>CAVVLV010000001.1:0-1478529 GCA_963749235.1 uncultured Thermoplasmata archaeon | reverse complement strand
CAGGTGCTGGACCGGTGCCGCGCCGCCGGCGCCGAAATCGCGCGGGTGACCACGTGGGCCTGGGTACCTTCCAGCCGCTGCATGAGGAACAGGTGGAGCGGGGCAAGCTGCACAGCGAATATTACCGGATTACGGCGGAAGAAGCCGCGAAAATGCGCGCCGCCCGGCGGCTGGTGATGGTGGGAACTACCAGCGTGCGGTCGGTGGAGAGCGCGCTGCGCGTGGGAGACTCGAGCGCGGGAAGGCGAGACCGACATTTTCATTTACCCGGGCTTCGAGTTTCGCGGCACGGGAGCCATGCTGACGAATTTTCATTTGCCGCGGACCAGCCTACTGCTGCTGGTGTGCGCGTTCGCGGGCACGGAACTGGCGCTCGACGCCTACCGTCACGCAGTGGAAGAGAAGTACCGGTTCTATTCGTATGGGGATTGCATGCTGCTGGTGTGAGGGTTGAGAGCTACGTGCCCAGGCGGCCAGCAGCGCGAGGGAGGCGCCCAAAATGGTCAGGGCGAAAATGGAAACGGCGGGCACGGACGGCGCTTCGACCGGCGTCACCACATCGTAGCTCGACCCGATGCGGATCTCGTCCACCGTGAAGCCGCCATAATTGTTGATGGTCAGCGATGTAACCGTGCCCACGTCGAGATCGGTTTGCACCGCTGTGGGGACGGCGGGTTCGGGCTGCCCCGGTGGGGTTCAGATACAGCGAAACCCGGTCGTTGCCGGGCAGGAAATCGAACCGGATGACAAACCATACGGGTGTCCCCGCCACTACGGGAACGTTCGACAGGTTCAGGTCGCCGAGCGGACCCTCCAGTCCAAAGAACGATTGGTTGCCCGAAACCCCGGCAAACAGGGCGTTGCCGATGTTCAACCCTCCGTAATAGCCGTACCCGGCGTCGGGTCGCAGCAGGAAGCTCATATAGGCGGTGGTGTTGTCGGCGCCGATGCTGGTCCAGATTGGCCGCCCAGTAGGCCACCGACGACCCCATGGCCGGCGGCTGGAATCCGGCGCTGGAAACAGCGCCGCCGGAGACGGCCAGGTTCTGGAAGGTCAGTGAGGTGGCCGTAACCGTAGCGTCGAGTCCGCCTGGAGATCCCGAGCCACCGGACCAGCCGGACCAGCAGTTCGCCGATGAGAGGCTGGATCCTGAGGGATAGCTGAACCCCTCGTATTCGAATAGTGTGCCGGACGCGGGCCGTCCGGCCGCGCAGACGGAGAGAAACAGAAATCGCGCACACAGGCTGTTCGGCCGCATAAGTATTCCCCCTATTCTACTCGCGACGTGGGCGACTCAGCCCTTGGTCGCGGTGGTCGCGGCGGCGCATGAGCTGGTGCAGGGCGAAGGGGACTTCGTCGGGATGCGTGGCGCACCAGGCAACGATGCGCTCGAGCTTGATGGACTCGTCCGCAATGGCACTGATTTCCATTAGCTCGGTTTCGATGACTTCCGGGTCTCGCATAGAAACTACAGCATGACACGGTGGACAAGCCAAAAGCATGCCTTACCGCGGCGCCTGGGCGGCCCGCGAGAGCGCGACCGTGGCCCAACTGGTGCCGGCGGCGGAAATAAACTGATTGTAGCCGTGGGGGAAACCGGAGTCGAAGTATGGCTGCAAGGCCATGGCGCGCGTCCGGACGAACCACGAACCATCCTCCTGTTGGGTGTTCAGCAGGTATTGGACGGCGCGCTGATAGGCTGTGTCGGATGCCGCGAGGCCGGCCACCTGCAAGGCATACAGAGATTTTCCGGTGGCTAATGCGGTGCTTTCCGTGGTGTCGAGGTCGCTCCAGGCCGCCATCGGAGCGCTGCTTTCGAGAAAGCGACTCGCGCATCGCTTTCGGTGGCTGGTCTTTCCTTGTTGGCCAGGGCAGCAGCCGAAAGATTCGATCGTCGTTGTTGGTGGCTTGGGCTTTGGCGATCCACGACGCGCCGAGCTGGATGGCCTGGTCGTAGGCGGCCTTATCCAGCTTGGGGGCATAAAGCTGGAGTGCGCGGATGGCGAGGGCGAGGATCTGCGATATAGACCGAGCAGATGGGCGGGCGTTGGTCGGCGGTCGCGTAGGGCCACTCGCCGTCGGGAGTCTGATGCGATTTGAGGTACATGGCTACGGCGTCGGTGTTGAGATCCGGCTGGTAATGCTCGGCATCCAGCCCCATTAGGATGTAACTCACCACGAATGGCCCGAAGTAATCTTCCACCGGAGTGAAGAAGCCCTGATGCAAGTAGTCGCGGAGTTTTTCCAGGCCCACGATGTTGGCTTTGACCTGCTGGGCGGAAATGGCTTCGTCCCACCTGAAATCCGCTTTTGCGCGCCGCGCCGACGGCCATGGCCGCAAAGCTGTCATTGTGGCACGAGATGCAGGCCGCCTTGGGAATAAAATTGGCGTCGGCGCGCTGAATCAAGGGGAGACTGGACTGTATGGCGCTCCGGATGTTGTTCTGGCGCCGGGATTTCAGAACGGGCTGGCTGGGAGTGGTACCCTTGGCGCCGGCTTTCACCAGCCATGCGACAACTGGCGTTTCGCCGTGCCCCCTGGCGATATCGAGAACCGAGAGTCCGGCGTCGCCGCTCGACTGGTGCGAGTCCCTGGCGTTGATGCCGGCGCCGCGCTCGACGAGCAACCGGACGACGTCCAGATTGAGAAGATCGGATGCGACGGCATACATCAGGGGCGTGCGGCCGAGCGGATCGACGGCGTTGGGGCTGGCGCCGTGGTCCAGGGCCTGGCGGACGGCGTTGACATCGCCGAGAAACGCGATATTCGGCAGGGCCGTGGTGTAATCCTGCTTGCTCCAGACCTTTGGCGATCCGAGGCCCGCGCACTTGGAGCAGCGGACGGCGTAAGCCACTTCGAGCGCCGGCTCGGCGTCCTTCACCTCGGCGCCATGGGCTAGGAGCAGCTCCATGCTGGCGGCATCACCGGCGTTGGCAGCTTCAATCAAAGGCGACGATTCGCCGACGGGATGCGGGTTGGGATTGGGATTGGCGCCGTGATCGAGCAGGAACTGGACGGCGGCGCTGTTGCCGGGGCGCCGGGCGGCGATCATCAGCGGAGTCGGTACCTGGCTCGAGCGAGCGTTAACGTCGGCGCCTTGAGCCACCAGCAGGCGTGTTTTCTCCAGGTCGGCGGCGGCCCACATGAGGGCGGTCGCGTTGGCATCATTCCGCCGGTTCACATCGGCGCCCAGTTTCAAGAGGCGTTCCAGGGACCGGATGGGCCGGTGTAGAGCACGGCGTACATGAAGGGTGTGGAACCCTCCGGTCCGCGGGCGTTGAGAAGCTTGGGATCGGCGGCGGCGGACTTCAGGAAGCCCGCGAGGTCGCCGGCATGGAGCGCCTCCACCAGGGCAACCGCCTTGGGATCGACCGCTCTCGCGTTCGACTCCGCGCGCTTGCGTTCGAGTTCTTCGGTGGCGTCGGTCAAAGGGCAGAGCCTCGCCACGGCGGCTCGTGGTCGAGGTGGCGTTCGACAGAGGGACGCAATATAAAGACTTCCGAGCGGACGCCGAAAGGCGCTGCTCTTGCCGCGTCATACTAATATCCGACCCTCTCGGTGAAACGCGGTGTGGAGGAGGTCGGCCGCATCTTCGGGGACGTCGGCCTCGGCCAGTTCCAACTGAGCCTGACGCAGCCGATCGAGCGCGGCGATTACCTGACCGTCGTGGACGAGTTCCACGGCAAGGTCCTCTGCCAGCTGGACGACCTGAAGCGCAAGAGCGACCTCGACATCGAGCACGCGGGAGCGCTCATGCCCACCGAGGAGGCGACCCTGCACGAGAGCCTGCTCGGGATCGCCCGGATCGTCGGGTACCGGGACCCGGCGGGGCTCGTGAAGATCCCGACCATCCCCTTCCGCCCCGGGGCCCACGTGTTCCGGGCGGAAGAGCCGCTCATCGCCGAGGTCTTGGGACTCAAACACCACACGAACAGCGGGGCCTACGTGGGGCTGCTCCGGAACCACTCGCTCAAGATCGAGCTCGACATCAACCAGCTCGTCCAGCGCCACGTCAGCGTGCTCGCGAAGACCGGCGGCGGCAAGAGCTACCTCTTGGGCGTCCTGATCGAGGAGCTCCTCCGCCACAAGGTCACGTGTGTCATCATCGACCCGCACGGGGAGTACGGCTCGCTCCGCATCCCGGCCGAGAAGAACGGTGGGTACGCCCGGTTCGGAGTCGAGTCGCAGGGGTTCGGGAAGCAGATCCAGGAGTACTCCCCGGACGTCAGCCTGAACCCGACGGCGAAGCCTCTCACCTTCAGCCTGCGCAACAGCGATCCGAGGGACCTGCTCGTCTTCATGGGACTCACGAACGTGAAATCGTTCCTGGCCCCGCTGAAGCAGCTGATCGAGCGGGTCGCGGCCTCCAACCCCGACTACACGGTCCACGACCTGGTCCGGGCGGCCGAGGCGGGCGAGGGCGCCGTCGCGGAGACGATCCACGAGCGGCTCGAGTATGTGGAGCAAACGAAACTCCTGGGCCCGCAGGGGACCAGCCTGAACGACCTCGTAAAGAAGGGCGAGGCGACCCTGATCAATCTCCGGGGGGTCGCGCCCGACGTCCAGGAGCTGGTCGTACAGCGGATCGCGACCACCCTCTTCGAGAACCGGAAGAAGAACAAGATCCCTCCCCTGTTCCTCGTCATCGAGGAGGCGCACAACTTCGCGCCCCAGCAGGGGAGCGCGACCTGTTCCCGCATCCTGAAGAACATCGCGAGCGAGGGGCGGAAGTTCGGTCTCGGCCTGTGCGCGGTCACCCAACGGGCCGCGCGCATCGACAAGAGCGTCCTCTCCCAGTGCAATACCCAGCTGATCCTCCAGGTGACCAATCCTCTCGACTTGAAGGCCATCGCCCAATCCATCGAGGGGCTCACCCCCGGTATGTCCGAGATGATCCAATCCCTGCCGGTCGGGGTCGCCCTCGTTACCGGCGGCGGCTATCACACCCCGCTCTTCTGCGAGGTTCGGCCCCGTGCGACCCGCCACGGCGGCGAAAGCGTCCAGATCGTGGCCAACTAGGCTCCGTCCCTAGGACCGGCCGAGGTCCTGCAGGTACCGGCTGACCAGTCGGACCCCGAAGGCGGTCGCGCCCAAGTTCTGGTAGGCGGGCTGGTACCGCTTCGTCACGAGGCTCGTCCAGGCCGGCCCGGCGATATCGAGGTGCGCCCACGGCGTCGACCCGACGAACGTCTCCAGGAACGCCGACGCGGTCAGCATCCCGGCCCGGGGCAACTCGATCGAGTTGCGTACGTCCCCGATGTCGCTCTTGACGAGCTCACGGTGGTAATCGGTGAGCGGCATCCGCCAGATCGGCTCGCCGGTCGCCGCCGACGCGGCGAGCAGGCCGTTCGCCAGGCGGTCGTCGGTCGAGATGAGGCCCCCCGTGTCGTCCCCGAGGGCGACCACCTGGGCGCCCGTGAGGGTGGCCAGGTCGATCACCTCGTCCGGATGGTACTGGTCGACGACGTAGGCGAGCCCGTCCGCGAGGATGACCCGGCCTTCGGCGTCCGTGTTGAGGATCTCGATCGTCTTGCCTCCGTAGGCCGTCACGACGTCCCCGGGGCGGTACGCGCCCCCGCCGGGGAGGTTCTCCGCGCAACAGAGCACGCCGATCACCCGAGGGGCGACCTTCAAGACGGCCGCGGCGCGGAGGATGCCGAGGACGGCGACCGCCCCCGACTTGTCGAACTTCATCGCGGCCATGCCGGTCGCTTCCTTGAGCGAGATGCCGCCCGAATCGAACGTGATCCCCTTCCCGACCACGGCGACCGTCCGGCCCCGGCGGGTCCCGCCCGGGTACTCGAGGATGACGAGGCGCGGGGGATGGTCCGAGCCGCCCCCGACCGCCAAGAGACCGCCGCACTTCAACCGCGCGAGCTCCTTCTCGTCGAAGACCGTGACCTTGAGGCCCGTCTCCTTCCCGAGCGCCTTCGCGATCTCGGCGAGCCGCTCGGGCGTGGCGGTGTCGGCGGGGAGGTTGGCGATGTCGCGCGTCCAGAGGACGTTCTCCGCGATCTTGACCTCCTCCGTCACGTCGCTCGTGAGCGTCCGCTCCTCGGAGGCATGTTCCTCTCCGAGCTGGATCGTGACCTCCTCGACGCCACCCTCCGACGTCGTTCGGTACCGGGTGAACTCATACCCTCCGAGGATGCCGCCGTCGACCAGCGCCCGGGTCGCGGCCGCGGAGGAGACGGACCCGTCCACGAACGAGGCGAGACGGAACGCGACCGTGCGCGCCCCCTTGCCCCGCACCGCGCGTACGACCTCGGCCGCGGCGCGCCGGACGATGTCGGCGGTGAAAGTGTGATGCGAACCCAATCCGACCACGATCCATCGGCCGCGCCCGTCGGGGCGGTGGAACACCGTCACCTCGCGTCGCTTGCCCCGGATCTCCTTGCGCTTCCAGGCCGGGAGCAACAGTCCCCCCGTGCCCTTGTCCTCCTTCAGGAGGGAGGCGGGGGGTCGGTCGTCCTTCCCCTCGACCTCGAACAGCCCGGAGGCGACGACGTCGGCCGAGGCGGATGCCGCTTCGCGACGCTCGATGGCGAACTTCATCCCGGACCGGGGGTCCTGGACAACGGCCGGATCTTCTGGCGGTCGATACGGATCCCCGCGGGTGTGATGGCGATGAGGTTCTTAGCGATGCCGGCCACGTCCCCGCCGGTGTCCTTCGCGACGTTCTTGAGGTCGATACTGAGGCGTTTCATCGCGATCTGGTCGTTCGCGATCGAGGTGTAGTCGAGCATGACGATGTCCCCGGCGTAGGCGAGCTTGGAGACCGCGTGGAGGTCCTCGAACCGGAGGATCTCGGCGAGACGCACCGTTCCCTTGGTGCCGGCGAGCGCGCCGGCCTCGTCCTCGAACGACATCGAGCCCAAGTCGATGAACGAGCCCTCTTCCAGTGTGTCCGACCCGTGGTGCCGCCGAAGGATTCCGCTTTTCTTCATCATTGACGAGTGCCCCGCTACCGAGGTCATCGAGCGGGGTTCGATTCTTAAGGCTATGGTTCCACGTCCGCCGACGGAACGGTCGGTCGGCCGGCCGGGCGCGGGAATCGGAGGCAGAAGGTGACCCGGTAGATGTCCCGGCCGTCCTTTCGGCCGAACAAGCTCGCGGACTCCTTCAAGCTGGCCCCGTACCGCTGCTTGGCCAACCGGGCGACGGCGCGCGCCGCGAGCGTGTCGGAAAAGTAGCAATCCCAGCCCTCGGGGAGCTCCTCCCGCCACTGGAGGGCCCGCCGCCAGTCGGGACGGGCCTCCTTCCAGAGTCGGTCCCACTCCCCGTCCAGCCGGGCTCGAAGAGCGGGGGGTTTCTCGGCCGGTCGGGCATCGGCCGGACCCCGCAGCTGGAGGATCGCCGTGAAGTAGCCGCCGCTCCGCCGGCTGCACTCGGGGCAGGTGCGGTGCTCGATGCGGACGGAGAACGGCAGGTCGACCACCCGCTCGACGTGCCGAAACATCACGAGCGCATGGGCGGTGTACTCCCGGACCATCGGCGTGACCGAGGTCTCCTCCCAGTCGACCTTGCGCACCCCGACCTCGGGGTGGACCACGAGGAACGGAGCCAAGTCCTCGGCGGTCAGGAGCGGGCTCGCCCCGGACCGCTGCCAGACCTGGCCGACCCGGCGGGCCCCACAGGTCGGGCAGATGACGAGGTCGACACGTTGCGGGATGCGGACCAGCGGGGTGCGGTCGGCCGCGCACTCCGCGCAGACCCCGTCGGTCAGCGCCCGGCCCGTCGCTCCGCAGACGACACA
This sequence comes from uncultured Thermoplasmata archaeon, assembly GCA_963749235.1. Lineage (GTDB taxonomy): Archaea > Thermoplasmatota > Thermoplasmata > Lutacidiplasmatales > UBA184 > Lutacidiplasma. The sequence continues at coordinate 1,470,771 of CAVVLV010000001.1, read as the reverse complement.
GAACTCCCCCTCTCCCATGGAATCGGACCTACGTCACTAAACGGCGAAGATCTCCGCGTGGGGGATCCCGCCGAGCTCCCCCGAGCCGCCGGGGGCGATGAAGCCACCCTCCTCCGCCAGGGCGAGCGTGCGGGCCCCGAGCAGGTTGGCGATCGTGGCGCGCTGGAGGGCCCACAGGAGTTCCTCCCGGGACACGTGACGCTCGCCGTAGAAGTCCGCGGAGATCTTGACGGTCCGCCCCGCGTCCCCGACCGGGACCTCCCGACCGAGGAGCTCCGCGTCGCAGGCCGCGACCACGAACTCGGCCCGGACCCGATGGACCCTCATGACGAACGCCCCGTCGGTCTCGTCCGGCGCCATCTCGGTTCGTCCCGTCCTAGGTCCGGGAGCGTAGATATAGCGGTTCCCGGAGGGGGTCAGACCGAGAAGCGCACCAGCTGGAGCTGGTTGGGTCGGGGCTCGATGACCTCGCCTTGGTTCCGGAGCGAAACGAACAACGATTCGGCCTTCTTCGGGTCAACCCCCGCCTTCTCGGCCGCCGCCAGGAACGCCTCCATCGTGAAGGTCCCGCCGCCCGCCTCCTGCAATTCCCGCATGACCCGCAGCACGATCACGTGGCGCTCCCGCTGGCTATGGCTCACGCCCGTCTGCGTGAGGTCGATGTCGAGGCGGCCGTCCTCCGCCGTCGAGACGCGTCGGAGGTAGTTCTCCATGATCTGGGTCGCCCGCACCGCGTCCTGTTCCTCCACGACGTTGGAGAGCCGGGCCCGGGCCGCGGCCTCGGAGAGACGGACCAGAGCCTCCAGCTGCCGTGCCGTGATCGGTACGGGCGCGTTGGGCTCCTCGCCCTGGCGTCGCACTTTCACGTAGAAGTCCTCGAGGGTCGTCAGGGCCGCGTCCGAGAGGATGGGGCGGATGTTCCGACGCGCGTAGGCGATGTACTTCTTCAGGAGGTCGGGGGCGAAGGGGGCGACCTCGGCTGCGATCCCGATCCCGCCGGCGCCCGCCACCTCCCCCTCCCGATGGGAAGCGAGGATCCGGTTCGCCAGGCGGCGGTCCCGCTCCTGGTTCGGGTGGTCCTGGATGGAGAAGATGACATCGAACCGCGAGAGGAGGGTCGGTGGCAGGTCGATCTGCTCCGAGATGGTCCGGTCCGGGGTGAACCGTCCCCACTTGGGGTTCGCTGCCGCCAGGACCGGGCATCGCGCGTTCAGGGTGGAGGTGATCCCGGCCTTCGCGATCGACACGGTCTGCTGTTCGAGCACCTCGTGCATGGCCGACCGATCTTCCGGACTCATCTTGTCGAGTTCGTCGATCATGGCCATGCCGCCGTCGGCGAGGACCAGCATGCCGGCTTCGAGGACCCACCGACCCCCGGCAAAGTCGTCCTTGACCGCCGCCGCGGTCAACCCCGCGGCGGTGGCGCCCTTGCCGCTGGTGTAGATCCCTCGCGGGGCGACGTCCGCGACGTACCGGAGGAGCTGGCTCTTCGCGACGCCCGGGTCGCCGACCAATAGGACGTGGATGTCGCCGCGGACCCGGATCCCGTCCGAGTGCCGTTTCTCGACACCGCCGAACATTTGGAGCGCGATCGCTTCCTTCTCCTGCTCCATCCCCTTGATGGTGGGGGCCAGGGAGAGGACGATCTTGTCGACGACCGTCGGGTCGCCTCGGAAGCTTAAGATCAGTTTCTCTTCCTCGGGAGAGATCTCGATCTCGTCGTACTGGATCTGCTTCGACTCGACGGAGACCCCGAGCAGGAGGAGGTCGAACGTGGTGTTGCGGACCACCCCGCTTCGGGACGGGCTCGCCCGCTGGTAGCTCTTCAACACCCCGTTCAGGACCACTCGATTGCCGGGAAGAACGTGTCCCGTCAGGTCCTCGGTCAGGAGCGTGGCCAGGCCCTGGGGGTGGGCGCCGCCCCGCAACGTCTCGGGATTCTCCTGGATCTCGATCCGTTGCGCGTCGACGTACGCCGATTTCTCGGGCAGGAGGCGGAACCGGGTCCGGCCGGAGGGGCGCCCGCACCCACCCTGGGAATCCGGACACTCGAGCGGTTCCCGGAACAGCATCGACGCGTCGTCCTGGGGCTCATGGAATTCGATGTGACACGCCGCGCACTGGAAGACGGCGTCCCGGATCTGCGGCCGCACCTCGGTCACCCGTCGGACGATCCCATCGATCGCGACGAAGTGATTCAGGTCGGATTCGCGAAGTCCGCGGACCGTACGATGGACCGTGGACGGCAACCCGACCGGGCGAAGTCGAAGCTTGTCGGCTTCCGGTCCCGCGACGGGCAGGAGGTCCCGCATCGCCCGGCGTCCGGCGTCGATGACCTCTTCCGGCCGGTCCAGGAGCACGTCCGCAAGGCCGGTGTCGGAGGAGTCGATCGTGGAGAAGGGGACCTCCATGGAACGCTCCTCCGGGAACCGGTCGGCTAGCGCCAGGATCCGGGGACGCAGCCCGGCCTCCTCGAGGAGGGCGGCCCATCGGCCCTGAAGCTGGGGGGGTGCGGGCAGAGTGAGCTTGACGGCGACCATACATCCCACCTCCCTTACGGGTCCAGCCGGTAGCGGTCCCGGGGGAAAAGGCGTGCCTCCCGGACATTGGGCAGGCCCGCCAGATACTGGACGAGGCGGTCGACCCCGATCGCCCATCCCCCGTGAGGGGGCATGCCGTATCGGAATGCCTCGAGATACCCTGAGAATCCGGCCGGGTCCAATCCGGCGGAGGTGATGTTCTTCCGCAATCGGTCCACCCGATGCTCGCGGGGGCCGCCGCTCGTGATCTCGAGCCCGCGGAAGTAGAGGTCGAAATAGCCGGTGCGACCCGGCTCGGCATCGTCCCTACGGGCGTAGAAAGTATGGGCCTTGATCGAGGTGGGGAAATCGGTCACGAAGTACATCGGCGTGCCGAACTCCTTCTCGACCCGGGCGAAGATCGCCTTCTCGTCCTCGCTGCCCAAGTCCTGTTCTTGGCCCGGCCGGCCCAGCCATTCTTCGCAGGTCGCGAACGGGATCCGCGGAAAGGGCCGGTCCCCCAGGTCCGGGACCTTCTCGGCGAGCGGACTCCCCTGACGTACGAGGCTCCCTTTCGTGGCGGTCAGGGCGTCGCGGACGATCTCCTCGAGCATCGACTGGATCTCTCCCGCGGCCACTCGGACGTCGCCGCTTCCGTCGACGTAGGCCATCTCCGCGTCCAGGCTCCCGAACTCGGTCATGTGCCGCACGGTGTCGGACGGCTCGGCCCGGAACGCCGGTGCGATCTCGAAGACCCGCTCGAAGCCGGCCCCCATGAGCATCTGCTTGTAGAGTTGGGGGCTCTGGGCTAGGTAGGCGGTCCGGTCGAAGTACTGCAACGCGAAGAGGGTGGCCCCTCCTTCGGCTCCCTGCCGCAAGATCTTCGGCGTCTCGACCTCGAGGAACCCCCGACGAACGAACGCGTCGCGGAAGGCCGCGAGGAGGACGGACCGTAGCTCGAAGACGGCCCGAACGGCCGGCTTGCGAAGGTCGAGGACCCGGTGGTCGAGGCGGGTATCGAGCTCGGCCCCGACCTTGTCGACCACGCCGAGGGGCAGCGGGACTTCCGCCCGCGACACGACCGAGATACGGGTCGGCGTGACCTCGATCCCCCGGTTCGCCTTCTCGGACCGGTGGACCGTGCCGTCGACGTACAGGACAGATTCCCGAGGCAGGTCAGCGAGGAGGGCGAAGAGATCGGGGGCGGCGACCCCCTTCTTCAGGGTGACCTGGGTCGTCCCGGAACGGTCGCGAACGAGCGCGAACGCCACGCCTCCCAAGGCCCGGTAGTCCTCGAGATGGCCCGCAATCCGGACGACCTCGCCGTCCCGCGCCGCGAGCTCACGCGATAGCCGTCGTGGGACTGACAGAGTTCGCGACCTCCTGTCGGACGAGGGCCGCCTTGACGAGGGCCAAGAACAGGGGATGGGGTATTTCGGGGCGGGAGAGGAACTCGGGGTGGAACTGGACCCCGATGAAGAAGGGATGGTTCGGGACCTCGAGGGCCTCGACCCGCCCGTCGACCGAGGAGCCGCTGACGACCAGGCCGGCGTCCCGCAGCCGTTCGAAGTAGGCGGGGTTGATCTCGTACCGGTGCCGGTGTCGCTCCCAGATCTCCGTCCGGCCGTACACTTGGGCCACCCGGGAGCCGGGGACGAGCGCGATCCGCTGGGTGCCGAGCCGCATCGTGCCCCCGAGGTCGCTCACGCCCTTCTGCTGCTCGAGGAGACAGACGACGGGGTCGGGCGTTGCGGGGTCGACCTCGGTCGTGTTCGCCTGCGGTAACCCCACCCCATTGCGAGCGACCTCGATCGCCGCCATCTGGAACCCGTAGCAGACCCCGAGGAAGGGGATGCCCTTGGTCCGGGCGATCTCGATGGCCCGGACCTTTCCTTCCACCCCGCGAGCCCCGAACCCGCCGGGGACGAGGAGCGCATCGGCATGTTCCAGCCGGCCGACCACGCCCGGGTTCTTCGGAATGTCCTCGGCGTCGTACCAGTGGAGCCGTACCTCGGTCCCGAGGTGGCCCTGGCAGTGGTGGAACGCTTCCGTGTGCGAAAGGTAAGCATCGCGCAATTCGGTGTACTTCCCCACGACGGCCACGTCGATCCCGTGGCCTTCGTTCCGGCGGTAGGTCTGTAGGAACTCCTTCCAGCTCGCGTGGTCGGGGGTCCGGTCCGGCAAGCCGAGCAGGCGGGAGAGCAGCGCGCCCACCCCTTGGGCCTCCAGGACGAGAGGCACCTCGTAGATGACCCGCTGGTCGGGGACCGAGATCACCGCGTCCGGGGAGACGTCGCAGAAGAGCGAGATCTTCGCCTTGATGTCGGGCGCGAGGGGCGCGGGACCGCGCGCGATGATGAGGTTGGGACGGATCCCGATCGCACGGAGGTCGCGGACCGAGTGCTGGGTCGGCTTCGTCTTCGCCTCGCCGGTCGGTCCGACCACCGGGACGAGCGTCGTGTGGACGAACGCCATGTGCCCCTCCCCTAGCTCGTAGGAAAGTTCGCGCAGCGCCTCGAGGAAGGGCATGGACTCGATGTCGCCGACCGTCCCTCCCACCTCGACCAAGACGACCTCGGCACCCGCCGCCTGGGCGACGTCCCGGATCGAGCGCTTGATCTCGCCGGTGACGTGGGGAATGATCTGGACGGTGTTGCCGAGATAGTCGCCCCGTCGCTCCTTCTCGATGACGGCGCGATAGATCTTGCCGGTCGTGAGGTTGTGCGTGCCGGAGAGGCTCTGGCCCAGGAACCGCTCGTAGTTCCCCAAGTCCAGGTCGGCTTCCGTGCCGTCGTCCAGGACGAAGACCTCCCCGTGCTGGTAGGGGTTCATCGTGCCGGCGTCGACGTTCAGGTACGGGTCGATCTTGACGATCGTGACCGGGATGCCGCGGGCTTTGAGGATGCGTCCGAGGGAGGAGGTGGTGATCCCCTTGCCGAGGCCGGAGATCACGCCTCCACTCACCACGATCACCTTCATTCGAAAACCCCGGGGGTCGTAGCGGGTCGTTCGCTTAAAGGCTGTGGAGTCCGGTCGCGGACCGGCACGCGCCGGACCCCCGTCGAGCGAATCAGAGGGGGCGGCGGCGGCCGGATGCGTCCCGATGGAACACGCCGAAATCCGGCGTGGCGAGGAGCTGGTCCGCCGGGAACACCGGCCCGTCCACACACACGTGGTACGGCCCGATCGCGCAGGCATCGCACATCCCGAGGGCGCATTTCATGTGGCGTTCGACCGAGCAGAAGACGGGGACATGTCTCGGGGCCGCCAACGCGGCCACCTTCCGCATCATCACCTCGGGCCCGCAGGTCCACACCGCGTCGAACGGGTCCGAGGCGAGAAGCGACTCCGTCACGCCGGTGACGAAACCACGGGCTCCCTCCGAGCCGTCGTCGGTCGCGACTTCGACCCGGGCTCCGGCGGCTCGGAGGCGGTCCTTGAACAGGAGCTCCGGCGACCGCGTCGCCCCGAGGGCGACCGTCACTCGACCCCCGTGTGCCAGCGCCCGTTCGGCCGCGGGGGCCAGTACCGCGGTCCCCGACCCACCCCCCACCACGAGGATGCGGCGGGGGCTCAGGTCGAAGCGGTTGCCATAGGGCCCCCGGATGCCGATCCGGGCTCCGCGACGGAGGTTGAGGGATCGGCGGGTGGTCTCTCCCATCTCCTTGATCGTGACCCCCTTGGACGGACCGTCGGTGTAGGAGAGCGACATCGGGAGCTCATCGTCGCCCGGCAGCCAGATCATGACGAACTGACCGGGCTCCGCGGCCATCGGGTAGGGGAATCGGAGGGTAACGGTCGACGGGGTCTCCTGGACGACCTCCGTGACCTCGACCACCTTCCGCACGGCCGCTCCTATGGGGGGCGGAATATAGCGCCGCGGTGGCCGGTCTCAGCCGGCCGCGCGGTGCGCCACTCCGACGGCATCTTCCACCCGAGCGAACCCGAGCTCGTCCAGCCGGGCCGAGAGTCCGGTCGCGAGGCGGCCGAAGAGGCTGACTCCCTCGAAGGTGATGGCGGTGCCCACTTCCACGGCCCGGGCGCCGGCCATCACGTATTCCAGTGCGTCCTCGGCCGAACGGATCCCTCCCACGCCCACGATCGGGATGTGCACCTTCTCGAAAATCTGCCAGACGCACGCGAGGCCGATCGGCTTGATCGCCGCCCCGCTGAGGCCCCCCAGGCCGTGGGCGAGCACCGGACGACCGAGAGTCGTGTCGACCGCGAGCCCTCGAAGGGTGTTGATCGTGCTGATCGCCGAGGCACCGCCCCGCTCCGCAGCGAGGGCGAGGGCCGCCGGGTTGGCGGTGTTGGGGGTGATCTTGGCGATGATCGGCAGATGCACTGCGCGAACGACTGCATGGACGATGCGCTCGACGTCCTCGGGCTCGGAGCCGACCTCCGTTCCAAACCCTTCGGCGTGCGGGCAGCTCAGGTTCAGCTCGATGGCCACCACCCCGGCTTCGGCCATGCGGGCCGAGAGCCGCGCGAACTCCTCGGCGGTGGCGGCGAACACCGAGCCGATGATGGTCGCCCCCGCGCTCCGCGCCACCGCGATCTCGCGAGGATACTCGTCGATCCCCGGATTGGGCAGCCCCATCGCGTTCAGCATCCCCCACTTCTCGTAGAGCTCGATGGTCGGATTCGGGTAGCCCGGCCTCGGCTCCGCTCCGATCGATTTCGTGATGACGCCCCCGGCGCCGGCCCGCCAGGCTCCCGCAAGGGATTCCCCGCTCTCCCCCCAGACCCCGGAGGCGAGCAGGAACGGGTTTCGCAGGCGGACGCCGGCGAGGTCGACCCCGAGTTCGGCCATCAGCGAGAGGAACGGGTGGTGGCCTTAAATCGGCATGGGCCGATGGCCCCGACTCCATGCACCTCGACCGGCTCACGGACGCCGCTCGCGAGGCGCTCGAGAGGGCCTTCGCTCGAGCGGCCGAGCTTCGCCATCCGGCGGTCGAACCCGAGCACCTCCTCTCCTCGCTGCTCGTCGCCCCCGAAGGAGCGGTCACCTCGCTCCTCCAGCGACGTGGCGTCGACACCGGGAAGCTGAAGACCGAGATCGAGGAACGCCTCCAGGTGCTTCCGACCGCCGAACATGTCGCCCCGACCGACCAGTACCTGTCGCGATCGTTGACCCAGGTCATCGATGCGGCGGAGAAGGAAGCGGCCAAGCGGAAGGACCGCTACACCACCGTCGACGAGCTCCTCCTCGGATTGATGTCCGTCACGTCCCCGGCCCGCACCTTCCTCGAGTCGGTCGGCGTCCGCCGGGCGGACGTGGAACAGGGGCTCGGCGACCTCCGGGGGTCGAACGAGCCGGTCGCCAGCCGGAACGAGGAGGCGCAGTACCAGGCCCTCGAGAAGTACGGTCGGGACCTGACGGCCCTGGCGCGCGAGCGGAAGCTCGACCCGGTGATCGGCCGGGATGAGGAGATCCGCCGCGTCATCCAGATCCTCTGCCGCCGCACGAAGAACAACCCCGTGCTGATCGGCGAGCCGGGCGTCGGAAAGACCGCGGTCGTCGAGGGGCTCGCGGTCCGGGTCGCGGCGAAGGACGTTCCCGAGGTGGGGCGCAAATGGCGGATCGTAGGCCTCGATATTGGCTCCCTGCTCGCGGGCGCCAAGTTCCGCGGCGAGTTCGAGGAGCGGCTCAAAGCGGTGCTGAAGGAGGTCGAGCGCTCCGAGGGCGAGGTCATCCTATTCATCGACGAACTGCATACGCTGGTCCACGCAGGGGCGACCGAGGGAGGGGCGCTCGACGCGTCCAACCTCCTCAAGCCCGCCCTCGCCCGCGGAACCCTCCATTGCATCGGCGCGACCACGACCCAGGAGTACCGCAAGTACATCGAGAAGGACGCCGCGCTCGAGCGCCGCTTCCAACCGGTCCCGGTCGCCGAGCCCAGCGTGGAGGACACGATCTCGATCCTCCGGGGGATCCAGGAACGCTACGAACTCCACCACGGCGTGCGCATCCGGGACGCCGCCCTCGTCTCCGCGGCGACGCTGTCCGCCCGGTACTTGCCGGATCGCCACCTTCCGGACAAGGCCATCGACGCGATCGACGAGGCCGCTTCGATGGTGCGGCTCACGCTGGACTCCCGCCCCGGTGAGCTCGACCAGCTCTCCCGCCGGATCCGCCAGCTCGAGATCGAGCGGACCGCGCTGGCTCGAGAGAAGGATCCGGCGAGCAAGGAGCGCCTGAAGGTCCTCGAGAAGGAGCTCGCGAACCTCCGGGAGAAGGAGACCGCCCTGAGCGCCCGCTGGAAGAAGGAGAAGGAAGAGGTCGAGCGGGTCCGGGCCCTGCGGGCCCGGCTGGATGAGGCCAAGGCCGAGGAGGCCCGGGCCGAACAGGCCGGGGACCTGGAGACCGCCGCCCGCCTCCGTTTCGGGACGATCCCCGAGCTCCAGAAGGAGGTCCAGGCCCACGCCAAGGAGGTCGAGGGGGCCGGCGCCACGGGGTTGCTCCGCGAGGAGGTCACCGAGGAGGACGTCGCCTTTGTCATCGCCAAGTGGAGCGGCATCCCGGTGAATCGGATGCTGGAAGGGGAAACCGACCGCCTGCTCCGCATGGAAACCGAGCTCGAGCGACGCGTGATCGGACAGAACGAAGCGGTGCGGGCGGTCGCCCGGGCGGTGCGACGTTCTCGCTCCGGCCTCGGCGACCCGAACCGTCCCATGGGAACGTTCCTGTTCGTCGGCCCGACCGGGGTCGGGAAAACCGAGCTCGCGAAGGCGCTCGCCGCGTTCCTGTTCCACTCCGAGAAGGCGCTCGTTCGCATCGACATGACCGAGTACATGGAGAAGCACACAGTGGCCCGACTCATCGGGGCGCCGCCGGGGTACGTGGGGTACGAGGAGGGCGGCCAGCTGACCGAGGCGGTTCGCTCCCACCCGTACACCGTGGTGCTCTTCGATGAGGTTGAGAAGGCCCATCCCGAGGTCGCCAACATCCTCCTCCAGCTGATGGACGACGGGCGCCTCACCGACGGGCAGGGACGGACCGTCGACTTCCGCAACACGATCGTGATCCTCACGAGCAATTTGGGCTCCGAACGCCTGGCCGAGGCGAAGACCGACGCGGAGCGGAGGAAGGTGATCGAGCCCGCGCTCCGAGCGGCGTTCCGGCCCGAGTTCTTGAACCGTCTCGACGAGATCGTCCTCTTCCACGGGCTCACCGAGAAGGAGATCGCGTTGATCGTCGATCTGCAGCTGGCGCAGGTCGCGACGCGTCTAACCGACCGTCGCATCCACCTCACGGCCACGCCGGCCGCCCAGCGGTTGCTCGCCGCCCAGGGGTTCGATCCCCAGTTCGGGGCCCGGCCGCTCAAGCGCACGATCCAGCGGCTCGTGGTGGACCCTTTGTCCGCGAAGCTCCTCGCAGGGGAAGTGCACGACGGGAGCGAGGTGACGGTGGACCTCAAGGGCGACGAGGTCGTGCTGGCGATCGCCTCCCGCAAGGCGGGGCGCTAGGTTTCATGCCGACCGGGGTCACGGTGGCGGTCGTCGGCTCCCCCGACATCGCGAAGGATCTCGCCAAGAAGGGAAGCTCCTCCGACCTCACGCTGTACAACACAGTACGGGACGGGCACGCGACGACGCTCGTGGAACCGACCCAGTTTCCGGAGAAGCTGCCGCCGCTCGTCACCGCGCTCGCGATGGCGGACCAGTGCCTGCTCGTGATCACCGAGCTGACCAAGGCGGTCGCCGAAACGATCGCCACGTTGGAGCTCGTCGCCGTCGCGACGACCGTGATCCTGGGTCCCTCGGTCGGCGAGACCGAGGTCGCTCGGCTGTTGAAGGGCGGACGGCTCGAATCGGCCCCTCGGAGGCCCCTGGACTTGGTCCACCTCCGGGAGCTCATCGAGAGCTGGACGGCCCCCGACGTTCCCGGCCCGACACGGATCCCGATCGATCACATCTTCCCGGTGAAGGGCGTCGGCACCGTCGCGCTCGGGGTCGTGCGGCAGGGGACGCTCCACGTCCACGACCGGCTCCGTCTCTGGCCGACGCCGAAGGAGGTCGAGATCCGTTCCATCCAGGTTCACGACATCGACCGCAAGGAGGCCGGCTGCGGGGAGCGGGTCGGCCTGGCCCTGAAGGGCGTGGAGGCGGACGAGGTCAGCCGCGGCGAGACGCTCGCCCCCGCCGGCAGCCTCGCGGAAGGGAGCCGGCTCGCGACCGGACCGCTCGAGAAGTGCCGGTACTACCGCGGGAACGTGGCGCACGGGGGCCAGTTCCAGCTCGCGCTCGGCCTCCAGGTCGTCCCCGCGATCCTGGAAGTGACGGGGCCCACCGGCGGGACGCTCGTTCCCGACCGTCCGGTCGTCTACCGCCCGAAGGAGCCGGCGCTCCTGTTGGACCTGTCGGCTCCTGCCGGTCCCCGGGTCGTCGGCCGCTTCGACGTGCTCGGCCCCGGGTGACCCCACCGTCCCGCGAGGGTCCGCCGGCCTAGGCGAACATCGTGACGGATTCCTTGCGGAGCTCTTCCTCGCCGATGACCTTCTCGATGGCCCGGTCGAAGTCGGCGACCGTGACGCTGTCGCGCTCCTCGCGGATCGCCCACATACCGGCCTCGGTGCAGATCGCCTTGATATCGGCGCCCGTGGCGCCCTCACAGCGGCTCGCCAGGGCCTCCCAGTCGACCGTGTCCCGGATCGCCATCCCGCGGGAATGGATCTTGAAGATCTCGGCGCGGCCCTGGTAGTTCGGGACCGGGATCTCGATGATCCGGTCGAACCGGCCGGGGCGCAGGAGGGCGTCGTCCAGGATATCCGGGCGGTTCGTCGCCGCAATGATCTTGACGTTGGCGAGCGGCTCAAAGCCGTCCATCTCGGCCAAGAGTTGCATCAGGGTGCGCTGGACCTCGCGGTCGCCGCTCGTGGCGACCTCGAGCCGCTTCGCCCCGATCGAGTCGACCTCGTCGATGAAGATGATGGTCGGCGCCTTCTCGCGAGCGAGCTGGAACAGCTCCCGGACGAGGCGGGCCCCTTCCCCGATGTATTTCTGGACGAGTTCGCTGCCGACTAGGCGCACGAACGTGGCGTTCGTGTGGTGCGCGACCGCCTTCGCGATCATCGTCTTCCCGGTCCCGGGGAACCGATCAGCAGCACCCCCTTGGGCGGGTCGACTCCGACCTTCTTGTATAGTTCGGAGCGAAGCAGTGGATACTCGACCGCTTCGCGGATGTCCCGGATTTGCTCGCCGAGGCCGCCGATGTCCTGGTAGGTCACGCTCGGCTTATCGACAATCTCGCTCGCCGTGACGATGGGATCCAGCGACGCCGGCAGGACGCCCATGACGGCCAGGGTCTGCTTGTTGAGCGCAACGCGAGAGCCGACCGTGATCTTCGTGTGCTCGACGGTCTCCGCGGAGTTGACGACAAAGTCGGGGCCGGTGGAGGACTTCACGATGACGCGTCCGTCCGTCAGTACGTCCCGGACGCTCCCGACGATCAGGGGTGGGTAGCGGAGGCGGTCGAGCTCGGTCTTGAGCCGCTTGACCTCCCGTTGCAATCGGAGGATCTCGGCCTCCATGTAGTGACGCTCGCTCTCGACCCGCTTGATGGCCTCCGCAAGCTGCGTGTTCCGGAGCTCCAGGAAGTTGACCCGGTCGAAGGCGTCGTGCGGGGGGGGCTGCGCTTCCGGTTCGCTCATGGTGTGCCGCTACGGTCTACCCTGCCGAGCTTCGTCATTCAATAAGCGTGGCGCCTTATAAGTAGTAGATTCATTCGCTGGCCGCCGGTCGGCCGATGCGCGGTTTCGAGGTGCGCCGCGCGTGGGCCTTCGCCCCGGGACACGTGACCGGGATCTTCGCCCCGGACCTAACGACCACCGACCCCCGAGGCCGAGGATCTCGCGGCTTGGGAGTCGTTCTCGAGGCCGGGGCCCATTCGGAGGTTGTCTGGCAACCCGCGAAGCGAACGCGGATCCAGGTCCGCGACGAACGGGGGTCGCCGCTTCCGATCACCGAGGAAGCGCTCCGCCACCTCGTGCCCGCCGGCGCCGGAGCGGTCTCGGTTTTCGTGCGGCACGATCTTCCGGTGGGTCAGGGGTTCGGCATGAGCGCGGCGGGGACGCTCGCCTCCTCCCTCGCGGCCGCTCACCTCTTCGATCTCCCACGGGCACGCGCGGTCGAGGTCGCCCATCTGGCCGAACTCCTCGGGGGCGGTGGGCTGGGCGGGGTGTCCGCGATCCTGGGAGGCGGCCTCGAATTTCGGAGCGTGGCTGGCATCCCTCCCTGGGGACGAATCGACCACTTCCCCTTCCCCTACCCGCTCTGGGTAGGAGTGGTCGGTGGCCCCCTACCCTCCCCCGGTCTCCTGCGGCAGCCGAGGTTCCTCGCTCGCGTGGCTCGGGCAGCACGGGAGCTCGACCTTATCCGCGCGCGTCCTCGCGCCGAACAGTTTCTCGAGCTCAGCGAACGGTTCACCGACCGGCTCGGTCTGGTCTCCCCCCCGTTGGGTTCGCTCGTGCGGGCTCTGCGCCGTCGCGGGTGGTGGGCGGCCCAGGCGATGTTCGGCCGGAGCTTCTTCGCCGTGGCGGCCACTCGCCGCCATTGCGAGGCCGGTCTCGAAGTCCTCGAGCGAGCCGGGATTCCGGCAGTCGAGCTCTCGGCCTCGCGCACCGGTCCCAGGCTGCTCCGGGCCGCCGCCCCTTCCGGTTCGCGCCGCTAGAGCGCGCAACGCAACCATTTTAACGGGGCGCCCGTCCCGGCTCCGCCCATGACACGCAAACCGGCCCGGATGTACCGCAAAGTCGAAGGCCAGGTCTACACCCGCCGTGAGTACATGGGAGGGGTTCCGGCCTGCCGCATCACCCAGTTCGACACGGGGAACCTCCACCTCCAGTTCCCGTGGGAGCTCTCGCTCGGCATGGAGGAGGCCGGGCAAGTGCGGGACATCGCTCTCGAGGCCGCGCGCATCAGCGCCGTGCGCGTGCTCGAGCGGACCGCGCCGAACGAGTTCCATCTCAAAATGCGCCGATTCCCCCATCAGATCCTCCGAGAGCACAAGATGGCGACCGGGGCCGGGGCCGACCGTATCTCGGACGGGATGCGGCGCGCGTTCGGAAAGCCGGTGGGGCACGCGGTGCGGGCCGAGATCGGCTCGGAGATCATCACGGTCTACACGACGAAGGCCCACCTCGAGGACGCGAAGGAGGCCCTGCGAAAGGCCTCCCACAAGCTACCGGTGCCCACCCGCGTGATCGTCACCCAGCGGGCTTCGTAACCGACGGACGAACGACGAGCACCGGGCACGGTGCGTGGTTGACCATGGCGCTCGACACGCTTCCCAGCAGGAGCCGCTTGGCGGCGGAGAGGCCACGCGACCCGATGACCAGGAGGTCGGTGGGGTGGTCCTCGAGATGTCCCAAGATCTCGTCGATGACGACGCCATCGGTGCAGATCCCGGTCACGGCGGTCACGCCGGCCGACTCGGCCCGCTTGACAGCGGCCTCGACGATCGCCTGGTAGCGGGGCCGGTCGCTCGGGGAAACGGACGTGGCCACGAACGGCTCCTGGGGAGCCACGTAGACGGGCGTCAGTGGGGCGACCGCGAGGATCGAGAGGTCGCTCGTGTATCGATGAGCGAGGTCGATCGCCACATCGAGGGCCTCGGTGGCGTGCTCTGATCCATCGACCGCGACGGTGATGCGGTGGAACCTGGGTGCGGTCATCGATTCCGGATGTCGGGCGGGCTACATCCCCCTTGCGTAACACGGGGTTGACCCGCGCCGGCCGACGACCGGGGCCCCTCGGAGGCGACGCAAGCCTTATTTTCCACCGGCAGGCCTCACTGGTCGGAACGGTGACCTCGTGGCCCCGGTATGCTCCAACTGCGGTGCGTCCGATTTCGTCTGGGCGAACGAACTCAAGACGGGTTCGATCGGCGGTGGTTCTCTCTCGCTGCGCACGCGCGGGGAGCTTCCGATGGGAACTCGGCTCTGCCGCAGCTGCGGCCACGCCGACCTCTTCCTCAGGGACCCCGCTATCCTGCGGATGCCTCACACATGGCGTCCCGGGGAGTTCGTCCCGATCGCGCCTCGCGCCGCCCCGGCTCCGTCTCCCGCCGCTCCGCCGGCTACCCACCCCCACCACGCGACCCCCTCCGCTCCAACCCCCCCTCCCGCGTCCCCGGCACCCGTAGCTCCTTCTCCCATGCCTCCCGCGCCTCCGGCCTACGCCCCGGCGCCGCCTTCCCCCCCGCCCCCGCCCGCTCAGATGGCTCCCCCGCCCCCGGCGGCTGAACCGGCCCAGGCTCCCGCGGCTCCGGCGAAGAAATCAGGTCGACGGAAGGGCCGCGGCACGACGACCGGGGATGCCCCCCCCGCGCCTCCGGCGTAACGCGCTCGTTCTCTTCGGGAGAAGCGGCCCGCCCAGGGAAGGCCGCGGGGTTCGGCCGGTGACTACTCCGCGAGGTCATCGCGGGTGGGCGTTCCGGGCTCCGGGTAGTTCGTGATCCCGGGCCGAACTCTACGTGGCCGAGGGAGGTGGGATCGGGGCTTCGGTGGCACGGGATATTTGGTTCTCAGGAAGATAGCGGGGCATGGTCATTCGAGAGTGTGAATACTAACTTTGAACTCGTTCAGGGACTCGGGAAGTCATCCTCTCTTGTTTTCTTGGACCGGGACTCGCGTGGGCTAAGCTGCCAAGAACGTTCGATCGCCTGGTGCCGGGATTCGAACAACTGCTCGTTCGAATCCTATGGACGAAGGCGGAGTTTGGAATGGGCCAGTCCGGTTTCTCCTTTCGAATCCACTGCGCCCGATCGACTAATCGGTCGGGGGCGGGGTTTCCTCCGCGCCACCCGGAATCCACGGCCCCTGGTGAAGGCGCGAGGACGGCGCCGCCGCGGGTATTGGACTATTCCTGCGGCAGACGAACCGATCTCACGAATAGCGAGGAAGACTTGGAAGGCACCCTGGGGATACGCGCGCTGCGGCGGATCACTGGCATGGGTTCGGGGTGAACCTGCGCGACTCGGCTGGGATTCGTTAGGCTCGGCTAACGCACTTATGGCGAGAGCAGCGCCATCTGAATCAACGGGCTCGAATCAACCCAGCTTCCCTTCTCAGAGAGAAGTAGAACCCGCCGATGGCTTTCGTTGTCCGGAGTTTGTAGCCAATCTTGGCGAGCTGGGCCTCGACGTCCCTCATGCTTCCGCCTACGTCAATCTGTTTTCCGCTGCGACGGTTTCGGAACAGCCCGGTTCCTTGGCGCAAAAGTTCCCAGTCTCCCGCGACGGTCTCCGCGAGAGCTCCCCCCAACGGCGTCGGTAGGGTCACTGCCGCCGGTTGCTCTTCATAAACGAAGATCTTCACGGCATCCCGGAGCGAAGCCGAGGTCTCGGCGTCGTGGTTGAGCCCGAGCTCTTTCTGGATGTGGTCAGAAAGCAGTTCGATCACCGTCTCCGGCTGGTCTTCCAGCCACCGTGTGGCTCCTGAATGAACGGAGATCTTCGTCGCCTCCGCACTTCGGGTGGACCCCCCGGGGATATCTTTGCCGAGAAGGCGAACCAACCTCTCTCGAAGAGCATCATCGTTCCCCAACCCGGTCAGATCGAGTTCGAGTACGAGAGCAGGGGAGTCGGCTTTGGGAAGGAAGACTTGGACACGAGTACCGTTCGTGAGGACGGCCAGCTGAGCGCCTAGCTGGAGGGCGTAGCTCGACGCTTGTCTGGCGAATTCAGCGGTGAGGTCTTCCCTTGGCGCCTTGGCCTCGACAACCACCTCGTTCGACCCAGCTCCCCCGCGCAAGACATAGTCGACATGGACAGTCGTCGTTCCGATTGAAAGTGGGTGGCCCTGTCGCACGGATTTCAGGTCTGACGGGTTCCAGCCAAGGCTTCGGAGCATCGGATCGACCACGCTCGCACGCGTCTGATGTTCGGACATGCCGGGCTCATCGGCGATGACGGCGAGCGAGGAGACCGCCCACTCCCTGACCTCCTGCTGAGGCATGTACTCCAGCCAAGCTGCGCGGCTTATTTGAGGCCCGTCGCGGGCCGCCGTTCACCGTTCGCAGCCTTGAGACGCAGATTATACCACTCGGTCGTCACGTGGCAGGGTCAGCTCGAACCGACCCATCGAACCCAGCGTGCAGTAATACGGCGACAACGTAACTCTTCATGAGCAATCGGATGCGTGAGCAGATCGGCATGCGGGCGGTTGAATCGGTGGTCGTGCCGTCATCTCGCCACGCCGCCGGCTCCCCCCGCGACTCTCCCCCAATGCAACGGCCAATGTCCTCCTCCAAGATGACGAGCCCATCCATAACTGGTATCGGTTCGTTCTGGCGTACCCCCCCCATTTGGTTCGGACGTACTTGGACAAGTTCGGCCGAGATGCCGACGACACGGTCCTCGATCCGTTCTGCGGGACCGGGACCACAGTGATCGAATGCGAGAAGGCCGGAATTCCGAGCCTGGGTGTCGAAGGTCACCCTTTCACCCACTTCGCCGCCGCGGTCAAGTCCGACTGGTCCCCCGACCCCCTTGGCCTCCGAACAGACGCCGAACAGATCGCGACGACGTGCCTCCGAAAACTCGAAGAAGACGGAGTCCCCGACCATGCTTCCATCGACACGTGGAAGCCCCGTCAGCCTCGCACCAAGTCCCTTCAGACTCTGCCAGAAAATCTGACCAACCTGCTCCTGACCGACTCGATCAGCCCGCTCCCGCTGCACAAAGTCCTGCTTCTGCGGGATCAGATTCTGGCCGACGGGAATCCCACATTCCTCAACCACGAGAGGCTCGCTTTGGCTAAGGTCGCAGTCTTTGGTGCCAGCAACTTGGGCTTCGGGCCCGAGGTGGGACTCGGCCCCATCAAGAAGGACGCGCCGGTTATCGAACCGTGGCTCGCCTCGGTTCGTAAGATGGCAAGTGACATCGCCCAGCTCCAACAGCACTCGACCGCTCCCCCCCAAATCTTTCTCGGCGACTCTCGCCAGATCGGAACGGTGATCAAGAAGCGCCGTGTAAGCGCGGTCATAACTTCCCCCCGTACCCGAACGAGAAGGACTACACGCGCACAACCCGGCTCGAGTCCGTCTTGCTTGGGTTTGTCTCAGACAGGGAATCGCTCCGGACCGTGAAGCGCGGGTTGGTGCGGTCGAATACGCGGGGCGTCTACAAGCAGGACGACGACGACATCCTTGTCGCGGAGAACCAGGAGATCCAGGAGATCGCAGAGCGGATCGAGAAGCGGAGAATCGAACTCGGTAAGACCTCCGGGTTCGAGCGAATGTTCCCCCGACTCACCCGACTCTACTTTGGCGGCATGCAGAGGCACTTGGCGGACCTGCGAAAGGTCCTGCTCCCCGGCGCGCAACTGGCCTACGTCGTGGGCGACCAGGCTTCCTACCTGCGAGTCATGATTCGGACCGGCGAGCTGCTCGAAAACATCGCCAAGTCCCTCGGATACGAGGTCCTGGGAAGAGACCTTTTCCGAACTCGACTGGCCACCGCCAGCCGAGAGCATTTGCGCGAAGAGGTCCTCGTCCTTCGCTGGCCCGGGGAGGAGAGGTAGGACCCTGCCGAGGAAAAGCAAGGCCCCGGAGGTGAAGGGGACGGATGAGTCCAGCCGGTATCAGCGCATCATCTCTTGGATTTTCGAGCGCCACCACACCCCCGATTCGAAGGATTTTCGCTTCAGCAGGTCCGACCTCAATCAAGCCGCGGACACACTGGGTTTCCCTCGGGTTCTGAACCCTGGCGACGTCATCTCTACGTTCAAGTTCCGCCAGCAGCTCCCGCGTTCCATCCAGGAGACCGCCCCGGCGGGGCTGAGCTGGCGGATCGAAACCGCTGGGCGAGGCGAGTATCGCTTCCTGCTGTTACGACCTTTCGAGGTCAGGCCCAACCTCCAGCTGGCCGAGACTAAGATCCTGGACGCGACGCCAGGAATCGTAGCGCAGTACGCCCTCGGAGACGAGCAAGCGCTCCTCGCCCGCCTGCGCTACAACCGGCTGGTGGACATCTTCACGGGGGTGGCGTGTTACTCGTTGCAGAACCATCTTAGGACGACGGTGTCGGGTATTGGTCAGATCGAGACCGACGAGCTCTATGCAGGCGTCGATCGACGGGGAACCCAGTTCATCCTGCCGGTCCAGGCCAAGCGTCGGACGGACAGGATTGGCGCCCAGCAAATCGAACAAGACATGGCGCTATGCGCCGAAAAGTTCCCTCGCCTCGTCTGCCGGCCCCTGGCGGCGCAGTTCGTGGCGGACGAGCGGATCGCTCTGTTCGAATTTGAGAGGGGCCCAGACGGACTACGGATACTCTCGGAACGCCACTACCGCCTCGTCCCCCGAGACGGGATAACCAACGGCGAATTAGAATCGTACCAGGCGCGACGATCGACGGCCGATTGAGTTTGAGTCGCCCTCGGGTAGAGGGGCCGCTCGACACCCCTTCCGAAGCGCTGGTGTGATAGATTGTTCCGTCGAGGGGCGATACCGAGATCCCTCTATCCTGAAACCAAGGTCATCGGACGGCCGGTGGGGTCCGCCAAGGGTCGGCTTGGACAGTTGAAATAGGACGCCGCCCTCGGCGAGCGCCTTGTCCCTTCGATGCGAGTTCCCCGAGCACTACCCGCCGGGGTGTCCTCCAGTGGACACCGAGCTCTGCGACACGTACTTCCACCTCGTGCCCCACGCGGATCGGATCAGAAAGAAGGACTTCCGCTCGTCCTACGACCGCGGCCTAGAGAAGGAGTCAGAAGAAACTGAGGGTTGCGGCCGCCGTAGCGTATCCGTTCACAAGGAAAGGGCCGACTTGCATCGCATTCTCAAGCTCTATCCGACAAAGAGGGAACGCTGTATCGTACGAGTTGAGCTACGAGGAGGGCACGGAGTGGTAATGCACACTCCATCGGAGGAGGGTGGACCTACCCACCACGACTGGTGGATTCCTATCGGAGTCAATCCGTGTGACTTCGCCGACAAGACCGCGGAGGGGCCATTTCCATGACGTCAAAGGCCCCCAAGCATTTCTACCAAGGTAAGATCGGCACTGTGGTCCCGAGCTCCGCGTTCCAGGGTTTCAGCCCGGGGCGCGTCCTGGTGAAGTACGACCGGCCGCTCTTGCAAGTGATGCACTCTCCGCGAGGGGAGAGCTGGCTGTTCAACTGGCTCGAGAGCAACGAGGACGTGGACTCCGACGACCTTGAGGATCAAGACGTCGAGGACACTTGGGTCGCGTTCCGAGTTTCGGAGACACGCCTCGCCGCCATCGAGGGAGACAAGGTCTCATTGCGGGACGCCATACTGTGCTCCGAGCGCCAGTCTTACCTCGTATTCGGGCCGAACCCGCTTGAACCCACTCAGGTTCGAGCGGTTCACGACGGAGAGCTCCCGAAGGCGGGGCTCCCTCCGGGTGGGTTTACCATCCACGGGCGAGAGACCACGTCGCAACTGGAGCGCACGCCGGCGGCAGGCAGGGTTTGCTTCGACTTCCGGCTTTCGTCATCGGCGATCACGATGGGTGAGCTGCCATTCACCATCTCCGGGAGTTTTCACGATCGGTTTCAACGGTGGGCGTACGCCGCGGCCCATTATGCCTACAACCCCGTGCCGAAGGCGGTCGAGCTTGCCTACCCGTCCGGGGACTGGGCGACTCTTCGAGAGAAGGCGTCGGCGACTGGGTCATTCAAGATCGAGGCGGTCGCGCAGGGAAAGCCGTTCGAACTGGATCGTTTGGACGAGGCCCTCGGTTTCTTGAGCCGGCTGATCGAAACCCGAACAGAGTCTGTAAAGAGGGACAAACTCGCGAAGGGGATTGGACAGAGCGGCTCCATCGCGCTGTTCTCCCTTCTTCACTTCGTCATGCTCGAGAAGATCGACGTCGAGCTTAACTGGAGTTATGGCGAATCCGAGGGGTCGATTCGCATCGACCCGAAGATTGCGCGGTCGATCGCGGCTCGGCTCCGACCGGACCGTGCCCAGATTGAGAGTAACGCCCGGCTCAATATCCCGTTAACGCCCGAGGATGCCGCAAAGATTCGCCTGCCGGTCGTCGGCACCGGGGGGCTGCAGGACCTCTTGAGATCGCTCAACAAGGGGCTCAGCGACGACAACGTACTTTCGGTGAACCCGGGACAGATCGACCGCATCCTCCGCTACAGCCAACGCTACGGATCCGGAGGTTTCCAAAGCCGGCTCCAGGGCGTTCTGCTAGAGATAAAGCGCCTAGGCGCTTCGCTCTCGACGCTGCGGTAGGATTTCTCTACATGACTAGCTCTGCGGAACCCGTGACTGCAAAACTCCACCCTGAGGAGCTGGACGTGATACGTCGGCCCGTTGAGGGTCAAGGGGGAATGCAGTCGTTCCTCCGCGCCCTAGTGCCGCGAATCCAACCCGACGGTACCCTCAGCTTGTCGACCGAGGAGGTCGAGCGCGTGCGAAAGTACGGCGAGGACTACGGCGAAGGTGGTTTCCAGGAGCGGTTCCGGATTATTCTGAGGGCTACGAAGCCCCGCCCGGCTACACTCGAGGACCGCTGGTAGTCGGGCCTACTCCGCACGAAGGAGCCTGAGGCTGGTCGCGTGGTACTCAGGGTCGATCTCGAACCCGATGCAACGAGTTCCTAGCCCGCGGCAGGCGAGCGCCGTGTTCCCGATCCCCATGAATGGATCAACTACCAGGAGATGTCCCTTGTCGAGGCCGTGCAGCTTGAGGCACATTTCGGCGATTCCCGAAGGGAAGCTAGCAGGATGGGGCCGTTCGCTGTCTCGAGACTGGATCGTGCGGTAGGGGATGTACCAGGAGTTTCCGCGGCATCGGACCCCAGATCCACCCTCCTTCCAGCGCGCAACGTTGCCCTTGTCCTTGTAAGGCACCCCGATCGCGAGCCGCCGGAGGGGCACCGAACCGGACCTTGTGAGGTGGAAGATGTATTCGTGAGTGTCGTTCACGAATCGCTCGCTGTTGATCGGCTTGTAGTGCCCGACGTTGAGCGCCGTCTTGGTTCCGTAGCTCTCGTTCTCGACGTAGATCGACTTGACCCAGTGAATCACGTTCTGGAGCTCGAAGTGGCTCCGAAGGCGCGTGATCACCTCAAAGGGACCCCATGGGTTGCTGGGCGACGACCCGACGTTCAAGAAGAACGAACCGTCAGGTTTGAGGCGGCCCTTCACGTCTTCCGCGACCTGCTCGATCCAGGAGAGGTATCCCTCTCGATCCCCGGTATCATCGTAGGATCCGTATTTGATGCCGAGGTTGTACGGTGGTGACGTCACCACAACGTCGACGGAATCAGCGACCAGGGCCCGGAATCCCTCACGGCAATCAACGTTGGCCAGAACGATCTCGGGATCCGTTCGAACAGTCCACTCCTCGGGCCAGGCATTCGGGCTTACATCGTGGGAACCGAGAGTCGCCCGGCCGATTGCACCCGCCATACCTCACCAGTCGCGATTGTCAGCCGTTCGTCCGACACTTAAAGGAACGTCTCGAATGCATACCGCCGCCCTATGCGGTCGGAGTCTACCGTTCCCGCGAGCAATCGAAGGGCGACGGCAGCAAGCGTCGCAGATCGGTTCCGTTGGAGCCCTACCAAGGCCTCCGAGATTCTCGCTAGGTTCGAGGATGATCTCGAGCGCTCGGTTGAGTTTGGACTCTGATGCGCCAAAGGGGTCCCCTTCCCTCGGGGCAAGAGCAGGTCTCGCGGGCGCCGTTGATCCCAAGCTTGAGTTCTGGTTACGTCTTCGATGGAGGCCTGGAGACCGCCGGAGGTATGGGTGGAGGAGGCCCTCGTTCGCGGCGCTTGCGCCTCTTACGAACTTCAAACACGATAGCTGCAACTATCGCGACGGCGACCACAGCCCCAATAATCCATAGCGTCGAGCTTCCGGGGGCAGCGCCCGGTCCAAAGATGGTGATCGCACAGACCGTCGTACCAAGTGTATACCCCAGCATTTGTGCAACAACCGAGAAGTCGTAAGTTTGGCTCGACCCGATTCCAGGACTCGGGGCGGTGAACGCGACGAAAACCTCTCCATTCCGGGGGGTCGCACTAGACGTTGTGAGAACCACTCCGTCTGACCCTTTAACCGAGACCAGCGCGCCTTGCACACCGACTGAGCCCCCGCCCGGAGCTTCCCACTGTACGTCGGCAACCCATTCTATCGAACTGCCGCCCTGGTAGGAACCGCCATTACCGCACTCCCCTGTCATGTTCACGGTCAGGGTCGCGGACTCAGCTCCAGTTTGAAGCGAAGCCTGATCCAACCCGGACGAACTACCTTGGACCGCCCGCGCACTGATCGAATCGGTTGATGAGGCGACTACGGGCGTTTCGAAGGTCCCAGTAACTGTTCCGGTGGCATCGGTCACCCAACCTTGGGTGGGAGAGAGTGGGCTAAAAGTATCTCCAAGACTGTCCGACAAGGACACTGTCGCGCCGTCAACGTTCGCACCATCATTCGTAACGTGGACGTCCACACATGCTTCGATTCCGCTTGGAATGTAACCACCAGTTTCATTCCCGGGTGTGCCACAGGCCCATGCCCTCATAGAAACCGAAAGACTCGAGGTCGCTCCCGGAAGCCCTGGTACCTTCCAAGTGCCGGTTACAACAGAGTTTGCCCACCATTCGCCCTGAGGGCTGGGGACGGTGGCCGTGGAGAGGTGAAGGCCCGCGGTAACCACCATGAGTGCCAGGCCCGTCAATACAAGTCCCCCGAAAACTCGGGAGGGGCCCGATGTCATGCAATAGGCCGGATTGGGCACCGGTTCATGAGTTCTCGCACCATGGTCTTCCCAGCGCATAGACTGGGCTTTCCCAGGTACCTGCCGGCGGACTTGGGTCAGTCACGAAAAGGGTCGGTTCCGCGCCGCAAGGGGGCGGTTCCAATCCTCCGACTATGTTCCAAAACCAACTATGGGGTTTCCCACACGAGGGTTAACGCTCCGGGAGGCCCGAGCCAACCTTGCGGCACGTCCCCGCTGGGATGCCGACATGCTGAGCAACAATCGACCACTTGAGGCCCTTGCCCCGTTCCTCTCGAATCCTTTGGATAATCTCGGCGGTCAAGCGGCGGGGCCGTCCGACCGGTCGGCCACTCTTCGTGCGGCGGGTACCCAGTTTGAAGCTGCTCATCGCCTCCTGTGTCCGCTCCCTGATCAAGTCTGCCTCGAGTTCAGCCATCGCGGCGAGCACAGTGCGAACCAGCCTGCCGATTGGCGTCCCGGTATCGATGGCCTGGTCGAGAACAATCACGCGCGTGCCGTGGGCCTCTGCCTCGTCAAAGAAGTTGAGGACGGCCGAGGCAGATCGCCCGAGCCGGTCGAGCTTGACCACATGGACCGATGCGATGTGGCGTGAGCAGATGGCCGACCGCAATCGGCTGAGCGAGGGGCGCTCCACACCGGTCCCGGAGAGTCCAAGATCGATGTACTCCTCCGCTCCTGGAACTGCCGTCCGCAATCTTGCGAGCTGAGTCTCGACCGATTGTTCGTTAGTACTCACCCTCGCATAGATTGCCAGCCGGTTCGTTGGTTCGTTCATTCAACCGGCTCCCCGTTGATTGACCAGTTCCCCGCCTTCGTGCCGGTGTGCTAGGTGTGTACGGGGGGTCCACACTCCCCCCATCCGACGTGACCTTGAGTCCATCTTGGGTACAACCACCCGGCACACCCGGCACACCCGCACACAGGCGCAGGCCGAGCCAGACCTTGGTCATTCGGTCGTCGACCCGGTGTCGAGCCGCCCTTACTCCCGGAAGGAGCTGGGGCAGCTGGGCACCCACAATGTTGGCGGCTAGGGGGGTGGCATCGTTCTCTGCGCAGAACCGCGCGTAGGCGGACATGAACACATCCTTAGGGACGACACCCTCGCGATCCCTATCCACCCCCTCATCTACGAACCAGCGTAGCGAGTCCGAGAGGCGGTGCCAAGTCGCGGTCGACTCGTCGATTGTAGGCACGATATCAAAACGCCCGCGCTCCCTGAGCCGTCGCAATCCGCGCAAAGCGTGGTTGAAAATGCCAGGGAGCTCGGCGGCAAGGAGCGCCGATAGGTCGTGGACCTGTTCGGCGGTCGGGATCACGACGCCGAAGTCTACGACTTGAATCCTCCGCCAGAAGGCTGGGCTCTCCTGGTCGGGGTTGACCCTGGGCAGGCGGTTCGACGTGAAGATCATCTTGGCACGGTTGATGAAGACAAAGGACGGCGTGCCCTTCTTCTCGGCGGCAATCGGAGACCCCCCGGTGAGCATTTTGAACCGGCCGACGTCCCCAAGCTCAGTGGCCGGCAGGTCGTCGCAGAGGTTGGCCAGCTTGCCTTGGAGCGAGGAGGAGGCGAACCGGTTGTTTGCCAGCGCCTGGAGAGTCTCCGAGGAGAAGGCCCCGCCGAGGAGCGCGGTAAGGACCGCGATGAATGTGGTCTTCCCGTTCGCGCCCGGGCCGTTGAGGCAAAGTGCGAACTGGTGCGGGTAGCCGTCCTCGAGGAGATAGCCCATCCATTCCAGCAGGTGCGACCGGGTCGCCAGATCTGGAACTACGCGTTCGAGGAAGCGGTCGAAGGCGGGGCACCCGACGACCGGGTCGTAGGCGACCGGGAGCTTGACAGTGAATCTCGGCACCGGGGCGTGCGGGCGGACCTCGAGGGTGCGGGTGTCGAGCACACCATTGGCCAAGCAGAGAAGCCCAGGCGGGTCAAGCAGGGACCGGTCGATCTGGGAGCGAGCTCCCACAGACCCCAGGACCTCCCGACGGAAGTTGGTGCTCGACGTTTCCTCGCCGTGGGGCCTGCCGTCGCCCAGATTGTGGGCCCGGAACGCTGCCTCGACCCAAGCATCGACCGCCGCCGCGGCGGGAACGTACACGCCGTCCCGGTAGACCAGTGGCGCCCTGTCGTCAGTGGGAGTGGCGAAGACCATCTCATCCATGACATGGGCGACGAACCCGGGCCTGTGGGCGTCCCAATCTGGGCGATCCTTGCTGCCGTGGTCGGTCCAGAGAGGGGTTAGGGCCGCTCGGGCGGCAGGTTGGATGAGCCGGAATAGTTGGTCGGCGAGCTCTGGCGCTCCCGCCTCCCGACACCAGTAAGCCACCCCCACCCGGGGGAGGTCTAGGCGGTAGGTGTAGCCGATCTTGTCCTCCCTGTCGAGTGGGTCCGTGTCCCGGGCGAGATCGGCAATCGACTGGACGAGTCGACGCGCTCCCGGCTCGTGGAGGTTGAGCCACTTACGTGCGAATCCTGCGATGGCTTTGGTGAGCATCCACCGCACCCCGCGGCGCCAGAAGGGCGCTACCGCCCTCGCGACGTCGTCCAGGATCGGCGGTACATCCCCCTCCGACGGCTCGGGGTCGCAAGATCGCCAGAGCTCCCGGAGGTCGGGGCATGGGGGCAGGTCTGCGACGGGGGGGAGCGGCCGCTCCCACTCGTACGGCAAGCCCGAAACGGGATGGATCGACGGTGGCACAAGGGCGTACTTGTTCCTCACGTGGAGTTCCATCGTCCCGACGGGGGTCGGCCGGTTCGCCAGGTTATCCTGCCCGTCGGTCACATGGAAATACCAGTGGGCGCCACGCATCGAGCGAACATTTGGGGCGCCATACTTTCCCCTCGCCCAGGCCGTTGACTCGCCATCGTTGGTGATCAGGATTCCCGCATCGCCGCGGACACCGATCGCGAGGTTCCCCGGCCGGAATGTCGTAAGGCTCTCGATGTTCGACCCAACCCTTGGGGGGTGGTTCCTTTGACCGCGCCGGGAGCGGGAGCAGGAAGTAGCCCTTTGCCCGAAGGGCCGCCACGATTGACCCGTTATCCGAGCCCGGTTGGGCCGTCACGGGAGGCTCCCCCGACCATCGACGACGCGACCTTCTCCGTTGGCATCCTTGCGGTTAGGACATCGATTGAATCGATGATGACCGCGGAGTCCTTCACGAGCCGCAAAAGTTGCGCCGCAGTCTGCGCAACGATGCCACTCGGCACAAGGAACCAAGTTCGCCCAGCTGGCCTCGTCCTCATACGGACGCGGGGCTCTATTGCATCGCTCGGGGCATGCGTCGGCTGCTGTCATCAGCCGGCCCTCCCTGACCCGCGAGGCCGGCGGCGCCGGCGAAGGATCCGACTTCGCCGGCGGAAGCGGCACTCTTTCAATTCTGACACAAGTCCCAGAGCAATGGAGCCGTCTCGGCGAACCTTGTGAGCGGGATCTTCGTCGGCAAACGTGCTAAGAACGACCCGCAGGGGATGAGTTGATTCGAGGGTCGAGGCAACCCCCCTGAGCCCCGAAAGGTCGACTAACGCCGAAGGGGACTCCGAGGAACGTCTGGCCGGAACTGCCTTCGAGTGGCTAGCCATCAAAAAGAACCAGTCGTCGAGAGCCTGTCGAATCGGTGCCCACACGAAGTGCACCGCCAGGTCACGGTCGCCGAGTCCCCGTAGCTATCAACCTCGACTGGAACCAGCTCTCCGTTGAGGCACTCGCGACACAACGGGTAGGGACCGCCTCCGAGGGAAATCTGTGGCTTCAATGTACTCACTTCGCAGGTGTACCCTTTTTTGGTATTCGATCGACTTGGGCCGGTTTGCGCTCGGGAAATCGCTATCGGTCGGTCTCCCAAATCCCGGTAAGAATCTTCCGGAGGCCGAACCGGCGAGCGGCCGCTCGCATCTCTCTGGAGAGGCCAGTCCGCTCCGCGATCTCCCTGTATTCGGGGGCAACAACTTCTCGGCCCACGCGAGAAAGCTCCGAGCTGATTCGGCGTAGCGCGGGGTTGGTGAGCCACGCATCTTTCATCGCGTAGCTCAGGGCAGCCTGCCCCTCTGGACCGGAAATGCCTCTCGGAACCGCGCGATCCGAGCGTTCGGAGGCGTAACCCTCCGAGAGGATCGTCTGTCGAGGTTCGGCTCCGTTCGTCCGTGGGACGTACCTGATTATGGTGGGTTCGTTCATTTTTCCTCCGGATTCTACTCAGATGCGGTTGTGGCTCCTGATGGCAAGGCTGGACGCTCCGAACCCGAAAGGGAGTGGATCGGAGCGGGACCCGTTACCGGGCGGTGCCTCACGACGAATGTCTTCCCGGTCATGCCGGCGACGACGCTGTCCGGAGTCGGTTCGCTCCCGACGGAGACGAAGATTGGGGCTCCGTCCTGCGGGTCGACCTCGGGTGTAGGGCTGATTCGGATCGACTTGCCAACATCGTCAAGATAGCCTGCCCGAGCAGCGTCGAGGAGCAGAATGTCGTCCTGCACTTGCAGGGTGGCCCGAAGCTCCAAGACGCGGCGGATGTCTACCAACCCTGCGGTTCGTTCGGCGAGACGCGATTGGGGTCTTTCGGCGAGTTCACTCGATTCGGACACTTTCAGCTCCTTTGTATCGACTCTCCACCGCGGGTCCTGCCCTGGATTCGGTCCGAGCCAGGTTGAGCGACCGGTGAAGCGCAATTCCCTCGAAACGACGGAAGACCGACCCTCCAAGCGCCTGAAGGGCCTCCAAGGCTCGCCTCACACGCTGGATCCATCGACGCCGAACGGCCGCAACTTCGAGCGTGTCCTCGGCATAGCTTACCCGGTCGACCGGTCTGGATTCGAGATCTGCCTGAGAAGGTCTGCCCGATGAGATCGGAGCCGGTAACCGGTTCGATTTCGCGATTGAACTCTGATGCCCTGCGCAGGCCCCCACATACCGGGCACCTGGCCTGGTACAGGACCTTGGGACTGCCACCCGAACTGATGCGATCCTCCGACATCGCTAACGTATCCCACATGCTCGTACTCACTTCGCCCCCTATTGAACTTAAATTGAAGACAAGGTCTCAATTTCAGCGATGACGGGCTCACGACCTGGCCGCCCAAGGAAGGACGCGCCCTCCCGCAGCGGCCAACTATTCCGTAGAAGCCCTCGTTCGCCTCAACCGGAGGTGGGTCGAGGAAGGGCGGGCCCACGCGCCTTTTCTCCAGCGCCCATGGAATGAACAGGAGATCATCGACGAGATTGCGAGAGGACGTGGGGTCCGGAAGGGACGCGAGAGTTCGGTCGAGGAGTGGGCGAGACAGGTATTCCGCCGAGGAGTGGAGGCGGCGGGAAGGGCGTATTTCCTCCGACTGAACGAACAATTTGAGCGGAATCTGGGTCAACTTAGGGCGAAGGGGTATCATCGACGCGCGAACCCGCCGTGCGTTTACGACGTCGCAACAAGAGGCCAACCAGCGGCTCCTTGACAATCTCGACAGATTCAAGGAAATCGGTGCGAGCCTCCAGCAGCTGGACCAAATTCGAAGGGCGAGGAAACGTCGGCCGGGCGAGCCATATCCCGAAAGGTTGACTTCACTCCTCTGGGGTTGGGTGATCAAGGGGAGCAGTAGTCCGGAGTTCTTCAACTGGGTCGTTGCACCGATTTCCAAGCCTCCCTCTCCCGGCGCGGTATTCCGACCGGATGTTTTCTCCAACTCTGATTGCTATGTGAGGCCAAGCCCTCTCACGCCTGAGGAAGTTCGGAGCGCCCCTCGAGTCTCCCACGTTTACTCTGCCGAGTTTGAAGTTCGCAATCTTCGCAACCAATTGGAGAATCTGGCGGATCGCCGCGCCCTTAACTGGCGCACGGCCCAAGCAAGGTCGGTCGAAGCTGTTCTGCACAAACTTGAGGAGGAACTCGTTCTGCTCAGGAACGAACTTACAGAGACTCTATTCACGGAGGTGGGGATAGTGGATCGGCTCGTGAATCACGAGGAATGGCGGAACCAGCGCTTCACAATCCGGGCTCGTCGGTTGCCACCCTATGTCTCGTTCCCGCCGCTCCGAGATGACGACAAGGAACAAATGGCCACGAAATCCCGTGCGCCACCCCCAGTCCGCGACAACCAGTTCCGTCCTAAGGGCCAAAGCTAGGAAGGCTCGTATCGTTAGCGTATTGGGGGCTACCCACCCGAATGAATCCTGGTAAGGGTTCAGTCGGTCGACTGGAGGATTTCCGCTGCCCCCAGCGAAGCCACCCAAGTCCAACCGTTTGCGAGTTTAGCCCGGACTTCGCCAACGGGTAGTCTCCGGAGGCGAGGCCGCTATGCCGTTCCGTGAGACTCCAATCGGGCCGGTAGGGGTTCCGACTTCAAGGCAGCGGACGTCGGCTGGGCCGTATGTGCGTTTCTCAGTGCGTCACGGACGACTGCTCGGACATCTTCGGCAGTGAACTTTGACACGTTGACCTTGGACACTTCGTCCGTCAGAAAGGAAAACTCGTAGGATCGCCCTTTTCAATTCAACTTCGTCAGGTGGCCTTGCTGCTGCCTGAGTTGAGAGGAATGGCTCGCACCGCTTGTACGCGGCCCGCGCCTCCTTCAGGAGGTCGTCCCCCCAGCGCTTGCCGACGTTGTAACGCGCTGCGACTCCACCGTCATGTCCAAGAATTGCCTCGCGGAGGTCACGCGAAATCTTCCCCGCGCCCTCCGCCATGAGGAGCCTAGTGGAGACGTAGCTCCGCAACACGTACCGGCCTCCAACGGGTTCCTTCGGGAGCCGCCGACTTGAGAGCGTGATGAATCTCATCGACCACGGCCTTGGTGACGACGAACCCCTTCGCGTACCTCGGGTCTGCACGCCAGTCGCTCGGCGACACCTCGCGTCGAGCGCACGGAGATCACCGGGGAAGAAGGGGTAAGCTTCTCCCCACTCTCCCGCCGCTCAGCAAGATAAGCGAGGAGCGCCGAGGCGAGTTGCGAGGAGCCGAAGGTCACGTACCAGACTCGGGTCTTCGAGAGGGACGCCGGAACCCGAATGACAAACGGAACTTCGCTGAAGGCAATCTCCTTGCCAACCTTCAGGTCGGGGAGATCTCCGAGGGTCAGTCCGGCCTCGGCCTGATATGAACCGAGGACCCCGGGCCGAACCCCGGCAGTGCGCCATGAAGAGTGCAGCACACTCGTCCGCGGATCGAGAGCCGGTCGAGGACGCCCGCGAGCTCTCCCGGTGTCGGGAACACGCTCTGTGGCGAGGCTCTCACCCTTGATGGGGGAGAGGGAAGGGAAAGCTGTCGAATAGCTACCCGGTGAAACCGGAAGTACGACTTAGCCCCTCAAAGAACTTCGAGATGTAGCTGTCGAGCCGTCCTTCCTTTTTCATCTGGGCTGCATAACGCACGAGGACGTCCCGGAGCTCGATCGGGTCGCTCTTGGCAAGGGTTACGATACCCGCTGGATCGAGGTTCGTCCGCTCGAGGAGAAACCCGAATTGACGGAGATATGTGTCGGCCGATAACTGAGAGCGAAGTGACCGAGCCTCCCACCATGAACGGATCTTAGGGTCGGCAAGAAGAGCTGCGTGTCGGCCGAGTACTCGGCCGACCGGGGTCTGGTTGTCGAGCTGCCTTTTCGGCGATCTCCGGTAGACTGCGGGCCATGTCCAGGGTAAGGTTTGCTGGTTTATTAACTCTCAGGAAGATAGCGGGGCATGGATTTGAACCATGGATCTACGGGTTATGAGCCCGTCGGGATTTCAGGACGGCCGGCAGCGCCGGCCGTTTTCCTGACTACCCTACCCCGCTGCGGCGCGACGCAGGAGGATACCCTATTTAGGCCCTCTGCCGAGGAAAAGGCGCGGCGTGTCCCCGTACGCTCACGGAGCCGGAACGAGGTCCTCGCGCTCACGTCGGAGGAGGTGGTCCCACTCGGCATGGACCCGCATTTGGATCTCCGCGAGGTCCACCGGTGTTAGGTGACGGAAGCGCCCCTGCGCACGGAAGTACTCGGCGACCGGCTTCAGCTCCCCTCCCTTCCGGGTGATGTGGAGACGGCCATCCAGGACCTCGTACAGAGGGAAGATACCGGTGTCGGTCGCGAGCCTCCCCAAGGCGATGGTCTCGGCGGAGTCGAACTTCCATCCGGGCGGACAGGCGGCGAGAATGTGAAAGAAGCGTGCGCCCGTGATGTCCCGGGACCGCTCGACCTTCCGGTCGAAGTCCTCCGGAAAACTCGGGTTGAGCGTCGCGGCGTAGGCGGGTCGGTGCGCGAGCACGATACCCATGATGTCCTTCTTCGCCTCCGGCTTGCCGTGCAGCCCGCCGGTGATCGGGGTCGTGGTGGTCCAGGCGCCCCACGGGGTGGCCCCGCTGCGCTGGACGCCGGTGTTCATGTACGCCTCGTTGTCGTACATCACGTAGATCGCGTTGGTCCGGCGCTCGAGCATCCCGCTCAGTGCCTGGAGACCGATGTCCGCGGTCCCGCCGTCCCCCGCGAAGCCGACGATGTTCACGTCCTTCATCCCCATCGCGTCGGCGGCCGCACGCAGGCCCGAGATCGACGCCCCGGTCGATTCGATCGGGTTGTCGAGCACGCCGACGCGGAGGGCCGTCGTGGGGTAGGGCGTGCCGATCACCGTCCAGCAGCACGCGGGGATGGAGACGATTGTCCGCGGCCCGAGCCCCTTCAAGAGGAGGCGCATCGCGAGCGCCGGACCGCACCCCGGGCAGGCCGCGTGACCCGAGAACATCAGCTCCTGGGCCGGGATCGTGAGCTTAGCCATCGGCCTGCACCTCCAATTCGAGGTCGGCCCAATGGGTCTCGACCGGGGCTCCCGAGAGGAGGGTCTCGAACATCATCCGGACCTCCTTCGGCGTGACGTCGCGCCCGCCGATCCCCGCGAGGAAGCTCGTGAGCGTCGGGCGGTGGGGGGCGGAGTACAGCGCGGCGCTGACCTCGGTCGCGGCGGGGCCCATGCGCCCGAAGGTGTAGGATCGGTCGACCACGCCGATCCGGTCCGCGGTCCGGGCCAGCTCGCGGATCTCGTGGTCGGGGAAGGGCCGGAACAGGCGCAGCTTGGCGAGACCGACCTTGCGACCGGCGGCGCGGAGCTCGTCGACGACGGAGCGGGCCGTCGTGGTCGCCGTGCCCATCGTGATCAGAATGGCGTCCGCATCGTCGGCGCGGTACGTGGGGACGGCGCCTCCGTGGTACCGGCCGACCAGGTCCTGGTATTCGTCCTCGACCATCGTGAGGGCCTTGGGAACGCGTTCCATCGCATCGGCGACGTGGCGGCGGAATTCGACGTAGTGGTCCGGGCCCGTGAACGAGCCGAGCCGAGCGGTCTCGCCCGGATGGAGGACCGCGTGCGCCTCCCGAGGCGGGAGGAACCGGTCGACGACGGCCGGGTCGGGCACGTCCACCGGCTCCACCGTGTGCGACAGGTAGAACGCATCCTCGGTGACCATGACCGGAAGACGGATGTCGGGGTGCTCCGCGAGGCGGAACGCCTCCAGCACCGTGTCGAGCACCTCCTGGTTGCTCTCCGCGTAGAACTGGATCCAGCCGGTGTCGCGCTGGCTCATCGTGTCGGTGTGGTCGGCCCCGATGTCCCAAGGAGGGGCGACGGCCCGGTTGACCACCCCCATCACGATGGGAGCCCGCATGCCGGAAGCCCAGTGCAGGAGCTCGTGCATGAGCAGGAGTCCCTGACTGGAGGTCGCGGTGTACGTCCGTGCTCCGAGGCCGGCGGCGCTGATGCAGACCTGGAGGGCGCTGTGCTCGGACTCGACCTTGATGTACTGCGCCGGGAGCTCACCCGACGCGACGAAGTCCGCGAGCTTCTCGACGATCGAGGTCTGCGGCGTGATCGGGTAGGCCGAGATGACCTGCACCCGGGCCAGCTTGGCGGCGTACGATTGCGCGTAGTTGCCGGACATCACCTTCAGCGTCATCGTGCCTCCCTCCTACGCTACCGCGACCATCTCGATCGTCTTCGGCGGGCATTCGGTCGCGCAGATCCCGCATCCTTTGCAGTAATCGAGCTTGATGCGAGGGAACCCCTGGGCGTCGAAATCGATCGCGTCATCCGGGCAGAACTTCCAGCAGAAGTTGCACTTCGTGCAGTGCTCGAGGTGGATCTGCGGGGTGAAGGTGCGCCACGCGGCCGTGTGGATCGACTCGCTCGAGGCGGTCGCGATCGGCCCTTCGGGGAACGCAGGGGCCACGGTGGGGGCGGCGCGCGGAGCCGGGGCGAGCAGGAGGCCGTAGTCGGCCATGCGGACGTTCGCGAACCCGTCGGTCGCGGCCAAGCGGTTCTCCTCGGGCCGGGCGGGAACGAACTCGCCGATCGCCCGCCGCACCGCCTCCAGGGAAACGACGCCCGTCGCCCGCGCCAACGCACCCAGGATCGCCGTGTTGACGATCGGGAGCATCGGCGTGCCGAGCCCGTGATCGAGCGCGATGCGGGTCGCATCCACCGCCGCGAGACGCACCCCGGCGGGAGCTTCGAGGCTCTCGACCGGGTGGGGCGTGTTCACGAGGAGGAGGCCGGACGCGCGAAGGCCGTCCGTGACCCGGGTCGTGCGCAACAGTCCGTGGTCGAGCACGACGACGACGTCGGGGGCCGTGATCGAGGTCCGGATTCCGATCGGGTGGTTGTCGATACGGGTGAACGCCGTGACGGGAGCTCCCCTTCGCTCGACTCCAAAGAACGGGAAGCTCTGCGGCAACCTCCCGTCTAAGAACGCGGCTTGGGCGAGCAACTCGGAGGCGACCACCGCACCCTGGCCCCCTCGACCATGGAACCGGATCTCGATCATCGGGAGCCCCGAGGAGACCATCCCACAGGGAACGGATGAAGGGCTGGTCAACCCGGGTTGACGCTGCTCCCGTCACCGAAACGGTCCGGCCCGCTCCGCCGTAGCCGTGCGCCAGAGCGACGTGCCAGGGACCGGCCGCAGCTCGGCGCGAAAAGAGGTTCCGCTCGAGGACGTGGACCATCCCCGCCACCGCGAACGCCATGATCGCCGTCGCCACGCCGAAGGCCCGCTCGTTGGCGGCCCCAACGTAGGACTGCTGGTCGAGGACGAAGAAGAGGGGGATCAGCAGTCCCGCGAGCGTGATCGCCATCAGGGCCATCGAGCCGTCCCAGAAGGCCGTCGACCGGGAGACGGTGGGGCGGGTGACGGGAAGGACCGCGGGGGTTGGCGGAGCGGCCCGGGAGCTGCGGGACGGGTCGCTCGCCGTCGCGAGCCTCGCGCGGTAGGAACGCTGGTACCGAAGATAGAACGCGAAGATCACGAGGCCGTCCAGGAGCGCGATCGCCCCGAGGTACGCGACGTACATCTGGACGGGAATGGGCGTCCCGGGCATAACCCCGCCCCAGACGGTCATCAGCGCGAAGAAGCCGAGCAGGAAGGTCGCCGTGAAGAGCACCACCGGGCGATCGCGGGGGTGGGTACGCCGATTCCGCAGGCGCGGCAGCAGCCGTCCGAGGATCGCCTCGATCCACGGGACGAAAAGGATGAACAGGGCCAGGAGGGTGACGAGCACCACCGCGATCACGGGGGTGACGTACTGGAAGTCCGCGACCTTGTAGAGCCATAGGAAGTACCAATCGGGTTCGGGCGAAGCACCCCCCTGGTTCTGGGCCCCGAACGCGGCGGGAAGCGCGACCAGGAAGCTGGACGCGATGAGGAGGAGGAATCCGACGTAGACGAGGCCCCATTTCAGCATGTACAAGAAGACCCTCGGGAACCAGCTCCCGAGCTTCCGGTCGTCCGCCGCGGTGAGGACCCGTTTCGCCCGGGGGTCGCTGCTGGCCGCCGGCGCGATCCCGTGGGATTCGAAGAGCGTGACGTGGGCGTAGAGGAGCGCGAGAAGCACGACCGGGATCAGGACGACGTGCAACGCGAAGACCCGGGAGAGCAGACCCTGGTACGTCCCGTTCCCCTGGATGAGCGGCGAAATGATCGGTCCCAAGATCGGCACGGAGTTCATCAGGGACAGACCGACGTCGGTCGCCCCCACGGAGAGCGCGGTATACGGGAGCAGGTAGCCGGTGAATCCCATCCCCAACATGCAGATCAGGAGGAGCGCGCCGAGCGTCCAGGATACTTCCCGCGGACGCTTGTAGGCCCCGGTGTAGAAGCCCCGGAAGAAGTGGACGAAGCCGAGCATGATGACGGCGTACGCGCCGTACAAGTGGCTGGAGAGGAGGAGCCAACCGAACGGGACGGTCTGAATGATGTACTGCGTGGAGGCCCACGCTTGCGGCGGGGCGCCGGTCGTGGCGGCCGCCGCGGAAGGATCGTAGTAGAAGAGCAACAGGAGGCCGGTCAACACCTGGAGGATGAACCCCACCGCGACGAACGCCCCCGTCCAGTACGAGGGGTTGAAACTGAACTCGGGCTGGGGGCGGTAGGGCCACTTGGAGATGTGCGTCCGGCTCTCCAGGAAGTCCCACACCGTGTTCAGTCCGCGGTTGTAGAGCGAGGCCAACGGCCCTCGCTTCAGGGGCGGTGGTGCGGCCGGTGCGCTCCCTTCCATCGAGGTCACCGCCTACACCGGGCACTGCTGCGTCGGGGTCTGGGGAGCCTGGGTCGTCACCGGACTCGCCACGACGTCGCCTCCGACCAGCGTGTTCGTATGCCCCTTGACCGGCGGGCCGATCGCACCGATCGCGAACACTTCGTCCGACGCCGAATCCCATTGGAGGAGGATCTGCGGGAGCGGGGTCTGGGCGGGCCCCGTGATGATCGAGGCGCCACCGCCCGCGGCCGCCACGTTCGGGTTGTAGGTCGAGCCGTGGCAGACGCAGTGGATGAAGGCCGCGCCGTTGTTGTACCCGTTGCAAGCGCCGGGGGGATAGTAGGAGATAAAGGGAGGGGTGCAACCTAGGTGCTGACACACCGCCGAATAGGCCACGAGGGTCTGGTTGGGACCCACCCCCCTCGGGCCGGCCGTGGCGAGATTCAGTAGGAGGTTCGGCTCGTTGTCGAGCGGATAGTTGAACACGATAAGGTCCGTGGACGTCGCGGGGTACCGATACTGGGAGGCGAGGACCGGGGTCCCGTCCGAATAGAGAAGTTGTACCTTCGGGAACGAAGCGGCGCCCGCGGGGGGAGGGACCGCAAACCTCAGGAAGCTGGCGACCCCCGCGCCTCCGAGCGCGAGGGCCCCGCCGATCAAGGCCAACTTGAGCGTGTTGCGCTTCGCCTCATCGACCTCCCCCGGAGTGGGAGTGCTGACGGCCGCAAGGCGCCGCACGATGCCCGGTGGATACCGGTTCGCCTCGGAGTCGTCGAGCCGGAAGAACGAGGGGTGCGCGGAGGGGCAGAGGGCACAATCCGGGCCCTCAGTAGCGGGATGGTCGAACATGTTCACCCGCCACCTCCGGGGTTTCTTGGAGGCGGTGGGGTGTACCGACGGCCCTCCTTCTTCGCCCGTTGATACTCCTCCCACTCCGCGGCCGTGATGGGAACCTCCGCGGAGTCACCCGGGAGCTCGGCTCGATCCGAGTCCCGGAACACGTAGGCGACGATCCCGATGCTGACGAGGATCACGATGATTTCCGTGAGATCGAGGACGGCAACACACGTCCACTCCACGCCCAGGATGACGGGCCCGGCGCCCGGACAGAGAACGCTCGAGCCCGACGAGCTGGGGTCGCTCGAGCTGTTCTGGGCACCGGGAGTGGCCAGGCCCCGCTGCGGTGACACCGCGGGACCTCGGGCGAGCGACGGCGCCGCCATCGCGATCCCGAAAAGGACCAGAACGACCACGACGAGCGGGAGCGCACGGCGGAGTAGGACGGGTTCCCCGGTCGAGCGGGAAGAGCGCCGGGTTCCCATGGATCACGACGCGACGACGGTCATCGTGCCCGTCATGAAACCCGTGGTTTGCATCGAGAACGGGTCGCACGGGGCGAGGCAATTCCACGTGAACGTCCCGGTCTCGTTGAAGTAGGCGAAAAAGGTCACCGTGGTCCCGACGCCACCTTCGGACGGGGTGTTGATGGCGGAAGGGATCGGGATGTTGAACCCCGCATACGGTCCGCTCTCGAACGAGAAGGTGTGGACCACGAACCCCGGCGACACGGAATGCACGCAGGGGCCCAGGGACGTGGGGGTGGAGTTGAGGTAGATGCAATTGTCCACTGTTCCGTTCACGTTCGCCTCGGAGACGGGCTCGACCGGGTTCTGACCGGTGTCGTAGTTCGTGATGGTGAACTCAAGCAAGGTGTTGGCCGGGACGCTGAAGTTGGCCGGAGCATACTGGTCGGTGCTGGAGTTGTTCGCGGTGTCGAACGGATTGTTGATCGCGAGTAGCACGCCGGTGGGTGAGTTTCCGGAGGAGACGGAGACGGGCGGCTTCCCGATCCCGACCGGGTAGCCGGTGAGGGCCGCGAAGAGGAACCACGTCAGGAAGAACGTCACGACGGCCAACACGAGGAACGGCAGCAGG
This sequence comes from uncultured Thermoplasmata archaeon, assembly GCA_963749235.1. Taxonomy (GTDB): domain Archaea; phylum Thermoplasmatota; class Thermoplasmata; order Lutacidiplasmatales; family UBA184; genus Lutacidiplasma. Next base: position 1,433,109 of record CAVVLV010000001.1, on the reverse strand, counting down.
CCGCTCGGGGATCCGCGTCGGAGGGTCGGTGGAGCGCCCATTCCGGATTTCGCGCCGTTGGAAGCGGGGGTGCCGCCCACCCCCTCCGTCATGGGGATTCGGAGCCGACCGACTTTTTTATAGAGTACTGTCGGTGCGAGCCGCCCCGACGAGGTTCCCGGTGGCCCGGGGCCGAGACGAGTCCTCACGGCCATCATATAAAGCGCGAACCGAGTCGACGTCCGCCCGATGTCGTCGACCGGGAGATCCCCCGGAATCCGTTCTCTCCTCACGCTGGCCGGCACCCGGTCCCTCCTCTCCGGGCGCCGCTACCGGGTGCTGGTCGGAGTGTTCGGGTCCGCCTACGCGCTCGGCGCGATGATCTTCAGCGGCATGTTGTACTTCCCCTCGCATCCCTTGCCGACCGGCGGATTCTTCTACATCTATCCCCGGGGACCGGGGCCATCCTGGAACTACCCCGCGATTCTGGCCGGGGGCCCGTACTTCCAACTCGACCTACCGTTCCTCTCGGCGGTTCTCATGGTGCTCACGGCCGCCGGCGTGGGCCTCGGGATGTCGTTGGCGGTCTTCCTCGGCGTCCGCCTGCTCCGCAACCGGGCGAAGGGACAAGGCTGGCCGAGCGCGGTCGGCGCTTCGGCCGGACTCACGCCGGCGATGATCGCCCTCGTCACCCTGGGAGCGTGTTGCTCCACCACGGCCGCGGCGACCGCGGGGATCGGCCTCGCCGCGCAATCGACCGGCACCACCCCGGCGGCCGTGCTGGCGAACGCGTGGTATCTCGGGTTCTTCCAGGTGGCCGTGGTCTATCTCGCCCTTCTCGCCCAAGAGCAGCTGGTCGGGATCTACGGGGTCCTGCTGGGCTGGTCGCTCGGGAGCGCTCCCGGTGCCGAGGTGCGTCCGACCCCGCCTCGGTCGCTCGGCTGGGCGGGCGTGGGCAGCGGCACCCTCCGGGTCGTCTTCGCGGTGACGGGGATCACGTGGTCGCTCGCCATGGTCGCCGCGTGGATCACCACGCCCCCCGCACGGGCCGGAGGGGCGGCCTGGTTCGGATGGGTCCTCCAGCACCAGATTCCCGGTCTGCTGGCGATCTCGGTGGCGCTCTTCCCCGCGGGCGCGGCGGCGTTCTGGGCGACCTATTCTCCGACGCTGCCCGGCAAAGCCCTTCGAGCCGTCCTCGTGGCGGCCGGGGCCGCTCTCCTCACCTGGATGCCGGCCCCGGTCAGCCGCTACGGCGCCGCGGCCCTCGGCAATGAGCTCCTAGGGTATTGGCACGCTTCGGCTGCGTGGGGCGCGGTCCCGCCTCCGGCGCTGGGCCCCGTGGGCCTGACCCTCCGATGGGGATTCCAATTCGCCCTGCTCGGGGTTCTCTCGATCTCGATCGGGCTCTGGCCAGGACGAACGCTAAGACCGCTGCTCCGATCCACGGGAGATCCCGCTCTTCGGCCCGCAATCGTCGAGAAGGATATCCCGTCGCCCGCCGAGGTCGTTCCATCCCATCCTTCGGTCGCGACCGTTCGATGAACGTCGAAGAACGGCGAGTTCCCTGCACGCGGGCCGGGTCCGCAGGAAGGTGGACCGTCGCTCCGTTTCCCGGGGGTCCGCCGCGGGGTCGCACGCCCGCGAACGTCGGCCCTTCCGAACGGGCAATCGGGCCGGGAAAATCAGCCGCGGGAGGGATTTGAACCCTCGGCCTGCTCCTTACCAAGGAGCCGCTCTACCAGCTGAGCCACCGCGGCGTCAGTCCCGACTCGACGCCTCGTCCTTTTTCCGCTTTCCGCTCCCCGCACCGGTCCCTGTGGGACCCATGGGGGCCCCCCACGGGAACCCGCGAGACTCGGCATCCCAATCCGAGCGGTCCCGGCCGGGGAGCGCTCGCTTCTCGAGAAACGCCTGCATCCCCTCCCGCTGGTCTCGCGTTCCAAAGAGCTTCGCCCACAGTTCGAGCTCGTATTCGAGGTCGTTGTCGAGCTTCGGGTCGACCGCCCGCAGGATCTCGTACTTGGCCGCGGCCAGCGCGAGCGCGGGTTTGGTCGCGAGCTCGTCCGCGAACGCGAGCGCCGTGGAGAGCAGCTCGGTGCGCGGCACCACCCGATCCACCCAGCCGTCCGCCTGCGCCTCGGCCGCGGTGACCGACCGACCCGTGTAGATCCAGCGCCGGGCGCGCGCCGCCCCGATCCTCCGGGGGAGCCGTTGGGAGCCGCCCCACCCCGGCGTGACGCCCAGGTTGATCTCGGGCTGACCGAACTTGGCGTCCGGCGACGCGAAGACGAAGTCGCAGGCGAGGGCGATCTCGCACCCTCCTCCCAGGCACACCCCGTGGACGGCCGCGATGACCGGGAGCGGCAGGCGTTCCAAACGTCGGGTCACCGCTTGGCCGCGCCCGCCGTGGACCCGGGCCTCGTCCGGCCCCATGGGGGCCATCTCCTTGATGTCGGCCCCGGCCGCGAACGCCTTCTCGGCGGCGCTCGCCAGCACGACGACGCGCACTCCGGGATCCGACTCCGCCTCATCCAACCGCTGGCTCAAGGCCTCCAGGACCACGCGCGAGAGCACGTTGACCGGGGGCCGGTCGATCGTCAGGACGAGGGTCCGGCCGTGCCGTTCCGAGCGGACGAGGGGCCGGTCGGACGGCTCGATCACGGGGGCGCGGAGCCGGGCCGGCCTATTTATGGACGGCGGGTTGGGGTCGAACGTGCGGGGGAATGGTATCCGTCCTCGGACCCGCTCGGTCGGTCGAGGACTCGTTGGAGACGGGAGGGTTTCTCTGTGACGCGGTCGGTGGTGACCTCGTGGTACGGCGCGTTCCTCGTCGAGGACGGGCGCGTGATCCAGACCGTGCTCGCCCCCTTGGATTCGGCTTCCTTGGCCGAACGGGTACGCGCTCGCCGGGCGGGCGACCTCACGCCGGAGGAGCAGGTCCTGCTGGCCCAGCGCGGGTCGGGGGAGTGGTCGACGCGGGATCGTCGCCTGGTCGCGCACGGAGTTTCCCTCGACCCGAAGGCCCCGGCGGACCTGGAAGCCCTCTTGCCCGGCATCGACCCTGCTCTCGAGAGGACGCTGCTCCTCTCCGCCGGGGTTGAATCGCTCGCGGCGGCCTGGGACCCTTCGATCCACGTCCAGGAAGCCGTCCGCGCCGCGACCGACCTCGACCGCGTGCACAACCTCGTCGGCGAGCGTCTCGGCAGCTGGGTCTCCCGGGACCGACCCGAAGTGGACCCGGGAGACCACGCGCGGGCCGCCCGGGTCCTGCTCGAGGGGGGGGTGGATTCACCGCTCGCGCCCACCGACCCCGCCCTCACGAACGCACGGCGTCGCCTTGCCGAACTCTACCGCTCGATCGAGGAGACCCGAACGGAACTGTCGCACGCCGTGGAGGGAACCGCCCCCAGCCGGACCCCCAACCTCTGCGCCCTCTTGGGGCCGGAGCTCGCCGCCCGGCTCGTGGCCCAGGCCGGCGGACTCGACCGCCTCGCGCGACTCCCCTCCAGCACCGTGCAGGTCCTCGGCGCGGAACGGGCGTTCTTCGAACACTTGCGCGGACGAGCCCCGCCGCCGCGCCACGGGCTCCTCTTCGTTCATCCCGCGCTGCAATCCGCGCCGCGGGGAGAACGGGGAAAACTCGCCCGCGCCCTCGCCGGCAAGGTGGCGATCGCGGCCCGGATCGGACCGGGCCGGGGCCCCGGTCAATCCTTCGCTCTTCCGCGCGTTCGACGCCCGTTGCGCGGAGCTCAAGTCCCGTCGTGGGACACCGCGGTCAACGGGAAAGAAACGCCCGTCACGGCTTCCACTTGACCGTGCAACCGGCGACCGCTAGCTCCGCGGGAAGCACGGGCTGCCCGGCGAGCGCCTGGTCGATCGCACGTTCGAGGTACTTCTCGGTCACTCGCTCAGGGTGCTGGTGGTCGTTGTCGATCCGGCCCTGATAGAGGAGCGTTCGGCCGGGCCCGAAGAGCATCGGGTGCGGCGTCACGAGCGCGCCGTAGGCCCGGGCGATCGCTTGCGACTCGTCGACCAGGTAGGGGAACGGATACTTCTTCTCGGCCGCGCGGCGCACCATCGAATCGAGCCGATCCTCGGGGTAGGCCCGGGCGTCGTTCGAGTTGATCAGCACCACCTCCAGCCCTTTGCCGGAGTAGCGGCGGCCGATCTCGATCATGCGGCCCTCCCAGGCCTGGACGTACGGGCAGTGGTTGCACCAGAAGACCACCAGGAGGAACGGCGAGCGGAAACTCCCGAGGGAGTACGTCTTGCCGTCGACCCCCTGCAGTTCGAACGGGGGCGCCAGCGCACCGGGGTGGAGCTTGAACTCCTCGATTTCAGCCATTGCGCGCGCAGTCGGGCTCCCTTCTTAGCGGTTTAGAGGAGCCGTGTCCTGCGTACGCACGGGGGGGAGAACGGCATCGATGGACCGGGCGAGCCCACCCTTCCGGACCGAGGTCGACTCCGGCCGGGCCTTTGCCGGGTACCGCGACCTTCACGAGGGGAGGCTCCGCGCGGCCGCCCCTATGGTGAGCGTCGGGGTCGTCCGTGACGTCGCCGTGTCCTACGGGGTGGCCGAACCCGAGGACGCGCCCTACCTTGAGCGCGTCCGCGCGGAAGGCGTTCCCACCGTTCGGCGGACCTCGGGAGGGAGCGGGATTGCCCACGCACCGGGGGACCTGGTCTGGGCGGTCGTGCTCCCGAGATCCGACCCGCGGGTGGGGCGAGACTTCGGTCGAGCGTACCGACCGGTTCGGACGCGGGCTCGTCTCGCTTCTCGCCGAGTGGGGTCGCAAGGGCCGGTGGGTCGCGGCGCCCGGTCTCTCGTCCGACTACTGCCCGCTGAGCCGGCGCGGCTTCGTCCTCGAGGTCGACGGGCGGGTCCTCGCCGCCGCCGCCCAGCATCTAACGGGGACGGCGCTCCTCCACCATGGGACGCTGCCCCGGACCCTGGACCGGACCCGGATCGCGCGCTGGTTCGACCTCGCCTCGCCCGGTCCGGTCGACCGGCTGACGGCCCTCAACGAACTGGGGATCACGGACCCCGCGGACCGGGTCGCCGCCCGGTTGGCGCACCACCTCGCCCTCGGGCTCTCGGCCCCCGCAGCGTGACTACTTCGGTCGTGCGGACCACAGCGAGTCGGCCGCGCTCTCGAGGCCACGTCGGATCGCGTCCCAGTCCCCTCGGACGAGCCGGCGATGGTCCACCACCGGGGAACCGTCCACGTAGACCGAGTCGATGGCCTCGTCGCCGGCCGCGTAGGCGAGATGGGAGACGATCGCATCGGGGCGCGCCGGGGTCAGCGTGGGGTGGTGAAGGTCGAACAGGAGGAAGTCGGCCCGCTTTCCGACCTCGATCGAGCCGATCTCGCGGTCCCGGCCGAGGGCGCGCGCCCCCTCGATCGTCGCGAGGTCGAGGAGCTCTTGGGCGGGTAGGGCGCCGGCATCCCATCGGTGGTTCTTCTGGACGAGTCCCGCGAGGTGGACCTCGCGGAGCATCGAGAGCGAGTTGTTCGAGGCGACCGAATCCGTCCCGATGCCGACCGGCGCGCCCGCGTTCCGGAGCTCGACGATCGGGGCGACCCCGCCCGAGGCGAGCTTCAGGTTCGAGCTCGCACAGTGGGCGATCCCGACCCGGTGTTCGCCCAGCCGACGGATCTCGTTCGACGTCAGCCAGACCGCGTGCGCGGCGACCTGCCCGGGCCCCAGGAAGCCGATCTCGTCGAGCCATTCCACCGGCCGGCGTCCCGTCCTGGCCTCGTGCTCGTGGACCTCGCGACGGGTCTCCGAGAGGTGATAGTGGACCAGGGTGCCCGACGTCTCGGCGAGCTCCCGCGCTCCGAGCCAGGTCTCTCGGCCACAGACGTAGACGCCCTGCGGGGCGACCAATGGCGTGACCCGCGGAACGGACTTCCATCGACCGATGAACGCGCGGGCATTGTCGAGCGGCGCTCCCTTCTGTGTGGTCATCTCGGGGTCGAGGACGGCCCATCCCAGGAAGCCCCGGATGCCGAGGGCCTCGACGGCGCGGGCGACCGCGTCCTCGAAGTAGTAGAGGTCGAGGAAGGAGGTCGTGCCCCCCAGCAGCATCTCCGCGATCCCGGCCCGGGCGCCGGCCTCGACATCCGCCTCGGTTCGGTGGGCGTCGACGGCGAAGAGCGTCTCTAAGAATCCGGCGAGATCGCGGTCGTCCGCGATCCCTCGGAGGGGATGCATCGCCACATGGGCGTGGAGGTTCACGAATCCGGGCACGAGCGCCCGGTCGTGGGCGTCGACGATCTCCGCCCCGTCCCGGGGGGCGTTCGGACCGACGTGAGTGAAGCGTCCCCCTTCGACCCGTACGTCGCCCCGCAGGATGCGGCGCGTCGGGTCCTGGGTAACGAGAAGAGCATCCCGGTAGACCCGTGCCGGTTCGGAGGAAGGAGTGGTCACGGTCGCCCTACGGAGACCGCTCTAAAAGGCGTTCCTCGCCCGGTCGATTCACTTCCACGGGCCGGACCTCGGGCAGGTCCTTCAGGCCCTCTTGCGTCCGCGCTTCGAAGCTGCCGAGGCCGGCGAGCACATTCCGTACCCAGGGCCGGGAGAAGACGACGGCGAGCGGGAGGATCGCCAGCACGACCAGGATCACATCGACCCACAGACCGGGCACCCACGCCGCCGACGGCATCCCCAGGATCGTGGCGGCGGTGTTCGGGATGAGGACCACGACGCTGACGAGCGCGAGGACGAACGCGATGTACGCCACACCGAGCATCCGGATGTTCGACGTGTTCGCCAGTCCCGCGATCTGGTTGGAGACGCGCGACAGCTCGTTCGTCGCGACCGACAGACGGTTCGCCTCCCCCGCCGTCCGGAGGGCGAGCAGGTCCCGCAGGCTCTGGCCCACGGCGGACGAGTAGTCCTGGAGGTGGGAGAGCTCGGACTCGAGCCGAGGAAGGACCCCCTCGAGGTTCGGGAAGCGTTCCCCGAGCGGCCCGTCGAGCTCTTCGATGACGACCGTGAGGGACCCTTGGTACTTGCGCAGGGCGCGGAACTTGCGGTGCAGCGCGGTGAGCTCGGCGAGCGGGACCGCATCCCCTTGTATCTCGATGGCGTCGAGGCGCTCCGAGAGAGCTTCGAGCCCTTCGAGGTAGGAACGGGCGGCGCCCTGCAGCAAATTCACGAGGTCGGCCGTAGCCCCCACCAAGCGGGCGGATTCGGCGAGCAGGCTCGGGGCGGGGCGAGGTCCGACCCACTGCGTGACCCCTCGGGCGAGCCAGACCCCGTGGTGGGTCGGTCGACCCTCGCGGTCGAGGGTAGGTAGGAGGAGGAGCGTTCCGGAAGCCCCGTGCAGGATGGCGCGCCGGGGCATCGGTTGGTCGGGGAGGCCGAGCGCCTCCAGGGCCTCGGCGACGGTCGTGGGCTCGGTGGACGCCGTCGGAACCCCCTCCGCCTAGATGTCGAGGTTCGTGACCTCGACCGCGTGCTCCTGGATGTACGCGCGCCGGGGCTCGACCTCTTCGCCCATCAGGATCTGGAAGAGGGAGTTCGCGCGGCCGGCGTCCTCGACCGTGACGCGGAGGAGGGTGCGCGCGCCGGGGCGCATGGTCGTTTCCGCGAGCTGTTCCGCGTTCATCTCGCCGAGCCCCTTGTACCGCTGGATCGTGACGCCCTTCCCGCCTCCGAACTCCTTGAGCTCGCGGTCGCGCTCCTCGTCCGAGAACGCGTAGACGATCTTGCCGCCCTTCTGGAGGCGGTAGAGCGGCGCGAGCGCGATGAAGACGTGCCCCTCGGTGATGAGCGAGGGCATCTTCCGGTAGAACAAGGTCAGGAGCAGGGTGCGGATGTGCGAACCGTCGACGTCCGCATCCGTCATCAGGATGATCTTGTGGTACCGGAGCCGCGCGAGGTCCAGCTCGTCGCCGATCCCGATGCCGATCGCGGTGATCAGGGCCCGGATCTGCTCGTTCTGGAGCATCTGGTCGAGGCGGGCCTTCTCGACGTTCAGGATCTTCCCCCGGAGCGGCAGGATTGCCTGGAACTCGCGGTCGCGACCCTGCTTCGCCGTCCCGCCGGCACTGTCCCCCTCGACGAGGAATAGCTCACACTCGGCCGGGTCCCGCGAGTGGCAGTCGGCGAGCTTCCCGGGGAGTCCTCCACCCTCGAGAAGGCCTTTCCGTCGGGTCAGTTCGCGGGCCTTGCGGGCGGCCTCGCGCGCCTGCGCGGCCTGGACCGCCTTCGAGATGAGCGCCTGCCCCACCGAGGGATGTTCCTCGAGGAACTCGGAGAGCTTCTCGTTGACCGCGCTCTCCACCTGACCCTTTACCTCGGAGTTGCCGAGGCGGGCCTTCGTTTGACCCTCGAACTGAGGTTCCAGGACCTTGACGGAGAGCACCGCCGTGAGCCCTTCTCGGACGTCCTCCCCCGTCAGCCCCTCCTTGTCGCCCTTGATGAAGCCCCTCTGACGGGCATAGTCGTTGAGCGTCCGGGTGAGAGCGGCCCGCAGGCCGACGACGTGCGTGCCCCCGTCCATCGTGTTGATGTTGTTGACGAACGCAAGCGTCGTCTCGTTGTACCCGTCGTTGTACTGGAGCGCGAGCTCGATGTCGGTCGTGTCGCGCTTCGCGTGGAGGTAGATCGGAGGCTTGAACAGCGGAGTGGACGCCTGATTCACATCCTCCACGAACTCCGCGATTCCGCCGGCATGGTGGAATGCTTGGTGCGAGCCATCCCGTTCGTCCGAGAAATGGATGGTGACCCCGGCGTTGAGGAACGAGAGCTCCTTCAGTCGTCGGGCGATCGTGTCCCGATCGAAGTTGGTGGTCTCGAGGACCGTGCCATCCGGCTTGAACCGGGCCTGCGTACCGGTTGAGTCCGCCGGGCCCACCATCTCGAGAGGCATGACGGGGGCGCCGTGCTCGTACCGCTGGAAGTATTCGTGCCCGTCCCTTCGGACCCGGACCTCGAACCACTCGCTGAGGGCGTTCACCACGTGGACGCCGACCCCGTGCAGCCCCCCCGACACCTTGTAGGTGTTCTTGTCGAACTTCGATCCTGCGTGCAGGACGGTCATGACGATCTCGAGGGCCGGCCGATGGTACTTTGGGTGCTCCTCGACCGGGATCCCCCGACCGTTGTCCCAAACGGAGCAGGAGCCGTCGGCGTGGAGGGTCACGCGGATCTCGTCGCAGGCTCCGGCGAGGACCTCGTCGATCGAGTTGTCGACGACCTCGGAGACCAGGTGGTGGAGACCCCGCGCGTCGGTCGACCCGATGTACATCCCGGGGCGTTTCCGGACCGCGGAGAGCCCCTCCAGGATCTGGATCGAACTGGCGTCGTAAACGGAGGCGGTTACGGGGTTCTGAGCCATCGGAAAACGCCGGTGAAAACCGACGTATTCAACCGAGTCGGGCTCCCGTTATAACCCTTCTTCCGGGCTCGAAAATTGACCCCTCCGGCACCCTCCATTTGGAGCAGGATTTCTCGGGCCGAGAACGGCCGGATCCGGCCGTCGACACGACCCGCAGGCCGCCCTTTCTTCGCCCAAAACGGTCAGCCCCTAAAGGGCCTAATACCCGCGCCCTCCCTGCGAGGCCGAGGTCGCATGCCCGACGAGACGGCCGAGATCCCCTCGCCCCCGGCCCCTCCGCCGCCCGGTGAGGCACCGCCTCCGCCGGCCGAGGATTGGTCGACCCGGTACAGGTACCTCCTCGCCGACTTCGAGAACTATCGCCGCCGGACCGAACGCGAGCGGGAGAGCATTTCGCGCGCGGCTCGCGGCGCCCTCATCCGCGAACTCCTCCCCATCCTCGAAGCGTTCCGCTCCGCTCAGCAGGCGGTGCAACGCCTGCCGGCCGACGACCCGGTGCGCCATGGCCTCGAGCTGCTCGACCGGGCCTGGATGACCTTCCTGAAGCACGAGGGGGTCACCCCGGTCGCGGAAGTAGGTCAACCGTTCCGGTCCGAGGAGGCCGAGGCGGTCGGAGAGGCTCCCCCCGTCCGGGCATCCCGGAGGGCGGCGTGGCCGAGGTCGTCCAACAGGGATACCGGTTCTACGGAGGCGTCTTGCGACCGGCCAAGGTCGTGGTGGCACGCGCCCCGCCGTCCCCGCCCGAGACCGCCGCGGCGGAGCCGTCGGCGGAGGAACCATGACGCGATCGTCCGAGACCTCCGGGTTCTACCGGAAGTCGATCGCGGAACGGCGCGAGTTTGCCCGCGATTGGGCGGGCCTGACGGAGGAGGAGGCTCGGGCGTGGGACTTCCCGCCGGGCGTGGATCCGGGCACGCTCGACCGGATGATCGAGAACGTGATCGGCGTGATGCCGATCCCGCTCGGCGTTGCGACGCATTTCCGGATCAACGAGAAGGACTACCTCATCCCGATGGCGATCGAGGAACCGAGCGTGGTCGCGGCGGCCTCCAACTCCGCGAAGGTCGCCCGGACGTCCGGTGGGTTCCATGCCCAGACGACCGACCCGGTCATGATCGGGCAGGTCCAGATCATGGATGTGCACGACCCGGCCGCGGCGCGGTTGCGGATCCTGCACGCGCGCGACGCGCTCCTGGCCGCGGCCAACGCGAAGGACCCGGTGCTCGTCAAGTTCGGGGGCGGAGCGAAGGACCTCGAAGTGCGGATCCTTCCCTCCCCCGGGGCACGATGGTCATCGTCCATCTGCTCGTGGACGCACGCGATGCGGGCGGCATGAACGCCGTCAATACGATGTGCGAGGCGCTCGCGCCCGAGCTCGCCCGACTCGCCGGGGGCCGCTCCGTGCTCCGCATCATTTCCAACCTGGCCATCCACCGGCTTGCCCGGGCCCGCGCCACGTTCCCGGCGGACCAGCTCAAGACGGAGACGATGACCGGGGCGGAGGTCGTGGACGGGGTCCTGGACGCCTACGCGTTCGCCGTCGCGGATCCGTTCCGATGCGCGACCCACAATAAGGGGATCATGAACGGGATCTCCGCCGTGGTGCTCGCAACGGGCAACGACACCCGCGCGATCGAGAGCGGGGCCCACTCCTACGCGGCCTGGCTCGCGGCCCCCACCGGGGGCGTGGTCCGGCCCTTGACGACCTACGAGAAGGACCGGGACGGGAACCTGGTCGGCACGATCGAGTTTCCCGCCCCCGTCGGGTTGATCGGGGGCGCCACCGCCGTCCACCCGACGGCGAAGGCGAACGTGAGGCTTCTCGGGGTCAAGTCCGCTCGGGAGCTCGGCGAGGTCCTCGCGTGCGTCGGCCTGGCCCAGAACTTCGCCGCCCTCCGCGCCCTCGCGACCGAGGGGATCCAGCGCGGTCACATGGAACTCCACGCTCGGAACCTGGCGGCCAGCGCCGGTGCGCGGCCGGACGAGGTCGATCGGGTCGTGTCCCGGCTGATCGCCGAGCACGCGATCCGGTTCGACCGGGCGAAGGCGATCCTCGAGGAGTTGCGACGCGGGGGATGAAGGTCGGCGTCCTCGCGCTCCAGGGGGACGTCCCCGAGCATCTCCGCACGGTCGGAGGCCTTCTCCCCGAGGGCTCGGTGGTGCCGGTCCGGCGACCGGAACAGCTCGCCGACCTACAGGCGCTGTTCCTTCCCGGAGGAGAGTCGACGACCATCGCCCGGCTCCTCGCCGACGCCGGACTCTGGGAGCCGCTCCGAGTCCGCCTTGCGGGGGGATTTCCGGTCCTGGGAACCTGCGCCGGGCTCATCCTGCTGGCGCGCGATCTCGCCCCGAGCCCGGGGGGGATCGACCCTCCGACGTTCGGCATCCTGGACGTGCGGGTGCGTCGGAACGACTACGGCGCGCAACGGGAGTCGTTCGAGGCGCCGGTACGCGTCACCGACTTGAAGGGTCCGCTGTTTCCCGGGGTGTTCATCCGCGCGCCCCGGATCCTTTCGGTCGGAGCCGATGCGGAGGCGATCGCCTGGCGGGACCACGAGGTAGTGGGCGTCCGGGCGGGGCCGGTGTGGGGCCTCACGTTCCACCCGGAGCTCGCCGGGGACCTGCGGATCCACCGACGGTTCCTGAACGCAGTGGGGCTGCGGGTCTAACGCACTACCAGCAGCACGACGACGAACAGCGCGACGAACGCGCCCCCGGCGATCGCGGCCGCGATGCGGGTCCTCCGGGAAACACCGCGCCAACGGCCGAAGAAGAACGGGACCGGCCCGATCAGGATCAAGCCTCCCACTTCCGCGGGAGGGGTCGCGCCGTGCGAGGGAAGGGTCGCCTCGGGGTCCTCCCACTCGAACCAGGAACCCACCGCGAGCGGCAGGGTCACGAACCCGAAGAACAGCAGCACAACGCCGAGGAAGAATAGGGCCGACCCACCAAAGAAAACGGGGAACACGACCACCCAGGCCACCGAGGCTCCGCCCCGGACGACCGTGTCGGCCAGGAGACCTGCGCCCGCCAGCAGCAGGATCACCGGTACGGCCGCGCTCGCGCGCATCGACATCGCTACGGGAGCGGGGACCAAGAACCTGCCGAACCGCTAGTGGTAGGTATCGAAACGGTACGGGGCGAGCGGCAGCTCGCCCAAGGCCATCAGGAACTCGGGCGGAGTCAGGACCGGGCGGCCGAAGCTCGCGCCGTCGTCAAGCGCGATCCGAGGACAGGCGGTGTTGACGTAGGCGTCGAAGGCCCTTCCCTCGAGGTCCCGTGGGTCGAGCCGGTCGAACACCAGGAGCTCGGCCTCCCGACCGGCGGCTCGGGCGCGCTCCTGGAGGGCGAGCGCGGTCGGGGAGCGGTTCTGACCGCCGAACGTTGAGACGAGGATTCCCCACCGCCGAGCGTCCCGGGCGGCGGCGACCGTAAGTTGGCGCCGGCCGATGAGGGTCGCCCGGTCGATCGGGGGGTCGAGGGTCTTCTGGAGCGGATCGAGGGACCAGACGGGCCGGTCGACGGCGAAGGCCAGGCCCACCGGATGGAATCGACCCGTGCCGAGGAAGAGGAACGCGTCCACCCGATCGACGATCGCCTCGGCGCCGGTGTAGTTGCATCCCAACGCCTGCGCGGGGTAGGCGAGTCGCCGGTCCCCCTGACCTACCTCAACGTCGTAGCCCCGGGTCGCGAGCGCGGATCGGAGCGAGGGGACGAGGTCGAGGTGCTGTACCGACGCTACGAGTCCCAGCCGGTGGGGGAGCCCCGCCGTGCGAACGATCTCGGCCAGCGCCTCCGGATCACCGCCCGGTTCGCGCATCTCGACGAAGTAGGTCGGTCGGGGGAGTCGGACGTTGGGGATCGGCGCGTGGCCGAGCACGACCGCGACGTCGGCCCGGGGGGCCTCGTCGGACGACGGGAAGTCGCAGGCTCCGAAGCACGGCCGAGTGGCCAGGATCACGACCGCACCGCTCTCGGTCCGGATCCGGTCGGCGAGCTCGTGGGCATTCCGCACCAGGCCCGCCGGCACCTGCAGCACCAGCCGCGTGGGGTGGGCCGCCCGAAGTGCATGGAACAGCTCCGGACCGACGGTCCGGAACACGAAGACGGGCGGGTCCGCGGAAGAGCTCATGCGTCCTCGCGAAGATGACCCGGGGGACGCGCTAAACCTTTGGGGAGTCCCGTAATAGGAAGGCTCGCAGGCGCCCCACCGCCTCGCGGTTGTCGGGGTAGTCGAGCCGACGCTCGGCCTCGTCAAGGTCCACCCATTCGAAGGCGACATGCTCGGGGCTGAGGCGAGGACGGAACGACCGCGGGACCTCGACCGCATAGGCGTGAAGACGCCACACCTCCCCGTTGTCGGCCCGGAAGGTAACGTGCCAGTCCAGCGGTTCGACCCGGACCGGATGCGTCAGGCCCGTCTCCTCCTCCAGTTCCCGGCCGAGCGCGGCCTCGAAGTGGGGGTCGGTCGGTTCGACCTTCCCGCTGATGGGGACCCAGATGGACCGCCGGGCCGGTGGGCGGCGAAAGATGAGGAGCTCCGTCGGGGCCCGAGCGAACAGGTACCCCTCGACGCATTCCCGGGCGATAGGCTCCTCCGGTCGCGGAGCTTGGGGGTCGGACCCCGCGGGAGCATTCGCCATGCAGGCCGGGCGACCGGCTCCAGTGCCCGCGGGTGAGAAGAGACATGATCGCTTCGGCCGGCGCGCCGTTCGCTCGGTGGAGCGCTTCGAGCGCGGCTTCGCGCGAAACGTGGGCCTGTTCCATCACCAGTTCCACATCTTCCTCCGGCGGCCCGGTTGGGGCGACGGGTGCGGCGACCGAAGCCGGGGACGCCCCGCTCGTACGGGCCCGGATCTCGGGGTTGCCGACCACCTGGTAGGTGCGGACCCCCTGGACCGTCAGGATGGTAACCTCGGGGGCGGTGAAGACGTGCTCCTTCGTCTTGGTCCGCACGATCACCTCCTCGACGCCGCCGACCTCCTCGGTCTTCATTCCCATGCGGCGCATCATCATCTCCATCTGGCGCTGGTTGCGCGGCCCGCCCGGGATCACGGTCGGCCTCCTACTCGTCGTCCCCGGTCGCCGCGCGCATGCGGCGCTCGAGCTCGGGGTCCTCGACGGTGTCGTCCACCGCGCTGGGACGCCGCCGCCCGCGCGACCTTGTCGCGCCGGGTCTCCTGGTCTCGCTGGACCTGGGCGCTCAGCTCCTCCATGATCCCCGAGACGGCGGCCATCAGGTTCCAGCCCGTCTGCGAAGCGTAGAAGATCCCCGCGTCCGTGTGCAGGCGGGCCTCGACGGTGATGTCCGCGGTCCGATGCGTCGAGTGCGGGCTCAGGTGGACGCTGAAGAGGGAGGGATGCACGTGATGGGCGATCCGCTTCAACCCCTGGGCGATCAAGTGGTCGATGTCGGCGAGGAGTGCGGGGTCGCTCGACCCCCGCAATCCGGTCACCTCGACATAGACGTCCTCGATCGGGCCCGGTCCGCGAGCGGTTCGGGCGGCCCCGACGACCAGCCCGAGCAGGTCGGCGTGACTGACGACCCGGGTCGGCCGGCCGTTCTCGACAACGAAGACGCTCGAGACCTTCTCCTCGGTCATCCGCTGGGCAGCCACCGCCGAATCGGTGCCGGACGGGACGGTCACCGCCGGGGAGTGCATGATCGACCCGATGCGCACGTCGAGCGCCGAGCCGGCGTTCTCCGCATCGCGCTTTCCGCCGGTGACGGGGCGCCAGAGGACCGAGGCCAGGTCGGCGACGCCGACCGCTCCGACGAGGTGTCCCTTCTTGTCGACGACGGGGAGCGGATGCTCCTCGAGCAGCCGGATCTGGCTCTGCAGGTGGCGGACCGTGTCGTCCTCCCGAAGCACGACCGTCGCGGGGCCGCCGATCCGGTCGACGATCTCGTGCGGGAACGCCGGGAGCGAAGGGAGGACCCGAACGAGGTCCGTCCGGGAGATGAGACCCAAGAGCTCGCCCTTGCGGCCCACAACGGGGCCGCCCCGCAAGCCGCTCCCCAAGAGCAATTCCGCCACTTCGGGGAGGAGGAGTCCGGGGGTGATCAGCGGGGCCATCGTCAGGAGCCCTCCGACCTTCGAGGCCGAGGCCCGGCTGACGCGCCGCGCGAGCGACTCGAACGTGATCATCCCGGCGAGCCGGGAGCGCTGGAGAACCGGGATCTCCCGGTACTCCTTGGTCCGCATCAGGCCCAGGGCGCGCGAGATCGGGGCGTCGAACGGGAGTGTGACGGGGTGGACGGTCATGAGGTCGGCGGCGGTGGGCCATGCACTGGGCATGGCGCGAGCATCCGACGCGGAGGTTTTAGCCCCTCCGGGTCGAGGCGCACCGTCCTACGGGAGCGGCCGCGCCATCTGGTAGCCGTTCTCCCCGTCCGAGTAGTACCCTCGGAGGAGGTCGATGACGGAGTACTGGAACCGCGTGTAGAACCGGATCGCGGTGGCGTTGGAGACCCGGACCTCGAGCGTCACGCGGCGGAAGCGTCGTTCCGCGCATCGCACGAAGAACGTCTCCATCAGGAGCCGACCGATCCCACCCATTCGTCGATTCCGGTCGACCGCGAACATCAGGATGCGGGCCTCGTGCTCCACCTGGGAGACCCCGAGGAGGAAGGCGACCGGCACGTCGTGCGAGTCGGCCCCGATCAGGAATCCGTCGGGCCACTCGGCGCTGAGGGAAAGATACAGGCTCGGGTCGTAGTGCTCGTGCAGCGCGTCGGCGACGATCGCCGCGACGAACGGCACATCGGACGGGCGGAACCCCCGCAACGTCACCGCCGGACGGTCGCTCGGGGTCGGGGCCACCCGGGGCCCCGGGGCGGTGTCAGCGATACATCTCACCCGGCCCTTCCGGCTCCACGTCCCGCATGCCCGCCAGCGACTCCTTCGTCTGGCGGAGGGTCTTGCGGACCTCGGACTCGATCTGGCGGGCTTTCTCTCGAAGCGGCTTGGTGTCGAGGGCGATCAGCGGGACGAGGGGGTTGAGGGTCTCGATGATCTTGGCCGCGGCGCGGGCGTCGGGGTAGTCCTTGTGCGCCTGGGCCACGAAGCAGAGGACCGGGGTGGTCCGATTGATGGCTCCGAGGAGGAGGCCACCGGCGAAACCGGTCACGACCCCGTTGGCGGCCGCGAACTGATACTTCTCGAGGAGCGGCCCCGCCGCGTGGTTGGCCATGGCTACGACCCGGGCATCGCCCGTCATCTCGGTCTCGATCGGCTGACCCTCGATCGCGGCGACGAACGCGATCCCCTTCGTCTCGGCCCAGTCCAAGAGGACGCGGCCCAAGGCGTTGAGCATCCCGGCGGGAGGCTGGATGTCGGCGATGACGACCACGAGCTGGTCGCAGGAACGATCGATCCCGCAGACGAGCTTGCTCGCGTAGAATCGGACCGGGGCGCTGACGATCCCCTCCTCCATCACGACGGTCGGGGGGAACTCCTCGCTGATCATGTAGGCGACCGGCTGCATGTCGAGGGCGTGGACGAGGTAGGACGCGGCGACCGAGCCGACCAGGCCGTGGGTCGGGAATCCGACGATCATCATCGCACCGCGGAGCGGCTCGTCGCGGGTGTCGACGATGCGGACGGTGCCTGACTCCATCGTTCGGGGGGCGGGGGGCCCGTCCGTATCGAGGGACTGGGTACTTATTCGGCTTTGCCTGGAGTCCGTGCGAAAGTCTAGCGGGGGGACGCTCCCGTTTCCCATTCCTTTTTATTGGGGAGGGAGCCATGTTCTCGCGGTCTGGGGTCACATGAAGGTTCTGATCACCGGGATCGACGGGTATTCGGGCTGGCCGCTCGCGTTGCATCTCCTCGCCCGCGGACACGATGTCTCGGGGATCGACAACCTCGTGACCCGCAAACGGGTCAAGGAGGTCGGGAGCTGGTCGGCCACGCCGATCCCGACCATGCCGCGCCGCCTGGCCGCCGTCCAGGAGCTCACGGGCAAGCAGATCCGCTTCTACAAGGGGGACCTCTGCGACTACGACTTCGTCCGCGGCGTCCTCGAGAAGGAACGCCCGGACTCGATCGTGCATCTCGCCGAGCAGCGCTCCGCCCCGTACTCGATGATCGACGTCCACCACGCCGTCACGACCCAGGTGGAGAACCTCACGGGGACGTTGCATCTCGTCTACGCCATCAAGGAGGCCTGCCCCGACGCGCACCTCGTCAAGATGGGAACGATGGGCGAGTACGGGACCCCGAACACGGACATCCCCGAGGGGTTCTTCGAGGTCGAGTTCCACGGACGGAAGGACTACCTTCCGTACCCCCGCAACGCCGGCTCGTGGTACCACTGGAGCAAGGTCTTCGATTCGGGGGACGTGATGCTCGCCGCCAAGATCTTCAACCTGCGCGCGACCGACGTGATGCAGGGCGTCATCTACGGCGTCCGCACCGCGGAGATCACCGACGACCGCCTGCTCACCCGGTTCGACTTTGACGAGACCTGGGGGACGGCGCTCAACCGCTTCATCGCCCAGGCCGTACTGGGACTCCCCATCACGCCGTACGGCAAGGGAGAGCAGAAGCGCGGGTTCCTCGCGCTCGAGGATTCGATGCAGTCCCTGAGGCTCGCGGTCGAGAACCCCGCCAGCCCGGGCGAGTATCGGGTCTTCAACCAGTTCGACGCATCGTACTCCGTCAACGAGCTCGCGGACCGCGTCGCCCGCATCGCGACCGACCTGGGCCTCCACCCGACCATCGAGCACCCCCCCGACCCGCGGGTCGAGGCGGAGCAGCACTACTACAACCCGATCCACGAACATCTTCCCGCCCTCGGCTACCGACGCACCCGGGAGCTGGACGAGGTCGTTCGGGAGATCTTCCACGACCTCCTCCGCTACCGCCGTCGGCTCGAGGCGCGCAAGCACGTGCTCGCAGCCACGGTTCAGTGGCGGGTCCCCGACAGCCGCGGGCTGCTCGAGACCCGCAACGCGCCGGGGACGCCGACCGCGTCGCCCGCGCCGGTGGGTCCTACCGGTTCCCCCTCGGCCCATTCCCGGCCTAGGGGTCGATCCGCGATGCATGCAGTGGTCACCCTCGCCGGCGAGGGCACGCGGATGCTCCCGTGGAGCCGAGGGCTCCGCAAGGAGTTCCTTCCGCTCTACGACCGGGCGAGCACCGGCGAACCCGTCCTGAAGCCGGTCGCCCACCTGGTCGTCGAGGCGCTCGCGGCCGCGGGCGCCGAGCGCATCACGATCGTCGTCCAGCCCCGGGACGCCGGGTTCGTCCAGAATTACTTCAGCGTCGACCACGGCTTCCTCCACCGCCACCGTCGCACCCCGGACCGCCTCATCGAGACCCGGCAGTTCTATCGGACCCTCGACCGGGTCCAGTTCAGCTTCGTCTCCCAGCCTCGTGCGGCCGGGTTCGGCGACGCCGTCCTCCAGTCGGAGGGGGTGGTCGGGCGGAACCCGTTCTTCCTCCACGCGGGCGACGGCATCGTCCTGGAGCCGCACCGGGGCGCGGCGCTCCGTGCGATGGGCCAGATCCGCGAGAAGGAGGACTTGGACGCGGTGCTGCTCGTCCGCAAGGTCGCTGACCCCCGTCGGTACGGTGTCATCGAAGGCGTCCCCGATGGAAAGACGGGCCCCTACCGCCGATTCCGGGTCACGGCGATGATGGAAAAACCGGAGCGGCCGAAGACCCAGTGGGCCGCGACCGCGGTCTACGCGTTCGGAACGCGACTCTACCCGGCCCTCGAGGCGGTCCGCAAGGAACACCGCCCCCGAGAGCTCGAGCTGACCGAGGGGATCCGACACCTGTTGGCCCACGGCGGCCGGGTCGCCGCCCTCCTCATCACCCCGCGCACCGGCACGTGGCGCTCGGTCGGTTCTCCCGAGGGGTACGCCCGGGCCCTCGTCCAGACCCGAAACCTCTCCCGGCGGGTGGCCCCCGGAAAGGCCAGCCATTAAAGGGCGTCCTGCCTTGACGCGACGGTATTCCCTCTGGGCACGTTCCGGCGGGCGATGAGGTCAGCGACCCGATGAAGCGCCAAATGGTGGACATGCTCGCGGAGCTGATCAAGATCCCGAGCGATCCCTTCTCGGACAAGCAGGAGGTGCTGGACTACGTCCAGTCGTTCACCGACCAGATCCACATGCGGAACACGCTCTTCGGGGACACGTCCGCCCCCAGCCTTCTCTCCGAATACGGGCAGGGCGGGGTCGTGCTCTCGGGCCATCTGGACACGCCCCCGGTCGGGGATTACTGGAGCTTCTCCCAGAGCCAGCTCGCCTCCGGTCGGATGTACGGCCGTGGGGCGGCCGACATGAAGGGGACCGTCATCGCCATGCTCGAGGCGGCCCAGGACCTGGTCGCGCGCAAGATCCCGGTGGTCCTCGCCTTCACCACGGACGAGGAGACGACCATGCAGGGGGCCGCGGCGCTCTCGAAGACCCTGCCGTTGCGCCGCGCGAAGGCCGTGATCGTGGGCGAGCCCACGGGGCTTCGGGTCGCGCACGCGGAGAAGGGCGTCCTCGACCTCGCGATCGAGACGCGCGGCAAGGCGGCCCACGGGGCGATGCCGCATCTCGGCGAGAACGCGATCGGCAAGATGATGCGGATCCTCCGGGGGCTCGAGTCGTTCAAGGGACGGATCGCGCACCCCGAGCTCGGCTCGGTCACCCTCAACATCGGCACCTTCAACGGGGGCAGCCGGCTGAACGTCGTGCCGAACAAGTGCACGAGCGAGGTCGACATCCGCTTCCCTCCCCCCTACACCCCCGACCAGCTCTACCACGAGGTCGAGGAGCACCTCCGCCGGATCAAGACGCCGTTCACCCTCCGCCGGATCCTGACGATGCCGGCGGTACAGATCGACCCGAACGCGGAGCACGTCCGCATCCTCCGCGAGGTCGCGCAGGCGGAGACCACGGTCTTGGTCCACGCGTCGGAGGCGGTCTACTACACCCAGGTCAACCCCCGGGTCGTCATCTTCGGGGCCGGCGACGAGGAGCTCTCCCACCAGGCGAACGAGTACGTCAAGGTCGAGGCGATCGCGCGCGCGACCGAGGTCTACAAGAAGTACGCCCAGCGGCTCGCCGCGACCCGCACGCCGGCCTCGTAGGCGGGCCGCGCTCCGCCCGTGCTCTTATCATCTGGCCCCGCCGCTATCCCTCTCCCGTGAAGGTCGCCCAGGTCTCGACTCGATTCCCGCCCGGACCGGGCGGTGTCGAGCGCCACGTCGCGGAGGTCGCGCTCCGGCTCCCCGCGCTCGGTCATGCGGTCGAGGTGTACACGAGCGAGCTCCTCACCGAGTTCCCATGGGAACGGCTCCCGGCCTCCGTCCCCCGCGAGGAGACCCGTCCGTTCGGCCGCGTCCACCGTCTTCCGGTCACCTCGCTCCCCGGCCCGCTGCACTATCCGTTCTTCCGGAACCTGGGCGCCGCGCTGGCCCGCGACCGGCCGGACCTCGTGCACGTCCACACGTACGGCACCCACCAGGTCGCCGTGGCCCGGCGCTACGGTCGCCGGACCGGCACGCCCTTCGGTACTCACGGCCCATTTCCATCCGATCTGGTCGATCGAGGGAGGGTGGCTCCGCCACCGGATCCGGGGGTTCTACGACCGCGATCTCGCGGGACCGATCGTCCGGTCCGCCGCTCGGGTGATCGTCCAGACCCACGAGGAGGAGCGACTGCTGCGCAGCCTGAAACTCCCGCTCCCCCCGGTCTCAATCATCCCGCCCGGATACTCGCCCCTCACCGCCCCCCCGACCCCGGGGGCCTTCCGGGCGAAGTACGGGATCACGGGACCGTACGTGCTCTTCGTCGGGCGCCTGGCCTCCAACAAGGGCCTGCTGACCCTGGTCGATGCCTTCGCTCCCCTCCCGCGGACCCACCCGGACGCGACGCTCGTCCTCATTGGGACCGACGGGGGGATGCGGGCCGCCGTCGAGGCTCGCGTGGCCGCGCTGGGGCTCGCGCCGCACGTGCGGATCTTGGGTCATGTGGACGACGAGGGTCTCGTCGCCGACGCCTACCGGGACGCTCGCCTTTCGATCCTCCCGAGCGAGTACGAGGCGTTCGGCCTCGTCCTCCTGGAGTCCCTCGCCCAGGGAACGCCGGTCGTCGCGTCGCGCGTCGGCGGGATCCCGGAGTTCGTGGAGGACGGTCG
This sequence comes from uncultured Thermoplasmata archaeon, assembly GCA_963749235.1. GTDB lineage: Archaea > Thermoplasmatota > Thermoplasmata > Lutacidiplasmatales > UBA184 > Lutacidiplasma. The sequence continues at coordinate 1,411,641 of CAVVLV010000001.1, read as the reverse complement.
GGCCGGCCTCCTCTGCCCCCCGGCGACGTGCCGGCGTTCTCGCAGGCGATCGCCCGACTTTGGGAGGATGAAGCCTTGGCGCGCTCGCTGGGCGCCTACGGCCGCGACCATGTGGTCCCCCGATACACCTGGGACCGATTGGTCGGGCAACTCGACCAGCTCTACCGGGAGGTCCGGGGGGCGTGAAGATTGCTCAGGTCGCCCTCCGGTTCGACGCCCCGGGGGGGGTCGAGACGAACGTCCTCGAGGTGGCCCGACGGCTGAAGCGGATGGGCGAGGACGTCACGGTCTATGCGAGCGACCTGGAGGACGAGGCGACGTGGGTTCGACGGAGCGACTACCGACCCGTGGTCGACGGCGTGCCGGTGCTCCGGTTCCCGATCCGCAAGCGCCTCATCCCGGGTCTCACGCTGCCGATGATGATCGGACTCGTCGACGCGCTCTCCCGGAGCGGCTCGGATGTGATCCACGCCCACTCCCACCGCTACGGTCACGTCCTCGAGGCCGCGGCCGTGGCCGAGCGTCGGGGGATCCCGCTCGTGGTCTCCACTCACTACCACCCGGCCGACCGCGGCGAGCCCGCGTGGAAGCGGGGCATGCTCCGCATCCAGGATGTCGGGTTCGGCGCGACCGCCTATCGGGTCGCCCGGGTTCTTGTCGTGGAAACGGAGCGAGAGGCCGGGCTCGTTCGGGAGTTCGCTCCGGCGGACCGGGTCCGCGTCATCCCCCCCGGCATCGACCTCGCCGCGTGGGCCGAGCCCGCGCGGGACCGACCGCCTCCGGGCCTGCCTCCCGAGTACTTCGTGTTCTTCGGACGACTCGCTCCCAACAAGGGTCTCCCGGTCCTCGTCGAGGCGCTCGCCCGCCTCGAACCGCGGACGCGTCGTCCCCTGGTCTTCTTGGGACCCGATTGGGGAATGCGAACGCAATTGGAGTCGCTCGCGCGCCGTCTCGGGATCGGGGACCTATTGATCTTCCTGGGATGGCTGGACGATCGGTCCGCCGCCCGAGCCGTGGTCCGGGGGGCGGCCGCGCTCGTGCTTCCCTCCGAGTGGGAGGCCTTCGGCCTCGTCCTACTCGAGGCGATGGCCGCGGGAACTCCGATCGTCGCGACGTCGGTCGGAGGAGTTCCCGAGGTCCTCGACCGTGGCCGCGTCGGGCGGTTGGTCCCGTATGGGTCGGTCGCCGACCTCGCGTCCGCGATGTCCGCCGTGCTCGAGGACCGGGAGGGGACACGGGAGCAGGTCCGTCGGGCGACCGAACGCGTTCAGGGCTTCGATTGGACGAGGGCCGCCGAGCGGCACGTGGAGCTCTACCGCGAGATCGTGGCCGGTTGACCGGGGTCCCGCCGGAGCCGCCCGAGCTCCTCCCCGACGTGGGCGAGGTCGCCGCCGGCCGCGTCCCCCCGGACCCGGCCCACCACGACGAAGATCCACGAGACGAGGCCGACGATCATCCGCCGGCGACCTCGTCCGCGTACTCCCCGAGGATCTCGAGACCGGCGCGCAGATTCTCGCGCGAGGTCGCGAAGGAGAGGCGGAGATGCCCCGCTCCCAAGCTGCCGAACGCATCCCCGGGGGTCGTGATGACCCCACGCCGAAGGAGGCCGGTCGCGACCTCGGTCGAGCTCTGGCCCCAGTCGACCTTCGGGAAGGCGTAGAACGCGCCGAGCGGCGGCACGATGGAAACGCCGCGGATGCCCTGGAGGAGACGCACGATGAGGTCGCGTCGGACCCGGAACTCCCGGACCATCTTCTGGGTGGCGCCGTGCCCCGCGTCGAGCCCGGCCACGATCGCGAGCTGGGCGGGGGTCGGCGGACAGGCCATGATGTGATAGTGGATCTTGTTGAGCTCGACCGCGAGCGCGGGCGAGGCGACCAGGAATCCCAGGCGCCAGCCGGTGACCGCGAACGTCTTCGAGAAGGAGTTGACGATGACCACCCGGTCCGTCCGCCCCCAGAAGGAGGTGAACTCCCCCTCGTAGACGATCTCGTCGTAGACCTCGTCCGACACGATCACCAAGTCGTGGGCATCCGCGAACCGGATCAAGCGGTCGACGGTTCGGGTCGAGAACATCCCGCCGGTGGGGTTCGAGGGACTGTTCACCACGATCGCGCGCGTGCGCCGCGTGACGAGCGACTCGAGCTCGTCCAGGTCCGGTTGGAACTTGCGGGGCTCGGTGAGGGAGTACGGGACCGGGACGGCCCCGGCGAGCCGGGCGTGGGGTGCGTAGAGGACGAACCCCGGGTTCGGTACCAGGACCTCGTCGCCGGCATCGTAGAGGGCGAGGGCGGTGGACATCAGCCCCTCGGAGCCGCTCGCCGTGATGATCACGTTCTCGCGCGTGGTCCGGGGGTCCCGGTCGGCGTACCGGGCCGCGATGCGCTCCCGCAAGGGGACGATCCCGGCGGTCGGTCCGTAGTGGTTGCCTCCGTTCTCGACCGCGTGGCAGAGCGCGGCGATGACCTTCGGGGACGGCTCGAAATCCGGCTCGCCGAGACCCAAGTTGATCGAGTTCGGGGGGGCGGATTCGAACATCCGGCGGATGCCCGAGATTTCGACGCGTCGCACCCGGTCGGCGACCACTTCGAAAAGGACGATGGGGCTCCTCTTTACCGTTATCGTCACCGTGCGGAGGTGTGACCGTTCGACCGCCGTGACCCGGTCCGGGCGCCGGCAAACGTTTAGGTTGGACCCCCGCCTCTTGGGGGTCGGAGGGACCGTCGTGGCCCGGGTGTTCATCGGTGTGGCGTGGCCGTACGCGAACGGGCCTTTCCACTTGGGCCAGCTCGCGAGTACGTACGTCCCCGCCGACATCTTCGCGCGCTTTCACCGCCTTCGGGGCGACGAGGTCCTCATGGTCTCGGGCTCCGACATGCACGGGACCCCCGCGCTCGTCACCGCGGAGCGGGAGGGGGTCTCCCCGGACGAGCTGACCCGTCGATACCATGCCCTCAACCATCGGGCGTTCGAGACGCTCGGGATCTCGTTCGACACGTACACGACGACCCGAACGATCCTGCACCAGCGGACGGCCCAGGAGATCTTCCTTGGGCTGCTCGAGCACGGCTTCCTTCGGCGAAGGACCACCCAGGGGGCGTACTGCCCGAAGCACGCCCGCTTCCTCCCCGACCGGTACCTCACGGGGACGTGTCCCCACTGTGGCTCCCCCACTGCGCGCGGGGACGAGTGCGACCACTGCGGCCGTCCGCTCGAGGCGAAGGACTTGGGGGATCCCAAGTGCGCGCTGTGCGGGACGCCCGCCGAGTTCCGACCGACCGACCAGTTCTTCCTCGAGCTCGACCGCCTCCAACCCGCGATCGCCGAGTACATCGACCGCCAGGCGGACTGGAGAGCCGGGACGCGGAAGGTCGCGGAGAACTTCCTCGCCGAAGGGTTGCACCCGACCCCGATCACTCGGGACATCGATTGGGGGATCCCGCTCCCGTTGGACGGATACGATTCGAAGCGGCTGTACGTCTGGTTCGAGGCGCTCGTCGGCTACCTATCGGCGGCCAAGGAATGGGCGGTTCGCAGCGGGCGGCCGGACGCGTGGAGACGGTACTGGGACGAGGGGGAGCCCGCCCGCCACTACTACTTCCTCGGGAAGGACAACAAGTTCCACCACACGATCCTGTGGCCCGGGATGCTCCTGGGAGTGGGAGGCCTCCACCTCCCCGACAACGTCGCCGCGAACGAGTGGCTCCTGATCGGCGGTGGCAAGATCTCGAAGTCGCGCACCGTCGCGCGGGATGCGTTCCATCCGTCGCTGCTCGGAGAGTTCCCGCCCGACGTGATCCGGTTCTACGCCGCCCTGCTCGCGCCCGAGAACCACGACACCGAGCTCGACTGGGACGAGCTTGAGAAGGTTCGCGACGACGTCCTGGCGAACCAGTTCGGGAACCTCGTCCAGCGAACCCTGGTCCTCGTCCGAGACCGTTACGACGGACGGATCCCGGCCCCCCCCGAGGGGTGGAGGCCGGACCGAGCCGACGGGGCGGGCGCCCAGCTCGCCGCCGCCCACCAACGGATCACGGAGGAGTACGAGCGGGTCCATCTCAAGGCCGGACTCGACCGGACCCTCGACGAGGTTCGCGAATCGAACCGTCGATTCCACGAGGCGCGACCGTGGGCGGCCGCCGAGCCCGACCGGGCGCGCATCCTCTATGAGTCGGTCTGGCGAGTGAAGGCGTTGGCCACCTGGCTTGCTCCCGTCCTGCCGTTCTCCTCGGCGGAGGTGTTCCGCATGCTCGGCTATTCGGACCCCCCCGCCCCCGGCGACTGGGAGCGGGTCCTCGAACCTCCCGCCCCCGGTCAGGCGCTGGGTGAGATCTGGCCGCTGTTCCCACGGGCGGGGACGCGGCCGGCTCCCCCGGCGGCCCCCGTTGTATCCCCAGCCGCCCCCGAGGGAACCCCGCCTCTCGCGATCCGGGTCGGGCGCATCCTCCGGGCCACGGACCATCCGTCGGCCGACCGCCTCGTGGTGCTGGAGGTCGACGTGGGCGAGGCGAAACCTCGCTCGATCGTCGCGGGGATTCGGGGCGCCTATCCGCTCGAGGTGCTCGCGAACCGTCTCGTCGTGATCCTGTCGAACCTCGCGCCCCGCACGCTGAGGGGGATCCCCTCGCAAGGAATGGTCCTGGCGGCCGACCTGGCCGGCCGACCGGTCCTGTTGGCCCCACCGGAGGGAACCGTGCCGGGGGAGTTCGTGCCGGGTCGCGGAACCGGGGATCGAACGATCTCCTACGAGGAGTTCGCCTCCTTCCGTCTCACGGTGGGGACGGTCACTGGCCCCGCCACGGAAGGTCGAACGAACGTGAGCCTCGGCCCCGCTTCGGTCGAAGTGGATGGTGAGTGGCCCCCGGGCTTATCCTGTGTCGTAGTCCTCCGACCCTCGGACGCTCCGGCGGGTTCCGTCCTCGCCTTTGGGAAGACCCGCGCGGCGCAGCCGATGGAGACGGTTCTCGCGGGCGCGGTGGTGCGGTGACGACCGCCGTTCGGCTCGACCTGCACGTCCATTCCCGGTTCTCCGCCGATTCTCCCCTCTCCCTCGACGCGCTGGTCCGTCGCATCTCCGACACCGGGCTCCGGGGCTTCGCCCTAACGGACCACAATTCGGTCGCCGGTCACGCCGAGCTCGGCGAGCTTCGCCGGGCGTACCCGTTGTATCTCTTCTTACCCGGCGTGGAGGTCTCCACCATCGAAGGACATCTTCTCGCCTACGGAGTCTCGGAAGCGCCGCCGGCCTATCGTCCCATCCGAGAGACCGTGGATTGGGTTCGCGCCCACGGAGGCGAAGCAGTCGTCGCGCACCCGTTCCGGTACCGGCACGGGGTCGGCCGGCGCGTCGCCGAGTCGATCCCGGTGAGCGGCATCGAGGCCCGGAACGGGCACAACTCCGAGATCGCCAACGCCAAGGCTGAGCTCCTGGCCGCCCGAAGAGAATTGGCCGCCACGGGCGGCAGCGACGTGCACGCGCTCTCGGACCTGGGCCGGGCCTACACGTGCTTCCCCGAAGGTGCAGCGACGATCGATGACCTGCTCGAGGCGATTCGACGCCAGCGCACGACCGCCGAGGGGCTGTCGATGGGCTGGGGCGGTCGCACACGCCTCGCGTTCGTCAACAGCGGGAAGTTTCTCCGACGCGGGCTCCGCTCGGTGTAGAACCGGCCCACCGCCCCGAGCGCTTTAAGCCGAGGGCTCTTGGCCCCCGCCGCGCCAAGGTGGCAGAATGGTTAATGCGGCGGACTGCAGATCCGCTTCCTGGGGGTTCGATTCCCTCCCTTGGCTCACGATCCTGTCCCCCCTGCATCGGGGCACTGATCCGCCTTAGCGTTCTGGAACGCGAAGGAGCTCCTTGACGCGGGGGAGCTTACGATAGAACCCAGGTCGGGCTCCAAATCCCCCGATCTTCACGTCGTTCCCATCGACGATATAGAACATTCGAAAGCTGCCCACCTTCATCGACCACACGGGGGTCACGACTCCAGAAGGAGGAGAAAGTTGAGACACTTGGTACTCTGACCCGAACGAAAAAGGGTTGGTCGTCATCCGCCGGATGGCCCGCTCGTAGACGGCGCGGACTTGGGGGGGAAGTTGGAGGAACTCCGCCTCCGCCTTCCGATGCCGGAGTACGCGATAGACCACGTCAGAGACCGCGTGCACGACGAGCTTTGGAAACCTCGAGCATTCCGTCAGTCGATTCGAAATCCTCGGAGCGGAACCTTTGGTTGAGCTCCGCCCACGTCAGCCGATTCGGGTGGGCCGCGAGGAGCATTGTGATGACGTCGTCGTACGTTTCTTTGTCGGACTTCAGCATTCCGAGAAGCTTTCGAGTCCGCTGGCTTACGGCAACCGTAGTGTTCATCGTTTCTCGTATCGCTATAGTCGCTATAAATGCTCCGATAGGAGGGTCGGCACAGATTGGCCCAAAGCGGCCGACTTGACCCGCGAGACCAGTCTATAACGGCTCCGTACGGCGTGCTTCGGCGCCGAGGCGAAGTGGTTCGCGGAATCAAACTCTGTGTCAATGCCCTCTACGGGAACTTGGGACATCGCGGTCCAGTGTCGGTCAACAAATGAAACGTCGATCAAACCAGACGGGCGGCGAGCTACTTACTTGGGAATGAGCCTGGCCTAGGTAAGTCTAATACCCGCCGATGCAGATTGACCCGTGAGCCATGCCGGGCGAATCGCGAGCAGACATTCACTGTTATCGCTGCATCTATACTTGGACGCCCAGACGCGCCCCGGTCCGGATGTGCCCCCGATGCAAGTCGAGACTCTGGAATGTTCCCAAGGTCCATCCGATCCACGTCGGGACCGGGCTCGGGATTCCTGAAGTCCTGGGACTCCATCGCGACCGAGTCCTGGCCCTTGCCAGGAGATATGGCGCGAAGCGAGTCCGCGTGTTCGGCTCGGTTCGCCGAGGAGAAGCGAATCAACGGAGCGACCTCGATCTCTTGGTGGACGGTCTGCCAAGGGCCTCGTTGCTCGATCAAGCCCACCTAGAGACCGAGCTCGGGAAGCTCCTGGGGCGCCCGGTCGACGTGGTGGAGGAGGATAGCCTTCCCTGGTCAATCCGACACCAAGTGCTGGCCGAGGCGGTTCTCCTTTGAGGGCCTCCGAGGTCCGAGTCCGCACCCTGGTCGATCGAATGCTCCGGGAAGCGTCAGCGGCCGAACGCTATCTCTCACGCGGGAAGGAGTCGTTCTTCGACCTTCGGACTCCGGAGATCCGAGACGCGGTGGAGCTCCGAATCCTTCACTTTACTGAGACCGCCACGAAGGTCGGACGTCCCTTCAGGAATGCGAATCCGCTCATTCCGTGGGATGATCTCGACCAGCTGCGGAACGACCTGGTCCACGAGTACCCCGAGGTCAAGGCCGATAAGCTCTGGCGTTTCGTGGACGGCGACCTGCCCGGCCTCGTAGCCAAGCTCCGACGGGCCCGCTTCCCCACCGACCAAGAGTAGTGGTTGCATGGGCCGCACTGGCATAGGGTTCCGTGTCGGCCGTCCACATCCAGGAACCGGTGGTCGACCGATCGGCCCAGACCACTAACCACCTGGATTCGAGGGACCCCAGAACCGGGGCGGGTTTCGAGGTCTCCGGAACGAGGAACGAACTTTTCGCCAATTCCTAAGATTTTCAGGATGTGATTTCGAGAGAGATCAAGTTTCGACGCGTTCAGGCCCGTGTCACGTGCTGAGGGTTCGGTGACTCCAACTTTCCTCGTCGGCCCTCCCTTGGCTTCGACGTCCTTCCGACCCGTGAAGCCGAAGGCTCCGACACGGTGAGAGCGCTGGACTCCCTCCCCGAGCAAGGCTAATCCCCCGCGGGGGGTGAACGTCCGTCGCCTCCTTCCGGCCTGGAAGGAGCCACGGTTACGATGCCCTCCCCGTCGGATCACCCCGAAGTGAGTGGCTCCGCCCCTCCCGTGGAATCCAATCCGGTGGTGCTCCGGGTCCAGGAGCTTCTCGCGGCGGGAGAGTATGCCTCGGCCGTTCGAGACGGGTTTCGGTCCGCGGTGGAAGACACCGTACGGGCATTTGGATTGGTCGTCCCACCTTCCCGGACGGACCGACAGATCGTGACCGTGATGCTTCGACCCGACATGGGGAAACTGCCCGACCTCCTGCCCCGGCTCTACGAGCTGTATGAACCGGTACCGATTCGGGGGGCTGAGTAAGGGCGACGGAGGGCCCCTCCTGGCCGTGCTTCGAACCCTCTACGCTGAAACCGCCCTCGCCCGGATCTGCGACCCCCGCTTCCAGCCACAGGGACCCGCGGCGGGGTCTCCCACCAAGCTCACCTTCTCTGTCGTGGGCCGTGCTCCCCGTTTTGAGATGGAGAGCCGGTGACCGACCCGACCGTCGCGATCGCCGTTGGGGTCTCGATCTTCGCGACGTTCCTTGCCTTCTGCGGATGGGCCACGTGGAGCCGACCGGCGGAACCACCGAGGTTCCGCGGGTATGCCGTCCGACAAGGATGGAAGGTCGACCCGATCGCTCTGCTCGATCAGGATCTCCGTCGGGGTCGCCTGGCCTGGGCGGTCACGCTGGTCCACGACCGGTTGGTCCATGAGCTCACCGATCGTCACGGGCTCACTCCCCGCGAGATCGTCGCCCGCACCCGACCCGGCCCCTCGGGGCGGCTCCCCGCGGTCGACCGCGCGTGCCGGGTGCTCGTCTCCCTGGAAGCGACGTACCAGATCGCGTACCGGGCCGAAGATCCGCATCGGACCGACGTCTGGTCCGCGTGGAGAAAGCCCGTGTGGCGGGCGGCCGCGCGGCGACGGTTCGAGAACGAACTCACCGAGGTCGAGGGCCTCTGGGCCCCGCTGGAGGCCGCGGCATGAACATTCCGACCCGACCATCGGAGGTTCCGCTGGAGACCACCCTGGGGGCAGATCTCTCCCCCTCGCGGACATCGGCCGGGGCCTCGTCCCCTGGGGTCGGCCTGGTTCCCCTCGAGGGGCGCGGACTCCTCGAGCGGCTGCAGGCCGGAGTTGGGCGGAAGGTGATCGGGTCCACGGAGGTCGTTCGGGCGCTGACGATCGCCGTCGGCGTGGAGGGCCACGTCCTGATCGAAGGTGTGCCCGGGATCGCCAAGACCTACCTGGCCCGCTCGTTCGCCGGCGCCCTCGGCCTCTCCTTCCAGCGGATCCAGTTCACTCCTGACATGCTCCCCGCCGACATCGTCGGGGGGCTCGTGATGAACCCGACGGACCGTTCGTTCGTCTATCGGCCCGGCCCGATCTTCGCCAACGTCGTGCTCGCGGACGAGATCAACCGAGCGCCGCCGAAGGTCCAATCCGCGCTCCTCGAGGCGATGCAGGAACAGCAGGTGACCGTCGACCGACGGAGCTACCCCTTACCCCGGCCCTTCCTCGTGATCGCCACCCAGAACCCGCTCGAACAGGAAGGCACGTACCCGTTGCCCGAAGCGGAGCTCGACCGTTTCCTCTTCCGCTGGTTGATGAGCTACCCGACCTCCGAGGACGAGGTGACGATCGTGCGGTCGCAGCTCGACCCGCGCGATTCCGCCGCCGGCCCCGAGGTCGTCTCGGCCGGAGAGATCGAGCGACTCGGCGCGGGGATCCGGTCGGTGCACGTCGAGGAGGAACTGGTCCGATATGTCGCCGCGATCGTGGCGGCGACGCGGGAGGACGGACGGCTTGAGGCCGGAGCGTCCCCGCGCGCGGCGGTCCAGTTCCTCCGCGCGGCCTGCGGCGCCGCGTTCCTCGCCGGCCGATCCTACGTGACCCCGGACGACGTGCAGGACCTGCTCTTCCCGACACTGAACCATCGATTGATCGTTCGGCCGGAGTACCGGGGCCGCCGCTCATTACCGGGCGACAAGCGGGGGGGATTCGAGACCGTGCGGACGATCCTCGGCGACGCGCTCGCGAAGGTCCGCGCGCCGCGCTGACCGGACTCCATGGCGAGTTCGCGGGTGGTGATCAGCCGCTGGGGCTGGTCCGTGGTCGGGGGCGGACTCGCGGCGCTCCTCCTCGGCTTCGTCACGGAGAACCTCCTCTTGCTCGTCCTCCCCACGGTGACCCTCGCGCTGGCGACGACGGAGCTCCTCGCCTTCGACTGGGCGACGCGCGACTTCGGACCGGCCTGGTTCCGATGGCAGCGCTTCGAGAACAGTTCCCAGGTTCCCATCGACGGGGTGGGGTCGATGGCCCTCCAGCTCGACCGAGAAGGACACCGGCCGTTCTACGCAGAGGTGTTCGACCCGCAACCCGACGCGTTCGAAGTGGTGGCGGGCTCCCCGCGCCTCGTGACCTGGTGGGCCGCGTCGAGCCCGGCCCGTCTGGCGTATGTCTATCGGCCTCGGCAGCGGGGCCGGTTCCGCATCGGCCCCACGATCGTCGTCGCGCACGACCCCCTCGGCCTGGGATTCCGAATGGCGAAGCTCGAGAACCGCTGGGAGGTCCTGGTCACCCCCGCCCTCTCGGTTGAAGTGGGTACGACCGTAGCCCCGCTGGGGGCGGCGGGGCCGAGCGACGCGTATCGCCATCGCGTCGGCACCGGGACCGAGTTCCACGCCCTGCGGGAGTACCAATCGTCCGACGATGTCCGGAAGATCGCTTGGCGGAGGTCCGCCCTCGACAAGATCTACGTCCGGGAATCCGAGGAGGAGGCGCACCCCGAGATCCTGATCCTCCTCGATGCGAGCCGAGACATGCGGCTCGGAGTGCCGGGCAGGGAAACGCTCGAGCAGGCGGTGGAGGGGGGTACCGTTCTCGCGGGCCAGGTGATCCGAGGGTCCGACCGGGTCGGGCTGCTCGTCTTCTCCGACCGAGCCCTGGAGTTCGTTCCTCCGAACCGCGGAACGAGCCAGGCCCAGGCGCTCACCGAGGCGTTCGGCCGGGTCTACCTCGACCCCGCGACCTTCGACCTCTCGGGGGCCCTCGCCTTCGCGCAGGCGCAGTTGACGTCCCCTTCCACGCTCGTCCTCTTCTCGTCGCTCTTCACTTCCGCCGGCCCGTCCGAAGAGTCGATGAGCGCGCTCCGAACCCACGGCCACCGGTTGGTCGCAGTCTGCCCGCAGGTCGCGACGCAGTTCCCCTCTTCCCCGGATCCCCTCGCCGTCCGGACCGTGGCCTTCGCGCTCGAACCGGTCGTGCAGCAGGTCGGACACGAAGTGGAGCGGTTGCGCGCCTCCGGTGTCCCGGTGCTCACCTATGCCGCTCCCGATGTCCGCGAGGCGATCGCGGAACTCTACGCCTGGACCCGTTCCTATCGAGGCTCCGGATGAGCGACCGCGTCTGGACGGCCGCCCTGTACTACCCGAGCCCCCTATGGGTCGGGGTCCTCGTCCTCGACCCGATCTCCGCTGGGGGAACGGCAATCTGGGCGGGGTTTCTGCTCGCCCTGGGTTTCGGCTCAGTCACGGGGTTCGGCTTGCTGCGCCACCCGGTCTGGGTGGGGAGTGGCCTCGCCCTGCTCGCTCTCGCGATCGTGGTTCCCGTGAGCTACGGTCCCGCCGCGGGGGCAGGATGGCTCTCGCTGGCGGTCGGGGTGCTCGTCGGGACCCCCTTCCTCTGGCTCGAGTTCGCGTGGCGAGAACGGTTCTCGCCCGCCGTGCGGATCCTCGCCCTGCAATCGACCTTGTTGGCCGGGGTCGCCTTCTTGGCCGCACGGGCGTTCCCGGTCTCCCCCGATGGGAACCCCGCGGCGTGGCAGTTCTTGGAATCGCTGGGCCAGGCCGTCACGAACCAGGTCGGCGGAATGGCCGCCCTGATCTCGGGGGCGACCCCGGGAACCCTTCCCTTCGAGGAGGCCTTCGACCCGGTCGCGGTCGCCCTGGGGGGGATCGCCCTCGTGGCCCTGGTCCTCTCGTGGATCTCCCCGCGGAGCGCGCTCGGCGAGGCGCTCCCGTGGAGTTGGTTCAAGTTCGTACCGTCCGCTGCCCCGACCGACGGCGAGCCCGCGGAGCTCGAGCTTCGCGACGGCCAGCGGGACGCGCTCGCGACCCGCACTCGGTCGACCCCGCCGGAGACGTTCCTCTCTCCGGGGTTCGGTTCCCTAATCGTCGCCGGGGTCGGCGTCATCGTCTTCCTCGCCCTCGCGGTCGTCGCGCCCGCGGGGGCGCTCCTCGCCCTGGTCGTCGGATTGGCCGCCGGGCTGATCGGGATCGCCCTCGTGCTCTCCCGCCGATTGACCCCCGTCGGGGGACTCGCGGGATAGGACCGCCGGCCCCCCGCGCGTCGTTCAGCGGCCCGTCCGGAGCTTCGGCCCGGGCCGGCCCGTGCTGGGAGGGCGCCCCTCGATCGGTTCGCTCGCCCCTCGGTAGGGCAGGCGATCCGGGTCGCTCTCCCGGCCGTTCGCTCGAACCGCGGACAGCCAGACGAACCCCCCCACGACCAAGAGGCCCGGCACGAGGAGGAACGGCCAGAGGTTGGCGAACCCGCCCGGGAGAAGGCGGAACGTCCATCCCGAGGGAGGCGCGCCGGGGGAGGGTGTTAGGTTCACCCGGTCGGTCAGCACCTCGGCCGACGTCAGGTCGAGGACACTGAGGTTGGAGACGTAGCCGGTCGCCCCCACCGTGACGAGGTAGGCGCCGGGGGGAATGTCCGTGACATTGGTGAACCCCTGGGCGTTGGTTCCGTTACCGGAGTAGCCCAGTCCCACGACCACGGCCCCCTCGATCGGGGCCCCATCCTTGGCATCGTGCACGATGAAGGTCACGTTCGCCGGGGGACCGGTCGGAGGTAGATGTCGAGGGAGACGACGCTGCTGGCGTTGACGAACCGAATGACCCCGGGGGAAGGAAAGTAGTCGTTCGCGGTCGCCCGGATGACGTAGTCGCCCTCCGGGACCGCGAGCGTCGCCAAGCCCGATTGGTCGGTCGCGTTGAGGGCCGTGACCAGCCCGCCGGGGAGCGGCCCCCCCGAGGTCGCATTCACCAACGCCCCGGAGATCGGAAGGTCGTTGTCGAGGCGGAAGACGCTGACGAAGAGGCGGCCATACGGCAGCGCCGGCAGGACGATCGTGATCCGGACCGGACCCGTCCAGGGGAGGGTGAAGCTGGTGAGGTTGGGTCCGTAGCCAGAGGCCATGCCCGTGACCGAAGCGAAGCCGACGTCCGAGGTCGTGCCGTTGACCTCTCCCGTGGACCCGGTGATCCCAAACGGCAGATTGTCCAGAAGCACCACGGCGCCCTCCAGAGGGATCAGGGCTGCGTCGGACAAGCGGCCGTACACGGTGACGGTCAGGAGCGGATCCGGAACCGCAAGGATCGTTCCGTTCAGCTGGCCGCCCGGACTCAAGTCCCCGTTGAAGTATCCCGGCCGTAGGCCGGCGAGCCAGTCGGTCACGTACACGAACCCCGGGACGACGCCGTAGAAGACCCCCATTCCGTCGGCGGCGGTCACGAGCGGGCTCGGATCGATCCGTACCCCATCGACCGTCAGATTGAGCTCGGCCGCCGGAACCGGAACCCCGGGGGCGGTGGTGACGAGGATGGAGACCGTCCCCGGCGGGACCGACCGGAGCGCGACCGTCAGGTTCGGTGAACTGCCGGGCGGGAACCAGAGGGTGGTATTGGAGGGAAAATATCCGAACCGGGAGACCGTGAGGACGGAGCCCACCGCGTTCACCTGGGGCAGGAAGAGAGAGCCCGAAGCGTTGGTGACCCCGGCGAAGACACGGCTTAAGTTGACCCCGGCCGCGCCGAGAGGGGTTCCCGGGGCGGACGCGTTGACGACCTCCAGCGAAACGTTGGTGGTCGCGGAGAGCCGCCAGAGGTCGGAGTACCAGCTCGACGCGCCCAGGCCACCGGCGATCAGCCAGGTCTCGTTCCCGGGGACGTCGAGAAAGGCGAAGGCGGCGTCGGAGCGCGCGGACGGCTGGGGCGCGAGCGTTTGGCCCAGCCACCGGTCGGTCTGGGGATAGAAGAGATACGTGTCGCCAAAGGCGGTCGCACCGTTGGTACCGCCGAAGAGGAGGTCGGCTCCCAGCGTTGGGTCGTACGACCAGCTCGCAGCGGAGCGGGCGGGGGGCATCCCCGCCGCGGGAGCCAACTCCGTCCAAACACGGGTCCCGGGGTCGAACTGCCAGACGGCCGCGGAACACGGATAGCAGCCGCCGTACAACTCGAAGCGCTGCGTGGACGGATCCCAGGTCATCGCCGCGCCTTCGAGCGGCGGCGGCCGAGCTCCCGTCACGTTCAACGGCGTCCACGAGTACGTGGAAAGGTTGAGTTCCCATAGGTCGGAGTACGTGATCGACCCGTTCGGGGAGAACGCCTGGTTCCAGCCCCCGAAGAGAAGGGCGATCCCGAGCGAGGGAGCGAGGGCGAACGCGGCCGCGTCCCGGGCGGGAGGAGCGGGGCCGACTTCCCGGGGGGACCAGTCGCTGCTCGTGAGGTTGAAGCTCCAGGTCGCGTTCGACACCGCCAGGGTCGTCAGGTTCGTCTCGCCCCCGAAGAGTACCGCGGTCGAGGAGTTCGGGTCGAGGGCGAAGGCGAAGTCGGTGCGAGGACTCGGGGCATTCTGCGTCGAGACGTTCCACCAGGAGTCGTTCGACTCGCTGTAGGCGATCGTCGAGTTGACGAGAACGCTCGCGTTCGCACCCCCGAATACAACGGCCGTCCCCGCGACCGAGTCCGAGATCATTCCTCCCCCCACGCCGAAACCCGTCGGTGGGGACGCGATCTGGGACCACCCCGTCTGATGGCCCGGCTGGTACGCCCCGGGGAGGTCGGGGAGCCCCGGGGAAAGATCGCGGTCGAACGGAGAGCACGGGCCGACCGGTGCGCACGCCCCCGCGTCCCCGGCGGGTCTCGGAATTGTGGAAGTTCCGCCGATCGTTCCTGGGAACCCCGGCGCCGGCCCACTCCATACGGACATGAGCACTGATGCGACCATCACCAGGGCGAACCCGAGGGACGCGACCACAAGGATCGCGGTCGGCGACCGCTCCGATGCTCGACGATTCCACCCCCGCCCGGGCGCCCGAACGGTCACATCGCCGCAAACGGGCGGAGCTCGCTAATACGATGGCGGAGCGCCGGGTCCCTGCGACGAGCCCATCCGACCGCCCCCGGGCGAGGGGATCGGCGGACCGGCAGAGGCGGTCTCCGGGGCGTCATCTCGGATCAGAAGCGGTCGCCCGCGAGGCACAGGAATCGAGGGTCCGTCGTCGCGAATCGGGTCCGGGCGGAGGGGGCGCTCCACTGCCGGCCGAGCTGCGTCGCCATGAAGACATACCACCCTTGGTTCACGAGGGTGCATCCGATCCCTCGGAACCATCCGGGGTGGTCGGTGACGGGAGTGTGCTGGAAGGCTACGGGGGTTCTCTTCGCCCGTCGTCCCACCTCGCCGAGCAGGTTCCGCCATGCCCGGGCGGACGTCGCGACCAGTTCCCCGCAGATCGTCCGGTACGGGTTCGAGTCGA
Source organism: uncultured Thermoplasmata archaeon (assembly GCA_963749235.1). Taxonomy (GTDB): domain Archaea; phylum Thermoplasmatota; class Thermoplasmata; order Lutacidiplasmatales; family UBA184; genus Lutacidiplasma. The sequence goes on along the minus strand of CAVVLV010000001.1, from coordinate 1,396,229 downwards.
CATGCGCGTAGCCGGTGATCCGGGACCCGGATCGACTCACGATCAGCTCCTTCGCCGGGTCCAGATCTCCCGTGGCTCTCCAGAGGTCGAGGTACCCGGATTCATTCCGAAGGAATCCGAGCCGACCCACGGCCCGGCGAGCATGAAGACGCTCGAGATCGATGAGATCCGAGGCGTGCGCCGGACGGACTCCGGGAGCGCGCTTCCCCGGACGGAGCGCGGGCGCCCGCACCGCCCACGGCGAGGAGTACACGTCGCGGTACCCGAGCTTCTCGTAGAGGCCGTGGGCTCCCCACGAGCGGTTCGTCCACAGCGTCGAGTATCGCACACCGGCCTCCTCTTCCCGTCGGTGGATCTCGGTGAGGATCGCTCGGGCGACGCCGGCCCGACCCCGGTCGGGGCGGGTGCCGACGGCGGCGATCCCGCTCACCAGTTCGGTCCCGTCCGGAAATGTGTAGGGGATCCGAAAGACGAGAGTCTGGCCCAACAATCGACCGCGTTCGACGGCGAACACGCCCACATAGTCCGCGAACATGTGGGAGCGCCGCCGCCACAGGTCGATCGAACGTCGGGCGAACGCGCCGCCGAACGACGCCAAATGGATCAGGGTACGATCCACCTCCATCGAGGGCGTGAGTTCGTCGTAGGTCAGGAACCGCATGGAACCCCGTGAAGGGGCGGAGCCACGCGAGGGTTTGTAGGTTGCGAAATCACACCCACCGACGGACGGGCCGGGGCCCGCCTTCCCGTAGGGCGAAAAGAACATCCCGAGGCTCCGGTCTGGCCGGGCCGGGTCGACGATCGATGAGCCCGCCCTCCTTCCGTCCGATCCGAGGCACCGCGCGGCTGGGGGCTGCCCTGATCGGGATCGGAGCACTTCAGTTCGTGGCGGCCATGATCGTGGTCCAGACCCAGTACCGTGGGTACTCGGACTTGGCCAACTACATCAGTGATCTCGGCAACACGGCCACCTCCCCGTGGCACGCCGTGTTCAACGTCTCGATCGCCGTGCTCGGGGTCCTGTCGTTCGTCGGGATCCTCCTGGCCTGGACCGCGTTCCCCCGCGGTGGCTCGCGGATCGTCGGACTCCCCCTGCTTCTTCTCGCGAGCGTCGCCGCGGTCCTGGTCGGCATCTTCCCCGAGAACGTGAACCCTCCGGTACACGACCTCGTTTCGCTCCTGGTCTTCGCCCCCGGAGGGATCGCCCTCCTCATTCTCGCGGTCGGGATGCGTTCGGGGACCGGGTGGGAGGGAGGTCGCGCCTACTCGGCCCTGCTCGGGCTCGTCACACTCGTCTCCCTCGCCTACTACGTCCCCACCCAGGCGAACAATTCCACGTTCGACCCGGGCCTGATCGAGCGGTTCATCGTCGCGCCGATCCTGATCTGGGGGTTCGGGGTCGCCGTCCACGTGACCCGGTTGCGCCCGCTCCCGCGATTCTCCCTCGGGAACGAGACGTAGCTGACCCTGACGGGGGGCGCCGTCCCAGCGACGCGGTCGGAATTCGGAGCCGCTAAGTGGCGCCATCGGTTCCCACCCTCGGTGGCGTCAATGGACCGGGTCGAGGACCTCGTTGAGCGCGTCGGGAAGTCGGGCGACCGTTACCTCGAGTTCCTCCGGGTTCGGCCGATGTCCGCGGGGGTCTACGTCCTCCCCGTGGGGGCGGTCGACCTCCAGTTGCCGCACGAGCAGGACGAGCTCTATTTCGTGGTCCGCGGTCGCGGACGATTCCGCCATGGCGACTCCGACCATCGGGTCGATCGGGGCGATCTCTTGTTCGTCCCTGCGCACGACCCGCACCAGTTTCACGCGATCGAGGAGGAGCTGGTCCTCCTCGTGGTCTTCGCACCGGCCGAGACCACGGTCGTTTGACGAGGAAAAACAGGTCTCCCAATCGGGGTTCGGGTCGGTGGTCCGGCCAACCCCAGTCAATGGCCGGTTCGAGGAAGAAACCTCCCCGGGGGGGACCCAAAACCTCGATTACCCCCTCTTCTCTCCCCCTCGCGATGAACGCCCTCCGCGACATCGACGCCACGATCCAGCGCCGCCACTTGCTAACGCACCCCTTCTACACGGCGTGGTCGAAGGGCGAACTCCCGATGGATACCCTGCAGGAGTATGCCGGCCAATACTATCACTTCGAATCGAACTTCCCCCGGTACGTCGCGGGCGCCTACGCTCGGTTGATGCGCGGCCGGGACCGCCGGGTCCTCCTCGAGAACATGGTGGATGAGGAAGGGCGCTCCCCTACGCACCCGGAGCTGTGGGTCGATTTCGCCCGCGAGATCGGAGCCCGATGGAACCCCGACACCCCACCCACCGCGACCCCTCGGACCCGAGCCCTCATGTCGACCTACGAGCGGTTGACCCTCGGCCCGATGGGCCGACCGGTCGGCCGCGCTCGGTGCCCTGTACGTGTACGAGCGGCAGTTCCCCGAGGTCGCGGCGGAGAAGTCCCGAGGACTTCGGGCCCACTACGGGGTCCGCGCGAAGGCGGCCCACGAGTTCTTCCGCGTGCACACCGAGGCCGACGTCGCCCACTCGGCGGCCGAACGGGCGATCCTCGCCCACGAGCTGCGCGCGGGAGGCACCGCCGTCGGGGACGCGAAGCGTGCGGTAGATCAGTCACTCTCTGCCTGGTGGCGCTTCCTGGACGGGTTCGGGCCCTGAACCGACGCACCCGCCCCCGACGGCTCAGCCCGAGCTGGAGCGGAGGGCCGCCAGAAGCTTCGCCCCGTCTGGCGATCCGAGGCCGGTGCACGCGTCCCACCCCGGCCCGGCCGAGTATCCCCCGTTGTTCCCGATGGTGATGTCGTGGAACGCCCCGGACATTCCGGGGGTGTAGAGCCGGGGGTTGACGAATCCGACCGGCCCCGCGAGCGCTTGGTTGACCCGAGCGATCAGGGCCGCCCATAGAGGAGCGACCGCGCTCGTTCCGCCGACCACGCTCGACTCTCCGTCCACGAACACAGCGTAACCCGTCGCCGGGTCGGCATTGCCCGCGACATCGGGAACCCCGCGTCCCACGAAGCCGTTCGGGGCCGCCGGCACGGGGGGGCTGGTTTGGTACGAGGGTCGCGCGAAGGCCTCACTGACCCCGCCTCCCGTGGCCCCTTCCCGGGCGGCCAATTCGTTCCAGGTGACCTCGGAACCGATCGATCCCCCGGACAGTGCGAGGCGCGTTCCGCCGCAGCCGATCACGTACGGGCTGGAAGCGGGAAAGTCCACGTTCCGGCTCCGCCGGGGCCCCCGTCGGCGGCTCCGTCGTCCCCCGCGGCTGCCAGCACGGTCACTCCCAGGACCGCGGCGTCCTGGCAGACGGCATTGAGTCCGGAGAGCGCCTGCGGGGTCCACGAACCCTCGGCACTTCCCCAGCTCACTGAGACGACCGAAGGACGGTAGACCGTATCGTGAACCGCTTGGCTCAGCCCGTCGAGGAAACCCTGGTCGGTATTGGGGGCGAAGTAGACGGCGATCCGTGCTGCCGGTGCCACCGAACCCACGATCTCGAGGTCGAGTTCGACCTCGCCGTCCGGGCCGTCGGGGTTCCCGGTGGGGAGTTGGCGGCCCCATCCACCGAGACCGCGACGACGTTGGGCGGAGCAAGATGGAGGCTCGAGAAGTAGGTCGCAAGGTCGGCGGGCGAATACCCTCCCCCGAGCTCGAGGAGGGCCACGGTCTGACCTCCTCCGTCCGAGTCGGCCGGGAAATCTGTACGCCGCCGCGACCGTCGGAGGCGTATACGACAGGTCGGTCACCCGAGCTTGGCTGCGCCGCCGGAAGTGCGCCTTAGCCTGCGGCCGGTTGTCCAGTCCGAACACGCCGACGATCACCGACTCGAGTCCGGCCGGTACTTGGATCGGGCCGAGCCGTCCTCGGTAACTGCCGCCCGGGTACGTCCATCGGTTGAGGACGACCCCGAAGATCCGCTCCGCCACCGACACCGGCCCTCCCAGCCGCATCGTGCGCGCTCCGACCGACTCGGCGAGGACTTGGAGGCCCGCACCCGCCGCGAACCTCCGCACCGTTTCGAGGTCGTCGGGGTGGGCTCCGTGCCGGGCGGCAAACTCTTCCCGGTCGAGGAACCCGCCCGTGACCGGGACGTCAGGGTACGGAGCCCGATCCGTCCGTCGGCGGAGGAGGAGCGTGACCTCGACGCGCTCGTCCGGTCGAGGGCGGCCGAGCGCGCGGGCCTCGCGAAGCGAGCTCCGGAAGCTGCCGGGCAGCTCCATCGGGGCGGCCATGGTCCGGTCGGTAATCTAGCCGGCGGTAAGACGGGAGCGGGCCCCATTCCGGCCCACCGATTCAGCACAAGGTTCATAGAGTTGGGTGTCGGCGGGGGATTGTGGTCCCGGGCACCGATTATCGGGGGACGAGGGAGCGACCGGCCGAGGTCGCGCCCGGCCGGATGACGGCTCGGTTCTAACGGGGGGTTATCATGGCGATCGACACCGGGGATACGGCCTGGGTCATCACGGCCACCGCGCTCGTCATGCTCATGACCCCGGCGCTGGGGTTCTTCTACGGGGGTCTCGTACGATGGAAGAACCTCGTCTCCACGATCGTCCAGTGCCTGGCCATCTTCTCGGTCGTCAGCCTCGTGTGGGCGCTGTGGGGGTACACCCTCACGTTCGGCCCGGCCGTTCACGGCGTGATCGGCAACCTCTCCGACTTGGGGCTCATGAACGTCGGTGCGGCCCCCGATCCGCGCTACTCGGCGTTCATCCCCGCCCTGCTCTATTTCGCCTTCCAGCTCAAGTTCGCCGCGATCACCCCCGCGCTCATCATCGGGGCGTTCGCCGGGCGCGTCCGCTTCAAGTCTCTCCTCATCTTCATCGTCCTCTGGACGACCCTCATCTACGTGCCGATCGCGATGTGGATCTGGAACCCGGGAGGATGGCTCCACATGCTCGGAGTGGTCGACTTTGCGGGCGGGTTGGTGGTCCACACCTCAGCGGGTGTCTCCGCCGTCGCCGCGGCGATCGTCATCGGTAGCCGCTCGCCCGTGGAAGCCAAGGCGAGCCGGCCGAACAACGTTCCGTACGTGATCCTGGGGACGGCCCTCCTCTGGTTCGGCTGGTTCGGGTTCAACGCAGGCAGCGCGCTCGCCGCCGATGGGGTCGCGGTCAACGCGCTCGTGACCACGAACCTCGCAGCCGCGGCGGCCGGGGTCAGCTGGATGTTGGTCGACTGGATCCGCAAGGGACGGCCTTCCGCAGTCGGCATGGCGGTCGGCGCGGTGTGCGGACTCGCCGCGGTCACTCCCGCGGCAGGGTACGTCGGTCCTTCCGCCTCGATCGTGATCGGAGTGGTCGCCGGGATCTTTTCGAACTACGTCGCCAGCTGGCGCGCGCGGACCACGCTCGACGATTCGCTGGACGTCTTCGCCTGCCACGGGGCGGGCGGGATGTGGGGCACCATCGCCACCGGCCTGTTCGCCTCCACGGCGATCAACGCCGCCGGGCCGAACGGGCTCTTCTTCGGGAACCCCCACCAGGAACTCGTCCAGCTCTTCGGGGTTGCCGTGGTCGCGTCGTTCGCTTTTGCGGGCTCCTACCTCCTGCTCCGTCTGATCGACAAGGTCTCCCCGCTCCGCGTGGGTCCGAAAGAGGAGGACGCCGGTCTCGACGTCTCCGAGTTCGGCGAAGAAGCCTACGAGCTCGGGCCGACCGGATCGGGCTCCGTCGACCCGAACGGAGTGGGTTAGCCGTCCTCGGCGCCCGCGGCCGTCCCGCCTTCCGGGTCGTGGCCCGGACCGGCCCATGAGAATAAGGGGAAGCGCTCGTTCCCTGGCCCGATGAAGGCCCTCGTGCTGATCGGCGGCTTCGGGACCCGCCTTCGACCGATCACCTACACGATCCCGAAGCAGTTGATCCCGATGGCGGGGAAGCCGATGCTCTACCACGTGCTCGACCTCCTTCCGCCGGACGTCGAGGAGGTCGTGCTCGCGACCGGGTACAAGTCGGACGTGGTCGACGCCTTTGTCCGGGCGCACCCCCCGCGATGGCCGGTCCGGACCGTCCCCGAGTCGGAGCCCCTCGGGACCGGGGCGGAATGAAGAACGCCTCGGAAGGGATGTCGGACCCGTTCTACCTCCTGAACTCGGACGTCGTAACCGCGGTCGATCTCCGCGAGCTCCTGGCCCGGCACCGGACCCGTGGCGGGATCGGCACGATGGCGCTGGCCGAGGTCGAGGACACCCGACCGTACGGGGTCGCGGCCCTGGGTCCCGAGGACCGGATCACGGCGTTCGTCGAGAAGCCGGAAGCGAAGGACGCTCCGTCCCGTTGGATCAACGCGGGGCTGGCCGTCTGGTCCCGGGCAGCCCTCGACGCGATCCCGCCCGGCCGCGCGATGAGCTTCGAGCGGGAGGTCGTCCCGGGCCTTCTCTCGGCCGGGGTCTTTGGGTTCCGGATCTCGCGCTACTGGGACGATGCCGGGACTCCCGAGCGGCTCCTGAACGCCCAGCGCCTTCTCTTCGAGGACGGTCGAGGGGGGCCCGGCGGGGTGCCCCGGGGTTCGTTCGGAAAGGGCCCGGTGGCGGCGGCCCCGGACGCGGTGGCCCACGGCGCCTCCTTCGGACCGTACGTCACGCTCGGGGAGGGGGTCGTGGTCGAGTCCGGTGCCCACGTCGAGAACTCGATCCTGATGGACGGGGTCCGGATCGAATCCGGGGCCGTCGTCCGCTCCAGTCTCCTGGGTCCGAAGGTGCGGGTGCGCGCGGGGCATCGCGCGGTCGGGCTGACCCTAGGGGACGGGGCCGAGGCTTAGCCCAACAGGGCCGGGCCGGTCACGACCACCTTGACGGCCTCCGCGGGACGGCCGGCGAGGCGGAACGCCTCTTGCAGCTGGTCGAGCGGGACGCGGTGCGTGACCAGGTCGGCCACGCGCAACTCGCCGTCGACGATGAGCCGGTGCACCTCTTGGATGTCGGGTTCGGTGGTGGCATACGAGGGGATGAGCCGAACGCCGCGGAGGTAGAGGTCCTGGAGGTCGGCATCGAGCCGGCTCCCCGCTTCCGGAAGACCGAAGAGGTTCACGGTCCCTCCCCGACGAACGAGCGTCGTGGCGTCCCGCACGACGGACGGCTGCCCGGTCGCCACGACCGCCAGATCCACGCCGCGTCCGTGGGTCGCCCGGTCCACCGCCGCCCGGACCGCCTCGGGCTCCCGGGGGTCGACCGTCTCGTCGATCCCTCCGCGTTCGGCCGCCGCGCGCCGAAGCGGCGCGATCTCACTTCCCCCGACCCAGCCGGCGCCGAGCGAGCGGGCCAGTCGAGCGTAGAGGAGGCCGACTGGCCCCAAGCCCAGCACGAAGACGCTCGCTCCCTCGGGAAGTCCGATCCGACGCATCGCCGTCATCGCACACCCGGCCGGCTCCAGGAGCGCTCCCGTGCTCCAGTCGACCGAGGCGTCCAGAGGGAGGATGGCCCCGCGAGAAACGTTCTCCGACGGCACCCGGAACGCCTCGGCGAACCCGCCCGGGTCGATGTTGGTCTTGGAATAGGTGGGACAGAAGGTCATGTCCCCTCGAGCGCAGACCTCGCACTCGTAGCAGGGAACGTGGTGATGGACGAAGACGCGGTCCCCCGGCGCGAGGTTCTTCACGCCCGGCCCGACGTGGGCGACCCGACCGACCGGCTCGTGCCCGATGACACCCGCCGTTCGGTAGTTGCCCCGCAGCTTCTCCAAGTCGGTCCCGCAGACGCCGCAGGCGGCGAGCGTGACGACGACCTCGCCCGGACCCGCCGTGGGCTCGGGACGCTCGGTGATCTCCAGGCGGCCGGGACCCGCGAGGTGTCCAAACTTCATGCCGCCGCACGAGCGGCCCGGATCGCCGCGTCCACGATCTCGATGCCCTCGTCGATCTGCTCGCGTCGAACGATCAGGGGGGGAATGTAGCGGATCGAAGATTTCCCGCAGGGGAGCAGGATCAGCCCCCGACGATACGATTCCTCGATGATGTGGTCGCGGAGCTGGACCGCCGGTTCCTTGGTCGTCCGGTCCTTCACGAACTCGGTCGCCACCATCAGTCCCAATCCCCGGACGTCGCCGATCTCCGGGTACTTCGACTGGAGTTCCCGGAGCCGGGCGATGAGGTAGGTGCCTTGGGTCCGGGTATTCTCCAGGAGGTGCTCCTTCTCGATCACGCCCAGGGCGGCCAGGGACGCTGCGGCGGCCACGAGGTTGCCTCCGAAGGTGTTGGAGTGGGCCCCCGGCTCCAAGTCGAGGTCGGCCCGGAGGGAGACCGCGCCCATGGGCAGGCCTCCGCCGACCGCCTTCGCCATCGTCACGATGTCCGGGACCACGCCGTGGTGCTCGATCGCGAGCATCCGACCGGTCCGTCCCATTCCGGCCTGGACCTCGTCGTCAATGAACAGGATGCCGTGCTCGTCCAGGATCGACTTGATTGCGGCGTGCCAGCCCTTGGGCGGCACGATGTAGCCCCCCTCCCCCATCACGGGCTCGGCGAGGAACGCGGCGACGTCGTCCGGCGGCATGGAGGTCTGGAAGTAGAGCTCCTTCAGGATCTTCGCGCAATAGAGGTCGCAGCTCGGGTACTCGAGCTTGTACGGGCAGCGGTAGCAGTTCGGCGCCGGGATGTGGTGCCCGCCCCCCGCGAACGCCGCGTAGCGGGCCCGCTGCACGGTCTTCGAGGTCGTCATCGTGAGCGCGCCCATCGAGCGGCCGTGGAAGGCGCCCAAGAGGCCGATCGTGATCGGACGGCGGCGGTGCCACCGTGCGATCTTGAGGGCGGCCTCGGCGCTCTCGGTCCCGCTGTTGGTGAAGAAGATCTTCTTGTCGAACGTCCCCGGCATCAGGGTGACGAGCTTCTCGGCGAGCCGGACCTGGATGTCGTAGTAAAAGTCCGTGCCCGCAAAGTGGGACAGCAGGCCCATCTGCTCCCGCACCGCCCGCACGACGTCGGGGTGGGAATGCCCTACGTTGTGGACGGCGACCCCGCTCGCGAAATCGAGCAGGCGGTTCCCGTCGACGTCGGTGACCCAGACCCCACTTCCGCTCGCCGCGACGACCGGTGAGGTCTTCGTCGAGGTCATCAGGAACTTGCGGTCCCGTTCGATGATCCGCTTCGCTTCCGGCCCGGGGATAGGGGTGCGGAGTCGGACCCCGCGCGCGGCCACGACGGCTTCGGACGTGGACGCAGGGACCGTACCGGTAGCACTCTCGGTCATGGAGAATCGTCCGCGTACGGGCACGAGAGGGTAAAATCTTCGCGGTCCGACGGCGGCCCGGTGACGTCACGTGGAGGTCGCTCTTTATGCGGCGCCCGCCGGCTCGCCCCATCGAGGCGGGGCCGATTGGGAGGCGGGGGTTCGACCTTCGAGGCCGATGAGGGTACCGTCGACGAGGTCGTCCCGCACCGGGCGGTGCTGACGGAGCTCGCCCGGGGCTTTCTCCTCGTGCACGAGTCGAACCCCGCGCGCGCCCGCCAGTTCGCCCAGACGTTCCTCCGCGAACGCGCCGGCGCGGTCGTCCCGTTTCGGGTCGAGTCCGTGGCGAAGGTCACGATGTCGCGGCTCTCGCTCGGACGGTATCCCCACGGCGCCGTCGAGCCCTTGCCGTCGCGCCTGCCTCGGTAGCGGGTCGGTCGGCGCCCCCCCGCACCTCGAGGTACGCTTCGAGGTCGCCCGGGAACGACGGTCGCGTCAGGCAGATGCGAACGCCCTCCGGCGCCCCGAACAGGGAACCCGGACAGACGAGCACGGAGGCCCGGAGGCAGCGGTTCGCCAACCGGTCCCCGTCCGCGGTCGGGACCCGGTCAAAGTACACCGGAGCGTCCAACGACGGGACGGCCGGAAGGGCCCGACGCAGCGCGGTCCGATTCCGGTCGAACAATGTCCGCACCCGACGGGAGATCGGACTCCACCGGCGCAGCAGCTCTACCGCCGCGGCCGACGAGGCCGGCGGGAGGTCGTCGGCCACGACCGCATGGAACCGGGCGAACTCCTCCGCCGCCTCCGGGGGCGCCACCGCGAACCCGACCCGGAGAGAATCGGCCCCGTAGAACTTCGTGAACGAGCCGGTCGTCCAGACGCCGCGATCCCCGGCCTCGGCCCGGGAGGGGCGACCGGAGAACTCGCGGAACGTTTCGTCCACCAGGAGGGTGCGGGCTCCCTCGGCCCACTCGGCGAGGTCCTGGGAGGTCCAGCCGACCCCCTCCGGGTTGCGGGGCAGGGAGACCAGCGCGAGTGGGACCCGGCCCGGACTGGGGTGCGGTCGGAACCCGGCTCGGCGGGCGACCTCGATGAGGGGGGGTACTCCGGGAGTTGGACCCGACACCGGCGGGAGCCCGAGCGCACCTCCCGGGCCGCGAAGAACATCACCCAGGAGTTCGCCTCGCTCGCTCCGTGCGTCAGGAAGAGGCGGCCCGGATCGACCCGCACGTGCTCCGCGAGGACCCGACGGAGCTCGTCCGTCCACTCGTCCGCCGTGCGGCGACGGAGCTGTCGCGGGCTCAGGCGGGGGGCTCGATCACGCCGGCCATGCCGCTCGAGCCGAGCTGGTACCGGCAGTCGGCGTGCGAATCGATCCAGTCGGAAAGGGCGAAGTGCACGACCGGGAAGAGGGGGCGAAAGGTATGAGCTTCCGGGGCCCCGGAGCTCGATCGGGGTCACGCCCGGTCGAAGGGAACGCTCTTCAGCCGGTCCCCGAACTCCGGACGGGCATGACCGCATCCGACCCTCGCGCTTCGGTTCGGGTGGGGCCGAATGGCCGGATCCTCGCCCTATCCGTCGCGTGGTTCTCGGACGGGGCCCGGCTCCGGGCCGAGGCCCGGCGCGCCGCGCGGTGCGTCGAGTGCGGACGCCCGCTTCCCAATCACCGCACCCCGTACTGCTCGCGTCGATGCCAGTGGCAGTTCCACGGTCACTACTTCTGGGATTCCGCGCGATCGTACGTCATGCTACGCGATCGTTACACGTGCCGCGTGTGCGGGGCGCGACGGCGGGCGCGCGATCTTGATGTCGACCATATCGTGGAGATCGCCCGGGGCGGAGCCGCGCTCGAGTACTCCAACCTCCAGACGGTGTGTCGGCCGTGCCACCGAACGAAGACACGGGCGTTCCTGGCGAGCCCCCGCGGCCCTCGCGCCGAGGGGACGGATTCGGCGGTCTGTCGATCGGATACCCTCCCTCGCGTCGCGGAGTGAGCGCCCCCGACTGGGAAGCCCTCCTCGCCCCCGGGCACAACCCACAAGTACCCGCTCCGCTCGCCGATAGTGGGGGGAACTGCAACGACCGTCCGTATCGTCCTGGGAGCTCAGTTCGGGGACGAGGCGAAGGGCAAGATCACGGACTTCCTCGCCCGCGACGCCCGCTTCGTGGTCCGATCCGGTGGGGGTCCGAACACCGGCCACTCCATCCATCTCGCCGAGGGGAATCTGGTCCTCCATCAACTCGCGTGCGGAGTCCTTCGGCACGGGGTCACCGGGATCAGCGGCCCGGGCATGGTGATCAACCCGATGAAGCTCTTAGAGGAGATCCAGGACCTGGAGCGACGCGGGCTGCTCCGGGGTGAGATCGTGCTCTCCGACCGTGCCCACGTCCTCCTTCCCATCCACGAACTCGAGGACGCGTGGGAGGACGACCTGCGCGCCCGCAAGGACCCGAGCGCTTCGCTCGGAACGACGCGACGTGGTGTGGGCCCAGCGTACGAGGACCGGTACCGGCCGGTGGGGGATTCGCCTCGGCGATCTGTCCCGACCGGCGATCGTCAAGGAGCGGCTGGAGATGCTGTACGCGACGAAGAGCCATCTCACCAACCTCCCTCCGATCGCCGAGCTGGCGGCCCAACTTTCCGAGGTCGGCGCGAAGCTCGCTCCCTACATCCGGCCCACCGAGACCTTGCTCTGGGACGCCCTGGGGCGCGGCGAGAAGGTGTTGATCGAGGGCGCGCAGAGCGTCCTCCTCGACATCGACTTCGGTACCTATCCTTTCGTGACCAGCTCGCACCCCACGAGCGCCGGGGCGTTGATGGGAAGCGGGATCCCTCCCACTGAGCTCGACTCGGTGGTCGGCGTGGCCAAGGCCTACAGCACGCGCGTGGGGGCCGGCCCGTTCCCCACCGAGGACACCGGTCCACGCGGGGAGTACTTGCGCCGCGCGGGCGGTGAGCGGGGGGCTACGACCGGGCGGGAGCGGCGGTGCGGCTGGCTCGATCTCGTCCTCCTGAGGTATGCGGCCCGACTCAACGGGTTCACCTCGCTCGCCATCAGCAAGGTCGACGTCCTCGGCGGACAGGAGTCCGTGCCGGTGTGCGTCCAATACGTCATGCCCGACGGGTCGACCGTCCGCGATGCGCCTCCCCTGCAGGCGAGCGACCTCGCACTGGCCCAGCCAGTGTACGAACAGTTGGAGGGGTGGCCCCCGTTCCACGAGCGTCTCCGGGAACGCCTGCGGCGCGAAGGTCCGGCGGCGCTACCCTCCCCGCTCCGCCGCTTCCTCGAGTACGTGACCGAACAGACCGGCGTGCCGGTCGAGTACGTCGGGTACGGGCCGGGGCGGGACGAGACACTCTGGTTGGGTCCCCCCACCGCCCACCGACATCCGCCCGCCTTGAGCGCGTGGTCGGGCTAGTCGGGCCGTGGAGTTCGACCCGTACCTCTACCTGGCCTTCGGGGCGGGCCTTGTTGCGGGCTGGATCGTCCGGCCTCGGAGCCCGTGGGTCCCTCGGGCGACGCTGGTCACGGTCGGTCTCCTCGTCGGCCTGCTCGGCGCCTCCCTCGACGCGGTGCCGGTCCCGCAACTCCTGCTCACGATCCCAGTTTCGCTGGGCTTCGCTATCCTGATCCTCGCCCTGACGGGAGCGCTGGCCCTCGGGTTGGCCCGTGGTTTTCCGCCATCAAGTCCGAGCCCATTGACCAAAGCCCAACCGGACGAACGCGTTCCGCTCAGCCTGCTGCTGCTCGCGGCGTTGCTGGGTGGATTTGCGGCCGGGCACTTCGTGGCCGTTCCGACGACGGAAGCGATCCCGTGGGCGCTGTACGCGCTGCTCGCCCTCGTGGCGTTCGACCTTCGCCTACGATTCGAAGCGCTCCGATCGCTCTGGATCCCGCTCACCGCCGCGGTGGCCGGTGCGACGGCGGCCGCGCTCGTCTTCGTCGCCGTCGTCGGGACGGCCGCCCCCGTCGCCTTCGCCACCTCCTTCGCCTTCGGGTGGTATACCCTCGCCGGCCCGCTCGTGGGGGCCCGCGCGGGAGCCGCCCTCGGCCTCCTGGCCTTCCTGACCAACTTCCTGCGGGAAGATCTCACGATGCTCTTGTCCCCCGTGGTCGGACGAAGGATGCGGGGCGAGGGCTTGGCCGCGCTCGGAGGGGCCACGGCGATGGATACGACCCTCTACTTCGTAACGCGGTATGGCGACCCCGACTCCGGCAGCCTGGCGCTCGCCACCGGCCTCATCCTCACGGTCGCGGCGAGCCTGGTCCTCCCACTGCTCCTACTTCTACCGTGAGGGAACGGTTTATGGACCCCGACCGCTCGCCCTTCCTCGCGGGCTCGTGGTCCAGTGGTTACGACGTCGCTCTCACACAGCGAAGACCGCCGGTTCGAATCCGGCCGAGCCCACTCCCCCCTGCACAGCCACATCCCTGCGAAGCGGCGCCCGCCCAAGTTCTGTTGCAACCGCGGCCTCGGGTAGCCGGAGCTCACCGGGTACGTTCTCGAACGGGTATCCTCCCGTCCCTCGAGCCCTCGTGAATCAACGCGAACCGGACCCGACACGATCGGCCGACCGAGCGTCGGGCGGACCGCACACGGAGTGAGCCATGCACAGCATGGTGGCCTCCTTCTACGGCGGGTACGATCTCGTGGCGCGGGCGCACTCGGCCCGCCGTCGACTGAGCCCGCTTGTCCTCTGGGTCGCGGTCGCCGTCCTCGTGCTCCTCGCCTTCGTCGCCGCGGATGCCGGCGCGTTCGAGGCTCTCCCCGTCGCGGTCCACGTGACCGCCGTGGAGTGGTACCCCGGCACGGAGCTCCTGACCTGCACGGGCGGATTCTCCCTGCACTCCTCGCAGTCCGTCACGCTCACGCTGACGTGCAACTTCATCTGCTACGAGATTTCCTCGGCGACCGTGAGCGCCCTGTTCCATCTCGCGGGCTTTGTCGTAACGTACTCCCCGATCCAATACGTGAACGCGACGGTGACCGCACCGTCGAGCGCGTACACGGGACCCCTCGTCATCACCCTGAGCTAGCGGCGAGCGACCGCCGAAGCTCCGGCATCGAGAACGGGAGTCCCGTGCCGGTGTTGTAGAGGAGTACGCTCTCGCCCGCGCGGATCTGCCCGCCGCGGAACAACTTGCCGAGGGCAGCGTACGGCGCTGCCGCCTCGGGGGAGGCGGAAACCCCGTGGTCGCGGGCGAGAACCTCCATGGCATCGAGCAGCTCCCCATCCCGGACGACCTCTCCCGCCCCTCCGCTACTTCGCACCGCTTCGAGGATCCTTTCCGAGGAGAAGGGGGCAGGGACCAAGAGGCCGGGAGCGATCGTGTGCGGGTCGGTCCATGGAGTGACGCGGGGTTCGCCCGAACGCAACGCCCGCACGACCGGAGCGCAGCCTTCCGGCTGGACCGCGTAGAGCCGGGGGATGCGATCGACCAGCCCCAGGATGCGGAGCTCGGAGAACGCCTTGTACATCCCGACCAGCCCGGTCCCGCCCCCCGTAGGGTAGACGATGGCGTCCGGCACGGCCCCCTCGGGGGACTGATCGAAGATCTCGAGGCCCATCGTCTTCTTTCCCTCGACCCGGTAGGGCTCGCGCAGGGTCGACATGTCGAACGAATCGCGACCCTTCTCGGCCTCCCGTGCGGCGAGTCCCGCCTCCCGGATGGTACCGGGAACCGGGACGACCTCCGCGCCGTAGCGGCGGCACGACTCGATCAGCGACGGGGCCGTGCGGTCGGGCAGGTAGATCCGCACTCGCATCCTTGCCCGGGCCCCGTAGGCGGCCAACGCGAGCCCGGCGTTCCCCGCGCTCGGGACGAAGAGGTCGGTGAGGCCCAGCTCACGGGCGCGAGAGACCGCCACCGCTATGCCGCGTGACTTGAACGATCCCGTGGGGAGCAACCCGTCGTCCTTCAGGAGCAGCCGTACGCCGGGGGCTTCGGGGGCGTCCGACAGTGGGAGAAGGGGGGTGCCGCCCTCCCCGAGCGAGACGATGGAGTCGGTCGACTGAACGGGAAGGAGCTCGCGATAGCGCCACAACCACCCCGGTCGCCGGGCCACTTCCGCCCGCCAGGCCCGGCCGTCGAGGCGGCCCAGGTCGTAGGACGCGAGAAGGGTCTGCCCGCAGGTCGGACAGACCCCCGTCGGCCGCGATGGGTCGACCTGGCTGCAGCACGCGCGGCATTCGAGCGCGACGAGCAGGGAACCGGTAGCTCCCACGATGAACGACCCGGGACCTGGGACGCGATAAAGGTCGTCGTGCGTCACCGACCCCCACGGGGGCCTAGAATTCGCCCTGGAGCCGATCGCCCGCGCTCCGGTTGACGAGCGGCCCGCTCAGCAAGTTCGAATTGCTGACCGACACGAGACTGCCGTCCTCGAGGCGGAGCCACACCGTGACGAGTCCGAGCTGGACGACCCGTCCCGAGACGCCCCCGATCGCAATGCGGTCGTCGATGCGGAGCACCCGGTTGCGGAGCAGGATGAAGCCGGCGATGACGTTTCCGATCGTCGTCTGTAGGGCGAGGGTCGCCGCGAGGGTCAGGATGGCCGAGAACGTGAGCCCGGATACCGTGCTGACCGATCCGAAGACGCCGTAGACGATGAGGCCGGCGACGGCGAACCCGAGGAACGAGATGATCAGCCGGGCGGCGCGCACCTGATAGGGCATCGCCCCCCGGTGGCGCATGCGCCGGGCGATCCGATCGGCCAGCAGGTAGCCGCCCGCGGCCACCGCAGCGGCGACCGCGAGGGGAATCACCGTGGGCAGGTACGACGTCCAGTTCATGGCCGGGTGGCCCTCGCGGCCGAGGAAGGACGCTCCTATTTAGGTGCGGGGACCCCGGCCACACCGGCCCGGCTCCGCCGGGCCCGGCTCAGCTCGACGACTCGGCCTCCCAGCGCTTCTCGCCCATGACGCGGGGGACCTCCCGTTGATACCCGAGCTTCTCGTTGATCGCCCACATCGGATGGTTCAACGAGTCGTTGGAGGTCCGGATCGACCGGAACCCATGGTCCTGGCCGTACTCGACCGTTCGTCGTTTTAGCTCGCTCGCGATGCCCCGGCCCCGGAATTCTCGTACCGTGCCGGTAAACACTTGGTGGAGAACCCCCGGCTCAGCGGGGAGGAGCTCGAGATTGCTGATCCCGACGTATCGGTCCCCCACGCGGGCGAGGAAGAATGCGTCGGGGAGGAACCCCGGTGCGTCGATGTTCCATTCGACGAATTGCTCGTAGGTGCTGGGGGTATAGGCGCCGAGCCGCGGCTCATCCTCGAGGGCCGCGTTCATCAGGGTGTGGACCTGCCGTCGCACTTCAATTCGCTCAGGACCTTCGTCGGCCAGCGTGGTGAACTCGACTCCGTCCCGGGCGAGCTCGTCGGCGCGCCGAGGGAAGTTCGGATACCCGGGCGCGGGCAGCTCGAGGCGAGATTGCCAATTTCGTCGCCGTTCCTCGAACCCCCGACGGAAGAGGAACTCGAGGTCGCGGGGGCGATCCGAGCGCGCCTGGGCGAGGACGGCCACGGACCCGGTCCCCCGCGCCTCCCGCTCGGCCTGCTCCGCGAGGGCTCGACCGATACCCCGCCCCTGGTGATCCGGGTCGACCTCCACGTCCACCCAAAGCCGGCTCGGGTCCTGAACGTCCAGGTCCGTCCAGACCCCTCCGAACCCGACCGCGACGCGGTTCGAGAGCTCCTCCACCACGTACCGCCGAAAGAAGAATGGGGGAGACCCGAGCAGCGTCGCCCACCGGCGTAACTCGTCGACGGTGTGCCGCCGCTCGGGGTTAAGCCGATGGCTAACCCGGACCTCGGCGGCATAGTCCGAGTCCCGATACTCCCGAAGTCGGGTACTGGGTGACGTCCATGGATGGGGGGGGCGGACCAGTCGCCCGGGCAGATACGGTCTTCGGAGGAGGGCTTCACCTCAGGGGTTGGGAATCGGCCGGCCCGCTTAGCGAGCCCGCATACGGTTGTTCTTCGGAAAGTGTTCGACCTCAGCACGGCCGAGCGCCTCCAGGACGGGCGGGACGTACATGCCGAAGCGTCCCCGGAATCCCTTTCGGAGTCCGTACCAGACCATGCACCGGATTGTCGGTCGCTCGCCCCCACGCCTCGACGGTCCCCGGGGTCGCCGGCTTCTGCTCGTCCGCACTTCCCAGGGGCATCCAGTCGCCATGAGCCTTCAAGGCCGCCGTGAGGTCGTCGAGACACCTCAACTGGTAGCGAAGCTCGGTCGTGCCCGCTCGGATCACGAGGGTGGGAGGGTCCGCCGCCAGATCACGAAAGGCCATAAATTCCGATTGCCCGCTCGGCGTCTTCAACTTCCAGGGGTCCTCCGGGGTTCCGTTTCCGCGAGCGCGGCCGGGCGGTCTTCCCGATTCGAGTGATTTCGATGGGGACATGGTTCGTGCTCCCGTGAGGCCCCCGGGTCGGAGGCCGGGGTTTCGAAGCGTCTTGGGCTATAAGTCCGAGCGTTAACTCTTGTCCATCGGGGGCGAGCGAAGGCGCCCACGATGGGCGCACACGGGGACTACGGGGGCGGCAGGGTCCCGCCCTTCGGGACGAACAGCAGGGAGATCGAATTCACACAATGCCGCGTGTTCTTGGGAGTAAATCGTTCCCCCTTGAACACATGGCCAAGGTGGGCATCGCACCGGGTGCACCGGATCTCGACCCGCTGACCGTCCCGATCGGGAAGGTGGCGGACCGCCCCCGGGACCTCGTCGTCAAAGCTCGGCCATCCGCAGCCCGAATCGAATTTCGCCTCGGAACGATAGAGCTCGGCGCCGCAGCGCCGGCACACGTACGTCCCCGCGGCCGTTGCGTGTTCGTACTCTCCGGAAAACGGACGTTCCGTCCCGCCGCGGACGATGACGGCCTCTTCCTTCGGAGTGAGCTTGCGCAGGACGGGCGGAGGGGTCGCGGCCATGGGATTGGATGGGAAGAGGCTACTTGAGCCCGGCGCCGGGGCCGTCCCCGACGTTCACAAATGCCAGGTGGGGCCGCCGTACCCGGACGGAAGCTTAGGGGGGTTCGGGCCTCCGAACGGGTCGATCGCCGGAACGGGGGCCCGACCCTGCTTCTTCGCGAGGTACCGGTCGATTGCGAGGGCGGCCCGCGTTCCGGCGGCCATCGCGTAGACGACCGACTTGCCGCCCGCCGCGAAGACCCCATCCACATCGGTCATCCAGTCCTCCTTGCGACCCTGCGGCCAGGGATGGCCCGAGAGGCTGAGGTTCAACTCGGTCGGGAGGCCTTGCACGTTGGCGACCTCGCCCGCGGCCACGACGATCGTGTCGCAGGGGAAGGTCGCCTCGGACCCGGGGACGGGGACGACGGTCGGGCGGCCCGCGGCGTCGGGGGGGCCCGGCTGGGTGGTTTGCAGGATGATCCCTTCTACGTGTTCCTTCCCCAGGATCTCGACCGGCGCTCGGTTGTAGAGGAATTGAACGCCCTCGTACTCGCCGCCGTCCACCTCTTCGCCGCCGGCGGGCATGTCTTCCTTGGAACGCCGGTAGACCAGCGCCACGGACCCCCCGTCGGCGGCGAGGCGCTCGCAGGAGCGTGCCGCATCGAGCGCGACGTCCCCGCCCCCGAGCACGACGATCTTGCGGTTCGTGCGGCCGAACAGCGTCCCTTCGGGACCCTGATTGACGCCGAGCAGGAACGGGAGCGCCGGGAAAACGCCCGGTAGATGCTCCCCTGGGATCCCGAGAACACGGGGATCGGAAGCCCCAATCGCCACCAGGACCGCGAGGTAGCCCTCCTTGAGCAGCCCTTCCGGGGTCAGGTCGCCACCCGCCTTCTGGCCCGTTCGGAACGTGACATCCAGGCCCTTGAACCGGGCCAGGTCGGTGGCTAGCGACCCCTCGGGGAGATGGTACTTGGGGATCGTGTCGACCTGCCCGCCTAAGGACGGTTGCATCTCATAGACGGTGACCGAATATCCGCGGACGCCCAGTTCCCACGCCGCCATCAACCCCGTCGGTCCGCCGCCGATGATGGCGACCCGGAAGCCCGTGGGGGCACTCGGGACGTAGAGGAGGTCGGACTTTCCGAGCTCCAACGCCGCCCGCTTGAGATGCCGGATGGCGATGGGTACCCCCTTCCCGCCCATCACGCAATCTTCCTCGCAGTAGTGGTAACAGGTCTTGCAGAGGACCGTCGCAAGCGGGTTCTCTCGCAGGGTGAGCACGGCCGCCTCGTCGAACTTCTCTTGCGCGATGAGGCCGATGTAGCCCCGACAATCCTGGTTGATGGGGCACGCCTGGACGCAGTACGGCATGGCGCACTGGAGACACCGTTGGGCCTCCAAGACCGCCTCTTCTTTCGAGTACGAGTGGAGGATCTCGCCGAACGTCTCCATCCTCTCGTCCTTGGTCTCCTCGGGGACCTCGGTGCGTTCGTAGCGAAATGCGCACATGGTGGTCGTTCGATCGGGGTCGATGCCCTCTCCCGGAACGGGTGGAGAGTATAGGTTCGTCGGAAGGCGAGGGATCCCCGTGGCTCCCTCGACTACGGAGACGGGGTCTTCCGGGGAGCGGTCAGGATCCGAGCTCCCTCTCCCTTCGCGACGTAGACGTGCAGCGAGTCACACGTCCGGCGGAAGTACCCCGACCCTTGCGGACCGAACTTGGTCGTGAGCCGCTCCGAGATCTCGGCGTCGGTCAGTCCCGGCTCGAGCTCCGGGGCGAACATGCAACCGAAGACCAGGAACCGATGCCCTTCGAGCTCGAACCGGTCGGTCTCAGAGGCCCCGCAGAAGGGACACTGCAACACGCTCGGAAGAGCCCGGTCGATTCCTTATCCTTTCCGTCGAGCGATCGGGGGACCGTCCGAGCGCTGGGGTCGGGGAACCCCCGAGTCACCCTTCGATGCGCCCGTACTCCACGAGACACGCGGCCAACCCGACCAGCCCCGCCGCCGCCAACGCCACGGGAAACAGCGCCGTGAGTTGTCCCTCGATGAGGAACAGGCTTCCGATCCCCGCCGCCACAACGCCCGCGAGAATGCCCGCGACGAGCGCTTGGGAGGCGCTTCGAGTGACGACTCCGGCCGCGGCCGTGATCCCACCGAGGAAGACGAGCAGTCCGAGGATCCCGACCGCGAGGTGGAAGGGCACGAGGATCGGGGACGCGGCCGTGGGGGACGTGGAGACGAGGACGTTCGCGAGCACCCCGACCGCCAGAGCGCCGACCCCGTAGACCGCGAGCGTTCCTCCGAGCACGACCGCGAGACGACCGGCGAGGGCCGGCACGCGGGGCTGGGGCAACGCGAACGTGAGGTAGTGCGTCCTCAGCGCGAGGTCCTCCCCGACCGCGAGCGCGGTCAGGTCGAGAACGACCAACGCGGCCAGGCCGGCCGTGATGAGGAGGCCCAACACTTGGGCGGTGGCGGTGGATGGGACTCGGAGGTAGAGGTCCGCGATCGCGCTGCCGACCGGGCCTGCGACGACCGGGATGAGGAGGAGCCAGATCCGCTGGGATCGGCGCAGCCGCGTGACCTCCCACTGGGCGTTGTGGGCGAGAGCGCCCCACAGCGAGCTCATGCCGCATCCTCCCGACCGACGCGTTCGAGGTACCGCCGGGCGAGATCGGGTTCCGGCGCAGCGGCGGTCAGGAGCGGAAGACCTGCCTGGATCAACCGGCCCAAGAGCTCGGCCTGCCCCGCGTCTCCGCCCGAGAAATGGACCGTGGCCTGACGGGGGCCCTCGGGTGTGACCTCCGCCTCCGGACCGGCCGCGCGTTCCAGCGCCCCCCGCGTCACCTCGGAGCCGAAGACGAGCCGGAGCGCGCGTCGGACTCCCCCACCCGCGGGGCTGGGCGAGAGATGGACCGCTTCGTCCCCGACCAGGACTCCCTCGCGGAGGAACATCACCCGGCTGCAGACCTCCTGCACGTCTTCGAGAAGGTGGGTTGAGAGGAAGATGGTCAGACCCTTCCGGGAAAGCGTGCGGAGCACTTGGCGAAGGTCGGTTCGGGCCGCCGGGTCGAGGCCAAGCGTCGGCTCGTCCAGGAGGAGTACCTCGGGGTCACCGACCAGGGCCGCGCTGAGAAGCATACGACGCGCGAGCCCGGTCGACAGGGCGCCGAACGACCGCGAGAGATGATCGGCCACGCCCATCCCATCGGCCGCCCGCCGGACCGCCTCGGCACGTTCGGCGGCGGGAACTCCCTTGACTCGCGCCACGTACTGGAGCAGGTCCGAGCCGGTCAGGTAGGGGGGCACCCCGGGCGTCTCCACCAGAGCCCCGATACGTCGGAGGGCCTTCGCACGGTCGCGGGCGGGGTCGAGTCCCTGGACCCGGACCGACCCCCGGGTAGGACGGGAAAGCCCGGCCAGGAGCTTCAGCGTGGTCGTCTTGCCCGCCCCGTTGGGTCCGAGGTACCCGACCGCCTCGCCGTTGCGGAGCGTAAACCGGATGTCCTTGAGGACATCGTGGTCCCCGTACCGCTTCCAGACGGAATCGACGGTGAGCGCGTCCGGAGCCACGGGGAGTTCGAGCGGGGCGGGGGAATATCATCCTCGCGGTGGAACGGTCGGCGGCCTTAGTCGATGTAGCCCAGGGATCGCAACCGCTCCTTCAACAGCCGTTCGTCCTCCGCGCTGAAGGGTCCCTCACCGTGCTGGTCCAAGAGTCGTCCCAGGACGAAGGCAATGAAGGCGTCCGGCGAGTCGAAGGAGGATCCGCGCATGCGCGCCTCGATCGCGCGCACGATCTCTTCGGGAAGCCGGATGGTCCGGGTCGGTGGGGTGGCCGGTGGGGCGCTCATGCGGGCGTTTCTCCGAACGTGACGGTCTCTTAGCGGCTTCGAACCGGCCCGCTCACTCCCACTCGATCGTGGCCGGTGGCTTGTCCGTGATATCGTAGAGGACCCGCACGACCTCGCCGTGGAGGGCCCGCGTGATCCGTTCCGAGATGCGGGAGAGCACGGCGCGGGGGAGCTCCGCTGCGGTCGCGGTCATCGCGTCGATCGATTCGACGACCCGGACGCTCACGGCCTCCCCGTGCACCCGGGAGTCGCCGAGGACGCCGACGGTGCGGACGGGGAGCAGGACCGCGAAGTATTGCCACGGCTTGGCGATCGTTCCGGCGGCGACCGCGCGCTCCACCTCCTCCTCCACGATCACGTTCGCGACGCGGGCGCGACGGACCCGGTCGGCGGTGACCGGTCCGCCCACGCGGACCGCGAGGCCGGGGCCGGGGAACGGTTGTCGGTCGGGGGAGGGGATGCCGAGGTTGCGGGCGACCGCGCGCACTTCGTCCTTGTAGAGGTCGCGCAAGGGTTCGACCAGTCGCAGTCGCGAGTCGGCCGGTACGCCGCCGACGTTGTGATGCGTCTTGATCGTGTCCCGGATCGACCCGCCGCTCTCGATCCAATCGGGAGCGATCGTCCCCTGGATGAGGCGGTCGGTATGGAACCGGCTCGCCTCCTCCTCGAATAGGCGGATGAAGGCGGTCCCGATGCGTCGCCGCTTCTCCTCGGGCTCGGTGACCCCCTCCAGGGCGGAGAGGAAGCGGTCGGCCGCCGGAACGACTTCGAAGCGCAGTCCGGCCGTCCGGAAAAGCTGGCTGACCGTCTCGACCTCGCCCTCCCGCAGCAGCCCCGTGTCGACGAAGACGGCCCGCGCCCGTTCCCCGAGGGCGCGCTCGGCCAGCACGGCGGCGGTGGTGCTGTCGATCCCACCGGAAGCCGCGATGATGGCGCGCTCCGGGACTTCGACTTGCAGCCGAGCGATCGCTTCGGTCACGAAGGCCGAGGGGTCGTTCATGCCGGCGGGACTCCCTTCGCGTCGGGCTCCTCGCGCCACTTGGCCCGGTACGCGGTGAGCTTCGCGGTCAGCTCGGGATACTTGAGCGCCAGGATCGAAGTGGCGAGCAGCGCGGCGTTCTCGGCCGCGTCGAGACCCACGGCCGCGACCGGGATTCCGGGGGGCATCTGGACGACGGAGAGGAGGCTGTCCAACCCGAGGCCCCGATGCAGCGGGACCCCGATCACGGGTCGCAGGGTCCGGGCCGCCACCGCCCCGGGGAGCGCCGCGGAAAGACCGGCCATGGCGATGAAGACGTCCACCGCGGGGTCCGCGACCAGGCGGTCGACCTTGTCCGGAGTGCGGTGCGCGGAGGCGACGTGGACCTCGCAGGGCACCGCAAACTCCTGGAGGCGGGCGCGGACCTTCTCCGCGATCTCGAGGTCCGACTTGCTCCCAACCAGCACCGAGACCTTCACACGCACGGGGTAGCGCACCGGGAGAAAACCTTTCGGACGCGCGGGCGGCCGAGGCCTATGCGACGCCTTCCTCCGGTCGTCCGGACGACGCCACGGCCGCCGGGGAGCCCGGAGCGACCCAACCGCGGAACCGGTCGACGGCTCGGCGGAGCGGGCGGTGGAAGACGAGTGCCACCCAGGTCGGATAGAGCCAGTAGTTCCGCTTGAAGACGAAGAACGTCCACGAGTGGCCCACGCACGTGGTTCCCGGATCCCCGACGATCACGTGGCAGTAGACCGCGCCCGCGTCGATCCAGAGGAAGGGGACCAGAATCGCGAACGTGACGGCTACCGTCGCGAGCGCGCGGAGGGTACTCCCGCCGCGCGATATGGTAGCCGACGACCACGATATTCGCAAGCTGCTTCAACGCGAGGGCCACGACCTCCGCCGCCCACGTTCCGCCCCGCGAGAGCGGCACCGCGAGGGCGACCGTCAACGCCAGCAGCGGGACGAAGTCGTTCTGCCCGTTCGCGGCCAGCAGCGGGATCCACGGAGTGGCGAACCCCCCGGCGGCGAGGGGGTCGTGGCGAAGCAAGTAGACCGCCGCTCCCCACGCGGCCAGGGCGACCCAACGGTAGTCCAGGCCCGGGACCTGGAGGAACGTCAGCAGCGGGAGGTCAGACGTCGTACGAGTTCTCGAAGTGGGTGGTGCCGTACTGGAGGTAGGTGAACTGGACCGGGTGGGTGTAGAGACCCCACCCCAGCGCAGCGTACGCGGGAGTGGAGTACGGTTCGTCGGACAATCCGTTGAGGACTCCCGACACGATCGAGACGACCGCGACCGCCGCTCCGATCCCTACCAGGAGGGGGAGGGCGTACCGAACCCGATCGCCAAGGCGGCCCATGCCCTCCGCGACGCCCAGCGTCAGGAGGAAGATCGGGACGATCAGGAACGTGGCGCCCGAGAACGTCGTACCGACGAGCAGAGGGAGGGTCGCTCCCCCGGCGAGGAGGGTGAGGGCGGTCGTGCCGCGGGGGCCCATCGCGGGGAAGGGCTACCGATGCCGCGGTAACAACGTTTCGGCGCCGGGCGGTCGTCGTGGGGCGCCCCGGACCGGCACCCTGGGGTCGCGGCGAAGCTCTTACCTTGGACACGGTCTCGCGGCGCAATGCCGGCGCGCCTCCACACGGGCGGTCACTTCCGAGCTTGGCTCGGACGATGCCTGGGCGGGGATGCGGAGCTGGGCGATCGAGCCTGGCGGAGGATCCTCCACAGTCTCGGGGTCTTTGCGGTCGTCTACTACGTCCTCCCGACGCACTTCTTCGTCGTCCTTCCGAAGGAGGACGTCCTCCTGCTCGCGCTGGTCGCGGTCCTCTTCCTCGAGGTCCTCCGGCACGTGGGTGGGATCGAGATCCCGACGATCCGACCGTACGAGGCCCATCGGGTGGCGAGCTTCGCGTTCTTCGCCCTCGCGCTCGTCGGGGCCATCCTGCTGTTTCCCGAACCGGTGGGAGCGGCCGTGATCCTCGGGACCTCGCTGGTCGACCCGATCGCCGGTGAACTGCGGCGCCACCACCCCTCCCTCTCGGTCCGGTGGGGGGTTCCGATCGCCGCCTACATTCCCCTTGCCCTACGTCGGGATGGTCCTGTTCGGCGGGTGGCCCCTCCTCCCGAGCGCGGGACTCGCCGTCCTTGCCGCGGTGCTCGCCGTGGCCGTCGAACAGCCGAAGGTGATGTGGGCCGACGACGACCTCGCCATGACGTTCGTCGCGGCGTTCGCGCTCTACGTCGTAGGCGTCCTCGTGATCGGTCTGCCCGGGTAGCGGACGGTCCCGAGGGTGGGTTCGCTTGGGTTCGCCTAGACGACCGGCGTCAGGACGGCGTGGGGCGCTCCCTTCTCGGGGTCGGGGCTGATCGCGTAGAGGGTCGTCCGCGGTCGGATCCCGTAGATGCACGGCTGGCTGTCGATGTTGATGACCCGGAAGTACGTGTCCATCATGTTCAGGATCTCGCTCGAGACGAGCAGACCGGGTTTCAGGAGTCCGATCCCGAGGTTGCCGACATGCTTCGCCCGCGAGACGCCCTGGAAGTAGAGACGGATGGCGACCTGGTCGCCCATCAGGCTCTCGAACGTGTCGAACGCGGTGTACTCGATGAACGGCTTGCGGTCGGGTCCGCCGACGGCCTTCTCGGCCGTCACCATCGCGCGGAGCGCCTCGTCGCGGCCGAACCGGGCCATCGGAAGGATGTACGGCTCCTCGGTCTCGTTGGCCGCGTAGTCGGGGATCCGGACCCGGGTGTCGAACTGGTTCGCGGGGATGTGCCGCACCAGCGTCTCACGGAGCTTGTCCGGGGACTCGCCCGCCGCGAGGACGGCGATGATCCCTCGCCCCTGCGAGAGGAAGTTCAGGAACGTCGGTGTGAACAGCATGTAGTAGTCGTCGATCCCGACGTTGACGTCGACCTCGAACGCGTTGAAGCTGCCGCGGCGGAACCCGCCGCCGAGCAAGGTGTCGAAATCGGGGATGCCCAGTCGAGTAGAAACGCTCCGGATCGGGGATCGGCTTCCACGCACCGGTGGGGGCGAGACCGCTCGTGCGGTCGGCGATCCCGAGCGCCTCGAACCGGCCGCCGTTCAGGGTGACCGCGTACCGGGCCCGTCCGATGTTCGTCGCCCGAAGCTTCTCCAGGCGCAGGTGACGGACGCGCCGCTCATCGAGCTCTTCCCGGTTGATCGAGATCAGGCCGTCGACGAGGTACTCGATCCCGCCGGCCTCGGGTTTTTCCAGGATCATGACGACGTCCGTGCTGGATCCCTCGACCAGGTCCTTCTGGAGGGCCATCACGAACTCTTCCATCTCGAGACCGTACTTGTGGGTCACACCCTCGAGAGAGTCGATCACGAGGAGGGATTTCTCGGGGAGCGCCCGCTCGATGCGGGTGTAGACGTTCTCGACCTCGGGCATCGGGCTTCGCTGGAGGAGCGCCTGGAGGTGGGTTCGGTCGACGCGTGTGGGGGGTCCCCGCTCCTGGCCGAAGGTCCCCAGGACCTCCTTCCCCGCGCGGATCTTCCGCTGCTCGGATTCGGGCAGCGGCTTCTCGGAGGTCTTCCCACCGGCGTTGATCGTATCGAGGAACAGCTTCGCCGCATCCAGGACGCGGGTCCGCATCTCGCTGTTCTTGAGCCAGGGGAACTGCCGGTAGAGGGCCTCGTCCCCGACCCGGGTGGAGAGGTAGTACGACCGCGACGGCTTCCCGACCCGCTCCAAGAGTTCCAAGCCGAAAGTCGTCTTTCCGGGTACCGGCTCCGCCCTTGACGATCAGGGACCGTCCCCCCTTCCCGCTGAGGAAGGCGATGACTTCCGGAGGCACGCCCCCGACCGTGCTGCCGTCGTTCGCGCTCATGGAGTTGACTCGGTCCACGGTCGTATCGAGGGTCCCGGCGCCCGCGAATCCATTCCGTATCCCGAGGATAGGATGGGCATGGTCGGAAAGTAAAGCTTTCCGTCCGCAGGGCGCCGTCGAAATCGGTTATCCGGCGGCCACCCGGCGGGCCTCCGCGCGGGCGGATTCGAGGGCCGTATCGAGGGGAGCGCCGGGTTCGCCCGACGCCGTGGCCGCCGAGGGATTGCCCCCACCACGACCCCCGAACGCACTCTTCGCCGCCTCGAGGACGGCGGAGGCCGGCACCCCCGGGGCGCTCGACCCGACGAACAGGAGGCCCTTACCGTCCCGTTCCGCGACCAGGATCGCGACGTGTCCGGTCTCCTTCGTCAGCAATCGGGAGAGTTCCTGGAGGCCGTTCCGGTCGAGGTCGACCCGGGCCCCGACGAGGATCGTCGTACCGATCGTGACCGTGGCGGCGGGGTCCGCAAGCAGTCTGGTCGCCGTCTGTCCGAGGTCCTCGCGGGTCCGGGCGCGGGCCTGCTTGCGCGATTCCTCGACCTCGCCCAAGAGCCGGTCGATCCCCTCCGGCAACTTCGCGAGAGGGACCCCGAGACGGCGGGCCGCCTCCCGAAGGACCTCCTCGTGCTCCTCCCGGACGTCCAGGGCCCGGTCGCCGCTCACGTAGGTGAGCCGGACGACGCCGTCCTGGATCCGCTCGACATCGAGGAGGGCGATGGCCCCGACCTCGCTCGTGTGGGTGCAATGGGTACCTCCGCATGCCTCGACGTCGAACCCCTCCACCTCGACCAGTCGGAGCTCCTTCCCCGGAACCGCGCCCCCTTGGTACAGCGTGAACCCGAAGCGGCGTTCCGCCTCGTTGCGAGACTCGAAGTAGCTCTTCACGGGCCGGTCCTCCCGGACGATCTCGTTGACCCGGCGCTCGATCCGGTGGAGCTCCTCCCGAGAGAGCGGCTTGTAGTGCGTGATGTCGATGCGGGCGGACTCGGGCCCCTTGTAGGCTCCGGCCTGCCAGACGTGAGGTCCCAGGATCTCCCGCAGGGCGCCGTTCAGGAGGTGGGTCGCCGTGTGGTGCTGCATGAGCTGGAGCCGACGGGCCCGGTCGACCCGACCGCGTACCCGCTCGCCCGCGTGCCAGGACGGCGGTCGGTCGAGACGGTGGAGCACCCACGGGCCGCGTCGCGCCACGTCGAGGACCTCGTGGTCGCCGAGCGAGCCGCGGTCCGAGACCTGGCCGCCCCCGGTCGGGTAGAAGTAGGTCCGGTCCAGGACGACGAACGGCCCGTCAACGTGGACAACGTGGGCCTCGAAGTCGTTCGTGTACGGGTCGAGGTAGTAGAGCACCTCGGTCAGGGGGGTACCCGCCGGCGGTTCCGGCAGCCCCTCGGACTTCTCGGCATAGTCGGTCGAGGGGGCCTCCGACTCGTGCCGGGCGGCGACCTGGGCATAGAAGTCCTCGGGGATCGCCGGTGGATGCTCTAGGTTCTCGACGGCGACCTCGGGGGGAACCCCCAACGAGTCGTACCACTCGAGGAGCTCCGCGGTGCCGACCCGGGTCCCGGCGGCCTCGGCGCGCTCCTCATACCGGTGGATGATCGAGCGGGCCCGCTCGATCGCCTCCGCATACCGCTCGACCTCCGCCTGGACGACGCGGTGCAGGTCATCCCGGTGCTGGCCGAGCTCGGGGTACTGGTGGGCCAGGCTCCGCGCGAGCCGGTCGAGGATCGCGGTGATCTCCGGCGCCTCGGGCGTCTTCTGGAGGATCCGGAGCATCCGACGGAGCAAGAGGCGGGCGAAGTAGCCTTCCTTGCTGTTCGAGGGGACCACGCCGTCCGTGATCATGAAGTTCAGCGCGCGCGCGTGGTCGATCAGGATCGCGGTTTCGCGGGGCGGGAACGTGCGCCGAAGCTCCTCGTAATCCGAGCCGAAGACCGCCTCGTAGGCGTTCTTGGTCCCCTGGCTCGCCCAGACGAACCGCTCGAGGCCATACCCCGTATCCACCACGGTGAGAGGCATCGGTTTCAGACGGTCTCCGTCCCGGACGTATTCCATGAAGACGAGGGTCGCGAGCTCGAGCCCCGCCACCCCGACGCTCAAGGACGGGCCCAGGTTCCCGCCGCCTTCCCAGACCTCCTCCTTGTAGGTGATCGCGGCCGGATCGGTCCCGAGCTCGACCGTCAGGAGCTCGTGGCACAGCTCGACGCAACGGTCCTTGAAGTAGACCTCGTGGTCGGGACGGTTGAAGGCGTGGTGTGCCATCATCTCGAACAGGGTGAAATGGCGGCCGCTCCGTCCGACCTCTTCGAGGTCGATGAAGCGGAGGCACGGCTGGCTGATCGTCAGCGGGTTGGCGGGCGGGGGGATCGCCCCGCTCGTCACCCACGGCTGAAAATCGTAGATCGACGCTTGCGTGAAGAACACGTCGTTGCGCCAACGCGCGACGGTCGGATAGCGCCGGACCCGCGTGTGGCCGTGCCGCTCGAAGAAGGCGAGGAACGTCTCTCGCATCTCGGCGAGCCCGTAGGGCCGCGCAAAGACCGGGTGCCCGATGAACCCGTACTCCCGGCACGGCGCCTCCTGGCATCGGTCGTGGGAGCCCAAGCTCCAGAACCACGACCCGCAAACGGAACAGGGTTGCCGACGGAAGCCACGGGTCTGGAAAAACGGCAGTTCGTACTCGGCCGCGTCCATCGAACGAGCCGCCGACGCCCCTCGGTGCTTAAACGGTTTGGTGACCCGGCGGTGCGGTCCCCGGTCCATGCCGCCCGTTTCGACGCGCGAAGCCAACCGAGCGACCGCGCTCCTGGTCGCGCTCCGGGTCGGATACGCCTACAACTGGTTCGCGCTCGGCCCCGCGCTGCCGGCGATCGGGATGGCGTTCGGCGTCGGGCCGGCCGGCTGGGGATTGCTGGTCGCCGCCTTCCTGGTCGGCGCCGGGCTCTTCCAGGTCCCCGCCGGATTGTTGGCCCGGCGGTTCGGCGCCCGAACGGTCGTGCTCGCCGGGGCCGCGCTGCTGGCGGGCGGGGCCGCGGTGAGCGCGCTCGCGCCGAACTATCCTGCGCTCCTCGCGCTCCGGCTCCTCGCCGGGATC
The DNA here is from genome assembly GCA_963749235.1 of uncultured Thermoplasmata archaeon. GTDB lineage: Archaea > Thermoplasmatota > Thermoplasmata > Lutacidiplasmatales > UBA184 > Lutacidiplasma. The sequence continues at coordinate 1,366,336 of CAVVLV010000001.1, read as the reverse complement.
GGAGCGGGTCTCTTCTTCTCGCCGGCGATCGGACTCGTGGCGAGCCTCTACCCGGAGGGCCACCGAGGCGTCCCGGTCGGCGGGTTCAGCTCCGCCTTCAGCCTGGGAGCGGCCCTGGGGATCTTGGGAAGCTCGGTGCTCGTTCCGGTGGTGGGCTGGAGGCTCGCCCTCGCGATGGGAGGAGGGATGCTCGCCGTCCTGACGGTGACCGCGTGGTGGCTCCTGCCGGGATCCGCGGGCGCGCCCGACCGCGCGCCCTCGACCGGCCGGGTCCCCGTGGCGTTCCGGATGCGGGGCGTCTGGGCGATCGGGGTCGCCTTCATCGGACTCGAGGGAGCCGCCTTCGCGACGGGCCAGTTCGTCGTGCCCTACGGGGAGACGATCTTGGGATGGTCGGCCCTGCTCGCGGGAGCGGTCGGCATGATGTTCGTGCTCCCGAGCGTGGTGGGCGGCCCGGTGGGGGGCTCGGTCGCCGAACGCTACCGAAACCACCGAACCCAATTCGTGGCCGTGACGGTCGCCGGCGCGGCGGTCCTTCTCGCCCTGCCGCTCGCCGGCGTGCTCGTCGCGATCGGGATCGGCGCGGTCTTCTCGTTCGCCTACGGCGTCGCCTACGCCGTGATGTACGTGATCCCCCACTATTGGCGGGGCCTGCCCGCGGGCGAGGTCCCTCTCGCGATCGGGCTCTTCAACTCGATCCAGCTCGCGGGAGGGGCCGGGGTCTCCGCGCTGTTCGGCTGGGTGGTCGCGGTGCGGTCCTACTCGGTCGCGTGGACGTTCCTCGCCGCGGCGATGGTCGTGACGTTGCTTGCCTTGGTCGCGCTCCCGGCGACCCCGGCCCGCGGGGACGATCCGCCGGCCGCGGCGGCGCCCGCCCTTCCTTCAGCGCCCGACCCGTAGCGCAGATCGTCGCGATCGGGCACTCGGGGCACCGCGGGCGGACGGGCCGGCAGACGTTCTGGCCGTGCTGGACCAGGAGGGGATTGACGGGGATCCAGTACTTCGGGTCGACCTCGGCGGTGAGGGCTCGCTCGGTCTCCTCGGGCGTGCGGGTCCGAACGACCCCCAAGCGGTTCGCGATCCGGTGGACGTGGGTGTCGACCGGGATCGCGGGGATCCCGTAACCGAAGACGAGGACACAGTTCGCGGTCTTCGGGCCGACCCCGGGCATCGAGGTGAGCTCGTCGAACGTCCGAGGGACCGTCCCCGGAACCGGTCGCGGACCTCCACCGCGACTCGGCGGAGGACCCGGGCCTTCGTGTGGTAGAACCCCGTTCCATGGATCAACCGTTCGACCTCACGGACGGGAGCCCGGGCGAGCGAGTCCGGGTCCGGGAACCGGGCGAACAGGAGAGCGCTCGCGACATCGGTCGCCTCGTCGCGCGTCCGCTGGGAAAGGATCGTCCCGATCAGCACCTGGAACGGGTTCTCCGCATGATCCCGGAGGTAGGGAATGCGCCAGTCTCCCGTCCGGTAGAACTCGCTGAGCCGGTCCAGCAGCGTCTCCCAAGGGAAATCGCGTCCGCTCATCCCGGGCCGCCCCGTCGGGCCGGTACGGGTTCGGAGCCGGGGTCGGAGAGGTCGGGCTCGACCCCGCCGTCCGGCCGCATCAGCTCGCCGATCAGGTAATCGCTCCCGACCACGAGGGTGAACCCCTCGGGTCCGGTCGCCGCCCGTCCCATCCGCACGCCCTCCTCGGCGCTGCGGGCCGCGACGATCCGGGGGAACCGTCCCGCGGCCTCGACCCGGATGTCGGTGGCGGAGAGGGATCGCTCGGAGCGGACGGGGACGATGACCAGGGTCCGTGCGAGCGGGCTCAACGCGTCCAGGATCCGCGCGACGTCCTTGCCCCGGAGGCAGCCGAAGACGATCGCGTTCTCCCCCGGGTCGCTCAAGGGAAGCAGCTCTCCCAGGCTTTCGGCGATCGCCCGGGCGCTGTCGGGAGTGTGGGCGACGTCGTAGTACAGGTCCGGGCGCCGGCCGACCCGCTCGAGCCGTCCGGGCCACTCCACCTTCGCGAGGCCGCGCCGGGTCGCTTCAACGAAGAGCTCCCGGTCTAGCGACGTGAGGAACCGGGCCGAGGCCGCCACCGCGCAGGCCAAGTTGGCCGCTTGGAACGTACCCCAGAGCGGCACCGCGACCCGTTCCAGCGTCCGGCCGGGGAGATGGAGGTCGACCTGCTGTCCGCTTTCCGAAAGAGTACGGTGGTCGTAGCGGAACTCGCGCCCCAGGTGCCACAAGGGAACGCCGGCCCGGTCCGCCTCGGATTCGGCGACCGCGGCGGCCGCCGGAGGGAGGGGGCCGAGGACCCCCGTCATGCCGGGGTGGAAGATCCCGGACTTTTCCCGGGCGATCGCGCCGACGTCGGGGCCGAGGAGCTCCGTGTGCTCGAGCTCGATGGTAGTGATCACTCCCACCCGGCTCGCGAGGACGTTCGTGGAATCGAGGCGGCCCCCCATGCCGACCTCCACGACCGCGGCCTCCACGGCCTGCTCCGCGAACCAGTCCAAGGCGAGCACCGTCGTCACCTCGAAGAACGTCGGAGGGCGGTCGATGACCCTCTCGTGCTCGAGGCGCCGGGCGGTCGCGTCGATCCGGGCCACCCCGGCGACGACGGCCTCCGGGGGGATCGCGGTCCGGTCGACCTGGATGCGGTCGCGAAAGCTCGCGAGATGCGGGGAGGTGAACAATCCGGTCCGAAGCGCGTGGGCGCGCAAGACCGCTTCCGCGAAGGCGGCCGTGGAGCCCTTTCCTTTGCTGCCGGTCACGTGGAGGGACGGGAATCGGCGCTGTGGGCTCCCGTGGGCGGCGAGGATCGCGTTCGTGACTTCGAGTCCGGGACGGATCCCGAACCGACGTCGGGCGAAGAGGGAATCGAGGGTCGCCCGATATCCTCGAGGTTCCGCCGGGGGAACCCGGGGAGCTCCCGTGCCTGGTTTCAGCGCCACGCTTTCGGTCTGCTCTCAGTACGTCGAGCGCTCGCGGTACGGTCCGTAGACGTCCTGGAAGGCGTGGACGATCTCCCCGAGCGTCGCCCGGGCCCGGAGCGCGTCCAAGACGGCCGGCATCGTGTTCTCACTCTCGGTCGCCGCGACCCGGCGGAGGCGGTCGAGGACCGCCTCCCACTTCGACCGGGACCGGCGCGCGCGCAGGGCCTTCAACCGTCGGGATTGGAGACGCCGCGCCTCCTCCGAGATCTTGAGACGAGGCACCCGAACCGGTGTGTCGACCGTGTAGGCGTTGACCCCGACGACCTTCTGCTCGCCCGACTCAACGGAGCGCTGGTACCGGAAGGAGGCCTCCTGGATCTCCCGCTGGAAGAAACCGCGCTCGATCCCGGCGACAACGCCGCCCATCTCGTCGATGCGGGCGAAGTAGCGGCGGGCCTCCTCCTCCATCCGGTCGGTGAGCCACTCCACGTAGTAGCTCCCGGCGAACGGGTCGACCGTCTCGGTCACGCCGGACTCGAACGCCAGGATCTGCTGCGTGCGCAGCGCGATCCGGACCGCATCCTCGCTGGGGAGCTGGAGCGCTTCATCGTACGAGTTGGTGTGCAGCGACTGGGTACCCCCGATCACCCCGGCGAGGGCCTGCACCGCCGTGCGGACGATGTTCAGCTCGGGCTGCTGGGCCGTGCAGGAACACCCGGCGGTCTGAGTGTGGAACCGCATCCAGCGGGAGCGCTCCTTCTTGGCGCCGAACTCGTCCTTCATCACACTCGCCCACAGTCGGCGCGCCGCGCGGAACTTCGCGATCTCCTCGAAGAAATCGTTGTGGGAGTTGAAGAAGAAGGAGAGTCTGGGAGCGAACTCATCGACGTCGAGCCCGCGCTCGATCGCGGCGGCGACATAGGCCCGCCCGTCCGCGAGCGTGAAGGCGAGCTCTTGGACCGCGGTCGACCCGGCCTCGCGAATGTGGTAGCCGGAGATGGAGACGGGGTTCCATCGGGGCGTGTGCCGGGTCGCGTACTCGATCGTGTCGGTGACCAGGCGGAGGGCCGGGCGGGGAGGATAGAGGAACTCCTTCTGGGCGATGTACTCCTTCAGGATGTCGTTCTGGGTCGTCCCACCCAGCCGAGATTCGGGGACGTCCATCGCCGCCCCGGTGAGGAGATACATCCCCCAGACGATGTTCGCGGGGCCGTTGATCGTCATGCTGGTCGTGACGTCGGCGAGCGGGATCCCGTGGAGCAGCCGCCCCATGTCGTCGAGCGAGCTCACGTTCACGCCGCACTTGCCGACCTCGCCCAAGGACTCCCGGTCGTCCGCGTCCAGCCCGTACAGGGTCGGGTCGTCGAACGCGATCGAGAGCCCGGACTCGCCGTGGCGCAAGAGGTAGTGGAAGCGTCGGTTCGTGTCCTCCGGCGAGCCGAACCCGGAGAACATCCGCATCGACCACGTCCGACCCCGGTACATCGTGGGATGGACGCCCCGCGTGAAGGGAGGAGCCCCCGGGTATCCGATCCCTTCAAACCCGGAGCGAGGGGAGCGCGGGGTGTAGACCCGTTCGACGGGGATCCCGCCGAGCGTCGTGAAGGCGTCCTTCCGCTCGGGACTCTTCGCGATCGCGGGGGCGAGCACTTCGGACTCCCACTTCTTCTGGGCCTCGAGCACCGCGTCCGATCCCCGGGCCCGGCTGACCCGAGGCGCCGCGGGAGGTGCGTCCGGCCGACTGGCGGACATCGGAGCGAAGAGAGACGTCGGGTCGGATAAGCCCGGGGGTCACCCGGCGGCCGGGGGGCCGGCGGGGGACGCGAGCGGGCGCGCGGAGGCGGGATCCGGAGGCCCAGGAGGTGCGACCTGCCCCGCTGGTAGACCTTCGCCCGCACCTCCTTCGCGAACCGGGGAAAGGCGTCTCCGGTCCAGTTCGAGTTGTCGGCGAGGACGAGCGCGCCGGGGGAAGCTTCGGGCGGAGGATCGCGAGCTCGGACGCGAGGTTCTCCTCGGTATGCAGGTCGTCGTGCAGGAAGAGGTCGACGGACGGGAGCGAGTCCACGAGCCCGGGCAGGAGCTGCCGCGTGTCGCCGATGCGGAGGTCCCAGCGCGGAGAGCGGAAGGGAACAGCCCACCCGCTCGCAAGGCCGGGCGGGATCGAGACCGGCGACTCGTCCTTGCCGAGGACCGGGCCCTTCTGGGGGGTTGGCAAGTCGATCGAGTGGAGGGTGCCGGCGTGGTTCTTCTCGAGAGCGAGAAGCAGGTGCGCGGAGGAGACGCCGGAGCTCACGCCCGTCTCCACCAGGTGCGTGGGGCGCAGGAGCCGAACCAGCGCATAGAGCTCGAACGGCGCTCCGATCTGGGCGTAGTTGCCACGGCCCCCCGCGATGTGCCGCCGACGCATCTCCTCTTCCACCGGCACGAGCCCGTCGAGCTCGCCCAGGACGGCGAGGATCTCGGCGGGCGACGCTCCGCTGAGGGAGCGGAGCCAGCGGAGATTGACCGCCGTCCGGGGATCGCCCGAGGCGTGACGTGCTTTCCGAACCGCGGCCCGGACCTGGGCCGCCAGGTCGACCGATTCCACTGGGGTCGTCATGGATCGGAACTTCTCGCGGAGGGGGAGCGCTTGGGTTCAAGATGGGCCTTTCGGACGACTAGCCGGGCGGTCGAGGGGCGGATCTCTCGGGCGACCTCGTCGAGGACGATCCGTTCCCGGAAGAACGGGGCATCGAGGACCAGGGTCTCGTACTCGCCCCCTTCCCCGGCGGGGTGGACGCGCGAACCGGAGGGGGGCTGGCGCTCGAGCTCGGCGAGCCGCATCGCGTTGAGACGCTGGCCCAACAGGTCGGGGGCGAGCCCCTCGGCGGCGAGGTGGACGAAACGAATGTCAAGCCCCGCGGAGATCTCCTCCCGGACGACCCGCCCGGGGCTCTTCCGCCAGAGGGGGGTGTAGACCGGTCGGCCGACCCGCTCAGCCACGCGCAGGAGTCGGGCCCACTGGTACGAGGACTCGATCGCGCCCGCGACCACCCATCCCGTCCGGCCACGAAGCGCTTCCTCCAGCGTCGTGAGTTCGGCGGCTTCGCCGACGCCGTTGACCGGAACGCTGCGGTACGATTTCCCCCACGCCTCCGCCTGGAGAGCGACGAGGTCGAGGTTCGGCGTGTGGAACATCATCGAGTCCCGGTCCGTGGGGCGGAGGACGAGCAGCTCGTCGACGGTGCGACCTTGAAGGTCCGCGAGGTACGCGGAGTAGACTGAGTCCTTCCCGCCCGAGACGAGCGCCGTGACGGTCATGGAGCGGCTCAGCCCGGGAGCCCGAGGCCATTCCGCCAGCGCTCGTAGAGGGGTCCCAGCGGGACGGTCGCACGCCGATCGGCACCCCAGCGGAGCTCGCCGTCCGTCCCGCGCACCGAACCGAAGCGCCGGTTCGGGAGGCCACGGACCGCGCGCTCCCAGTGCGACACGTCGGACTCCCGGATCTCCACGACGAAACGGGAGGCTCCTTCCGCGGCCAGCGCCGTCCCGGGGGAGAGTACGCCGACCGACTCCAGATCGACCGAGAACCCCAATCCCCCGCCGAACGCCATCTCGGCCAGGGTCACGGCCAGCCCTCCGTCGGAGACATCGTGGGCGGCGCGTACCCAGCCGCGTTCCATCGCTCGGACCAGCGCTTCCCCGATCCGCTTCAGCTCCGCGGGCGCGGTCGGAGGAACGCGAAGGCCGGTGATCCCCGTCCGTCGAGACCACAGGGAACCGCCGAGCTCCGGGGACGTCCGACCGAGGAGGTAGAGGATATTTCCTTCCTCTTTCAGGTCGGAGGTCGTGGCCGTCCGCAGGTTTCGGATCAGCCCCGTCGCGAGGAGGACCGGGGTCGGAGGGATCTCGGCGCCGAGCCCCCCGTTGTAGAGGCTGACGTTGCCCGACGGGATCGCGAAACCCAGGGCCGAGGCTGCTCGGGCCATGCCGCGCGTCACGGCGGCGAAGTCCCCGAGCACCCGCGGGTCCTCCGGGTTGCCAAAATTGAGACAGTTCGAGAACGCGTCGGGCCGCGCGCCGACGGCGTAGAGGTTCCGGGCCGCTTCCTCGACGGTCGCCGCCCCGCCCTGGAGCGGATCCTCCCGGCACGTCCAGGGCTGGGAGGCGGTCGTGACCGCGAGACCTTGCCAGTGGTCCGGATCCGGCTGGAGCACCGCGGCATCGCCGTGGGACGAAGTCCGCACCCCTCCGTGGAGCGGCCGGACCACGGTCCGGCCCTGGACCTCATGGTCGTAGAGGCGGATCACCGGCTCCCTCGACACCGAATCGGGGGCGAGGACGAGGTCGGTCAGCAGATGGGCGAGGTCCTGGTCGGGGAGCAGGGGCGAAGCCCGGGACGAGGGGCGCCGAGCCCGGGTCGGCCGATGGAGAGGGGCGTGCTCGACGCTGGAAGCCGACCCGAAGGTGGGCCACGGGGCGGCCGCCCCATTCGATCGACTCGTAGGGCGGCGGGGCGACCTCCCCGATCGCGTTCACGGGCACATCGTAGCGGTGGAAGATCGAGGCGAGTTCGTCGAGGTCCGCGGGGCGCACGTCCAGGACCATCCGTTCCTGCGACTCGGAGACCCAGACCTCCCATGGACGCAGGCCTTCCTCGCGGAGCGGCACGCGGGCCAGGTCGAGGCGGGAGCCGAACCCCCCCGCATGGACGAGCTCCCCGAACGCGGAGGCGATGCCCCCTCCTCCCAGGTCCTTCAGGCCCCGGACCAATCCGCGGTCGAAGGCCTCGAGGCACGCGTGGATGAGCGGCTCCTTCATGATCGGATTGCCGAGCTGGACCGCCCCCCGCGATTCCGACTCGCTCCGGTCGGTGATCTCCTTCGAAGCGAACGCCACGCCTCCGATGCCATCCCGGCCCGTGCGACCTCCCACGAGAACGAGGAGATCCCCGACGGCGCGGGCGCGATTGGGGAGCAGTCGGCTTCGCGGCAGGAACCCGATGCAGCCGACGTTGACGAGCGGGTTGACCACGTAGGCCGGGTCAAAGTAGATCCCGCCCGAGACGGTCGGCACTCCGACCCGATTCCCGTAATCACGGATCCCCGCGATGACCCCGTGCGCGAGGTACCGGGGACTCTTCACGCCCTTCGGGAGACGGGATTCCGGCAGGTCGAGCGGACCGAAGAACAACGGGTCCGTGAGCGCGATCGGTTTCCCGCCGACAGCGAGGACGTCCCGGAGGATCCCCCCGATGCCGGTCGCCGCGCCCCCGTACGGCTCGACGGCGGACGGATGGTTGTGCGACTCGATGCGGAGCGCGTACGCCGTTCCGGCCGCGAACCGCATGACGCCCGCGTCGCCGGTTCCCAGGACGCGAGAGCCCGGGCGGAGACGGGAAAAGGCGCGCCGGAGGAATGGCCGGGAGCTCTTGTAACTGCAATGCTCGCTCCAGCTCTGGGCGAGACCGGCGAGCTCGACATCGGTCGGTTCCCGGCCCTCCTTGCGGAAGTACGCTTGGATGCGGGAGAGCTCCTTCGCGTCGAACCCGAGTCCCCGCTCGTGGGAGATCGCCTCCAGCTGGGCGCGATTGGCCCGTCGCAGGGGGATGACGCTGACGCCGGGAGCCCACTCCGCCATGGATCAGGCCGGAACGGGGCGGACCGAAACCCGGTGGATCACCGGGTTGGCGAGGAGTCGCTCCACCGCCTCGTCCGAGAGGCGCTTCGCCTCGGCCGGTGAGACTCCACGGAACTCGAGGTCGTAGACCCGGGCCGTCGACACATGTGGGACGGAGGTGAGGCCCAAGAGACCGAGCGACTTCTCGATGCTCTCCGCCTCGGCGTCCATGACGCCCGGCTTGAGTTCGATCCGGACCTCCATCCGCACGGACTTCTCCCCGAAAGAGGTCATCGGACCGCGCACCCGGCGCGGACAGATAATCCTGAGCCACCCGTCGCCGCCGGGGCGCCTCCCACCCCGAGCGCCGGGGGCCTTCCGTGGCGTCGGCGGGCCCGGTTCGGTCAGGTCGGCCCGACCGCCCGGGAGGTGCCCGGGGGAGCGCCTTTGAGAAAGCCTAAATAGTGGACCTTTCTCGGCCCGCCGGCGCGGTGGGGGGCCGGCCATCATGGAGGAGTTCATCTGCAGCGTCGAGTTCCTTCGGGGGCCGACTGAGTTCTTCGCTCGCGTCTCGAGCGAAGCGGGCGGGGTTCGTGAGTACCGCAGCGCCAGCCCGAACGGTGTGATCGATCAAGTGATCAACGACCTCCAAGAGGAGTTCGAGTCCGCCCCCGCGGCGTAGCGAGGACGGGGACCGGGCATTCGCTGTCAAGGGTCGCGAGGACGCATTCTAGGGGAGGATCAATGGAGAAACCATCGTCGGCCAAACCGCCGGTCAGCCGGGCCGTGGAGAACGCCTTCACCAAGGTCTGGGGGGACGAACACGTCGTCGCCCTGATCGCGCTCAAGGTGGAGACGAGCGAAGCCGATACCGTCGCGAGCGAGGTCGCGAAGTTCGTCGAGTCCGAGGACGTCTTCCTCGTCACCGGCGACACCGACATCTTCGTGAAGGTCCGCTTCCCGCACTACGAGGAACTGAAGGAGTTCGTGCTCCACCGTCTCCCCAGCGTTCGCGGGATCCGGGAGACCAAGACGCTCCTGGTCGTGACGGCGTACAAGGAATCCGGGGAGACGCACTCGCCGTGACGAGCCCGAGCTCCTCCGCACCGGCCTCCGGTGGCTCGGTCGCACCCGGTCCCGCTCCGCTCGCTCCGGACTCGCCCCTTCAACGGCTCGTGGATTCTCTCGCCGAACTCGCCGACGACTCGTCGGTGCCCCGCAACATCCGGCGCGGCGCCCAGTCGGCGAAGGACGCCCTCGCCAAGCCCCGCGTGGCCCTCGATGTCCGCATCGCGTCCGCGGTCTACGTCCTCGACGATCTGGCGAACGACCCCAACCTCCCGACGCACGGCCGGACCGCCATCTGGTCGATCATTTCGGGCTTGGAGAGCCTCCAGTGACCTGCCCCAGGGATAGGCTGAAATACGCCACCCGGGTCCTCCGCACTCGGAGCGGTCGCGGGCCCGTAGCTCAGCTAGGCAGGCCGCGCGGTCACCCGAGCGGCCCTACAAAGAGCATCCGGCTTTTAACCGGGTGGTCGGGGGTTCGATCGAGCTTCCCCGCCGACACGGCGGGGGGGTTCCGGACGTCCCCCCGGGCCCGTGCCTCTCCTCGGAGCACTCAATGAGCCCCACCCCCGCGCGCCGCACGCGCAAGAAGAAGGACGAGAAGCCGGTGTCGACCCGACCGTTCGTCGTCCACCACCTCGCGCCCCCGCACGAGGTGCTGAGCGAGGAGGACTCGCGCAAGGTCCTGGAACAGCTCGACACCACGATCGAACGACTCCCGAAGATCCTCGTCTCGGATCCGGGACTTCAGACCGATCCCAAGTTCACCGCCATGCGCGACGCCGGCGACCAGTTGGTCGGCCGCCTGGTGCGCATCCGCCGGCCCAGCCAGACGGCCGGTCTCGCGATCGCCTATCGGGTGATCATCGCCTCCGTCGGAGGTTCGTAGTCCATGCGCGAAATCGTTGACGCCTTCTTCCGCGAGCGTTCGATCGTGAACCACCACCTGGCCAGCTTCAACGACTTCCTGCCGACGAAGGACAACCCGAACTCCCGCATGCAGCGGATCGTCGACGAGGCCCGCGTCAGCGAGGACTCGACCGAACGCGGGATCATCCGCTTGGACGTCCAGAAGACGAAGAGCTCGATCTACGTCCGGGTCGGCCGCCGACGGGACGCCCGCGGCGCGGTCAACCCCTCCGCGGAGCCGACCATCTTCATCGGCGCCCCCTTCGTGAAGGAACCGGTCGGCTCGAAGCCGACGCTCACTCCGATGGAGGCCCGACTCCGTAACCTGACGTACCAGGCCCCGATCTTCCTGAAGGTCACCGTCGTCGAGAACGGCGTCGAGCGCGCTCCGGAGGACGTCCACATCGGCGACCTCCCGATCATGGTCAAGAGTCGACCGTGCAATCTCAACCGCTACAAGGTCAGCGAGGACGACCAGCTCTGGCTCTCCGATGACGAGGACCCGGGCCAAGCTCGTCGAGTACGGCGAGGACCCCCTCGACCCCGGCGGCTACGCGATCATCGGCGGAACGGAACGGGTCATCATTTCCTTGGAGGACCTCGCCCCCAACCGGATCTTCGCCGAGTACAACGAGCGGTACGGGACGCCCATCGAGAGCGCGAAGGTCTTCAGCCAGCGGGGCGGCTACCGCTCGCTCACGGTCGTCGAGAAGAAGAAGGACGGCGTGCTTCAGGTCTCGGTCCCGACGGCGAGCGGACAGATCCCGCTCGTGATCCTGATGAAGGCCCTCGGGATGAAGAACGACGAGGAGATCTTCCAGGCGGTCCTGGGCGAGCTCTTCCCGCTGGACGAACCGTTCGTCCAGACGATGAAGCACCTTCTGAACGTCAACGTGGAGGAGTGCGTCTCCAAGAAGCTCTACCCTCCCGAGGGGATCCAGTCGACGGAGGATGCCCTCATCTTCTTGGAGAAGAAATTCGCGACGGGGCAGGCGAAGGAGTACCGGCAGCGCAAGGTCGACGGCATCCTCGACCGCTCGCTCCTCCCCCACCTCGGCGATGCGAAGGCCGACCGCCTGAAGAAGGCCCTCTACCTCGCGCGCATGGCCCGTACCGTCCTCGAATTGCACTTGAAGGTGCGCGGGGAGGACGACAAGGACCACTACGCGAACAAGCGGCTCAAGCTCGCCGGCGACTTGATGGAGGACCTCTTCCGCGTCGCGTTCTCTCTCCTCCTGAAGGACCTCAAGTACCAGCTCGAGCGATCGTTCGCTCGGAAGAAGGACCTCCGGATCGCGAGCGCGATCCGCCCGGACCTCCTCACCCAGCGACTGGTCCACGCGCTCGCCACCGGCAACTGGGTCGGCGGTCGTGCCGGCGTCAGCCAAGTGCTGGACCGGACCAGCCACATGTCCACGATCAGCCATCTTCGCCGGGTGACGAGCCCGCTCACGCGCAGCCAGCCGCACTTCGAGGCGCGCGACCTGCACCCGACCCAGTGGGGACGCCTCTGCCCCAACGAGACCCCCGAAGGGCAGAACTGCGGCCTCGTCAAGAACTACGCCCTCTGCGTCGACGTCTCGGAAGGGACGGACGAGGAGGAGGTCACGCTCATCCTGCGGGACCTGAACACGCGCGAGATCGGCCCGGACGTGCTCAACGAATCCGCCGCCCCGCGGGGCCGCCGCGCCGCCCGGGTCTACGTCAACGGCAACCTGGTCGGCCTCCACTCGCAGCCGATCGACTTGGTCCGCGAGATCCGCGAGCGCCGCCGTACGGGCACGCTCTCGCCGACCCTCGGCGACAAGACCTACGAGATCAACGTCCGCTACGACGATGAGATGAACGAGGTCATCGTCCACTGCGACCCGGGCCGGCTCCGCCGTCCGCTCGTGGTCGTCAAGTCGGGCGTTCCGCGCGTCGCGCGGTCCGACCTCGACGACCTCGCGCGCGGCACGCTCTCCTTCTCCGACCTCATCCGTCAGGGGAAGATCGAGTGGGTCGACGCCGAAGAGGAGGAGGACAGCCTCATCGCGGTCGACCCGTACGTTCCCCCCGACCGCTGCCCGAAGTGCGACAAGGCGCTTTCGCGATCGGACCTCCGCTGGACCTCGATGGGCGACAAGTCCGAGGCCGCCGTGGTTGAATGCGGTCTCTGCCACGCCAACTTCCCGACCGCGAGCCTGCTCACGGAGAAGCACACCCACTTGGAGATCGACCCGAACCTGATGCTCGGCGTTTGCACGGGGCTCATCCCCTACCCCGAGCACAACTCGGCGCCGCGGAACACGATGGGCTCGGGCATGGCCAAGCAGGCGCTCGGCGTCGAGTCGGTGAACTACCGGCGTCGCCCCGACACCCGCGGCCACCTCCTACACTACCCGCAGGCGCCGCTGCTCCAGACGCAGACCATGCGGTACGTCCACTTCACCGAGCGGCCCGCCGGCCAGAACTTCGTCGTGGCGGTCCTCTCGTACGAGGGGTACAACATGCAGGACGCCCTCGTCTTCTCGAAGGGCGCCATCGACCGCGGCCTCGGCCGCTCGTCGTTCTTCCGGTACGTACCGAGGCGAGGAGCGCAAGTATCCGGGCGGTCAGGAGGACCGCTTCGAGATCCCGCGCCCCGACGTCGCCGGCGCGCGCGTCGATACGGCGTACCGGAACCTCGGCGAGGACGGCCTGATCTTCCCCGAGCTCGAGGTCACTGAGGGGGACGTCCTCGTCGGCAAGACGAGCCCGCCCCGCTTCCTCGAGGAGAAGACGGACCTGCTCACGCCCCAGAAGCGGCGCGAGACGAGCGTCACCGTTCGCTTCGGCGAGTCCGGCTGGGTCGACAACGTGATCCTGACGGAAGGCGAGAACATCTCGAAGCTCGTCAAGGTCAAGGTCCGCAACCAGCGGGTCCCCGAGCTCGGCGACAAGTTCGCGAGCCGGCACGGCCAGAAGGGTGTCATCGGGCTCATCGTCCCGCAGGAGAACCTCCCGTTCACGCGGAACGGCGTGACCCCGGACCTGTTGATCAACCCGCACGCGATCCCGTCGCGCATGACGGTCGCCCACGTCCTCGAGATGCTGGGCGGCAAGGTCGGCGCGCTCGAGGGTCGCACGATCGACGGGACCGCCTTCTCGGGAGCGCGCGAGGAGGCGCTCCGGGACGGACTGAAGGCCCTCGGTCTCCACCCCAGCGGCCGGGAGACGCTCTACGACGGACTCACCGGGCGCCGGTTCGAGGCGGAGATCTTCATCGGCGTGATCTACTACCAGAAGCTCCACCACATGGTCGCGGGCAAGATGCACATGCGCTCCCGCGGACCCGTCCAGATCCTGACCCGGCAGCCGACCGAGGGTCGGTCGCGCCAGGGCGGTCTTCGGTTCGGTGAGATGGAACGCGACTGCCTGATTGGCCACGGCGTCGCGATGGTCATCAAGGACCGCTTGCTCGACGAGTCCGACGGGACCGTCCAGTACGTCTGCGGGAACCCGGAGTGCGGCCACATCGCGATCCCGGACTCGCGGGCGAGCTCGCTCCGCTGCCCCAGCTGCGGGAACACGTCCTCGATCTACCCGGTCGAGATGAGCTACTCGTTCAAGCTCCTCCTGGAGGAGCTGATCAGCCTCGGGGTCGTGATGCGCCTGCAGCTCGAGGAGATGCGGTAGGAGGAACTCATGTCGCAGAGTCTATCGAAGCGGATCAAGAGCCTCCAGTTCGCGTTCCTGTCGCCGGACGAGATCCGCCGCATGAGCGGCGTGAAGATCATCACGGCCGACACGTACGACGACGACGGCTACCCGATCGAGATGGGTCTCATGGACCTCCACCTCGGGGTCATCGAGCCGAACCTGCGGTGCCGCACCTGCGGCGGCCGCGTCAACGAGTGCCCCGGCCACTTCGGGATCATCGAGCTCGCGATGCCGGTGATCCACGTCGGCTACGCGAAGGAGATCAAGCGGCTCCTCCAGTCGACCTGCCGCGCGTGCGGACGGATCCTGCCCGACGCGCCGAACCCCCGCGCGGAGGCGATCTCCGACTCGGACGACGCCGTGCCCGCGCCCCGCTCCCGGGAGCCGAAGGACGAGCGGGTCTGCCCCCACTGCCACGAGGTCCAGCAGCGGATCGTGCTCGACAAGCCCACGACCTTCCGCGAGAACTCGCACAAGATCACCCCGAAGGAGGTCCGCGCGCGACTCGAGCGGATCCCGAACGAGGACGTGAGCGCCCTCGGGCTGAACCCCCGGTTCGGCCGGCCCGAGTGGATGGTCCTCACGGTGCTGCCGGTTCCGCCGGTCCAGGTCCGCCCCTCCATCACGCTGGAGAGCGGGGAGCGGAGCGAGGACGACTTGACCCACAAGCTGGTCGACGTCCTGCGGATCAACCAGCGCCTGCGCGAGAACCGCGACATGGGCGCCCCGCAACTGGTCGTCGAGGACCTGTGGGAACTGCTCCAGTACCACGTCACGACCTACTTCGACAACCAGACGAGCGGGATCCCGCCCGCCCGGCACCGCTCGGGCCGCCCGCTGAAGACCCTCGCCCAGCGCCTGAAGGGGAAGGACGGTAGGTTCCGGTCGAACCTCTCGGGAAAGCGGGTCAACTTCTCGGCGCGCACGGTGATCAGCCCGGACCCGTTCCTCTCGATCAACGAGGTCGGCATCCCGGCCGAGGTCGCCCGCGGTCTCACCGTCCCCCTCCAGGTCACCGCCCACAGCCAGGAGACGGCGAAGGAGCTCGTCCGGCGCGGACCCGCCCCGCCCCCTGATGCGGACGGTCACTACCGGTGCGGGGTCAACTACCTCATCCGGGAGGACGGCCAGCGGATCAAAGTCATGGAGAAGAACGCCGAGGCGTGCGCGGAGCTCGTGCTCCCCGGCTCGATCGTCGAGCGCCAGCTCGTCGACGGCGACATCGTCCTGTTCAACCGGCAGCCGAGCCTGCACCGGATGAGCATGATGGCCCACTTCGTCCGGATCCTCCCGCACAAGACGTTCCGGTTCAACCTGTGCGACTGCCCTCCGTACAACGCAGATTTCGACGGCGACGAGATGAACCTCCACGTGCTCCAAAGCCAGGAGGCGCGCGCCGAGGCCAAGGTCCTGATGAAGGTCGAGGAGCACATCCTCTCACCGCGGTACGGCGGCCCCATCATCGGGATGCTCCACGACCACATCACCGCAGGATTCCTCCTGACGTACCAGAACCCGACGTATTCCCGGGCCGAGGTCACCTACCTCCTCTCGAAGCTCAACTACCCCATGCCCCCCCCGGCGGGCAAGGACAAGGATGGCGAGGCGTACTGGACGGGCAAGCAGCTCTTCTCGCTCACGCTTCCGTCCGACCTCACCCTCGAGTTCCGCTCGAACATCTGGGCGCGGTGCGACTGTGCTCCGCTCTCGTGCAAGCACGACGCCTACGTCGTGATCGAGAATGGCGTGCTGAAGGCCGGGACGATCGACAAGAAGGCGATCGCCTTCGAGAAGGGCGCCGTCCTGGACGCGATCGCGAGGAACAACGGCATGCCGCGGGCGCGCCAGTTCCTGGACGAGATGAGTCGCCTCTGCATCACCGCGATCGGGTTGAAGGGCCTCTCCACGGGGATCGACGACGAGGACGTCCCCGAGGGGGCGCAGAAGGAGATCCGGACCGCGCTCCAGGACGCCCGCATCAAGGTCACGGACCTGGTCGAGCAGTACCGCGTGGGCAAGCTGGAGCAGATGCCGGGCCGCTCGCTCGAGGAAACGCTCGAGGTGCAGGTGCGGCGCGAGCTCGGGCAGGCGCGGGACAAGGCCGGCGACATCGCGGGTCGGTTCTTGGGTCTCGAGAACCCCGCGGTCATCCTCGCGAAATCGGGGGCCCGCGGTTCAATGCTCAACCTGACGCAGATGGCCGGCGCCGTCGGACAGCAGTCCGTGCGGGGCGAGCGCCTCCTCCGCGGCTACGTTCACCGGACGCTCCCGCACTTCAGCCGCGGGGACTTGGGGGCCGACGCGCGCGGGTTCGTCAGCTCGAACTACAAGAGCGGCCTCTCCCCGACGGAGTACTTCTTCCACTCGATGGGCGGCCGGGAGTCGCTCGTCGACACGGCCGTGCGGACGAGCCGGTCCGGCTACATGCAGCGCCGGCTCATCAACGCTCTCGAGGACCTGAACGTCTCCGAGGACGGCATGGTCCGCAACACCGCGGGCACGATCATCGAGTTCCGGTACGGGGAGGACGGGATCGACCCCACTCGCTCGTTCCAGGGCGAGGCCGTGCCGCTCGACGAGGTCGTCTCGCAGGTCTTGGGGCGCCGCGTGCGCGCGGGCGACATGCGCGGACCCGACGACGTCGACGGCTCGCCGCCGGTCTCGGAGGAAGAGATGGACCTCCAGGCGGAGGCGCAGGCCGAGGAAGAGGGCGAGGAAGAGGAAGGCGAGGAAGTCGGCGAGCCCGGTGAGGGCCCCGAGTTCGGAGGCGAATGACGATGGCGGAAGAGAAGAAACCGGGCAAGGACTTGGCGCAGCGGATCCAGGAAGTCGCCAAGGCGGAGGGCGTGCGGCTCCCGCCCTCGCTCGTGGACGGGCTCAGGGCCAAGATCCAGAGCCTGCGGCTCTCGCCTTCGGACACGTCCAAGATCCTCCACGAGGTCGCCCGCCGGTTCGGTCGCGCCGAGGTCGACGCGCACGAGTCGGTCGGCATCATCGCCGCGCAATCGATCGGCGAGCCCGGCACGCAGATGACGTTGCGTACCTTCCACTACGCCGGCGTCGCCGAGATGAACGTCACGCTCGGCCTGCCGCGCTTGATCGAGCTCGTCGATGCGCGTCGCGTTCCTTCCACGCCGATGATGACGGTCCACGTCGACCGGAAGTTCAAGAACGACCGGGACGCGGTCGAGGCGATCGCGCTCCGGATCGAGGTCACGACCGTGCCCGACGTCGCCGTGGTCGGCACCGTCGTCGAGGATCTCAAGGTCCTCGTGAGCCCCCAGGCGGCGCTGATGAGCGCGCGTGGGGTCAAGCGCGCGGAGATCGAGGCGGCGCTCCTGGAGAACCTGGACGGCCGACTCTTCGAGCTCAAGCCGGGCTCCGGGAGCGGGGAGACCCGAACGTTCGAGATCCAGCTCAAGGAGGCCCGGACGACCCCGACGAAGTCCCGCAAGGAGGAACTCGTCGAGGAGATGCCGTTCAAGAAGCTCCTCCTCGCGAGCGAGGAGGCCAAGGGGATCCAGATCAAGGGCGTCCTCGGGATCCGGCGGGCGCTGATCCGACGGGAAAAGGACGAGTATGTCATCTACACCGAGGGTTCCAACCTGGACGGCGTCCTCGAGATCACCGGCGTGGACGGCGTACGGACGACGACCAACTCGGTCTTCGAGATCTACCGGGTCTACGGCGTCGAGGCGGCCCGGGCCGCCCTGATCTTCGAGGCGAACCGAACCCTCGCGGAGCAGGGACTCGGCGTGGACATCCGCCACCTGATGTTGGTCTCCGACCTCATGACGAACGAAGGGGACATCCGCGCCATCGGCCGGCACGGGATCTCCGGCAAGAAGTCGAGTGTGCTCGCGCGGGCCGCCTTCGAGATCACCGCCGCGCACCTCCTGCGCGCCGCCATCATCGGCGAGGTGGACGAGTTGAAGGGCGTCGCCGAGAACATCATCGTCGGCCAACCGATCACGCTGGGCACGGGGGCCGTCAACCTGGTCTACCGACCGCTCGCCCGGGTGGAGAAGCCCGCGCCGCCGCCGGAACCCGTCGCCGTGGAGGGGGCGTAGTCCATGGACCTCGCCCATGCGCTGAAGGTCGCCCTCGAGACGGGGAAGGTCAAGCTCGGCGTCGCCGAGGCGCGCGAGGCGGCCGAGGGGAAGAAGGCGAAGCTGCTGATCGTCTCGACCACGTGCCCCGACGAGAAGCTACGGACCGACCGCGCGCTCGGCAAGGTCCCGATCTACCACTACGAGGGGACCGCGGTCGAGCTGGGCCAAGCGTGCGGGCGTCCGTTCCCCGTGAGCGCGATGGCGATCCTGGACGCGGGATCGAGCGCGATCCTCTCGCTCGAGACGTGACGGGATCCCGGGCTCGGAACCTCTTCGACCGATGACCGAGATCGCGTTCGACAACGAGACGATCGGCTACATTCGCCTGTTCGAGGAACGGACCGGCGCCCGCGTCCGGGACTGCCTCGAGGCGGAGGACAAGCTCGTCTTCTTGGTCTACCCCGGTGAGGTCCACAAGGCGGTCGGACCCGGCGGCGTGCTGGTCGACCGGCTGAAGGGGATGCTGAAGAAGGAGATCCAGGTCGTCGAGTTCGCGGACGACCCGGAGACCTTGGCCCGCAACATCTTCTACTGGTACTCACCGAAGCGGGTCGACCTCGCCCCGAAGGGGAAGGGCCGCCACGCGACCGTGACGGTCGATCCCGCCTGGAAGGCGCGCGCGATCGGCAAGGCGGGGAAGAACCTGAAGGTCGCCCGGGCGATCCTGCTCCGCCACTCGGACATCGTCAGCGTCAGCGTGGCCTAACGCGCCTCACCGCGCGCTCCCGGGCGGGAGCGACCAAGGGTAATGAGCCGTGCCGGACTTCCGGCCGGACGTGCCCCATCGCGCCCCCAAGATCCGCGCCGTCCTCTTCGACGTGGGGGGGACCCTGGTCGACGAGCGGGACTTCTCGGGCTGGGCCGACCTCGCCCGGCGGCTCTTCCTCGAGCTCGACATCGACAACTTGGCCCACGCCTACACCGAGGTCGTGGCGGAGTTCGACGCCCACCCGCCCGACGGCTCCCAGGAGGCGCGCCTCGCCCGGTTCTGGACCCACGTCTTGTCCCGCGCGGCGGAGCGGGAGCTCGAACCCGGGGTGGGCTTGAAGTTTCTTCGGCTCCGCTCGCCCGACGAGCGCCCCATCCGGCTCTACTCCGACGTGCGACGCTGTCTCGACACCCTCGTGAAGGAGCATCGCCGGCTCGGGATCGTGTCGAACTCCTCCAGCGAGGCGAGCCTGCGTCGGCTCCTGGACCGGGTCGGCGTCCTCTCCTACTTCGAGCGGATCGTCTCGTCGGGGAGCGAGGGCGTGGCGAAACCGGACGCGGCGATCTTCCGACGGGCCACCGAGCGATTGAAGGTCGATCCGGCCGAGACCCTCTACGTCGGCGACCTCCCCTGGACGGACACGCGCGGCGCGCTCGCGGCGGGGCTCCACTCGGTCTGGCTGAACCGGGACGGCACCGGCCTGGGGATGGACCCTCCGGAGATCACCTCGCTCCTGGAAGTGCCGCTCTGCGTGCGCCAGATCGAGCGCGGCGAGATGTAGGGCCGCGCCCCGGCGCGGGGCCTCCGACGGAAACGTTCTTGACCTGCCGGACCTCGGGGCTCCCAAGGATCGGCGCATGCCCGAACCACCCATCACCCCGAACGGCCCGGCGCCGACTTCTCCGGACCCGCCGGCGGCGGACCCCCGCTTCTCCGTGGCCCGGATCGATCGATCGGTCGATCCCTCCGACGACTTCTACGAGTTCGCGAACGGAACGTGGCGCCGGGAGAACCCGGTGCCCTCCGATAAGTCCCGATGGGGCGCGTTCGATGAGCTGCTCAACCAGAATTTCCGACACCTTCGGGCGATCCTGGAACGCACCGCGGCGGATCCGGGCGCGCCCGCGAACTCGCCGTCCCGCAAGGTCGGCGACTTCTTCGCGTCCGCCCTCGATTCTCGGCGGCGGGAGGATCTTCGGTTCCAGCCGATCGCCGACGACCTGGCGGCCGTCGAGCGGGTCGCCTCGATCGACGACCTCTATCGGGCGCTCGCCGGGCTCCACCGGATCGGCGCCCACGGCCTCTTCGACAGCTACGTCTACCCGGACAAGCGCCACAGCGCCGTCTACGCGTTCTACCTGGACCAGGGGGGTCTCTCGCTACCGGATCGGGAGTACTATCTCGACCCCAAGTTCGGCGGGGTGCTCGGGTCGTACCGGACCCACCTGGACCGGAGCTTCCGTTCCCTCGGCTTGAACGTGAATCGGGCCACGGCCGCGGCCGAGACGGTGGTCGATATCGAGTCCGAGTTCGCCCGGGCGAGCCGGTCCCGGACCGACCTGCGGGACGAGGAGAAGAACTACCACCGGCGCACGATGGACGAGCTCGGGGCGGCCAACCCGAGGACGCCCTGGAACCTCTACCTCTCCGAGCGCGGGCTCGGCACCACCCCCTACGTCATCGTCGGACAGCCCGAGTTCTTCGAGGCGGTCGAGCGCGCGCTTTCCGCCCACTCCGTGGCCGAATGGCAGGAGTACCTCCGTTGGCAGGTCCTCCGGAGTGCCGCTCCCTTTCTGCACGAAGCCGCCGAGGCGAGCGATTTCGACTTCTTCCACCGAACGCTCCTGGGCCAGGCCGAGCCGGAGCCGGCGTGGAAGCGCGCGGCCCTCGTCATCGATCGGGTGATGGGGGAGGCGCTCGGCGAGCTCTACGTCAAGGAGCATTTTCCGCCCGAGGCCCGCGCCCGGATGGCCGAGCTGGTGGAGGATCTCAAGGCGGTCTTTACGGATCGGCTCGCCCACCGGCCCTGGATGACCGCGGCGACGCGGCGTCGGGCTCTCGAGAAGTTCGCCCGGTTCCAAGCGAAGATCGGCCACCCCGACCGGTTCCGGGATTACTCCGCGGTCCGCGTGCGCCGGGACGAGTACTACGGCAACGTCCGACGCGCTCGAGCCTTCGAGGTCCACCGGCAGGCGGTGCGCGTCGGGCATCCGGTCGACCGGACCGAATGGGACATGACGCCGCCGACCGTGAACGCCTACTTCAGCCCCGTGAAGAACGAGATCGTGTTCCCGGCCGGGATCCTCCAGCCCCCCTTCTTCGACGTGACGATGGACGACGGGGTCAACTACGGAGGGATCGGAGCGGTCATCGGGCACGAGATCACCCACGGCTACGACGACCAGGGGCGGAAGTTCGACGCGGAGGGGAATTTGTCGGACTGGTGGACCGCGTCCGATGCGCACGAGTTCGGCCGGCGGGCGCAACAGGTCGTGGACGAGTACAACCACTTCGAACCCCTCCCCGGGCTACCGGTCCGGGGGGAGCTGACCTTGGGTGAGAACCTCGCTGACCTGGGGGGGCTCAGCATCGCGTACGAGGCGCTGCAGCGCCGGCTCGCCCGGAACCCCGATCGCCGCCGCCCGATCGACGGGTTCACTCCGGAGCAACGGTTCTTCCTCTCCTGGGCGCAGGTCTGGCGACAGAACATCCTGGAACCCGAGACCCGACGTCTCCAGGTCATCGACCCGCACGCGCCCGGCATGTTCCGCGTGCGCGGGGCGGTCGACAACCTGGACGCCTTCTTCGAGGCGTTCCAGGTCGCCCCGGGCCGCCCCATGTGGCGGAAGAAGAAACTCCGGGTCGCGATCTGGTAGTCGACCGCGCGAAAAAAACCCCGGGAGTGGGGCTTAAGTAGGAGGCCCTCCTCGGCCCGCGCACTGCGGTCGGACCCCTCCGGGGGAACGACTGTGGGACGCCGCCACGGCGAGCCGGGGACACATGAACCGGCCTCTTCCAAGGCGACGCCACAGATGGCCCGATGGGGCGTGGAGCCCCGAGATCCCCTCCCTGGAGACGGGGAGTGACCTCTCGGAGCCGACGGATGAGATCGAATATGTACGCGAATAGCTCAATTCAGCGAGAAGAGCATAATCCTGCCAGTCAGTAGATCGGTCACGACATGTAAGCCCCGCACACAGGCAAGTCAGTGTGCACACAAATCCGGTTGATCCTGCCGGCGGGCACCGCTATTGGAGTTCGCTTAAGCCATGCGAGTCGAGAGGGGTAAGCCCTCGGCGCACTGCTCAGTAACACGCGGACAATCTGCCCTCGAGACGGGGATAACCCCGGGAAACTGGGAATAATACCCGATAGATCTGGAATGATGGAAGGCTTCCAGGTCCAAATCCTACGGGGCTCGAGGATGGGTCTGCGGCCTATCAGGTAGTAGGGGGTTTTACGGACCCCCTAGCCAGAGACGGGTACGGGCTTTGGGAGAAGTCGCCCGGAGATGGATTCTGAGACACGAATCCAGGTCCTACGGGACGCAGCAGGCGCGAAACCTCCACAATGTGGGCAACCACGATGGGGGAACTCCAAGTGCCTAGACTTATGTCTAGGCTGTTCTCGAGCCTAAAAAGCTCGAGAAGTAAG
Organism: uncultured Thermoplasmata archaeon; assembly: GCA_963749235.1. Taxonomy (GTDB): domain Archaea; phylum Thermoplasmatota; class Thermoplasmata; order Lutacidiplasmatales; family UBA184; genus Lutacidiplasma. The sequence goes on along the minus strand of CAVVLV010000001.1, from coordinate 1,343,676 downwards.
GGCCGGGTAAGACGGGTGCCAGCCGCCGCGGTAATACCCGCGGCCCGAGTGGTGCTCATTATTATTGAGCCTAAAGCGTCCGTAGCTGGCCAGGCAAATCTCCGGGTAAATCGGGCGGCCCAACCGTCCGAATTCCGGAGACACTGCTTGGCTTGGGATCGGGAGAGGGTGAAGGTACTCCCGGGGTAGGGGTAAAATCCTGTAATCCTGGGGGGACCACCAGTGGCGAAGGCGTTCACCTAGAACGAATCCGACAGTGAGGGACGAAGCCCTAGGGCGCAAACGGGATTAGATACCCCGGTAGTCTAGGGTGTAAACTCTGCAGACTTGGTGTTGGGGGTCCTGCGTGGGCTCCCAGTGCCGGAGTGAAGATGTTAAGTCTGCCGCTTGGGGAGTACGGTCGCAAGACTGAAACTTAAAGGAATTGGCGGGAGAGCACCGCAACGGGAGGAGCGTGCGGTTCAATTGGATTCAACGCCGGAAAACTCACCGGGGGCGACGGAGGGATGAAAGCCAGGCCGAAGACCTTGCCCGATTCTCCGAGAGGTGGTGCATGGCCATCGTCAGTTCGTACCGTAAGGCGTTCTGTTAAGTCAGATAACGAACGAGACCCTCGCCTTCAGTCGCTATTTCAGGAGCGGTCCTGAGAGCACACTGAGGGGATCGCTGCCGCTAAGGCAGAGGAAGGAGAGGTCTACGGTAGGTCCGTATGCCCCGAATCTCCCGGGCAACACGCGCGCTACAAAGGTGGGGACAATGGGATCCGACCCCGAAAGGGGAAGGCAATCCTGAAACCCCATCGTAGTCTGGATCGAGGGCTGTAACTCGCCCTCGTGAAAATGGATTCCGTAGTAATCGCGGGTCAACATCCCGCGGTGAATGTGCCCCTGCTCTTTGCACACACCGCCCGTCAAGTCATCCGAGTTGGGTCGGAGTGAGGGTGCCTCATCTTGGGGCGCTCGAACTTCGGTTCAGCAAGGGGGACTAAGTCGTAACAAGGTATCTGTAGGGGAACCTGCAGATGGATCACCTCCTAAGAACGCCCTTTTCCAAAGGGTGTTCGAAACGTGATCCGATCCGCTGACGCCGTACACCCGATCTCATCGTCCCATCGGCCATCAACCCTTTTTTGAGTAGTTACAACTTACTTATTAGTCTCCACCCGGTCGTACCCCTGTGTTGCAGGTGGAAACGTCTCGTCCGGTGCCGCCCGAGCTCGCCGCCGCGGTGCGGGCGCTCGAGACCGGCGAACCCGTCCTCATCTTCGATGCGCCGGATCGCGAGGGGGAGACCGACCTCGTCATCCTGAGCGAGCTCGCGACGCCGGAGCTCATCCGCCTGCTTCGGAGGGACGCGGGCGGCTGGATCTGCACCGCGATCTCGGACGAGCTCCGGGTCCGCCTCGGGCTTCCGTTCTACGCCGACCTCCTGGGCGCGGCCGCCCCCGATTTCCCCATCCTGAAGGACGTGGGCCACGAGCAGCTGCGGTACGACGCGCGGAGCCCCTTCGGGCTCCACGTCCACCACCGGTCCACGTACACCGGGATCCCGGACAACGACCGGGCGACCGGGATCCGGGCCCTGGGCGAGCTCGCCCGCGACGCCCCCGGCTCGCGAGCGCGGAGGCGCAACGGCGATTCGCGGCCGAGTTCAGCTCCCCGGGGCACATCCCGATCATCTACGCGGCCCGCGGGCTCCTTTCCGAGCGGAAGGGTCATACGGAGCTTTCCGTCTCGCTCGCCCGGATGGGGCACCTTTCGGAGTCGACGACGGTCTGCGAGATGCTCGGTGACTCGGGCGGCGCGCGGGACCTGGAAGCCGCCCGCCGATACGCCCTCGAGCACGGGTTCGAGTTCCTGGACGGCCAAACGATCCTGAGGGCCTGGCGGACATGGTCGTCCGCGTAATGGCGACGGGGGTCTTCGACCTCCTCCACCCCGGACACGTCTTCTTCCTGACCGAGGCCCGCAAGCTCGGCGACGAGCTCGTGGTCGTGGTCGCGCGGGACAAGACCGCTCGCCGGCTGAAGCACGAACCTGTACACCCCCGAGAACATCCGTCGCGAGATGGTCGAGGCGCTGAAGCCGGTCGACCGGGCCGTCCTGGGCTCGACCACCGACATCTACGAGACGGTGGTCCGCGAACGCCCGTCCATCATCGCCCTCGGGTACAACCAGATCTGGAACGAGACCGAGGTCGAGGCGGAGTGCGCGCGCCGCGGCGTCCCGTTGAAGGTCGTTCGCATCCGTGCCTACCCGCATGACGAGCTCGCGACCCGTCGCATCATCGAGCGGATCCTCGAGCGGGCGCGCGCGCCGGGAGAGCCGCCCGCGTGAAGAAGATCGGCGTCGCCGACACGACGTTCGCCCGGGTCGACATGGCGGACGCCGCGATCCGCGCGCTCCAGGGCCGCGGGACCGGGTTCCGCATCGTCCGGCGCACGGTCCCCGGGATCAAGGACCTCCCGGTCGCGTGCCGGCAACTGTTCGTCCAAGAGAAGGCCGACCTCTGCCTCGCTCTCGGGATGCCGGGCAAGGCCGAGTACGACAAGACGTGCGCCCACGAAGCGTCCCTGGGACTCCTCTTCACCGGGGTGCTCGAGGCGAAGCCGATCGTGGAGTGCTTCGTGTTCGAAGGCGAGGCCGACGGGCCGCGGGAGCTCGCGACCCTCGCCCGACGGCGGGCCGAGGAGCACGCCCTGAACGCGTATGCGATGCTATTCCGACCGCGCGACCTGGAACGCCGCGCGGGCGAGGGGCTCCGGCAGGGGTTCGCGGACGCGGGCCCCGCACGGCCGACCCACGAGCGTTCCAACCGGAAAACTACCATGGTGAAATCGAAGGCGGCGGACAACGTGTGCGTGGCGATCGTGGCGAGCGAGTTCAACTACGACGTGACGCTCCTGATGCTGGAGCGCGCGAAGGAGGAGGTCGCCTTCCTGGGCGCGACCTTGGGGCCGGTGGTGAAGACGCCGGGCGTCTACGACATCCCGCTCGCCGTGCAGGCGCTCTTCAGGCGGAAGGACGTCGATGCGGTCGTCGCCCTCGGAGCGGTGATCGAGGGCGAGACCGACCACGACGAGGTCGTGATGAACCAAGCCGCTCGAAAGCTCACCGACCTCTCGGTGGAGCACGGGAAGCCGCTCGGTCTCGGGATCAGCGGCCCCGGCGAGACGCGACTTCAGGCGCAGGACCGGATCGAGAACGCGGGGAACGCCGTCCGCGCGGTCGTCAAGATGGTCCGTCGGCTCCGCGAGCTCGCGGAGACGTAGGCCCCGCCCCTCGGTCGCTAGAAGCCGAACCGGCTCCGGACCTGTTCCAGAGCCGCTCGGCCCTTCGCGGTGTGGGCCACGACGGAAAAGTCGGTCGGCTTCGCGCCGCCTTTCGTCCGGGTCGAGAGGACCTGCTTCAGCCGGTCGTGCGGTCCGCGGATCGTCACGTCCCGTGCGGTCGCGGGCCCGGCCGCTACCGTGACGGCTCCCGTGGGCTCGATACGGACCGAGGTGGCCCCCTCCTCGGTCTCGAAGACCCAGACCTGCGGAAGGTAGGCGCGCACGAACGCCCCGATGAATCCTTGGAGCCTCGGCTTCAACTCCTTCTCGATGTCGGGAGCGAGCTTCTCCAGGAGGGCCTGGGTGCAGGACACGGCGGGTCGAGCCGGGGCGCCCTATAGGGCTGGCGATGCGGGGGACCGGGCCGCGCCCGGCGGCCGGGGCCGGCAAACGGTTAAGCGCCGCGGACCGTCCCCGGCCTCGGAGGGTCGCACGTTGGGAATTCGCGAATTCCGGACCGAGCTCCCCTCGACCCAGACGGAGGCGATCCGCCGTGCCCGGGCCGGGGCGCCGCACGGTGGGACGGTCGTTGCCCGTCGCCGAACGTCGGGCCGGGGACGCCTCGACCATGCGTGGAGCTCGCCCGAGGGCGGTCTGTACTTGTCGGTCGTGGTGCGCGCCCCTACGGAGAACGCCGCCCTCCTCCCGCTCGCGGCCGGCGCCCGGATCGGCCGAGCGCTCGCCGACCGCTACCGCATCCACCCCGTCCTCAAGTGGCCCAACGACCTGCTCATTCTCGAGGGCCGACGGACCCGCAAGCTCGCCGGGATCCTGACCGACGAGGTCGATTCGCCGACCCTCGGCCGGGCCGCCGTCGTGGGGGTCGGGCTCAACGTGTCGACCCCCGTCGCCGCCTTTCCTCCGGCGCTCGCCCCCCGGGTCGTGACCCTCGCCGAACTGATGCCCGTTCCCCCGTCCCTGGACGCCCTCGAAGAGGTCGTCGTGGAGGCGATCGTGTCCGCCGCGGAGGCGCTCGCTTCGGCGAGCCACGTGCCGGCGATCCTGGAGGAGTGCCGCGCCGCGCTGCACGGGGTCGGATGTCGCGCGACCGTCGACGGGACCCTTACCGGCGTCATTCGGGCCCTGGGGGACGAGGGCGAACTCTGGCTCACGACCCGCGAGGGCCCCGTGGCGGTCCGGGCCGGCGACCTGGTCGTGGAGGAAGCATGACCCCCGCGTTCGACCGGTGGAACGCTCTCAAGAAGAAGGCCCAGGAGGGCGGAGGGGCCGACCGCGTAGCGAAGCACCGCGCCGCCGGGAAGCTCTCGGCCCGCGAGCGGTTGGAGACTTTCTTCGACCCGGAGTCGTTCGTCGAGATCGACCCCTTCGTGACCCACCGCGTGTCCACCTTCGGGCTCGACGAGCGACGCATTCCGGGGGATGGGGTCGTCACTGGGTGGGGCGAGGTCGAGGGCCGGCCCGTCTGCGCGTTCGCCCAGGACGCGACGGTCTTCGGGGGCGCGCTCGGCGAGGCGCATGCGATGAAGATCGTCAAGATCATGGAGACCGCCCGCAAGGCCGGGGTCCCCGTGGTCGGGCTCAACGATTCCGGCGGGGCCCGCATCCAGGAGGGCGTGATGAGCCTGGGCGGTACGGCGAAGTCTTCTTCCGGAACGTCGCGCTGTCGGGCGTCGTACCGCAGATCTCCCTCATCTTGGGCCCGTGCGCGGGCGGGGCAGTCTACTCGCCCGCGATCACGGACTTCGTGATCATGGCGCGCGGGACGGCCCACATGTTCATCACCGGACCGGACGTGATCCGCGCGGTCACGGGAGAGGAGGTCTCGTTCGACGCGCTCGGCGGGGCCGACACGCACGGCACCGTGAGCGGCGTCTCGCACCTCACGGCCGACTCCGACGCCGCCGCCCTCGCACTGGCCCGCCGTCTGCTCTCCTACCTTCCGCTCAACAACCTGGAGGAGCCCCCCCTCGCGGCCGCGGCCGCGCCCCGGGATTCGGCGGCGGGCGAGCTCGCCGGGGTCGTCCCCGAGGACTCGAACGCGCCGTACGACGTGCACGGGGTCATCGAGCGCATCGTCGACGTTGCCTCCTTCCTCGAGATCCAGCCGGGTGGGCCGGCAACATCGTGGTCGGGTTCGCCCGGTTGGACGGCCGACCGGTGGGCCTGGTCGCCAACAACCCGGCCGTCCTCGCCGGCACCCTCGACATCCCGGCCTCCACGAAGGCCGCGCGGTTCGTCAGGTTCTGCGACGCGTTCAACCTCCCGCTGCTCACGTTCGTCGACGTCCCCGGCTTCCTGCCCGGGGTCGCCCAGGAGCACGGGGGGATCATCCGTCACGGGGCGAAGCTCCTGTACGCGTACGCCGAAGCGACCGTCCCGTTGCTGACCGTCATCCTGCGGAAGGCGTACGGGGGAGCCTACGACGTCATGTGCTCGAAGCACTTGGGAGGCGACCTCAACTTCGCCTGGCCGACCGCCGAGATCGCCGTGATGGGCGCGGACGGGGCGGTGAACATCCTCTTCCGCAAGGAGATCGAGCGCGTGCCCTCGGAGGAGCAGGCGGCCGAACGCGATCGACGGGTGGCCGAGTACCGGGCCGAGTTCCTGAACCCGTACCTCGCCGCCGAGCGCGGCTACATCGATGACGTCATCGACCCCGCCGAGACGCGGACCCGGCTCGTGCAGGGGCTTCGCCTCCTCGCCACCAAACGCGACGACCGACCCGCCCGCAAGCACGGGAACATCCCGCTCTAGGACCGAGGACGCACCCGATGGTCGGCCTCACCGAGACGGTCCTTCGGGACGGTCACCAGTCCCTGATCGCGACCCGAATGCGGACCCGCGACATGCTGCCGGCCGCCGAGCGGTTGGACGCGATCGGGTACCGGTCGCTCGAGGTCTGGGGCGGGGCGACGTTCGACGTGTGCGTTCGGTTCCTCCGGGAGGACCCGTGGGAACGGCTTCGGCTGCTCAAGATGGCCATGCCCCGGACGCCCCTCCAAATGCTGCTCCGGGGCCAGAACCTGGTCGGGTACCGTCACTATGCCGACGACCTGGTCCGGAAGTTCGTCGCGGAGTCAGCCCGTCAGGGCGTCGACATCTTCCGCATCTTCGACGCGCTGAACGACCCTAGGAACATGCAGGTCGCCCTGGACGCGGTAAAGGCCTCCGGCGCGCGCGCCCAGGCGACGATCTGCTACACACAGTCCCCGGTGCACACTCTGCCCGCGTTCGTCGCGCTCGGCCACCGCCTCGCCGAGATGGGCGCCGACGAACTGTGCGTGAAGGACATGGGCGGGTTCATGCCGCCCGGCCCCGGCGCCGCGCTCGTCGGGGCGCTCGTGAAGGAGGTCGGCCTCCCGGTCGTCGTCCACACGCACTCCGCGAGCGGGCTCGCGACCCTGACCTGCCTCGCGGTCGCCGAGGCAGGAGCGACGGCGATCGACGGCGCCTTGAGCCCCTTTGCCGGCGGCGCCTCCCAGCCCCCGACGGAGACCCTCGTGGGGGCTCTCCGGGGGAGCGCGCTCGATTCCCGCCTCGACCTGGATGCGCTCGCCGAGCTTGCGGCCTACTTCGCGACCGTGATGGACCGCTACCGCCCCTTGCTCAATTTGCGGTCGCTGCAGACCGACCCCGGGATCCTCACGCACCAGATCCCGGGAGGGATGCTCTCCAACCTCCTCTCGCAGCTCGCCGAGCAGGACGCCTCCGGCCGGCTCGGCGAGGTGCTGAAGGAGGTCCCGCGCGTGCGCGCCGACCTGGGGTATCCGCCGCTCGTTACGCCGACCAGCCAGATCGTCGGGATCCAGGCCGTGTTCAACGTGCTCACCGGGACCCGCTACCAGCAGATCACCCAGGAGGTCCGCGACTATGTGCGCGGTCTCTACGGGACTCCGCCGGCGCCGCTGGACCCCGAGCTCGTCCGCCGGGTGACCGCCACCTCGCCGGCGATCACCGGTCGCCCGGCCGACCTGCTCCCTCCCGAGTTCGAAAAGTCGCTCCGCGAGGTACGCGCTCTCGTCCCAGCGGCCGACGACGCCGAGGCGCTGAGCTACGCCCTCTTCCCTGCCGTCTACAAGGCGTACCGATCCTCCCGCGACCGCGGGCTGACCTCGGACGTTCTGACCGCGGCCGCGCTCGGAGTGATCGGGGCCCTGCGCGCACCCCGTCCTGCTCCGGCCGCCCTGCCCTCGGCCGCGACGAGCTCCGGCTCGGCCGGAGTCAGTCCCTGGGCGCACGAGGGACGAGTGCACTTGCATTCCCAACGGAGGTACATCGATGCGTCTTCGCGTCACCCGCGACGGTAGGACCGAGGAGGTCGAGGTCGCCGCCGACCTCGCCTCGGTGACGGTGGCGGGTCACACCTATCCCGTCACGCTCGTCACCTCCTCGCCGCTCCGGGTCGAGCTCGAGATCGGCGGGGAACGGGTCGTGGTCGAGAACTGGCCGGATCACTTCCCCGAACCCCCCGCCCCGGTCGACGTCAACGGGGAGCGGGCCCGGGTCGGCCTCGAACGCCTCGCCGCTCCGGAGACCTCGCGACCGGAGGCCCCCCGACCGGTCGCGGCACCGGTGGCGAGCTCCGAGCCCCCGCCCGCTCCGGTGGGCGAGGGAGTCCCCGTCGTCCCGCCGATGCCCGGGCAAGGTCGTCGAGCTCCGCGTCGCGGAGGGAGCCCACGTTGCGGTCGGGGAGGTCCTCTTGGTCCTCGAGGCGATGAAGATGCGCAACGAGATCACGAGCCCCGTGGCCGGGGTGGTCCGTGGGCTGAAGGTCGGCGTGGGCGCGAATGCCCGGGCGCGCGAGCCCCTGCTCTACGTCGCCCCGAAGTGATCGGGCCGCTTACGGCTCGGGTGCGGACGGGGTCGTTTCGGGAGAAGCCTCGCCCTCGGGGGTCGGGCGTGTCGCCGTCTCGGCGGCGATGCGGTCCGCCTCTTCGACCGGATCCTCGAACGGCTCCTCCGCCGGAGCGGGCGCCGCACTCGCCGTCGGAGTGGGCGCGGCCGTCGGCGTCGCGGCCGTGGTCCGTCGCTGCGGGAAGAAGTGGTACGGTTCGTAGGGCAGTTTCCGGTACTCGTTGAGGTAGTAGACGGCGACCACGGCGGGGATCGCGAAGAAGGCGTAGCGCCAGATTCCCCAGTCGAGCCGCACGGCCAGGAGGAGCGCGACCACGGTCAGGCCGCCAATGACCGCCGTCATCGCCGGGAGGGGCAACCGGACGATCGGGCTGGGTGAGGTCACTCGAGGTCCCCCTACAACAGGTACGGCGTCCGGTGGCCGCACGCGGGGCACACCGGGGCGCGGAGGGGGAGCGGAGCGGCGCAGTAGATGCAGAACGGGATGTCGGACGGCGCCACCGCGGAGGGCAGCGGCGCGGTCGCGGGCGTGCCCGGCGTCGCGGCGCCCGTTCGGAAGGAATTCAACGGCCGGTTCGCCCAGGGTCCGTACAGGAGCACCAGGCTCCCGACCATCCAACCGACGAGGACGTAGAACGCCGCCCCCGCGTACTGCGGGAAATCATGGAGGACGACGATGGCGGCCACGATGGTCGTCAGGTTGACCATGATGAGCAACGACCGCAGCAGCATCCGAGCCTCCCCGTTCACCAAGGGGGGGTGCGCTACTTGTCGGTATCTGGTCCGACGGGGGCCTCGCCGACGAACCTCCCGCCGCGCAACCACCCTCTAATACCGTCCCGAGTTGGCCGCGCCCCATGGACAAGGTTCCCGCCCTCGTCCGACTGGACGAATTCACCTACCGGATCGATCCCTCGGAGCAGCCGGGGATGCGGGTTCCGGGGATCCTGTTCTCGGACGACGCGCTCCTGTCCGCCGTGAGCGGCGACCCGTCGCTCGGGCAGCTCGCGAACGTGGCGACCCTTCCGGGCATCCAGCGCCACGCGCTGGCGATGCCGGACATCCACTTCGGCTACGGGTTCCCGGTCGGCGGAGTGGCGGCGTTCGACCTCGCCGAGGGGGTCGTCTCTCCGGGGGGATCGGGTACGACATCAACTGCGGCGTGCGACTCCTGCGGACCTCGCTCACGGTCGACGAGGTCCGCCCCCGTCTCGCGGAGCTGATCGAACGACTCTACCGGGAGGTCCCCTCCGGAGTGGGTTCCCACGGCGGGAACACCGTGAAGCCCGCCGAGATGGACGAGGTCCTCGCCGGAGGGGCGCGGTGGGCCGTCGAGCGCGGCCTCGGCCGGACCGACGACCTCCCGTTCCAGGAAGAGGAGGGTCGGCTGTCTAGCGCCCGCCCGTCGGAGGTCTCGGAAAATGCTCGCAAGCGGGGGTTGAAGCAGATCGGCACCCTCGGCTCCGGGAACCACTTCCTCGAGGTGCAGGCCGTGGACCGGGTCCTGGACGCCCCCTTCGCCGAGGCGATGGGTCTCCTCCCGAACCGGGTCGTCGTCATGCTCCACACGGGCTCCCGTGGGCTCGGTCACCAGGTCGCGACCGACTACATCGGTGAGATGGACCGACGCCTCGCCTCGGAGGGGACGACGCTCGTCGACCGTCAGCTTTCGTGCGCCCCCATCGGTTCGGAGGACGGGACCCGCTACCTGGGGGCGATGGCCGCCGCCGCGAACTTCGCATGGGCGAACCGGCAGGCGATCACCCACGGGGTTCGCCGGGCGTTCTCCGCGGTCTTCGGCCGGCCGGACACCGAGCTCGACCTCTCCGTCGTCTACGACATCTCCCACAACATGGCCAAGGTCGAGACGCACCGGGTGAACGGCGGCTCGAAGTCCTTGCTAGTTCACCGCAAGGGCGCGACCCGTGCGTTCCCGGCGGGACGGGACGAGGTCCCCGCGGCCTACCGTCCGTTCGGGCAGCCGGTCCTGATCCCCGGCGACATGGGGACGGCGAGCTACGTTCTCTCGGGTCTCGCCACCTCCATGGACCGGTCGTTCGGTTCCTCCTGCCACGGGGCGGGCCGACGGCTGAGCCGCCATGCCGCTGTGAGGACCTTCCGCTACGAGGAGGTCACGCGCGAGTTGCGGAGTCGGGGGATCATCGTGCGCTCGGCCTCCCGGGAGGGCGTGACCGAGGAAGCTCCCGGGGCCTACAAGGACGTCGAAGAGGTCGTCCGGGTCGCGGAAGGCGCCGGCCTCACCCGCCGCGTCGCCCGCTTGGTCCCGATGGGCGTGGTCAAGGGGTAGGCGGATCCCGCCGGGCCCGGCGGGAGAGGACCACCGCGATCGCGGCCCCGAGCCCGACGAACGCCGCGATCCCGACAATCCAGAGCCACGGTAGGGGAGGGGCTCCAGTACCCACCACGGTAAGGTTCGCGGAGACCTCGACCGTCCAGTTCCTCTCGATCTGGACCCCCTGGTGGTCGGCGAGCACGAGGGTCACGGTGAAGTTGCCGGCCGAGTGGTACGTGTGCTGCGTCGAATTGACGGTCGAACTCCCTCCATCGCCAAAGTACCACGTGTACCAGTACCGGCCATCGCCTCCGCCGCCCGTCGCCGAGAAGTCGACGGTCAGCGGGGCCGGGCCCGACTGGACCGAGATCGCGGCCGTAACGGTGAGCGCGGGATAGATGGTCCCTCCCGGGTTGACTCCGAAGGGGAGCCGGGCGATATCGCCCCAGGTGTCGTTCACCGAAACGCTCGCGTTGAATCGTCCCTGGACCAGGTAGAAGTAGCGTACTTCGGGCCCCAGGCCTCGGGTGCCGTCCCCGAACATCCAGGACGGCGAGCCGACTCCGGGGCCGGAGACATTGGCGGTCCCGCTCCACGACAACGGCAGGGCCCCCCAGCCGGGTCCGGCCTGGGCGGAGAGCTCGAGCGCATTCGCTCGCGGAACAAACCCTCCCGCTTCGACGGCGAGGAACGAGGGGGAGTAGAGCGGATACGAAGTGAGCCCGGTGCCGAGGCTGGGCCAGCTCACGTTGAGATGGAGGTCGAGCCCCTGGGAGGCTCCCCCGAAGGGGGCGTCGAACGTCGCGGTCGTGGACGGACCCAAGACCGACGCTCCATTCCAGAGCGTCCAGTTGATCACCGAGGCCAGCGCGCTTCCGTTCGCATACTGCGACTGGGCGGCGATGTCTACGGTTGTCCCCGAGGTGACGTTCACGGCGGGAGTGACGGTCGCGGTGACGGTCGGCTGGGCCGGGACCCCGGCGGCGACGACGTCGATCAGGAATCCCTCACTGGTGTTCCCATGGCCGGAGTCCGAAAGGTCGCCGGTGGCGAAGTAGAGTCCCGGGGTCGTGTACGTCATGCTCACGGAGGCGCCCGTGAACGTCTGACCGGTGAGCGTGTCGACCGTCCAGGAGGTGTCCGCGGCGTCCGCGCGGTACCCGCCCGAGACGGACGCCGTGAAGTGGACCGTGAGGGGAGCGACCCCGTAGGTCGCGCTCGCGTCAAAGGTCCCTACGAGCGGTGGGGCCACGCTCACGTTGCTGGCGTTCGAGGCCCGGTCCCCGACGGGGTCGGATGCGTTGAGGGTCACCGTGTAATTCCCGGCCGCCCGGAAGATCGTGCACTGGCAGGCGGTCACGTACGGGTCGGAGGACGAGAGCTGCTCGGTGAAGGAGCCGCCGCCCACGCCTTCGGAACCGCCGAAGACCTGGAAGAGGGAAGGGAAGTCGGCCGGCGCGTTGCGGATTCCGGGGGCCGCGTCGGCGTCCACCGTGAGAGGGGTCGAGTCGTTCACGCACGTGGGGGCGGCCCCGCCGCCGACCTGGACCACCACGCCGGCGCTCGCCCCGCCGTCCTCCGGCGTTGCGGAATCCCGCACGACCACGTCCGCGCAGAATCCTCCCGCCGCCGGGTACTCGTGCGTCTCCGAATCCGAGGAACTCCAGTTGAGGTACGTTCCGTCGCCGTACGTGAACAGGTACGAGTACGGGGCGGTCCCGCCGTGCACCGTGGCGTTGAGCTGGACCGGAGCTCCGACGCGTGGGGTCGCATTGGAGGCGGTGAGGTTGACCGTGAGGACCGACCCTCCCCCGACCACGATCGGGAACGGTTCGGAAACGGAGACGTTCCCCGCCGAGTCGGCCACGTACGCGGATGCTCCGTAGACGCCTGAGGTCCGGTACGTGTGATTGGAGGCCCCGTTGAGGGCGACTGCGGCGGTCCCGTCCCCGAAGTAGATGTCCTCGAGCGGGTAGGAATCGGAGCCCCCGCTCGCGGCCACATGGAACGACACTGTCAGGGGGGCCGGGCCGGTCCGCGGACCCGCATAGAGGTAGGCTTCGAGCGATGAGGCGGCCGGAGTCCCCCGCACGAGGTCCTGGACGAGGTGCGCGACGATCGGCGTGCCGATGCCGGTGACGGGGTCCCAACCGGTGTGGGCGGCGTACCCGTTGTTCCCGGAGGTGATGTCGTGAAAGTCGGTTGAGTAATTCGATCCTCTCAGGATCGAGTAGAGCACCGGGTCGAGGTATCCCAGCGGTGCTGCAGCATGTTGATCCGCGATCGCGGCGATACCCGCCCACACAGGGGTCGCCAGACTTGTGCCTCCTACCGCGGTGGCGCCTCCCCCCTGGATGATCTCAACGCCGTTCGAGGCGTCCGCGGAGACGTCGGGGTCCCCCCGGGTGGTCGGGGCGGTCGGCACGCCGGTCCCATGCTGCCACCAAGGGCGAGGGAACAGTGAGTAGCCTCCCCCGGATCCACCCTGGTTGTAGCAGCCCGGACTACTCGCCCCACTCGAATTTAGGCTCCATCCCACCTCACTCTGCCACACGCCGGTGGATGAGACCGAGAGAAACGTCCCCCCTACCCCTGTTGCGAACGGGTCGGACGAGGGATAGTCGGTTGAAACCCCGCTCGTGCCGTCCGCCGAGCCACAATCGCCGCTCGCGACGAACACGCTGATCCCTTCGAGGGCCGCGGCTTCGAGCACTGGCCCCAAGAGCTCGTAGCTCCCGTCAGAGGAGGCATTGCACGCGACCGAGCACGGGGTCGACCACGCGTTGAAGACGCCGACATCGGGCTCCCCCCAGCTGAGGGAGATCACGTCGACGAGATGGTTCGAGACCAGCCAGTCCACGGCCTCGTAGAGCCCGACGCCCGAGTTCGGGGAGAACGTCATCGCGATCGATGCGCCGGGCCCCGACGCGTGCGACCACTCCAGGTCGAGGGCTTCCTCGAGGCCCCAACCCGTCGAGGTGGAGTTGAGGTTCGCCGGCCCTGGTACCGGGTAGTTGTAGGATACATTAGGAGTTGGGAGGGAGAAGGTGGAGTCGAACTGGGAGAGGTCGGTCTTCAGCCGGGACTCCGGTTCGCTTCCGTCGTAGGTGTCGACGACGGCGATCCGCACGCCGGTCCCGTTCGTGCCGTTGGCGATCAAGCCCGCCGAGTCGTACCCGCCCCAAATCTGGCACGGCGAGAGCCCCGTGGAACCTCCCGAGCAGGTCGCGGCCGGTCCCGCCACCGCGGCCACCCCGGAGAGAGGCACAGTCAGCGGTGTCATCGGGGTCGCATTGCCGAGTCCATACGCCCCGGTCCAGGGGAGACCGCGGGGGAGGACCGCCGGCGTGGGGTGGCTAAGGAAAGTTCGCCCCGATTCCGATCGATACTCCTCGAAGGAAGTTCCGAACGCGGCGGCCATACCGGACGTCGGGCCCGTGACCGAGAGGAGGGCGCCGCCCGACAAGGGCTGAACGGTGAGGCCGTAATTCGAGAAGTAGGACGCGGCCGCCGCCACCGTGCTCGGGCTCGGGCCGTAGCGGCTGGCGACCTCCAATGGCGAGAGGTACAGATGGTACTCGGCGGAGTCCGGGAAGTACTCCGCTGCGGCCTGGGCGGCCTCGCTCGTCGCACCGGGGGAAGCCAGGCCCACGAGGACGTTCATCGGAGACGCTTCGGCCGCCGGGCGCAGGGCGCTAACACTCGTACCCGGGAGGAAGCCCGGGGCGATGGAGACGGTTCCGGGGGACAGACCGGCACCGGGCAACACGGCGTGATCCGCCGCGGAGTCCACCGGCAGCAGGCCGATCCCCGGAAGGCTCATCCCGAGGACCGCCGCAAGCGCGATGACGAGCGCCAGTGAGGCGCGGAGGCCCGCTCGGGGTCGAGTCAATGCGAGTACGAGTATCCAACCGGGCTTAACCCTGTCTGAAACGAGGAGCCGGCGCGGGCAGAGCGTATAAACGACCCCCGGCGTGGGGCCGCGGAGACTCCGTGGACCCGTACTTCTACTACGAGATTCTGATCGGCGTCGTTCTCCTCTACGTCGTCGGCGTCCTGCTGCTGCACCGGTACGGTTACCTCGGGGCGGACCGGGCGATCTCGCTCTTCGGGCCGGCCCTGATGATCAAGACCAAGCGGGGTCTCGAGGACATCGAGCGATGGAGCCGGTTCCGCCGGTTCTGGACCGCGGTGAGCGACCTCGGGATCTGGCTGGCCGCGATCTCCATGGGAGTGATCGTGGCCCTCCTCGTGCTCGGCGCCGCCCTCTCGTTCACCATTCCGGCCTCGGCGGCCCCGTCACCCTCCGAAGCGCTCGCGATCCCGGGGATCAATCCCCTCATTCCTCTCTGGTACGGCCTCATCGCCCTCATCATCGGGATCGTCCTCCACGAACTGAGCCACGGGATCGTGGCTCGATCGCAGGGCATCGGCGTGAAGAGCGTTGGCGTGCTCTGGTGCGTGATCCCGGTCGGAGCGTTCGTCGAACAGGACGAGACCGACATGATGGCCGCGCCCCGCAGGAAGCGCGACCGGGTCGCGGCCGCGGGCGTCCTCGCCAATTTTGCGATCGCCGTCGTCTTCTTCGTCGCGCTCTCGGCCGTGGTCTCCTCGTCCGTCGTGCCGAACGCCAACGGGGTCGGTGTCGTCTCCGTCGTGGCGGGTTCGCCCGCGGCCAACATCAGTCTCGTGCCGGGCGACATCATCACGTCGATCAACGGCACGGCGACGACCTCCGTCGACCGATTCGATGCGGCGCTCGCGAACACGACCCCCGGTGAGATCGTGGTGGTCCGGTTCTATTCGGCCGCCCTCGGGCACACGGTCACGGCGTCGGCCAACCTCACGAAGAACCCGAACGTGGCCCAGCGGGGGTTCCTTGGCGTGCTCCCCGCGTTCCTGACCCCGCCCGCCTTGAAGCAGACCCTCGTGTGGCCGCTCGGCAGCCCGAACGGCCCGCTCGTCGGCAGCATCGACTGGATCGTGCTGCCCCTCGCGACGTTGGAACCGGTCGGAGGGTCGTCCCTGCAGTACTTCCATCTCACCGGGCCGTTCGCCAACGTCGACCCGAACACGTTCTGGATCGGGGCGAACGTGCTCTACTGGATCGCGTGGATGAGCCTCCTCCTCGGGCTATCGAACGCCCTGCCCCTGGTCCCCCTGGACGGGGGCCTCCTCTTCCGGGACTTCTCGGCCTCGATCGCCGCCCGCTTCCGGAAGACCTGGTCGGAAACCCGTCTCGAGGAGTTTGGCGGCAAGGCCGCCCTCGCCTCTTCGTTCCTGGTCCTCGTGTTGCTCCTATGGCAGTTCGTCGTTCCACGGCTCCTCTAGACGATACCTCCCTGTACGGGGAGTATCCGTTCCTGCCCGGGGCGGAGGCCTTGCTGCGCGACCAGGGGTGGACCGTCCGCAGCCTCCTCGAGGATCCGGCGTACGAGGGGGCGCGGGTCCTCGGCCGGGCCCGCATCCTGGCGGCGGCGGACGACCCTCGCGCCATCCGGAACGTCGCCGAGTTTGCGAGCGCCACCCCGGAAGTTCGGTACCTTTCCTTCCTCTTCGCCCGCCTGGTCCTGGCCTCGGCCCCCTCGATGGCCGCTCTCCGGCGATGGGCGGTGGCCGAATCGAAACGAAGTTCGTCCCGGTTGGAGTCGCTCACCGGGGCCGAGCAGGACGAGGAGCTCCGGACAGTGGCGGCGAAGCTCCGCGCCAGCCTCACCCTCACTCCCGATGGGTGGGAGGTAGGGCTCGTCGACTACCTCCGGCTCGCCACTCCGATCCGGGAGGGGGATTTCCGCCTCGTACGCCAGGACGTCCGCCGCGGCTCCGTCGTGGTACGGTCGCAACGCGCCGCTCGGCTGTTGGAGGAGGCGATCCGGCGAACCCTGGCGGAGCCGATCCCGCTCACCGAGGACGTCGTCCAGTTCGTCCGAGGACGCGAAGCCGAGCTCTTCGCAGAACTGGTTGCCCGCATGCCGCTCCCGGTCGCCCGGTCGGGGCTCCCCGGCGGAAGTCTGCTACCGGACCGGTTCCCACCGTGCATCCGGAAGATGCGACGCACCCTCCAGGCCGGCGAGAACCTTTCCCACGCCGGGCGCTTCGCGCTCGCCGCGTTCCTGCATCGAGCCGGCGCCGACGCCGAGACGATCGTGGACGCCTACCGGGGGGCGCCCGACTTCGACGAGTCCGTGACGCGCTACCAGGTCGAGCACATCACCCAGCGGGACGGCGGGGTGGGGTACGAACCGCCCGAGTGCGAGACCCTCCGCAGCCACGGTCTCTGCGTTCGCGACGGCGATTCGGCTGCGACGGACCCGAAAGACCGCGCTCGGGACCTGCTCTGCTTCGAGGACCGACTCCGCCACCCGCTGCAGTACTACCGGATCCGGGGCGGGACAGTGCAGGAACGGGAGAACCGCGACCGCGGCGCTCCTAGCCCGTCGGCGGGAGCGCCCGATAGGTCCGGTACGCCCGCGCGACCGCGGTCCACTGACCGGCGATGACGAAGTAGACGAAGGCGACGTCGATCACGGTGAACCCGATCCCCATCACGACGAACCGGGAGAAGGGCTCGGTCGGGGCCCAGGGCCAGGGGAGCGACCAGTCGAACTCCAGGAAGGTCGCGAGCGCCAGCACCACAAGCCGATCGGAGCGTGAGAGCAGGCCAGCGTAGAGGCGGCCCTGGCCCATCGCCTGGGCCTGGGTACCCATGTAACTAGTGAGGAGCAGGCTCACGAGCGCGAGCAGCGCCAGGTACGGGTTCGCGTACCCGGAGACGGCCAGGCCGAGGACGATGAAGATGTCCGCGTACCGGTCGAACACGTGATCCAAGAGGTCGCCGCGGGGGCTCGCCCGGCCGGTCGCCCGGGCGACCTCCCCGTCCAGGACATCGAAGAGCCCGGTGAGGAAGATCAAGAGGGCGACGGGAAGGAACAGGAGCGGGGTCGTCCAGCGGACCAGCCCCGACAGGAGTCCGGCGGCCGCGGCCAGGCCGAGGGCAAGCCAGCTGAGCGACGCCGGGGTCCACCCGTGGAACGGGCGGGCCATTCGCGCAACGTACGGGTGGACCCGAGCGCGGTAGCCCTCGAGGACCATCGGAGTCCCTACGGCGTCCGGTCCAAAAGATAGTCGGTGACCCGCGAGTCGGCAAGCCAGTCGACCCGACCGAAGCGCGACGGACCCCGACGGGCGAGTCGGCGTCCGACCTCGACCGCCACGTCGGAGGCGGTCCGGCCCGAGGTGTCCAGTTCCCACACCCGACGACCGGGCCCCACGGCCTCCCGAAGGACGAGGTCGATCGCCTCGGCGACCACGTTCGCGTTGCGATCGGCGAGCGTCCCTCGATGGGCGCGGGCCAGGCGATGGGCGAGCTCCACCGGGTGGCAGCGGAGCACCACGACGTCCCGGATCGGAAGCAAGTGAGCGAGATGTCCGACGTAGAGGTCGTAGGGGTGGGCTCGATGGAGCGCGGGGAACCGACGGCGGAGAAGAGGGAGATCGACCAGGACGCCCGTCCGCTGCGCACGGCCACAGCCCGCCGCGCGGGCGAAGTCTCCGACCTCGATGCAGGTCCAGTTGGGAGGAAGATGAGACACCACCGACGACTTCCCGACCCCCGGGGAACCAGTGAGAGCGACTGGTCCGGGCAAGGGCAAGGCCGGCGCAGGCCCGGCCGGGTGGGGGGAACGGGTTCGGAGTCGCGCCGCACGTTTCATGACCACTCGAGCCCTGGGAATCCTCAGCACCAACCGCACTCGGGAAATAACTCACCCACGGCTTTGGGATGTCATCCCATCACTCCCCGAAACGGGGAGGCGATGGAATCCTCTCCCTCCATTCCCCTCCGCTCCACCCTTGCGAGTCGGTCGTTGGCCGACCCGTAGAGGGGTATCACTACATCCTTGGGAAGGGCGCCGGGGTCAAGTCGAAGACCCCCAAGTCCTGCGTCGCGCCGCAGGACGGTTACTCCCAGGTTCAGCCCGGCGTTCAGTTGACGGTCACACGACCACCCACACTTCGCGCAGTCGAACCTAGTCCCCACCCTTCTTCGGTGTTCTGATACTTCACCACATTTCGGGCAGGTTCGTGACGTGAGATAGGGATCGACCCAGATTATGGGAACACCCCGATCCCGGGCCTTGTAGGCGAGTTGGCGGTGCAACTCTCCTCGCGGCCAGGAGGAGAGGCGACGCCGGAAGTAGGGGGAACGGAAGCGGGTGCCTCGGCCGAAGGCCCTGCCCCCTCGTCGCGGGGTTAGGATTCCCTTGAGGTCCTCGAGCACGAGAGTCGCCTTCTGTTCGGTGAGCCGATCGATGAGCGAGCGAGTGAGGTCGTGGAGTCGGGTCCGGATCCGATGGCGCTCCCTCCTCCCTTCTCGACCTAGCAGGTGGCGAGCGACCCGTCTGTCGTGCGCCTTCTTCCGGCCGAGGTATTGCCGTCGACCCATGTGACGAAACTGGATCGCTCGGATCTCGGGGAAGAGAAGGCGAACGAAGGAGGCTCCCTCGGGAGTAACCCGAACTCCGTCCAGGGACGACTCGTTGGTGTCGAGGGCGACGAACGATCGGGGTGAGTAGCGCTCCGGAGTGGCCTGCGCATAGACCACCGCCACTTGATGCAGGCCGATGTGGACCTGAGTGATCCGACGTCCCGGCTCCGCGAGCACCCTTCGATGGTAGCTCGAGACCGGGACGGAGAGGGAGGTCCACTCTCCTCGGCGAAGGGAGAGTCGGAGCCTTCCCGTGTCTAGGTCGAGGTGAAAGGCAGAGGAAGGGATTCGCACGAAGGGAGTCAGAACGTACGGGACTCGGCAGGGGAATCCCTCGCGGAGTCGTCGCCGATGTCCGCTCGCGAGTGAAGTCGCAACCTCCGCGGCTGTGAGGCCGATTTTCCCGGTAACGCGAGCCTCGAGCGCATGTGTTCGAGCATAGCGGGAGAGGCTTCCGCGAGACGTGACACGGAGGGAGAGGGCGTGACGGAGACATTGATTGACGAGGAGTCGGAATTCGTCCATCAGGATCCGAACTGGAGGAGGGACCACCCCCGGACCGGTGGGTAGTGGGAACACGAGGGATCGACGTGGGTCCACGAAGTTCGAAGAGCCCTCAAGGGGTCGTTCTTTTCGTTCGTCGCGAACGATGAACGATGAGGAAGATTCACCCGCCGTCACGCCGGAGGAATATAATCCCAAAGCAGCCTCTCACGAGAAGCTTAAGTAGCACAAGCCATCCGGGGAGCTATGCACCGCGCCACGAGGCTGACGTTCGGGACTGTAGGGATTGGGCTCCTAGCCGCGTTCTTGGTACTGGGTCTGTCCGGGGCGACCGCACTCCATGCGGCACCGGCCTCCCCCGTGCGCGACGGCGGAGCCGCCTTGACGACGGGCCACGGCATGCCGGCGGCGCCGGTCCACCCGGATGCCCCGCTGAACACCGGAGTCTTCGCGGCGATCACCGAGCGCCCCGGCGCCGTACTCGACGATCCCCGCCTGGCTGAATTTCACGATCGGCTGGTGGAACGTTACGGGCTACACGATCAGCAGCGCTAATGCCGGCGCCACCGTCGTGGTGACCGACATCCTGTCGCACCACGTCCAGGCGAGCAACAACGTCACCATCGTCTCGGGACAGGCCAGCTACGCAATCCCGCTCAACTCGACCTGGCTGGGCTGCGCGTTCTCGGACCCCACCTGCACGAACTCGCTCATCGACACTTACACGTTCGACGTCGTCACGGACCTGAACGGCGCCGGGTACGGAGGCACCTTCGCTACGAACGACAACACGAGCGGAACCTTCACCTCGTTCATCACCTACACGCCGACCTGGGCTCTGGTCTCCCCGACCACCACCTCCGTGCAGGCCGGGAACATCACGGTCTCGGTCGCCTACCATGCCCAGTATGTCACCGCGGTGAACCTGAACATCTTCTCGGGTGCGACGCTGGTCTTCACGGGGACCTTCATCCAGTCGAGCCCGGGCATCTCGGTCGCCAAGATCTGGTATGAGGGAACGCCCGGTACCTACGCGGTTTCGATCCAGGGCGTCATGGTGTGGGGTACTGAATACCTCAACTCGAGCATTACGGTCACCGCGGCCGCCGCGTCGGGTGGAGGGACGGTCTACCAGAATACCACGACGTGGGACAACACCACGGGCGGAACGTCGGCGACCGGCTACTTTGGGCTCAGCGCCCCCGTCAGCGGAACGCTGTTCCTCCTGGTGGGCCTGATCGTCGGTATCCTGGCAGCCCTGGTCGCGGCCCGCATGATGATGTCGGAGCCGCCCGCCAAGCCGGCCCAGCCCTGGTCGGACCAGAAGACCGACTCGGCGAACACCTGCAGCGTCTGTGGCAAGTCGTTCGGCTCCGCGGACGAGCTCTCGGCGCACGCCAAGAGCGAGCACGGGATGTCCTAGGTCGGGGAAGCTTCCCTTAGACCAACCCTTTCCTTCTTCTCTTATCTCGATCGCGGGCGGAGCGGCCGCGCGGGGCCCTCGGGCTCAGGCGAACCGGAGCCCGATGAACGTGCGGCGCCAACGGAGCACTTCCGCCGCGACCTTCTCCCTCCGGAGGCCGGCGCGCACGAGGAGCTCGGCGAGGTGAGGCATGTCGGAAGGGGTCAGTCCGAGGCGCGCGGCCTCGGCGGTCCCGATCCGGCCGACGAGGTCGATGAGCAGTCGCTGTCGCTCGAGCCGCCGCGCCAGGGCCCCGGCCGAGATCGTATGCCGCTGGCGGAGGGCCGAGCGGTCGAGATGGATCTGGTGGGAACGCGTGAACCCCTGCGTCTCGGCGACCATGGGCAGGTCCAGATCCTGAAGGGCCCGACCGAGCGCCTGGGCGTTCTGGATCACGGTGCGGGCGTACTCCTTCCCGCAGCGCTCGAGTTCGAGCAGGGTCTGGCCCAGGGCCGCGATCCGGTTCCAGTGGGCGTTGTCGAAGATCCGCCAGACGAGCGCAGGGTCGAGCTGGGCGAAGAGATCCTCCCGGTTCGTGTAGAGCAATCCGCCCTGCGGTCCGGGGAAGGATTTGTGGGTGCTCCCGTAGACGATGTCAGCGCCTTCCACGAGCGGGTCCTGGAACTCCCCGCCGGCCACGAGGCCGAGCACGTGCGAGGCGTCGTAGAACACGAGCGCGTTGTGGGCGTGGGCCGCCTCCGCGATCTCCCGTAGCGGGTAGGGGAACAGGAAGAAGCTCTGCCCGAGCACGACCGCGTCCGGGCGTTCGTTCCGGATCGTTTCGACCGCGAGCGCAGCGTCGACCGAGTGACCGGGGCCGTCCGCGGGGAGCGGGCGCACCGTGTACCCGAACACGGCCGGAATGTAGCCGGGGGCGTACCCGTCGTACCCGCCCTGGTCCGGAGCGATGGCCAGGATCCGGGCCTTGGGGGGCAGCAGGGGGACAAGGGCGGAGAGGGCGGCGATGTGGCCGGAAAGAGGTCGCGTGGTCGCGAACTTCGCCCGAAAGAGGCGGGCGGCTGCGGCGTTCGCGAGCGTCTCGATCTGGTCCGTGTAGCGGGTGCCGGCGTAACTGTTGTCGATGGTCTCGCCGTCGAACGGGGCGGTCAGGGGGAGGGTGTACCGACCGGCGAGGTCGCTCCCCAGGTACTTGCGGGCCGTGGGGGAGACGGCGTTCTCGCTCGCCAAGAGGTTGAAGACGTCCCGCCCGCGCCACCGATCGTGGGCGCGAACGAGCGTCGCGAGGCGACGCTCCTCCTCAGTGGGAGTCGGGTCCATCGGACGGCCCGCCGGGTCGGGGTCCCTTCGCGAGCTTGCGGCGCTCCGTGTTTCCGCAGCGGGGACAGACCAAGTCAGTCGGACCCATCGTCAAGAGCGCATGGCAGACCTGGCAACGGGCCGCCACGACGCCCAGCGGCGCGGCGGCGGTGGAGAGCTTGACCGAGGGCTTGGCCTGGAGGACGCGGGCGAGCAGGATGTCGCCGATGGCGAACTCGCCCGAGAACGACTCCGTGTACCCTTCCCGGGCCTTCGAGATGTGGACGGTCCCTTCCGGTTCGCCCGGAAGCTTCCGGCGGCTACCCGCCTGACCGAGCAGGGCGCAGATGAGCATCGCGGTCTTGATCTCCTCGACGCGGGCGTAGACCAGGTCGTCCTCTTGGAGCTCGGGGATCGCGTTGCGCGCTTCGACCCGAACGGTGCGGTCGCGCGCGTCGACCTTCGGGGTGCCCAATACGGAGGCATAGATCCGGCCCCGGTTCTCGTACGTCCCCCGGCCGGGGAGGAACTCCTCGGCGGCGCCGAGATAGTCGCCGGGGACAACGAGGGCGGGGAGTTCGGTATCGGTCATGGTTCCTGGTCCGTTCGGATGGTCCAGAGGTCGACGTCCAAAGGGACCCGTCGACGGGAGTGGTGCGCGAAGGTTCGCGGGAGCTCCCAGAGCACGGGCCGAGTGGCGACGATGTGGGCGGAGCGTGCGACCGCTCGGCGTGCTATAAAGGTTCGGGACTCGGCGAGGGCGAACGCCAGGATCGCGCGCCGGGCGGTGGTGAACGCCGCATCCCAGAATGGTCGGTCGGCCCCTTTTCGCTGCGCTCCGAACGGCGGGTTCATTACGACGAAATCGGCCGAGCCCACGAACCCCTCGACTTCCCGCACCCGAAACTCGACCGCCACTCCGAGGGCGAGGGCGGAGGCCTCGGCGACTCGCACCAGGGCGGGGTCCTTCTCGATCCCCAGGACCGGTCTACCCCCCAGCAGTGCGGCGCCGATCGCGAGGCGGCCGGTCCCCGATCCCAGGTCCACTACCGAGCGACCGACCAGACCGCCCTCGGTCGAGGTCGCTTCGAGCAAGTCCGCGACCCGCTCGGGGGGCGTGACGACCTGCTCGAGCTCGGCCCGGGGATGTTCGGGGGGCGGCACTCGCTCCAGGGCTCGAACGAGTTCCGACCGCCGCATGACGCCCCCCAGCGGGGGGCGGTTCTTACCCTCTCGTCCGTCCGCATCGGGGCGATGCGGGGAGCCGGATTTGAACCGGCGAACGCCTGCGCGGCAGGATCTCTTCGCCGAGTTCTCGGCGTTTAAGTCCTGCGCCGTTTCCGGGCTTGGCTATCCCCGCGGCGCGCCTAGCGGGCCGGGGGAGCGACGGGTTCCTCGGACTTCGCCGGGCGGGCGCCCCCCTTCTTCAGGGAGACCCGCTTCGGGAAGTACTTGAGGAGCACGACGTCGTTGACCGCCGAGACCCACCGGTACGGGACGTTGGTGGGGCGGGAATCCTCGACTAACATCGGACTGGTTTCGTCGACGTACAGCCCGTCGACCTTAGCGGACTCGACGTCCACGACCACGTTGTCGACCTCGCCGAGGAGGCGTCCGTCCGGCGTGTAGATTTGGCGTCCCAGAAGCTCGGTCATCTCGACCAGCATGTGTGTTCCCGGTCCTCTGCGACCGAGCCCGCCCTTCTTATGCCTTTGGGCGGACGAGCCGTCGCCCGCGGTTCAGGTTCCGCCGTCGGCGGAGGCCCCTTCGCTGGACGGGGAGGCTTGGCGGACCTGGAGACGATACATCTCGAGGAGTTCGGTCGAGGTCGTCGCTTCGCTCGGTCCCTTGTCCTCGCGGATCCGCCCCGTGAACCGGGGGAACCTCAGGGCGAGCCCGAGCTCGGGGCGCACCGCGCCCTGGGCGGCGCGGTGGATCGGGCTGAGCGTGAGCTCCGCCCCCTTCACTTCCAGGACAACGTGCGGTCGGAACCATTGATCGGGGACGATCCCCGAGACCACGCCGGGCGACGGAGCGGGGAGTTCGAACCCCTTCAGCCGGGTCGGCATTTCGGCCAGCGCGGCGTCGTCGAAGCCGCTGCCGACCTTGCAGAACGATTCGAACCGCTCCTGATCCGGATTGTACACTGCGAGCAGGTACGCGCCAAAGCGGCCGGCACGGCGACCCCGACCGTGGAATCCGCCCACGATGACGCCGTCGATGGAGTCGCTAAGGCCCGCCGTGTAATCGCGCTTGTACTTGATCCACCAGAAACCGCGTGCGCCCGCCCGGTACCCGCTCCCGGGCTGGAGGGACTTCGCGACGACCCCCTCGGCGCCTCCCGCGAGCGCCTCGTCGAAGAACGCCGTCGCTTGATCGGGAGTGTGGACAATCCGCTGGTCGGCCACGCGGACCCGTTCGGAGGGTCGGATCATCCCTTCCAGAATCTTCCGACGTTCGGGGAAGGGCCGGTCGTACACCACTTCACCATTAGAGAGGAGGACGTCGAAGAGGAACAAGCAGACGGGCACCTCCTGCTGCAGGCGGTCGAGATCGTGCTTACGACCGCGCCGCCGCGAGACCTCCTGGAACGGGCGGATCTCGTCCGTGTCGGGGTCGATGGGCACGCATTCGCCCTCCAGGATCGCCGGTACGGAGCCCACGGCCTCGGGGAGGGCGGACCGAAGTTCGGGGAATTGGGCGCTGATCTCTTCCAAGCGCCGGGAAAATAGACGGACCTCCCCGTGCGCGCCGACGTGAGCTTGCACCCGCAGACCGTCGTACTTGTACTCCAGTGCTGCCGTCCCGCCCATCCGCTCGAGGATAGCCGCGAGGGTCGGCTCCCGCTCGGCCAACATCGGCCGGACCGGGCGCCCCACTTCCAACCGGATTTCGGAGAGGCCGTCGAGCCCGCGGGTCACTAGAGCTCCGGCGACCAACGCCAGGTCGCTCGATAGGTTGAACGCGGCCTCGATCCGGACCCGGGCCTCTTTCGACCCGTCGGCGAACGCATCGGTCAGGGCGTCGAGGATCGTCATCTCCCGTACCCCGACGCGGAGCGTTCCGATCACGAACCGGACGAGGTACTTCGCCTCGAGAGGGCCGGCCCTTCCCAGGAGCCGTACGAGCGCCTCTACCTTTACCTCCTGGGACCCGGGACCTCTCGCCGCCGCGATGCGCTCGAGCTCGGAGTAGACATACGCGACCGATAGGGGGTCCTCGGTCTCGAGGCGGGCGAGCCGCGCGATGAGTTCGCCGGCCGTCGTGCCGAGGTCGCCGGACTGTTGGGTGCGTCGGGTCACCTCGTCCTCATCCGTTCCGGTCGCGGTCGACACCGCGCGCCGAGCGAGCGAGGTCGCCACGCCGAGTTCGACCCCCTCGTATTCCGGTCGCAGGACTCCCTGGGACAGAAACAAAACTCTCCCCAGGTCGGGGGGCCGGAGAGGTCGGATCAGGCCCGCCAAGATCGCCCGCATCTCGAGGCGCTTGGAGGTCGCCTCCAGCCGTTCGTACGCGCCCGCAAGGTCAACGAACCGCACGTCCGGCCCCTTCCGCTACCGACGAGCGGAGCTGCTGGAGGTTCGCCCCGACGGAGCCGCCGACGAAGGTGGAGTTCCCGCAGACGAAGAACGTGGCACCGGCCGCGGCCGCTTCCCGCGCCGTTTCCACTGTGATCCCCCCGTCGATCGAAAGGTCGGCCGACGACCCCAACGAGTCGAGCTGGGCGCGGGCCGCCCGGAGCTTGGGGAGTGCTTCCGGGAGGAATTTCTGACCGGAGAACCCCGGGTGAACGCTCATGATCAGGACTTGGTCGAGACGGTCGACCCACGGGTGGAGGGTGGTATAGGAGGTATCCGGCCGGATCGCGGCCCCGACCGCGGCACCGGTGTCCCGGATCGCCTGGACCACCCCCGCCGGGTCGGCCGTCGCTTCCAGGTGAAAGACGAGGGTGTCCCCTCCTGCCGTCCGGAAGACCGAGGCGTACCGGGCCGGCTCCGAGATCATGAGATGGATGTCCAACGGCAGCTTGGTGCGGCGCCGGACGGCTTGGACCAGGGCCGGGCCGAAGGAAATGTTCGGGACAAAATGCCCGTCCATCACATCGAGATGGAACGCATCGGCCCCCCCTGCTTCCGCCTGCCGGATGGCCCCGGCCAAGTCCCCAAAATCTGCGCTCAAGAGAGAAGGGGCCAAACGCGCTCCCGGCCGAGGTTTTTCCACGTCGTTGCCAACTCATAAGACTATAAATACCACTGTTGGTGCTCCGTGAGCAACCTCCACACGGGGGGAACCTAGCACATGGAAGAGAGTGAGCAGACGACGCCGACCCAGCCGCAGCGCTGGGCCGGACGTCGAGGCGCCTCGACGGCAGCGGCGGCCGCGATCTTGATCGTGGTCATCGTCATCGTTGGAGCGGGTGGATACTTCGGACTGAACGCGGCGACACCGGCGTCGACCAATGGCTCGACCCACAGCACTTCGGTGACGACGTGTTCTCCTCCGACAGCGACCTACTGTAAGGGAACATCGACCGCGCCGAACGATGTGGTCCTAACCGTACCCTATACGGCAGGGTTCGGGCAAACGGTCGCCTCGGTGGCGCAAGGAACGAGTGTTCCCGCGTCGCTTTCCGTCTCCCAAGGTGAGACGGTCAACACATGGAGTGTCAGCTGGGGAGACGGGACGACGAACTCGTCCACGAACCCTCTGCTCACCCACACGTATAACGCTCTTGGAACCTTTGTGCTGAGCGGGCACGCCCTCGTCGGCACCGTCACGCACAACGGAACCGGCTACCTCTATCCGATCGAGGTCACCCCCTCGATCACCACCTCGACAGCCGGCCTCTACCCCACGCTCTCCGCGACGTTCTCGAACGGGACCGGCGGGTCCGGTACCTCCCAGCCGTGGGTCAAGGGCAGCGGAACCGTCACAGTGGGCGCAACTTACACGTCCAGCCCGTCGGACACCGCCTGGGTTCCGGAGGCCGCCACGCTGGCGACGACCGGCGGAACGCTCACGACCACCTCGTCCACCGTCACCGGTGCCTCGGGGACCGTGGCCTTCTCGACCCCCGGTGACTACCAGATCACCATGGTCGGTCCGATCCAGAACGTTCTGTCCCACGTCGTCATCTACCAGAACTACACCTGGACGGTCTTTGTCTCGCCGACCAACCTCAACCCGGGATGTGCGTCGTGCTCGACCTTTACGAGCACTCCGCGCTCCGACCCCCACCCCGGCACGATCGACACCTACGAAGTCGCCCCTGGCGGTGCCACGAGCATCGACCCGGCGGTCGACTATGAGTCGGTCGGCTACGAGGTCATCGCGAACATCTACCAGACCCTGATCTACTACAACGGGAGCTCGACCGCTTCGTACATGCCTGAGATCGCAACGTGCGTTCCGGGCACCGCGGCGTGCACGACCCTCTACGGCAACGACCTCATCACGAACAACGCGACCACCGGGTCGCCCCAGTACTGGACGTTCGTGATCGACAAGAACGCGAACTTCTACGACCCGGCACACGGCGTCGCGTGGGGCGTCTACCCCACTGATGTCATGGCGTCGTTGGGCCGGACCGCGTCCTTTGCGGACCTGCCGTTCTTTGCCGCGCAGCCGGGCTGGATCCAGACCCAGTCGTACGTCAACTTCGGACAGGGGTCCTTTGACGGCGGGATGCACTTCCCGTACAACACGACCCCGCAGGGGATCCTGAGCGGGCTGCTCGTCAACGACAGCAACTACTGCCCCTCGATCGCCTTGACCCAGGAGCACGGCTGTATCACCGTCAACGCGTGGGGCAACGGCGCAGACTGGCCGTTCTTCCTCGAGCTGATGGCGGACCCGGACGGCGGCGGCATAGAGCCGTGCGGCTGGTTCGGCGCCCAGGGCGCGGGTCTCCCCGGCTTTGGGACGACCGCGGCCAACGGTGACGGACCTTGCGCCCTTCCCGGCGGCGCGGGCACGGGCGGCACCACCAACTCGGCGACCTGGAGGGACTGGTTGGACAACACCACCTCCATCTACGCCTGGGACTCGTACCAGAACAACTCGTTCAACTCCCCGAACGTGTTCACCTCGACCCGGTTCAACGGCGTTGGATCCGGCCCCTACTACCTGGTGAGCATCAACAAGGGAGTCGGCTACGTGCTGCAGGCGAACCCCGCCTACGGCCAGCCGAACTGCGCGGGCAACTACTGGTGCGAACCGCCGGCCGGAATGTACGCGCACACGGTGAACGTGTTCTGGGAGCCGTCCGACCAGGTCGGTATCCAACAGTACCTACAGGGTCAGGCCGACTTCGCGGGTATCCAGACATCGGATACAGCGACGTTGCTGAACCTGCAGGCCGCGGGCAAGATCGGGATTCAGACGGTGCCGACGATCAGCATCTTCTTCGACCCGATCAACATGGCCGTGAACCTGTCCACGGTACCGGGGTACTACACGGGGTCGCTCAACATCCCGTCCGCTCTCGGCGGCGGGCACTGGAGCGACTTCTTCTCGTACGTCGGACTCCGGCAGTTCCTGGTGAACGCCTTCCCCTACACCCAGGACCTGCAACAGGTGCTCAGCGTGGACGGGGTCAGCTACGGTCTGAACTATGGAGGCGCTATCCCGCACTTCATGGGCAACTACTACGCGAACAACGTCACCTGGCCCGCAGGTCAGCCGGATTCCAACCCGGCGGACGTGGGCGGTGCCGCGTGGTGGTGGGCGCAGGCCAACGACCCGACCTCGCCGTACTACGACCCGCAACTCGCCTCGTGCACCTCGGCGTCGCCGTGTGAGTTCCCGGTCGAAGGGGAGCAGGGCGACACGCTGCAGAACGGGCAGTACCCGATCTACGACCAGTACATCAACACCCTGTCGGGCGGACACCTGAAGGTCACCCAAGAGGTCGACCTGACGTTCTCCCAGTTGGTCGTGTACTTCCTGACGAGCTCGGCCTACCAGAGCCCGCTGACCTTCAGCGTGCTCGGCTGGCTGCCCGACTACCCCGACCCCACCGACTACACGGCTCCGCTGTACGCGCCCGACGCAACGTACACGGCGCCCGACGCGGTGAACGAGGTGCTCTCGCAGTACCGAGTCCGGCAGCTGCCCCGACCAGACCAACACCTGGGCGAGCCTGGTGGCATGGGCGAACATGGGCGGAGTCCCGCAGGACTGCCAGGGATGGGCCTACGCGGTCCTGAACTGGGCCGACTCGATTGCGGGTGCGTTCCCGGTCGGAACCGAGCGGACTCTCTACTACAACGAAGTGTCGCACATCGCCAACGAACTGGCGCTCTACGTCTACCAGTTCCAGGAAGCGGGTGTCGGCAGCTACGCGCCGTGGATCGCACCGGCCTCTCTCAACCAGAACGTCTGTCTGGGCGGAGACGGCCTGTGGTTCGAGGTACAGGGCAACGGGCTCGTCTAGACGGGAGCCAGTAAGGTTCCGGGGCGCCCGCCCCGGAACCTCCAACCCTTTCCTTCCCTTTTCTTTATTTCTGGAGTGGGCGAGGGCCGTCCCTTCTCCACCGTGAGGGCCATCAGGTCCGTGTCGGGGCACCCCCGTGCCGGGGGCCAACCCCGCGACCTAGAGGAACTCGGACGGGTCGACCTGTCCCGAGGCGGAGCCCTTCCCGCTGCGGGCGAGGTCGGCCTCGGGGGTCCAACGGCCGTAGGGTACCGGGTGGACCCACCGGGAGGAGGTCCAGTGATGACGGCTGGAGCTGCGACGGTAGATCTCGGGGCGGAACCAGAGGAATTGCCAGGCCAGATACTCCCCGTAGAGGGCGAGGGCGACCAGCGGAGCGATCGGCCAGTAGATGTCGTAGAACAGGAAGAACCCCGCGATCCAGCCGTTCACCGTAAGGAAGCCGAGCCCCAGGTACCACTTGGCGGCGGTGTGCAGCGCCCACTCCTTCCAGGGAGGGCCGGGGTCGAGCAGCGCGGCCTTCTTCTCCGCGGCGACCTGGTCCAGGATGATCCGGTAGCTCGGGTCGGTCGCGATGTCGGTGAACTTGGCCGTATCGTCCGGCAGGGCGCCGGGTCGAGAAGGGGGCGAGCTCACGGGCGCGTCCCGGCTACCCGGCGACGGAGGGGGCCGAGCTCGTCAGCGGGCCGGCCTCGAGGGAGCCGGCGGCCGGACCCAGCTCCGCGGCGGAGGCCCCCGTCGGGGCGCGGGCATCGGGGTAGAGATGGCAGGCCACGTAGTGGTGCTCCCGGACCTGGATCAAGGGCGGCTCGACGTTGGAGCAGATTGGCATCACTGCGGGGCACCGCGTGTGGAACCGGCACCCGGGCGGGGGGGCGGCGGGGCTCGGAACATCGCCCTGCAGGATGATCCGCTCCCGCTTGAGATCGGGGTCCGGGATCGGGATGGCCGAGAGCAGGGCCTGCGTGTAGGGGTGGAGCGGGCGGGTGAAGAGCTCGTCGGTGGGGGCCCGTTCTACGACCTTCCCGAGGTACATTACCACCACGCTGTGGCTGATGGCCCGGACGACCGACAAGTGGTGCGAGATGAACAGGTAGGAGAGGCGCTGCTCCTGCTGGAGGCGCCGAAGGATGTTCAGGATCTGGGCCTGCACCGAAACGTCGAGGGCGCTCGTCGGCTCGTCGAGCACGATGAACTCCGGGCGCAGGGCGAGGGCCCGGGCGATGCCGATCCGTTGGCGCTGGCCGCCCGAGAACTCGTGCGGGAACCTCCAAAGGTGTTCGGGGTTCAACCCGACCTCCTGGAGGAGCTCGGCGACCCGCTGGTAGCGCTGCGACCGAGTCCCCACGTGGTGGATCTCGAGGGGCTCCGCCACGACATCGCGGATGAGCATCCTCGGGCTCAGGGAGCTGAACGGGTCCTGGAAGACGATCTGGAGCTTCTCGCGGACCTTCGCGAGGTTCTTCCCCCGCTGCCGGTAGATGGAGTACCGGTCCGCAAGATCATCCAGCTCGGCGAGAAGCTTGATCGCCTCTGGGGAGGCCGAGGCGGCCCCGTCGGTCGGGGAGAGCGAGGGGGCGAGTTGGTCGTAGATCTGGTTGAGGCGATCGTACGTCGCCTCGGGGGGCCGGTAGAAGGTATGTCCTGAGGTCGGCTCGATCAGTCGGAGGAGGAGGCGGCCGACCGTCGTCTTGCCGCATCCCGACTCGCCCACGAGCCCGACCGTTTCGCCTTCGCGGACATCCAGGCTGACCCCGTCGACCGCGCGCACGTCCCCGATCTTGGTGGAAAAGACCCCTCCCCGGATGGGGAAGAGCTTGCGGACATTGTGGGCGCTCACGACCACCGGGGCCAGTGTGGACGACACCGCGGAGGCCCCTTCGGCGGTCACTCTACTGCGACCGGCCCCGTGTATAAATAGCACGCGACGGTGTGTGACGTCCCCTCGACCGTTGTCGGCGGATGCGTGGTCTTGCAGACGGGCATCGCGTACGGACACCGGGGGTGGAATCGGCATCCGGAGGGGGGGGTGATCAGGTTCGGGACCGACCCGGGGATCGAGATCAATTCCTTGTCCGGCTGGTCGAACCGGGGGATGGACGCGAGCAAGCCCTGCGTGTAGGGATGGAGCGGCCGGTGGTAAAGATCGCGCACCGGCGCGGTCTCTACGATGTGCCCCGCGTACATCACGCACACCCGATCGGCCACCTCGGCGATGACCGCGAGGTCGTGCGTGATCAGCACGATGGCCGTTCCGACGCGGCTCTTCAAGTCCCGCATCAGCTCGAGGATCTGGGCCTGGATCGTCACATCGAGCGCCGTGGTGGGCTCGTCCGCGAGCAGGATGTCCGGCTCGGAGGAGAGGGACATGGCGATCATGACCCGCTGGAGCATCCCGCCCGACAGCTCGTGGGGGAATCCGCGGGCGACCTGGACCGGGTTGGCGATCGCCACGCCTTCGAGCAGACCCACCGTTCGCCAGAACAGCTCGTCCTTGAGCGCCTGGCGGGAGCGGCCCCGGATCCCCCAGAGATCGAGGTAGAGCGTACGGATCCGCATGCTCGAGTGCTTCCGTCGCAAGGAGGCGCGGGCCAGACGGTGGGGGGTGGAGGTCCGCATCTCTGTCAGGAACAGGTCGTTGGTGAGCTTCCGCAGTTCCGCGTATCGGAGTTCCCGTCGGAGATACGTCCGCTGGATCCCGTTCGGGCGTAGTCGGGCCATCGCCCGCACGATGTCGGGACGGCTCTCTCCCGCGCTCGGGCCGGCCTCGCGAAGAATGTAGTACGCCTGCGTTCCGAAGGAGGCTACCCCGACCGCCTCGCCGAGCACGGCCGCGGCCGCCCGCACCTCCGCATTCGTGCCATGACGGGCGATCTCGAGCAGGTGGTCGATCGCCGGATCGACCCGGGGATCGTCCGTATGTGCGTTCAGGAGGGACTCGACGATCAGCGTGCCTCGGTGGATCAGGAGGGCTTCTCCAATCTGGTCCGCGATCGAGAAGATCGGGTTCATCGCGGAGGTCGGCTCCTGGAAGATCGTGGAGATGCCGCTCCCCCGGACCGCCGCCATCCGCTCCGTGGCGGCCTGGATCTGGCGGAATCGCCGTCGAATCTTGACCCGACCCGTGTTCCGGATCGGCTTGAAGGTCGCCTCCTTTTCCAGGTTCCACAGCAGGTTTGCCCCGCGGTAGAGCACCTTGCCGCTCATGACCCGCCCCGGCGGGTCGGTGATGAGGCGGGTGATGGAGAACGCCGTCACGCTCTTGCCGCACCCGGTCTCGCCGACCAGGCCGAGCGTCTCGCCCTTACGGATCTTGAACGAGACCCCGTCCAGGGCCTTGACGACCCCATCGTAGGTGAAGAAATAGGTCTTGAGATCCCGCACGTCCAGAACGACCGGGGACTTCGCCGCTTCCGGCTCGGTGGACGAAGAGAGCGGGGCCGTCCGGGCGGCCGGAACCCCGGTCATCATCTCCTTGCTGCCCACGGACGGAGCCCGTTCCTGGAACGAAGATGCCATGCCACCCTCTATCGGCGCAGTCGGGGGTCGAGCGCGTCGCGCAACCCGTCCGACAGGAAGTTCACGCTGATCGCGAACATGAAGAGCATGAGACCCGGGAACAGCATCATCCACCACGGTACGTAGACCGCGATGTTGAGCTCACTGTTCACCAGAATGCTCGTCAGCACGGCGGGGTTGACCGAAAGCGCCGAAAGGGTCCCCCATTCGGGGAAGGTATTGGACGGAAAGATCGTGGTGAATCCGAGATAGATCAGGCCCCCGATCAGGAGCGGAACGGAACCCACGTCGAGGGACATCTGGACGAATACGGGGTAGACGGAGTTGGGAATGATGTGCTTGCGCACGATACGGCCGGCCGAGGCGCCGCTCGCCTTCGCCGCCTCCACGAACTTCATCTCGCGCGTAACGAGAACCTGTCCTCGGACAATACGGGCGTAGAACGGCCACCACACGACGACGAAGGCCGCGATGAGGAGACCCATGCGGGTCTCGAGCGAATCTCCGAAAACGGCAAGCTGGGAAATGACGGCGACCGTGATCAGGACGAAGAGGAGTTGGGGGATCGAGAGCATGATGTCGACGAACCGCATCAGGGCCTCGTCCACCAGTCCTCCGAAGTACCCTGAGACGGCCCCTACGAGGAGACCGATCGCGGCTCCCGAACCGACGATAGAGACCGACAGCATGAGGGACCAGTCGGCCCCCCGCACGATCCCCTGGTACAGGTTGTAGAACTGGACGCTCCCGGGGTTCGAGACGCTGGAGATGAACGAGCCGAGCGGCAACGGACCCGTAGCAAAAGGAGAGAAAGTAACGGTAGGTGGGATGAAGGAAGGGAACTGGGAGGGGGTCTGGTAGCAGCCGGGCGCCGGGGCGGCGGTTCCCGGGGTGTAGACGCACACCGACGGTTCTCCCGGTGCACAGAACGAACCGGACCCGGGCGTATACGCGCAGTAGTTGTTGAGGTCCGTCCATGGGTACGGCTGGGTTAGGGCGTAGAGCGCGATGAAGACGAGAAAAATGATGATCCCCAGGCCCACCATCGCCAGCGTGTTGCGACGGAGGAAGTACCACGTTCGCTTCCATTGCTGGATCCTCGGGTTCGGGCGACGACCGGACGGTCGGGTTGATACCGTGGTGGCGGACGAGCTCGGGACCTCCGCGACCATCTTACCCCAACCTCACCCGGGGATCTAGGAACGCGTACACCACGTCGACGATGATGTTCGCGAACACAACGATGAACGTGAAGAGGATGGTCGTCCCGAAGATGAGGCCGAGGTCGTAGGGCTGCTGGACGGAAAGGGCCAGGGCCCGGCCGACGCCCTGGAGACCGAAGACCTCCTCGATGATGGGGAAACCGCCGATGAAGAACGCGAAGGTAAGGCCGAGGACCGTGATCGTGACGTTGAGGGAGTTCCGCCCCGCGTGGCGCTTCACGACCACCGACTCGGGGACGCCCTTGGCCCGCGCGGTTCGGATGAAGTCCAAGTTCATGACCTCGAGCATGCTGTTCCGGACGAACCGAAGGAGCAGCGCGATCGCGCCGTAGGCGATGATAAGCGCCGGGAAGACCATCCGGAGGATCGTGTCCCCGGCCACGACCCATTGGCCATGGATCGCGGCGTCAACGGTGGGGAACCCGGTGGGCGAGGACACGGTACCGAACTGGAGCCACAGGGGGTAATTGTTGTTCGACGGGCTGGCGCCGACCATGCAGCCAGCTTTGGGCCAGGAACCGTACATCTCGAGATACGGTCCACTGCAGCCCGCCCAGTGGTAGTTCGTGATGATCAGCACGGCACCTATGAGAGCGAGGGAACCGAGGAGGAAGGAGGGGATGGCGAACCCCGAGAAGGACATGACCCGGGAGGCCTGGTCGATCGGTCGGTTCCGATAAACCGCCGAAAGTCGCCCGAGGGGGATGGCAACGATTAGGATGATCAGGAGCGCAAAGATGGCCAATTCGATCGTGTAGGGGAGCAGCCAGGCGAGCGCCGTGGTCACGGGTTGACCGGCAATGACGGGGATGACGGAGGCAGCCGTACTTCCGTTACCGACCAACCCCCAATGGAACGTGAGCGTATTGCCCATGTAGAAGGCCCACTGGGCGTAGATGGGTTTGTTCAAGCCGAGCTTAGAATCGCAGTGCGCCATGTACGCCGCTTGGGCCGGAGCCCCTCCGTGCGTAGGCGGGGGGCCGATGACGGCGAGACACCGCTCGGAGGCCGGGATCCCACTGACGAGAATGAAGGTGATGGTCATGACGCCGAGGACGACTGGGATGAGGAGGAAGAGTCGCCGGATGACGTAGACCCACATCCGCATCCGGGAACTCCCCCTTGGCCTCGCCTCGACCGGCTCGGCTCGGCAAGCCCAGTGGAATCCACCTATATATACGTCAAAACCAACCGCGCCGAGGGCGGCCCGCGAGGCCTTTCGGAGTCCCTACCCCAACCGGACCCGGGGATCCAGGAAGGCGTAGATCACATCCACGATGATGTTCGCGAACACTACGATGAAGGTGAATAGGATCGTGCTCCCGAAGATGAGCCCCAGGTCGTAGGGCTGCTGGACGGAGAGGGCGAGGGCCCGTCCGACCCCCTGGAGGCCGAAAACCTCCTCGATGATGGGGAACCCCCCGATGAAAAAGGCGAAGGTGAGGCCGAGGACCGTGACGGTGACGTTGAGGGAGTTGCGTCCCGCATGGCGTTTTACGACGACCGACTCGGCCACGCCCTTGGCGCGGGCCGTTCGGATGAAGTCCAAGTTCATGACCTCCAGCATGCTATTCCGGACGAAACGGAGGAGTAGGGCGATCGAGCCGTAGGCGATGATGAGGGCCGGGAAGACCATACGGAGGACGGTGTCTCCCGCGAGGATCCACTGTCCGTGGAGGGCGGCATCGATCGTGGGGAAGCCGGTCGGCGACGAGACCGTCCCGAACTGGAGCCATAGCGGGTAGTTGTTGTTCGAGGGGCTGGAGCCAATCAGGCAGCCGGCCTTCGGCCAGGAACCGTAGATCTCGAGGAACGGGCCGCTGCAGCCCGCCCAATGATAGTTGGCGATGACGAGCACCGCCCCAATCAGCGTCAGGGCGCCGAGCAGGTAGGTGGGGATGGCGAATCCCGAGAACGACATGACCCGCGAGGCCTGGTCGATCGGGCGATTCCGGTACACCGCCGACAACTGGCCAAGGGGGATCGAGACGAGGAGAATGATGGCGAGGGAGAAAACGGCGAGCTCGATCGTGTACGGGAGAAGCCAGCCCAAGGCCGTGGTCACGGGCTGACCGGCGATGACGGGGATGACCGAGGCGGCGGTACTCCCGTTCCCGACGACCCCCCATTGAAAGGTGAGGGTGTTGCCCATGTAGATCGCCCACTGGGAAAGGATCGGTTTGTTCAATCCGAGCTTGGAATCACAGTGGGCGGTGTACCGCTGGAGCGCGGCCGCCCCGCCGTGGGTAGGGGGAGCTCCAATAACGGCCAGGCACCGCTCCGCGGTCGGGATCCCGCTTACGAGGATGAACGTGATCGTCATCACGCCCAGAACGACCGGGATCACCAGGAGAAGGCGACGAACGATGTAGACCCACATCTTCATGGTCGACCTTCCCCCCCGGACGCGGCGCCGCCCCGCCGGGTCCGTCCAGATGAGCTCCCCTAAATAACCCCGGGAGGGAGCCGCGCCTCCGGTCGGGTTCGGGGCGCCCTTCCCGCCGAGGCCCGCCCGTCGGATCCGTCACCCCAGCCGAACCCGTGGGTCGAGCAGAGCGTACAGCACGTCGGCGATCAAGTTCGCGATGACGACGAGGAAGGTGAAGAGGATGGTCCCTCCAAAGATGAGGCCCATGTCGTAGGGCTGCTGGACCGAGAGGGCCAAGGCCCGGCCCACTCCCTCGAGCCCGAACACGTACTCGATGATTGGGAACCCCCCGATGAATCCGGCGAAGGTGAGCCCGAGCACGGTGACGGTGACGTTGAGCGAGTTCCGACCCACGTGCCGTCGGATCACCACCGATTCCGGCACGCCGTTGGCTCGTGCGACTTGGACAAAATCGAGGTTCATCACCTCGAGCATGCTGTTCCGGACGAAGCGAAGGATCACCGCGATCTCGCCGTACGCGATGATCAGGGCCGGGACGATCATCCGGAGCACGCTGTCGAGGGCCAAGCTCCACTGTCCGTGAAGGGCGGCATCCACGGTCGGGAATCCGGTGGGGGTCGAGACCGTGCCGAAATGGAGCCAGGGTGGGTAGTTGTTGTTCGCGGGCGAGGAGCCGGTCATGCACAGCGCCTGCGGCCACGACCCATAGACCTGGAGAAAGGCGCCGCTGCATCCGCCCCAATGATTTTCGGAGAGGACCAGGACGAGTCCGATGATCGCCAGCGCCCCGAGCAGATAGGAGGGAATGGCGAATCCGGAGAACGACATAATCCGGGCCGCCTGGTCGATCGGCCGATTCCGGTACCGGGCAGCCAATTGGCCGAGCGGAATGGCGGCGAGCAAGATGAGGAACAACGAGAGCGCCGCGAGCTCCAAGGTGTACGGAAGCAGCCAACCGAGTGCGGTCGTGACCGGCACGCCCGCGATAGCCGGAACGGTTGTGGCGGCCACGCTGTAATTCCCGACGTACCCCCAATGGAAGGTGAGGGTATTCGCCATGTAGACGGCCCACTGGGTGTAGATGGGCTGGTTGAGGCCGAGGACCTTGTCGCAATGCTGGGTCCACTCGGGCACGGCGTACCCGTGCCGTGCCGGGGGGGAGGCC
The DNA here is from genome assembly GCA_963749235.1 of uncultured Thermoplasmata archaeon. Taxonomy (GTDB): domain Archaea; phylum Thermoplasmatota; class Thermoplasmata; order Lutacidiplasmatales; family UBA184; genus Lutacidiplasma. The sequence continues at coordinate 1,305,798 of CAVVLV010000001.1, read as the reverse complement.
CGATCGCGGAGAAGCAGCGGACCGTGAGGGGGATTCCCGAGACCAGGATGAACGTGATCGTCATGACGCCGAGGACGAGAGGGAGCAGGACCAGGAGGCGGCGAACGATGTACACCCACAGCCTCATGCTCCGGTTTCCCCCGATGGACTTGGAATCCCCTGCCTCGAGCTGGCGAGGTCAAGCCTTCTACATATACCAGCAAACGGAGGCGTTGGTCCGGGGGCGCGAATCGCTAGAGAAGGTCGAGCGAACCGGTGATCGCATCGACCTGGGAAGCGCGGGCGGGACCGAGTCCCAAGCAGGTGCGGGTTCCCGGCGCGACCTCGGTGAGCCCGGCGTCCTCCACCCATACGGTCGGCACGCCCTTCGCCCGGGCGGCCCGGTCGAGCAACTCCAACTCCCCCAAGGTGGGGACGACGAGCGCGATCTTCTTCTGGCCTTCCCTAAGCCACTGATCGAGGGCGGCGGGGTTGCGACTCTCGGCAGCGCGCGTCAACATCACCGCGGCGTGGGCCGCCTGGACTGCGACCTTACCGGCCGTCAGGCGAAGCTCTCCCCGCAGGACGAGGACCACCTTGTACTCTCCACTCCCCTCTCCTCCCTTAGGTGCCATATTCCGCCTCCCTTCTGGACCGCAGTTCCGCCGCTTCGGATTGGATCCGCTCGAGCTCGGACCGGAGACGGGCTGAGTCGGTGGACCCCGTCCCTGCTCGCCGGAGCTCGTGGCGTACCCGCCGTTCCTCGCGGCGCAGCCGGTCCAGTTCTTCGACCGTCTCCCACGTCCCGCGCTCCTCCCCGGGCTCCGGAGGCAGGCTGGTCGGAGGGGTCCGACGGTAGGCGCCGCGGTACCATCCGAGACCGAATGCGATCGCGGCGATCCCCGCCAGCACCGCCTCCAAGATCGGGTCGGACCAGTAGGCCTGGAACCCGTTGGGGCCGGCCACGAGGAGGAAGTATCCCACCAGGACCGCGAGCACGAGGCTGGTGACGAAGGAGAGCGTGGTGATCTCGAGGAGACGTAGAGTGGCGGTCGGTCCCCGCACCCGCCACTCGGGGAAAATCGCCTTCGTCATCGCGTAGCCGGGGACGAAGAACAAGAGCAGAAGCCCGGCGACGACTTCGGCGGGATTGACGCTCATGAGGCCCCCGGCTCACTCCTCGGGGGCTTCGCCGGAGCCAAACTGCTTCTCGAGTTGGCGACGGAGCCGGCGGTTCGACACGATCCCGTGGGCCGCCTTTCGCGTCGTCTCGTAATGCTTCAGGAGGCCCCGGACCTCCTGGGGCCGCTGCCCGCTCCCTCGGGCGATGCGATGGACCCGGTCCGATTTGATGATCTGGGGAGAATCCAACTCCTCCCCCGTCAGCGAATCGAGGATGGTCCGGAAGCGTTTCAGGCGCGCCTGGGTCTCATCCATTTTCGCCTCGTCGACCTTGGCCCCGGCCCCGGGGATCATCGTCATCAGCTTCGAGAACGGGCCCATCTCCCCGAGCGAATCGAGCTGCGCCCGCATGTCGCGGAGTGTGAATCGGCCGCTCATGAGATGTTTCGCCGCTTCCTCCGCCGCCTCCTTGTTGGAGAGGTTCTCGAACCGCTCTAGAAGGGTTCGGAGGTCGCCCATGCCCAGGAGCCGGGAGACGAACCGGGTCGGCTCGAACCGTTCGAGCTCGTCCAGGTGCTCGCCCGTTCCGATGAACACGATCGGAGCGCCGGTGGCCGCCACCGCCGACAGCGCGCCGCCTCCCTTGGCCGACCCGTCGAGCTTGGTCAGGATCACGCCCGTGAGACCGACCGCTTTCTGGAACGCTTCGGCGCTCCGTCCGGCCGCCTGCCCCATCGCCGCGTCCAGCACCAGCAAGGTCTCGTCGGGTTGCAGGACCGCCCGTACGCGCTTCAGCTCCTCGATCAGATCGGGGTCGATCCCGCTCCGGCCCGCTGTATCGACGATCACGGCCAGGTGGGGTGGGAAGGCGGCGAGCGCCTCGCGCACGATGACCTCGGCCCGCTTCTCGTTGCGATTCGCGTAGAACTCGCAGCCGACCTTTTTCGAAAGCTGCTCGAGCTGGTCGATGGCCGCCGGGCGGTGAACGTCGGCGGCGACCACCCCGACCCGCACCCCCTTCTTCTGGAAGAAGCGGGCGAGCTTGCCCGTCGTGGTCGTCTTCCCTTGGCCGAAGAGCCCGGCCATCAACACCTTCCGGGGTCGGAGGTCGAACGGCTGGTCCTTGCCGAGGATCCCACGGATCTCCTCGTAGATGATGCGGATGAGGAAATCGCGAAGGCTCGCCCCGGCGGGGGGCTTCTCCTCCTTCGCCCGCCGGCGAACCCGTTCCGTGAGCGAGAGCGCCAGCTGGACGTTCACGTCGGCCTGGAGGAGCGCCCGCTGGATGTCCCGTACGACCTCATTCAGGAGGGCCTCATCGACGGTCGAGCCGCGGGCGATTTTCTGTAGCACTCCGCGGAGCGACTTTCCGAGCGAATCCAGGACCATGGACCGGTTGTCCCCCCGGGGACATCAACCCGAGATGGCCTCCTCTATAAGTCGAGAACCGTCCGAGCTTGTCTCACGGCGCGCAAGCCTCTTATCGGCTGTGCGGGCTCTTGAGGCCGGAACTATGACTGCCGAGTCGGCCCCGGCCCCGAAGGCGGCTCCACCGAAGCTCAATCCGGTGCGCGTTTCGATCGCGGAAGAGACCGTGGCCCAGCGGACGACCGACTTCCGAGAGGTCCTCCACTCCTATTCGAAGGAGGACGCGATCCTGGAAGCGAAGCGCTGCATCCAGTGCCGCCGGCCGTGGTGCGTCGAGGCATGTCCGATCACCCAGGACTGCCGCGACTACATCCTCCAGGTCGCGAAGGGGGATTTCGACGAGGCGGCCCGGGTCACGCTCCGGGAGAATCCGCTCGCCACCAGCCTCTGCAAGGTCTGCTACCACTACTGTGAGGACGCGTGCGTGGTGAAGAAGAAGGGCGTCCCGATCGCGATCCGGCACCTGAAACGCGCCTCCCTCGAATTCGGGCAGAGCGACCTCGTCTACGTCCCGTCGAAGCCGAAGCATCAGCGCGTCGCGGTGGTCGGCGCCGGCCCGCCGGGATGATGGCCGCATGGGAATTGGGCGTCCGGGGGTACTCGGTCACCGTCTTCGAGCAGGAAGAGCGCTACGGCGGACTCATGCAAACGATCCCGGCCTACCGCATGACCGACGCCGATGTCGAGACGGACCGCGCCCGATTCCGCGACCTGGACGTGACGTGGGTCAAGGGGACCAAGGTCGGGGTCGACTTCCCGGTCGATCGCCTTCTGAAGGAAGACGGATACCAGGCGGTCTTCGTTTCGATCGGTACCTCCACCCATCGGACCCTGAGCGTCCCGGGCGAGAACCTCCCGGGGGTGCTCCCGGCCCTCGATTTCTTGAAGGAGATCAATCGCGGTGCCGACGTGACGGTGGGACACGACATCGTCGTGGTCGGCGGAGGCGATGTCGCCATGGACTCGGTCCGCTCGGCCTTACGCAAGTCGGGGGGCGGGCATGTGACGCTCGTCTATCGGCGGGGACGGCAGGAGATGCCCGCCGACCCCGAGGAGGTTCATGGCGCCGAGCAGGAGGGGATCCGCTTCCTCTTCCAGAAGGCGCCGCTCCGGATCGTCGGGACCGACCGTGTCGAAGGGCTGGTCGTGCAATCGATCGAACTCGGGCCCCCCGACGCCGGGGGACGCCGAAGCCCCGTACCGGTCCCCGGCTCCGAAGAGACGCTCCCGTGCGACACCGTGATCGTCGCCGTCGGGCAGAAGGCCGACCTGGAAGGGTTCGGCCCGGACCTGGACCTCAAGCTCACCAGCCAGGGGTGGCCCGAAGGAAAGGGCAAGGGATTCCAGACGGGCGTGCCGGGGATCTTCGCCGCGGGAGGGCGCTCCGTCGTCTATGCGATGGGGACCGCCACCGAAGCCGCGGATGCGATCGATGCCTATCTGTCGGGGCTGCGTGGGGAACCCACCGGACCGCGGCCGGACCCGTTCGGCAAGGAAGGGACCTTCGCCCGACCGGCGGGGTACACGACGCCGATCCGGATCTGAGACCCACGTACTCCTCCCCAACCCTTTTCCTATGCACCGGGCCTGTACCGGCCGATGAGCTGCTCTGTCCGGGCTCCTCGGAACGGCCGCTTCGGGGTCACGGTCTCCGTCCTCCTCGCGGCCCTGCTTCTGCTTCCGGCAGCCACGTTCGCTACGAATCCACCCGGAGGTCATTCCGGAGCGCCCCCCGTCGGGTCTCCGACCACGTCCCCCGCGTCGTTCGCCGAACGTGCGGGCTATGTCGCCTCGGTCGGGGATCAGGTTCCGAACTCGGTCTTGGCGACCGCCGATACTCGCGTGGTCGTCTCGTTCGTCCCGTCCGCCCCGGGATTCTACGACCCTCCCCCGCCCGGGGCCCGTCCCATGTCGGTCGACCAGATCGCGAACGAGTGGGGACTCAGCCCGAGCGCGTATGCGTCGGCGGAGGCGTACTTCGAAGGGTACGGCATTTCAGTCGCGCATGCCTGGCCGGACCGTCTTTCGTTGAGTCTCACGGGCGGCGCCTCCGCCTTCGACCGGGCCTTTGACACGACCCTCCTATCCGGAGAGTACCACCAACGGGCCGTCACCTACCCCGAAACCGCTCCCGGCCTACCCTCGTGGCTCGAGCCGGAGGTCGCCACGGTCACCGGCCTCTCCGACGGTTTCACCTCGTTCCAGTTACCGCTCCTCCCCACCGTCCCGTCTTCGGGGCCGAGTTCGACGCCGCCCCAGCCGAACCTGATCACGCCCGCAGTGGCCCGCCAGGTCTACCAGATCTCCAGCCTCTACAACTACACCGGAAGCGCGACATTCGCCACTTCGTCTACGATCGTGCTCCTCCTCTGGGGGGAGGGCTACGCTCCCTCGGATCTTACAACCTTCTTTGCGAACGACTACCCCTCGTCCTTCCCCACGGTCCGGGTCACCCCCTACCCGATCGACGGAGCGCCCGAGCCGTCCGCGGGCGCGGTCAACGACCCGAGCATGGCCCCCCAAGAGCTGACGTTGGACCTCGAGTGGTCGGGATCCATGGCACCGGGAGCCTCGCTGGACGCGGTGTATGCGCCCGACGGTCCCTCGTCCGACCAGTATTCCCCGAGCGTGGCTTCGATGACCGACGCGCTGAACCAGGCGGTGACGGGCCTCACCGGCGTGGACGCGATCTCGATGTCGTTCGGCACCGCGGAAGGCTCGGGGGGAGGACTCGCTACCGCGTGGGCAAACGACATCGCGGAGGCGACCCACCGGCAGATCACCCTCCTCGGGGCCACGGGCGATACCGGGGGCGACACCGGTACCGGATGCTCGGGCGGGTTGCAGCCGAACTACCCCGCCGCCGACCCGTACGTGATCGCCGTGGGCGGCACCAATCCGACGCTGGCGACCAACCCTCTCCAGGGGGTCACGGGGCTGGCGAGTGAGTCCGCGTGGTCGGGGAGCGGAGGGGGCTACTCCACGGAGTACGCCGCCCCGAGCTGGCAACTGGTCGGGTCGGCCGCGGCCCCGATCTCGGCCACCGGGTTCCGGGGAATGCCGGATGTGGCGGCGGCCGCCGCGACCGACTATGTGTACTATGACGGGTCGGACCGCGTGGGGTCGGGGACGAGCTTTGCCACACCGCTGTGGGCCGGCCTGATCTCGGAGATGGACGCCCTTCACGGCGGTCCGCTCGGGTTCATCACCCCGAACCTGTACTCGATCGGAGCGGCCGAACCCTCGGGCCACCTGGCCGAGGGCCTCGCCGATATCACCTCGGGTGGGAACTGCCTGGGTCCGGCGACCGTCGGATGGGACACGTCGACCGGTTGGGGCTCACCGCGGGGCGAGGCGCTGTACGCCGACCTCACTGCGACCCTCGTTAATCTGACCTTGACCGCGTCCCCATTGCAGGTCGGTCCGGGGGCGGAGGTGGCCCTGACCGTCCGAGTGGTGAACGGGACGTCCGGGGCTCCCCTGGCCGGCGTTCTGGTGCTGGTGACGCTGACCGGGGACACCGACTTGGGGCCGTGCGAAGGCCTCTTCGCCTCCGGGGCTCCCACGACGAACGCGACCGGCTTCGTGGTCCTGACGGCGGCCGTACCCGCCTGCTATCTCGGCTCCAAGGCAGTCGCTTCCGCCCAAGTTACCTCCGGTGGACTCTACGGATTCGTCCAGGAACTCATCCCCGTCAACCTCCTCGGTTACCTCGGCTTCTTGGGACCACTCGCCGTATTCCCGGGCGACATCGCGCTCTACGTAGCCATCATGGGCGCGTCGATCGTCATCGGCGTCCTTCTCGGACGTGGGCCCCGTCGCACTCCCTCGAACTCCCGTTCGCCTCCGCCTGGGGCGATGGCGCCCTCCGAACCCCCGTCGGCCCCCGTCCCGACGAGCGCGACCTTGGCCGCACCTTCGTCGCCGGTTCCCCCGCCTCCCGACCCGTCGCCGGACGCCCTCCCTCCGGCGCTGCCTCCGGAGTCCGCTCCCGCCGCCCCCGCGGCCGATAATCCCTAAACCCCCGGGGGCGCGGCGCCGCCTCAAGGAAAGGACTTAACCCGTATTCCCTCTCCTCACGTCGTGTCCGGTCCATCCGACCCCGGACCGGGCGGGGCCGAGGCGATTTCCCTCTCCGGTCCGGAGCGCACCGTCCTGGTCGCGCTGCGCGTGGCCGGCGGCGAGCCATTGGACGAGGAGGAGGTCGTGGCCCAAACGGGGCTCGCGGCCGACCAGGTCCGGGGCAGCCTGCAACGGCTGCGTTCGAAGCATCTCGTGACCCTCGACGAGGAGCACCGCACGCTCCTTCGCCTGACCCCTCGCGGGACGGCGGCGCTCGCGGAGGGTCTGCCGGAGCGACGTTTCCTGGAGGCCTTGAACCGTCGGGGAGGTTCGATGACCCTCGAGCATGCGAGCGCGGAGGGCCTCTCCGACGAGGAGCGATCCGCCGCGGTCGGGATCCTGCGTCGCCGAGGCATGCTGGCCGACGGGTTCCCGTTCCGCCGAAAAGAGGGTTCGCCGGAGCTCACGGAGCTCCTGCCGGAAGAGATCGGTACTCAAGCAGGTGGCGAACGAAGAGGAGGACGTCGACGAGGCGATTCGGAGCGCGCTCGAGCGCCGGGGCCTCGTCCGTACCGAACATCTCTCCGTCAAGCACTGGGCGCCCTCCGCGGAAGGCCGGGCCCTGCCGCTGGCCGCCGAAGGGGAGGACCAGATCGGGTCCCTGACCTCGGCCGAGCTGCTCTCGGGGGGATGGAAGGAACGTGGGTTCCGCCCGTACGATGTCCGCGCCGGCGTGCCGTTCATCCGGGGCGCCCGGGAGCACCCCTACCGCGCCTGGCTCGAGGAATTCGCCGAGCTCCTGGTCGGCTTAGGATTCGAGGAGAGCGAGGGACCGCTGCTCGAGACCGAGTTCTGGAACAACGATCTGCTCTTCATGCCGCAGGATCACCCCGCCCGCTCCATCCACGACGCCTTCTGGCCCGAGGGCGTGAAAGGGCGCCCGCCCCCCGAGGACCTCCTCGCGCGAGTCGCCGCAGTGCACGAGGGTCGGCCTCTCCCCGGAGAGTCCACTCCGCTCGGCCCCGGGTGGGGAGGTTCCTACGACCCCGCAATCGCAGCCCGCCCGGTGCTGCGGTCCCAGACGACCGCCGTCAGTGTCCGCTACCTCGCGCAGCGACCGATCCCGCCGTTCCGGACGTTCTCCATCGACCGGAATTTCCGGGTCGAGTCGGTGGACGCCCGGCATCACCTCGAGTTCGCCCAGTGTGAGGGGATCATTGGCGAGTCCGGCGTCAACCTCCGTCACCTCGTGGGGATCTTCCGTGAGTTGACCCGTGCGATCGGGATCCCTGAGCTCAAGATCCGGCCGAGCTTCTTCCCGTTCACCGAGCCCTCGATCGAGGGTTGGGTGAAACATCCTCGACTGGGTTGGATCGAGGTGCTGCCGGGCGGGATGTTCCGCCCGGAGGTGCTCCGTCCCCTCGGCGTCGAAGTTCCCGTGGCGGCCTGGGGCATCGGCGTGACCCGTCTGGCCATGGTCGCGCTCGGGGCGAACGACATCCGAGAGCTGTTCTCCGATGACATGGATGCTCTGACGCGAGGGGGGGCCTAGATGCCGGTCGCGAGCCTTTCGGCCGAGCGCCTCCGGTCCCTCGTACCCATGACGCTCTCCGAGGTCGCGCTCGAGGACCTCGTCTTCCTTTCCAAGGCCGAGATCGAGGAACACGAGGGGGACGTGATTCGCATTTCCGCGACCCCCGACCGACTCGACCTCCTTACCGAGGCGGGGCTGGCGCAGTACCTGGCCGGGGCGGCAGGATGGGAGAGCGGGCTCGTGCATCCGGTCGAAGGTCCGGCGGACCCGGCCCATTCCGTCCACGTGGACCCGTCGGTATCTCCGCTGCGTCCGCACCTCGCAGCCGTGCTCCTCCGCGCCCCCAGTCCGACTGGACTGGACGAGGGGACCCTCACCGAAGCGATCCACTTCCAAGAGCTCATCCACACGACGGTCGGCCGCAATCGGAGGGCCGCCAGTCTCGGGATCTACCCGGTGGAGAGGCTGACGCCCCCCTTCCGGTATACCCTTGAACCGATGGACACTGTCCGCTTCGTTCCGCTCGAGGGCACTGAGGAGGTCGGAGGTGCTCGATTCTACGCCGACCATCCGATGGCCGCCCAGTACGGTGCGCTCGGGCGGTCGGGGGATCGATGCCTGACCCTGCGGGACGCACGTGGAACGATCCTCAGCCTGCCTCCTGTACTGAACGCGCGCGCCGGCGGGGAGGCCCGCCCGGGGGATCGGACCCTCCTTCTCGAATCGACCGGGACCCGCGAGCGGGCGGTGCTCGAGTCGCTCGGACTCCTCCAGCTGGTGTTCGTCGCCCAGGGCTGGTCGGTCGCTCCGGTCGCTGTATCCGGCGCCGGCCCGGCGGGGTCGGACGGGCGCGCAATGTATCGCCCTCGTCCAGTGGACCTACCCTCTTCCGTGCTGCGCGAGACGTCGGGCGAAACGATCTCCTCCGCGGAAGTGGAGCGGCGCCTCGCCGCGTCGCGCCTCTCGCCCCGACCGCATCCGGGAGGCTGGCGTGTGGACGTTCCGCCGTGGCGCCCCGACCTGCAAACCCCCGTGGACCTCGTGGAGGAGGTCGTGCTGGCGGGCGGTGTCCACCCCGAATCCGGTCTTCTTCTCCCCAGCTCCACCCGGGGGCACCGTCGTCCGGAGACCCTTTTTAGGATCCGCATCGGTCGGATGATGCTTGGACTCGGGCTCGCGCAGCCGTTCACGCCGCTCCTCGTGGCGGAGACGACCGTCCGCCGGGCGGGCGCTTCCACCGCGATCCGCTTGCAGAATCCGGTCTCGGCGGAGTTCGCGTTCCTGCGCGACCGGCTCTTGCTCTCCCACCTCGAGGTTCTCGGCCGCAATACCCGGAACTCGTACCCGCAGCGGTTCGGTGAGGTGGGGCCCGTCGTGATCCGCTCCGAGTCCGCCGAGGCGGGCGGGGCGACCCGGTACCACGCCAGCGCGGTCCTCGCCGGGGAGGGGGAGGGATTTGCGGAGGCGGCGGCTTTGGTCGACTACCTTCTTCGCACTCTCGACGTCAGCTTCGTGCGCGAACCGACCGAGATCCCGGGTACCATCCTCGGCCGAGCCGCCCGGGTGCGCGTGGCCGGGGAGAATGTCGCCGAGATCGGAGAGATCCATCCCGGGGTCCTGGGGGCGCTCGGCGTCCCGGTTCCGGTCGCTTGGGCGGAGCTCGACCTCACCGGACTCTGGACGCTCGTCTCGCGCCGCGACACCCATTAATAGCCTCCCCCGGTCGTCCGGCGATGGCCCGTTCCCGACCCCGTCCCAGTCGCCCCGCGGCGGGTCGCGCGCGGTGGGAAGCGGCCGCCCGAAAGGCGCTCGGGCCGAAGGTCGAGGGGGGTCCGATTCCCCTGCTGGTCGACCCGCCGGAGGACCCCGACGCGGCGTTCTTGGAGCACGTGGGATTCCCGGGCGAATCCCCATTCACCCGGGGCATCCAGCCCACGATGTACCGCGGCCGACTCTGGACCTACCGACAGTACTCGGGGTTCGGCAGCGCCGCGGCGACGAACCGGCGATTCCGATTCCTGCTCGAAGGGGGACAGACCGGACTTTCGGTCGCCTTCGACCTGCCGACGCAGAACGGGTACGACTCCGACCACGTCCGCTCCAAGGGAGAGGTGGGCCGATGCGGGGTTCCCGTCTCGACCCTCGGGGATATGCGAACCTTGTTCGCGGGCCTTCCCCTCGACCGGGCGACCGTCTCGATGACGATCAACGCGACCGCCCCGATCCTGACCGCGCTCCTCGTCGCCGTCGCAGAGGAGAACGGAGTGCCACGCGGCCGTCTCGGGGGCACGGTCCAGAACGATGTCCTGAAGGAGTACGTCGCCCGCGGGACCTACGTCTTCCCGCCGGGTCCCTCCCTCCGGTTGACGGTCGATCTGATCGAGTTCGCGACGCGCGAGATGCCCCAGTGGAACTACATCTCGGTCTCGGGATACCACATGCGGGAAGCCGGTGCGACCGCGGTCCAGGAGGTCGCCTTTACCCTCGCGAACGCGATCGCTTACGTCCAGGCCGTTCAAGAGCGGGGCCTCGACCTGGACGAGTTCCTCCCCCGGCTCTCCTTCTTCTTCTCCTCCGACCGCAACTTCCTCGAGGAGATCGCCAAATTCCGGGCCGCCCGTCGGCTGTGGGCCCGCCTCACGAAGGAGAAGTTCGGCGTACGGAAGGCGCGGTCCCAGCAACTTCGGTTCCATACGCAGACCGCCGGCTCGAGCCTTACCGCCCAGCAGCCCGAACTCAACGTCGTCCGCACGACGCTCGAGGCGATGGCCGCCGTCCTCGGGGGGACCCAATCCCTCCATACGAACGCGCTGGACGAAGCCCTCGGACTCCCGACCGAATCCTCGGCCCGCCTCGCGCTTCGGACCCAGCAGATCCTCGCCGAGGAGTCCGGGGTCGCGAGCACCGTCGATCCGCTCGGTGGAGCGTATGCGATCGAGCACCTCACGGACGAGATCGAGGCCGGCGCGCGGGGATACTTGGACCGCATCGAGGCGATGGGCGGGGCGGTCGCCGCGGTCGAGCGCGGCTTCTTCGCCTCCGAGATCGCGCGCGAAGCCTACCGGATCGCGCTCGCCCGGGAGCGACGCGAGGAGGTCGCGGTCGGGGTCAACGAGTTCACGGACACGGCCGGCTCCTTTTCGCTCTTCCCCGAGACGGGAGCCTCCGGGGTCCGCGTCCAACGGATCTCCCCGGCCGAGGAACGTCGCCAGGTCGCGGCCGTGCGGGCGTGGAAGCGGTCCCGCGACCCCGTCGCCACCGAGGGAGCCCTGGCGCGACTCGGGAACGCCACCGAGCGGGGCGAGAACACGCTGCCGCACGTGCTCGTAGCGGTCCGAGCGGGGGCGACCCTCGGCGAAGTCTCCGACGTCTGGCGCGCCCTGTTCGGCGAGCAACCGGCGTCCCGGACGTTCTAGGGGATCCGATGCCCGAGCTCGATCACGTCGGGATCGCGGTCCCCAACCTCGCCGAGGCGCTCGAACACTGGCGTCCGCTCGTCGGCGGCCCGGACTTCCCGCCCGAGCTGGTCCCCTCGAACCGTGTCCGGGTCGCCTTCCTCCAGGTGGGCGGGACCCATGTGGAGCTTCTCGAACCGAGCGACGAGGGCTCCCCCGTCGCCAAGTTCCTTTTGAGCCGGGGACCGGGCATCCACCATCTCGCCTTCCGGGTGCCCAGCGTGGACCGTTCCCTGGAAGAGGTACGGGCGCGGGGAGGACGAACGGTCGATGTGGGCGGCCGACCCGGAGCCCGGGGGCGCCGCGTGGGGTTCGCCCACCCGAGCGCGTTCGGGGGCGTGCTCGTCGAGTTCGTGGAGGTCCCGTGAGCCAGATCCGCTCGGTGGCCGTCGACCTCATCTACGACAGCCGGGGCCGCGCCACGATCGAGGCGGAGGTCCGGTTGGATTCGGGAGCCCGCGGTCACGCCGGCGCGCCGAGCGGGGCGAGCACCGGCGTGCACGAGGTCCAGGCGTTCCCCACAGGCGGGGTCCCCGAGGCCGTGAGCACGGTCCGGGCCAGCCTGGTCCCCCGCCTCCGGGGTGTCGATGCCGCGGATCGGGCGGCCGTCGACAGCGTGATCCATTCAGTGGACGGCACACCCAACCTATCGCGCATCGGCGGGAACAGCGCGACCGCGATCTCGATGGCGGCGGCGCTCGCCTACGCTTCCGAGCGGGGAGAGCCGCTCTGGAAGATCCTCGCACGCCCGGGCATCGACGGGCGCACGTTTCCGGCGATCGTCGGCAATTGCTTGAACGGAGGGAAACACGCGATCGGCGGGCCCGACATCCAGGAGTTCATCGCCTTCGCCGAGGACCCGAACCCCGAACGGAGCGTGGCCGCCGCGCTGCGGGTCCACACGCTGATCGGGGCAGAACTGCACCGTCGGTTCCCCACGGCCGCGCTCGGTCGTGGCGACGAGGGCGGATGGGTGGCCGCGATCGGAAACGTCGAGGCCCTCGAGGTGCTGACGGCCGCTTGCGCTACCGCGCGCTCCGAGCTCAAGGTCGAGGTCCATCCCGGTCTCGACCTGGCCGCGAGCGAGTTCTACTCCGACGGGCACTATCGGTATCAGGATCGGACCTTGGATCCCCAAGGCCAGGTCGCTTTCGTGGCCGAGCTCGTGGACCGGTACGGTCTCCGCTACCTCGAGGACCCGATCGAGCAGGACTCGTTCGAGGGATTCGCGGCCGTCACCAGGGCCGTCGGGGACCGTACGCTCGTGATCGGAGACGACCTGTATGTGACCCGCGCCGCTCGGCTGGCCACCGGGATCCAGCATCACTCGACGAACGCTGTCCTGATCAAGGTCAATCAGGTCGGGACATTGACCGAGACCCTGCGCACGGTCGACCTCGCCCGGTCGGATGGTCAGGCGACCATCACGTCGCACCGGTCCGGCGAGGTGCCCGAAGGTTGGCTCGCCCATGTGGCATTGGGCACGGGTGCGCGGGGCCTGAAATGCGGTCTGCTCGGCGGAGAGCGGGTAGCAAAACTAAATGAACTCCTGCGGCTCGGCCGCGCCACCGGTCGGTGAACCATGCCCGAGGACGAGGTGATGGCAGAGCAGCAGGCCATCCCGTCGGACGGCCAGGACATCCGGCCCGGTGAACTGCTCGTTCCCGAGGAGATCTACCTTACTTCGGGCGTCCACATCGGCACCCAGCAGAAGTCGGCATCCATGCGCCGCTTCGTTCATAAGGTCCGGTTCGATGGGCTCCACGTCCTGGACGTCCGCGAGACGGATCGTCGGATCCGGCTCGCCGCCAAGTTCCTATCCCACTATCCGGCCGACAAGATCCTCGTCGTGAGTCAGCGGCAGTACGGGCAGAAGCCGGTCCGCGTTTTCGCGAAGACCGTGGGCGCCGTTTCGTTCGCCGAACGCTTCGTGCCGGGATGCCTGACGAACCCAAGCCTGGTCGAATACTTCGAGCCGAAGGTCCTCTTCGTCACCGACCCGGCGACCGACCAGCAAGCCTTGAGCGAGGCGGTCTCCATCGGCATTCCGGTGGTCGGTCTGTGTGACGTCAACAACGAGACCCGGGACGTCGACCTGGTGATCCCCGCGAACAACAAAGGACGCGTCGCGCTTGCCACGGTCTACTGGCTGGTCGCGCGGGAGGTCCTGCGCGCGCGGGCCGGCGGAGCCGAGCTCGAGTATCCGTTGTCCATCGAGGACTTCCAGGCAGCGCTCTAGGTCGCGGCGCGGCCCTCCCCCCTCCTTTTAACGCCCCTCCGTCTGGAAGCAACGTGGCACGGCCGCCCTCCGGCCTAACTCAACTTCTCGCCGAACACGGGGTACCCGAGAAGCTCGCGCGGGTCTACCTTGCCTCGTGCCGAGCCGGGCCGCAAACGGCGAGCGAGCTCGCCCGTCTCTCGGCGGTCAGCCGGGTCGAGGCGTACCGCCTGATCAAGCAACTCACCGACGACGGGCTCCTGCTCGCCACGGGGAGCCGTCCGCAGCGCTTTGCCTCGTTGCCTCCCGGCGACCTCATCGATCGGTGGATCCGCACTGCGACGGAGCGGGTCCACCGGCTCGAGTCGGACCGCCACAAGGTCCTCGCCGACTGGGAGGAGAGTCGGACCGACGTGGACGACCAGGACCCCCGCAAGTTCGCGGTGCTGGAGGGACGCGCGACGATCGACCGCTTCCTCCACAAGCGGATCGGGACCGCGGAGCGGCACATCCTCGTCAGTGCGGCGGGACCGGCTCTGAACGGATTCCTCGAAGGCGGGATCGACCGAGCGCTCCGCGAGGCCCAGGAGCGCGGCGTGAAGGTCAAGGTCGTCACCGAGGTGTACCCTCCCAACCTCGGAGCCGCGAAGCACTTTGCGACGTTCAGCGAGCTGCGGCACTCCACGGGGCCCGTGGTCAATCGAGCCCTGGTCCTCGACCGGGGGGGCGCGCTCGTCTACGTGTCGGGAGAGGACGGCCTCGGCCGGACCGGTGAAGAACAGGTCGCTCTCTGGTCCACCGCTCCCATGTTCGTGCAGCTCGCCCGCGACTACCATCGGCGCCTCTGGACGCCGGCGGAGCGCGCCGAGGCGCGCTTCGTCGACCTCGAGAACCCTCCGGCCGCCCTCCTCCCGGTCGTCACGGGCAAGGAGTCCGTGTCATTCCAGCGTCTCAAGGACATCACGAAGCTGGGGATGCGGGCCTCCGGGGTAAAGGAGTTCCAGCTCAACCTCCCCGAGATGATCGAAACCATCGCCCGTCAGTTGGGGCGGGAGATCGCCAAGGAGGTCGAGGGGACTACACCGGCCCAGATCGGGGTCGCCCTAGCGCAGTACTACGAGACGCACACGATGGGCCATCTTGCGATGGTCAAGGAAAGGCCGCTCACCTTTCGGGTCACCGCCTGCTTTGCCTGCACAGAGGATTCTCCCGAGATCGGACGGGTCATGTGCCCGCAGCTCCTCCGCTCGGTTCTCGAGACGCGGCTCGGCCAACGGTGGGAGGTCTCGAAACCCGACCCGACCAAGCATGCGGCGCGAGGGTGCGTCTTTACGGCCTCTCCGGCGTGAGCGCGGGGACGGAATTGCCTCCAACGGGCCTTCCACCGGCGGCGGGCCCCACGCTCCCCGTCTCCTCCCGACCGAAATCGTACGGAACCGTGCTGGAACACGCCATCCGGACGTCCCCAAACCCATGCTACGCGGCTTTGGGACGACATCCCCGTTTTGCACCATGCTGGGACGAAATCGTCCCTGGTGGGACGAAACCACCCTTCCACTGGGCCAAGCGCCCGTGCTCAAGTCGAGTTCCTTAGGGGAGCGGACCAAAACCACCTACTTCTGCCGCCGCAGTCTCGCCCTCCGGCTTGTCGCTTGGGGCGCTCGGTTACTGGGGCCGGTTGTGGGCGGGGAGAGGAGCGGAGCAGGTGTTCGTCGGCCCACACGAGTTCTGCCCTTCCCACGCGGGAGTTCGACTATTGGACCAACGGGTTCTACCAAACAGTTCTCGAACCCCCTAGCAAGCGCCAACGCCTCACCGGTACGCTCCGCTGCGCGATCCTCAATGATTCGTTCGAGGTCGATGGCCGTCGCAATGTCATTGGTACTCCCTCGACGGAATGGCACCTGCCCCCGATGGAATCCGAGGTCCTTTTCCTTGGGATGGGGCTCTTTACCATAGTTTCCATCAGCTACGTAGACGAGTATTCCGCGGGCCGTCTCGATCAGGAGAATACGGTGTCGACGCCCTCTCCGTTTCACGCTGGAAAGCGTCACTCCATCGTAGCCAACTCCAGTGTAGCGGACCATCTTACCAATGATTTCTTTCTGGTCCAGACCCTCTACGGGACGTTTTTCCGTGTTTTGATATCTACCCCACGAATCACACCAGAAGACAATCACGCCGCCCTGGCAGTTTGCCATGTTCGCTATGTCCTTCACGAACTCAACCCACTGATAGTCGGTCTTCAAGAAGGTCGATTTGAAGTCCAACTCTCGTTCCTCAGCCGTCGCTCGCCGAGGGAGATCCTTGAGACCGGCTTCGCGTTCTGGACTCAGCGACATCGGACCCCAGAGACTCGGGCCCTTACCCCTCTCAGTCGGAGGTCAGCGGGCCTGCTCGAGGTATTTTCGGAATGTGACAATGATCAGTACGACTCCGTTGACGACTCTCTGGAGAGCTCCCATCAAGTCACCCTTCGTGAGCCCGTCGTCCCAGAGCTGGACGGCGATCGCGATCGTATCCGGGGCCTGCTCATTTGGCTTGATTTCAAAAATGTAGCCCCCGATTGCAAGATCCCTCTGGAGTCCCAGGACCATATCGGTCAAGTGAGTGCCGATACGGACTCTTTCTTGCTCGACGAGGCTCACTGTCCCGCTCACAATCAAAGAATCCCGCTTACCGGTTGGCTGAAACGCAAGAAGCTGAAGTCCGTTGGCGGTGCGAAAACCAAACGAGAAAGAACTGTTGGGTTGATTCGCCGCTACAACGTTCGAGGTCTCCTCATCGAGCCATCGCCTAACTTGGGTCCCGGTAATCGCCATATGCCTACACTCCGGACGCGAGTGCCAGGCAGAAATCGCACCGCCGTATTTGAGACGGCGTCGCGGGACCCTGTACGCGTGTCCGTGCCTCGGGGGGGTTGGGCGGGGTGTTTATCGCCGTGAGCAATACCCCCTCGATGACAGTCATCGCAATCGCCATTGGACTTTTCGTCGGGATTGTGTTCTTTGCTCTTGGGGCCTTGAATCTCAGTACCTGCAATGGAGCCCTATCGCTCGGCCTCTTCGGTTGTGGAATGATTGCTGTCGCTCTCACATCCGCTGCCATCGGCGGCGTCCCGGTGGGAATAGGGACTGGAACATTGGGGGTGATCCTGCTTGTCGTGGGTTTTCTCCTACAGAACGGGGCGAGCTGCACTTTCGGACTGTAGAGGGTTCGATGGGGAAGATGGCCCAAGAAGAGGCCGCCCGGCGGGCCACAAGAGCAGCAGAAGAAGAGGAGATCAAGCGGAAGGGTCGGATTGCTGTGGCGTACTTTGCAATTGCCGCTTCCCTGTTGATAGGTGGAATCACAATTGCAGAGATACTGAACGGCTCGAATCCCGCCGAGGCCAGCGGAGTAGCCGGGGTCGCGCTCGGCGTCTTGGCCGTTAGTTCAACTGCGGGATACGTTCTGGTCCGAAGCTGGCGGCCCCCAGGGCATGAAAACTAGTCGCTCCTCGCGGCCCGAATCTCAACCTTCTCCTTTCGGAGCGTGAATGTGATTCGCTCCGGCTTGAAGAGGTGCTCCATTACGGGCTTCGGGATCGTGGCGGCGTATCCCCGGACCTCGTGGAAGCTTACCCCTACTGTGAACTCTTTCGCCCCCTTCTTCCATTTCGGCATACCGAGGGCGCAACATTATCTCGGTATATATGGATTCGGTGCAGTTTGGTTTCCCCCGGAAGCTCGGCTGGCCAGCCCAAACTGAAGTGGTTGCAATCACGGGGTGAATCTGGAGGGTCAGGCAAGAGTGCGACCAAGGGGGAGACCAATCCGCCCGAGCTCATGGTCAACATCCGAAGACTCCCGCCCACGTTTGTGCCTCCCTGACTGTCGGGAACGATAGATCCTGGGATCGCGGTTTGTGACGGCGCGGCGATTGCCTCCCAGAAGAATGCCTTCGTCTCGATTGCAAATGGCGCCAGGATGAGAAGGGGTTGCCGGCAAGTCTTGCGATTGGGAGGGGGCACGATCGCTTGACCTAAAGTACTTCCTGATACCTCTACGGTCTGTTGCCGTGCCATGAAGGGCATCGGAACTGTACCAAACACCTCCCCGCTTGCGTGGATAACCACGTTCGTGGGGGTCTTTGTCGCGTACCGGGCCTTGAGTCTTCTGGTTTTGCAGCCCGCCTGGGTTATCAACGGAGGAATCAACCAAGGACCCTATTTCTCGACTGGACCCGACCTGAGCCTCGTTCAATTGGTACTGATATTCACTTTGATTGGCGTGGCTGTGGGATCACTCCTGGACGCGCGGCTCTGGACCCTCCAACTCGCCTGTGGAACGGGGCTGTTCGTGTTGGGCATCATAGCTACAGGCTGGATTCCGGGGCTGATGTTCGGAGACGCTTATGGCAGTCTTTGGACAATTCTAGACGGCGGCATCTTCGCGCTGGCCGCCGCTTTCACGCGGCCGCTTGCAATCCGGGCGAGGTATCTAGCTATTCAGGTGAGAACACTGAACGTTTCGTAGGGAGAAGTCACGTCAGCCGGGACTTAGATCCCAGTTTGTACAAGTGTTGAATTGATAACAATCGGTTTCATACAACTCCTGTGAGTAAAGTGGGGCGAGAAAACTCTGCGCAACGGTAGGGCACGAATCACCCGTACAACTCATGAACACTACAGGATACGAGAAGGAAGCCGAATTCCAATTCGGCATTTGAACCGCCCCTGAAGCCGTTTGGGGGTCCTCAACCACCCATTCCGCAAAGTCATTGGTAGGAGCCGCGATTTGAACGTATCCTTGGGCAGTGTTATGATTGGTGAGGTCGTCAAAATAGTAGAAGGTTGTCGTGGAGTTAACTGCGTCAACCTCAATGTCAACCCTATCCCCCAAGGACATCGCTAATGACACCCCTGTGTACAGTTGAGCTAGGCCCGGTGTAGACCTCCCACCAAGCTTGGATGACCTGTATCAAGCTCCCGAGCCCGTCATAGGTGTAGCCCTCAACAACGTCTACTCCGGCTTGCCAGATAGGGGCAACTTGGCCAAGCCCAACCCAGAACGAGACTACTTCGACGCCCCCCAGCGTGCCATGTCCCGTTGTCACAAAGCTGGTCGTGCAGTACGCGACAGCACATGGAATGTACGAGGCGGACGAAGGAAGCGTGATAGTCGCATTCACCAGCGTGGTAGTGGAGCCCCCATATCCCATCACATAGGCAGCCCACGGTCCGGTGTTCGGATTGGAGGTTTCAAGGTAGAGCGCACCGTCTCCTGATTGAGGAATCATAGTCGTAGAGGATGTCGAGTAGCTGCCAACCCCAACATTCGTAAATTCCCATTCAAGGAAGTCCAACTCGCCGCTTCCTCCCACTCCGCACGGCGAAATATGGTAAGTCACTCCCGCGTACAGCCCCATGAGAGTGCCACTTGTGATTGGGGTGGCACAGCTCGAGCAACTGTTGTTGAGACAAAGTCCGGGCACGCTGTTAAAGGAGTAAAAGTACACTAGAGCCGTCGGCCCGCCCCCACCGCAATCGTGAAGACACTCACAGGTGCAGACCGAAAGTGGGGACGTGGACGAATTCCCCGTCGTCCCATTGGTGGAGGCGTTAGACCCGCCATTAGTCACCAGATCGAGCCCACGATGGCTCAAGGGGTCGGCGACGGACGGACTGGTCAAGCGAACGTTGCCTCCGCTGCTGCCTAGAAACGACGATGAGGACGACGATAACCCAACACAGGGACAACTTCGATACAACTGCCAGCATGTCCAATCCCTCAAGCCTGCGATCGTGTTTCAAGTCTTAAGGGAGGGGAATCGTGTCGACTGTAACACCCAAGAGCCCTTGGTGTCCACCTTACGCACAAGACTCAAGAGCCGTCCTCGCGTCACAACCCGCCCCCCCGCGATTGGTCCAGGTTCGCGTAGTTGATTTGATCCTTAAGGTCGGTCGCGACCAAGTATCACGGTAGATACGAACGAGTTATATATCTCGGTAGATATGAGGTAGTCGATGACGACGAGTGGCCCCGAATACGAAGCACGACTAGTGAAAGCCCGAGAAATCGCCTCCCACTCCGGGGAGGTTGAGGTGATCGCCCCCGAGGTCTGGTCGGTCCCGTCTCAATCCGGGTTCGGGCGTTACAAGGTCCTCGTCAATCACGGCAAGTGGTCCTGCGGGTGCAAGGACTTCACCGGGCGGTTCGGCCAACACTGCAAGCACATCCTCTCGGTGATTGAACTCTCGACTCCGACCGTCGGCGCCAGGAGCGTCCCGAAGAAGCAGTACCCGGCAAAACTCGCCGGCCTTTGACGCCGGGCAAACCAAGGAGATGCGATTGGTCGATTCGCTTCTCCGGGACTTGGTTAGTTCGGTCCAAGATTTCCCGCGCGCCGAGGAAGCTCCGGGCCGCAAGCCCATCCCTCTCGGCGATGAAATCTATTGTGCAGTTCTCAAAGTCTATTCGGGGCTTGCCGGGCGGCGCGCGTGCGGAGTCTATGAGAATGTGGCCGACCGGGGACTTCTCTCTAAGGTCCCTAGCTATATGGTCGCATCACGGCTATTGAACCGCCCCGAAGTAACTCCGATACTCTACCGGCTCCTTTCCCTGTCCGCTCAGCCCCTCACCGGCTTGGAGGACGGTGGGATCGTAGCCCCGGACTCGACAGGTATTCAGACGACCTCCTTCGGGGCGTGGAGAGAGGCCAAGCACGGGGAGCAGAGGACCAAGAAGTGGCTCAAGCTCCACGCCCTCGTCGGGACCAAGACCCACGCCGTTCTCCGAGCGGTTGTCGGGGACGAATACTCGGGCGACTCGCTCCAATTCGGCCCGCTCCTCCGGGATGCGGTCGCTGACGGCTTCAACCCGAGCCGAGTCGTCGCAGACAAGGGGTACTTGTCCAAGGAGAACTACGCCCTCGCGGGCTCGATGGGGATTGACGCCCTGATCCCGTTCAAGGCAAACACTCTGTCAAACGAGGTAAACCGGATTCGGGGGATCAAGAACCCGGCGTCTTGGGAGAAGGCGTACCATCTGTTCCAAGCGAACCGGGAAGAGTTCGACCGGAACTATCACCGGCGGTCGAACGTGGAGTCAGTGTTCTCAGCCATCAAACGGAAGTTCGGGGAGAACATCCGGTCGAAGAACAAGGTCGCTCAAGTGAACGAGGTCCTGTGCAAACTGATCGCCTACAACCTGACGGTAGTGGTACACGAAATGTTTGAGAACGGAATTGCGCCGATGTTTCAGAGGGAGGCTGAACGCTCTGGGCACGCGGGTGTCTAAAGCGGACCCAAGGGAATGAGCCGGGTCGTTACCCTTTATCTCGTGGGGATTGTCGTTGTAGTCGTCCTCCTGTCCATTGGCTTGGCGCTTGACGAGCCGGCCGCGGCAACCGCCGCCGTAGTCGTCGCACTTACGGTTGGTTTGCTGGCCCTGCTGCCTCAACTTCTGTCCGCGAACGGCAACCGTTACGCCGAACACAAGGACTACTTCGCATCCGTTCTTCTTCCACAGGTGGGCGGGATGCAACTTGTTGGTGGTGACGGAGTCGTATTCCTGCATTCAGACAGGATTGCTTGGAAGCTGCGGGACAATCGCGTCCCGACACACCCGGGCATGGGTGAGCCGCCTTACTTCGATGACATGCTCCGCCCCCACCTAACCAGTGGTAACGGCAACCGAGTCTGGGAGGACCTCAAGGGAGCCTTCTTCGTCGCCCAAGCCCGAGTGGAAGAGTACACTCGTGCGAGGCGCAAGTTCGATTCGGAATTCATCGGGAAGATGGAGCGGATGATCCGCGAGGCTATTGGTGATGGCTATCGAGCTGTTTGGGGGAACGAACGTGCGCGCGACTTCATGGTCGCCCAGTCGAAGTATGCGGCCCCGACCTACAGCGCAGGTAACTTCCGGAGCCCATGCCTACTTTGGTACGAAGGTCGATTCCAGAGCGACGTCGGGATGCGGTGGGAACAGTTCACACCCGTCGCCGAGGGAGAAAACCCGGCCCAAGGGGTCTCCTGGAGAGTGAAGGTCGGAGAGGGAGATGGACGTGACTACCTCTGGGGAGGCGAAGTGCCATCGGACATTGCGGTAAAGAGGACTTCGGTCGAGGCGATCATCGATGCCTTGCGACTGGACGAAGGCCTCAAGCAACTCTATCTTAAGTCACTGGCCGAAGAACGGGTGGCAAGGGATTCCCTCCAGTCTCTCCCCGTCTTGGCAGACTATGCGGTGAGCCTTCTACGACATGGCCCGGACATCCCGGGCGTCTGTGAGTACTGCGCGGGGTGGTCGCCGCGTCTATGATCACCAGCCGATTCTCTCCTGAAACGAATCCGCCCCCGATGAAACCCAATCCGCCTTTAGTGGGGGGTTTCGTCCCAAAGCCATGCTACGCCGGCTCACGGTGTAGCAGGTGTATCCTACAATCCTGACAGAAAACGGACGAGACTATATATACGACCCAAAAGTTAGGGGCCCGTACAAGCTATGAAGACGAGGTACCTGCGTCCTTGGCCCGTTCTCGGTCTCGCGCCCCCCCGACCAAGCCGGTCGTACGACCCTCCGCGCCGGCGGCGGAAACCTCCCAGAGCTCCCCCGTATCGGACATCTGTCCGAACTGCGGTTCCTCCCACCTGATCCGTGATGAGATTCGCGGCGAGATCGTCTGTGCGGATTGCGGACTCGTCGTCGACCAGAGCGCCCTCGTGAGCGACCGCGGTCAACGCGGTTCCAAGGAGGACACCGGTCGGGAAGCCCGCGGCTGGGGCCCGGTCATCTCTCCCCTCATGCCCGACAAGGGCTTGTTCAGCGAGATCGGCGTACCGACCCGCGATTTCCAGGGCAACTCCCTCTCGCGCAACACCTCGCTCAAGTTCTACCACCTTAGGAAGTTGAACCACCGACTCCGGGCGGCCCGCACGCACCAAC
Source organism: uncultured Thermoplasmata archaeon (assembly GCA_963749235.1). Lineage (GTDB taxonomy): Archaea > Thermoplasmatota > Thermoplasmata > Lutacidiplasmatales > UBA184 > Lutacidiplasma. The sequence continues at coordinate 1,283,073 of CAVVLV010000001.1, read as the reverse complement.
GCAACCTCGTGGTCGCGCTCGGGGAGCTCAACCGTCTCGCCGGCGTCCTGGGCCTCTCGCGGGAGGTCAAGGAGTCCGCGACGTACATCTACCGACGGGCCCTCGAGCACAAGGCGACGCGCGGCAAGAAGATCGTCGCGCTCGTCGCGGCGAGCGTCTACGCGGCGTGCCGGCAGTGCCACGTGCCGCGGACGATGAAGGAGATCATCGCCCACTCGAAGGCGACCAAGATCGAGGTCGGCCGTGCCTACACGCTCCTCGCCCGTGAGCTCAAGCTCGGCCTGAAGCCGGTGGAGCCTCGAGACTACCTCGTGCGGTTCACCCAGGACCTGAACCTCTCGAAGGAGGTCCGTCAGAAGGTCCTCTCCCTCCTGGAACAGGTGGAGCAGGTCTACTCGACGAGCGGGGTGCTCCCGAACGGGATCCTCGCGACGATCATCTACATCGCGTCGAACCTGATGGGGGAGCCGCGGAGCCAGGACCGGATCGCGGCGGTCGCCAACGTCACCCCGGTGACGATCCGCAACCACTACAAGGAGCTCTTGGACCTCCTGGGGCTGCCGAAGAACCTGACGAACCCGCAGGCCCGAGGGAACCTCCCCGGTGACGAGGACGCGGAGCTGGCCGTCGACACGGCCGCCGCGGGCCAGTAATCCTTTCCTCCGGGTGGAGGGGCGGCGGCACGGGCCGCGGCGCGTGCTTCCGCTCCCCCGGAAACCAGATGAACTACCGGGCCGCTTGGACGCCGTGACCCTCGGGACCCCGCTGAGCTACTCCTCCTACCGGACGTACGCGGAGTGTCCGCTCCGCTGGAAGTTCCTCTACATCGACCGGCTGCCCGAGACTCCGCGAGGGTACTTCACGTTCGGACGGGTGGTCCACTCCGTCCTGGAGGAGCTCGTCCGTCCCCTGCTCACGCCCGGGGCGCGTCGCCTCGCCTCTGGGGAGGCTCAACGGACCCTGGACGACTGGCATGCCGGCGGCCCCAGCCCGTCCTCCACCCTCCCGATGACCCGCGAGGAGCTGTTGGCCGCATACGACGCCGCGTGGTCGAGCGAGGGATACGGTTCGCCCGAGGAGGAGGAGCGATACCGAACGCTCGGCCGGGACCTTTTGCTCCGCTACTACCAGCGCTTCCTGTCCGAACGGCCTCACCCGGTCGCCGTCGAGGAGCACCTCGAGGCGCGGTGGGACGGGATCCCCATCCACGGATACATCGACCGCATCGACCGGACAGTCGGACGGTGGGCTCGAGATCGTCGATTACAAGACGTCGCGGGAACTGAGCGGGGACGACGCCCGCGACTCCGAACAGCTCTCAATCTACCAGGTCCTCGTGGAGAACAACTACACGGAACCGGTGGAGGGCCTCACCCTCTACCACCTCCGATCCCTCACGCCGCATCGCGTCCCGCCGCGACCTCGGGCGGCGCTGGGAGAGCTCCACGACCGGGTCGGCACGGTCGTGGACGGAATACGGGCGGAGGCGTTCGAACCGACCCCGGGCCGGCAGTGCGCCCGGTGCGATTTCCAGTCACGATGTCCGGAATTCCGGGCCGTCCCGTCCACGGACGGGACCCGGCTAGGGGAGCTCGTGGACCGGTTCGACGCCCTGCGTAACCAGGAACGGGCCTTGGGCGACGAGCTGCGCCGGACCGCGGACGAGCTGCACCGGGCGGCCGAGCAATTCGGGGTCCACCGCATCCCGGGCTCGCGGGCCGTCGCCTTCACGTCGGCGGGAGGAGACGTGGCAGTATCCCGCCGAGACCGTCCGATCCCTGCTCACCGAGGCCGGGCTCGCCGAACGGGCCGGGAAGGGCTCGCCGGAAGAGATCCGGCGTCTCCTCCGCGACCCCGAGGTCGACGCGGAGCTTCGACGACGACTCGCCGAGTCGGGCGCTCGACGGGTGAAATGGTACTGGGAGCTCGAGGGCGGCGGCGAGCGCGCATGACCGACCTCGACCGCGGCCTCCCCGCGTAAAGGATATCTAAGCCGCCCGTCACACCCCCGTATGGGGACCGCCCTAGCTTCTCGGGCCCGCCTCTCGTGCCTGGAGGGCCGTCGCCCGACGATCGCCACGCTCTGTTCCCACTCTTCGTTGCAGATCTTCCACGGCGCCCGAACGGAAGGGTTCCCGACGCTCGGGATCGCGACGGTCGCTCCGCCCCGGTTCTACGATGCGTTCCCGCTCGCCCGGCCGGACCGCTTCCTGACCGTACCGAAGGTGAAGGACCTCCCCAGCGTCGCCGGGCAGTTGCGCGACGAGGGCGTGATCCTGATCCCTCACGGCTCGTTCGTCGAGTACCTCGGGGCCGCGGCATTCTTCGCGCTCGACGTACCGGTCTTCGGCAATCGGGCCGTCCTCGACTGGGAATCGGACCGCCGGAAGTCCCGGGAGTGGCTCGAATCCGCGGGGTGCCCGATGCCGGCTCGGTACGAGGACGCGAGCGAGGTCGACGGACCGGTCATCGTGAAGTACTACGGGGCGAAGGGCGGCAAAGGGTTCTTCCTCGCCAAGAACCGGGAAGCGCTCGCGGACTTCCGACCGACCGGACCCTACGTGATCCAGGAGTACGTCCTCGGGACGCGGTACTACATGCACTTCTTCTACTCGCCGATCTCCGACCGTGGCTACCGCGCCGGCTCGGGCTCGATCGAGCTGCTCGGGATGGACCGCCGCGACGAGGCGAACATCGACGAGCTCTACAAGCTCGGCGCCCAGGAGGAGCTGCTCCGGGCCGGCATCCGACCGACCTTCGTCGTCACGGGAAACGTTCCCGTCGTGCTCCGGGAATCGCTCCTGCCGAAGGCATTCGAGCTCGCCGCGGGCGTCGTCGAGCGTTCGATCGGGCTCTTCGGCGGGATGGTCGGACCGTTCTGCCTGGAAGGGATCATGACCGAGGACCTGGAGTTCAAAGTCTTCGAGATCTCGACCCGGATCGTCGCCGGGACGAACCTGTTCATCTCGGGGAGCCCGTACTCGGATTTCATCGAGCCGGGCCTCTCCACGGGCCGCCGGATCGCGCAGGAGATCCATCGGGCCCGGGAGTCGGGCCGTCTGGACGAGATCCTGAGCTGAGCGGGCGGCGGGCCGCTTAAGAGCGTCTTGGCCGGTGGCGGCGGCCATGCCGTCGCTCGCCCTCTCCGCGGTCCACCTCGGGAAGGTGTACCCCGGGTCCAAGTCGGGCACGCCCGCGCTCGCGGACGTGAATCTCCAGGTCCCGACCGGGCGGGTCTACGGTCTCATCGGCCGGAACGGCGCCGGCAAGACCACGTTCGTCCGGATCGCGGCGACCCAGCTCGCGCTCACCTCCGGCTCCCTCGAAGTGCTCGGGCTCGACGTGAAGACCCAGGCCCGCGAGATCCGCTGCCGGATCGCCTGCGTCCCCCAGGAGGCGCGCCCCCTGTACTTCCTCAACACCGAGGAGGTCGTCTACCTCTACCTCAAGATGCGGGGGATGGAGCCCGCCGAGGCGCGCCGTCGGACCCGCGACGCGCTCGAGGAGCTCTCGCTCACGGAGTACGCCAAGAAGCTCGTCGCGCGGCTCTCCGGAGGGCTCCGGCGGCGCACGTTGTGCGCGATGGTGCTGGCCTCGGATGCCGAGGTGCTCTTCCTGGACGAACCGACCACGGGGCTCGATCCGCTCGCCCGGCGCGAGGTCTGGAAGGCCGTTCGTCGGACCATTCGGGAGCACCGGACCATCCTCCTCACGACCCATTATCTGGACGAAGCCGAGGCGCTTTCCAGCCGGCTCGGCGCTGATCGAGAAGGGCCAGCTCCGTCTCGAGGGCACGCCCGAAGACCTGCGGGCCCGCGTCCGGTTTCCCTACCGGGTGACGGTGCAGGATCCGTTCCCTCGCGAAGAGCTCGACTCGTACGGGCGGGTCGCCGACATCGAGGGCGGCCACCTCGTGTTCGCCAAGGAAGAGGCGGCGCGGGAACTCGCGATGAAGGCGCTCGAGCGGGGCGTCCGCGTGTCGATGGGGCCGGTGAGCTTGGAGGACATCTTCCTCGAGATCGTCGGGAAGTCGATCGACCAGGACGCGCTGCCCGACGCAGAGGCGGAGACGTGACCGAGCGCCATCGGCTCCGCTCCCTCTGGACCTTCGTCGTGACGAACGGAGTGATCCCGATCCGGACCCAGCCGCTCTATCTCGTCAACCTCCTCGCATCCCCGCTCTCGTTCCTCTTCTTCATCACGATCGTCTCGAAGGGCGCCCTCGTCCCGTACGGGATCACCGGTGGGATGGTCCTGACCATGCTCTCGGTCGGGACCGGTCTGCAATCCGATCTCACCCACTACCGGCACGATCTCAAGTTCCAGGACATCGTGGTCGCCTCCCCGGTCGAGGCGCCGGTGTACGTCGCGGGGATGGCGCTCAGCGAACTCGTCTACTCCCTCCCGGGCCTCGCCGTGTTCGTCGTCCTCTTCTTTACACCGGCTACGCCACCGTCGCGAGCGTCGTGATCCTCACGGGCGTGCTGCTCCTCGTATGGGCGTTCGCCACGGCGCTCGCGTTCACCCTCGCGACCTACTTCCAGGACGTCCGGGAGACGTTCATGTTCAGCCCCATCATCTCTCTCGGGCTCACCGTCCTGCCGCCGGTGTACTACCCGCTCTCCTCGCTGCCCGGCTGGGCCCAGACGGTCGCGAAGTTCTCCCCGACGACCTACGCGGCGCAGCTCGTCCAGGGGGCAGTCGGCCTGATCTCGCTCCCCTTCGACACCGTCGTCCTCGACTGGTCCGTCCTCGTAGCCTCCGTGGTCGTGCTGTTCACGATCGCCGGGGTCAAGGCGCGCTGGCAGGAGCCCTGACGGTCGTTCCGGACGGGAGCGGACCCCGTCGGGGCTGTGCGTCGCGCGAGGCCTTATGTACCGGACATCCGGTGCTGCGCCCCGATGCTTTCTTTTGCCGATATCCGGAGTTTCGAGACCTCGGACGAGCGCTTCTCGCACTGTCTCTACTGCGGGCGACTGGTGGCGGTCCTCCCCGACGATCGTCGGGAAGGGAGCTGCTTCGACTGTCTTTCTCTGTCGATCCCCGCGCCGATCTCCTGCCCCGATTGCGCGGCTCCCATTCCCGGCGACGACCGGGCCCTGGGTTGCCCCGAATGCGGCTGGTATCCGCTCCGCGGCTGAACCGGGGCGCCCGAGCCCGACCGTCGGGCCCCCCGTTCCCCGCGCTTGGGACCGGTAAGCTTAATGGGAGAATCCCGTCCCACGCCCCCGGGCGTGCCGAGGTGGCTCAGTCCGGTACGGCGCGAGTCTGGAAAGCTCGTGGCGGAATACGCCTCGGGAGTTCAAAGGCCCGGGACGGTCGACCCGTCCCGGCGGAGATTCTCCCCCTCGGCGCTCCCCTACGCCCGGACGGGAGGGACCGGTGAGCGTCCCCGAGCGGCGCGCGGTCCCCGCTCTCCTGCAGGTCGACGCGGTCCTCCTCCGTCTGGCCGGACGAGCGGCGCTCTCCGAGGTCTGCCGCTACCTCTCGCATGAGTTCTCCCACTATCCGTGGATTGGCATCTACCGCGTCGACGGGTCCACGCTCGTCCTCGAAGCCTGGGAAGGGCCGGAAGCGACCGAGCACACCCGCATCCCGATCGAGAAGGGGATCTGCGGACAGGCCGCCCGGGAGGGGCGCACGGTGATCGTCGACGACGTATCGGCGTCCCCCGAGTATCTCGCCTGCTTCCTCTCAACCAAGTCCGAGATCGTCGTCCCCATCCGGGACGGGTCGGTCGTCATCGGGGAGATCGACGTGGACGGGAACGCGATCCGGGCGTTCGACGCGAGCGACCGGAGCTTCTTGGAGCGCGTGGCCGCGAAGATCGGTCCCGCCGTTCGGACGGCCTCGACCGAACCGCCGCCGCCCGCCTGAGACCCCGCGCGACGATCCGGAGCGCGTCGCCGAGAGCGGCGCGCCGGTCGAAACGAGGGAATCGGCGCGAGCCGAACTTCTGGGGACCGGATTCCAAGTCCTCGGCGAGGTGGGCGAGGGCGCGGGTGAGCTCGTCCACGATCGGGAGGTCGGCCTCCTGGCTCGTGCGGGAGAGGGGGTTCAGGTCGATGGAGATGACCCGCTTGCCGAGCGCCCGCAGCGCCTCGGTGCGGTCCCCGTCCTCCAGCGGAACGAGACAGACATCGGCCGAAAGGATCCCGTTCCGATCGACGAGCGCGCGATCGGAAGGCAGGCGAGGGATTCTCCCCGTGGCCCGGACCCCGAGGACCGGGTGCACGCCGGCGGCCGTTAGCGCGCGGGCGACGGCCCGGACCCGATCCGGCGACCGGTGGAACAGGTTCACCTCCACGCCGAGGCCAGGCCGCACCCGGGCGAGGCGCGCGATCCCCTCCGCGGCGAGCGCCGCCACGTTGCCGTTGACGCTGACGACGGGGTGTTGCGCCGAGCGCAGCCAGGACGCGGCGACCCGCTCCGCCCGGCGGGCGCTGGGCGAGGTCCGCTCCCCCATCAAGTAGTCGAATGCTTCCCCACGGCCGTGGGCGATGAGTCCCTCCGGGACGACGAGCCCCGAACGGTGCGCGTCGGCAAGCGTGGCCCGCACGCGCAGGCTCTGGTAGCGCGGATGACGCGGGGACAGGCCCATGGCGGAAGGGACCTACCCGGTGCTGGGGCCGTTCGAAGGGTCGGCGACCTCGCCGTTGGCGAGGCGGCTCTCGAGCGCGGAGATCCGTTGCTCGAGCGGCTGGAGTCCCTCTTCCAAGACCTTGGAGACCGCGAGCTTCAGGCTCTCCTCGAGGGCGACGATGTCCCGACCCAGGTCGATGATCCTCCGCGCGTTCTCGTTCAACAAGAGTCGGTTCTGGGTCGCGACGCGGAACGTGTCGGCGAGGTCCTTCGTGAGCTGGCTCGAGCCCTGGGCGAACGACTCGACCGAGTCCCCGATCGGCTTCCACTTGGTGTCCAGGTTCGCGCCCAAGGACGCCGAGATCCGCTGCGAGGCGGAGTCGATCCCCGACTGGACCTCCTTCGAGACGCGCTCCGCGACCGCACCCTCGACCCCCTCGAGCCGGGTCTTGACCTCGTCCCCGAGGCTCTGCCCGATCCCTTCGAGGCGTTGGAGGCGGTCGTCCATGGTCGTCAGGCGGGCGGTGAGGTTCGAGTAGACCGTCTGGATCAGGACATCAAAGTGCGAGTTGGTGGATTCCTGGGCCCGGAGGAGCAGATGGAGGACCCAGTGTTCCCGACCCTTCGTCTCGGCGATCGGGCCCCGGTCGAGCCGGTCCCGGACCTCCCGGTCGTCGAGGATCGCCTGAAGTTCCTTCAGGACCTCGAGTCGGAGCGCGGTCGAGGAGGGACCCGAGCCGGTCGTGGGTCGCCCTGCCATATTCCGAGACTGGTCTCCGGCGTCTAAATACGTTCGGTCGAGGAGCCGCCGGCGACCGGGCGGTCCTCGAAGCCCGGGCCGAGCAGTTCCCGCGCGACGACGAGCCGGCGGATCTCGCTCGTGCCGGCGCCGATCTCGAGCAACTTCGCGTCGCGCATCAGCCGTTCGAGGGGAAGGTCCCGCATGTAGCCGTACCCTCCGTGGATCTGGATCGCCGCAAGCGCATGTCGCGTGGACGCTTCCGACGCGAAGGTCAGGGCCGCCGCGCTCGCACGGAGGCTCCGACGGTCGTGGGCGACCGACTCCAGGGCCGCGTAGACCAGCCAGCGGGCGGCCTCGAGGTCGGCGTACATGTCGGCGAGCTTCGACTGGATCAGCTCGAACTGGCCGATCTTCTGGCCGAACTGCTCCCGGGTCCGCGCGTACTCGAGCGAGCGCTCGAGGCATTCCGCGAGGATGCCCACCGGGATGCCCCCCAGTACGGCGCGCTCGACGTTCAGCCCGCTCATCATCACGGAGACGCCCTGGTTCTCCGGACCGACCAGCCGGTCGGCGGGCACCCGGCAATCCTGGAACGAGAGCTCACCGGTCGGGGATCCGCGCATCCCCATCTTGTCGAGGCTCTTCGCCACGGAAAAGCCCGGGGTATCCCGCCCGACCAGGAAGGCGCTGATCCCTCGGGCCCCTCGCGCTGGCGCGGTCTTCGCGTAGACGAGCATCCAGTCGGCCACCGGGCCGTTGGTGATGAACTGCTTCGAGCCGTTCAGGACGAAGTGATCGCCGTGCCGTTCGGCCCGGGTGTGGAGGCTCACCGCATCGGATCCGGAGTTCGGCTCGGTCAGGGCGAGGGCGCCGATCGCGTCGCCGCGGGCCACGGACGGGAGCGCGAGCTTCTTCTGGGCCTCGGTCCCGTTGCGCGCCAGGTTGTCGGCAAACAAGTTCGAATGGGCCCCCACGCTCAGGGCGAACGCGGGGCTAGCTCGGGCGATCTCCTCGAGGAGGAGCGCTTGGGCCAGGTACGAGAGCCCGAGGCCCCCGTACTCGGTCGGGACCGTGATGCCGAGGAATCCCTGTTCCCCGAGGTGGCGGAAGACGTCGCGCGGGAAGTGATCCTCCCGGTCCATCCGGTCGGCTACGGGCGCGATCTCCTTCCGGGTGAAGCGACGGGCGGCGTCCCGAAGCTCCCGGTCCTCCTCCGAGAGGGAGAGGTCCATCACGACGGCGACGACTTACGGCGCATAACCCTTGTCGCCGGGCCTCGCCGGGCCGGGGAAGGGCGACGAGCAAGGACCAGACCGAGGTGGTGTTGCCAGGCCGCCTGCTTCTTCGGTCGGTCCGAGCGGAAGTGAGCGCCCCGGCTCTCCGTCCGCGTCAGCGCCGCGCGAGCGATGAAGGATCCCGTCAACGCGGCGTTGGCGAGGGGCCCCGGTATCCCATCGTCGCTGGTCGGCTCTGCAGCCGCGAGGATGCGCTCGAAGGTCCCAAGCGCGCTCCGCAGCCCTGCCGCGTACCGCACGATGCCTACCTCGTCCCAGAGGGTGTCGCGGATGAGGTCGAGCTGCCCCTCCTCGTTCCCCCGCCCGGTCCTCGCCGGGAGCGCGACCTCCAGCGTTTCGGCCGGCCGGAGGGGTCCTCCCGGAACGGGGTGGAGGAGTTGACGCGCGACCCGTTCCCCGAAGACCAAACCTTCCAGCAGGGAGTTGCTCCCGAGGCGATTGGCCCCGTGCACGCCGGTCGACGCGACCTCCCCGCACGCGTAGAGCCCCTCGAGCGTAGAGCGGCCCTCGATGTCCGTCGTCACCCCGCCGATCATGAAGTGGGCGGCCGGCGCGACCGGGATGCGGTCGCGGGAGAGGTCGAGGCCGTACGACGCCAGGAACCTCGAGATCGAGGGGAAGCGAGTGACGAGCCGATCCCGGGGGAGGGCGGTCGCGTCGAGATAGACGCAGCCGTGGCCGGAACGGTGGATCTCTCGGTCGATCGCGCGGGCGACCACGTCCCGGGGCGCGAGCTCCGCGTCACGGTGGTACGAGGGCATGAACCGGACCCCCGACTCGGTGCGCAGGACAGCGCCCTCGCCACGGATCGCTTCCGTGATCAGGTACCGTGGTGCCCCGGTCCGCCAGAAGACCGTCGGATGGAACTGGATGAACTCCATGTCGGTCAGAAGCGCCCCCGCGCGGAACGCGATCCCGACCCCCTCGCCAGTCGCCACCGAAGGGTTCGAACTCTGCCGGTAGAGGCTCCCGGCCCCTCCCGTGGCGAGCACGACCGGGGCCGGGATCAGGTACTCGAGTCCCCGTCCCTCCGCATCGGAGAGGACGGCGACCGGCCCGTCCCGGTTCCCCGGGCGCAGGGCTCTAAGGACCGTCTGCTCCCGGGTCTCGACCCCGGCCTCCTGGACGCGATGCTTCAGGGTCTCCTCGATGGAATGACCCGTACTGTCCCCACCGGCGTGGAGGATCCGGGCGCGTCGGTGGGCCGCCTCCCGACCGAGGGCGATCTGGCCCTCCACCGTGTCGAACGGCACGCCGTACCGAACGAGGTCGGCGATCCGGGCCGGACCTTCGAAGGTCAGGACCCGCGCCGCGGCCACATCGACCAACCCGTCCCCGGCGCGGACGGTGTCGGCGAGATGCAGCCTCGGGGAATCGTCCGGTCCAATCGCGGATGCGATCCCTCCTTGCGCGTACCGGGTGTTGGACTCCTCGAGCCTGCCCTTGGTCACGAGGGTCGGACGCAGCCCGAGCTCGCGGCAGCGCAAGGCCACGTAGAGTCCCGCGATCCCGCTTCCGATGATGAGCGGTCGTCGGGCGGCTTCCGTCACGCCGCCCGGACCGGGAACCGCGGTATAGCGGCTTCTGGAGGCGCGCCCATCCTCCTATACTCGGTCGGATTCCCTCGGCCATGACACGGCCCGACCCGAACCGTGCGACGGAGCCCGAGTGGCGGGGCACGGTCAGCGTTCGCGAGGACCCGGAGCTCGCGCAATGGGTCACCGGCCACCTCCCCTCCCCGGCGGCCCCGCGCTCGGTCAGCGTGACCGACCTTCTCGGCCCACGACCGGCGTTCTGGCGGGCGACCGCCCCAACGCCGCCCTCTTCCCCCGAACGGGACGCCCGGCTCGAGGGCGGACGTCGGGTCCACCGGGAGGTCGGCGCCCTCTTCGCCGCGAGCGGGGAGCTGGAGGTACGGGTTCGACGGAATGGCGTCCACGGTCGGATCGATGTCCTCGCCGATCGACCGATCGAGGTGAAGACCAGCAGCTCGCCGTTGCCGTCCGAGGAGCTCGCCCGATCGCGGCCCGACCACGTCGATCAGTTGGCGATGTACTGCGCGTTGCTCGACCGGGACGAAGGGCGGCTCATCTACCTCCACTCCCGGGACGCACGTGCCGATCGCGCGGCGGTCTACGACCTTCGATTCCGCTCGCTCCCGGACGTGCAGCGGGAGATGGCCACCCGGGCCGAACGACTCCGTTCGGCCGTCCGCGACGGTCGTTCGTCGGGTCTCCCACGGTGCGCGTGGTTCGGGCGGGGGTGCGAGTGGCAGGCGGCGGGAACGTGCGACTGCACCGGCGGCGAAGTCGCGGCCGAGCCCCTCTCCGCCGACCGGATCGATACCCTGGCGGATCGAGGCGACCTGGCCGGCCCTTTGGAGGCGGCGCTCGCGGCCCTTCCGGTACCCTCAGCCTCCCCCGTCGTCGAGTTGTTTCGTGACCTCCAGTACCCCCGGCGTGCCTTTTTCCGCCGGGTGCTGCCCGCTCCCACGAATCCACCGGGCCCACCCACGCGCCCCACCGAGTTCGACCTCTACCGACGCCTGAACGAAGCGGTGGAGTCTGGGCCGGTCGGGGAGGTCGCCCGGCTCGCGACCCTATCGGAGGAACCGGACGAGGAGGTCGGGGGGTTCCGTGGGGAACCGTATCTCGTTCGCACCTCGCGCGCGAAGGCCCGGGTGCCCGCCACCGACTGGCTCACCCGATCGCCCCAGTACGCGCTCGACCTGGGCTTCCGATGCGTTGCCACCGGGACCCGCCGGGGCCGCATCATCGTAGGGTACGAGCACGCGGTCCGGGAATCGGAGCGGGTTCAGGTCCTCGAAGTCACGATCGATTCCCCGACGGTGTTCTCCCGCCTGTGGCGATACCGGTCGGCGCTCCTTGGAACCGCCCTCGGGGCCCACGACCCGGACCCGCTACCAGCCTGTCCGGGTTGGATGTACTCGGGGTGCGACTACCGGGATGTTTGCGGCTGCGGCACCCCATCGGGGCGTCCCCAGTGGAAGATGACCGTCGACGCCGTGCGCAAGAACCCCTCCGTCTCGTAGAGGCGAAGCGCGGAACGGTTCGCCTCCGTGACCCAGAGGGTGGCGGTCGCATATCCCAAGGCGTGGAGCGCACGCAGACCCCAGCGAAGGAGGAACCGACCCTCGCCGTGCCCTCGGCGCTCGGGTTCGACCATCAGGTCCTGGATCACCGCCTCGCGGGGGGAAGTCTCTGCGCAGAGCACCCCGCCGACCAGGCGGAGGGGGTCGGGCTGAAGGAGCAGGGTCGACGCCTCGTCCAGGAATCGGCCCATCTGGCTATCCAAGAGGCCTCGCATCATGTCGGCGTAGTGGGCGACCGACCCCCCGACCACGAGGTCGTCCACGGTCCCCTGGAACGCCCGGGCGTCGAGGTCCGCGAGCGCCTCCAGCGTAGCATCGCGCACCGGGAGGAGTCGCACGCCGGCCGGGCAACGGAGGGACGGCGACCGGGGGATCGGGGCGAAGGCGTCGCGCCATTTGGTGCCGCTCGACCACCTGGGCTCCGTACTTCCCGGCCAGGCTGTGGGCCACGCGGCGCTCCTGTTCGAGGTCGAACCCGCTGAAGCCGAGCGCGACCGACCGCACCTCCGCTGGGAGGGAGTCGAGGAGGGCGGTGCCGAGGAGAAGGGCGCGTTCCTCGGCGACGGGGCCCGCCGAGGAGTGGACATGGGCCCAGGCCTTCGATTCCCGGCGCGTGTAGACGGCGAGCCCGCCGCCGTCCTGGGAGGGTGGATAGAACCAGGCGGGCCGCGAGCCGGCCTTCGCCTCCTGGGCGGAGCGCTCGACCCACTCGCCGGACGGGACCTCCTCGCGTAGCTTCAGTTCCCGGCGGATCGCCTGGAACAGTTCGAGGAGATCGTCGGAGGAGGCCGAAGTCGCCGGGCGCGGAGGGTCCACCGCGACCTCCCGATCAACCCGAGGGGACCTGGGCGCGCAGGATATCGGCGATGTCGGGCGCCACCGACGCCTTCTCCGCGGGGTTTCCGAGCGTATCGGTCGAATACACCTCGTCGGTCACGGCCTTGATGCGTTCGAAGGCGTCGCGGAGGAACAGGCCATGCGTGCAGGCCGCGCTGATCGCGCCCGCGCGGTTCTTCTTCAGGAGCTTGGCCGCCTCGACGATCGTGCCGCCCGTGGTGATCACGTCGTCCACCAGGACGACATGCTTCCCCTCCAGCGCGACCGGAAGGTCGGTCGGGATCTTCAGCTCGACATGCTCGCTGTCGATCCGCTTCTTGTCGAGGGCGAACCATGGTTTCTCGAGGAGTGGTCGCCATCCGGCGAACGCGTTCGACCCCGCCCTTGTCGGGCGAGACCAGGACGTCCAGGGGTCGCTCCCGAAGTAGACGGGCGATCGCGGGGATCCCGCTCGCCTCGTAGGCGGGTTTCGTGAACTGGGCGAGGGTCTGCGGGCGAGTGCAGGTCGACGGTCACGACCGCGTCGGCATCGAGCTCCACATGGCGGCAGAGCGTGCGTGCGCTCACGGGCTCGCCCGGAAAGAACTTGCGGTCCTGGCGGGCGTAACCGAAGTACGGGACCACCACGAAAACGTGGCCGGCCCCGGCCTCTCGAACGGCGTCCTCGAGAAGGATGAGCTCGAGAAGGTCCGCGTCCGTGCGGGTGGACTGGACGATCACGACGTCCTCCCCCTCCAGGCGGCCCCCGACCCGAACGTACATCTCGCCGTCCGGGAAGCGCTTGGTGAACGGGATCCCGAACGGGGCGTTCGACAGCTCTCGCGAGATCCGCTCCGCGAGGGCGGTCGAGGCCGTACCTCCGATGACGTGCATCGCGAATCGACCTCGACCGCGGGACCGCGCTCCGGCTCTAAAGGCTTGCGCGGGGAGGACTTCTAGAGATCCTCGTCCTCGTCGGTCCGGGGTCGCGGCCTTCGCTTTCGAATGCGCGCCGCGGCGCACGTGGGGGGGCGGGCGACCCCGACGGGAGCTCGTCGTGTGCTTCGGACGGTGTGCGGGCGTGTCGAAAGGCTGGCTCGGGTTCCCCGTCCTCTTCCTCATCGACCGAACGCCACGGGCGGAGGGAACGGAGGATTCGACGGCCGCGCGACATCCCGATCGGTGGGGCCTCCGTGGCCTCGTCCTCTTCATCCTCCTCCTCCTGCTCCAGCCGCCGAGGGTCCTCGATGCCCTCGGCCCGCAGGGCGAAGTGGATCCCCAGCGCGAGGAGGATGAGACCGGCGATGGTCAGGCCGAGGAATTCCCATGACTGGGCGGGCACGGCCGAACCGCGACCCTCAAGCGCCAGTTTGAAGGCGCCGAACCACGGCAGCATGCCGCGGGCCGCGCCGATGATCCAGGCGGGCTCAACCAGCTGGCTCAACCACGCATTGTTCCCCTGATCGGGGAGGAGCGGGCAGCTCGGGGCGCCGCAGACGGTGTTGTTGTCCCCCATCGTGAGGTAGCCCGAGTGCGCACCGATCACGCTCGGGGTAAGTTGGATCGTCACGTTGCCGTTCATCCAGCCGACGTGGAAGAGGTCCAGTGTCCCGGTCACGCTGACCGTGTCCTGCAGTGGGTTGAGCCCGGCGACGAGTAGACCGACCCCGGGGTGTTCCCGCACGGGAGGCCGGTGAGGCTCGAGAGGTTGTACCCGTTGGTGAGGGGATCGTACTGCAGGAAGAGGATCGCCCGATGGATGATGGGGGTGCTGCTTCCCCCGTTCGGCCAGTAGAGGAGGACGTCCCCGGACTCCCCGTAGGTCGAGTACCCAGAGCGAGTACCCGTCGGAGTACGTCTGAATGCTCGAGGTCGGTATCTTCTGGGCCAAGACGAGGTCCCCCGCATTGATCAACCCGACCACATCGTTGGTTCCGTGCTGCATGCTGCCGGACTCCACGACGTAGACGGGCGGCCAGTTCTGGGTGAAGGCGTAGAGCGAGGAAATTAGGATGACGACGATCGCGAGCGCGACCAGCGGCCCGAAGTAGAGGGAGTCTCGGGCTCGCCAGAAGACCGGGGTTCGGTCGCGATGCCAGCGGGACCGCCGTTCCTCGCCCTCCTCGTCGGCATCCTCCTCGGCGCGGCCCGGGTCGAATCGACCACCGTCGTACCGGGGCCGGGCGGCCGTGGGGGCCCCGTCGACGGGAGGTGGGCCGTCGCCGGGAGGGGCCGGGCGCCTCGTCCTCGTCGGGGTCGTCTCCTCGTCGACCAGGTCCTCATCCTCGTCGGAGGGCCGTGGGCGGACCATCCCCGTAGGGTCGGGCCGGAGCCGCTTAACCCTTCGGCTCGAACGGCACGGGAGGCCCGGAACCCCTCCCCGGGCCACGGGGCTTCGTCGTCGAACCGAACCCTTAAGGGAACGGCCGAGAAGTCGGACGCACCGCCACGGAGGGCGGTACCACCATGCGCCGCATCGACATCTCCATGCCGCTACGAACGGGAATGGCGGCGTTCCCGGGGGACCCTCTCTTCCGCGCGACCCCGACCCATTCGCTGGCCCACGGAGACCCGTACAACGTGTCCTCCCTTTCCTTCGGGTCGCACGCCGGTACCCATGTCGACCCGCCCCTCCACTTCTTTTCCGATGGGCTGCCCATCGACCGGATCGACCTGGACATTCTCAACGGCCCCTGTGTCGTTGTGGGAGTGGACCCCCGGTGCGCCGAGATCGGACCGTCCGAGGTCGCCCGCGTCCCGGCCGGGTCTGATCGCGTGCTCTTCCGGACGGCGAACTCCGACCGGTGGGGTTCTGGCGCCTCGTTCTTCCCGGACTATGTCGCCCTCACGCTTCCCGCCGCCGAGGCCCTCGTGACCCGGGGCGTTCGTCTACTCGGGATCGACTCCCTCTCGGTCGAGTCGGACCCGAGCGGAAAATACCCCGTACACCACCAACTCCTCGGACACGGATCGCTGATCCTGGAGGGTCTCAATCTCGCCGGGGTAGCACCAGGAAAGTTCGTGCTCGAATGCCTGCCGCTGCGCCTCGAGGGCGGCGACGGCGGCCCGGCGCGGGCGATCCTGATCGCACCGTAGGAGACCGACATTGGCCCCTGCGTCCCCCGCTCCCGGCGGGCCTACGACCTCACGCTCGCCACGCCCGCCTTCTACGTCCTGGTCGTCACCCTCGCGCTCTTCGTGCTGATGCTGGTCCTACTCCGCCGCTCCACCCGGGGCAAGCGGGCGTTCGAAGGCTATCTGGATGCGGCGGGGGTCAGCCTCGGCTTCCTGGTCGTCGCCGTCGTGCTCGGTGGTAGGTCTTTCGGCCCGGGACCCGCACGGGAACCGAACGGCCTTCGCCCTCTACACGACGGTGCTCACCGGGTACTGGCTCGCCTTCGCCATCCCGGTCGTGACGGTCGGGAGCTCGGTCCAGGCCCGCTCCCGAGGGGCGATCCGCTGGCTGTTGCCCGCGATCGGTGTCGCGGTCCTGATGTTCTTCGCGATGTTCGGGTACTACTACGTCGCGTGAGGACCCCGATCAGTCCCGCTCGTTCGGCGGGAGCAGGTCCGGGATCCCGTCCGCGATGGGATAGTCTACCTTGCACCGGGCACAAACGAGGGTCCCCCGGAGGACGTCGTCCCCTTGCGCCTGCTGGGATGTGAGGGTCAGTTCCCCACGACAAACCGGACAGCGGAGGATCTCGAGCAGGTCCGGCTTCACCGGCTGCCCCCCTCGACGATCCCGTAGCCGATCAGCCGCCAGGCATTGAGCTTCCGTGAGATCGCGACGCGGCTCCCGGGGAACACGGTCACCGAACGGTTGAGCGCGAGTTCGACATCGTCGCCGCGCGCGCTCGTCACCTTGCCGGCCGCGATCGTCGTGCCGACCGTGACCGCGAGGACCTCGCTCGTACGGATCTTGTCGACCTTGATCTCGCGCTGGGCTCCCATGACCCGGTCGAGCAGGGTCGCCTTGAGCCGGATCTTCTGGCTGACGGGCGGGAGCGTGCCCGCCGTCCCGACGAGCCGACCGGTCAGGCCGTCCCCCTTCGCGAGGGAAGGGTCCAGGCTCGTCCCAAGGGCCGCGAGGCCGCCGGGGTGGAGCTCCTCCCACTCCTGTCCCCCGGAGATGATGGACGTCACGGTGGTGGTCAACGATTCGGAATGGGGGCTCGGCTCGCCGCTCGGACCGGGGCGGATCTCGATCTCCTCGCCCACCTTGAGGTGCCCCTGGATCAGAGGAGCCACCGAGGACGCCGCCTTGCAGGTCGGCGGGCCGGGTGCCGGGACGGTTGATATCGAACGACCGAGCCACGTACATGAGCGGCGGCTTCTTCGGGATCCCGCCCCGGGGTCGGGATCGTCTGCTGCACGACCTCGATCAGCGCGTCGATGTTGACCCGGTGGTTCGCGCTGACGGGCACGACCGGGGCGGAAGCAATCGGCGACCCCTTGAGGAACTCCATGATCTGGCGGTGGTTCTCGACGGCCGCCTCGTTGGAAACGAGGTCGATCTTGTTCTGGACGACGACGACCTTGCGCACGCCGATGATGTCGAGGGCGTAGAGGTGTTCCCGGGTCTGCGGTTGGGGCACCGGTTCGTTCGCCGCGACCAAAAGGAGCGCGCCGTCCATGATGGCCGCTCCACTGAGCATCGTCTCCATGAGCGTCTCGTGGCCGGGCGCATCCACAAAGGAGACCGCACGGAGGAATTTCGCTTCCCCACCGCAGTTCGCGCACTTCGGGTCGACCCCGTAGCACGAGGGCGGAGGACAGTTCGGGCACTGGAAGAACGCGGCGTCGGCGTATCCGAGCTTGATCGAGATGCCGCGCTTCAACTCCTCCGAGTGTCGGTCCGTCCATTCGCCCGTAAGGGCCTGGGTCAAGGTGGTCTTGCCGTGGTCAACGTGACCGACGAGTCCGATATTGACCTCGGGTTGCCGGGGGACCTTCATGACGCCGCGAGAAGCTCCGCGAGGGGCTTCGGACCCTTCTGTTCGACCACGAGGTTGATCTGGACGGTGTCCTCGCTGATCGTGTTCCCGCGGAACGTCCGGCGCTTGCGCATCCCGAGGCGGGGGGCGTCGAACCCGAACCCGGACCCGACGTAGAGCCGGGTCTGCCGGGCCCCCGGCAGGTCGGGGCGGAGGGGGAACCCGCTCTTGTCGGTCCCGCCCGTGATCCGGAACGTGTAGCCCGAGGCGCCGATCAGCTCGCCGCCGACCGTCTCCCCGATTCGCTTGCCCAGGAAGCCCGCCGCCTGGGGGTCGGCGACGGTGCGCGCGAGCGAGACGGCGCGCTCGGAGATGACGAGCTTGTACTCGACCATTGGACCTTGAGGGGCGGGGCGACCTATAGGGGCTTTAAATAGCTTTTCTGAGGGGCTCCGTCCCGGTCGGCATCACGACGAGCGACGGCAGATGCAAACTGGGAAGGGCCGTGCAACTGACCGAGCCTGAACTGTGGGAGGCGACCGTAGTTCCTTCCACCGTCGAGTTGAATTCCGACCCGGAGGAGTTCGCGACGAGGGCGAGGGGGCACGAGTTGTAGGCCACGACCCAAACTGGCTCGGGCGCGAGGAGGCCAAAGCCGCCGACCCCAAAGAAGAGCTGACTGGCGTTCGGATGCGACGCAAGGAACGTTGCGCCCCCCGCGCCGTTGACGGCGCCGATGACGCTCGAAGAATCCCACGCCCCACTGGGAAAGGGTAGGAGGCTGTCGGTGATGCTGGGGCATGCCGTGGTGCTCACGTCGAAGAGAGCGGTGGCCGCCCCGTCGTTGACGGTGACCCCGACCACCCCGCCACTGGTGTTCACGAACCCGACGAGCCAGAAGCCGGAGGTCCCCGGCCCCTCCGAGAGGGGAGTTTCGTCCACCGCAATGGTGGAAGGGGGTACCCCGAGGAGGGTCACGTTGCACCCGAGAGACGCGACGACCTGGGTGATGTTCCGGGTCGGGAACTGTAGCGGGGATGGGAGTCGGATCGCAGCGCCGAATGCTGCCTGCCAGGGTCCGCCGGACACGGAGTTCGCAGCGGGTTGAGCTTCCGAGACGGCGCCTGCGAAGGTGGGGTACGGCCCGAGCTGGGACGTACTACCCGGACCGAATCGACCCGAGAGCGCGAGTCCCCCAACCACGACGACCACCGCGATCCCGACGGCCAGCGCGACGATCAAGGCCGGGGGGATCGGGCGCCGGGGTCGAGCCGCGTCGGGGGCGGCGACGACGCGGGGACTGGCTCCCGTCGTCGGGTCCGTAGGGGTCGAGGTCGTCATTCGACATATTAGAGGGAGGGCGCCTAG
This sequence comes from uncultured Thermoplasmata archaeon, assembly GCA_963749235.1. GTDB lineage: Archaea > Thermoplasmatota > Thermoplasmata > Lutacidiplasmatales > UBA184 > Lutacidiplasma. The sequence goes on along the minus strand of CAVVLV010000001.1, from coordinate 1,264,221 downwards.
AAAAGGAACACCGACGCATTGCGCCCCCGAACACGGGCTTATGAGGGTGGGGTTGCGTCGCTCCGCACAGACGGAGGTAGATTGATCGTTCCCGATTCCACGCTCCTGGATGCGGGCGTCGTCCTCCTCCTGCTGGGACTCGGGTTTGGCGCGATCACCGATGCCCGCACGCGGGAGGTGCCGGAAGGACTTTGGATCGTGCTTACGCTGGCCGGCGCGATACTGGGAGGACTCGCGGTCTCCTCCGGCGGCTGGGTTCCGACCGCCTTCTGGTTCGTCGGCGCGGCGTTCGTGTTCCAGCACCTCGTCCCCTGGGACGATGCCTTCGGGGGGGAGTGGCGGGCCGACCTGGTCGAGCTCGGGATCTACTTCGGCGTGCTCGCTCTGTTCGGTGCCGGGGTGGTCCTGGATGGGCCGGGGCCCACGGGGGTACCGGTCACCGCCCTCGCCGTGGTCCTCACGGTCCTGTTCGCTCGGGGCCTCTTCGAAGCGGGCGTCCTCTTCGGTGGAGCGGACGCGAAAGCGGTCATGGTCGCGGGGCTACTCGTGCCGTTCTTCCCGGTACCGTGGTGGATGGTCCCTCGCGGGATCCTTCCGATCACCTCGGTGATCCCGTTTGCCGTCGACCTATTGATGGACGCCGCGCTGCTCTCCGTGCTCGTCCCGCTCGCGCTCGGGGTCCTGAACCTCTCGCGGAGGGAATTCCGCTTCCGGGACGGGTTCACGACCTACACGATCCCCGTCGCGGCCCTGCCGCACGAGTTCGTGTGGGTCCGAGACGAGCGGTGTCCGGTCGACCGCCAAGCCGAGGGAGAGATCGAGACGTCGGCGGGCGACCAGAAGTGGCGAGAAGCGATCGCCCAGGGTCTTCGCGACCGCGGGATCTCCCGTGTCCGGGTCGGTCCCCAGCTCCCGTTCGTCGTCCTCCTGTTCGCGGGCGCGATCATGGCCTTCGCGTTCGGGAATCTCGTCTTCGACCTGTTCACCCTGATCTAACGCCGCCGGCGGTCCGAGGGAAAGCTTTTTTCCGCTGAGCCCGTCGAGCGCGCCGGGAGAAACGAATGGCGCGTCGTTCCAAGTCCACCCCGATCCGGGTCCTGATCGCGAAACCGGGACTGGACGGACACGATCGTGGGGCGAAGGTCGTCGCTCGTGCCCTGCGGGACGCGGGGATGGAGGTCATCTACGCGGGCCTCCGACAGACCCCCGAGGACGTCGTGCGAGCGGCGATGGAAGAGGATGTCGACCTGATCGGTCTCTCGATCCTTTCCGGGGCGCACATGGCCCTCTTCCCGCGGATCTTGACCCTCTTGAAGAAGGAGAAGGCGGGGCACATCCCGGTCTTCGCCGGTGGGATCATCCCGGACGAGGACGCGCGTCGTCTCAAGAAGGCCGGGGTCCGTGCCATCTTCGGACCCGGGACCACTCTCGAGGAGATCGTCACGACCGCCCGACGGTTGGCCCGCGGCCCCGCATGACCGGATCCGCCCGGATCCCACCGGTCGCCCGGGCGATCCGTCGCGGCGACCGCCGGGCCCTCGCGCGGGCGATCACCGCGGTCGAGAACGCGGACCCCGCGATCGCGCCCGGTCGTACGGGCCCTGTACCCGGGACCGGGACCATCCCATTGGTCGGGCTCTCCGGCCCTCTCGGGGTCGGAAAGTCCAGCCTCCTGAGCGCTCTCATCGGCCTCCTTCGGGCGGAAGGCAAGACCGTCGGCGCGATCGCGGTGGATCCCTCGAGCCCGTTCTCGGGTGGTTCCGTCCTCGGGGATCGCATCCGGCTCGAGCGTAGGGCCGACGACGACGGGGTCTTCTTCCGATCGATGGCGAGCCGCGGCGAAGCCGGGGGGGTCGCAGCCGCGACCCGGGAGGTCGCCCGCCTCCTCGAAGCCGCGGGCTTCGACGTGGTGTTCGTGGAGACGGTCGGGTCCGGGCAGGTCGACGTCGCCATCCGCGAGATCGCGACGACCAACGTGGTCGTCCTCGTGCCCCACCTGGGGGACGAGGTCCAGACCTTGAAGGCCGGCCTCTTCGAGATCGCCGACGTGTTCTGCGTCAACAAGGCCGACCTTCCCGGTTCCGAGCTCGCGGCCCGCGACCTGGCTGAGCTCGTCGCCCTGGGGAAGAGCCGGGACAACTGGGGTCCGCCGATCGTGCGCACCTCGACGACCGCTCCCTTGGGAGTGGCCGAGCTGTGGAAAGCGATCGCCTCCCACGAGTCGTTCCTCGACGAATCGGGCGGTCGGATCGCGGGCGAACGTCGGCGGCTTGCGGCCGAGATCGCCGGACGGCTTCGCGACCGGGTCGGAAAGGACGTGAGCGAGCGGCTCGAACGAGAACCGGAGCTCCGGACCCTCCTCGACCGGGTCGTCGCGAGGAAGACGGACCCGATGAGCGCGGCCGACCAACTCTACCGGGGTTGGTACCGGGGCCGGTAGTCCCGATGGCGATCTCTCCGCTCCTCGCCCTCACGGTCATCCTCATCGCGCTGGGAGTCCTCTCGTACTTCGTCTACGCCTCCTTCGCGTTCGGGGCGGGGTACCAGCCGACGCCGCGCCGCTCGGTTCGGACCATGCTTCGGCTGGCCGAGGTAGGTCCCCAGGACGTGGTCTACGACCTCGGTGCGGGGACCGGCGCGATCGTGTTCCGAGCCGCCCGGAACTACCACGCTCGCGTCGTGGGGGTCGAGGTCGAGCCCCTCCGGTACCTGATCCTTCGCCTCCGTCGTCGACTGGGCCCCTTCGCGGACCGGATCGACCTCGTGTGGGGGAACCTCTTCCATCTCGACTTTCGGGAGGCGACGGTCGTGACCGCCTTCCTCTGGCCGGGGGCGATGGCCCGATTGCGTCCCAAGCTGGAGAAGGAGCTCCGACCCGGAGCCCGGCTCGTCAGCCACTGCCACCAAGTGCCCGGGATGGACCCCGACCGTCTTCGACCGGGAGACGAACGTCTATCTCTATCGGTGGCCGGACGCCCAGGGGCGCCGGACCTTACCCCGTAGCTACCAGGGGTGGTACGAGAACCAGCAGGTACGCCCCGGCCGCGAGCACACCGAGGATCACGAGGGAGCCGGCGACCCATCCGGCGTTCGGGTGGCGGGGGCGGCGCGCGGCCGCGGGGGACGACGGCATGAGGAAGGCGACCGGCACCGGGGTTTATGTTGGGCGGATACGAACCGTCCCCTACGGGATCGGGCCGCCGATGGCACCCGTTATGCCGAGATAGATGACCAGGCCCCCGATGACGACCGCGGCGGCGAACACGACGATCACGAACGTGGTCGAGACCTTGGGGAGCGGGGCGGAGGAGGTCATCATAGCACGACCTTCGCCGGGGTTCTTACACCCCTAGTACGAGCCGGGGGGCGGAGCTGGGGGGTCTACTCGCTACCTTCGGCAGGCTTCGCCGGCGCTTCGGCCTTCGCCGGGGTCCGGCTTCGCTTGGATTCGTGGCCTTTCGTCCCTGCTGGGGCCGCCTCGCCCTTCTTCTCGGGGGCGTCCCCGTCGGCCTTTTCGACCGCCTTCTCTGCGGCTTTCTCGGCCGGTTTCTCCTCGACCGGGGTGACGTACTCCTCGACCACGCGGACCGAGTGGGGGTGGACGTGGGTACGGATGCGGTCGATGACGCGGGGTTTCGCCGTCATCCAGGAGATGTCGAACTTCGACCGCTCCGGAACGTGGAGGGTGACCACCTTGTCGTGCACTTCGACCTTGAACTCGGCCGACCGTCCGTACTGGAGCTCGACGATCGCGCGGACCTGGTCGACGGGCTCGGTGACCTGTTCGGTCACCTTGAACTTCCCGCGGATCTTCTTGCCCGAGAACGGCGGGTTGAAATCCACCCGGACGCGCGCCTGGGTCAGCGTAACGACCCGTCCCCGTCGACCCTCGATCGTGAGGACTGTGCCGAGGTCGAGGTGGGCATCCTCCCGGCGCATCTCGGGGAGCCGAGAGATCTCGTGCATCGAATACAGCTCGATCAGCTTCGGGTCGCGTTCCCCGAACGAATCCGCCGCCGAGAACTCCTTCTCGAGCTCCTGGCCCACGGCCAGTCCGATCAACGCATTCTCGACCCCGGTCGGGAAGTACTCCCCGCCGATCTGGTGGGGGCGCGGGCCCCAGACTTGTCCGGCCGTCTCCGCGACCTTGGCTTCTTGGGCCACTTCGTGATGGGTCGTGTCGATGAGGTCCGTCCGCCCTCCGCCCTCGGCCCACAGGTCGTACTCGAGTCGGACCAGGTCCCCCGGATGGGTGACCGTGGAGTGCTTGGCGCCCTCGGATGGCATGGCCCCGCCGAACCGGGGGCTCGCTTAAGGTTTTCTCGGCGGGCGAAGGGCTTCGGACGGCGTGAACGAGTCGGTTCCCGAGTGGCGCGGGGCTTCTCGTGTTGGGAGCCGGCCCGGCCCGATCACGAAGGAGGGGGAGGAACCTCCGGCCCGCCGACCCGAGACCATCGCACCCATGCATGGGCCAACGCGAACGGTTTCATCATCGCCTCGATGTAGCGGAGCGGGTGGCGGACCGGTTTCCTTCGCTCCGAGAGGCGGTCCCGGAGCTCCCCGTTCTTCAGGATCGACATCGCCATCTGGAACAGGTAGAGGTACCGCTTCCTCGCCCAACGATAGTAACTGGTCTCGTTGCTCTTGTCGTGAAAGACCCACGCCTCCGGGAGGAAGAGCCCGACGTGTCCCGCGCGACGAACCCGGGTCTCCAAGTCGTGGTCCTCGGCGGTCACCCGGGGGTCGAACCCGAATTCGTGGAGGAGGGAGGTGCGCCAGGCCGAATTTCCGAGAGGAAGGTAGGTCACGCTCGCCGGCACGAGGTCGGCATAGATCGACTCCTCCAGGAGTTCGTAGTACCGCTCGATGGGGTTCTCCGCCGCCCGCAGGGGACGGGTCGGCCCGCCCGTATACGACGCCCGCCCCGCTTCGATCGGAGCGACGATGGTCGCCAGCCAGTCCGGGGGCGCGACCTCATCCGAGTCCAGAAAGGCGGTCGTGTCCTCCTTCAGGTACGGCAGAGAGGAAGTCCGAGCGTCTACGGGTCCTCCGGCGAACCGGACGAGTTGGACGTGGATCGAGGGCCACCGTGTTGCCGCGGCCTCGACCATGGCCGCCGGGGTCTTGGGGGACGCCGCGACGAACACCCGATCGGGGGGGCGGGACTGGTGGGCGAGCGACTCCAGCGCCTTCAGGAGACGCGGGTCGTCCCGGACCGCAATCTCCACACAGACCGTGCCCATACGAATCCCAAGGTCCGCCGGAGTACCGGGGCCGAGGCCCCGCGGAAGTACCAGCGTGTCCGCCGCTTAATTAGTCTCTCGGTCGGTGAGGGGCGTGTGCGGATTCTTCTCCTCGGGGGCGGCGTGCAACCGATCCCCCCGACGGGGTACGGGGCGGTCGAGCGGATCATCGATGACCTTCGATCTGGGCTCATCGCCGCCGGTCACGAAGCGGTCGTGATCAATCGGGTCCGTCGACGGCGCACCCGGGACGAGATCCCGTTCGCGCTCGAAGTCCCCCGTCTGATCCGAGCGGAGAAATACGATGTTCTCCACGCCCACACCCCGGTCGTCGCGAACCGACTCGCACTGGGCCGGTACCCGTTCGTGTACACGTCGCACTCCCGGCATTGGTTCTACCGCACCCAGCTCTCCCATCGATGGGGGTACTGGCTCGAGCGCCGCGCCGTCCGGCGGGCGCGCGCCACGGTCGCTCTCACGGAACCGCTCGCCCGAACGATGCGCCGCCAGGTCCCCAGTCGGCATCCGCTGCCGATCTCCGTCATCCCGTTCGGCGTGGACACCGAGCGATTCCAGCCGAACTGGAGCGCGCGCACCGGCCGGCGGGCCCTCGGGGTCGGGGTCGTCCTCCCCTTCAAGCGGTGGGAGTGGGCCGCGCAGGCGCTCCGAGGCACCGGTCTGGAACTCCGCATCGCCGGGCCCCAACCCTCGCCCGAGTACGCCGCCCGCGTGCGGGCCGCCGGGGACTCGGTCGAGCTCCTGGGCGAGGTCTCCGAGGACGAGCTCCGTCGCCTCTACGCCGAGAGCGACCTCCTCGTCCACCCGAGCGCCGTCGAGATCCTCTCGGCGACGGTGCTCCAGGGTCTCTCCGCGGGGCTGCCCGTTCTCGGCGGGAGTGCCGTAGAGGGCGTCGTCGAGAGCGGACAGACGGGCTGGGTGGTCCCCGACGCCGACCCCGAGTCGTTTCGGGCGGCCACGCGAGCCCACGCCGAGACCCTCCTCACTGACGGTGGGCTCCGTCGCCGCTTGGGCGACGCGGCGCGAGCCGAAGCCCTTTCCCGGTATTCCTGGCCCCGGATCGTCGAGGCCCACCTGGCGGTCTATCGGTCGGTCGTCGGTGATCCCATCCGGGTTCCGACTGCTTGAAGCTCCTCAATAGTACGGTCGATCGCCCCGGCACTGTTGTAGCGGGGACTCCACCCCAACCGCTGCATCCGGTCGATCGCGAGGAGCTGTTGGGGGACATCGCCGACCCAGCCTCGGGATCCCCCGGTGTACTCGATACGGGCGCGACCGCCGTGCGCCGCCACGACCTTCTCTGCGATCTCCCGGACCGTGATCCGGTCGGCGTTGCCCAGGTTGAACACGTTCACGGTTTCGTGGGCCTTCTCGCGGCCGAGGAGCATCGCACCGACACAGTCCTCGGTCCGTAGGTAGCTCTTCGCTTGGCGCCCGTCACCGAGGACTTCGAGGCGCGAGGGGTCGGCCCGCAGCTTCGCGAAGAAGTCCGGGAGGATGCCGTGCCCCATGCCGGGCCCGATGATATTCGCGAACCGGTAGATGTGGCCCCGGATCCCGTAGGAGTGGGCGTAGGCCGAAACGAGTCCCTCCGCGGCCAATTTCCCCGCGGCGTACATCGACTCGGGCAGGAGGGGGCCGTACTCCTCGGGGGTCGGGAGAACCTTCGCCTGTCCGTAAACGACGCTGGAGGAGGAGTAAGTCACCGAGCCCACATCGTGGAGGCGGGCGGCCTCGAGCACGTGGAAAGTGGCGAGCGTGCCGTTCTCGACATCAACGCGCGGATCCGCGGTCCCGAGACGGATGTCCGGGTTGGCCGCGAGGTGCCACACGGTCGAAGCACCTTCGAAGTGATCCGTCCACGAGCCGGGCCGGCTTAGGTCCGCCGTGGTCAGGCTCACCTGCGGGGACGAAGGAAGGAGCTCCCGCCGTCCGGTGGAAAGATTGTCGAGGACCCGCACGGTCGCCCCGCGCTCCACGAGGCTCCGAACGAGCCAGGAACCGATCGCTCCGGCACCCCCGGTGACGACCACCGGCCCCTCGGTGTTCTGGCCTGTCATTCGGGCAATGAAGGACTTAGGGAAGCATATATAAACGGAGGGCCGCCTAAACACGACTTACCGACCTTCTCGAGGGGAGCGCATGCGCACGTACGTACGGATGACTTTCCATTCCGAGGGCGCCGACCCGACCAAGGTCCTCGAAGCGATGCGGTCGGTCGGGTTCGAGGAGTCGATGGGGATGCACGACTTTGTCTTCAAGTGGAAGGACAAGGCCACGCTGGCCGACGTCATTCATCTCGTCACCGACATGCACGAGCGCCTCAAGGGACTGGACGTGAACTACGAGATCACGACCATCGCCTGAGCCTCCCTGGAAAACACATGACGCGCGAGGAGCTCAGTCGCATTGAACGGCTCCTCCTCGTCCACCTTCTCGAACATCGAGGCAACCAAGTCCGCTTTGAGGCGGACCAGTGGACGACCGAATTCGGGATCGCGCGGAAGTTCGCCGGCGAGGACCCGGCCGCCTTGAAGAACGCGTTACGCATCCTGGAGATGTCCCGGATGATCTATCGCCGGACCCAGTACGTCGTGGGGTACTCCGAGCCCAAGCACGTCCTCTCTCTCACGGCCACCGGCCATCGGGCCGCGCTCGAGGTCCAGCGGAGCGAGCTCGACGACCCGACGTTCCCCGTGGAGGCCCGGGCGGTGGCGACGCCGGCCGAGGGAGAATCCGACCGAGCCGGCCCCCCGGACGACCCGGTAGGTTGCCGTGGTGGTCGTCGAGGGGACGAAGGTCCAACTTCGTCCGCTGGAGGCGGCCGACCTGCCGCGCGTATTTGAATGGTACGGCGACCCCGACCTCGTCGCCCCGTACCGACCGGTTCTTCACCGATACCTACGATTCCTTTGCCCGCTCGGTCGGCGAAGCCGGCGAGGACGCCCTCTCCCTCGCCCCCCGATTCGCCGTCGAGGCACGTGGCGCCCCCGGCGTCGTCGGGGTGGTCGGCCACTACGTCTCCCATCCGGTCCTGCAGACGGTCGAGGTCTGGTACTTGATCGGTGATCCGGCCGCGCGGGGTCGCGGTTACGGTCGCGAGGCGGTCGGTCTCCTGGTCGACCATCTCTTCCGCACCACGTCGCTGGAGCGGGTCGCCGCCACGTGTGACGTCGAGAACCTGGCCTCCTGTCGCTTGGTCGAGGGGCTCGGGTTCCGACGGGAGGGGACGCTTCGCCGCGCCCTGCACCACCACGCTCGGTGGCACGAGCGTCCACGTGTACGGGATCACTCGGGAGGAGCGGGCGTCTCCCCCTCGACCAGGGTGAATACGAGGCGCGAGCCGGCCCCGGGCCGGGCGATGGGCGGTGCGAGACGAGTGGCTCCGATCTCGACGGTGGACCGGACGTGAGTGCCTCCGCACGGGCAGGCGTCCTCGCTCTCGATCTCCACGACCCGCACGGGATCGACCTGGGGCGCGAGCGGGACGAGTCCGGAACGCGGCGCGGTCGGACGAGCATCCCACTCCGCTCTGGGAACGTGACGGATGGACACCGGGCGTGGCACGCGGATCGCTTCGGCGAGGTCCTGTTCGAGGTCCGGGACGAGGGCCGGGTCGAGCGCGCCCTCCAGGTCGAGCGAGGCCGAGACACCGGAGAGGTTGGCCTTCACGGTCCTCAGCCCCGTGCGGGTGAACACGCGGGCGCTCAGCAGGTGCTGTCCGGTATGGAGACGCATGTGTCGGTAGCGCCGGGCCCAGTCGATCTCGCCTTCCACCTCAGTGCCGAGGGGAGGGGCGTGCGGTCCGCCCGCCACCGCGCGGATCCGGTGAACGACCGCCGGACCGGATCGGCCCACGTCCGTGACCTCCCATCGGTGCTCTCCGACCCGCACCGTACCATGGTCGGCCGGCTGCCCACCCCCGGTCGGATAGAAGAACGTCCGCTCGAGCACGATCCCGCCCGGTGGTAGGGCCGTCACGCGGGACCGGAACGATCGGACGTAGGCCGACGGCAGGTCGACGAGATAGGCGAGTTCGGTCACGGTCGACCCATCGGCACGGCGGCCAAACGGCTTGCGTCGGTCGGCGGGTCGCCGGGGAGCGAGCAAGCCTTTTTAGAGGCGACCGATGTGCGACGCCGAGGTCAACGATGTTTAAGGTCCGTATCAAGATGGAAAACCTCCGCGAAGTCGTGGAGGTCGTTTCCACCCTCGTCACGGAGGTGAAACTCTCCATTTCGAAGGACGGACTGGAGGCCAAGGCCGTAGACCCCTCGCACGTCGCGATGCTAGTCTTGAAGCTCCACAAGCAGATCTTTGAGGAGTTCACCGGAGAACCCACCGAGGTCGGCGTCGACATCGACAAGCTGAAGGAAGTGCTCCGACTCTCGAAGCCGGGCGATGTCCTCGAGCTCCAGTTCGACGGGAAGCGACTGGTCGCGAGCGTCGGGCGGCTCACCCGCCAGATGGCCGTGGTCGATCCGGCCGGCATCACCGACCCGAAAGTGCCCAACGTGACCCCGCCGGCGAGCGTGACGGTCAAGATGGAGGACCTCCGCCAGGGGATCCGGGGCAGCGAGAGTTTCACCGACCACGTTACCCTCAGCCTGGACGCCGAGGCCTTCACGATGCACTCGGAGGGGGACACCGACCGGCTCGACCTCCGCTTGCCGAAGGACGCGCTCAGCAAGCTCGAGGTGAAGGAACCGGTGAAGAGCATGTACCCGCTCGACTTCTTCTCGGCCATGGTCAAGGCGATCACCGCCGAAGAGGCGACGCTCCACGTCGGCAACGAATACCCGCTTAAGATCGAGTTCTCGATGGGGACGGGCCGCGGCGAGGGTCGGTATCTCCTCGCTCCCCGAGTCGAAGAGGACTAGCACGGTACGGCCCGCCCGGGGAGCTCCCTGCCGGCGCGCAGACGTGATAATCCGGGGGCGGCTGAACAGGGATGATGCGGGAACCGGAACACGCCGTCGCGATCCTCTCGGCCGTGCGGACGCCCATCGGACGCTACGGCGGAACGCTTCGCACGATACCCGCGACGCACTTGGGAACGCTCGCCGCACGGGCGGCGATCGACCGGGCCGGCCTCCTCCCCGAGGAGGTCCAGGAGGTCCTCTTCGGTATGTCGATCCAGGCCGGGGCCGGCCAGAATCCCGCGCGACAGGTCCTGCGGGGCGCCGGCGTCCCGGATGCGATCGGTGCCGCGACCGTCAACATGGTGTGCGGCTCCGGCATGAAGGCGATCCACTGGGGCTACTCGGCGATCCGAGCGGGGGACTTCGACCGGGTCGTGGTGGGGGGCATGGAGAGCATGTCCAACTCCCCCTACCTTCTCCCCGCCTCCTTGCGGTGGGGAAATCATCCGGGCCCCCACACGATGGACGACGCGATGCAACGCGATTCTCTCATCGACGCGTATGAGGAGCACGAGCTCATGGGACTCACCGGTGAGCGGGTCGCCCGGAACTTCCAACTGACCCGGGCCGAGGTCGACGCCTTTGCCCTCCGAAGCCACTTGCGGGCCTCCGAGGCGGGACGGGACGGGACCTTCACTCCAGAGCTGGTCCCGATCCCCTCGGAGTGGACCCCAAGTGGCCAGGGCCTGACGATCGACGAAGGACCCCGGCCGGACACCACGATGGACGGGCTCGCTCGTCTGAAACCGGTATTCGCTCCCGATGGGATCCTCACGGCGGGGAACTCCTCCAAGCTCTCGGACGGCGGAGCGGCGCTCGTGCTCGCGAGCGCGGCGGAGGTGAAGCGGCGGGGCGCCAAGCCGATCGCCTGGATCCACTCGGTGGCGGAGAGCGGCGTCCATCCCCGCGATGTCATGGAATCCCCGATCCCGACCGTGCGGCTCCATCTCGCGAAGACCGGACTCGAGCCGGTCGACTTCGACCGAGTGCAGCACAATGAGGCCTACGCGAGCGCATCGCTCGCGGTCCAGCGGACGTTCCATTTTACGGAGGAACAGTTCAACGTCCACGGTGGCGCGATCGCGCTCGGCCACCCGATCGGAGCGAGCGGGAGCCGGATCGCGGTGACGCTCGTCCACGAACTGCTCCGCACCCGAAAAACCCTCGGGCTGGCGACCCTGTGCATGGGCGGAGGGAACGGGTTGAGCCTCGCCGTCGACCGGGTCGGGCTCTGAGTCGCCGAGACCCGCTTCCGCCGAAGGACGGCGGTCTGACGGAAATTTTAAGACGGGGACCGTGGGTCCGCTCTCGCCATGGCGTGGTCGTCGGTCCAAAAGTACATCGCGGAGTTCATCGGAACGTTCGGCTTGCTGCTCTCGGTCAGCGGGGCGGCGCTGTTCACCTCCGTTCTTGAAGTGGACTTTGCGGCGAGGGTGCTGCTCATTTCCCTCGCGCTCGGCGCCGGCGTAATCGGGATGATCTACGCCGTGGGCGACATCTCGGGAGGTCACTTTAATCCGGCCGTGACCCTCGCGATGTGGGCCTCGGGACGTCTACCGGCAAGAGACGTGGTCCCGTACATCGTCGCGCAAGTCCTCGGTGGCCTCGTCGCGGTCGGGATCGTGGTCGGTGTTCTTTCCGGGCTGAGCGGCGTCTCGCTGTCGACCATCGCCGGGGCGAACGGGTTCGCGTCCCAAGGCTATTCCGGCAACGGCGCCCCCTACGCCTACAGCGTCGGGTCCGTCTTCCTGCTCGAGGTGACCATGACCTTCTTCCTCGTCTTCGTGATCCTCTTCGCGACCCGTTCCGACAGCTCGGCGAAGAACTTGGCCGGTCTCGGGATCGGCCTCACCCTGATCATGACCAACTTGGTCGCGATCCCGGTGGATGGGGCGTCGGTCAACCCCGCCCGCAGCTTCGCCCCCGCCTTGCTCTCGGCGTTCTACTCCTCTGGACAATGGGCGATCAAGGAGGACTGGCTCTTCTGGGTGGCTCCGATCCTCGGCGGGCTCTTCGCGGCGGTGCTGGCGCGAATGCTCCGGCCCCGTCCGGACTAGGCCCTTTTACGCGCTCGGATCAGACGCCGAGGGCCGCTCGCCCCTCGGGGGAGAGCAGGCCCGTTCGCTCGGTCGGGGAGTAGAGTATCTGGCCCGCGGTCAGGGCGGTTCGAGTCCAGGAGAGTCCCTGTTCCTGGAACTGGGGAGGCTCGGCCCCCACCTCGAGCACCGTCTCGATCAAGCGGGGGGGCGCCGTCGTCCCGTCCCGCGAGATGCGGAGGCAGTCGTTCGGTTCGTCCAGCACGACCCAACCCATCGGGACCACGAGGTGAAGGTGCACGAGCCGGGGACGGAACTGACTCTCGCTCTCCGTCTCGGTCCGGGTGAACACGGCGTACTCTTGGGTCCCCACCGTCACGAGCCGGTCGTAGGAGAAGGAGCGCTGGCGGAACTCCAGTACGTTGACCTCGAGGTCCGACACCGTGAGCATCGGCCCCGGAACGAGGGAAGCCAGATAACGTCCGGGGCGCCCGGGCCCTCGAAAACCGCCGCTCCGGCCGAGGATAGGCTAATAAACGGTCACCCCTACCCGCGCGCGTCTTAGGATGAAACGCTCGTCGCGGGTCTGGAAAAAGCGCGGCCACATGCGCTGGAAGTGGCGCAAGAAGCGGATGCGCCGACGCATGAGAGCCCAGAAGATGCGCAAGCGATGAGCCCTCGGTGCGCCCGAGGACCGAACCCCTTCCGACGGCCGGCTCACCAAGTCGCGCGGTCGAGTTTTCGAGCTTCCTTGGTCGCCTTCTTCCACTCGCGATAGTGGTCCCGGCAGAGCGGGGCGCGACGTCCTTTGTCGGGCAGCATCGAGAACGCCTTGCGCGCCTCCGTCAGGGCGAGATGTCGGACGGAGGGGGCCCCGCATCCCGGAACGATGCACGGCTCCGCCACTTCCTCTTCTGCTCGAGGTCGGGGGGGCTCGGGGCTCATCGGCGTCCCCCTCGGGCGACGATCTCGGCGACCAGGTCCGGGATCTCGTACGGAAAGCGTGCCACGCGGGCCCCGGCGGCCTCGAGGGCGGCGAGTTTCGTCTGGGCCGTCCCCCGGCCCCGCGCGATGATCGCGCCGGCATGACCCATGCGTTTTCCCTCCGGGGCGCTTCGACCCGCGATGTACGCCACCACCGGTTTCGTGAAGTGGTGCGAGATGTACTCGGCCGCGTCCTCCTCGGCCGTGCCGCCGATCTCCCCCACCAGGACTAGGACGTCCGTTTCCGGGTCGTTCTCGAAGAGCGGGAGCGCGTCGACGAAGGAGGTCCCGACGACCGGGTCCCCTCCGAGCCCGATGCACGTCGACTCACCGAGCCCGTGCTCGGTGATGCCGTTCACGATCTCGTAGGTCAGGGTGCCGCTCCGGGAGATGACCCCCACCCGACCGGGTCGGAACACCACGTTCGGGATGATCCCGACCTTGGCCCGCCCTGGCGAGGCGATCCCCGGGCAGTTCGGCCCGATGATGCGAGCCCCCTTACTCCGGGCGTAGTGGTACATGACGAGCATGTCGTGGAAGGGGATGTGTTCGGTGACGATGACGGAGAGACGGATCCCCGCGTCCACCGACTCCAGGAGGGCATCCTTCGCGAACGGCGCCGGTACGAAGATGCAGGAGGCGTTCGCGCCGGTCTGCGCGACGGCGTCATGGACCGAGTCGAAGACGGGGGTCTCCTCAACGGTGGAGCCGCCCTTGCCGGGCGTGACCCCGGCGACCACCGAGGTGCCGAACGCCTTCATTTGGCGGGTGTGCACCGTCCCCTGATGCCCGGTGATCCCCTGGACGACGACCTTGGTCTCCCGGCTGACGAGGACGCTCACGGCCGCCCCCCGGCCGCGGCCACGACCGCCTGAGCGGACTCCTTCAGTTGCGGGATGGACGTGATCCCCGCGGCCCGGAGGATGGCGATCCCTTCCATCTCGTTGTTGCCCCGGATCCGCGCGATCAGCGGAAAGCGTTCCGCCTCGGGGACCTGCCGCATGGCTTCCACGAGGCCCTTCGCGACGGTGTCGCAGCGGGTGACCCCGCCGAAGATGTTGAGGAAGACCGCCTTGGGGTGCGCCTGCGCCATCAGGAGGAAGGCTTCGGTGACCTTCTTCGGATCGTCGGTGCCTCCCAGATCGAGGAACACGCCCGGGTTGCCCCCGAACTCCTTCAGGACGTCCAGCGTCGCCATCGTCAGGCCCGCGCCGTTCGCGATCACTCCGATGTTGCCGTCCAGCTGGACAAAGGCGATCTCCTTCTCTCGCGCGATCTCCTCGAGCGGCGTCCGGTCATCGCGGATCTCCGCATACTCCGGGTGCCGGAACGCGGCATCGTCCTCGATGATGACTTTCGCATCCAGCGCGACGAGTCCGTCACCGACCCAGGCCAGGGGGTTGATCTCCACCAGCTCGGCATCCTCCTCGACGAACGCCTTCCACAGCGAGTCCAGGAGCCGGTCCAGCGAACGGGCCGCTCCTCCGGAGAGTCCGAGGACGCGGGCGGCCCGACGCTTCTGGTACCCGGTGAGGCCGGGGAACGGGTCAATCGGCTGGCGATCGATCGCCGTGTCGGCAACCGACTCGATCTCCACCCCGCCCTGGGCGCTGGCGATGAGCACCGGCAGCCGAAGCGCCCGGTCGAGAGCGAGGGAGAGATAGAGCTCCTTCGAGAGGCTGAGTTTCTCTTCGAGAAGGATCTCCTTGACCCGTTCTCCCTTGAACTCGAGGCCGAGGATCGCCTCCGCTGCGGCGCGGGCCTCGGCCGGCGTGGCGGCGAACTTGACCGCGCCGCCCTTCCCTCGGCCGCCGGCGAGCACCTGGGCCTTGATGACGCAGGGAAGCGGCACGGTGCCCTCCCGAGTGAGGGTCTCGGCCTCGGCGGCGGACCGGGCCACGTGACCGCGGGGAAGAGGGACGCCGTACTTGCGGAACACTTCCTTCCCCCGCCATTCGGCCAGCTTGACCATGGAGACCTCCGTGCGCGGAAGCCGGCCCTCTCTTAAGGGCGACGGTGAGCGTGCGGCCCCCGGCGCCCGGAGCCACAGCCGTGCGGCGTCCCCTCGCGAATTTCTCCTCGAGGACCGTCACGGCGGGGCTTGAGTAGTGGGCCGATAACCTCGCCTTCGACCGTGGCGAACTTCCCCGGGCTCGTCGTATTCTCGGCGGCCATGGGCTTCTCCATCTACCTATCCCTCCCCATCGTTCTCGCGAAGTCCTTCCGTTCGCGGACGGTGATCCTGCTCAACGCGGTCGCCATCGGGATCCTGGTGTTCCTCCTCGCCGACGTCTTCGCCGACGCGGCGACCATCATCTATCCCTCCGGGTCGTACGTCGCAAACTGGTCCTACGCCTCCGTCTTCGTGGTCGGCGTGGCCGCGTGCTTCGTGTTGCTGTTCTTCTCCGAGCACCGGTCGGAGGGGGCCGCGCTCAGCCCCCGGGCCCTCGCCCTCGTGGTCGCGGGCGCGATCGGTTTCCAGAACCTGACGGAGGGCCTCGTCTTCGGGGCGACTTGGGCGGCCGGCATCGTCGGGCTCTGGGCGGTGATCTTTCTCGGATTCTTCCTGCAAAACGTGACCGAAGGATTCCCCATCGCCTCCCCGCTGATCGGGAAGAACGAGCGGCGGATCGGCGTTCTGGTCGCGCTCTTCTTCGTGGGAGGGATCCCGACCGTCATCGGCAGCGTCGTGGGGTACTACTACAACTCGAGCATCCTGGATGTGACGTTCGACGCTCTGGCGATCGGCGCCATCCTGTACGTCGTCCTCCCGATGCTCCGCTCCGCCTTCCGGCCCGCGGACACGCCCTCCGCCAGCTACTTGAAGCAGCGGCTGACGTACGCGGGGGTCCTCGCCGGGTTCCTGATCGGATTCTTGGTCAACGCGCTCTAGACCGACGTCGGGATCGCCGCCGGTGCGGGTCCGCGGGATCGGTCGACGGTTCGATCGCGGCCGCCAGGTTCCCGACCTCTCTACCGAGGTCGTCCAGGAGCTTTCCCGCCACTTCCGCTTTCGGACCTCGGACCCAATGGCGGGGACCGGAACGGGAGAGGACGAGGACCTCGGTCGTGGGGCTTCCCATCGCGCTGGCGTCGTTCGCGACGACCCAGTCCGCCCCCGTTTCGTTGCGCAACCGCTCTGCCTCCTTCTGGAGGGCCTCGGAGGAGAGGCCGACCTCGAGCTTGAACGCC
Organism: uncultured Thermoplasmata archaeon; assembly: GCA_963749235.1. GTDB lineage: Archaea > Thermoplasmatota > Thermoplasmata > Lutacidiplasmatales > UBA184 > Lutacidiplasma. The sequence goes on along the minus strand of CAVVLV010000001.1, from coordinate 1,247,826 downwards.
ACCAGCCGAGTCGGAGCCGGCGCCAAGCGGCGGAGCTCGGGGAGGATCTTCGGAGCCTGTCGCAACGTGAGGGTCAACGTAGCGTTCTCGCGGGAGGGGATCTTCCCTGGGCGGGGATCGAGAGTGAAGTCCGACAGGGCCGCCGGGACGAGAACCGCTGCGGCACCCTGGAGCGACTCCTTACGACGTCGCGCAAGGGCCCGAAGGTCCTCCACCCCGCGCCAAGGGACCACGGGGATCCAGCTCGGAACCGGGGTCTGAAGGGCTCCGGCCCATAGCTCCACCTCGGCCCCACGGTAGTAGGCCTGGTTGGCGAGCGCGACGGCCGTGCCACCCGAACTCTCGTTGGTCACCGAACGAACAGAGTCGATCGATTCGCGCGCGGCCCCTCCGATCACGACCACCCGACGACCGACCCACGGGCCCCTCGCTAGACGATGCAGCACGGAGGCCGCCACCTCCTCGGGAGACGCGATCTTCTCCTCTCCTTCCACCGCCGCGCCGGTCACGATACCGACCCCCCAGCCCCGCAGGCGCTCCAGGTTCTCCCGGATCGCCGGATTCAGTCCCATGTGGGCATGCATCGCCGGGGCGAGGAGCATCGGGACCTGTCCCCCGAGCGCGACCGACGCGCACGACGTCACGGCGGTGTCGTCGATCCCGTGGGCGATCTTGGACAACGTGTTCGCGGTCGCCGGGGCGATCAGATAGAGGTCGACCCGGCCCTCTCCCGGGCCGACGAGCGTCACGTGTTCGACATTCCCGGTGAGTTGGAGGATCGGCGGGCGGCCCGTGGCGAAGTGGACCGCCTCGGGCGAGATGATGCGGGTCGCTTCGGGACTCATGACCGCGTCGACCTCGGCGCCATGTCGGAGGAGCTCCCGGATGATCTTGGGAACCTCCACGGCCGCGATCGACCCCGAGATCCCCACGAGGATATGCCGGCCCTCGAGGAGGTGGGTTGTACGCCCCCGGATGAATCGGCTCGGATGCATCGGTTCTCCGGCGGAGTACGGCCCTCGAAGCCTATTAGCCCGACCCGGCCGGCCCGTCAGCGGCTTAATGAGGGGTCACCGTTCGACGACGCCATGGTTCCTCGCACGCCGCCGGCCCACGACTCCGAGGGACCACCTCCTGACGCCTCGACTCCTCCGGCCCTCCCACGGGAGCTTACGGTGCTTCCTTCAACGAGCCAGTTCGCCGAGATCGGCCGCGGGGTGCAGGCGCCCCGGATCGAAGTGCCGCCCCGCGTGGTCGAACGCGGGGTCGTGGTGTTCGACCTCGATGGGACGATCCTCGACGACCTGAGCCTCATCAGTACGGTCGCTTCCGACGTGCTCGAGAAGTCGTTCGGGACCCCCCCGGATGAGGGTCGTATCCATTACCTCGCCACGACCGGCATGCCCTTCGAGGCGCAACTATCGCAACTGTACCCCGGTGCGCCGGCCGAGCTGCGCGCCTCGGCCGCCCGGACGTTCCATGAACGGAAGGTCACGGAGGCGTATGCGAAGGCGAAGCCCTTCCCCGAGATCCCGAAGCTGCTGAAGCGACTCGGGCAGGAACGCTGGACCCTGGTCGTCTCGACCGGAGCGGAGACGGAGATGGCCGATCTCCTCCTCGAGCGGGAAGGCCTCCGATTCTGGTTCGAAGAGGTCTTGGGTTCGGCCGAAGGCACGAAGCGGGAACACCTCTCGGAATTCCGGCGCCGGTACCCCGACGTTCCGATGTTCATGGTGGGGGATTCGCGCTTCGACATGGAGGCCGCCCGATCCGTGCCCGGAGTCCTCGCGCTGGGGAGGGCCTCTCGCTTCCGCGGATGGACCTTGACCCCGCGCGACCTGAAACAGTGGGGTGCGGTCTGGTCCGATTACGCCTTGGTCACGTTGCCCGAAGTCCTACCCCGATTGGTGGCTCGACCTCCCGCGGCGTCGAGCGGGCACGCCGGTTCGCGCCGCCGCCCGTAGGGCCGGGACCGAGAGTCTCATGGCGCGGGGGTGGGCCCCGCTCCACTTTGAACCCGGGTCGAGGGATCCACAGTCCCCCAGGATAGGCCAAGCTACCCCATCCCGGCCACGAGGCAAGGACGGTACCCCCTCAAGAAAAGGTTTCCGTGGAGGCGGGGCGCTTCCGGGAGGCGCGTCCTCAGCGCAGCTGCTCGCCCGCCCGAACGCTCGCACGCTCTGCCTCGGCGAGCGCCCGGCGCCGTTCTCGCCCTTCCGCACGGCCGACCCCCATGAACCCCACGCCGAAACCGACCGCGAGGAGGGAGGCGAGGTAGGCATTGAGAAAGTCCCAACCGGCGCCGGCCCATACCAAGCCCACTGCGAGCACGATGCCGAGGGCGATCGTAAGTGCCCCCCCTACGAGGAAGGTCGTCTCGCGCAACACCGGAGCTCCCCCGCCGGGGTATCGCTCCCGGGGGAATTATTTGTAAGCCCAGACCACCGCTTGCCCGAAGAAGCGCCACGGGACTCCCACGTGGGCAAACCCGGCGCGGTCCAGCGCCGCGGTCTCGGCCGCGAGCGTGCAGGGGTGGTCGAACCGCTCGTGTTCGTGCCACACCTCCTGGAGGTTGACCCACCTCGACCCGCCTCGTGCCGGTCCGGGCATCGAGGAGGCGATCTGGGCATAGCGCTGGTCGAAGATCGGGTCCTCGGGAAGGTGGTCGTCCGCGTCCCCCAGGTACCCTCCGCGGGGAAGGATGCGGTACACGCGGCGGAACAGGCGCCACTTTTCCGCATCGCTCAAATGGTGGATCGCGAGGGCGGACACGACGACATCGTACGGCCGTTCCTCGAACTCCTCCAAGGGGCCCGCGACCAGCTCGACCCGGTGACCGAACGCCTTCAATTTTCGCCGGGCCAGCGCGATCATGCGGGGAGAGAGGTCGATCCCCGTCACCCGCGCGTGGGGAAATTGCGACAGGAGGAGGGCCGATAGGGTTCCGGTTCCCACGCCGAGCTCGAGGACGTTGAAGGCGCGGGTCGGCACGTACGGGATCCCGCCGAGAAGCGTCCGGTGGAGGTCGGTGTAGGCCGGCATGGACGCCGAGGCATTGCGGTCGTACCCGGAAGCCTCCCTGTCGAACTCCTTCCGTTGTGCCGGCGTAGCGCGAGACCCGGGCATCAGCCCGCCGAGTCGACCCGGAACTTAGGCCTTCCCGTTCACGGATCGGAAGCGGTCGGCAAAGCTAAACTCGACGAGGGGTCGCTCGGAGGGCAACCCCGGGTTGCGTCGGTGGTGGATGAGCGGCTCCAGCAACCGGTCGATCGGATTCTTGTTCGGGCTCGTCGGCGCGGCCCTGATCGTGCTCGAGGGATTCATCGACTTCCTGCGAAGCGCCTTCTTCCTCGCCATCGGCCACCCGCTCGTCGCCGTGGGCGCCTTCACCGCGTCGATCCTGTTCGTCGTGCTCGGGGTCGTGCTGGCCCTGTTCGTGTTTCTCGGACGCGCTCGCCGCCGCGAGCGGGCGCTCGCGTCCGGGGTCGTCTTGGTCGTCATCGCCCTATTGGGCCTACTAGTGCTGGGGTTCGCGAACACGATCCTGGGACTTCTGGGGGCGATCTTCGTCCTGATCTCCGGCCTGCTCTACGTCGTAGAGACCCGATAGGGCAGGGCGTACGCCGTTCGAAGAATCAAGACCCCGCGGGAGGATCCCGGGAGGGGTGGGAGGAAAGGGTTGGCGTGACGACTCCCCAAATCCCTACGGGCAGGTGGTCGCCGATGTGCAGCCGTTCATCGTGACGACGATGTGGCCGACCGAGGGCAGGGTGAGCGCCGAGGTTCCGAGGTCGACATAGAGGGCGATGTTGAAGATCGCCACCGTCGCGCCCGTGTCAAAGTACCCCGTTCCAAACGCGCTCTCGGGGGTCGCGCCGACCGTGTAGAGGATCTCGACCTGGACGTCAAATCCCGAGGCCGTGGTCGTTGGCTGGGTAACGGTCAACATCAGCTGGAGCGCCGAATCGCCCGCGATTAGAGCACTCGACACATCGACCGCCGAGAAATTCTCCGCACAGTACCCGCCGGGGCAGATCAGGAGTTCATTCAATAGATAGGAGGAGTTCAGCCCGTTGCCGGCCCCCTCTTGCGTTCCCGCCGGGCCGTTGAGTCCGCTGATCAAAGCGGGCGAGACGGTCAACAGCTGCGTCGACTGAACGACGGCAGTACTGAAGCCGTTCGGGGCGGTCACGGTGATGTTCGAAGTTTGGGCCGGTCCAGTGGTCGTGGTCGTCCCCGCCGCGAGGGTCCATCCCCCCGCGAGGGCCAAGAGGGCGATCAGCGTCGCTGCGTACACGGTCTTTCGTGGAATCGGTCGAATCATAGAAGCCCCGAGAGGTAACCAAAGAAAGGCGGCTCTACGTATTAATACGTATTCAGACGGTTTGTTTACGGCGGGGAGTTATTCGTCGTGGAGCAGCCGGAGCGGGCGGTCCGGACCGTTCGATACCCTGAATAGGCGGGTGCCCCCCTCTCCCGAACAGGGGCACGACGTACCATGTCTCGGTCGGCCGACGCGCCCGAGCCGCCCCCGCCCAGTGACAATTTCATTCGCAGCATCCCGCTATTCGTCGTGGCCGGGGTCTTCTTCGCCATCGGGGTGCTCGCCTTCCTCCTGGACCCCCACTACGGTCCGGGCTTCTTCACGCTCTGGGCGCTCCTGATCGCGCTCGGCTTCATCAGCGCGATCGGTGGAGTGGCATCGTGGTTGCTGGTCGCCGAGCCGAGCTCCAGCCCCCCGACCGCTCGAGCGGTGCGGAAGCCCGCCCCGGACCCGCCGGGGCCCTCGAAGAGTTCGGGAGTCCCGCCCCGAGCTCGGAACGACTTCGGTCGGCCCACCCCGGATGTTCGAGAAGTTCGGGACGCCCCCGTGTACCGCCCTCACCCGAGCGATTTCGGGGACTCGGTATCCGCCGCCCCGGTTTGGGATGAGGAGGGCGCCCGCGAAGAGCCTCCGCCTCCGATCGGGGACCCGGCGAGTTTCGTCTCGGTCGAGGAGGCGTTGAAGGACCTGGACGGGATCGAGCAGGCCCTCGTGCCCCGTGGACGCCCGCCCTCCCGGGGCGAGTCGACCTCGTAGTTCGCGCGCGACCGTTAAGAGGTCCCGGCGGGGTGCCGCGCCGCGTGACGCTGACCCCGTTCTCCTCCGCCGACCTGGCGGCCCTGCGCTGGCTGAAGACCGCCGAGTCGCCGTTCGTCTTCACGCTGTCGTCGGGGGACCTCCCCCTGGCCCAACTTCGCTGGGCCGATCGGTCAGGGTCGCTGGCCCATGCCGAGACGGCCTCTGCGTTGTGGACGCTGAAGCGAGGGGGATTCCTCAACCCCCATGTCACGCTTCGCACCACGGATTCCGAGTCGGAGCTCGCGCGCATCGCCGTCCATTTCAATCATCACTCCGTCGCATTCAGCGGAGGCGCGGTCTATCGATTCCATCGTGCGGGGATCCTGGTGCCGGCCTGGCAGATCACGACGGAGGCGGGTGCGGAGCTGGTCCACTTGGAACCGGTGCGCGAGGGCCGACGCCTAACGGGAGGAGCGATCCTCGTCTCGACCGCCGGTGCAGAGTGTCCGGATCTCGCCGCCCTCCTGGTGCTGAGCTGGTTCTTCATCGTCCTCGCCTGGTTCGAGGACGAAGCGCTGGTGCCCCTCGAAGGGCCGGACGCGCCCTAGCCCCGGGACACCGACGTGCCCGACAGGGTGAGGAAGCAGGTCGAACAGAGGTTGTGCATCTTCTCCCATCCCTCCTCCGGAACGGAAGTGATGCGGGTGATCACCTGCTGACAAGAATCGCACACCAGCTCACCATCTCGGATCATGGACCGGCTCGACAGGCAACCCTGCGCCGCCCGAGGCGAGGGGGCTACTAAACGGGTTGCGGGGGGGCCCTCCCCCGGGCGCCCTCGAGAGCCTCGATCAGACGGGGGATCATGACGTCGTACCGCGGACCACCGTCACCGTGGAGGCCGTCGAACTCCTGGTGGTCGACCCGTACCCCTTGAGCGCGCGCGGTCGCCGCGAAGATCCGGGCCCCCAAGTCCAGCCCGTACTCGTCGCGGGTTCCGCCGTCGACGTAGAGATACGCAAGGCGTCGCGCCGCCTCTGCGTACCGAGGGGTCTGCACCATGCGCACGGGATCCCACGCGAGCCACCGCGACCACACTTCGGGCCGCAGCGCGCCGGTCTCGAGGTCGAACGGGAGGTCGAAGCGGCCGGGTTCGCTCTCCACCGGTGAGTAACAAGCCGAGTACCCCATCACCTCGAGGGCCTGGATCATGGGGTTGGTGGGTCCGAACCCGCTGACCGGGGCGGAGAGGACTTCCCGAAGAAGGGCCTCGGGACCCCCGGCCTTTCGAAGGGCGCGAAACACGACCGGAAACTCGGCCGGATAACAATACTCGAAGTAGGCGTCGCCCGCGTTGGACCCCGCGGCCCGGAACAGGTCCGGGTGCCGCATCGACAGGACCAAGGCCCCGTACCCTCCGCTGGACGTTCCGAGAACCGCCACCGATCCGGTCCGGTACTTCTCTTGGATCCAGGGAAGGATCTCGCGGACCACGTAATCCTCGTACGGTCCCGTGGCCGTGGAGTTGAGGTACTGGCTTCCGCCCAGCGAGGTCAAGCAGTCGGGGGCCACGAGCACGGCTTCCTTCGTCGCGCCGGTCCGAATGAGGCGGTCGAGCCGTCCCACGATCGTGTTGCGCAAGTACGTGGGCCGTGCGAAGTGCATCCAGCCCGCGCCGGTGTAACCGCTCAGGAGGACGAGAAGGGGGAGCCCCTCGGTGCGACCGGATGGCGGGAGGTAGACGGGAAGGTCCCGGACGCTCGGATCCCCCCATGGGTTGTCCCGTAGCAGGCGGCTTTCGAAGGGTTGGGTCTCGACCCGCCCCTTGAGGGGGCCGGGAAACACGAGTTCGCTGCGAGCCGACGTCGGAACTTGGATCGACATGGTCTCCTCGGGTGGGGAGCCGCTGCCGGGTCTTGACCCTGCGGACGCCTCCCGACCTGCGGACCCGACAGCCGAGAGGGCGATAATCGGATGACCCGACCGCCCCTGGGTACCGGTGTCCATGGAGACGTTCACCCCGGATCGGTTCGACGGACAGGTCCTCCGCCGGCCCGGTCGCTACGCGGTCGTGTTCACCGCGGACTGGTGCCCCTTCTGTCGATCCTTCCTGCCTGAGTTCTCATCCCTCGCGGGCCGGCCGGGGTTCGATGTAGCACGGGTGGATCTCACCGACCTCTCCAATCCGTTGTGGGAACAGTTCGAGGTGGAGGTCGTACCGACCGTGATCGTGTTCCGCGAGGGTCGTATCACGCTCCGTGTTGACGGGGTGGCCGGCGTGGGGTTAGGTCCGCGGGACGTCGACCGTGCCCGGGCCGCGGCGACGTCGTAAGGCGGGACGCGCGGCGCACGTTTTAGCATCCGCACGACTCGGCCCGTTATGGCCGAGGCTCGAACGGGCGGTGGGTCACCTTCCCGGCCGGTCGCGCTCGTCACGGGGGGCGGGACCGGCATCGGCCTGGCCATCGCTCTCGGGTTCGCTGAGGACGGCTACGACCTCGCGATCGCGAGCCGATCGGACGCCCACCTGGCCGAAGGCGCCCAGGCGTTGGCGGGACGTGGGGGCCAGGTCCTCACGGTCCCCACCGACGTGCGGGAGGCCAGCCAAGTCGACCGTCTGATGGAGCGAGTGCGGAGCGAGTACGGTCGGCTGGACGTCCTCGTCAACAACGCCGCCGGGAACTTCATCTCCCCCGCCGAGAAGATCAGCCCGAACGGCTGGTCGGCCGTCGTGCGGATCGTCCTGGACGGCACGTTCTTTTGCTCCCGGGCCGCCCTGCCGCTGCTGCGGGCCGCTCCCTCCCCCTCGGTCGTGAACATCGTCGCGTCCTACGCCTGGATGGCCGGCCCCGGAACCGCGCACTCGGCCTCGGCCAAGGCCGGCGTTCTGGCGTTGACCCGGACGCTCGCGGTCGAGTGGGCCCAGTACGGCATTCGGGTGAATGCGGTCGCTCCCGGTCCGGTCCGCACCCGGGGAACGGACGAGCACCTCTGGCTCACGGAAGCGCTGGTCGAACGGATCCGCAGGGGCGTTCCGCTGGGTCGGTTCGGCACGGCGGAGGAGATCGCCGATGCGGTGCGGTTCCTGGCCAGCCCCCGCGCGTCGTACATCACCGGCCAAGTGCTGGCCGTCGATGGGGGTCAGTGGCTGGGCATGGGCGTGCTCGCCCTGTTGGAGGACCCGAACCTGCTCCCCCCGCCGGTCCCGCATCGCCCGACGAAGTCCGAAAAGTAGGACGGCCCCGGGGCTCGGGCCCCGGTCCCCCGTTCAGGAGACCGGGACGTTCCGTTCCAGGAGGAACGTCAGGAGGAGACCCACGTAGGCGTCGGGGGCGGTCAACTGCGGCGCGTGGCCCGCGTGGGGGATCTCACGCACGGTCGGGTTCGGCATCTCGGCCACCAACCGGTCGCGGATCTGCCGAAGGAAGGTCGGGCTTTCCGAGCCGCTGGTCAGCAGCGCGGGGACCAGCATCTCCCTCAGAGATCCGGGGCGGGGCCGCACCGCATCGGGGTCCCCGTACTCCTCGGACCATCGGTCCATGAGGTTGGTGAACTCGACGCGGACCGGGTGGGGGAGTCGATCCCAGGCGCCTCCCGTCAGGGAGAAGATCTCGACCACGTTCTGCGCGGCCCCCTCTCGATCGCCGGCGCGGATTTGGGCCCGGATGGAATCGATCCCTCGAAGGAAGCGCTCCCCCTCCGCGGCCGACTCCGGCCGGTCGGCGAGGAGTCCGACGAACGGAGGCTCGTGCAACGCGAGGCTGCGGACGAGTTCGGGTCGCTCGGCGGCCATCCGGAGGGCCACGGCCGCCCCATACGAATGGCCGACCAGGTGGACCGGGTAGAAGTCGGTCGCCTCGAGCAGGGCAGCGAGGTCCTGCGCGTCGGTCTCGACCGGAGTGGGTCGCGGACCCGGCGTGCTGCCGCCGAACCCCCGTCGGTCGTACGTCAGGACCGTCAGTCCCCGCGCGAGGCCGGGGACGATGCGGGCGAAGTTGGTCGAATCGACCATCGAGCCGTGGATGAGGACGGTCGGATCGCCCGAGCTCCCCGACTGCTCGTAGTGCAGCCGGGCGTGGCGAATGTCGATGGTCGGCATCGAGCCTGGATCCCTCCTCGCGGGCGGCGGACCCAGGAGCCCGACTTAGCGCCTTGGGGCGGTCGTCCGGCCTCGCAAGGCTTTAGTGACGAGGGCAGGTTAGCGCCCCCCGACCCCCGATGAGCCACATCTTCCAACGGCCCCTCTGTCAACTCGGATTGGCCTACGACTTCAGCTTCCGTCCGACCGCCGGTGAGCCGGACCAGATGTACGGGGGAGGCTGTGACGAACGCCCCCACCGCGTGGAGCTCTACGCCGCGACGGCCGACCCCAAGTCGGCGACCGCCGAGTGGCGCCCCTTCGGGCTCTGCGCAGAGCACGAGGCCCAGCTCCGCCAGTGCGATGCCCGCCAGACTGCGCTCGGAACCCCGTCCCGGTTTCGGGCCGTGGCGCCTCCCCAGGGCAGGCGCTAAGGCCACCGTCGCGTTCGGGGCGGCATGCCCGAGCCGGTCCCCGATTCGCTCCGCGCCGGATACCGATTGAACCAGGGTCCCGAGATCCCGTGCGTCGGTCTCGGGGTCTTCCAGGTCGAACCCGGTCCGGTCACCCAACGGTCGGTCCGATCCGCTCTCGACGCGGGCTACCGCCACGTCGACACCGCGAAGTTGTACGGCAACGAGGCGGACGTCGGAGAGGCGATCCGAGCCAGCGGGTTGCCCCGAGGTGAGGTGTTCGTCACGACCAAGCTCTGGCACACCGACCACGGGTTCGACGAAGCGCAGGCCGCGTGCCGGGCGAGCCTGGGTCGTCTGGGGTTGGGGTACATCGACCTCTACCTGATCCATTGGCCCACCGCCCCGTCCCCCGAGCACCGCCAGGCGTCGTGGCGCGCGCTCGAGCGGCTCCAGACGGAGGGGATGTGCCGGGCGATCGGGGTCAGCAACTACAGCGTTCGACACCTGGAGGAGCTCCGGGCTCACTCCGACGTCGTCCCGGCCGTCGACCAGGTCGAGCTCCACCCGTTCGTCTACGATCCCGACCTGTTGGCCTACTGCGGTCGCCACGGGATCCGGGTCGAGGTGTACTCCCCGCTCACCCGGGGCAAGCAGCTCGACCACCCCACGATCGCCGCGATCGCCCAGGCTCACGCGCGGTCGCCGGCCCAGGTCCTGCTCCGCTGGGGCCTCCAGCACGGGGTCGTAGTGCTGCCGCGCTCGATCCGCGCGGAGCGGATCCAGGAGAACGGACGCCTCTTCGACTTCGCCCTGACGGATGCGGAGATGGCCCGGTTGGACGGCCTGCGGGGCGGCCCCCGGGTGACCGCGTGGAACCCGGCCGACATCCCCTGAAATCGGTCGGTCCGGGGGCGTCCCGGACGCTCCGTCCTCCTCGAAGAGAAGCGGGTCCGGTGCCGCCGGGCGCGTGACTTAATATATTCACCCTCAGTGAGAGAGTTGGGTTCTCCCATGGTGAGCGTCGAAGTGGCCCACGAGAAGTGCACCGGATGTACCCATTGCCGCGATGTTTGCCCCGTTACGGTCTTCGAAATGCAGCCCCGCGAGAACTGGCCGACCGTCGTGGACGACCCCGCGGTCGCGGCCAAGTTTCAGTTCCGCGCGGAGAAGTCCGCGGTCATCCATGGCCCCGACTGCATCATGTGCGAGGCCTGCCTTTTCGAGTGCGAAGGCGAGTGCATCACCATCGTCGACGACGAAGGGAACACGCACCAGTCGACCTACAAGTAGTCCCGCTGCCCCGAACGCTCTCCCCCGACCACCGGGCCCTTAGAGTCGAACGTTCACCGGGCGGTACCACGCCGAGCGGACGAGCGGGGCCGCCCCTCCCATCGGAAAGCGGACCCGCACCGCCATCGCGCGTCCGAGCGATGTGAACTCAAGGGAGTACCAGATCGCCTCCCAGTCGCCACCGGGACGTTCGAACGCCTCCCCGAAGTGGTAGGTGTCGTCCATCATCCGGCCGTGCTGGCGGGCGAGGGCGTAGGACCAGTCGAGGGCCTGGGGCGCGCTCTCGGGGAGGCCGGAATGCGAGGACGGCACGGTCGACGCCTCGACCGTGAAGGGTCCCTCCGTGAGCCCGCGTCCGAGTCGGTAACGGGCCCAGGTGGTGCGGATGCGGTCGGGCGTCCGCGTTTCGGAGAGAAGGAGCCAGGTGAAGGGGTTCCCGGTCGGGATCGGCACCGCGTTCGGGGCGAGGGCTGCGCGGTGGCGGGTGATGAAGTACCGACCGAGGAGCCGGATCCCGAGGTACGCGCCGTAGAAGACCATCAGGCCGTAGACCGTGAGGACGTACCACGCGAACGGGACGTGGTTGCGCTCGACCCCGAGGAGGAGGTAGAACGACGCGACCGAGACGGCGAGCGTGAGGAAGTTGATCGCGCGGTCGGCGTCCAACTCGAGCGGGACGTCAGAGAACGGGAGGAGCGGGGGGACCGAGAAGTGGGTGAAGCCATCGCCCAGAATGTGGGCGATCCCGCCCGCCTCCATCACGAGGAAGTAGATCACGGGGGAGCCGGGCGCGAGCATCGGCGCGACGACGGCGCCCACGACCGCGACCACGGTGACGCCGAACAGGGAGTGGGTGATCCCGTGGTGGCGCAGGATCGGGTATCGTTTCGCCAGCGGCCAGAAGAAGACGTCGCCGTCGGGAAGACCGCCGGCGAGCGCGCCGGCCGCGAGGTATGACGGCTGGAAACCGACGATCCCGTAGGTGAGCAGGTAGGCCAGGAGGACGTGGGTGAAGAGGTCCACGGCGGGGCGGGAGGGGCTGAGCAGCCCCTCCTCCATCACCTCGACCGACTCGACATGGGGGATCTTGGCGAGGGCCTGTTCCGTCGAGTCGAGGATCCCGCCCGTGTCGGCCATCACGACCGAGACGAGCAGCGACTTCAAACCGAACGCGATGTCCTTGACCTGCATGCCGCGGACGGTCACGCCCGCGGGCAGTCCCGGCCGGACCGCCTTCGCGATCGCCTCCATGTCGGTCTCGACGCCCTGGGGCATGAGACGAAAGAGGACGGCGACCTGGCCCATGCGCGACCTCTACGGACCCTCGAAGCCGCACTTCGGGCAGTGGTAGCCGACCGACTGGTCGCGGCAGCGGGCGCATCGGCCGATCTCGACCTCCCCGCACGAGGGGCAGGGGAATTGGGTCGCGCCCGGACCGGGCACGGCCCGGCCGCAGGAGGTGCACCGAAGGTCGACCGAAGAGAGCATGAGGTTGGTCCGGGTCGCCCTACTTCTTGGGGGCGGTGCGCCGGCGCGCGCCCAGCCGGGCACCGAATATAAAGAGTACCCCGATGAAGGCGACCGCGCCCGTCACGTACCACAGCGTGTAATCCGTGGTCGGCCCCGGAACGTAGACCGTCTCGGAGTACGAGGTCGTGCCGCCGGCGAAGTGGACGAGCCCGTGCGCGAGCTCGAGCGAGAGCGTGAAGGTGTGGTAACCGGACCCCAAACCCAGGGTCGCGTAGTTGTAGGACAGGTTGTAGTCCGCGTGCGGATTGATCGCAGGGACCGTCACGTTCCCGACCTGGGTCCCGTCCAGTTCGACCAGGACCGGGAAGCTCCCGACCGTGATGTTCCCCGGGTTGACGATCTCCGCAGCGACGACGTACGGGGTGACGACCTGCACGATGTAGGTGAGGTTCACCGACGCGTTCGTACGGTTGTACACGCTCGAGACCATGACGTCGATCGTGAGCGTCTGGGCGATGCTGCCGACCTCGAGGAGGGGCTGGCCCGGAGTGCCGTTCAACAACGCCGCGGACGTGGGGGTGATCGTGACGCCGGTCAGGTCGGGAGCGGAGACGCCGGCGTAGTACGTCAGGTTCCCGATGAGCGTCCCGTTGGGGGAGACGGCCGGTCCCCCGGTCGCGTGGATCTGGTACCGGTGGTTGGAGCCGACCGAAAGGAGGGTCGGGCCGGTGATGTTGGCCGTCAGCCCTCCCGCGACCGACGCCGTCGCGGCGCGAGCGGCCGGGGCGGTGACCGCGAGGCCCAGGAGCGCGCCGGGGAGGAGGACGAGGACCATCAGGAGGGCGAGGAGGGGCCGGCTCATCGGCGGGTCCACCTCCGGGTCCGCCACCACCGCCAGCTGACGAGCCCGACCAGGAGGGCGAGAGCGGGAACGAAGACGAGGGCCGGGATGAGCCAGGTCGGCCAGGAGGAGGGGGCCGGACCGATCCCCGGGCCCGTCACGATGACCGCGCTCCGCCCGCCCGCGGTCGAGGCGGAGAGGGTCGCCCGGGGCACCGGCACGGTCGCCGACGAAGAGACCGACCCGCTCGCGTTCAGCACCGAGCCCGACACCAGGACCGGGCTCGGCGTCAGGAAGACCGGTCCGATCGCCGAGACGTTGACGAAATAGGTCGTGTTCGATCCCGCCGCGAGGACGGGCGGGCTCGTGAGGGGGGCGATCCCGTGGATGAGGATCTGCGTGTTCCACCCGAGCGCCGTGAGGCGGAGCTGGTTGACGATCTGAAGGCTCACCGCCTCGAAGGTGTTCCCCGTGTTCGCGACGTAGAACGGAACGAGCGAACTGTTCGTGAAGACCTTGATGCCGCCGGTGAGCGAAGGTCCCATCCGAAGACCGAAGGACGGGACGACCTGGATGACGGGGGCGGGCGCCACGACGCCCTCGACCACGCCGCTGTACGTCTCGAGCTCGATCACGACATCCGGATGGGCGACGAGGGTGCCGGAAGGGATCGCGATCGTCACCTCCTCGGTGACCGCCCCCCCCGCCGGCGAGGGGGCGAGGGTCAAGTTGCCCTGGGAAAAGGCGAACGTCCAATAGTCGGGCGAGCCGACCGCGTGGACCGTGACGGGGAGGGAGCCCGTGTTGCGAACGACGAACTGGAACGACGCCGAGCCGCCGGTCGCGGCGATGGTCGCGGAGCTCGCACCCACGAGTGAGGCGGTCACGGCCTGCGTCCACTGGTAGTCGAGGGAGACGTTCACCGCGAGATTCCCATCGGAGACGGTGAAGGTGGAAGTCGAGAGCGCGCTCGTCACGACCCCGTACGGGGTGCCGTTGGACTCCGCTCGCACGGTATACTTCCCGATCGGCAGGGCGACCGAGAGCACGCTTCCCATCGCGACCCCCGAGTAGACCGCCTGCTGGCCGGTGGCATCTCGGAGCACGACCGTCGCCGGCCCCAGTCCCCCGATCGTGCCGTTCGGGCCCGTGATCCGGAGGACGACGCTCCAGGTCGGAGCGAGCACGAGCGAGACCGGCGGCTGGTTCGGCTGGGCGACCGTACGGGCGAGGGCCGCCAACGGCTCCGCGCCCCCGCCCGCGGTCGCGTACAGGGAGTAGGCGCCCGGGAGGACGAGGACCGAGAAGGTGCCGTTCGAGGTCGCGACGACCGTGACGTTGGTGCTGGGGTACGGGCCGACGATCCGGACGGTGCCCGCAAGGAAGCCGGATTGTCCGGGCGTCGAGAGCGTGCCGTTGAGCCAGACCGGGTTCGGGACGCCCGAGACCGTGACGATACACTGGGCCGAGGTCGTGCCGGTCGTGCAGGTCGACCCCGGCACGGACGAGTAGGTCTCGTAGAAGCTGCCGTTCGTGCCCGTGACGAGCATCGTCACGTTCGCCGTGGCCTGGAACACGGTCTGGGCCGGAAGGGAGGCGGCGAAGGTGCCCGCGCTGACGGTCTCCACCAGCTGCGCGCCACCGGGGGCCGTCAGCGTGACCGTGGTGTTGGCCGGAACGAGAGTGCCATCCCCGGTACGCAACGAGCCCGATAGGGACACCGCGGAAGCGCGGATCACGATCGCGGGGGAGATGATGCCGCTCGGGCTCACGGTGACGGTCGTGAGGTTGTTGTAGGTCGTTCCTGCCACCGAGATCGTCGCGTGCGCGGAGTAGGTCCCGGGGCGACGCGGAACCCGGAGGAGGTGAAGGCCGTGCCGTTCACCGTCACGTTCAGCACCGGCGACGCGAGAGAAACGGTCGCATTCGAGGCCATCCCGCCGGGCGGCAGGACCAGGGAGCCGGTGGCATTCACGGCGGGGACGAGCAGGAGCGTGAGAGCAGTCCTCGTGGCTCCGAGCGGGATGGTCGTGGTGAGGATCGACGAGGGCAGATAGATGACCGTGCCGTTCCCGATCACGGCACGGGCGGACAGCGTGTAGCTACCCGGGGTGGTGGAGAAGGTGAAGGTCGGACCCCCCGTCAAGTTCCGGGTCTCCGCCGATACGCTGGTCGCGCTCAGGTTGATGTTGACCGGCGTGCCGTCCGGAAGTCCGAGCACCTTGAGGGTCACCGGTACGGAGTTCAGCGTGAGCGGGAAATGCACGAGCCCGCCCAGCCCCGCCGGCGCATAGCCGCACGTCGAGGCGGAGGTGAACCCGGCGGACCCGGCGTTCACGCAGTACGACCCGGCCGAGAGGGGCAAGGTCGTCGGGAGGAAGTACGCCACGCTGCCGTTCGAGTCGGCCACCTCCGAGATCGTGGGGCCGGTGAGACCCGCCGAGACCGAGACTGCAGCGGCGGGCGCGGCGTAGAATGAGCCGCCCGGTAGGGCGGAGCCGACGGTGAACCGGCTCGTGATGGCGGTCGAGGGAGAGAGCGCCAGAGTCGTCGCGTACTGGACCGTGGTGCTGGCGAGCGCCGCGTAGAGCTGGCCGTTCGTGGAGGTTTGGCCCTCGAGTGCAAGGACCGAGTAGGTGCCGACAGGGAGGATGACGGAGTACGCGTTCCCCACGGTCGCCCAGACCGTGGTCTCCGCCTCGCCGGGGCCGTAGACGAGGACGGCGGTCTTGGTGCCGTTCGCCTGGGATCCGACGTAGGCCACGTGGCCCGACAGGGTCGCGGCCGGCTGGAGCGGTAGGGCGACCGGTCCCGGAGTGAATCCGGGAATGGCGGCGGCGCTCGTCAGGGCGGACTCCAATGACGCGCCGACGTAGCCGAGCGCGTAGACCGAATACGTGCCGACCGGCAGGACGGCGGTGACGAGTCCGGTCGGGCCCGACACCAGAGTGGTGCCGTTCTGGGTCTGGCTCTCGAGCGCGGCGAGGGGAGCGAGGGAGGCGTTGGCGTAGTTGGGCAGGGGCACGAAGCGGACGGGGATGCCGGCGATGCCCCCTCCACCGGCCTCCACGACATACTGAAGCTGGGCGGTCGGAGTGAGCAGGAGATGGACGGTCGCGGACGTCCCCGGGGCGAGCACTTGGACCCGTACGCCCGACGATTGGATCCCGGTCGGTCCGTAGGCGGTCACGGTATAATTGCCGGGTCCGAGCCCGGCGAACTCGAACGTGCCCGTTGCGTTGGTGGAGTTCGTCGCGAAGGTGCCGCTCGCGTTCGCGATCCCGACCTCGGTGAAGTTGGCCCCCACCCCGTTCTGCGTGACCGTGCCCCGGATGATCCCGGACGTGAGTCCCGCGGACGCATTGTTCGCGCTATTGGCGTGGACGAAGACGTTGGTCTCGGTGTAATTGTGGCCGTCGTAGAGGACGCTGTAGTTGTAGACCCCCGGCGCGACGTTCAGCAGGTCGAAGGTTCCGCCAAGGTCCGTCGTCGTGGTGACCCGGGCGAGGCCGTCCGGTCCCCAGAGGAGAACCTGGGCGCCGGGGATGACCTGGTCCCTGTCCGGCAGGAAGGTCGAGTTGTTGGCCAGGTTCCAGTAGACCACGCCGCTCACGGAGGACTGACCGATCGTGATCGCCTGGACGAGGTTGGGCGCCTGCAGGTTCAACCCGGTCGCAGAGGGAACGTAGATGTGGATCGACCGGAGCAGGATGTTCCCCTGCTGGGATAGTCCCTGGAACGTACCGGTCGTGATGTTCACCGTGTCGTTCCCGGGGGAAGCACGAGGGAGAACGAACCGTCCGCCTGGGTGAAGGTCGTCTGGTGCGGGATCCCCCACTGATCCAGCACGGTCGCCCGAACGCCCGAGATCGGGGTCCCGTCGGGGAGCGTGACGTCCCCGAGGTACGTCTGGCCGGGGTAGTACTCCAGCATCGACTCGCCGCCCTGGAAGTACCGGATGGTCGAGTCGTTCGCGACCGAACCGTTGGTCGCCTTCTCCATGGCCGCGGCCGTGGGAAGGTTCTCGGCCCGGCAGTTCGTATTGTTGACGTCGTCGGCCTTGGTCGGGCAGTAGTAGGCCGTCCGGTAGACGACCTCGAAGTGCTGGAGCATCCAGCCGGGCTCCACGGGGGAGGTCGCGAGGTTGGTCGAGAGGCCCGGGATGCCCCCGCTCTGCCCGATGTCGGTGCCGTTGTAGCCGAAGTAAGTGTGGTAGATGAACGAGCTGTAGAACGGCGTGAAGTAATTGATGGTGTAGTTGATCGGCTGGACCGACGCAGGGACCTGACCCAAGGGGTACGAGTTGCCGTCCGAGCCCAGGACGGTCACGTTGAAGAACGAGCCCGGCAACCCCGCCGTGTTGATGACCCGTCCCGTGAGGTCCGCGGGGGCGTAGAAGATGCCGGTGTCCTGACCCGAGAACGGGATCAAGCGGCTGTCCGTCATCGCGTAGCGGATCGTCCAGCCCGTGTAGGTCTGGATCTGGTCGTAGACGTGAGCGACCCCGGAAAGGGGCAGGGAGTCGGCGAGGAAGTACGACACCGCGAGATACATCGCGTTGTCCGCTGTGATCGAGCTCGGGTTGACCGGCAGATACTTCTCGGGATGATTGATGACGAGCGGCAGATCGGCGCTCGTGTTCGCGAGCAGGGTGTGCAACTGGCTCAGGTCCAGCCCGTCCGCGGCGAGGATGGCGTTGAGCGCGGGAGGCAGGTAGATCTGGCCGCTCTTCGTCTCCTCGGCCTGTAGGAGGGTGGTCGCGAGCACCCCGATCGCGAGCGACTCGTTCTGCGAGAGCAGGAACTGCCCGGCGGGGTCGATCCCGTTCTGGAAGTTGTCGGCGACGCTCGGGTGCTGCCCCTGATCGATCGCCTGGAACCCGTAATCCCACCAGCTGACGAAGGCGGGTCGATCGGGAGCGGGGATCGCGGTATCCTGTGTGGCGAGCCAATTGTACCCGGCGCTATCGTACTGGTCGGGGGTGTCGAGGCTCGTTCCGGCCGCCCCGAAGTAGACCGAGGAAGCGGGGCCGGAGGTCGGTTGCAACCAGGATGGGAGGGAGTCGCCGACCTGAGCCGAGAGCTGGCTCTTGTCGTTCCCTGGAATGCCCGCGTCGATCGAGATCCAGATGTTCGGTAGGATCAGCCCGATGACGAGGGCCATGATGAGGACGTGGCGGACCTTGAACGCCCGTCGGAACGCCCCGAACTTGCTGCGGGTGTCCGAGAGGGAGGCCACGGTTCGGCGGAGCTCGGGGAATCCCGCAACATCGAGGGCCCGACGCAGGGCCTCGGCGGGAAGGAGCGCAAACGCCGGCGACCCCAGGAGGAAGAACTTGGCGGCCGAGATCGGTAGGTAGACGGAAAGGACCGCGAAGACGAGGAAGACGACGATCGCGCGGGGAAAGCGTCCCCGCCCCAGCTGGTACGCAAAGAGCGCTATCCCCACGAACGCGATGAAGAAGGTGATGACCCCGTAACTGATCACGAGCTCGTCAATGGAGGGGGCCTGCGCCTCGGCGACCGTCGAGTAGATCAGGTTCTTGACGAAGTAACCCTGCCCTGTTACGATGGTCGTGAAGTAGCTCGGACTCACGAACGCGAGCACCGCGGCGGCGAGCGCGACCAGTCCGACCAGGCTGGGGATGGAGACGACCCACGGCGTGTCGCGCATCAGGAGGAAGGGCAGCAGCAAAAGGAGGGTCCCGAAGTACAGCAGCAGCGGAAGGTCGAACCAGACGTTGAACTGCGCCTGGACGATGTAATACGGAGCGGCCATCGGGAAGGCGATGACCCCGACGATCCACGCCGAGACGTACAGCGCGAACGAATCGACCCGACGAATGCGCTCGGCGATGAGGAGAATGAGGACGGAGAAGGCGATGATGACGACCGCATATGTGTATCCCTGCCAGGCCAGCGCGAGGGTGCCGAGCGCGACCCCGGTGAAGACCGACCACTTCACCGAGGTGCGTTCGTAGGTGAGGTAGTTCCGGACCCCCTGGAGGATCTGCCGAGGATGCCGGTAGCTGCCCACGTAGCGATGCGTTCCGGTCGCCTTGACGGTCCGGATCCAGGAGTAGACGACGACCAGGATCACGAACGTGTAGAACGAGAGGTAGTTCGCATACCCGAAGATCGAGGAATCGATGCTCGCCGGGATGAACGGGAAGATCATCGCGGCGAAGAGGCCGGTCCGCCGCGAGCCGACCTCCTTACCGATGAGGTAGACTGGGAACACGCTCAAGCCGGCCCACAAGGGGCCCTGGAAGGCCAAGAACCACGCCGCCGCATTCACGGCGCTGCCGCCGAAGAACGGGGCAAAGACGATCCCGAGAACCGCGTTCATCCAGTCGAACAGCGGTTCCCGAGGGTTGACGCTCCCGAACGGGAACTTGAGCAGCGGGTCGTGGACCAAGTTCGTGTGGGTGAGGATGATGTACTGCATCACCCGCGAGTGGTAGTACGAGTCCGAACCGCCGGCGTAGGTGTAGAGGGCCCCCCATTGGGAGACGATCGGATACGTCCAGATCGTGCGGATCGCGATCGCGGCGCCGAACGCGGCGAGGAGGACGGCGAGCGTCCAGGCGTTGCGGTGCCACCACCCTGAGCTCGACTGCATCTAAGCCCGGCTCTCCTCGAACCGGCGGGCGCGAGACTTGGGGGGTGTATAAATAGGCTACTCTCAGGAAAAGCCGCGCCCCAAAAGAGGTGCCGACGAACGCCTATTCGACGGCCCGGAACCGGTAGAAATAACGGCCGTCGCCCACGTCGTACGGCTCGACCCGGACGAGGCCCCCGATGCGCAGCTCGGTCCAGGGCCGACCCTCGATCCGTCCGAAGAGGCGGAGGGAAGCGCCCTGGAGATCCACGAGCCCGACCGCGAACGGCACCTCGTCCTCCATCCCCAGGGGCGCGCCGCCGAGGACCGCGCTGAAAGCGTAGATGGTCCCGGTCTCGGGAAGGTCGACCCAGTCGAGCTCCTCCCCGTGGCACTTGGGGCACGCGGTCCTCGGTGGCCAGAGAAGGTCGCCGTCCTTCCGGCAGCGCGTGGTCGTGAGACGCCCCGCGCGAAGCTGGTCGAAGAAGGGGGAAAGTCGGGTCTGGTCCGCGGTCTCGAGAGGGAAGAAATCGAGCAGGAAGGGGCGCTTCTCACGCGGCCGTGCCGGAGGCGACGCGCTGGGGGGCTCGGTCGGCCGGCTCTCCGCTGCGGCCGTCGGAGGGGGGCCACCGATGCGCCGGGGTCGGGTGTCGACGCTCACGCGGCCCCTCCCTGGTAGATCATGATCGAGTGAACGTTGGCGCTCCCGGAGAGGTTGTGGACCAACGCCCACTCCGGGTCCGGCACCGCCCGGGCGGCCGGCACCGAATGCGCGAACTGCTGCACGACCTCAACGGCCTGGGCGATCCCGGTCGCGCCGAGGGGATGACCGCACCCGAGAAGGCCCCCTCGGGGATTCACCACGAGCTTTCCCCCGAGGTCGCCCTGTCCATCGGCTGCGAACTTACCCCCTTGCCCCGGGGGGCACCAGCCGAACATCTCGTACTCGATGATCTCGGAGATCGTGAAGCAGTCGTGCACTTCCGCGAAGTCGATGTCGTCGGGCGAGATCTTCGCCCGGTGGAACGCCTCCCGGGCAGCGTGGCGGAGTCCGACCCAGTCGGTGAGCGAGCCTGCGTTCGCGAGGTTGTGGAAACTCGAGTACTGGCCAGTGCCCCGTATCCAGGCCGGCGTGTCCGTGTACCGCTTCGCAAACTCTTGGGCGACCAGCACGACGGCCGCCGCGCCGTCGGTCATGGAGGAACAGTCCCCGAGGCGGAGAGGAGGGGCCACGACAGGAAGTCGGAGGAGCTTCTCCCGCGAGAAGGTCTTCGCGTGGAATTGGGCGGTCGGGTTCGAGTTCGCGAACCGGTGGTTCTTCTCGCTGACCGCGGCCATCTGGTCCTCGGTCGTTCCATACTCGAGCTGGTGGCGCTGGGCGACCATGGCGAAGAACGGGGGGGCCGTCGCCCCATGCGGTCCGTCCCAAGGTCGGTCCATCACGCAGGCCATGGAGGTGTTGGCTTCGGCCATGGAGGGGAGATTCATCTTCTCCACGCCGACCGCGACCGCGATGTCGGACAATCCGGCCGCGATGGCCGCGTACGCCGAACGGATGGCGGATTGCCCCGAGGCGCAGGCGAGCTCGGTCCGCTGGAGGATCCGGCTCGGGCGAAGTCCCATCTGTTCCGCCGCGAGCGGGGCCACATGGGATTGGAAGGCGAACCGCTCGGGTTCGGCCGCGCCGACGAACAACGAATCGACATCCTCGGTCCGGAGCTCGGGCACGGCGCGGAAGAGGGCCGCTCCGACCTCCTGGGCCAATTCCGGCCAGGTCGCAGCTCGGACTCCGAAGGGGATGGTCGCGCCCCCCACGAGCGCCACGTTCCGGACGTTCACGCCGGCACCTCCCGGATCGCGGCCGCGACCCGGTCTCCCGCTTCGGAGGTCGTGGTGGTGCCGCCCTGGTCGTAGGTGCCGGTTCCTCCGTGGGCGAGTACGCCGGCGAGGGCGTGCTCCAGGCGATCGGCCTGCCTTCCAAGCCGGGGGTCCGCATACCGGGTGGCGAGCCACCGGAGCATCTGTTCGACCGCAAAGAACGTAGCGAACGGGTTCACCTGGTTCTTCCCCGCGTACTTCGGAGCCGAGCCGTGGACCGGTTCGAACATCGCGTGGTCGGTGCCGACATTCCCCCCGGCCGCGAACCCCATCCCGCCTTGGAGGACGGACGCGAGGTCGGTGATGATGTCGCCCATCATGTTGGTCGCGACGGCGACGTTGTAATGTTCCGGGTTCCGGACGAGCCACTGCGTGAAGGCGTCGACGTAGGCGTATTCCCGCTCGATCTCCGAATACTCCCGCCCGACCTGCTCGAAGATCTCGCGGAAGAATCGGCATCCTTCGAGGACGTTCGCCTTGTCCACGCACGTCACGCGCTTGACCCCGTCCTCCGGGGCGCCCCGAGGGCGCTGCCGGGCGAGTTCGAACGCGTACCGAATGACCCGCTCGGCCCCCTTGCGCGTGATGACGCGGGTGTCGACCGCGACCTCGGTGTCACCGCCCCGACGGAGGCGCCCCCGCGCGGGGGTGTAGAGGCCCTCGGTGTTCTCCCGGACGATCACCATATCGACATGCTCGGGCGACCAGACCTCGCGGAAGGCGCCGCTGATCCGATGCTTCACCCCGGGGTAGAGGCGGCACGGCCGGACGTTCGCGTACAGGTCGAGCCCCTCCCGGAGCCCGAGTACGAGGGCCCGCCCCGCGATGTCCCCGTTCGGCAGGAACGACCCCGGCCACCCCACCGCCCCCAGGAGGATCGCGTCGGCCCGTTGGGCGGCGGCCGCTCCTTCGGGCTCCCACTCGCGTCCGGATTTAAGGTAGTACTGTCCACCGCCCGGATACTGGGTGGCCCGCCAGGGGGCCGGACCGCCTTCCGAGAGCGCGGCGAGAACCTTGAGACCCTCACGGACCACCTCGGGACCCGTTCCGTCCCCGGGGAAGACCGCGATCTCGTAACCGGCCTCCTTCATGGAGGCGTCCCGGCCGCCGTTCGACGGCGCTCGAGTTCGACCCGAACCTGCTCGACCAGCCCCCCGACCTCGAGCAGGTGGAGGAGGTGTTCGGGCAACGGGGGGAACGCAACGGAGGCGCCGGTCCGAAGATTGGTCACGCGTCCGGCGCTCATCTCGATCCGCGCCGTGTCCCCCTGCTCAAAGATCTTGCGGACGCCGCGGGCCTCGACGGTGGGGATCCCGAGGTTGATCGCGTTCCGGTAGAAGATGCGGGCGAAGGAGTCCGCGACGACGGCGCCGACCCCGATCGCACGCATCGCCTGGGGGGCGTGCTCGCGACTGGAGCCGCAGGCGAAGTTCTCGTCCGCAACGATGATGTCGCCGGGATGGGCCTTGGCCGCGAACTCGGGGAGGGCGATCTCGAAGACGTGCTTCTTCAGCTCGTCGGGGTCGATGATGGTGAGGTACTTTCCCGAGATGATCTGATCGGTGTCGACGTCCGCCCCCAGCACCCAAACGCGTCCCTCGATGACGTCCTTCATGGCGTCCTACATCAGGTCGCGCGGGTCCGCGAGCTCCCCACGGATCGCCGCCGCCACCGTCGCCGAGGGGGACAGAAGGTAGATCCGAGCTTCCTTGGCGCCCATCCTCCCCGGGAAGTTCCGGTTCGAGGAGGAGGCACAGACCTCGTCCGGGGCGAGGATGCCCATGTTGCCCCCGAAGCACGCCGAGCAGCTCGAGTTCGTGAAGACCGCTCCCGCGGTGATGAACGTCTCGATGATTCCCTCTTCCAGGCACTGCTGGTAGATCTTGGTGGACGCCGGCGAAACGATGAACCGGACGCCGGCGGCGACCTTGTGGCCTTTCATCATCGCGGCGCCCTCGCGAAGGTCTTCGATGCGGGCGTTCGTACAGGACCCCAAGAAGACCTGGTCGACCTTGACGTGCTCCTTCACGACCTCCGGCAGCGGACGGACGTTGTCGGGTGAGTAGGGGCAGGCGACCATCGGGGGCATCCCCTCCACGTCGATGTCGATCGTGCGCTCGTAGGCCGCGTCAGAGTCGGGTCGAAGCGGGTGCATGGCGTGCTTGGCGATGGGCGCGAGGTAGTCGAAGGTCGTCTGGTCGGGCGCCACCATGCCCGTCTTGGCCCCCATCTCCGTCGTCATGTTGCAGATCGTGAACCGCTCGGGCATCGAGAGACGCTCGATCGTCGGCCCGGAGAACTCGACCGCCTTGTACGTTGCCCCCGTGGTCTTGATCTCCCCGAGGATACGGAGAACGAGGTCCTTCGCGGTCACGCCCCGGCCGAATCGGCCCCGGACGCGGACCTGGAGCGTCGGCGGGACCTTCAGCCACAGCTCGCCGAGGGCGAGCACGGCCGCCATCTCCGTCGGGCCAATCCCGGCGGCGACCGCGCCCATCGCGCCGAGCATGTTCGTGTGGGAATCCGTACCGACCGCGAGGTCCCCGGGGACGACCCAGCCGTTCTCGGCGAGGATCTGGTGACAAATGCCGTGGTTTCCGACGTCGTAGAAGTGGGGGAGGTGGGTCTCGGCGGCAAACTTTCGGAGGATCCGATGGAGGATCGCCGCCCCTTCCGTCGAAGCGGGAACCCAGTGGTCGATCGCGATGACGACCCGCTCGGGGTCCCAGACCTTCTCCGCCCCCATCTGGTGGAAGGGACCGACGGTTTGGGCCCCCTGCTCGTGCATCATCGCGAGGTCGACCCGGCCGGCGACGATCTGCCCGGGCACGACGCGGTCGAAGCCGCCGGCGCGCGCCAAGATCTTCTCGGCGAGCGTCTGGCCGTGGCCGTTGGCGGGGTTCACGCGCTCACCGGCTTGATCCCCATCGCGTCCACGATCGTCCAGAAGTCCGCGTCGGAAAGCCCCGGTCGGTAGAAGAGCCGGCGGTACTCCTCGAGGAACAGGCGGAGTTCCTCCTTCGACCGTCCCTCGGTCTCGGTCTTGACGCGCCGGAGGAGCTCGAGCAGGAGCGGGTCGGAAGCGGTGATCCCCCGCTCCTTGAGCTTCTCGACGAGGGCGGCCTTCCCCGTGTGCTTCCCGAGGATCATCTGGCGCTCCCGACCGACCACATCGGGTTGGAGGGGCTCGTACGTCAGTGTATGGGCGAGGATCCCGTGCGTGTGGATGCCGGCCTCGTGCGAGAAGGCGTTGTACCCGACCAGCGCCTTGTTGGCGGCGATCGGAACGCCGGAGAGTTCCTCGACGAGGGAGGAGAGCTCGTACAGTCGCTCGGTCTGGATCCCCGTGCGGACCCCGTACAGGGCTTCCAAACACATGACGACCTCCTCGAGCGATGCGTTGCCCGCGCGTTCCCCGAGACCGTTGACACAGACGTGGGGGGACCGAGCCCCGCACTCCAGCGCCGTCAGCGTGTTGGCCGTGGCGAGACCGAAATCGTTGTGACAGTGCACCGAGAGGTCCTTCGGTTTCACCCGTCGTTGGAATTCGGTCAGGTACCAGCGGAACGTCAGCGGGGTCATGATCCCGACCGTGTCGGAAACGACCAGCCGGTCGGCCCCCTCCTCTTGCACGGCGCGGTACAGCCGTTCCACAAAGTCGAAGGGGGACCGGACCGTGTCCTCGGTCACGAACGCGACGTGGAGGCCGGCGGCCTTGGCCTGGCGCACCGTGCTCCGGCTCGCGGCGACCACTTCGTCCTGGGACATCTTGAGCTTGTAGCGGAGGTGCACGTGGCTCGCCGCCACGAAAATGGCGATGTGGGTCGCGCCGCTCCGGATCACCGCGTCGACGTCACCGGGGACGGTCCGGGCCGCCGCGAGCACCTTGGCCTTCAGACCGGCGTGGGCCAGCAGGTGGACGGCGCGCGCCTCCTTCTCCGACACGACGGGGATCCCGGCGTTGAGGACCGGAACGCCGATCTCGGAGAGAAGTTCGGCGATCTGGAGCTTCTCTTCGGGAGAGAAGTGGACCCCGGGCATCTGTTCCCCATCCCGCAGGGTCTCGTCCCAAAGCACGAGGGATTCCGGGAGGTTGCGGAGCGCCGCGGTAGCCGCGTGGTAATTCTCGACGAGGGCCGGCTCCGCCATCGGTTCTTCCACCCGACGGCCCGAATTAACCTTTGTCGCGAATCCGGCGGCGTTCGGTCGCCGAACGGAGTGTCAGATGGTCGCTCGGTTCGCATTTACTTAAATACGGTACCGTCCTCAAATGGACCGCACGTCAAATCCGACGGCAGTTTGGGACCTCCATGACCACTCCGGCAGCGAAACCCGCTCCGATTCCGGCCGAAGCCGAACCGGGGGCAAATCGTCGCACTCCTCCCCTGACCGATGTCTGCGTGATGATCGGAGGGCAAGGAGGCGACGGAACGCTCACGGTCTCCGACCTCCTCGGCCGGTACTTCCGCAAGCGGGGACTGTACGTCTACACCTCGAGGAACGTACTCTCGCGGATCCGCGGCGGCCATGCCGACGCGTCGGTCCGCGGGTCGCGGGACCCGATCGCGGCGGTGAAGCCCGACGTGGACGTGCTTGTCGCGTTCGACGAGCAGGCAGTCGAGATCGGACGCTCCGAGCTCGCCCCGCACGGATACATCCTGTACGACTCGACGTCGTTCAAGTCCGAGGTACCCAACGCCACCGGCTTCCCGTTCGCCACGCTCGTCGGCGGCGCGCTGGGACAACCGATCTTCAAGAACACGGCCGCGTACGGCGCGCTCAGCGTGGTCTTCGGCTTCGACCCGGTCGAAACGCGGGC
Organism: uncultured Thermoplasmata archaeon; assembly: GCA_963749235.1. GTDB lineage: Archaea > Thermoplasmatota > Thermoplasmata > Lutacidiplasmatales > UBA184 > Lutacidiplasma. The sequence goes on along the minus strand of CAVVLV010000001.1, from coordinate 1,221,372 downwards.
CGTCATCGAGGAACGCTTCAAGCGGCGGGGCGGTGAGGCCCTCGAGAAGAACCTGAAGGCCCTCGAGATCGGACGCAAAGCGGCGTCCGAGGTCCCCGGGCTCGCGGACCGGTACCGGATCGCCGACGGCGATGCCCACGATTTCATCATGACGACCGGCAACCAGGCGGTCGCCCTCGGGTTTGTGGTCGGTGGCGGACGGTTCTTCGCCGGGTACCCCATCACGCCCGCGACGGAGATCATGGAGTACCTGCAACGGTACCTCCCACCGCTCCACGGCGTCGTGCGCCAGGCCGAGGACGAACTTGCGGCGGTGAACATGATCATCGGGGCCGCGTACGCGGGGGCCCGGGTGATGACCTCCACGAGCGGCCCGGGTCTTTCGCTCATGACGGAAGGGATTGGCCACGCGGGCGCCGCCGAGATCCCCATCGTCGTCGCCGACTGCGCCCGGGTCGGACCGTCCACCGGCCAGCCGACCCGGCACGAGCAGTCGGACCTCTCGCATCTCGCCAACCTAGGTCACGGCGAGTACCCCCGGTTCATCCTCGCCCCGGGCACCCCCGAAGACTGTTTCGATATCACCATCGAGGCCCTGAACCTGGCGGAGCGCTGGCGGCTCCCCGTCCTCCTCCTGCTCGACCAGGCGCTCTGCCAGAACACGACGACGAGCCGCCGGTTCGACCTCTCGAAGGCCACGGTCGACCGGGGGGCCCGTCTTACCGGTGAACAAACGGCCGCCCTGACCCAATACAAGGCCTACGGCTTCACCGAGTCCGGCCGCAGCGCGTACGCGCCGCCCGGGACGCCCGGGGTCTGGGCCGAGATCACGGGGAACGAGCACGACGAGTGGGGCCACGTCTCCGTCAATCCGGTGAACCGGGTCCGCATGATGAAGAAGCGAATGGAGAAGATGGTGCGGGCCCGGGACGAGCTCCCCGCCGCACATCTCTTCGGACCTCCCGACGCCAAGGTCGGGCTCATCGGCTACGGCAGCACCTTCGGGCCGATCCGCGAGGCTCAGGCGATCCTCGCCGCCCGCGGCAAGTCGACCCGTTTCTTCCAGCCGCGGACGCTGTACCCGGTTCCGGCTCACGAGCTCGATCCTTTCCTGAACTCGGTCGACGTGGCGTACGTGATCGAGCACAACTACACGGGCCAGTTCGCCCGCTTAGTCCGCGAGGCCGTCCCGTGGCACCACGCGAAGCTGAAATCCATCACCAAGTACGACGGGTCGAACTTCCGCGCGCCGCAGATCATCGCCGAGATCCCGGAGGTGGCGTAACATGGTCGAGTCCGCCAAACCGGTACCCCCGATCTGGTGCCCCGGGTGCGGCGACTTTGGGGTCCTCGCTGCGGTCAAGAAGGCCGCGCTCGAGATCAAGGTCCCGCCGTCCGACCTCGTCCTGGTCGGCGGGATCGGATGCTCCGGTTCGATCCACAACTTCCTCGAGATCAACGGGATCCATGCCCTCCACGGTCGGCTGCTCGCGCAGGCCGTCGGCGTGAAGCTCGCCAACCCTGCGCTCACGGTAGTGGCCGCGGGCGGGGACGGCGACGGGTACGCCATCGGAATGGGACACTTCATCCACTCGTTCAAGAAGAACGTCTCGATCGTCTACATCGCGATGAACAACGAGACCTATGGTCTCACGAAGGGTCAGCCATCCCCGACGAGCCAGATCGGGTTCGAGGGGAACATCGAGCGCCCGTTCGACGCGATCCTCACCGCGCTCTCCATTCCGGCCCCCAACCTGATCGCGCGCACCTTCTCGGGCGACCCCAAGACGATGATCCAGGTGCTCGGGGAGGCCCTTAGGTTCACCCGCGAGGGCCGGGGCTACGCCTTCATCGAGGACCTCTCGCCCTGCGTGACCTACAACGACACCTACAAACTGTGGCGGGAGAAGGTCCTCGACGTCTCCAAGGTCGAGGGCTACGACCCGTCGGACCGCAAGGCGATGTTCCGGATCTGCCTGGAGACGATGGAAGCCGGCCGGATCCCGATCGGCGTCATGCACCGCCCGAAGGAGGCCTCGGTCGAGGGCCTCGAAACGAAGCTCTTGGGCGATGCGGCCGGGCCGGCCCGCTCCGACATCGCGCTCGAACCGAACCGGGCGGCGTACCAGAAGCTCCTCGCCGCGCTCTCCTGATCGGGGCCGACACTCCCGTCCCCCTGCCATGACGCTGTGGCTCGGGATCGACGACACCGATTCGCCCCGCGGCGGATGCACGACGTTCGTCCTCACCGAACTGCTCCGCCTCGCTCGCGACATGGATGTCGACCTGATCGGAGAACCCCGCTTGGTCCGCCTCAACCCCAATATCCCCTGGAAGACCCGGGGCAACGCCGCCCTCTCCGCGCGGTTCGGGCGGGGAGAGGGTCCTCCCCGGTCGCTCGGGGAAGTGGGGGGACGAGCGATCCGCTCCTTCCCCCGCGGACGCTCGCCCCCCGCGTCCCGACTGGAAGAATTCCGGGAGCTCGCCTGGCAGGCGGTTCGGGCCGGCTCCCGCGCGGGCGAGAAGGGGACCGACCCGGCGATGGTCGCCACGACCCGACCGCTGCCGGCGTCGATGTACTGGCGAGCCGTTCGGGAGGTGGTCCCGTTCGTTGAGGTGCGACTCGAGCTCGAGAGGGCCGGGGCATGGTTTCGGACCCAGGGTTCGGAGCAGGGACTGGTCGGGGCGGCTGCCTCCGTGGCCTGGCCCGGTCGGCGGGCCACCTGGGAGTTGATCGCCTACCGCGAACCCGCCCGATACGGGGAGCCCCGCCGCGTAGAAGCGGAGTCGATCCGGGCTGCCCAGGCGGCGCACCCGCAGCTCTTCCTCTGTTACGATTCCAGGACCCGGCGGCTGCTCGTGGCTCCCCATACCCCGTGCCCGATCCTCTATGGGTTGCGCGGGACCGTGGGCTCCGCACCGCTCGAGGCTCGCGCCTCGGTCCGCTCCGAGCCGGTCGAACGGTGGGTGCTGTTCCGAACGAACCAGGGAACGGGCGACCACCTGACCCCGCGCGCCTCCGCGTCCTGGACGGAGTACGTCTCCGGCTCGATCCGGGGCCAAGTCGTCGGCCTCCCCCAGAGCCTTCCCGGGGGCCATGTTCGATTCGAGGTCCGGGAGCCCCAGGGTCCGCCGATCCCGTGCGTCGCCTTCGAACCCACCAAGACCCTCCCCCGGCTCGCCCGTGAACTGCGGCCCGGCGACGACGTTCGGGTCTGGGGGAGTCGGGGGAAGGAGCCCGGGGTGCGCGTCGAGGGGATCGAGGTACTCCGCTGGCACCCGGTGTCGGGCGATCCGGTACCTCCGAAGTGCCCGAGTTGCCACCGGGGGTCTCGCTCGCTCGGCCGGCTCCGCGGCTTCCAGTGCCCCCAATGCCACCGACGGTGGCCGCCCGAAGCCGCGGCCCGCTCGCCCCGCCGGCCTCCCCGACCGTTGGGGACCTACCACCCGACCGCCTCCGCCCGACGTCATCTGGCCCCCCGGGGACCCGAAACCTAGCTCCTCGGGGTCGCACTAACCCTTTTGAGGGGCGGCCTCGCTAGTACACATGCGATGGTCGACGGAGCGCATGGACGGAGCCCCGTCGAGACATCGTTCCCCGTTTCCGGGGATTTCCCCTCAACGGACGCGAACCGGCCGAGGAGCGGGTAGTGGGCATGGTCGAGATGCGCTGCCCGGCCTGCGGGACCGAACTCCCCGACGACGCCCCGGCGTGTTCCAAATGCCACCTCTCCGGGAGCCTCTTTGAGCTCGTCCGGGAGGCCGCTGGCCCGCTGACCACGACCGACCCGGCCTCGGTCCGAACCATCGGCGAGATCCTGGCGACCGTGGACCTCTCGACCCCCGCGGTCCCCTCGGCCCCCCGGACCGAGGCCGTTCTGAGTCGTTCCCCCCGCTTCCCGGCGATGCCGGCGCCCGAAACGGTCCCCGAGGTCGAGGAGCCTACTCCCGTGCCCCGGATCGAGACCCTCGGCGAGTATCCCCAGCTGCCCGCAGGCCCCTCCGACCAGGAGCTCGACCGTCGTCTGGAAGAGTACCTCCAGCTCGGGCGACGCCTTGGTCTCGACTTCACCGACTTCGAGCAACGAAGCTCCGCGGCCCATCTCGTCGGCGACCGCGATTCCTTGGAGACGGTCGCCCGGGAGATGTTCGTCCACTTGATCAGTGTCGTGGCGGAGGAGTTCGAGGCCGCGCTGGCGCGTCGGAACGAGCTCGCCGCGCTGGCCGCGACCCCCAGTGCGGACGTCGAGCTCGAAGCGATCCGGGAGGCGATCGCCCGCTCGGACCTTCCCGGCGCGCAGCGACGGCTCGCCCACGTGCGGGACGAGCTGCAGCGTTCCGAAGAGGAGTGGGCGGTCGGCCGGATCCTGGTCACCGAGGGTGAGTTGCTCGCGTCGACCGTGCGGGAGCTCGGCGGCGATCCCACGCCCGCCCTGGGCCCGTTCGAGGAGGGTCGTCGGCTCGTCCGCGTCGGCCGTCGCACCGACGGGGAACGCCTACTCGCACGCGGGGCCGTCGCGCTCTGGGCCGTGCTCGAGCCCCGGCTTCTGGAAGATCTCCGTCGGCTCCGCGACCGTCTGGTGGAGATCCGCTCCGGGGGCGCCGACATCGAGCCCGCGGTCGCGGAGATCCGCGAAGTGCTGACGGAACTTCGGCAGCGCAACTTTGTGGGGACGATCATGGCGTACCGCCACGTCCGCTCGTTCGTCGAGCAGCACGCGCCGGCGGGTGAAGTGCCGGATCCCGCCGCCGAGATGGTCGGCGCGATCCGGCCGTCCCCCTCGCTCTGACCCCGCCGTTTCTCACGGGGGCGGGCGGGGGGCCGGACGCTCCGGGTGTAGAACAGGACGGTCGTGGCCGCTAGCCCGATGGCGAGGAAACCGATGCCCAGGACGACCCACACGAGGTAGGCGTCCGAGGCAGGGGGAGGAGCGACCGTTCCGTTCACCGCCGGGGTCAGGACGATCGTAAGCGGGGTCGTCCCGCCTCCGTTGATGGTGACGTTGTTGAAGTACGGCACGTACCCCGGCGCCGTAGCCCGCACGGAGTGGAGCCCTGCGAGGAGCGCGACGGAGAAACCGCCGCTCCCGTCTAGGGGGACCGTTTGGTTATCAACCCAGAGGGCCGCGCCGTGGTTCGGGCTCACCGATCCGGTCAACCGGCCCGGGGCGCCCAGCTGGGACATTTGGATGGGGATCGTCCGATTCTGGTCCATGACGACCGAGCCCCCCGCCGGGGAGGCCGAGTAGCCGGCCGGCGGGGTCACTGTGAAATTGTAGACCCCGAGCGCGAGAGCCTGCGGAGGGAACTCGGGCACATTCCCGAGATCGATCCAGCTTCCGATGGTCGCGTTCGTGAACGTGACGACCCAGAACCCGTCGTTCGGGAGGTTGACGGCCTGGAACGTGAGGAAGAAAAGCGGATAGAACTCCAGGACGTCGGTGAAGTTGTGGCCCTCGACGGAGAGCACCTCGCTGTTCGCGAGGCCGTACTGGCCCCCGATCGAATTCGCGGTCAGGTAGTAGTAGCCGGACGGCCACTCTTCGGTGAGGTCGGGGCCGTACGAGTCGTCCGTGGCCGTACCGGTCGAGGTCGCCACCCCGACCTCCCACCCCGTCCCGACCGGTAGTCCCTGCTCCTCGAAGGTGACGGTCCAAAGCGGCTGGGGGAGGAGGGGATGGGCGTCCCCTCCGATCGTGATCGCGCCGCTCGAGTTGTACGGCAACACCCAGTAGGGGTTCGTGGACGCTCCGTAATCCCACCAGTAATTCCCGGCAAGCTCGTCCCCGCCCACGATGTTCGACCCCGGTTGGGGCGTGACGTTCCAGATCGTGTCGAAGGGGATCCGGGGCACCCCGCCGGTGTACGGGTCCCCCACGGGGGCGTAGGCCGTGTGGTAGGTCCCGACCGCGTTGTTGTAGACCACGTCTCCGCAGTCGCATCCGGACCCGGCCTGCCGTCCGTTCCCGAAATCGGCCTCGAAGATCCCCATCGTCCCGTCCACCTCACCCGAGATCGCGCCGGGGTTCGGCGCGAGGGGGAAGGTACGTGAGGAAGGTGTTGGAGACGACCGTATTGTTGGTCCCTCCGTAGAAGTACAGCGCTCCTCCGCTCGTCAGGAACGTGTTGTTCGCGACCAGGCTCGCGGTCGTGTTCCATAGCACGACGCTCGCCTGGGCCGCCGCCGGTCCGAAGTACGCGCCCGTGAACCACCACCCGCCGATCGCGCTCCCGCCCGAGAGACGCATGCCGCTGTCGTCGTAGAACAGGATCGGCAGCTCGTTGGTGTCGGGCGTCCCGAAGTCCCGGGTCGTGTTGGTCAGCCAGGACGGGGTCGCCACTTCGAGGCTCGGCGGGGACGTGACCCATGCATTGTGGACGTTCCACAGTAGGATGCCCGGAAACTCGGGGTAGAGGTAGTCATTGAAGGTGCCGAACCATGGGTAGGCGAGAGCACGGTCAGCCGGCTGCCCGAGGGCTCCGGATTGCGCGTTCAGAAGCGTGCAGTTCGTCCCGGAGCAGCTCGAGGAGATATTGGCCAGGCCGGACTGGGAAAGGGCCCATAGGGGCGCGTAGACCCCCGTGCTCGGATCGGGCGTGAGGCTGACGTTCAACCAGGTGGAGGTGCCGGTCACGGAAACGGGCTGGGAGTGGGGGTCGTAGGACGAGGCCAGGGCGGTGAGCGAGTAGCTTCCGGGGGGGACGAGGTACGGTCCGTTGGGGGGCGACCATTGGTAGGCCGACGGGGCCGGGTCGGAACCGGGGGCGAGGAAGGCAAACCCATTCTGCGGAGCGAGTCCGAGATGGAGGCTCGTCGATCCCTGCGTCGAATTGGTCACGTTCCACTCGCCCTGGATGAGCGCCGGACCCTGACTCAACCGACCCGCCGGGCCCGAAGTGCCGCCCAGCCCCAGGTCGGCGCCGGGCGCCCAGGTGGAGCTCACCCCGGCCGCGGTCTCGCCGGTGTCGCCCCCAACATCCTCGGCGGAGGGGACGACGTGGTATCCCCCCGTGGTGGCGTCCCAGTAGTACAAGTTCACGAGGGCCGAGGCATTGAACGCATCGAAGTTGCTGCCGCCACCCGGACCTCCGACCACGAGCTCGAAATCATTCGGGAGGCCGAGCGCGTTGTCGGAGAATCCGCTCGCGATGAAGGCCGGGGGCGGCGCCGGGCCCGCCGTGTTGTTGAATGAGACGAAATCGTAGGTGCCAGTATAGGTCCCGGCGGTGCTGGAGATCGAGTAGTTGAAGAAGACCACATCGTGCGTCCCCTCGGTCGACGCGCTGAGGAAGAGCGAGGCCGTGAAGGGGTAGCCGACCGACAGGACCGGGCCGAGGGCGTAGTAGTACGTCGTCCCGACGACCGTACCGTTCGGTCCGTGGGCGGAGATCGCGTTCCTCGAAAGGGAGGCCGTGGCGCTCGAGAAGTTCCATACGTTGTCGAGGAGCGTGAGCTGGTGGGAGAAGGTGGAGTATTCGATCACATTCTGGGTCCAGAACGAGTACGAGGAATTGCCGAACAGGGTCACGTTCTGAAGGACGGCGTTCAGTTGAACGCCGTAGTAGTCCGGCGCTCCGGTGTCCATCGCGAGGCCGGAGAACGCGGTCGGCGCGAACGTTCCCTTCACGCGGGGCGTGCTCAGGGTAAGGGGAACGAGATTCCCCGACTGGTTGACCAATCCGAATTCGGCGATCCCGATCGGGGCCGGGGCGGTCGTGTACGGCAGGACGACATGCCCCTGGGAGGACCGCACCCCGGGGTCGACATTTAGGTCGGGCAGGTAGGCGTAGCGGAGCGGCACACCCGCTCGCTCGATGGTCGCTAGGGTGCGACCGACACGATCACCGGTGCCCGCGATGGGCGGACTCGGGGCGGGGAGAGGACCCGGTGATCCCGAGTAGGGAGCGGGGACCTGGGCTCCCGTTTCCCGAGGCAAGCCCTCGGGGGTTCCACTGCCGGGATCGACCCGACCGGTCGGTCCGGCGCGTGCGGTCGAGGCGGACCCGCCGATCGAGGAAAGGAGCAGGAGCGCGACCACCCCTACCGACAGCGCCACCGCGGCGAACCCCATCCGCACGCTCAAGTGTAGCCAAGGCCCGGTTGATACAGCTTGGCCCCACTGAGGCCGGGGGGCGTACGGCCGGTACTCTCTCCGGGGGACGGGGTCGCCGACGTGCCGGAGTTGATAAGAGGCGAACCGCGGTCCCTCGGCCATGCCCTTCGCTCCCCTGCGCGGTTTCCGGGACTATCCGCCGCCCGAGGCCGGCGCCCGGTCCGAGATCCGCCGACGGATGCGGGCCGCCGCCCGACGGGCGGGGTACACCGAGCTCGAGGGTCCGTGCGTCGAGAGCTTCGAGCTGTATCAGACGAAGAGCGGCGAGGGGATCGCCGCCGAAACGTGGTTGTTCCGGGACAAGGGGGACCGTCCCGTGGCGCTCGTCCCGGAGACGACGCCGTCCCTCGCGCGGATCTTCGTGGACCGCGCCAAGTCGGAGCCGCTCCCGGTCAAGTGGTTCACGATCTCGAAGATCTGGCGTTACGAGGAGCCGCAGGCGGGCCGCACCCGGGAATTCCTCCAGTTCAACCTTGACCTCCTGGGCGTGGCCGGCGTCGAGGCGGAGGCCGACCTTCTGTGCACGGCCGCCCTTTTCCTGGACGAGGTGGGAGCTCGGGACCTCTACGCGTTCCGGATGAACGACCGGGCGATCGCGGAAGGGATCGGGAAGTTGTACGGCGTCCAGGAGATGGGCCGTTTCTTCCACGCGGTCGACCGCTTCCGGAAGATCCCCCCGGCGGAGTTCGAGGACGAGGTCGTCCAGGCCGGCCTGACCCCGGACGCGGCGCGCGAGGTCGAAGGTCTCTTCTCCGCCGCCGGCGCCGGGGTGCCCTCGGGCCAAGCCGAGACGTTCTTCCGGGACCTCGAGTCGCGCGGCATCGGTGAGGTCGCTCACGCCGGGGTCGCCCGCCTACGGCACCTGTTCACGTTGCTCGATCGCGCCGGGCTCGGCGACCGGATCGTCTACGACCCGACGGTCGTCCGGGGGCTCGCCTACTACACGTCCACGGTCTTCGAGGCGTATGCCCGGTCGGGGGACGGTCGGGCCTTGTTCGGAGGCGGTCGGTACGACCACCTGATCGAACTCTTCGAGGGACCGCCCACGCCGGCGGCCGGCCTCGCGATCGGGGACCAGACACTCGAACTCCTGCTGAAGAGCGCGGGCCGGTGGCCCGAGGGAGAACCGCCGCTCGACTCGTACGTCGTCGTCAACGAACCCGCCCGGATGCCGGACGCGATCGAGCTCGTCCAGGAGCTGCGACGCGCGGGACAGAGCGCGGACTGCGACCTGCTCGGCCGCTCGATGTCCCGGGCAGCTCAAGGAGGCCGCGCGACGGCGTGCCCGTCGGGCCCTGATCCTGGGACTGAAGGAAGCGGGGCCGGGTGCGGTCGTCGAGCGGGATCTGGCGACGGGTGCCCAGCGGGAGATCCCGCGGACCTCGGTGGTACCTCCGGCGTGATCGACTCGATGGTCGTCCCGTCCCACAAGAGGATTCCGGAAGGGGACTCCGCCCCCTCCACGTACCCGTACCAGTAGACGACCGCGCCCTCGCCGAACATCTCAGTGTAGGGGCCCAGCTGCCGTTTCAGGTTCTTGCGAAGCTCGACGTCGTCCCCGAAGTTCGCCTTCGACTCGATCCACGTGAGCTTCTGGCCGCGGTAGAAGATCGGTTCGTCCAAGAGGGCGTCCGGGGTCTTCGCGAACTTGCCGCGGAGGTCCTTCTCGGTCCGGTACCCGATCCCGTGCTGCTCGAGCCATTTCGCGAGACGGTCCTCGCCCTTGCGGCCCCGTTCGCGCTGGAGTTCCATTCCGTAGGGGGAGTAGATGCGGTCGGCGGCGAGGAGCTCCTCGACCTCCTTGCGCAGACGAGCGTCGGGGGCGGTCTCGGGGTGGAGGAACGTGCCCCACACCTTCTTCCTCGGGATGCCGAGCTCCCCGAGCATCTGCTGGCCCATCAAGACCGGCGGGAACTTCCATTCTCGCGCGATGTCGAGAATGGAGCGTCCGTTCTTCCACTGGAGGACGAGCCGCGGCAACTGCCGCTTCACCACGTAGAAGCGGCGGGTGGCGTCGCGGGTCACGCGGTGCGTGTGGATGACGAACAAGAGCTCGGAGTCGATGTGCTCCGCGCGGGCGATACGGTCGACGTCCTCGTCGGTGACTAGAGATTCGTAAAGGCGCTGATAGGTCGCTCGGTCCATGGAAAAGGGGCGGGGTAGCAGGCCCTCCGAGGATTATCGGATGATAAGCTTGGCTCTCTTAGTCCCGCCAGTCGAGCCCGACCGTACGGAGCCCGAGCTTGGGGATCGGCGGGGGTCGCCGTTTGTGCCGGTTCCGAGCGATCCGGTCGGCGACCCGGCGGATGTCGTCGAGCGCGATCCCCGTCCGGGCATGGATCTCCTCTTCGGTCCGAAGCTGCTCGAACCCGTACAGGATCCGGTCCAGGCGCTCGTACGGGAGCCCGAGCTCGGCTTCGTCGGTCTGGCCCTCCCAGAACCCCGCGGTCGGCGGGCGGTCGCGGATCGGCGCGGGAAGGTCGAGTTCCTCGGCGAGGGCCCGGACCTGGGTCTTGTAGAGGTCGCCGAGCGGGACGAGGTCCACGCCGCCATCCCCATACTTGGTGAAGTACCCCACGAGGAGCTCGGACTTGTTGCCCGTCCCGAGCACGACGCGGCCGCGTTCCCGCGCCAGCGTGTAGAGGAGGGTCATCCGCAAGCGGGCGGTCGCGTTCCCGAGCGTGACCCGATCGTGGACCTCGGGCAGGAGCGCGTGGAAGGCGCTCAGCGCGGGTTCGAGAGGGATGGTACGGTGCTCGATCCCGAGCGAGTCGGCGAATTCAGTCGTCTCGCGGAGGAGGGCGGGGGAGTACGGGCCGTCCGGGAGGAGCACCCCGAGGACCCGTTCGGCTCCCAGGGCATCGCGCGCAACCCGGGCCGTCACCGCGCTGTCGATCCCGCCCGAGAGGCCGATCACGACGCCCTCGGCCATCGGCGGACCGGCATGCGCGCGGAGGAACTGATGGAGGGCCGGGACGGTCCCGCGGGGAAGCCGGGGCACGAGGTCCGTCACGCCTCGACCCCCAGCGGCTCGATCCTCCCGAGTCGTTCCCAGTCGGCCCGGCAGTCGCACTCGAGGGAGTCCAGGACCGTGAAGTCCTGCCGCAGGGAGGCGGTCTCGATCGCCTCCAGGTACCTCGCGCGTCGCACTTCCCGCAGTTATGGGGTCCGCGGGGAAGGCCGCCGGCGGTGGGGAACGAGACGAGCCGAGCGGACCCCTTGTCGGCCGCTCCGCGGCGCAGCGTCTCCACGACGGACCAGAGCCAAGGCGGGCGGTACCGGCCGCGCCGGTAGAGCCACTCGACCACGGTTCCGTTCTGGATGTGGACCGGGTTGACCGAGAGGGCGTCGAACCGTCCGCTCGCCTCGGCGATGGAGGCGAGGACGTCTCGCACCGCTTCCTGCTCCGTGAGGTAGGGCGGTTTCAGCAAGAGGTAGGCCTTCGCCCGGAGGCCCAGGCGGCGGACCCGATCGCCCGCGTCCAGGTACTCGGAGGGCGGGGCGTTCTTGTGCACCAGCCGGCCGAGAACGTTCGGGTCCGTCGATTCGAGGCCCAACGCCACTTCCAGCTCCCCCGAGAACGCTTCCCGGAGCGGGGTCAAGGCCTCCGGCGTCGCGAACTCGGGGAGCGTCTCGAAGAGCAACCGACGAGCCTTGCCAGAGAACGCCCGGACGAGAGCGAGCCGGCTCGGCCCGTCGACCTCGCGGTCGTCCAAGAAGCTCCCCGAAGTGTAGACCTTGACGTACGGTTCCCCCCGGTAGCGCGCCAGGGCCCGGTCGAGCTGCTCGGAGAGCTCGTCCGCCGTGGCGGAACGCCCGAGCGTGTCCTTCGCGTAGCCGCACATCGAGCAGCCCTTCTGGTCCGCCCAGTAGCAGCCCCGCGTACGGAGGATTAGGACGAACGCGGCGACCTCGTCCGGTCCGATCGCTTCTCGCTCCACCCACTGGTTCACGTACCGACGGGCGTCCGCAGGGGCCGCCGGTTCGGGCCGTCGCTCACGGGCGACCGTCCGGGCGAGCGATTCGGGCGTCACGATTCCTCGAGGTCCAGTGTCACAGTGTCGTCGTCCTTGAGCCCGAGGGCGTCGCGGAGGCAGTCGGCCGCGACGAACTCGACCACGTCTTTGTAGTGCGACCGGTCCGGGTGGATGAGATGGCAGCGATGTCCGTTCATCCGGGCGGCAAAGCACGTCGCCCCCCCAAACGTTCGCCCGCTCGCCTGGAATCCATCGATCCGCAGGCCGGTCCAATGGGCGACCGCACCGACCTGGCGCAGCGCCTCACCGCCGACTCGGACGTTCAGCGTGCCGGGATACGGCGAATACCCGAGTCGCTCGGAGAACTGGACCACGTACCCCGGCTGGGAGAGGTAGTACCGTCCCTCGCCGAGGCCGCTCGCCACTTTGCCGTCGAACGTGATGCGGGCAGGCCCCTCGAAGATGCGTCGGTAGGAATGGTACTCGACCCGGAGCAACTCCATCGCGGCGGGGGTCAGCAGGAGGCGCTGCCGGCGCTGGGCCAGGGATCGCGTGAGAAGTCCGCGCTTCTCGAGCGCGACGAGGTACCGGTCGGCGGCCTGCTGACTGACCCCGAGCCGGTCCCCGACCTCGCGCGACGTGAGGACGGCGGCCGTATGGTCGGCTCCGAGCTGGGCCAAGAGACGGAGAACGGCGAGCGCCTCCCCCTTGGGCCGCGGCCGGACCGGATTGGGGGGGGTGGCCGTGGCGGGCACGTTCAGGTGGGCTTCGAGGCCGCGCCCTGAGGCGAGTGCAGGGTCACCACGTTCGACCCGCGGAGGACGACGCGTCCCAAGTGGCGACTGATCTCCGAGGTGGTCTCATCGGCATCGTCCAGGACGAGGTTCATGTGCTCGTCGACGCCCAAGAGCTTCCCGGAGAGCTGGCGGGTATCCTTCAGGAACAACGTGACCCGCTGGGAGACCAGCCGCTCGACCAGGCTGGTTGGGGAGTCCACCATCGGTCGCACGACGTGCGACCGCTCTTTAGCGTTTGCCGCCGGCGGGAGCGTACGATCCGTCCGGCGAGGCTAAGCGGGGACCGGCTTCGAGGGACCATGGCCGCGTCGCCCGGGATCTCGAAGGGGCTCGACCACGTGGTGGTCGACCGCTCCTCGATCTCGTGGGTGGGCGGCGAAACCGGCGACCTCGTGTATCGGGGGTTTGATGTTCGCGATCTCGTCCCCGGCATCCCCTACGAGTCGGCGGTCCATCTCATTCTCTTTGGGGAGCCTCCCTCGCGGGACCCCTCCCCCGAGGTGGCGGCGGCGCTCCGCGACCAGCACCTCCCCCCGACCGCCGTGGAGAAGGTGGTCGACGCCCTGGCGCCCACCCTCCCTCCGCTGGAGGCGCTCCGAACCATTCTCTCGGCCCTCGGCGACGGGAGCTTCGGGTATCCGCCGCGCATGGAGGAGGGATTCCGTCTCATCGCGCAAACCCCCGTGCTGCTCGCCCGGCACGTTCGCCGGTCGAAGGGCCTCGCCCCGATCGCCCCCCGGACCGACCTCTCCCACGCCGCCAACTACCTCACGATGATCACGGGCGGGGAGCCCGACCCGGTGCGGGTGCGGGCCCTGGAATCCTATCTGGTACTCCTCGCGGACCACGGGATGAACGCCTCGACGTTCGCCCTCCGGGTGGCGATCTCGACGCAATCCGACCTCGCCAGCGCGGCGACCGCCGGACTGGCGACCTTGAAGGGGCCGGTGCACGGCGGGGCCCCGAGCAAGGTGTCGGACATGTTGGACGCGATCGGATCCCCCGAACGGGCGGACGCCTGGATCGCCGAACGGCTGGCCCGGAAGGAGGTCCTCTTCGGGTTCGGCCACCGGGCCTACAAGGCCGACGACCCGCGCTCCTTCGTCCTTCATCGGGTTGCCCGGGAGGTCGCCGACCCGGTCCGTCTCCGCTTGGCCGAGGCGGTCGAGGAGAGCGCGCTCACGGCGCTGCGCGCCGCGAAACCGGGGGCGCGCCTCTTCACGAACGTCGAGTTCTACAGCGCGGTCGTCTTGGAGTCCGTGGGCCTTCCCCGGGAGCTGTTCACGCCCACCTTCGCGGTCGCACGGACGGCCGGCTGGACCGCCCACGCCCTCGAGCAGGCGGCCGACAACCGCATGATCCGGCCCGAGGTCGAGTACGTCGGCCCGGCGAAGGGCCGACAGTGGCCCCGGCCGCTCCCCGGCCACTGAGGCAGCGGGAGCGGATCTAGGAGTCGCCTTTCTCCTTGCCCGTGTCCTCGTCGACGACCTTGAAGTCGGCGTCCACGGGACCGGAGGAGGGACCGGCGTCGCTGGGAGGGGGCGTGGGCTCACTCGGTCCACCGGAATCGGCCGACGGTCCCGGCGGGCTCGCTGCGGCCTGCTGGTACAGCTTCTGAGCGATGGCGTGCAACGCCTTCGTCAGGGCATCGGTCTGGTCGTGGAGCTGGGCGGCCGTGGCGTCCTTGGCCTGGAGCGTCTGCCGGACGGCCGCGACCTTCCCGGTCACGTCCGCGGCGTCCGCCTCCTCGATCTTGTCCTTCGAGTCCGCGAGGACGCGCTCGGCCTCGTAGGCGAGCGACTCGGCTTGGTTCTTCGCCGTGACGAGCTCCGCCCGCTCCCGGTCGGTCGAGGCGAACTCCTCGGCCTGGTGCACCATCTTCTGCACCTCGTCCTTGGAGAGCTTGTTCGCCGCGGTGATCGTGATCCCCTGCTTCCGTCCCGTCGCCAAGTCCTTCGCGGAAACGCTCAGGATCCCGTTGGCGTCGATGTCGAACCCGACCTCGACCTGCGGGGTCCCCCGCGGGGCGGGAGGGATCCCGGTCAGGAGGAAGCTGCCGAGCGCGACGTTGTCGGCGGAGAGGGGCCGCTCTCCCTGGAAGACCTTGATCTCGACCGACGACTGGTTGTCGGCGGCCGTCGTGAAGATCTGGCTCTTTCGGGTCGGGATCGTGGTGTTGCGCTCGATCAGCTTGGTTGCCACTCCGCCCATGGTCTCCACGCCGAGCGAGAGCGGCGTGACGTCCAGCAGGAGGACGTCCTTGACCTCACCCGCGAGGACCCCGCCCTGGACGGCGGCGCCGAGCGCGACGCACTCCATCGGGTCCACGCCGCGTTCGATCGGGCGCCCAACGGCCTGTTCGAGGAACTTCTGAACGATCGGCATCCGCGTCGGACCGCCGACGAGGACGATACGGCTGATCTGGTCCTTCGCCAGCTTCGCGTCGCGGATTGCTTGCTCAACAGGGCCCTTGCACCGGTCGACGATCGGGCGGACCAGCTCCTCGAGCTTGGCCCGCGACAGGGTCACCGCGAGGTGCTTCGGTCCGTCCGAGGTCGCGGTCAGGAAGGGGAGGTTGACCTGGGTCTCGAGGGTGGAGGAGAGCTCGATCTTCGCCTTCTCGGCGGCGTCCCGAACGCGCTGGGCCGCCATCTTGTCCTTGCGGACGTCGACCCCGGATTCCTTCTGGAATTCGGCCGCGATCCAGTCGGTGATCGAACTGTCCATGTCGGTGCCACCGAGCTGCGTGTCGCCGCTCGTGGAAAGGACCTCGAACACCCCGTCGCCGAAGTCCATGATCGTGACATCGAGGGTGCCCCCGCCCAGGTCGAAGACAAGGATCTTCTGGTTCTTGCCCGCCTTGTCGAGGCCGTACGCCAGGCTCGCGGCGGTCGGCTCGTTGATGATCCGCACGACATCGAGGCCGGCGATGGCGCCCGCGTCCTTCGTCGCCTGGCGCTGGTTGTCGTTGAAGTAGGCGGGGACGGTGATGACCGCCTTCTCGATCTTCTCGCCGAGGAACGCCTCGGCGTCCCGCTTGATCTTCTGGAGGAGGAACGCCGACAGCTGCTGCGGCGTGTAGGGTTTGCCGTGCAGCGTGTAATGGTAGTCGGTCCCCATCTTCCGCTTGAAGGCGGTGACCGTCCCTTCCGGGTTGGAGATCGCCTGGCGTCGAGCCGGCTCCCCGACGATGAGCTGTCCGTCCTTCGTGAAGGCGACGTACGAGGGGAACGCCTTGCCGCCGCCCACGGTCGTCCCTTCGGCGCTCGGGATGATCGCCGGGCGACCCCCTTCCAAGAAGGCGGCCGCCGAGTTGCTGGTTCCGAGGTCGATTCCGATGATCTTTGCCATGGTGGTTTTCCCGAAGGATCGACGGCCCAAAAGCCGGCCCCCAACCGCTTCGATTTACATTACAAGTAATTCAAGGCTACTATAAAAAGGAGCGCTTATTGGTCCGCCCCCTCGGCGAAGCCCGGGCGCTCCGGTAGGGAACGAGGGCCTTCGCGAGCCCGACCCCAGCCGTTTTGAGAGCCTCACCGCTGCTACTGTACGTGCCGTCGGTTCCACCTCCCGCGCTCGTCCTGTTCGACCTCGACGACACGCTCTTCGACCACTCCTTGACGTGCCGGGCCGCCCTCGCCGAGGTCGTTCGGACCGAACCCCGGTTTACGTCGCGGTCTCTCGACGACCTTTGGCACCGGTACGAGGAACGACTGAATGCGTCGGACCTGACTTTGGGCTCGGTCGGGCATCCCCCCCGCGTCTACGAGGAAGCGCGGGCGGGCCGGTTCCGCGCCTTGGCCTCTTCGGTCGGCTGGAACCTCGACACCGGGGAGGCTCGGGCGATCTCCTCTCTCTATCGCAAGCAGTACTTGCGCCTCCGCCGCCCGGTGCCGGGAGCGGTCGAGCTCGTCCGAAGGATGGCCCGGACGGTCCCCATCGGCATCGTGACGAACAACCAGGTCGCGGAACAGGTCGAGAAGCTGAACTTCCTCGGGATCTCCGAGCTCGTCGACCATCTGATCATCTCGGAGGCTGTGGGGGTCGCCAAGCCGGACCCGCGATCTTCCGGGCCGCATTGGAGGCGGCCCACGTCGGTCCCCGCGACGCGGTGATGGTTGGGAACTCCTGGACCGACGATGTCCTCGGCGCCCATGCGGCCGGGATCCGGCCGGTCTGGTTCAACCGCTTCGGTCGGGCGCGTCCGACCCGCCACCGGGTCGAGGAGATCACTTCGTTCCGCCCCACGCCCCCGGCGGAGCGGACCATCCGCGGTGGTCCGCCCGGGCGTCGAGCCCGTCGACGCTGAGCGCACTCCCGCGCGCATTATAACGCACGGTCCGTTCCGCATCCGATGCCCGGGGCCTGGGAGCCGTGGACGCCGGCGGCCCGCCGGACCCTTCCGGCGATGCGGGCCTGGCGCACCGCGTTCCATCAGGAGCCGGAACTCTCCTCCCACGAGGAACGGACTCGCGACAAGGTGGTCCGTGCGCTGGAGGAGATGAACATCCCGTTCCGGACCTACGAGGACCACTACGGGGTCGTCGGCCTTATCGGGGGCGACCGGTCGGGGCCGGTGGTCGCGCTCCGCGCCGACATGGACGGTCTTCCCGTGATCGAGGAGACCGGATTGCCGTTCGAGTCGAAGCATCCCGGTCGCATGCACGCCTGCGGCCATGATGTGCACCTGGCGAGTCTGCTCGGCGCCGCGGCCATCCTGCAACGACCGCCCCGGCCCCTGGCCGGTCCCGTGAAGCTGATCTTCCAACCCGCCGAAGAGGACGGTAGCCGCGGCGGAGCCTTGCCGCTCATCGAGGACGGATGTCTCAAGGATCCCAAGGTCGATTTTGTGGTCGGTCAGCATGTTATCCCGACGTTGCCGCTCGGTCAGGTCGGCTGGCGCGCCGGCCCCATGATGGCAGCGGCGGATCATTTCCGTCTGACCGTCCGAGGAAAGGGCGGGCACGCAGCCACGCCCCACCAGGGACCCGACGCCGTCGTCGTGGCCAGCGAGATCGTGGTCGGGCTTCAGACACTTGTGAGCCGCGTCCGCAACCCGGTCGATCCGGTAGTGGTCAGCGTCGGTTCGATCCACGGCGGCACCCGGAACAACATCCTGCCGGACGAAGTGGTCCTCGAAGGAACGGTGCGGACCTTGTCAACCGCGACCCGGGAGCTCATGGAGAGCTCGTTGCGCCGGCGCGTCCGTGCGATCGCGGCGGGGTGGGGCGCAAAGGTGCGTATCGAGTACTTCATCGGATACCCGCCGCTCGTCAATGATCCGACCGCGACCCGGGTCGTGGCCGACGCGCTCGCCCGGGAGTTCGGTAAAGAGGCGGCCGTCGAAGTCCCCGAGCCGATCATGGGGGCGGAAGACTTCTCCCGGTATCTGGAACGGGTTCCCGGCACCTTCCTCCGTCTCGGCGTGGGCATCGCCGGCCGTCCGGCGAGCCTTCACTCCGCCACCTTCGCTCCGGACGAGCGCTCGCTCGTGATCGGGGCGGCCGCCCTCGCTGCGTCCGCCGAGGGACTTCAACGGGGGATCGGATGAGCCTCGCCGACCGGCGACGCGACTTCCCCGCCCTGCGGCCGCGGGAGTCCGGGTTGCCGCCCGTCTACCTAGATTCCGCCTGCATGTCGCTCGTCCCCCAGGCCGTCCTCGACGCGACCGCCTCCTACTACCGGGATTTCCCCGGGTGCGGCGGTCGCAGCCTTCACCGGTTCGCGGAGGAGGTCGGCCGACGGTACGAGGAGACCCGGTCCCTCTTCGCGCATCGGCTCGGGGTCGCCGACCCGCGCGGGATCGTCTTCCTCAGGAATTCGACGGAGGCGATCAACCTGGTCGCGCAAGGGCTCCCGTGGAAGCGCGGGGAGCGGGTCCTGATCTCGGATCGGGAGCATAACTCGAACCTCATCGTCTGGCAACGATTGGCGACGGAGCGAGGGATCCGGGTGGAGATCCTCCCGCTTTCGGACGAGGGAGGCTTCGACCAGCTGGTCCTCGAAGAGCGGCTCCGCAAGGGGGTGCGCCTCGTCAGCTTGTTCCATACGTCGAACCTGGATGGGCGGAGCCTTCCGGTGGAAGAGATCACGGAACTCGCGCACGACCGCGGAGCGCAGGTCCTCTTCGACGGGTGTCAGGCCGCCCCCCACGCCCCGCTCGAGCTCGACCGGATGGGGGTCGATTTCTACGCCGTGTCCGGGCACAAGATGCTGGGACCGACCGGGACCGGCATCCTCGCGGCGAGCCCGGAGCGTCTCGCCACGTTGCGACCGCTCCTCCTGGGAGGGGAGACGGTAGAGTGGAGCACGCTCACCGAGCACGAACTGCGTCCACCGCCATATCGGTTCGAGGCCGGCCTCCAGAACTACGCGGGGCTCGTCGGCCTGGGGGCCGCCCTCCGGTACTTGGAACAGCTCGACCCCACGGAGATGCGGGCCCACGAACGGGACCTGAATGCCCGGCTGACGAACGCTCTCGCCGGCGAGCCCCGGATCCGCATCTTGGGACCCCAAGATCCCAACGACCGGCCGAGCCTCGTCGCGTTCACCATCGAAGGGATCGACCCCCACGACGCGGCGCTCTTCCTGGACGAAGGGTACGGCGTGATGGTCCGGTCGGGACGGCACTGTGTCCACTCCTGGTACGCCGAGCGGAACATCCCGGGCAATGTGCGGGCGTCCTTCTACTTCTACAACAACGCCGAGGATGTCGAGGTCCTCGTCGCGGGGTTGAAGGAACTGCTCGCCCGCGTGCCCGTCAGCGGTACATCGGCGGGGAAGACGACCCCGAAGGCTCCTTCGGGGACCGGTCGGCCGCGTGCCGCTGGATCGTCAAGAGCTGCTGCTCGATCCGCTCGGCCTCGGCGTAGAGCGGGACCGCGTCCAAGGGCGTCCGCAAGAGGATCGAGTTGATCGTTTCGATCACCTTCGCCGCCGCGCGCGCATCCGGGTAGTCCGCCTGCGCTTCCGCGAGGAAGGTGAGCACGTCGAAGCCCCTACGGCGGCCCTCGTTCAGGAGGACCCCGGCGATGCCGGTGATGACCCCCTCCGCGAACGGGATCATGTTCGGTTCGATGTAGAGCTCGCGGGCCTTGCGGGTGCTGGCGACCCCGTAGACCTTCACGTCGTTCAAGCGCGGTCCGCGTCCCTTCGCGCGGTGGGGGTCGGCCTCGACCACGAGCCCCTCGGGGGAGACCAGGAGGGAACACCGCTGCTCCTGCACCCAATCCAGGATCGCGATGGCGAGCGGGTGGATGATCGCAGGCGCCGGATGGAATTCGGACACGAAGGCGACGATCTTGTCGGCGCCGTGCCCCGCCCGGTCGGCGGGGGGATGGCCGGCATAGATCCGGACCGGGTGTTGGGGTCGGCCGTTTCGCACCAGCGAGACGGTGGGGAAGGCCGGGGACTCGACGATCCCGATTTGTTCCATCTCGAGCGTGTCGATGAGGTAGTTCGCCACGATCGAGCTGACGAGTCCGACCGACGGGAACCCGTCGATCACGATGGCGCCCTCGACGTCGACGCGCTTGATCTCGTAGATCCGGACCTGGTCCGGGGCCATCTGGTTCGTCAGAGCGACCTCTCCACGATGTGGCCGATCTCCTTCGAGAGGAGGTTCACGATATCCTCCGTGAGCGCGCGGCGGACATCCGGCGGGAGGGCGGAGAGGCCGAGCCGCGCGGTGGCCGCTCCTACGCGCACGATGGCGGCGTACTCGCGGGCCCGCGCCTCGAGGAGGTCCCGGACGGCGTCCTTCAGGTCCTGGGCGAGCTTCGGGTCCTCGCGGAGGGTCTTCTCCAGGTGGTGGCGGATCTCCTCCTTGACGATGTCCCGGGTCGCCTCGCGGACGAGCTCCTCCGGGCGGAGGAGGTCCCGAGTGCTCTTCACGATCAGGTCGATCGGTTCCCCGGAGGATCCTTCGGCCATCGTGCGGCGAAATCGGGCGGGACCCTTAACCCTTTGGCCGGCAGGGTCGTTCGGTCGGCGGGGTCTGGCGAGGGGCGGTCCACCGGGAGAAGATTTTATCCCGCGCCGGGCGTCGGCGGGCCTCGTGGGCCGGTAGATCAGCGGAAGATCGCTACCTTGGCAAGGTAGAGGTCGCGAGTTCAAAGGGGTGGGGCCGGCATGGACCCCGCCCGGAGAATCTCGCCCGGTCCACTCCGTCCGGGTGAGGTCAATGTCGGCATGTGTCGAGCGCACCCACCGACACGAACCCTAGCCCTTTATACCGGCCCCGGCCTCGGGGCGGAACGTGGAGGCCGACATCCGCGAGAAGATCGCAGGGGAGGTGGTTCTCTCTCCTCACCCGGGTCGCACGCTCCGGAAGTGGAGGGAGGATTTCGGGATCTCCCAGCGCGACCTCGCGAAGCAGCTCGCGACGGTTCCCTCCGTGATCTCGGACTACGAATCGGAACGCCGGGTGAGCCCGGGCGCCGGGTTCATCCGTCGGTACGTGGACAGCCTCTTGGCCCTGGACAGCCAGAACGGGAGCCGGGTCGGCCAGCGCCTCGGGGTCCGTCCTCATTCGGACGGCATCCTCGGGATGCGGGAATTCACGGTCGCGATCCCGCTCCGGGCCCTCGCCGACCGGCTGGACGCGAAGCCGGTGAGCCGGGTCGACCTGCACCGCGACATCCACGGGTTCACGATCCTGGACGCGCCGCGGGCGATCCTTTCGATCGATGCGTCCCGGTTCGTCGAGGTCTACGGCTGGACGACCCAGCGGGCGCTCATCTTTTCCAACGTGAAGTACGGGCGCTCCCCGATGGTGGCGATCCGCGCGCATCCGTTGAAGCCGGCCGCGGTCGTCTTTGCCGCACCGGGCCGGATCGACCCGCTCGCGGTCCGTCTCTCCGAGGTCGAGAACATTCCCCTCCTGACCACCGCGCTGGCCGCGCCGGCGGTGCTCGAACGGCTCGAGGAACTCTAGAGGAAACCGGAGGGAACCATGGACGCAGGGATCGTGAGCTACGGAGCGTATGTGCCGAGATACCGGATCACGCCCGCCGAGATCGGGCGGGTCTGGGGCGTCGACGGGGAGGGGATGGGGCAGGGACTCAATGTCATCCGGAAGAGCGTCCCCGCCCCCGACGAGGACACCATCACGATCTCGACCGAAGCCCTCCGGGTCGCGCTCGTGCGGGGCGGGATCGACCCGCAGCAGATCGGAGCGATCTACGTCGGCTCCGAATCCCATCCCTACGCCGTGAAGCCGACCGCGACGGTGGTCGCGTCGGCGGTGGGAGCGACCCCGAACCTCACCGCGGCGGACTTCGAGTTCGCCTGCAAGGCGGGCACCGCGGCGATCCAAACCTGCCTCGGCCTCGCGGGCTCGGGGATGATCCGCTACGGCGTCGCGATCGGGACGGACACGTCGCAAGGCGCCCCCGGGGACGCGCTCGAGTACTCGGCGAGCGCCGGCGGAGCCGCCATGATCATCGGCCGCGAGCGGGTCATCGCCCGCGTGCTCGGCACGCTCTCCTACACGACCGATACCCCTGATTTCTGGCGGAGGGAGGGACAGAAGTATCCCAGCCACGGCGGCCGGTTCACGGGGGAGCCTGCGTACTTCCGTCACGTCACCGAATGCGCGAAGCGGATGTTCGCGGCGTCGGGCACGACCCCGAAGGACTACGCCCACGTGGTCTTCCACCAGCCGAACGGAAAGTTCCCGCAGCGGGTGGGTAAGCAGCTCGGCTTCACGGAGGCCCAGATGAAGTACGGCCTCGTAACCCCGTACATCGGCAACACTTACTCGGGAGCCGCCTTGATCGGCCTCGCGAACGTGCTCGACCGGGCCCAACCCGGCGAACGGATCCTGATGGTCGGCTACGGCTCGGGCGCCGGTTCCGACGCCTTCGACTTCGAGGTCATGGACGAGATCGCGAACTACGACCGTTCGTTCGGACGCCCGGTGCAAGAGTACCTGGACGCGGGGATCGAGATCCCCTACGCGGTCTACGCGAAGTTCCGGGGCAAGATCCACATGGGAGGGGAGTAGCCATGCGCGACGTGGCCGTGCTCGGCGTCGGTCAGACGAAGTTCGGCGAGCTGTGGGACCGCTCCTTCCGGGAGATCGGGATCGAAGCCGGCCTGCAGGCGCTCGTCGACGCGAAGCTCTCGTCGGCCGACCTGGGGGGATTGTTCCTCGGGAACATGGCCTCGGGCTCTCTCCTCGACCAGGAGCACATCGCGCCGCTGATCCTCGACTACGCCGGCCTCGCCGGTCGGCACCTTCCCGCGGTCCGGGTGGAAGGGGGCGGCGCTTCCGGTGCCCTCGCCCTGCATGCGGGATACCTGGCGGTCGCGAGCGGCCAGTACGACTTTGTCGTCGTGGGCGGGGCCGAGAAGATGACGGACGTCCCCGACGAAACGGCGAACCGGATCACGAGTTCCACCGCCGACCACGAGTGGGAGGTCGTCTTCGGTGCGACGCTCCCCGCCCTATGGGGCCTCGTGGCCCAGCGGCACATGCACGACTTCGGCACAACGCGCGAGCAGCTCGCCCGGGTGGCCGTCCACGACCACGCGATGGCCGCGAAGAACCCGCTCGCCCACTACCGGAACCAGCTGACGCTGGAACAGGTGATGGGGGCGGGCGAGGTCGCGGAACCGCTCGGGATGCTCGACTGCGCCCCGCTCTCGGACGGAGCGGCGGCGGTCGTCCTAGGTCCCCTCGACATGGCCCGCGGACACACGGACATCCCGATCCGCATCGCCGCGAGCGAGGTCGCCTGCGACACGATGGCGCTCCAGCACCGGGCGAGCGTGACCACGGTCGAGTCGACGGTGGTCGCGGCGCGGCACGCCTTCGAACGGGCCCGCCGCGCCCCGGCCGACGTGCGCGTCGCCGAGATCAACGATGCCTACACGATCAGCGCGCTGGTCGCGCTCGAGGACCTGGGATTCGTCGAGAAGGGGGAGGCCGGCCCGGAATTCGCCTCGGGACGGTTCGGCTTCGCGGGCCCGCTCACGCTCAACCCGTCCGGGGGGATGAAGGCCCAAGGACGTCCGTTCGGTGCAGTCGGGGTCGCCCAGGTCGTGGAGATCGTGAAGCAGCTCCGGGGCGAGGCAAAAGACCGGCAGGTGAAGGACGCCACGCTCGGGCTCACCCACGACGTCGGCGGCACCGGTGCGACGAGCGTGGTCCACCTCCTGGAGAGGGCGGCGTAGGAGGGTCCCATGTCGGTCGCACGTTTCTGGCGCGAGACGCCCCGACGCTACAATCTGGGTGGCTCCCGATGCGGGGTCTGCGAGACGGTCTATTTCCCCCCGCGCTCGGTCTGCCCCACCTGCCCGCACCACCGGCAGACGATCGAGAAGATGGCGCCGTTCCAGTTGAGCGGCGATGGGACCGTGTACTCCTTCACGGTCGTCCACGAGGCGGCCGAAGGATTCGAGATGCAGGTCCCGTACGTGGTCGCCCTCGTGAAGACCGTCGAGGGACCGATGCTCACCGGCCAGGTCGTGGACGTGAACCCCCCCGAGGTCGCGATCGGGCTTCGGGTCCGTGCGACCTTCCGAAAGCTCCGGGAGGAGGGGAAGGCGGGCGTCATCCATTACGGATACAAGTTCGCCCCCGCCGTCGACACCGATCCTGTGCCGGGCCGCCGGGGGACCCGGCCGCCCGTCCCGTCCGGTACCCCGGAGCCGGACCGGGCCCCGGCGTGAACGACTCGCCGCGCCGGGACGGCGCTCCTTCCCGACCGCCGGAGGAGGACCCGACCGACGAGGAATACGTCCGGGCCTACGCGACGGGGTACGAGGAAGGGGTCCGGAGCGCGTTGCGGGAGGTCTTGGGACACGCCTCGCGCGGCCACACGACTCAAGAGCTCCGCATGCTCGCGGAAAGCCGCCTCGCCCGCCTCTCGGAGGAGGTCGATTTGAAACGTCGCAGCCTCCTCGCGCCCCCGCGGCGCCCGGCATGGGGGGCGTTGCTCCGGCCGCCGACCTCGGCCCGGCCCTGGCTCAGTCCGGTGGGTCCGACCCCTCCACCCGCGGCGATCCACCTCGGCGCGGGCCGGAGCGTCCTCGTCCGGGAGGAGCGACCCGCGCGCGCGCTCGAGATCCTGCGGACGAACGTGGCGGACTTCCCCCGGGTCGCCGTCGTCTCCCTCCATCCGCCGACGATCCCCGACCTGGGCGCAGAGCGGCTGGTCGTGATCTCCCCGAGCGGGGCGGGCGAAGGGCTCGCGTCGACCCTGCCGACGCCGGGGGAGATCAGCGGACGACTCCGCGGTCCGACGGAGCTGGCCGGCGGCGCGCTCGTCTACGTCGACGCCCTCGAATTCCTCGCCACGGAGCACTCCCTCGAGCTGACCCTCCGGTTCGTCAACTGGCTCGTCACCCAGGTCCACGACACCGGCTCGGCCCTCATCGTTTCCTTCGACCCGAGGTCGCTCGATCTCAAGGACGCGAGCCGCCTCGAGCGCGCGTTCCAGAGCGTACTATAACGCGACGGTGTGCCGCAACCGGTCCTCGCCTGAGGACCCATAAGCATAGGAACCCGGACGGCCACGTCACCCCGAGTCGTCCGATCGAACCATGGAGATCGCGTTCTTCACGGACTCCTACCCGCCGATGCGGGACGGGGTCGCCCAGGTCACGGGCAGCCTAGCCAACCAGCTGGTCCGCCTCGGCCACCAAGTCCGGGTCTTTGCACCGAATCCGGTGAGCGGGGCTCCCTCCGAGGAGAGCCGGGAGGGCGGGGTCTCCGTGCGTCGGCTCCGCAGCCTTCGGGTCCCGCTCTATGGGCAGTACCGATGGCCGTTATTCCCGTTCAGCGCGCTACGCGAAGCGCAGGGGGCCGCGGAGGCGGACGTGCTGCATGTCCATTCGCCCGGCGGCTTGGGGAGCGTCGGCTTCCTGGCCGCCCGCCGCTTCGGCCGACCGCTCTTGGGAACGTTCCATACGAATATTCGCGAGATGGCCTCGAGCGTACCGTCGAAGTTCTTGGTCCCGTCGTTCTTTCGCGTCGCCTGGTGGTGGAACTTGGGATTGTACCTGGCGGTGTGACGTCGCGACCGCGCCCTCGGTCGCGGCGCGCGACGCGCTCGTCGGAAGCGTGCGGAAACCATTCCGACGGTCCGTGGAGGTCGTCCCCAACGGGATCGACCTCGACCGGTTCGCGCCCGACGTCACCGTCCCCGATTGGCGCGCGCGATGCGGATTCTCCTCGGTGCCCCTCGTTACGTATCTGGGCCGGCTGACGGTCGACAAGGGCGTGCACCGTTTCCTCGACGCGGTCGCGGACGCCCGCGCCCGCACCGACGTGGTCGCGGTCGTCGGCGGCGCCGGGCCGGAGGAGGCCGCGGTGCGGGCTCGGATCCGGGACGACCCTCGACTCCGAGGGATCGCCCGGTACGTGGGACCCGTGGCCGAGGAGGAAAAGCCGGCCCTGCTCGGGCAGAGTGACGTCTTCGTCCTGCCCTCCACCAGCGATACGTCCAGCATCGCCCTCCTGGAGGCGATGGCCTGCGCCACCGCAGTGATCGGTCCGGCCGAGGGGGGCGCGGCGGAGCTGCTCGAGGACGGGCGGAACGGTCGGCGGGTCCCGGTCCTCGAGCCCGGGGCGCTCGCGGCGGCGCTCGTCCAGCTCGCGGACGATCCCGTGCTGCGCCGATCCTTGGGCGCCCACGGTCGCGAGTACGTCCGAGAACGCGCGTCGGTCGAGACGATGGCCCGTCGCTTTATCTTCCTCTACGAGCATCTCATCGAGGCGCGGAGTTCGAATGGCAGTCGTTCCCCTGGCTGAGCTCGACCAGATCGCACGGCAGCTGGCGGCCGAACGGCACGACGCCTACTCCGAGCGTGCCCTCACTCGTGCGTACGAGGAGTATCTCGCCCGCCGGCGGACCCCGATCGGGCCGTTCCGGCTCCGGGTCGGTGAACAGGAGTACTCAACGGTCTACGAACTCGCCGCGAACCCCGCGGCCAGCACGTCCCCGATCGAGCTTCGGCTCGACCCGGCGCCGGCCCCGGGGCGCCGTGGGAGTTCCTCCGTCCCTTCGAACGGATCGTCTTCGAAACCGACGGGTCCGCCCAGGTCTTCCCGGTCGCGACCGGCGCGCCGACGCGCGTGATCGCGCGGTTCCTCCTTCGGGAGCACTATTTGCCCCGCACCCGGGTCGAGGAGGACCGGGCGGCCGCCGGCGGGGCGCGCGTTGCCATCGCCACTCACCTCCGTAGCCTCCAGGAGGGGCTGGTGGGGAGCCGCTCGATCGCGCTCCTCCCGTTCTGCGTCTCCGTCCTCGCCTACTACCCGGACGAGCGGGTCACGTACGATCTCGACCTGGTCCGTTCCCTCATTCTCACCGACCCCCGGGCCGCCGGCTCCCTCCTCAGCGCCGCGTGCGCCGGTCCGCCCGGGTCAGCTGGTACGTCGACCGCCTGGTCGGCCGGGGGGAAATGCCGCTCCTCGCCTCGCGCTGCCTTGCGGTGATCGTGGAGTCGCACGGGCTCACCGCGCTCGAGATGACCCACGTATTCGGCGGGGTGCGCGAGCTCGTCGACTCCGCGCTCCAGGGGCTCGCGGCCCGTGGCCTCGTCACGTTCGACCGCCGGACCGGCGTCTACCGCCCCCGGCTCGACGCGTTCATGCCGGTTCCCGTCGCCGAACCGAGCGCGCCCCCGCCGGACACGGGCGGTGCCAATCCGGCGCTGCGCACGAGCGTACAAGAACTCCTCGCGGCGGCGGACGCCCGGGCGTCGTGCCCCCTCTGTGGGGCGCCGCTCCCGTCCGATGCGAAGGGCATCCTGTGCGACAAGTGCGCCGCGGAAGTCGCCGGAAGCTAGACCGCGGACGCTTCGGTCCCACCCCACCCGATGCCAGGGGTCTCGAAATGTCGCCGACCCGGCGCACGTTCCTAATTCAGGCGCGAAAGGACGGTCATCGCCCTCAGCGTGATCATTTTGCTCGGTTTTCCTTCCGCCTCGAATGTCAGCGGCACCGGACAGTTTCCGGGGTGGTTCGCAAACCAATCGACGAACTCCGGGTACGGATCCGGTTGGAACGCGTCGAGGACCCACGTTCCATCGGGCCGCTGCTTCTTGCGCAGGAGGTCGAGCGCGTACCCCAGTCGCGGGTCGTTGCCGTAGCCGAGCGCAGTCAGGCAATCCAGGCCGACCAACAGGTCGTAGTAGTAGTGGACGGGCCAGTGGAAGCGGTACCATGGCTCGTACCGGTCGCCCTGAATGTGGAGCTCGTGCTCGAGGTAGTACTCGGCGGTCCGCTCCACGACGGCCTTCACCGCCGGACTCCAACGGGAACGAGGGTACGCGGCGAAGGCGCCCAATCCCTCCCACGCGTCGAGCGAACGGCTCGTGGCCGGCCCGTTCTTGACGTACCGGCAGGACCAGCCTCCCTTGGGGTGGGCGGTCTGGACCAGCCATTCGAGAGTCTTGCGGACCCGGGGGTCGTCTTCGAAGCCCATGCGAAGGAGGCCGCGCGCCATGTTGGCCGTGTAACAATGGTGCCCCTTCCCCTTCCCGAAGCCTCCCACGCCCCCTCCTTCGAGCGGCGACTTGGCCATCCAGTACCTCCGCCGACGCGGCCACCTGCGGGATGGCCCGCGTCGCCCCCAGATCGGCCAACGCGAGCATCGTCCAGTGGGTCGCCGTGAACCGGGGCTCCATCCAGCCCTTGTCCCGCTCCCACCATCCGGCGGCGTTCCGGCGGGCGAGCGTGTCGGCCACCCATCCCGTAGTTGGAATGCGAGCCTTGGCCTTGCGGACCTCCGCGTCGCTCTCCTTCTTCCCGAGGAGTTGGGTCAACGCGAGGTAGCGCACCGACGGCTGCTCGGGTTCGAGCAACCAGTCCAACACCTCCTCCCGCGGCATCGCACGGGGGCCAATCGCGCAGTCGTATTTCATCTCGGGTTCACGCCGAGCGGCCCCCCCGACCGATCGAGGAACTTCCCGGGGTTGGCCAACTCCCCGGGTGAGGAAACGGTGGGTGCTCGGTAATCGGGATGTGGCTCCCCCTGGGGGCGGGCCTGTCGGGAATCTCCGTCCGGGGCGGTGCTCGCCCCGGACCTTTGAACCCGAGTTAGCTGGCTTAGAAGGCCAGTGCTTCGTCCGGGCTAAGCTACAGGCCCGCACCTCCGACGGGGGCCGTTCCCCTTAAGGATTCTTCTTTCGGGGCGACGGGCCCGGGGTCGGTCCAGCCGAGGCAACGAGGTGGGCCAGGCGGATCGGCTCGGGGACGTGTCCCCGCACGGTGGTCTTACGGACGAGCACGGCCGCGTCCGCGCGTCCGCAACCCACGGTCGCGACGAGGAGCGGGAGGTCGGCGAAAGGAAGTGCGTAGAGCCGATGGGCACGCAGGAGCTTCCAGCGGGCCGCCGCGTCGCGCGGGAACCATTTGCGCAGCGCGGCTAGGATCCCCGGAAAGTCGGGGCGGTGACGTGTGACGGCGACGATCGGCACGCCCAAGGCGGCGTGGACTGCGTCCAGGTCGACCACGTTGAACCCCCCGACGACCGCTCCGTCGAGGAGGACCGCGCGCAACCCCTCGAGCCCGCCGGTGGCGCGGACCAGCCGCACGATCTCGGTCGCGGCCCCCCGCCCGTCGACCCGGACCCGCCCGACGCGCATCGCCTCCACCCGGTCCGGGGCGGCCACGGCGACCGCAGCGACCGGCGCCCACGTGTCCTCTCGAGTGAACGCCCCGTCATCTACGCCGACCACGCGGAAGTGGTCCTTCGCGAAGGCCCGCCGCAAGGCTAAGACCCCGGGGCCGCTCGGTCGGGCCCGATGGTCGGACCGGCGACGACCGTGCGCTGCCCCGCGTGCGGCACTCCGCTTCGCGTGCTGCTCGCCCCGGCGCCGCCGACCCAGTGGTTTCCGTGCGCGCAATGCCATGCCCCGGTGCCGGTCGTCGTCCCGCGCGACCCGCCCCCGCTCTACAGCTGGGAAGTGATGCCGGGTCTTTACCGCGCGCTGCCGGCGCCCCGCATCCCGCGATGGCGGGTGCGCCGCCTCGCCGCCGGCGCGCTGGTCGGCACGGCGATCCTGGCCGCCGTCCTGGCCGCCCTCTTCGGGTACTATGCCGTTCTCGCGCCGGCGCCGGGCGAATTTTCGGTCAGCGGGACCGTCCAGTTGGCTCCCGCGTCCGGCGGGATCTTGCCAGGGAGCGGGGCCCAAGTGGTGGCCACCGTGGAGTCCGGCGCGACCTTCACCACCATCGTGGGGTCGGGGGGAACGTTCTCGCTCCTGGGTTTGCCGGCGGGCGGGGTCGCTCTCACGATCACGGACGCCGGGTACTCGCCCATCACGGTCGGCGTCTTCGTCTCCACTCTGTATTCTTCGGGGAACTCGGGGATGATCGTCCAGCTCACCCCCGGCAGCGCGACCAACAGCTCCACCGTCGCGCTCACGCCGTACCCGAACCTGGAGCAGTTCGTCGCGGCGATCGGCGGCGGGGTTGTCATTCTCGGGTTCGTCGCGCTGTTGACGGGGTACGCCGCGGCGCTGACCCTCCGGTCCGACCGCCCCGCGGTGGGCGTCGTGGCGGGAGGCGCGGGCCTGTTCGCACCGGTCGCCCTCGCCTTCCTCTCCCTCGGGAGCGCCTTCCCGATCCTCCTCGAGGGCTCCGGCGCGCTCGCGATCCTCGGGGCGTTTGCCCTTTCGATCCGGGCGGTCCAGATGGCCCAGACGGGCCCGGCCCCGGATTGAAGGTCGCCCCGCTCGGACGAAGAGACCTAAACACCCGGTCGGCTGGGGGTACGCCGTGCCGTCGCCGATCCGGGTCGGATGCTGTTCGTGGACCTCCGACGCGTGGTGGGGCCGGGTCTACCCGAAGGGGATCTCGGACGGGGAACGCCTCGGGCTGTACGCCAAGCTGTTCGACACCGTCGAGGTCGACTCGACGTACTACCGAAGCCCGGCGCGGGCGGTGGTCGACAGCTGGCGACGCAAGACCCCGGAGGAGTTTCGGTTCACGCTGAAGTTTCCCCGCGACCTGCTCGATCCCAAGTCACCCGTGGACCCCGCGGCGGTGGAGAACTTCCTGGCCAGCGCCCGGGCCCTTCGCGAGAAGCTCGGCCCGATCCTCCTCCAGTTCCCCCCGTGGTTCCGCCCGGGCCGAGGCCGCCCGTTCCTCACCTCCCTCCTGGAGACCTTGGACCCCACGCTCGCATACGCCGTCGAGCTGCGCGATGCGGCGTGGTACCAGGGGGAGGTCTGGAGCAGCGTGCGCCGGGAGCTCGCCGACCGGAAAGTGGCGCTCGCCTGGTCGTACCTGACGTACCTCGACATTCCCCCCGAGGTGACCTCCGACTTCGTGTATCTCCGCTTCATCGGCGATCACGAGACCGTCCCGGCGGAACAGCACGGCGAGGTCCGCGTCGACCGCGCGCGAGAAACGACGCTCTGGGCCCGCCGAGTTCAGGAGCGGCGGGCCGACGTGCAGTACACGTTCGTGGTCTTCAACAACCATTACGCGGGGTTCGCCCCGGCGTCGGTCAACGAGTTCCGCAGCGAGGTGGGGCTCGAGCCGATCGATTTCGGTCGGTTCGCGCGCGGCGCGCGCCGGCTCGAGGACTCGGTCGGCCCGGACCCGGGCTAACGGGGTTCGTGCGACCGAGCAGAGGAGACCGGACGCTCTTCGGAAAGCGGGCGGCGGGTTCGATAACCGCCGGTCAACGAATGATAGAATCCGACTTCGCTCTCACCGTGGCGCCAGCAGAGGAACACGACCTCCGCGTCGACCCGGCCGTAGAAGTCGACGAGACCCGTCTCGAGGTCCTTGACCTCGATGCCATCCCGTTGGAGCGAAGAGACCGCCTCCTCGAGGCGGTGCGTGAGATGCTTCCATTCGGTGTCGAGCTGGGTCTTGCGCTCGTGGTCGGCATGGTCCGGCGCGTCGACCTCTTCGCCCCAGAACTCGACCAGCCGGTGGATCTCCGCGTGGACCTCGCCCAGACGGTGAGCCCAGGCGCGCAGTCGGGGGAGAAGCTCCTCCAGCTCGGCGATGCGGGCGTTCGCTTCCCGGGCCGTCCACAGTCGGGCGGGGGAGTCGACCTCGGGACCCGCGGCGGGGGGAGATCGCGCCATCGCTACGTAGGAGAGTACGCGCGGAGTATTTACGGGGGAGAGAGCGCCGAGGTTACCGCCTCCGCCACCTGCGGAGCGGATCGAAATCGAGTTTTGGGCGAGCTCTCGTCGTTCGTGTTTCGATTCCGCCGCGGCGTCGTGCGTTGGGGAATTCCTCTACGCGCGCGTTCGAGCCGGCGCGTGCCGGTGGCACACGGCTCGGCGGTGCAGGAGCGTTACACTCTCGAAGAATCGACGTATTTCCGAGGAGCCGTTATATAGGGTACCTTTCTCCCCCGTCCCCACCGGAGGTAGGACCCCCTATCGTCTCATGGCCCGTCATCGTCCACGGCGAGGTTCGCTCGCCTATTCGCCCCGTTCCCGTTCCGCCCGGCCGGTCCCCCGGATCCGTTCCTGGGCCGCCGGCCCGAAACCTCCCGCCATCGAGGGGTTTGCCGGTTACAAGGTCGGGATGACGCACGCGTTCATGGTGGATTATCGTAAGCGCTCCACCACCGCCGGTCAGGAGGTCTCCGTCCCCGTCACCGTCATCGAGGTCCCGCCGATCCGGATCGCCGGCGCCCGTATCTACGCCCGCCACCCCTACGGGCAGCGCGTGGTGAGCGAGATCTGGGGGGGCGCGCCCATCGAGGAGCTCGACCGACTCCTCCCCGCCCACCCGGCCAGTCCCGGTGATCAGATCGACACGTTCAGCAAGAGTCCGGGCGACGAGGTCCGGGTCATGGTCTACACCCAACCGCACCTGATCACCGGGATCGGGTCGAAGACGCCGTCGTTGTTCGAGATTCGCGTATCGGGCGAGAAGTTCGAGGAGCGGCGGGCCTTCGCCGTCGCGGCGCTCGGGAAGGAGATCCCGGCCGAGGAGCTCGCCAAGGAAGGCGAGTTCGTCGACGTTCTGGGCGTCACCAAGGGGTTCGGTTTCCAGGGTCATATTCAGCGCTGGGGCGTCAAGCTTCAGCCGCGAAAGAACTCGAAACACCGCCGCATGATCGGAACGCTCGGTCCCCACAATCCGAGCTTTGTCACGTACCGCATCCCCCAGGCCGGTCAGCAGGGATACCACCGAAGGACCCAGTTCAACATGCGGGTCTTGCGCGTGGTGAAAGACCCCCGCACGGACCCCATCACGCCGACCGGCGGTTTTCCGCACTACGGCGAGGTTCGCACCGCCTGCATTCTCCTCCACGGCTCCGTCCCAGGTCCGGCCAAGCGCCTGCTTCGATTCCGTACCCCGATCCGCAGTCGCGTCGTCGCGGTCGAGAAGGTCGACATTCGCTACCTCAGCACGCGCTCGAAGCAGGGATCCTGATGACGCCCGACGCTCCCCCGCCCGAGGCGCACGCGCCGCACCACCGCGGCCACCTGCTCGGTCTCGATGGCAAGGAGCGCTCGACCCTCGCCCTTCCGCTTGCCTTTTCCACGGCCGTACGACCGGACCTGATCCGGCGGGCGGTCGTCGCAGCCCAGAGCCACCGCCGACAGCCCTACGGCACTTCGCCCAACGGCGGTCGGCGCCACTCCGTCCAATGGTCGGGGAAGGGCAAGGGCGTCTCTCGGTCGCCCCGCCTGATGGACTCGATGCGCGGCGCCCAGGCCCCCAACACCGTCGGGGGCGCGCAAGCGCACCCGCCTCGAGCCGATCGGATCTGGACCAAGAAGATGAACCGCAAGGAGGCGAGCCTCGCCTTCGCCTCGGCGCTCGCCGCGACCCGCGAGACCTCGCTCGCCCAGGCGCGGGGTCACACGGTCCCCGAGGGCCTCCATCTCCCCGTCATCCTCGAGGACCCGGTCGAACAGATCCATACCACCAAGGACGCCCGGGCGCTCCTGGAGCGGCTCGAGCTCTGGTGGGATGTCGAGCGCTCGCACGATGGGATCCAGTTGAAGTCCGGGCGCGCCCGACGCCGGGGCCGGGGACGCCGAGTTCCCCGCAGCCTCCTGTTCGTGACGAGCGATTCGGGACTCGCGCGCGGATTCCGCAACCTGACGGGGGTCGAGGTCGTCTCGGCCCAGCGGCTCGCGACCGAGGACCTTGCGCCCGGCGGGGACGCCGGCCGGCTCACGGTCTTCTCGCACGCCGCCGTCGAACTCCTCCGCGCGCGCCTCGGGGAGATCGCGACATGACGCAGATCCGTCACCGCATCATCCTCCATGCCTACGTCACGGAGAAGTCGATGGACGAGATGGAGCGACTCAACAAGCTCGAGTTCGTCGTCGACCACCGGGCCTCCCGCGCCGAGATCAAGCGCGCGGTCGAGGAGACGTACAACTGCCGCGTCGAGAAGGTCAACACGAAGATCGTCCGCGTCGGAAAGATCGCGACGGTCCGGTTCCGCAAGGAGTTCTCGGCCGAGGACATCGGGAGCCGGGCGGGAGTATTCTAATGGGTAAGCGCATCATCTCTCGGCGCCGCGGATCCGGCACTCCGACGTACCGCTCGCCGAGCCACCGTCACCACGGCCCGATCTACCACCCCGCGGCGAGTATGGTCGGGGATGGCAAGGTCATCTCGATCGAGCAGGCCCCCGGTCGGAGCGCCCCGGTCGCCGAGGTCACGGCTCCCGACGGAACGACCGTGCGAATCCTGGCGTCCGCGGGTCTCGCGACGGGCGATACGGTCGCCTTCCATGAAGGGAAGGTCGATCGCGGCTCCATCCTCGCCCTCTCCCGCATTCCCGACGGCACCCTGGTCTCCAACATCGAGGTCAAGCCGTTCGACGGGGGTCGTCTCGTTCGCTCCGCCGGCGCGGGCGCCCTGGTCGTCGCCCACTCGGGCAACGAAGTGACGGTCCAGCTTCCCTCGGGGGACTTCAAGCGGCTGCTCGACACGTGCCGGGCCCAGGTGGGCGCGGTCGGCGGCAGTGGTCGATTGGAACGCCCGATCATCAAGGCCGGCAAGAAGGTCTGGGCGACCCGTTCGCTCGCCCGCGCGGCCTTCAAAGTGCGGGGCGTCGCGATGAACCCCGTCAACCACCCGTTCGGAGGCGGCGCCCACCAGCACGTCGGTCGTCCGAGCACGGTGTCGAGCGGCACGTGGCCCGGCGCCAAGGTCGGTCGGTTCTCGCGCTCCATCCGCAAGAAGCGGCGCCTGGACCGGGAGAAGGGTCGCTAATGCCGAAGGGTCGACGGACCAAGAAGGTCGAGGCCCGCCGGAAGCGGGAGTTCACGTACCGAGGGCTCACCCTCCCCGACCTCCAGAAGCTCAGCCTCGCCGAATTCGGGAAGATCGTCGGCGCCCGGGCGCGCCGCTCCATCCGGCGCGGGTTCAACACCGAGACGACCCGCTTCTTCGAGCGGATGCGCGAGACGCCGTCCGGCAAGGTCGTGCGCACCCATTGCCGCGACGCGCTCGATCCTTCCCGAGCACGTCGGCCGACGGGTCGCGATCCACACGGGGAAGGAGTTCAAGGAAGTCGAGATCCGTCCCGAGATGGTCGGCCATTACTACGGGGAGTTCGCCCTGACCCGACGATTCGAAAAGCACTCGGGGCCCGGCGTGGGTGCGACCCGTTCGTCCAAGTTCATGCCGTTGAAGTGAGGGAGGTCGGATGCGAGGGTACACCTACCAACCGGAACCGGGCATCACCACCGCCCGCTCCCGGGGGAACGAGCTCCCGATGTCCCCGAAGAAGACGTACGAGGTCCTGAATGCGATCCGGGGTCTCCCGGTCGGCCGGGCCGAGACGTTCCTCGAGGAGGTCATCGAGCTCCGTCGGGCCGTCCCCTTCCGTCGCTACAACCAGGAGACGGCGCACAAGAAGGGGATCGGCCCCGGCCGGTACCCGAAGAAGGTCGCCAAGAACGTCCTCGCCCTCCTCCGGAACGCGCGCGAGAACGCGGAGTACGAAGGATTGGACACGGACGCTCTCTTCGTGAAGGTCGCCGCGAGCGGCCGCGGCCGGATCCGAAAGGCGTCCATGCCACGGGCCCACGGCCGCGCGACCGCCTGGAACGAGCAGACGACCAACGTCGAGATCGTGCTCGCGGAACGGAAGGAGAAGGAATGAGCGCGGAACGGAAGGTCATCCAGGAAGCGACCCGCCGCGTGCTCCTCAAGGACTTCCTCGTCCAGGAGAGCGCCCGCGCCGGGTTCGGAGGGCTCGAGATCACCCGCACTCCGATGGGCACCCGGGTCACCCTCATCTGCGAACGGCCCGGGATCCTGATCGGTCACCGGGGCGAGCTGATCAAGCGGCTCACCGAGGAC
This sequence comes from uncultured Thermoplasmata archaeon, assembly GCA_963749235.1. Lineage (GTDB taxonomy): Archaea > Thermoplasmatota > Thermoplasmata > Lutacidiplasmatales > UBA184 > Lutacidiplasma. Next base: position 1,185,218 of record CAVVLV010000001.1, on the reverse strand, counting down.
ATCCACGCGCGGTTCCAGCTCGACAACCCCCAGATCGAGGTGCAGGAAGAGCGCGCCCCGAGCCTGAACGCCCAACTGATGAGCGAGAAGCTGGCGTCCACCCTCGAACGGGGCTGGCACTTCCGCCGGGCCGGCCACTCGACCGTCCGCCGCATCATGGAGGCGGGCGCGCGAGGCTGCCAGGTCATTCTCTCGGGCAAGCTCACGGGCGAGCGGCACCGGACCGAGCGGTTCAAGGCCGGGACGATCAAGGACTGTGGCGAGGCCGTCCACCTCTGGGTGGACAAGGGATTCTATCAGGCGCGCTTGAAGCCGGGCGTCATCGGCGTCAGTGTGTGGATCATGCGGGCGAACTCGAAGCTCCCCGACGAGATCGTCGTCAAGGGCGCCGAGTCGCGCGTCGTGGCGCCGGTGGTCGAGCTCCCGCCGATCGAGGAAGAGGCCGTCATCGTGGGCGCCCTACCCGAGCCCCCCCTGCCGCCGGAGGTCTAGATGGCGCTCATGCGCATGAAGGAACTGCGGGCCCTCACCGACGAGGACCTCTACCGACGCATCGCGGAGACCGAGAGCGATCTCCTGCGCGAGCGCGGCATCGCTGCGATGGGCGGCGCACCGCCCAGCCCGGGGCGGATGCGGGCCCTGCGCACCAACGTCGCTCGCTCCCTGACGGTACTTCGGCAACGCGAGATCGCCTCCGCGCGCGGCGAGCGCCGCGCGTAATCAGGGGAACGGGCCACGATGACGCACTCCGGACCCGGCATCGACCTTCCCCCCTCCGACCGGCTCGCCTACGCGGGCGAGATCCTGGGTGCCCCCGTGCGGATCCTGCCCTCCGCCGCCGTCCGCCGACCGGTGGACGGGATCGTAGTGGACGAAACGCTCTCGCTCCTCCACGTCCGGGAATCGGGCGGCGCGCGGGTCGTGCGGATCCCGAAGTCCTCCCTGTCGGGGACGATTCTCCTCGGCGGGCGAGAGTTACCGTTAAGTGGCGAGGCCCTTCGCGTGCGCCCTGAGGACCGCACGAAGCGGGTCTTGGCCGGTGGTCCTCGGAGGTTCCGATGAGCCCAGCACGTACGCCGTCCGCCCGCCGCGCGCGGGACATCGGTCTCGACGTCCGGGCCCCCAAGACGCGGTGTGACGACCGTCATTGCCCCTTCCACGGCCGCCTTCCCGTCCGCGGTCAGGTCATCGAAGGGACCGTCGTCTCGGTCGGGATGCAACGGACCGCGGTCGTCGAACGCACGCTCCTCCATTTCGTGCCGAAGTACGAACGGTACGAGAAGCGACGACGCCGCTACCTCGCGCATGCTCCCCCCTGCCTGCACGTGCCCGTCGGACACCGCGTCCGGATCGCCGAGACCCGACCGCTTTCCAAGCTCGTTTCGTTCTGCATCGTTGAGGACCTGGGCGAGGCCGCCCGCCGGGTCGCCGGCCAGGATCCGCTCGACGCGCCATCGCCCACGCCCCCCGCGAAGGAGGAGGCATGAAGGGCCTCGCGGGACGACGGAGCCGAGGCCTGCCGAAGGGCGCGCGGCTCGACTGTGTCGACAACACGGGCGCCAAGATCGTCGAGATCATCGCGGTGCGCAACTGGCACGGGACCCACCGCCGGTACCCCCGGGCCGGCATCGCCGATCTGGTGATCGTCTCCGTCAAGAAGGGGACCCCCGAGATGCGACGCCAGGTCCTCCACGCCGTCATCGTCCGCTCGCGCTCCGCGATCCACCGGGCCGACGGCACCCGACTCATGTTCGAGGACAACGCCGCGGTCATCACGACCGAAACCGGTGAGATCAAGGGCTCTCAGATCAAGGGACCGGTGGCAAAGGAGGCCGCCGAACGCTGGCCGCGCATCGCGGCCGCCTCGTCCATCATCGTCTAGGAGGAACATGCCGGTCTCTCCCCATTCTCCCCGACGCCAGCGCCGCGCGGTCTACAACGCGGACACGTTCGAGCGCCGGCTCCGCATGACCGTACCGCTCTCGCGGGAGCTTCGGTCGCGGTTCCACGTCCGCTCGGTCCCGCTCCGCAAGGGGGACACGGTCCGGGTGATGAAGGGCAGCTTCATCGGACGGGAGGAGCGCGTGGCCAAGATGGACCGGCGCAGCTACACGGTCACGCTCGACAACGTCACCTTGAAGACCGGGGAGGAGAAGTTGAAACCGCTCCCGGTGCGGACGAACCATCTCCTGATCATCCGACTCAACCTCGCTGACGCCTGGCGGCGCAAGTCGCTCCAGGTCCGGGAGGAGGAGGTCACGCCCGAGGAGCGGGGCGAAACCCCCGACGTCGCCGAGGGCGAAGCCCCGGCGCCCACCGTGGCGGCTCCGCCGGCGCCCGCTGCGACCGAGTCGAAGGAATCCGAAGCCACCTCGTCGGAGGCCGCGGCGAAACCGCCTCCGAAGCGGGCCCGGAAACCGAAGCCTACGGCCGGGGCCGCCCCGAAGGAGGACGCCGAATGACGTTCCGCTTGAAGCGCGGTGCCGCCCCTCGGGCCTGGACGATCGCCCGCAAGGGCACGAAGTGGATCAAGCGTCCCGGGCCCGGGCCGCACGCCCAGGACCAGTCGGTTCCCGTCCTCCTCGTCCTCCGGGACCTGTTGCACGTGGTCCAGAGCGCGCGGGAGGCCCGCATCCTCGTCCGCACGGGCGTGGTCAAGGTCGACGGCAAGGTCACGAAGGACCTCGACCGGGGCCTGGGCCTCATGGACACGATCTCGCTCGCCGCCCCGCTCGACGCCCACTACCGGATGGTGAAGGACCGCCGGGGAAAGCTCGTCCTGGTCCGCATCCCCTCCCCCGAGGCCGGTCTCAAGATCGGCCGTGTGCGGTTCAAGCACACGGTCCCCTCCGGCAAGGTCGAGGTGACCCTCCACGACGGGCGCAACCTGCTCGTCGCCGCGTCGACCGCGTACCGCGTCGGCGACTCGGTCAAGATCGAGGTCCCGGCCCAGAAGGTCGTGGACCATCTCAAGCTCGCCCCGGGCGCCCTCGCGTTCGTCGCCGGGGGCTCCCACGTCGGTCAGCTCGCCCGCGTCGAGCGGGTGGAGGTCCGTAACTCGCCGCAGCCGAACCTCGTCCATTTCGCCGAGGGATTCTCCACGACCAAGGAGTACGTCTACGTGGTCGGATCGACGTCTCCCGAGGTCACCCTCGCCGAAGGAGTCGACCAATGAGCGCGACCGATCCCGCCGCCCCGGTCGCCGCTGCGCCCGCCCCGCTCGCCGCCGGCGCCCGGGCGATCCGTGTGATCAAGGTCGTCGTGAACGCCGGGGTCGGCGAGTCGGGCGAGCCGCGGACGAAGGCGGAGAAGGTGCTCCAGATGGTCACGCACCAGAAGCCCGTCGCGACGAAGGCCCACTCGACGAACCGGGACTTCGGGATCCGGGCCGGGCAGGAGATCGGCGCGAAGGTCACGCTCCGCGGTACCGTCGCGGTCGACTTCCTCCAGCGCGCGTTCGACGCACGGGACCGCCAGCTCGACTCCGATTCGATTGACCGCAACGGGAACTTCTCGTTCGGGGTCGCGGACTACACCGATTTTGTCGGTCTCAAGTACGACCCGGCGATCGGCATCCACGGGATGGATGTCGCGGTCGAGCTGGGCCGCGAGGGCTACCGCGTGCGCAACCGACGCATCCAATCTCGCCCGCTGCCGAAGGCGCTCCGCTCGACCCGGGAGGAGACGCGCGCCTTCCTGACCAGTGCGTTCGGGGTCACGCTGCTCGACTAAGGGGGGGACCATGAAACCGAAGAAGCTGTTCGGGCGGAAGGTCGGGTGTCTCCGGTGCGACCGCAAGCGCGGGATCGTGCGCCGGTACGGCCTCCACCTCTGTCGCCAATGCTTCCGAGAGGTCGCGATGGACCTCGGGTTCCAAAAGTACCAGTAGGACGGTCATCGATGCAGCAGGATCTTCTCAACGACGCCCTCGTGACCATTCGCCACGCCGACCAGGACGGCAAGCCGACCGTCCAGCTCCATCCCACCTCGCGACTGATCGCGGAGGTACTGCGCATCTTCCGAGAGCACCAGTACATCGAGGAGTTCACGTTCGTCCCGAACGGCCGCGGTGGACAGTACGACGTCGAGCTAGCGCGCCGGATCAACTCGTGCGGCGTGATCAAGCCCCGGATCTCGGTCCCCCACGACCGGCTGGAGCGGTACGAAGCGCGCTTCCTTCCGGCCCAGGACTTCGGAATCCTCGTCCTTTCGACCAACCAGGGTGTCGTGTCGCACCGCGAGGCGCGCGAGAAGAAGATCGGAGGTCGGCTGCTCGCCTATGTCTACTGAGTCCGACCGCCGCCACGCGATCATCGAGGTCCCGAAGGGGGTCTCGTTCACCGTGGACGGTAAGATCCTCCGCGCGAAAGGCCCCCTCGGCGCCGCCCAGCGGCCCTTCCCGTCCGACATCTTGGAGCTCAAGGTCGCGAAGGGGACGGCGACGCTCACGCTCCTCCTCCCGCCGACGCGCAAGGCGTCGCAGGCGCTCCTCGGGACGTGGGCGGCCCACGTCCGCAACCTCGCCGCCGGGTTGACCCTCGGGGTGGAGGCGAAGCTCAAAGTCGTCGCGGCCCACTTCCCGATGAAGGTCCAGGTCCGCGGGGAGGAGCTCGTCATCGACAACTTCTTGGGCGAGAAGTACCCCGGACCACCCGCCTCACGGCCGGCACCAAGGCGGCCGTCGAGGGCGAGTTCGTGGTGCTCTCAGGTAACGACCTGGAGCAGGTCGGCCAGAGCGCGGCGAACATCGAGCGGGTGACCCACATCCGGGACTACGACCCGCGGGTCTTCCAGGACGGCATCTACCTCGTTGAGCGAGCGCACTTCAAGGAGGCGAACTGATGGCGGACGACGTCCCCACTCCGCCGAAGGACGCGACACCTCCGACCCCCGCCAAGCCCCGGGCGCGCGCCGCCAAGAAGTCGGAACCCGCCAGCGAGCCCAAGGGCACGAAGGCCTCGGGCTCCACCGGCGCGGCACCCTCCAAGAAGGAGACATCCGATGCGAAGAAGGAGGAGGACGCCGGGGCGCCGAAGCACCCGAACCTCTCCGCCGAATCCGTCACGCTCCTGCGCACCCGACGCACGATCAACCGACGCCGACCGATCTTCGGCCGGCAAGCCGCGAACCGCTACTACCGGATCGGCCGTGACGGGGCGTGGCGACGCCCCCGCGGGCTCCAGTCGAAGCAGCGCCGACACTACGGCTACCGGGCCCAGCTCGTCTCGATCGGCTATGGCTCCCCCGCCAAGGTGCGGGGATTGGCCCCGAGCGGGTATCGGCCGATCCTGGTCCAGACGGACGCCGAGATCGAGGGGCTCAACCCGAAGGTCGAGGCGGCCATCATCTCCCGTCGGGTCGGCACGCGCCGGAGGCTCGGTCTCGAGGAGACCGCCCGCAAGCGCGGCGTCCGGGTCCTGAACCCCATCCGCACGGGCGGGGGGGAGTGATCTTCCATGCCCGATCTCTCGAATCAGCGGCGTCTCGCCGCCGCCCTGTTGGACTGCGGTGAGGGCCGCGTCTTCCTCGATCCGGCGAGCCAGGAAGACCTCGCCGATGCCGTGACGCGCGCAGACATCCGCGGCGCGATCAAGGCCGGGGTCATCAAGCGGAAGCCGATCCAGGGCACGTCGCGGGCGCGGGCCAAGCGCCATGCGGGCGAGGTCGCCAAGGGCCGACACCAGGGACCCGGCTCCCGCCGGGGCACGCCGTTCGCGCGCGTCCCCCGCAAGGAGCGCTGGATCCGGCGGATCCGCGCCCAACGGGACCTCTTGAAGGAGCTCCGCGGCTCGAAGAAGATCCCCCCATCGGTCTATCGCGAATTCTATCGGCGCGCGAAGGGCGGGATGTTCCGGAGCCGGGCCCACCTACTCCAGAACCTGAAGCTCGCGGGCCACATGAAGGAGGGAACCGCATGAAGACGGGACCTCGCTACCGCGTCCACTTCCGCCGCCGGCGGGAGGGCCGCACCGATTACCGGGTCCGCTTGAAGCTCTTGAAGTCCGGCCGCACCCGGGCCGTCGTGCGCATCTCCGAGCGCCGGGTGCGCGTCGCGCTCGTCACGTTCGACCCCACCGGCGACCGGGTGGTCGCCGCCGCCGACTCCACCGAGCTCGGCGGGATCGCCTTCCCGGCATCGAGTCTTGCGTCCACCCCCGCGGCGTACCTCACGGCGTACCTCGCCGGACTCCGGGCCAAGGCGTCCGGGACCGAGGAAGCCGTGCTCGACCTCGGGATCCGTCACCCGACGGCCGGGGGCCGTCTCTCCGCCGCGCTCAAGGGACTGCTCGACTCGGGCCTCGACATCCCCCACGGGGACGAAGGGTTCCCCAAGGCCGACCGTTTGAACGGGGCCCACCTCCCGAAGGCGCTGCCGCAGCCCCTCGAAGCGTACAAACTGAAGCTCCCCGGCCTCGTCCACCCCGAGGGGGCGGCCGCATGAGCGGCGCCGTTTCCGGGCCGTCCCGCGGCCCCGGTGGAGGGTTTGGTTCCGGCGGGGCGCCCGCGCCTCCGCCCTGGGTCCCGAAGACGGAGCTCGGCAAGAAGGTCGCCGCCGACGAGATCAAGACGATGAGCGAGGCGCTCGCGAGCGGGCTGCCCCTCCGGGAGCCGCAGATCGTCGACAAGCTCCTCCCCGGCTTGCACGACGAGGTCCTGGACGTCAACATGGTCCAGCGGATGACCGACTCGGGCCGTCGGTTCAAGTTCGCCGTCACGGTCGTCGTCGGGAACGGCGACGGGTTCGTCGGCCTCGGCCGGGCGAAGGGCCGCGAGGTCGGACCCACGATCCGCCGCGCGATCGACCGGGCGAAGCTCGAGATCGTCGCGGTGCTGCGCGGCTGCGGAAGCTGGGAATGTGGCTGCGGCCGCTCGCACACCCTGCCGTTCGAGGTCGAGGGACGCGCGGGCTCGGTCGTCGTCAACTTCCGCCCTGCGCCCCGGGGAGTCGGGCTCGCGGTCGGGGACGTGGCGAAACCCGTCCTTCGGTTCGCCGGCATCACCGACGCCTGGGGATACACCGACGGCCACACCAAGACCACGGTGAACTACGCCCAGGCCGCCTACGGGGCGCTGGTCGCCCTCTCGGACCTCAAGATCCCGCCCGGCGACGCCGAGCGGCTGAAGATCGTCCGCGGCCCGGTCGGCACGTCGATCCTCCCGCCGAAGGAGGAGGGCGCCCGACCGATGGGAGGCCGCGGTCGCGGTCGGGGCCGAGGTGGCCCCGGACGCGGCGGTCCGGGCCGAGGCGGTCCGGGACGGGGTCCGCCGGGACGCGGAGGACCTCCGCCTCCCCCGGGCAGCGGTCCCCGCCGCCCGCCCCCCTCCGGAGGTCGCTAGACATGGCGTTCCTGGTCGTGCGGGTCCGCGGGACGATCCACGCGAAGCACGAGATCGTCGAGACGCTCCGCTACCTCCACATCAACCGCGCCAACCATGCGACGGTGATCCCCGAGGTCGCCGAGTACCGCGGCATGCTCATCCGAGCCCAGGGCTACATCACCTGGGGCGAGACCGACGTGGAGACGGTCGGGATGCTGCTCCGCGAACGCGGGGTGACCGACAAGGGGGAACGGGTCACCGAGTCCACCCTGGGCAAGGAGCTCCCCGCAAAGGACCTCTCGGAACTGACGTCCTCCGTGCTTGCGACCGGTCTCATCCCCGTCCCAGGGCTCCGGCCCCTGTTCCGCCTCAAGGCCCCCAAGGGCGGCTGGCGGTCGACCAAGAAGCCGTTCGGGCTGGGCGGCGCGCTCGGCTACCGCGGGGCGGCCATCAACGACCTCGTCCGACGGATGGTGTAGGTGGAACGATGCCGAGCCGCACGAGGAAGTTCCGGGGACTCCGCACGCACGGCCGCGGGATCAAGGCCGGCCGAGGCGCCGGTAAGCAAGGAGGCCGCGGCAACGCCGGCCTGCACAAGTACAAGTTCAAGTCGATGCTGATCTACGCGCCCGACCACTTCGGCCGGCACGGCTTCCAGCGGCCCCCGAAGATCGTCGCGCATCCCACGTCCGTCAACGTCGGCGAACTCGACCGGCTGGTTCCGGCGCTCGAGGCCGCGGGCGCGGTCGTTCGCGTCGGCGAGACCCTGGTGGCGGACCTCACGAAGGCCGGCTACGACCGCCTCCTGGGCGGCGGCTCGACCTCGAACTCCTGGCACGTCTTCGTCGGCCACGCCACGAAGCACGCGGGCGAAAAGGTCACGCTCTTGAAGGAAGCCCCCGGCTCGTCGAAGGGAGAGGCGTAGCGACGGGGCTCCCGGCGCCTGCCCTCCCGTAGACTATATAAATCGGCCATTTGGTCGGACTCGGCTACATGGCGGACGAGGAGATCCCCCGCGACCCGCGTTGGGCGATTCCGCTCGCCGTGGTCGGGGCCACCCTTCTCGCGGTCGTCTGGTTCTGGAGCCAGCCGACCCTGGTCGCCTTCCTGCTGATCTCGTTCGTCATCTTCATCGTCCTCTCCCTGCTCTTCCTCGGTCTCTCGTACTCCGGCACCCGCTCCAAGCTGTACGGCTTGAAACCGGTCACGACGCGGATGCCCGCGGTGACGCAGCCGAAAGGGCACGTCCATTTCCGGACGAAGCTGTTCTGGACGATCAGCGTCCTGCTGCTCTACTTCCTCCTGACCAACATCTACCTCTTCGGGGTCGACCAGGCGACCGTCATCGACCTCTTCGCGAGCTACCGTGCCATTCTCGCGGGCGCCCAAGGCACCCTGATGCACCTCGGCATCGGCCCGATCGTCACCGGGTCGATCATCATGCAACTGTTCACCGGCGCGAAGATCATCAACCTGGACCTCACCGACGACGAGGACAAGGGGATGTACCAGGGGACCCAGAAGGTCCTCGTCATCGCGATGATCCTGGTGGAGGCGGTGCCCCAGGTCTACGGGTACCTCACTCCGTCGGCGTCCCTCGTCACGAGCCTGGGCCAAGCCTCGCCCGGGAACGGCCTCCTCCTCGCCAACACGATCATTATCGCCCAGTTGGTCTTCGGCAGCTACCTCGTCTTCCTGATGGACGAGGTCGTCTCGAAGTGGGGGATCGGGAGCGGGATCTCGCTGTTCATCGCGGCGGGGGTCTCCCAGCAGATCGTCCAAGGGACGCTCAATTGGGTGCCCCAGAATCCCTCCGTGGCCATCAGTGCCACGAATCCGCCGAGCGGGGCGCTCCCCAAGGCGTTCTGGTTCTTGACCCACTATACAGCCAGCCAGATGGCGAGCGGGGGTTGGGAACAGGTGCTCTTGCGTCAGCCGAATCCCATCGTCGCGCTGGTCGGTACCGCGGCGATCTTCTTCCTGGTCGCGTGGACCGAGTCGACCCGGATCGAGCTCCCCCTCTCGCACGCGGAGGCGCGGGGCGCGCGGGGCCGGTATCCGTTGCGCCTGATCTACGCGTCGAACATTCCCGTCATTCTGATGAGTGCGCTGCTCGCGAACGTCTCGCTCTTCTCCATCCTTCTCTGGTCGAACACGACGCTCTCGCGCTTCCCGGGGCTCGGACATCAGTGGTGGGTGGGGTCCTACCCCACGGCCGCGGTCGCCGCGCAAACGGGGATCAGTCAGACCCAACCTCTCACCGGCGGGGCGTACTATCTCTCGACCGTCAACGGGCTCGAGTCCTGGTTGCTGCCGATCCTGAACTTCCAGCAGTACGGAGGCTACCTGTACGGCCACACCGTGTTGCAGGGGATGGTCCACGTCCTGGTCTACTTCTGCGCGATGGTCGGTGGTTCGATCCTCTTCGCGAAGTTCTGGATCCAGACGACCAACATGGGCCCGGAGGCCGTCGCCCGGCAGATCGAGGCGTCCGGCATGCAGATCCCCGGGTTCCGACGGGAACCGCGCGTCCTGCGGAGGGTGCTCGAGCGGTACATCCCCGTCATCACCGTCATCAGCGGGGCCGCGGTCGGAGCGCTGGCGGCCGGCGCCGACCTCATCGGAACGCTCGGTAATGCGAGCGGTACGGGGGTGCTCCTCATGGTCGGGATCATCATCAACCTGTACGAGGCGATGGGCCGCGAGCAGCTGATGGAAATGAACCCGTTGCTCCGTCGCTTCCTCGGAGGCGAGTCGTAGGATGACGAACCCGGGCGCGCCCCTCCGATCGGGAGGTGACCCGGGGGCGTCCCCCGGGGCGGAGACGGAGGAGAGCCTGCTCACGGAAGGCGCGGCCGAGGGCCCCCTTCCCGAGACGACGTCCGAGGAAACCCCGACGACCCCCGACGAAGCGGCCGCCGCCCCTGTGGCCGCGCCGGCCGTGAAGCCCCCGGCGCCCCGACCGGCGTTCAAGATCTCGACGTTCCTGATCGTCTTCCTGGGTCTCCTCGGCCTCCTGATGCTGCTCGAGCCGAACACCCGCAACTCGATCGCGCAGAGCCTGGGCGTGAGCCCGAGCTCCGGCGGACCCCTCTACTCGGTCTTCGGGTTCTCGTCCCGCTACCTGCTCGCGACCATGGCGCTCGCCGGGGCGCTCGAGATGCTCGTCACCGCGCTCGCGTACAACTACACGACCGACTGGGTGAAGCAGGCGAAGGTCGCGAAGTGGAGCGGCGCCTTCCGGAAGGTCCAGATGGAGGCGATCCGGTCCGGGAAGAAGGATCGCATCGAGGCGCTGAAGCCGTACCAGGAGCGGCTCACCCGCCTCTCCAGCGAGGTGACGATCGCCCAGTTCAAGGGGATGGCGATCACCTACTTCATGCTCATCCTGATGTACACCTGGATCGGCCTCGTGATCTTCAACGCGACCTTGTCCGAGCAGACGATCTCGCTCGGCGGCGGATCGCTCCACCTGCTCAACCCGGTCCTCTCCGGCCTCCCGATCCCGTGGTGGTTCCTCATCTTCTCGCTCTACACGGTCCCGTTCTCGTTCGTCTTCCGCCGCGCGCTCAAGACCTACTGGGTCCGACGGTACGCCCGCGAGCACCAGGTGGAGCCCGTGGCCCCGGCCCCGACGGTGGCCGGGAGACCGGCGTGATCGACCGAGTCGTTGCGATCGGGGGCCCCCCGGGAAGCGGCAAGTCGACGGCGGGCCGCCTGGTCGCCGCGTCGCTTCGGCTCGAGTACCGGTCCGCGGGCGAGGTCTTCCGCGCCGAGGCGAAGGCCCGGGGCCTCGATCTGGAGGCGTTCGGCCGGTACGCCGAGGCCCATCCGGAGGTCGACCGTGAACTCGATTCCACGATGCAGGCGCTCGCCCAACCCGGGCGGCTCCTGGACGGACGGATCCAGTCCGCGCTCTGCCGGCGGGGGGGCCGTCCCGTCTACGCGATCGTGGTGACCGCGGAGGAGCGGGAACGCGCCCGGCGGGTGGCCCAGCGGGACGGAGAGTCCGTCCCCGACGCGCTCCGTCAGATCCGGGCGCGGGAGGACAGCGAACGCAAGCGCTATCGGCGCATCTACGACCTCGCCCCGGAAAGTGAGCCCGCCGACCTGACCGTCGATTCGACCTCCCTCCCCGCCGTCGAGGTCGCCGAAAAGATCGTTCACTACCTGAGCGTTCGATCGCCCGGGGCCGCCCCGTGACCGCCGCGCCCGCCCCGGCGCCGTGGCCCGCTTCCGTCACGGAACGGCTGGAACAGGGCGCCTTCCTCCTGATCGACAAGCCCCGAGGCCCCTCGTCCCACCAGGTCACCGCGTGGGCCCGCGACCTCCTCGGGGTCGATGTCGCGGGGCACGCGGGGACGCTCGACCCGAACGTCTCGGGCCTGCTCTGGGTCGGCGTCGGCCCGGCGCTCAAGCTCCTCCCGCTCGTCCTCGAGTTCCCAAAGCGATACATCGGGGCGGTGAACTTCCACTCGGCCGTTCCGCGAAAGGACCTGGATCGGGTCGTCGCGGAATTCACGGCGCCGATCTACCAGACCCCGCCGGTACGCTCCGCGGTCAAGCGCGAACGCCGAGTCCGGACGATCCATCGGCTCGCGGTCCTCGAGACGGAGGGGACCCACGCCCTCCTCGACGCGGTCACCGATTCGGGGACCTACATCCGTACGCTCGCCGTCGATCTCGCCGAGGCGCTCGGGACGGGAGGGCACTTGGAGGAGCTCCGCCGCGTCTCGACCGGACCGTTCGATGAGGGTCAGTCCGTTCCCCTCACCGTCCTCGCTGATGCCGTCACGGCGGCGCGCTCCGGCGACCCCGATGCGCTCCTGGCCCTGCTCCACCCGATCGAGGAGGTTTGGAGGGAGTTCCCGACCATCGTGCTCAAGGAGGGGGCCGCGAGCGCGGTCGCCCACGGCGCCGGCCTGGCGAAGGGCGGGATCCTCGCACTCCCCCGGGCGTTCCCGAAGGGGGCCCGGGTCGCCCTCGTCACCCGCACCGGGACGTTGATCGCGACCGGGGTCGCCACCATCGACTCCAAGGAGGTCTCATCGGTCCGGCACGGATGGGTCGTCGGCGAGACCCGGGTCTTCGCCGACCCGGCCCGGTATCCCGCCCAGTGGCGCCGCACCGGGATCACGAAGGACCCTCCCTCGGCGCGGTAGGGTTATCTTTTCGTCCGCCCCCCCCGCGACGTGTCCCGCCGGGAGCCCGAACGCACCCCGTCGGGGGCCCGGATCTTTAGCCGACTCGCTCGCGGGATCCTCCGTCACCCGTGGTATCCGGTCGTATTCTGGGTGGTCCTGCTCGTCCTCGTGATCCCCTTCCTACCCCTGCTCGGGTCCGTCACGACCAACTCGACCGAGTCGGTCCCCACGAACTCGCCGAGCGCGGTCGCGAACGCCGAGCTCGCCCGACTCTTCCCCAACGAATCGGGGGGGGCGTCGAGCATCCTCCTGTTCGTCGGAACGAACCTCACCGACCCTAACGGCCAGGGCGTGATCGAGAACGTCACCCGGACGCTCGTCTCCGACCGGTCGCTCACGGACGTGGCCCACGTGGCGAGCGTGTACACGAGCTACGCGAGCTACCTCGCCGGGCAGGTTCGACTCGCCGCCGGGGGGATCGAAGGGGCGGCCCACGCGTCCCCGAGCCTACTCACGAGCCTCAACCAAACGGCTGCGCTCCTTTGGGGAGTTCCCTCCCTGTTCCTCTCCGAGTGGGAATCCGACGCGAACGGCACTTCGGGGAACGCCTCCGGCGCAAACTTCCCGGCCTATCAGGCGACCCTCGCCGCCGGGCATTTCAACGCCGCCCAACTCGCGGTCTTGGACGCGTTCTACTCCGGGTTCAACGGGTCGGTCGGCGGGTTCAACGGGACCGCCGCCTGCGCCGCCGACCCCGTCGCGGTGGTAGCCTGTCTCGACCGGGTCGTTCGCACCCAGGAGTTGCCGCTCTTGCCCAGCCTTCTCCCACGCTCGGGACAAGCGGTTGGAGCCGCTGCGCTCACCGGAATGGAGGTCGAGAACTTTTCCGCCTGGCCCGAGGTTCGGGCGACCGCATCGACCCTCGTCGCGGGGGAGGTCGGGATGCCCGCGGGTTGGGTCGACACCGTGTGGGCCGCGTTCCCCTCCGGGTCGGTCTCCGCCTCCGACGCCCTCGCCTGGGCCAACGGGACGGTGTCGAACGGGACCCTCTGGACCGAGCCGCTCCCGGTTCCGTACGCCCTCTCGAGTCCCTTCGTGAATGCCGCCGGGACCGCGTCCCTCATCTCGGTCTCGTTCTCCGTGACCGACGATTACACGAACTCGAGCGGCGGCCAACCGGTCTACGCGGACCTGCCTGCCATCGATGACCGGGTCGGCCCGGTGCTGGCGGACTCGGATGCGACCCACTCGATCCGGTATTACCAAACCGGGTCGGCGCCCTTGGACCTCGTGACCAACACGATCGTGGACGACTCCCTCCGGCTCGTCCTGCCGCTCACGGTCGGCCTGCTCCTCGTCATTTCGATGGCGTACTTCCGGTCCCCGCTGACGCCGCTCATGACGTTCGCGGCGCTCAGCATCGCCCTCGTCCTGGCCCTCGGCGGGACCGTCCTCTTGGGCGTGCTCTTCGGACCGGTCGATTCGACGTCCCTGACCCTCGAGGAGGTCTTCGTGCTCGGTGTGGGGACCGATTACTCGATCTTCATCGTGGCCCGGTACCGCGAAGAGCTCCACCGGGGGCGGTCCTCGGACGAGGCGATCGAGCAGTCGCTCGCCTGGGCAGGTCAATCCGTCGCGACGAGCGGTTCGACGGCCATCATCGCCACCCTCGCGTTGACCTTCAGCGGGGTCGCCCTCCTCTCCCAGTGGGGACGGGTGCTCGCCCTTGCGATCCTCTTCACGATCCTGCTCTCCCTCACCCTCGTACCCGCGGCCCTGAAGCTCCTCGGCCCCCGGATCTTCTGGCCCGACACGGGCCGGCGCTTCGACCGCCGGGCAGAGGAGGTGAACGCGCGGACGTCGGCCGGCGCCACGTACTTCTACCGCGCGGGTCGCCTGACGCAACGACGCCCCGCCACCGTTCTCGGGATCCTGTTGCTCGTGAGCATCCCGCTGGTCCTGGTCGCGCTCCAGGTTCCGCTCGCGTACGACTTCTACGGCCAGCTTCCGGGAGGCCATCCCGCGACCGACGGGCTCCAGTCGCTGTACTCCCACTTCGGGGACGGCTTCGCGGTCCCTTCGTTCGCGCTGGTGACGTTCGCGAGCCCCCTGGTGGTCGGGAACTATACGAACGTGACCGAGTTTACGGACGTGGCCCACCTGACCTCGCTCGCGGAGAATACGTCGGGGATCGCCGTCGTCCAGTCTCCGGTCGGACCATTCGGGGCGCCCCTGAGCGAATGGGAGAACCTCTCGGCCCTCCTACCGGCGCCGCAGCAGAACCTGCTCGGGCTCTTGGAAGGGTTCGTGGGGACCGACGGACGGACGGTCCTGCTCTCCCTCCAGCCGAGCTCGACGGGACTCTCGTCCGATGCGGTCGCCGCGGTGAAGTCGGTCGAGGGGACCTTCGCGAACTACGCGTCGTCCCATCCCGACATCACGTCCGTCGCATACGGGGGGGGCGCGCCCACGATCGGCGACCTCGCCGACGAGACCGCGACGGCGACCGAGATCCTCGTGATCGCCGTCACGATCGGGCTCCTCCTGGTCCTGCTCGCGGTCCTTCGTTCTTGGATCATCGCCGTGATGGCGATCGCGACCATCGCCCTCTCCATCTCCTGGGCATGGGCGGTCACCTACTTGGTCTTCCAGCTCGTCCTCGGGTTCCCGCTCTTCTTCTACGTCCGGACGATCATGTTCCTCCTCATCCTCGGCCTGGGGATCGACTACAACATCTTCGTCCTGACCCGGGTCCGGGAGGAGCGGGTCAAGGGCGCCTCCTCGACCGCCGCGATCGTGACCGCGATCGGCCGCACCGGCGGGATCATCACCGCGGCCGCGGTCATCCTGGCGAGCGCGTTCGCGGCCCTCCTGATCGGAGAGTTCACCCTCATTCGTGCGATCGGCTTCTCCGTCGCCATCGCGGTGGTGCTCGATGCGATGGTGGTCCGCACCTACCTCGTGCCGGCAGCGCTTCAACTGGTGGGCGACCGGGCCTGGAGCCTGACCGGACGCGCCCCCAAGCCCCCGTCGCCGCGGCGGCGGACGCCGGGCCAACGGACGGGGTCGCGACTAGCCCGTCAGGAAGCGGGCGCGCGCCCGGTTGAGGTGGTCGTCGACCGAGGAGGAGTCGATCACCTCGGCGACCTTCCCGTCCTTCTCGATCAAGAACGTGACGCGCCGCGCCGTCCCGGTCGGGCGGAGGACCCCGAACGTCGTCGCGACCTCCTTCTTTGAGTCGGCAAGGAGGGGGAAGGAGAGCCCGTACTTGGTCGCGAACGCCTTCTGGGCGGGGCAGTCGTCCGTGCTCACGCCGACGATCTCCACGCCCTTCGCCCGGTACTGGGGGAGCTCGTCCCGGAATCCCTTCGCCTCGATCGTCGCAACCGGGGGTGTCGGCCTTCGGATAGAAGTAGAGCACGACCCGCTTTCCCCGGAGCGAGTCCGAGGCGAACGGGGCGCCGTCCTGGGTCAAGGCGTGGTACTTCGGGGCGATCTCTCCCACTGCGACCATCGGGCGACCACGGGCGCGGCGATATTTGAACTCGTCCCGGACCCGAGTCGGCCGGAGGGTGGGTCGCCCTTCGGGGGCCGACGAGCGCAGGGTCCTAGCCGGTTGCGACCGTGACGAGCGTCTCGGTGGACTTGATGCCGGGGATCTTGCGGATCTTGTGGATCACCGTGTCGAGGGCGGTGTTGAGTTGGGCGGCCTGCACCTTGACAATGAGGTCGAACGGGCCGGTCACCGCTTCGACCTCGGCGACCCCCGGGACCGCCTTCATCCGTTGGAGGACCGACTCGAGCTGTCCGACCTCGGTTTCGACCAGGAGGAAGATCGTTTCCATGGGGGCGCTGCGGTTCCCCCACCGACCTGCCCCAAATCAAGTTACCGAGCGACCCCCGGGTCCCAAAGAGTTATGGTCCGCCCGGCGGCCTCCGTCGCCGATGGACCTCTTGCTCCGGGATACGCTCTCGGGCCGAGCGCAGCCCGTCCGGCGGCGCCCCGGTCGCCCGGTCTCGCTCTACGTGTGCGGGCCCACCGTCTACGACGGGGCCCACGTCGGGCATGCTCGAACCTACCTGTTCTTCGACCTGGTTCGACGCCACCTCGAGGCGGAGGGGATCCCGGTACGACACGTGATGAACGTGACCAACTTCGAAGACAAGATCGACGCGCGCGCGGCCGAACTCGGGCTCGGGTGGCGGTCCCTCGCCCTCCGCGAGGAGGCGGGCTTCCTGCGCGACCTCCGTGACCTGCGGATCCTCACCCCCCACGTACGGCCCCGGGCCAGCGCATTCGTTCCGCAGATGACCGACGTCGCGCGTCGTCTGGCCCGGACCGGGCGCGTTCACCGACAGGGGGACGAGTGGCTCTACTCGCCCCCGAACCGCCCGGCGGGCGCCAATTTCCTTACTGGTAAGGAGCTCGGGTCCCACGCGGTCGAGGAACCCGACCACCCCTTCCCACTGGACGACGCTTCGGCGGGGGAGTTCATGGTATGGAAGCTCCAAGACCGTCCCCGCCCGTCGTGGCCGGGACCCTGGGGCCGCGGGACCCCGGGATGGCACCTCGAGTGCTACGCGATGGCCCACGAGCTGCTCGGTCTACCCGTCGACGTGCACGGCGGGGGCACCGACCTGATCTTTCCCCACCACTACGCGGAGAACGAGGTCGCCCTCGCCCTCAACCACCGCCCGTTCGCCCGACTGTTCGTTCACCCGGGACTCGTCCTCTGGGAAGGGTCGAAAATGTCGAAGTCGAAAGGGAACCTGGTTCCACTTCGGACCGCGACGCAAGAGGTCGGACCGGATGCCCTGCGTTGGTATCTTCTGGGACGGCCCCTCACCGACCGGTTCCATTGGACCGGCGTCGGTCTGCATCGTGCGGCCTCTGAATGGCGACGGATCTACCGAACCCTTCGGACCTGGTTGCAGCCGGGAGCGGGCGGCCGGGTCGGTGCCGTCCGGGCCAGGGAGGTCGCGACTGAGGTTCGGCGTGACCTGGCCGCGGACCTCGCTACGGACCGGGTCTTCGACCACCTGCGAGCTTGGGTGAGCGCGATCGAAGGCGACCCCTCCGGCCACGTCCCGCACGGGGAGCGCGGGGCGGCGGCCGTGGCCGTTCGCGACGTCGAGCGCCGCACCGGGCTGCAAGATCCTGGTCTGAGCGGACGGGCAACCGTCAGAGGACGCCCATCTCAGCCAGCTTCTCGGGCAGGTAGTGCTCGGTGACGTAGTTGAGCCCGTACTTCGCGAGCGACTGCTGCTCGGCCTTCTTGCCGTTCTTGAGCATCAGCTCGATCTCGGCCCGCCATTCGGCGGTCCCGAACCGGGGGTCGGTGAGCTCGGCCTGGAGGGCCCGGATATCCTGCTCCGACAAGTGGTCGGAGGGGAGGTCGTAGTTCTCGATGTCCGAGGCGGTCACGCCGAGGAACTCCGCCGACGGGGTGGCGAGGTAGTTCGAGAGATGCGCGGTCTTGATGGCCCCGTAGGCGACCGAAGCGAAGATCCGGAACGACCAGGGGTCCCCGTCGGTGAAGACGACGACCGGCAGTTTCAGCTCGTCCGAGACCCGGCGGAGGAACCGGCGGGTCGACCGGGCGGGCTGGCCCTTCAGATGGAGCAGGATCGCGTCGTTGGCCTCATCGAAGCCGTTCTCGGCGAGGCGGTCGACCATGCCGCCGCACTCGATCGCGATGATGAACTTCGCGCTTGTCTTGACGAACTCAATCTTCTCTTTCTCGACGTTGAACGGGAGCGCGTAGCCGCCGTCCCCGACATCGTCCCGGCAGTTGATGGTCTTCACCACCCCCTTCCGGTTCCGCTCCCGGATCGTAAGGTCGCCGAGGACGGAAGCGCCGTTCTCCTCCGGATGCAGGCGGAAGTCCTCCCGGAGGCGCTCGCACATCACCTCCAGGTCCTCGATCAGGAGGTTCGATTCGTCCTCGCTGTGGAACTTCGCCTCCTCCCAGGCTTCGCTGATGTAGTACAGTTCCCGCAAGGTCGACGTCTTCTTGTCGGCCGCCATCTCGTTGATGAAGTCGACGAGGTAGAAGGTCCGTAGGAGCATCAGCGCGCCGTCGAGCTTCCGCGCGCTGCGGGTGCCCTGCTGGCGCCCGAGCTTCCAGACCCCTTCGCGCATCTTGAACTCCAGGTTCTGCTTCGTCCGGAGCGGGAGCCGCATCCGGGGGATCTCGCCCCGGTCGAGCTGGCTCCAGATGTCCTGGGCGAGCCCCAAGGTGGGCTGGAGGGCGTCGGCCCGGATCTTCGGCTCGTCCTCGTCACTCGTCTTCGCTGGCACTCGCGCTCGACTCCGCGGCATCGTAATCCACCTCCTCCTCACCCGCACCGGTGGGGGAGACCTCGGCGGCGGCGGCTTCCGCCGCCTCGACGATCGTTCTCGGGAGCCGGACGTCCCAGTCCCCCGGGAGCGGATCGGCGCCCAAGAGATGCGACTCGTCGATCCCGGCAATGTACCAGTCCAGGTCGGAGACCTCGAGGTCGGTCTTCGGGGGGAACGTGAGGGCCAGTTGGGTGCGGCCGCTCGGCGCGAGCTTCGGGAGCGTCCACCAGGCGCGGCCGAGCTCCTTCTCCGTCCCGTCCGGGGCCGGGTCGAACGCGGCGACCGCGAGCATTTCGGCCGGGATCTCGAGGAACAGTTCCAGGACCCGGGCGCGCGGCGTGTAGTTGACGATCTCCACGGGCACGTGGACGCCCGTCTTGTCGGAGGTCACCGGGGCCTCCAAGTTGACGACGTCCATGATGCGCGTGATGACCGGCGTGAGGTCGGGGACCGGTTTCCCGACCAGGTGGCTCGTCTTCTCGGCGAGCTTCGGCAGGATCTTGAGGATGATCGAGAACTTCTCCCCCGCGAGGTCGCGGCGCGTCCGCCGGGAGAGATGGGTCCGTAGGTGACGGGCGGCGACCTGGAGTGCGAGCGTCACTTCCCGGTCGATCTCGGGGTCCTCCGCGATCGCCTCCTTCGCCTCGCTCGTGAACGGGATCTTTGTGGACGCGACGTGGACCAGGATGAGGGCGGGGCCGGACGGGATCCCGGAGCCGCCCTTCTGTTCGAGCCCGTACCGCCGCCAATCGAGGTTCGAGATCGCGTTCGTGATCGCGCAGGCCCCTTGCTGGAAGAGGAGGGGGACGCGGTTCGCGAACCGGAGGATCTGGACCGATTGGTCGGCCGGAAGCGCGCCCCCGTACACGAGGCCGACCTCAACCATGAAGGGAAAACCGCCCCGGACCTTGGGCGGACGGCTCACGGGAGGCGCGAAGAAATCCGGCCGTACCTCGCCCAGAACGTTGCGGAGACCGCGCTTGATCAGCATCGCCCCGATCGGGGAAAGGCAGTCGGCGGACGGCGCGACGAGAGGGACCGTGTGGAGGGCCTTCAGGAGTCGCTCCTGGGCCTCCCCTTGGACCGAACCGGGGGTCTGGGTCGCCTTCAGCTCGGCCTGTGTGAGGACGTCGCGAGCCGCCCGGGCGGAGACGCCCTGGAGGTCGCGCGCGAGGAACTCAGAGAGAGTCGGACGCTTCGTCCCCTTCAGGAAGTAGCCGAGCTCGCCGAGTTCGAGACCGTAGGGATGGGGGAGGGTCTCCTTCGCGGACCGGAGGGAGCTCGCTCGTCGCCCGCTCGAAGGTCACCCGGGTCCCGTCCGGTTCGACCAGGACGATCCGGGCGTGGGGGTTGACGATCGCGGTTCCGCGGAGGTACTGGTACGGGGACTGGCGGCCGCGCACGTAGCGGGCCTTGAGGAGAGCTCGATCCGGGTCCCGTGGGGTCGGTCCCACAGGAGAACGTCCTCGGAAGCGATCCGGGGCAGGTTCTTCTGGGTGTCGAGGAAGAGCTCGAGGACATGGGCCGCCTCCTCCTCCTCGATCTTCGAGATGATCTTCGCGGGCTGGGCGGTCGTGAGGTTGGCGTAGAGGACGGCCGCGCTGATCCCGATCCCCTGCTGGCCGCGCGCCTGACGGTTGGAGTGGAAGCGGGAGCCGTAGAGGAGTCGGGCGAAGACGTTCGGGATCTCGCGTGCGCAGGATCCCGGGGCCGTTGTCCTCGACCGCGACCCTGCAGCCGGTCCTCGCCCTCCTTCGAGATCTCGACCAGGACCTCCGGCAGGATGGACGCCTCCTCGCAGCCGTCCAGGCTGTTGTCGGCCGCCTCCTTGACCGTGGTCGAGCAGCGACCGTTGCGGGTTGTCGAACCCGAGGATCTGACGATTCCGCTCGAAGAACTCCGCGACGGAGATCTCGCGCTGCTTCGCCGCGAGCTGCTGGGCGATGGTGGGAGGAGGCACCACCGCGCTCGGAGGGTCGGTGTCCCTCTATAAGTGGCGTGTTCGAATAGAACGATGCGTCAGTTCGCGGGGAGGTTCCCCGGGCCGGGTCGTCGACGTCGCGCAGCACGGGTCGGAACGGACGCCAGCGGGCGCTCTCCGTGAGATCGATCTCGGCCCGCAGCACCCGCTCCTCGGGGGCGAGAGTGCGGTCGGGGACCGGATCCAAGGGGGCGATCGGCTCTCCCCGGGGGTCCCAGACCCCGGACCCGCCGCCGAAGACGATCCCGTCCTCGACCCCGACCCGGTTCACGTAGACGACCGGGAGTCCGTTCTCGATGGCTCGCGCGGGCAGCAGTTTTTCGAAGAGCGGGCCGCTCGTCACGGGCGAGGCCGAGACGACGATGAGGAGGTCCGCGCCCGCCGAGCGCGAGCGCTCCGCGCGACCTCGGGGAAGAACGTGTCGTAACAGATCGAGAGTCCGAGTTGATGACTCGCCGAACGGGACGGGGCGGCTCACGTCGGTGGGAGTGAACGGGACGCCCTCCTCGAAGGGGCCGAAATTGGGGAGGTACCGCTTCACCTGGATCCCCACGCTGCCCGGAGGGGGAGAACGCGAGGACCGCGTTCTCGAGCTCTCCCTTCCGCTCGGGGGAGGCGAGCGGGCGTGCCGAGGACGAGGGTCGTTCCCGTCTCATGGGCAATCCGGAGGGCTTCCTTCCAGTGCAGGTCGCCGGGGCGGAGCGCGAGCCGGTGGAAGCGTCGCCGACCCGGTAGCCCGGAGAGGAACAGCTCGGGGAAGATGGCGAGATCGCTCGGAGAGCTACGCACGACCCGCGCGATCCGCTCCAGATTCCGGGTCGTGTCCCCGGGGACGGGGGCGAGTTGGCCGAGGAGGAGGCGCGTCAATAGAAGTACCGGCGTACCGCGAGGAGGTAGACGAACAGGATGACGAGGAGGACGAACAGCACCGTGATCGACTCGGTGAAGAACAGGTAGAGCGTCGTGCCGAAGACGAGGACCAGGGTCGACCAGAGGGCCCAGGTCTCCTGCCTCCAGAGGGACGTCGCGAGGGCGAGAAGGGCGACGCCCAGGACCATGAGAATGACCGCCCCGAGGAAGCTCACCGACGGGAACAGGTCGAAGGCGGGCGGGACGTAGGTCGTGCCGACCTCGTTCAGGAGGTAGAGGGCCCCTCCGAGCACGAGGACGACTGCGGCGACGGCGATGAGGATGGAGACGACCGCCACCCCGATCGGAAGGTGCGGGCGTACCGGCGTGGGCTCCCAGGCGGGAGGCAGGCGATCGAATGTGACCGGGCCGTCCCCGGCCGAGGCAGTGGCAGACCCTCCCATCGGCTCCCGCGGGCGAAGGAGCCCGGGCAAGGAAGATGTAGCTTTCGATGGATAGGCGGGCTCAGAACCGCCGCTCGGCCGCCCCACGGGCGAGTTGCTCGAGGAGGGTGCGGTACGGGCTCAAAGGGAGCGGTTCCAAGCACCGCATGCCCCGCTCGGCCCATTCCGAGGCCTCGCGGGCGACCACCTGGGGCGCCTCGGTGAGCTGGGTCAACTCCCGCAACCGGAGGAGGTGCTTGGCCTTCTTGTGATGGAGCTGGAACAGGTGCTCGAACTCGGCCTGGTGGCGAGGGTCGAGCCGCGCGTATGCTTCGAGCGAGAGCAGGGTCGGGTTGCCCTCCCGCAGGTCGCCGTAGAGCGGCTTTCCGAGCAGATCCGGGTCCCCGTAGACGTCGAGCAGGTCGTCCCGGATCTGGAACGCCATCCCGAGCGCCCGGCCGTACCCCTGCAGGGCATCGACCCTATGCGGGTCCGCTCCCCCGATCTCCGCGACGGACGCGAGGGCCGCCGCGATGATCGCCGCGGTCTTTCGCTCGATGATGCGGAAGTAGTGAGAACGACCGGTCGACAGGTCGTACCGGGACGCCTCCTGCAGGACCTCTCCCTCGACCAGGTCCGCGCACGACTCGCCACAGCGCATGATGATCGACCGGGGATATTCGGCCGCGAGCTCGAAGGCCCGAACGAACAGGTAATCCCCCGCGACGATCGCGAGCGGCACCCCGAAGGCCCGGGGCATCGACGGCCGCCCCCGGCGGGTCTCGGCGTGGTCGATGACGTCATCGTGGACAAGCGTGGCCGTGTGGATGAGCTGGAAGGCCGCCGCGAGCGAATGAATGGGTTGGGTCGAGGTCGCGCCGAGCGCCCGGTACGCGGACGCCATCAGGAGCGGCCGCACCCGCTTGCCGCCGGTGGAACAGGCATACCGGGCCGCCTCCGTCAGCTGCGCGTAGGTCGACCCGAGCACCTCTGCGACCCGCCAATCGATGTCGGCCAGGTCGCGTACCAGGACCGGGGCGAGTTCCGCCAAGCGTCCGGCCGCCACCTCTCCGAGCGTCTGGGTGACGAGCGCCTCGAGCGAAGGGTCCACGCTGTCCGGGGACCGGGCCGGTTCGCTCACGATCCGCCTCCGAGTCGGGGGGGCCAACGCAACCGCATCATCGAGTCGAGACCCTGGGCCCCAATATAGCGCATTCCGAGCGCCAGGATCGGGTCGTACGACGCGAAGTGGTCTCCCCAATGTTGGATCCGGGCCGCCCGCTCGAGCGGGGCGAAGAGGGCCGCCTTCCAGGCGGTGTCGTAGTCGCATAGGGGAGCGCCCTCGCGGACGTGCCGCGCGGCCGACCGGCCCGCCAACCAGCCGCTCAGCATGGCCGTGGGGATCCCGCCCCCGTTGGTGGCCATGACCAGGTTCGCGGCATCGCCGCAGAGGAGCGCGGAGCCGCGGACGAGGGTCGAGGGGGGAGCCCCCACTGGGACCCACCATCGGGTCGGGTCGCGCGCCCGGCCAAACCCCTGTCGGTCCAGGAATCGGCTGAGCAGCGTCGCCAGCGTGGCTCCGCGGGGAACGCGCGCCACCCCAAGGCCGACGTTCACGTCATGGGCCCGGGGGAACGCCCAGGCGTATCCGCCGGGGGCGTCCCGGCCGAAGAACAGGTCGATCTCGTCTTCCATCGGGGTGTCGACCGTGGCCGTGATCATGCGGAAGAGCGTCCGCTCGGGAACGAGGCCGACCGATCGCCCCACGGTGGAGAGCGGCCCATCGGCGCCGATGATCACTCGCGCGCCAAGGGTGCCCCCCCCTACGGTGTGCACCGTGGTCCCGTCCACGCCGGTCACTCCGAGCGGGAACCGAAGCTCCGCGCCGGCCCCCTCGGCCCGGTAGGCGAGCGCCTTGTCGAACGCTCGACGGGAGACGGTCGCCCCGGCGAGTGGGAAGCGGAATCGATGGCCGTAGGGCGAGACGCAGGTCATCCAGTGCGTTTCGCGAAGGACGGTGGAGGGCGGGATCTCGAACGCCGCCGAGATCAGCTCCGAGCACTCGAAGAGGTCCGCGAGCTCCTCTCGGGCCGGGACGAACTCGCCGCACTGGACCGGGTGGCCCAGCTCGGGTCGGTGATCGACCAGAAGGGTTCGGGCGCCCCCTTCCGCGGCGGCGCGGGCGGCGAGCGAGCCCGCCGGGCCGGCCCCGACGACGACGACGTCGAACTGCTCCACGCTACACTCCGAGGGCCACGAAGTGCTGGGCGGCCGACTGGATCGCCCCGAGCACGGGCTGCGGATAGAGGCCCAACCCCACGATCAGGACGGCGGCCAGCCCGATCGCGACCGCCCGACCGTAGCCCAGTCCTCCCGCCGGGAGGGCGGAAGCCCCCGGGGTGGCGGATCCCGTCGAGCCGCCCTCTGCGCCCCGGTCGAAGAACAGGACCTTCAGGACCCGTCCATAGTAGAACAGCGAGAGCGCGCTGTTGAGGACCCCCGCGACCGCGAGCCAGACGAAGAAGCCCTGCGCCTGGACGGCCGACGAGAAGAGGACGAATTTCGACAGGAAGCCGATGGTCAGCGGAACGCCGGCGAGCGAGAGGAGCATCAGGGCGAACGCCGAGCCCAGGAGCGGGCGGCGTACGCCGAGCCCCTTCCAGTCGTCGATGAGCGGGCCGACCCCGAGGCCGGCGACCCCTGCGACCACGAGGAAGGCGCCGCCCTTCATCAGCACATGGGCCAGGATCTGGAACGTCGCTCCCGTAAGGGCCGGGGCGGACCCGATCGCGACCCCGATGAGCATGTAGCCGGCCTGGCTGATGGACGAGTACGCGAGCATGCGCTTCATCTCCTTCTGGAGAAGCGCGAGCACGTTGCCCACGGTCATCGTCAGGACCGCGAGCACCCCGAGCGTGATGGAGAGGGTCGGCCCGAGGTCGAGGGGCCCCCCCGAGAACGGGGAGTTCCCACCCGCGCCCGGCGCGATCAACAGGACCGGCCCCAAGAAGACCAGGAAGAACGCGAAGAGCCCGATCTTCTTGGTCCCGCCGGCGAGGAAGGCGCTGACGTCACTCGGGGCGCCGTCGTACACGTCGACCGCCCAGGCGTGGAACGGCACCAGGGTGACCTTGAACGCGAGACCGGCGATCAGGAACCCGTAGCCCAAGAGGACGAGCACCGGGTACCCGACGTTGCCGCCGGCGGTGTGGAGCAGGTACAGGTTGGTGGTGCCGTACGCCCCGAAGAGGAGGGAGGCACCGTAGAACGAGAGGACGGTGGAGAGGGCTCCGATGATGAAGAACTTCATCGCCGCCTCCATCGATCGGGGCTCCCGCCGATGGTACCCGACGAGGAGGTACGTCGCGATGCTGGTCACCTCGATCGCCAGCAGCAGGAAGATCAGGTCCGAGGCGATCGCGACCAGGAGCATGCCGAGGGTCGCGAGCAGAAGCAGGCCGTAGAAGATCGGGGCGCCCGGCTCGTCGGACGGGCGGCTCGCCGACGCGAGGACGACCAGGAAGGCAGAGAGGAGGAAGATCCCCTGGAAGATGAGGCCCAGCGACGTGAAGTGGTAAAGCGGCGCGGCCCCGAGGGCGGGGATCGCATCGATCTGGGAAGAGGGGACGGTCGCGAGCACGCTCAACGGGGCGAACCCCAGGTCGCCCACGACCGAGAGGAGACCGAGGACCGTGGCGGTGACCGCGATCGTGCTCAGCCACTCGTTCCGGCGGAGGTGGAGGACGTCCAGGAGGAAGATCAGCAGCGCCGCGCCGAGCAGGATGAGCTCGGGCACGAACGGCGCCGCGAACGAGACGAGATCCATCGTCTCACAGCCCCGGGAACCCGCCGATCGGCGAGTTCGTGATCACATTCACGAGCAGGAAAGGGAGCACTCCGAACAGGATGGTCATCGCGACCAGGATGGCCATCCCGGCGGTCTCGTGCCACGGAAGGTCGTGGACCCCGACCGGGATGTTCCGGGGCGGGCCGA
Source organism: uncultured Thermoplasmata archaeon (assembly GCA_963749235.1). Classification (GTDB taxonomy): domain Archaea; phylum Thermoplasmatota; class Thermoplasmata; order Lutacidiplasmatales; family UBA184; genus Lutacidiplasma. The sequence continues at coordinate 1,159,144 of CAVVLV010000001.1, read as the reverse complement.
AGAGCATGCGCTGCATCATCCAGATGTAGAACGCCGCCGTCACGACCAGGATCCCGAGCGGGATGAGCACCCAGTACGAGAGGCCGTCCCAGGTCGCGAGCAACGCCGTGAACTCCGCGGGGAAGCTGATCAGCCAGGGGAGCCCGAGCGAAGCGAGCGATCCCACCATCACCATGGTCGAGAGCGTCGGGGAGCTCGGCGTGATCCCCCCGATCCCGGCGATGTCCCGGGTCCCGTAGGTGTGGTGGACGCTCCCCGAGACCATGAACAGGAGCGCGCTCACGATCCCGTGGGCGAACATGAGCAGCACGGCGGCGAGCAGTCCGAGCGAGGAGCCGAGGGCGATCGCGAGGAGTACGATGCCCATGTGATTGATCGAGGAGAAGGCGACCAGCCGCTTCAAGTCCCGTTGTGCGAGCGAGACGATCGAACCCCAGGCGATGGAGGCGAACGCCACCACGAACAAGATCGGCTGGACCTCGTGGAATCCCGCCGGCAGGACGAAGACCGCCCACCGGATGAGACCGTAGCCACCGAGCTTCAGCAGCAGCCCGGCGAGGAGGACCGAGCCACCGGTCGGAGCCTCCACGTGGGCGTCGGGGAGCCAGGTGTGGAATGGGACGATCGGGAACTTCACCCCGAAGCCGAAGAAGAGGGCGAGGAACAGGACTGCCTGCGTCGCGGTCACCAGGGTCCGCGCCGACCCGTACACCGCGGAGTAATCGAAGCTCGTGGCCCCCGAGTAGAAGACGAGGGCCAGGAGGCTCACCAGCATGACGACCGATGCGACGTGGGTGTAGACGAAGAACTTCAGCGCGGCGTACCGGCGGCGCGGTCCGCCCCAGTAGCCGATGATGAAGAACATCGGGACGAGAACGGCCTCCCAGAAGAGGAAGAACAGGAGGATGTCGAGGGCGAGGAACACACCGAGGCAACCCAGGCAGGTCAGCAGGAGGAGCCCGAACCACGCCGCCGGGCGCTTCGTCTCGTTCCACGAGTAGAGGACCGTCGCGATCTGGAGGATCGCGGTAAGGAGGATCAGGACGAGGGAGATCCCGTCCACGCCGATCGTGTAGTTGACGTTCAACCAGCCCAAGTGGATCCAGACGTACGACTCCTGGTCGGCGAACTGGGGGACGATCCCGCTGTATCCCGGCCAGCCCGGGAAGTTGAGGAAGAGGTAGCCGACCTCGGCGAGGAAGGCCGCGGAGGTCGCGAGCGCGGTCCACCGGGCCCACGTTCCCGATAGGAAGGTGAGGACGGTCCCCGCGAGGAGGGTCAGCAGGAGCGCGGAGAGGATCGGGAACATCTATCCGCCTCCGAGTCGGGCGATCAGGAGCGGCGCAACGACGAGCAGAAGGAGGAAGACGCCGATGAGGCCGGCGATCACGAGCGCGGCGTAGTCGGAGACGACCCCGGATTGAACCTTCCGGAGCCGGTTCGAGGCGGACGCGAAGGCCCGTTCGAAACCGTGAACGGTCCCGTCGATGACGTAGCGGTCGACGAAGTCCGCGCCCCGGGCGATCCCGTAGACCGCGCGCTGTCCGATCCAATCGTACCCGATCTTGAAGTAGTACCGCTTGAGGAGCAGCCGACGGACCGGCTGGACCGCGCTGTTTTCGGGTAGGACGAAGACGCGGCCGTTCCCCCAGAGAACGTACGCGAGGCCGATGCCCGCCACGCCGAGCCCGACGCTGATGGAGGAGAGGATCAGGTCGGTCGCCCCGAATACGGGAGGGATCCCGGCGACCCCGTCACCGCTCAAGAGGAGTCCCTGGAAGTTGGGGAGGAAGACGAACAGACCCGCGACGAGCGCGAGCCCGGAAAGCACGACGAGCGGGACCTGCATGACCCAGGGTCCCTCGTGGGCGTGGGGGAGGGTCGGGTCGCGGGGATGGTCCCCGGAGAACGCCAAGAACCAGGCGCGGAAGATGTAGTAGGCCGTCAGGAACACCGCAGCGAACGCGAGGAGGAAGAACGGCCAGTAGAGCGGGTGGCTGCCCAGTTGCGAGTAGACCGAACCGAGCACGTCATCCTTGCTCCAGAACCCCGCGAACGGCGGGATCCCGGCGAGGGCCAGCGCGCCGATGGCGAACGCGAGAGAGGTGACCCGCATCGGCTTGCGGAGCCCGCCCATCTTGAACAGGTCCTGCGTGCCGATGGCGTGGATGACCGAGCCGGCGGCGAGGAAGAGGAGCGCCTTGAAGAACGCGTGCGTGAAGAGGTGGAAGAGCCCGACCATCGCGAACCCGGCTCCGATGGCGAGGACCATGTACCCGAGCTGGCTGATGGTCGAGTAGGCGATCACCCGTTTGATGTCGGGGTGGACGACCGCCATGGTCGCGGCGAAGAACGTCGTGAACCCGCCGATCGCCACGATCGCCAATTGGTCGGTGCCGGTGAACCCGATGAAGACGCTCGTGATCGCGAGCAGGTAGACCCCGGCCGCGACCATCGTCGCGGCGTGGATGAGGGCCGAGACGGTCGTCGGACCCTCCATCGCGTCGGGGAGCCAGACGTGGAGCGGGAACTGCGCGCTCTTCCCGGCGGCACCGCCCAGGATCATCAGGCCGGCGACCGTCAGGAGGGTCGAGCTGCCGGCGGAGGCGACCGGGAGGAACGGCGAGGTCCCGTTCACGAAGATGAACCCGTTCGCGGCCCACCCGCCGGCCGGGCCGGTCGTTGCGTAGAGGTTGAAGTAGATGAAGATCCCGAGGAGGAAGAGCACGTCCCCGACGCGGGTGACGAGGAACGCCTCCTTCGCGGCGCTGGCGGCGCTCGGTTTCTCGTAGTAGAACCCGATCAGGAAGTAGGAGCAGACGCCGACCAGTTCCCAGAAGAGGAAGAACTCGAGCAGGTTGTTCGAGAGGACGAGGCCGGTCATGGCAGCGAGGAAGAGCGAGAGCTCGGCGTAGTACCGAGGGAGCCCGTGGTCGTGGTGCATGTACCCGATCGAGTACAGCATCACCAGGAACCCGACGACCGTGACCACGAGGAGCATCAGGGCCGAGAGCGGGTCGACGAGCGTACCCGCGACCAGCGAGACGCCGTTCGGGAACGGTCCGGGGGCGCCGGCCAAATGCAGCCAGGTGTACTGGGCGTTGACGTAGACTCCGGGGTGAAGCATCTCCCCGACCGCGATCAGGACCCCCAGGACCATCGCCGCGCCGGCGATCGCGACCGCGAGCCAGCCGCCCCACTCGATCTTCTGGAGGCGGGTCCCGGCAAGTCCGATGATCGCGAACGCGGCGACCGAGAGGAGCGGGACCAGGAAGGCCCAGGTGTCGAGCGTGGTGAAAGCCGACGTCGAGAATCCCTCCTACTCCCGTAGCTCGGTGGCCTGGGCGACGTTGATCGTCCCCTTGATCCGGTTGAGCGCAAGCACGATCGCCAGTCCGACCGCGACCTCGGTCGCGGCGAACCCGACCAGGATGACCGCGATGACCTGGCCGGAGAGGCCCGCCCCGCCGGAGGAGAACGCGGCGAAGTAGACGAAGTTGAGGATGGTCGCGTTCATGGCGACCTCGACGGCGATCAGGATGAGGATGAAGTTCCGCCGGGTCAGTAGCCCGAAGATCCCGACCGCGAGCAGCGCCCCCGAGAGAACGAGGAACCACGACTCGGGCAGGGAGGTCATTCGCGGCCCTCCCGGACGAGGTAGATCGCACCCGCGACCCCGGAGAGCATGATGAGGCCGAGGAGCAGCAGCCACGGCCCGTAGACTCCGAAGAGCCCGGCCGAGAGGGCGGCGGGGTCGTACGAGGTGATCGCTACCGCGTTCTGGGGAAACTCCCCGAGAGAGGCCACCAAGAAGACGAAGGTGACGGCGGCGAGCGCAAGGGGGATCGGCCCGATCCCCGTCGCCGCGTCCCGCGAGAAGATCCGCTTCCGTGTGACCATGATCCCGAAGAGGAGGAGGACCGTCACGGCCCCGGCGTAGACGCCCAGTTGGAGCACCCCCAGGAACGGCGCGGCGAGAAGGAAGTAGATCCCGGCAAGGTCGACGAAGAACACGGAGACCCAGAGGATGGTGTGAACGAGCTCGCGGACGAGGAGCGCGGCGAGCCCGGTCACCACCGCGACGACGGCGAGGGCGAGGAACGCCAGTTCCTCCAAGTTCACTTACGATTCCCCCAGAACAAGCACTCCTTGGGGCAGACGCTGATGCACGTGCCACATCGGACGCAATCCGAGTCGTTAATGACCGGCTCCTTCCAGATCCGCTTCGCCACCTTTTCGCCGGGCTTGGCCTCGGGTTTGGGGATGTCCAACATCGTGATGCATTGCGTGGGGCAGTCCCGGGCACAGGCGTTGCAGCCGATGCAGAGGGGGGGTTCGAGGAGGATCGAGTCCTCGTTGGCCGGCCGCTCGAGCCGGATCGGGTTCATCGGGAGCTTCTGCTGGTAGATCCCGAACATCTTCTGGGGCGAGTAGACCATGTCCGACCGCTTGGTCACCGAGAGCTCGTAGCGGGTCGTCATGGTGAGACACCCCTCCGGGCACGCGTCGGAACAGAAACCGCAGTAGCTGCACTTCCCGTAATCGATCTCGGGGCATTTCTTGGGATGCTTCGGGTCGCCCCCGGGGACGGTGACCATCTCGATGCACAGGTCGGGACAGGAGAACGCGCAGAGATTGCAGCTGATGCACGTCCCGATGTTCAGGGCGTGGACGCCTCGATAGTTGTCCCAGATCGGACCCACCCCGATCGGCTTGCCCGACTCGATGCCGACCTCCTTGCGGAAGGCCGGATCCTCGAGACGCTCGAACGGGTAGATGACCGTGGACGGGTGGAACAGACTGCGCGCGAACTGCCGGGCCGCCGTCACCATTGGCTTGGCGACCCAAAGGATCGGATTGTCCGAGGTTTTCTCCGTGGCCGTTGCGGGATCGCTCATGGTTCGATCGCTAGACTCCTGGAGAAGGAAGGCAACCGAAGACCGGGACGCACTTCACCACCACGAGGGCCGCCGCGAGGAAGACGGCAGCGAGGCTCAGGGGGATCATGCGGTTCCAGCCAACCCGAAGGAGCTGATCGGTCCGGACCCGGGGTAACGAGGCCCGGATCCAGACGAACAGGCCGAAGACGAGGTAGGTCTTCACCATGAACCAAACGATCCCGGCGAGGGGGAACGAGGTCGCCGCCGACGGGACCCAGCTCGGCATCGTCCACCCGCCGAGGAAGAGGAGGACGACCAGGATGCTTCCGACGAGCGCCCGTAGGTAGTCGGCGAGCATGAAGTAGGCAAAGAGCATCCCTCCGTACTCGGTGTTCCAACCTTCCACCAGCTCGGCCTCCGCCTCGGGAAGGTCGAAGGGGATGCGTTCCATCTCGGCGAGCATGCCCGCGACGAACACGACGAGCGCCAGGAACAGCGGCCCCCAGAACCAGTAGTTCTGTTGCTCGTAGACGATCGTTGTCAGGTCGAAGCTTCCCGAGACGACGATGACCGCCACGACCGCGAGGAGGATCGGTACCTCGTAGGCGATCATCTGGGCCGCGGAGCGCATCCCGCCCATCAGGGAGTACTTGTTGTTGCTCGACCAGGCGCTGACGAAGATGAACAACGGCGCGAACGAGAAGATCGCGAGCGCGAGAAGGAGGCTCAGGGGAAGGACCCCCGAGTTCCAGCCGGACGAGATCGGAAGGATCCCGAAGAGGACGAGCGAGGTCACCATGTAGGCGGTCGGCCCGCTGAAGAAGCCGAGCCAGTCCGCCTCCTTCGGCTTGATCGTGTTCTTCGCGAACAGCTTGATCCCGTCGGCGAAGTTCTGGAGCAGGCCCGCGTACCCGACATGCATCGCCCCCCGACGGTCCATGAAGCGGCCGAGCAGCTTACGTTCCCACCAGATCAGCATGATCGTGTTGACCATGCTCGCGCCGAGCAGGATGACGCCGAACAGGAGGACGGCGAGTCCGACGATCAGGTCGCCGTTCGTGATCCAGGCGTTGAGCGGGTGCGGGAGCACCGAACCGATGCCACGCAGCACCCAGTTGACGAGGTCGAAGGAGACGCTGTAGAGGGTCACGTTCGACATGGGGCCGACCTAGCGGTCCACCTCCCCGACGCAGACGTCGACGCTCCCCATGATGGGGGGGATATCGGCCACGTGGTAGCCGACGAGATAGTGACGGGCCGCGCTGACGTTCGCGAACACCGGGGAACGGAACTTGACGCGGTAGGGGTGCTCCCCGCCGTCGTTGACGACGTACGCCTGAGCCTCGCCGTGGGGCTCTTCGACGGATGAGAAACCGACTCCCTTCGGGAAGTTTCGTTTCAGTAGGTAGCCCTCCCGTCCGACCGGAGCGTAGGGGGCGCCGAGCCAACGGGGGAGCCGGTCGGCGAGGACCGGAGCCGGGTGATGATCCAGCCAGTCCACGACCTGGCGGAGAATCCGGACCGACTGCCGCATCTCCTCCATCCGGACCAGGTAGCGGGCGGTCACATCGGCCCCGTCCGCGACGGCCACTTCGAAATCGAGCTGCTTGTACACGGCGTAGGGCCGGTCCCGGCGAAGGTCTCGTTTCATGCTGGCCGATCGAAGCATCGGGCCGGTGACGCCCGTGGAGATGCAGTCGGCCGCCTTCAACACCCCGAGGCCGTCGCACCGCTTGCGGAAGATGTCGGAACCGAGGCACAATCGGTCGTACTCCACGAACCGTTCCGTCAGCCAGTCCAAGACCCTCCGAGCGTGACCGGTGAATCCGGGCGGGAGGTCGTTCCGAACCCCGCCGACCCGCATGTACCTGGTACGTCATCCGGGCGCCCGTGTAACTCTGGAAAAGGTCCAGGACGAGGTCGCGATCCCGCATTCCGTAGAGGAACGGGGTCATCAGACCGATGTCCTGGACGAACGCCGAGTACCACATCAGGTGGGAACCGATCCGCTGGAACTCGTCGCACATCGTGCGGATGTATTCCGCCCGCTCCGGCGGTTGGATGTGGAGCGCATCCTCGGCGGCGAGGATGTAGAGATGCTCCCACGCGAGTCCGGCGACGTAACAGCACCGGTCCATCAGTGTGATGACTTCGTTGTAGTGACGGTCCTCGCTGATCTTCTCGATCCCGCGGTGGAGATAGCCCATCTCGGGGTCGCAGTCGAGCACCATCTCCCCGTCGATCTTGACGCGGAGGTTCCAAAGTCCGTGCGTCATGGGGTGTTGCGGCCCCATGTTGATCCACATCTCAGACACTGCGCCGCTTCACCTCCAGCTCCTCGGGCTCGTGGAGCTTGAACGAGCGCAGGAGCGGGTGGAACACGTACCCGTCGGGAAGGAGAAGGTGGCGGAGGTCCGGATGGTGGTCGAAGGTGATGTCGACGAGCTCCCAGGCCTCGCGCTCGTGCCAGTTCGCGCTTTCCCAGACCGGGGTCGCCGACTCAATATGGGCCGCTTCCGCGGGGACGTCGGCCGAGAGGATGACATACTGTCGGAGGTCATCCGACCACGCGACGTAGAAGACCTCCCGATGCGCGACCCAGTCGATCCCTCCGACCATCGAGAGGTGGTGGAAGCCGAGCTGGTCGTGGACCAACCGGAAGAGGTCGAGGGCGGCCTCGGGTCGGAATCGAACGCGGCCGGCCGTTCCGGCGAACGGTTCGACCCCTAAGAGCCGGTCGCCCATCATCGGGGCCAGGGCCTTGGTCAGGTCGTCCGGCTGCATCGCTCCCTGTGACGGTACCGCCGAACGGTCCGCCTACTGCTTGCGCTCCCGGATGAGTCCTTCGAGGCGGAGGATTCCGTCGATCATCGCCTCGGGGCGGGGGGGGCACCCCGCGATGTACACATCGACCGGGACGAGCTTGTCGACCCCCGGGACCACGGAGTAGGCCGTGCGAAACGGGCCCCCACCGGTGGCGCAGTTGCCCATCGCGATGACCCATTTGGGCTCGGGCATCTGCTCGTAGAGGGTGATGAGCTTGTGCGCGACCTTCCAGGTAACGGTGCCGTTGACGATCATGAGGTCGCACTGTCGGGGCGACGATCGGGGGACGATCCCGAACCGCTCCGAGTCCCACCGCGCCGAGAACGCGGCCGCGAACTCGATCGCACAACAAGCGAGACCCCAGTGGAGGGGGAACAGAGAGTTCCGCCCCGCCCAGTTGAACGTCGGACGGATCACCTTGCTCTGGCCCTGCTCCGCGACCAGGGCCGAGAACGCCTCCTTGGCGGCCGGGATGAACTCCCGGGCGCGTACGGTCTCGATCTCGATGAAGGGTACGCCGGGCTGGTCCACCATCGGCAGCTCCCCTTCCAACCGGAACGAGTCGGCGGCCGAGGGGGCCGATTTGGGCGGGACCGGGGACGGGGGGGCCGTCATACGACCCACTTCCGCTCGCCGCTCAACGCGTAGTAAATGCCCGTGATCGCGAGCGCCGTGAACGCGGCGGCGATGAAGATGGGGTACCAACCGGAATTGACCCCCCGGAACGTCAGGCCCCACAGGGCCAGGATGAAACCGAGGACGTCCACCGCGACGAAGACGATCGCGAATGTGTAGTGTTGGGTCGGAAAGTCGATCTGGGCCTCGCCCTCGGCCTCTTCGCCGCACTCGTAGGTGGTCGTTTGCAGGTAGGAGCGGCGGGCCGGGGCACCCAGGGAACGGTTCGCGACCAGCGATCCGACGCCGAAGGCAGCGGCAATCCCGGCAAAGACCAAGAACGTCGTGATCCCTGCTTCCATCCCGCCCTCCTTCCGCTAGCCTGCGAACAACAAATGCGACCCTTCCTCGTTATTTAACTCCTCGGGATTTCCTGACGGCCGGGAGCCCAAAACATCGCCCCGGAGCACGCCCACCGGGATTATCCATCGGACGGTTTCGGAGGGGTGTGTCCGCGGAAGGCTTCCGTACTCCCATCCGATTGACCGGACGGTTCATCGAACTCCTCCCGCTCTCCTTGGAGCATGCTCCCGATCTCGCGTGGGCGTTCCGGGACCCCGAGGTGACGCGGCTGCTCCGCACTCGGATCGGGCCGACCGTGGAGGACCTCGAGGAGGTCATCCAAGGTCAGCTCGCGAGCCAAGCGGCAGGCACCGATCTTCCGTTCACGACGACCCTGCGGTCGACGGGTCGACCGATCGGTCTGACTCGGTACCTCCGCATCGACCGGGCGAGCCGGGGCGTTGAGATCGGCGGGACGGTCCTCGACTCGGCGTTCTGGCGGACACCGGTCAATACCGAGTCGAAGTGGCTGCTGCTCCGGCATGCGTTCGAAGTGGAAGGGGTCCACCGGGTCCAGATCCAGACGGACCTTCGAAACACGCGCTCACAACGGGCGATCGAACGGTTGGGTGCGGTTCCCGAAGCGCGCCTTCGAGATGATGTCCTCTTGTGGAGCGACGCATTTCGGACGAGCGTCTACTACAGTATCCTCGACCGGGAATGGCCCGCGGTGAGGGCCCGACTCGAGTCCATGCTGGCCCGCTCGTGGAGCCCTCCGCCGGCGTCGACCGGTCCAAAGGTGGTCCCTCGACGGGAAACCGGGTCCGGCACTCCGGTGCCACTCCCTTCCCGAAGACCCCCGCTCGCCTTCGCCGGCCCGCTCGAACTGACCGGGCGATGGGTGCGTCTGATCCCGCTACGACGGGAGCATGCTCCGGCCCTCGCGGGGGCCTTGGCGGACCCGTCCGTCTGGACGTATCTGCGGATCCGCCACGGGGACACTCCGGAGAACATGGCGGCCCTGGTCGAGGACAACCTGGCGCTCCAGACTGCGGGAGACACGCTGCCGTTCACCGTGCTGGCCGGGGCGGACGAGATGCCGGTCGGGGTCATCCGTTACCTGGACATCCATCGGGACGACCAATGGGTGGAGATCGGTACATGGCTAGGACCCGCGGCGTGGCGCACTCCCGTCAACACCGAGGCCAAATACCTCCTTCTTCGCCACGCTTTCGAATCCGAAGGGGCCCATCGTGTCCAGCTGAAGACCGACAGTCGGAACCTCCGATCGCAACGAGCGATCCTCCGTTTGGGGGCGGTCCCGGAAGGTGCCATACGGGAGCATTATCGATTCCCCTCCGGGGACTACCGGACCTCGCTCTACTACAGTATCCTCGAGTCGGAGTGGCCCGCCGTTCGTCATCAACTCGAGGCCTGGGTGGCCCGACCGTTCGACGGGACCCTTCGCCCGCGGGACCTGCCCTGAGGCCGCGGTGGGCCGGCCCGGGGTAGGCCTAAGCCGGGGGCGGGAAGTGGGGAGGACGCTTCTCCCGGAAGGCACGGATCCCTTCGGGGAGCTCCCCGTGCTCCGTCGCCTCGACCATCCCCTGACGCTCGAGGCGGAGCTGGGTCTCCAGGCTCGCGCTGAATGCGGAAACCATGAGTCGCTTCATCCACCCGTAGGCGAACGTCGGCCCCCGGGCGAGCTCCTCGGCGCGCGCCCAGGCCCGTTCGGCCAACTGCTCCGAGGCTACGATCTCGTGCACCAAGCCGAGTTCCCGTGCACGGGCGGCCGAAAGCCGCGCGTTGGTGAACAAGAGTTCCTGTGCAAGCCCGATGCCGAGGTAGTGGGGGAGGAAGTACGTGAGGCCACCGTCCGGAACCGCCCCCAGACCCGGAAACGCCGGCACCAGAAGGGCCGATTCCGAAGCGATCCGCCAGTCGCACGCCAGCGCCAGGGACAGACCGCCCCCGGCCGCAACGCCCGGTAGCGCCGCCACCACGGGCTTCCTCATCATGACGAGTTCCCGGACCGTCGTTTCCTGCTCGCCGGTCAGTTCGTGGAAGAGCGGAGTGAGCTCTCCGCGAGCCCGAAACTCCTCCATCGTAGCAACGTCCCCGCCCGCACAGAATGCCTTCCCCGAACCGGTGAGGAGGACGGCGCGGACCTTTCGGTCCACCGTAGCCGCTTGGACGGTTCGGCGCAGTTCGATCATCGATGGGACGTCGAGAGCGTTCAGTCGGTCCGGCCGGTCGATCGTAATGGCCAGAACGGCCCCTCGCTGCTCCGTCCGGATCCCCGCCACGGTTGCCACCGGAACCGGCACCTCGCTCAGCTACAAAGGGAGTTCGTTCGCCGCGGAGGATCCCTCGAGCTCCTCCCTCCGCGCCGCGCTTACCCCCAGGTCGGGACGTCCCCTGCCGGGTTTAGAGTTATAGTGGGCCGCCTCCTCGCAAATCGATGGGGTCCCACTCTCGGTACATGCCGACCATGGAGCCGAGCGGGGGCGACCATCTACGCCTCTCCATCGGGAAGGATTCCATCCCGCTCGCGTACGTCCGGGAGGGCTCCCATCTATGGTTGGTCGGTCAGTATGGGGCGAGCAGTTGGACGGTCACCATCCTCCGGGACGGCGAGGCTACGGTCGCCCTGCCCGAAGGTCAACAGACCGGACGGTGCCGGCTGGTCGCCGATCCGGAGGGCCGTGCTCGGGTCTTGGGCCGGTTTCGCCAGAAGTACGGGGAGGAGCGCGTCCACCGCTGGTTCCACCCGGCCGGACGGGTCATCGAGGTGGCTCTCGGCACCACCGCGGGGGCCTCGATCTCCGACGGGAGCCGGTACTTTGGATGGCTGGAGGCCGAGTTCGACTCGATCGCGGCCGAGTACGACCACCACATCCTGGACAATCGGATCAACCGGCTGTTGCGGGATCGCTCCCTCGAGTTCATGCGGGCGACCTTCCCTCGGGGCGGTCGTCTCCTCGAGATCGGGTGCGGATCCGGGACCGAGACGTTGGAGCTTCTTGCCGACGGACACGACATCCTCGCCGTCGACATCTCGTCGGCGATGCTCTCCCAGGTCCAGTCCAAGGCGACGGCACGCGGGCTGGCTGGCCGTCTCTCTACGCGCAAGCTCAGGGCCGGGCAGGTGGGGGAACTGATCTCGACCGAGGGTCCGGGGTCGTTCGACGGGATCTACTCGACCTACGGGGCGCTGAACTGCGAACCGGATCTCACGCCCCTGCCGTCGGCCCTCCGCCGTCTCCTCCGACCGGACGGGAGGTTCGTGGCGGGAGTGTTCAACCGATGGTGCGCCTTCGAGGTCGGGGTCTACGGCTTCCTGGGTCGATACCGGCGGGCGCTCGGACGTCTGAAGACGCCGGTGGCGGTCGAGGCGTCCCGGTTCTGTGTCGATGCCTTCGCCTATTCGGTACCCGAGTTCGCCCGGATCTTCCGTTCCCAGTTCCGTCTGGAAAAGGTGGAAGGGATCCCGGTGCTCCTACCCCCGTCCGACCACACCCGTTACGTGGAGATGCTCCGCCCCCACTTTGCTACGCTCGCGAAATGGGATGCGGCCTTCGGTCGTCGCTTCCCCTTCAACGGGTTGGGGGATCACTTCCTCGCCTCGTTCGTCCCGGTCCCGACCCCGGGGAGCGTCGCCGCCCCCTAAGCCTGAGGGACGCGTCGGCGGTCGATCGTCCGCCACCGCTCGGGGTTCATGTACCCCCGAAGGAACTTGGACCAGAAGATGGGAGTGTAGAGGACGTTGCGAAACCGGCGGCTGTTGACGTGAATGAGGAACACGACCAGGAAGGAGTACAGCAGCTCGTAGAGGGAACCGCGGGCGACCAGCCGGGTCTGGGCGCCCTGCCATTCCGGCCAGGTGGGGACGGATCGAAACGTCCCGCGGTGGACCATGGCCTCCGCGACGTAGCCCACGCGCGCCCCTTCCGCTCGAACCGCCCGGCGGAACGCGTAGGTCTCCTGCCCTTGCCCTTCGACGGACATCCCCGCCATCCGTCCCCACTCCCGGGAGAATAGGGTCAAGCCGAGCGGCAGACCGTACTGGAAGGGATGCCCGACCGAACTGCCGACGACCGCCCGGGTCCGGGGTCGCTCGAGCTCCCGCATCGCTTGCACAAAGAAGTCGGGCCGTTGCACGACCACGTCGCCGTCGACGAAAAGCGCGAGCTCGGTATCGGCCAGGCTGAGGGCCCGAAGTCGGGCGCTCCCTCCGCCGGTCTCCTCCTGAACGACGCGGGCTCCGAACCGGGCGGCGATCTCCGGCGTCCCGTCCGTGCTGAAGCGGTCCACCAGGATCAGGTGATGGACCGGAATGTAGCGGACGATGGCAGAGAGGCATTCCTCTAGGGTGGCGGCCGAGTTGAACGTGATCAAGAGGACATCGACGCCGGAGGGGTTCGGGGAAGGCGGGGTCCGGGTAGACACGCGTCCGCGACATCGGGGCCTCCCTTAACAGGGGCCTGCCCGGGAGTCGACGGTCCCCGCGCGGGGGTTTATTAGAAGTGGACCGGTGGCGAGCGCGTCGGAACTGGGGGGGCTGTGAAGATCTACTCCGAGCGCCTGTTCCTCAAGTACCTGTTCTCCGACCACGGGTTCTGTTTCGGGGTCGATATGAAGGACCGTTCGTACCTCTTCCTCGGCTCCCGTAGGGGACTGATCCTGCAGCGGCGACCCGTGGGCGACAAGGTGGTGGAGAACCTCGACTACGAGATCCCGAGGATCGTCGCGGCATTGCGGGCCGAGTCCACGGAGCGGCCCCGCGCTAACCGAGGGTAGCCGGACCTACGTTGGCGGCGGCCGAGGTCGGCGGGGCGGCTGGTCCGGGATCGAACCCGAATTGGCCCGCGGGATGTCCGGCGGCGCGGACCCAGTATGCTCGGCCGCGGGCCCCGGCGGCGGAGGCGGGGCGAACTGGTCGGCGTCGGGCAGCCCCGGGGTCATGCTGACCTTGGTCTTGCCGCCGTGCGGGTTGACAATCGCGGAGGATTCGTCCGACTCGGCCTTGATCTCCTCCTCGATCGAACGGATCTCGGAGAGGAGCTCCTCCTGCTTCGGGATCGGCCCCAAGATGTCGTCCATCGACCCGATGCGCTTCTCGAGGTCATCGAGGGTGTTCAATTGTCGGTCGGGGACGGTCCGGCCGCTCCCGAGATACTCGGAGGCGCCTTCGACGATCCGCGAGAACTCGAAGGGGAAGAGGATCTTCGTGGCTTGGCCGTTCCCCAAGTTGGTGATGGTGTCCAAGGAGAGCACGGTGAGGGCCTTGGCGTCGAGGACGCTCGAACCCAAGGATAGGATGCGGAGCCGCTGGGCCTCTCCTTGCGCTTGAAGGATGGTGGCGACCCGAGCGCCCTCGGCCTCGAGGATCTGGGACTGCCGAACGCCCTCGGCCTGAAGGATCCGGGAGCGCTTCTGACCTTCTGCCACGAGGATGGCGCTGCGCTTCTCGCCGTCCGCCCGGAGGACCGCCGCGCGTCGTTGCCGCTCGGCGGAGGTCTGCTCCTCCATCGCGGTCTTGACTGGGCCGACGGGGTCGACCTCCTTGATCTCGACTGCTTCGACGCGAACGCCCCACTTGTCCGTGGACTCGTCGAGGATGTCCCGGAGCCGGGTATTGATCCGCTCCCGGTTGTACAGGACCTCGTCCAGTTCCATGTCGCCGATGATCGACCGGAGCGTGGTCTGGGCGAGCGCGAGGGTGGCGACCTGGAAGTTCTGGACCTGGAAGATCGCTTTGGGTGCGTCGACGACCTTGATGTAGATGATCGCGTCGACGTTCGTGGGCGAGTTGTCCTTCGTGATGACCTCTTGGCGGGGCACCTCGAGGACCTGGGTACGCAAGTCGATCTTGAGCACCTGGGCGAGGGGGCTCACGACGTTGAACCCCGGGTTCAGCATCCGCTTGTACGAGCCCAAGAGGGTAACGATCCCCTGCTGGTACGGTTGGATCGTGTAGAACATCCGGGTGAGCAGGATGAGGAGCGCGACGACGAGGAGAACGACCCCGAGAATGACGAACGTGTAATCCATGGCCGATCCTCTACCTCACTCCGAGCCGGCTGCCGCTCTCGTGCTGCGGGGAAGCGAGGGGTGGGTGTAACCCTTTCCTATTCCGCGCGGGGACATTCAGGCGTCCGACTTGGTCGAGTCGATCGGTTGGACCGTCACGGAAACGCCCTCGCCCTTGGTGACTTTCACCCGAGTTCCGACCGGGATCGGACGATCCGAGCGGGCAGACCAGATCTCGGACCGGAACTTGACCTTCCCCCGGAGATTGTTCGGCTCCACCGAGACGATGACGATCGCCTCCTCGCCGATGAGACCCCTCGTCGTCGTACTCATCGGTTTATGCACCGGGGCCACCCACCGGTAGTAGGGGATCTCAACGAGGGCGCCCCCGAACGCCGCCAGGACGACGACGATGGGCCCCACGGGGCTGTCCAGCAACACGTTCGGGAGGAACAGGTAGAGGAAGCCCGCGGCGATCAGGATCGAGGCAGGGATGAGCAGGAGGGCTCCCGGGTGAACCAATTCGAACGCCAAGAGGACGATGCCGACGATGACGATGGCCACCCCGGCTCCCTCGTTGACCATGATCATGGGTTCGGGGAAAGGGAGTACAATCTCGGTGATAAGGTCCGCGATGGACCGATCTCGGCGGGACTTACCGGATGTAGGTCTGGGTCGTGTCGAGGTCGAAGCGCGTGACGACTTTCAAGTGACGGCCTCGCCCGCCGCGGGCGTATGAGAGGAACGGGTACATCTGCCAGAGATTCCCCTCGGCCATCTTGGTCGCCGGATGGTCGGGGCCGAAGGCACTTCGGGTCACCCGTGCAGTAACCTCTCGAACGGCGCCCTCGTCCAGGTATCCAAGGGAGTGAAGGTACTCGTGGGCGAGGATCACGTAGACGAACGAATTCAGTTCCAGGGCGCTGCCGGCGTGGGCCCGCATGGCGTCGACCAACCCCTCGTTGAGAACGATCATGTTCCCGGTGATCTGCCAGTAGGCTCCCAACTGGGGGGGGAGGTCCGAGAGGGTCAGACCCAGGCCGGGTCGCTCGATGCCGAGGACCGAACGGACCGCACCGCGTACCACGCGGAAGATCTGGTCGTAGTCGGCGGGCCGCTCCAGGCGCTGGCCCAGATCACTCGACCGGGCGATCGCCGGGCGGGGAGCGGGAGCGGTCGGCCGGGAGCCGCGGGGGGTCGGTGCGGAGAGGAACGGGGGCGCCATTGGACAGAGAAGTTCGGCGGTGCGGATATAGACGAGGTTACGCTCGCAACACTCCCCGGCCATTTCGGACCCTGGTCCGAACTCCCGCGAGAGACTAAGAGAGCGAGAAGGTGTCATGTGCCCGTGCCCCGCCCCGTAGACGTCTGTACTGCCCCGTCGCCGCGAACGGTTCGAGGACCGTCGCAAGGAGGAATCGCACCGCGACCTCCTCGACCAGTTCTTCGACCATTCGACCCTACTTGCCGTGTCCCGTCTGATCAACCGCGGACAGTTCGATTCCATCGACCGACCGGTCGCGACCGGAAAGGAGGGAGGCGTCTTCCGAGCCACGGCGGGCGCGGAGTTCCGGGCGGTCAAGATCTACCGCATCGCGAACACGACCTTCCACAACCTTCCGCCCTACGCGCTCGAGGAACTCCGACGGGAGACGAGCGTCCGCAACTTTGGCGGGCTCATCTTTGCCTGGACCCGGCGGGAGCACACCATCCTCTGCCGCCTCGCCGATGCTGAGGTTCGGGCCCCCAAGCCGTACGGCCACTTCCGCAACATCCTCGTGATGGAGTACATCGGGAACGCCTACGGCGCCGCTCCTCGATTGCGGGACGCCCAGATCGAAAACCCGGGCGCCATCTACGAGGCTCTCGTCCAGCAGATCGGCCGGATGATCCGGACCGCGAAGCTGGTCCACGGGGACCTTTCACCCTACAACACCCTCCTGTACGAGGGGGAAGTGGTCCTCATCGACGTGGCCCAGGCGGTTCCCGTCGACCATCCCCAGGCGTTCGCCCTCTTGGAACGCGACATCGGCAATTACGCCAAGTTCCTGTCCCGTCTGGGTTTCGAGGTGGAGCCGGAGGAGTTCCTTGAAGCCGTGGGCGGCACCGCGATCCGGCCGGAGCCCGAGGAGAACCGACGATGACGACCCTCTACGCTCGGATCCCGGAGGACCGGGTGGGCGTCCTTATCGGAGCCGGAGGACGCACCCGACGGGAGATTGCCGAGGCGACCTCGACGGAAGTCCTCGTGGACGCGAAAGAGGGAGAGGTCCGGATCAGCGGACCCGACACCGACGCGCTCCGGGTCATGCAGGCCCGGGACATCGTCCTCGCGATCGGCCGGGGGTTCTCCCCCGAGCGTGCGAAACGCCTCTTGAAGGAGGACACGTACCTCGGCATCCTCGACATCAAGGTCACGACGGGCCACAAGGAGAAGGCCGCGCTGCGCCGGATCCGGTCGCGCGTGATCGGGACCCGCGGCCAGGCCCGGGCTCGGATCGAGGAGCTCTCCGGGTGCTCGATGAGCGTGTACGGGGCGACCGTCGCCCTGATCGGCCAGGAAGACCAGCTCGAGCGGGCCACCCGCGCGGTCGAGCTGCTCCTCCGTGGGAGCGAGCACTCCACGGTCTTCCACCTCCTCGCCCGGCTCCGCCGCGACGCGGAGGTCGAGGAGGCCCTGGGCCCGTCCGGCCCCGCTCTCGAGGAGTAGGCGTGGCGAAGACGGTCGCGCTCGAGGGCGCCGGGCTCGCCTGGGCCCAGGCTCAGTTCCGGTCCTACTACGAGGCCCACCCCCCCGCTCCTCCGCACCGGCTGGATCGGCGGGAGTTCGCGGCGTTCCCCTTCGGCGCCGAGATGAGTATGCGACGGCACACGACCCTTCGTTCTCCCGAGGAGTTCCAGCAGTACCCTGATCCGGGAGGTTCCGCGTCACGTCTACTACTCCACCGCGTACTACCGCTGGCCCGCGGAGCCGACAATGGCCCGGAAGGAGTGGCTGGGCGCCGACCTGATTTTCGACCTGGACGCCGACCACCTCCGCGGCGCAGAAGAGCTCGACTACCCCCATCAGCTCCAGCTGGTGAAAACCCGCCTCCAGGACCTGGTCGACGACTTCCTCGTCGGGGACTTCGGGATCCCGCCGGAAGAGATGCACCTCGTCTTCTCCGGCGGCCGCGGCTACCACGTCCACGTCCGGGACGAGCGCTTCCTTCCCCTCACCAGCCCCGAACGGCGGGAGCTGGTCGACTACATCCAGGGGACGGGGTTCGATGCGCGACTGGCCGTCGGGGCCCGTCACATGGCGGTCTCCGAGGACGGGACCGATGGGAGACTGGGGGTCCGTCGAGGGACCGTCCAGCTGCGGGACATCGCCCCAGCGGACGCGGCGGGCTGGAGAGGCCGGACGACGCGGGCCCTGCTTCAGATCCTGTCGCGATGGGAGAACGCGGGGGCGGCCGCGGCCACGAAGGAGATGGTGGCGTGGGGGATCCCCAAACCCCACGCTCACAAGCTCGCCAAGCTGCTGCTGGAGGAAGGCGGGGTCGAGAAGATCCGCGCTTCGCGGACCCTTCCGTCCCTCACGCCGGCTCTCCGCGAAGAGTTCCTGGAGGCGGTCGTCCCGCGCGCAGCCATCGAGGTGCAGGGCGAAACGGATGCTCCGGTAACGACCGACGTCCACCGTCTCATCCGACTGCCCGGTTCTCTGCACGGCGGCACCGGCCTGCGCGTGCTCCTGCTCGAACGGGCGGCCCTCGATCGGTTCGACCCGCTTCGGGATGCCCCGGTCCCCGCGGCCGCCCACGATCGTACCCGGGTGACGCTGAACGGACCCGTGGCGTATCCTTGGGGCGCGACCTCCCTTGAGGGGAGCACGGGCGACGAGAAGGAGTTCCCTACGCCGGCGGCGCTGTTCCTGATCCTGCGGGGGGAAGCGACGCTTCGGGTTTGACCGGAAGGACGAGGCGACCGATCTTCTCGATCTGGGCCTCGATCACGTCCCCCGCCTTCAGCTTGCGGGACTCCTTGCCGAACTCGAAGCCGGGGGTGCCGCCCAGGCTGCCGAGGGAGATGATGTCCCCCGGCTCGAACGTGATCCCCTGGGAGAAGTGGGCCAGGATCTGGGGGATGCGGAAGACGTAGTCCGAAGTGTCGCCGAGCTGGCGGACCTGGCCCCCGACCTTGAGCTCCATGCGGAGAGGGTAGGGTTCGCCGACCTCTTCCTTCGGGACCACCCACGGGCCGACCGCCATCGTTCCGTCGAACCCCTTGCCCATCGTCCAATCGACCGGCCCTTCCGCGGGGTACTGGAGGTCGCGGTAGCCCATGTCGAGGGCGATCGTGTAGCCCGCGACGTAGTCCATCGCCTTCGCAGCCGGGATGTGTTTGCCCCGCAAACCGATGACGAGGGCGAGCTCCAGTTCCACGTCCGGGAACGCCCCGACTGGATTGAGCAAGAGCGCCTCGCTTGGCCCGACCAGGCTGTTGAAGAATCGGGTGAAGACATACGGCTGCTTCGGGGTCGGCTTCCCCTGTTCCGCCAGGTGGCTCTTCGAGTTGGCCGCGAGGCAGTAGATCTTGACCCCGCGCACGACCGGGGCGAGCAGCTTGACGCCCTCCTCGGGCTTGAACAGGAAGCGGGCGCCGGTCGCCGCGCGGGGCGTCCACCCCGCCGCGCGTCGCCGCTCGATGTACTCGAGGATCTTCCGGGTCACCTGGACCGAGTCGGCCCCGCCCTGGAAGAATGCCTGCATGTCGCGGAACCGGCTCGGGTCGGCCCCCTTGATCGGGTTGACGCCGAAGTAGTCCCGGCACGCGGTGTCGAGGTCGATGAACTCGTTGGCGTCGGTGATCATGCCGAAGTGGAACTGGTCGGCGAGCGTGAAGTGGACGAGTTTCACGGAGTACCCCGCGGGCGGAGGAGGCACCCCGGTTGATAACAGGTGCGTCGGTCCGGCGCGAAAGTGGGGCCCGGCGCTGGCGCTTCACGAAAAGTGTCGGGACACCGCGAGGAGGTAGATGAAGAGCACGAGCGAGAGGAGGAACCCGAGGCTCAAGAATGCGCCCGCGAGGCCGTAGATCGCCATCTCCACGATGAGGACCAGGATGGCGAGCACGAGGGCCCACATGTTCAGGTCCCAGAGCCCGTAGGCGACCGCGAGCTCGACGATCCCCAGGATGATCACGATGAGCGCGAGGGTCAGGCCACCGACACCGAGGAAGACGGGGACGCCGAAGTAGGCGCTGGCGCCAATGCCCACGAGGACGAGGATCCCGAAGAGCAGCGTGAAGAAGCCTAGAATTCCGATGAGGATGGCGATGATGGCGACGCCGACCGGGAGAGAGGAACGGTACCCTGACATAGATGCTGACTTCGCGAGGTCTCCAAGGTCTCCATTTCGTTGGAATACATCAATCGCCCCTTAATTGGAATCAAGCTTGCCCAGCGCCCGCCAACCGTGGCCAGCCCCTCATCGCCGGGGGTGCATCGCCCGCACGGGGGTGCTTAGGAAAAGTGACGGGAGACGGCGAGCAGGTAGACGAAGACGATGAGGGATAGGATGAACCCGAGGCTGTAGTACGCACCCGCGAGCGCGTAGGAAACGAGGTAGACCAAGAGCACGATGATGGCGAGTGCGAGCGCCCACATGTGCAGGTCGTACAGTCCGTAGGCGACGGCCAGCACGATCAGACCGAAGATGACCAGGATGAGACCGAGTCCCAACCCGACCTCCCCGAAGAAGGCCGGGGCCCCCAGGAACGCGCTCGCCGTGATCCCCGCGAGGACCAGGACCCCTCCGAGCAGGACGATGAATCCGAGGATGCCCATGAGGACGGCAATGCCGGCGACGCCAAGGGGTCGGGACGCAATAGGAGCGGACATGAGAGCGGGTTCCCCAAATTACGAGCCGTGCGATGTTACTTGAATCCTGCGTCGCAGCCGGACCGTTCGGTCCGTCCCCTACTTGAGGACCGGGCCGGGGTACTCGGTTGTCCCGTTCGCCGGGTTCGGTTGAGGCGAGGAAAGCGCCGGAGACTCCTTCGTTCGGAGCACGACCCCGAGCACGAGGAGGAGGATCCCGACCACGAGGACGATGATCCCGATGGTCGTCTCGGCGAGCTTGATGTTGACGGAGGCAGACCCCGACCCGATCACGACCGCGGCGATGGCCCCGCCCGTCGCGACCGTGAACGAGATCGATCCGCCCGAGGAGTTGGACTCCCACCCTTGGGTGGTTCCCGTGCAGGAGTCGGAGGCGGAGATCTTGGAGCAGGTCCCGAAACCGAAGTCCACCGTGGAGTTGGAGGTCCAGGTCATGGTGCCGGCGACGGTTCCGGTGATCGAGAAGCCCGTGATGTTGGCCACATACGGGGTCGACTGCGAGACGGTCACCGATGCCTGGGGCACGAGCGGGACGAGCATCAGAACGGCCCCGAGGATCACGAGCACAACCCCCACGACGACGAAACCGGTACGCATCTCCCACTCGGGGGAGCGAGAGGGTCCCTCGGGTATAGAGCTACGCGTTCAACGGGCGGAGCGGTCCAGACCCGTGGCACCCTCGTTCTTCCGGGCCGGAGACCGAGGACCGTAGGTCGCCACGAACCCTTCTCCGAGCCGATCGAGACCCTCGAGTCGAAGGTGGACCAGGTCTTGGGGACCTATCGCTTCTACCCCCTCCACGATCGGAGGAGCCGTGATCCCCCCGACGATGACCGGAGCGTAGTAGATCGTCCAGCGGTCGAACAACCCGGCGCGGGCGACGCTGGCGAGGATGCGGGAACCTCCTTCCACCATCATTCGCTCGAACCCCCGGTCCCGGAGCAAAGCGAACAACCGGGGAAGGTCGACGGTCGCACGTCCACACACCACCGTCGTGACCGTCGGCGGATACGCGCGCCGGTTCTGCTCGCAGGTCGCGATGAGCGTCGGGATCGATCCGTCGAGCACCCGGGCGCGTTCGGGGATCCGTCCGGACGCGTCCACGATGATCCGGGTGGGGGATCGCTTCGGCTCCTCGCCCAGTACGTCCCAGTGCACCCGCAGGGAGGGGTCGTCCTTCACGACGGTTCCCACCCCGATCAGGATCGCGTCGGAGGTTGCCCGGATCCGCTGAACGCGGGCCAGGTCCTCCGGGCCCGACAGACGCGCGCGCACCCCGTGGGCAAAGGCGAGCCGTCCGTCGAGGGACGCGGCGCAGTTCACCCACACCTGGGGACGAGGCGAGGAGGACCCGTCGCGGTCGGGCACGGGCTCACGCCCATCCCGCGCGGAGTCCTTGAACCTCGCCTTCGAGCTCGGTCGTGCCAATGCCGGCGGCTTTGAGGTCCAGGAGGTTGATCTCCACGTTCGCCAGCGCGCCTTCGGTCGCCGCCCGGAACAGCGCCAACGCGGTGACGAGGTCGCTCGCGAGGGCCTTGCGGGTCCGTGCCTGAACCGCGCGGAGTCGCACCGCGAGCGAGGTGGCGAGTCGGGCGGTGTCGAGCGGTACACGGGCCGCCGTGCGGAGCGCCTCGACGTAGGCCTGCTCCGCCTCGGGACCGGGGGTCGCCTTCCGAGTCTTGCGGGCGCTCCGCACGAGTTCGTACGAACGGGAATCCTCGTCGACCAGGGTGAGGAATCGCACCCGGGCTTGCTCGAGCGTCGCGTGAACTTCCGGGAGTTCCGGGTCGGGCTTCGCGGGGTCGATCGAGTACGCGAGGACCATCTCGCCGAGGGCCGCGGCCAGGGCACCGGCGGCGGCGGCCGCACTCCCGCCTCCCGGAGTCGGAGTGCGGGCCGACATGCGTTGTGTGAACGAACCGAGGGACTCGGCGGCGGGTACGGCCGCATCCACGGCGCGCACATTGCGTTCCAAGACCGTCGCACGGTCGAAGGAGTGCAACTGCAGGTAGGTACTCAGCCGCGTCGAAGAGGGCGTCCTCCGGAACGAGGCCCACGATCTCGGACTCCTCGACCCCAACCCCATATCGCTGCGCTTCACGCCGCACCGCCTCGAGCGCGCGGTGGATCGGCGTCGTCCGATAGTCCGTAAGGTTCATCGACACCTGGGCCCGATGGCGTTCGGCGATCTCGAACCCGAGCGCCTTGACCTCGGGCAATCCGCCATCGCGGGCTCGCACGGCTTTGGCGATCTTCTTCGCGATCGCCACGTCGGGCGTGGTAAGGTAGGCGTTGTAGGCAATGAGGATCGGCCGGGCGCCAATCGCCACGGCGCCAGCGGTGGGATGGACCCGGGCGGGTCCGAAATCGGGGGCTCGGGCGGGGTCGGTCGCGATCGCCTCCCGGATCCCCTCGAATTGCCCCTCCCGCACCTTCGCGAGATCGGCCCGCTCCGGGCGTCGTGCGGCTTTCGCGTAGAGATAGACGGGGATCTCGAGCTCGCGAGCGACGCGCGCGGCCAGGCGTTCGGCCAGGTGCACCGCCTCGTCCATGGTCGCGGCCCCCAGCGGCACGAACGGGACGACATCGGTGGCTCCCATCCGGGGGTGTTCGCCGTGATGTTGGGTCAGGTCGATCGTCCGCGTCGCGATCTGCATCATGCGAAAGACCGCTTCCAGGAGAGGCTCTCCTTCCCCCACCAGGCTGATGACGGCCCGATTGTGGTCGGCGTTCCGCTCCACGTCCAGCACCGTTACCCCCGGCACCTCGCGGGCCGCGGCGGTGATCTGTTCGAGCTTCACATCGTCCCGCCCCTCGGAGAAGTTCGGAACGCATTCGAAACGACTCACGGTCCCCCTCCGAACGTCTCGAGGAGAGTCTGATGTCCGCGGGCCTCTGCCGGGCTCGTCGCCGGCCGAGGTCGGGTGCGGGCGCGAGCGATCGCGCTCTTGATGCGCGCTTCGGCGAACCCATGTTCGTCCACGAGGAGCCGTCGGACGGCCTCTTCGTCCACCGGCCCGAACGGCGGGAGCGGGACCTCGATCGAAACGGGGTGCCGGAAGATCTCCGCCGTCTCCTCACATTCTGCGAGGTCGAGCCCCACCCGCTCCACGCTGGCTCGGAAGCCCAAGTGTTGCTGGGCGAGCTTGAGCGCCTTCTTGGGGCCGTATCCGTTGGCCCCCTCGTTGAAGTCGGTACCGACCAGGATTCCCACGAGGATCAACTCCTCCCCCGAAATACCGAGCCGAGCGAGCAGCTCGTTCCGGTCGATGATCTGGGCCCCGGGCGCCGAGCCCCCCCGGTTTCGAGCGGCGAGCCCCCGAACGAGCCGTGGCGCTCCGAACAGCAGGCTGTCGTAGTCTTCCGAAGCGGCCGCCCAGACCGATCCATGGGCGGCCATGACTGCGGCCTGCGCCTCCCCCTCGCTGGGCGCCTGGACAGTGGGCACTCCCAGCGTCGCGAGAAGGGCTCCGATCTCTTCGACCATCGGGCGGGTGAGCCGGGAGGTCTGCGCGGCCTTCCGACGGGCGGTCACCAGGTCCCCGGCCGCCAGGGCGTCCTGGTATTGCGCTTCGGCCCGTTCCTTGGCCGCCACTCGCTGGCGGATCGTTCCGGCCTTCCGATCCGGGGGTTTACCGTCGAACACCCAGACCGGTAGTACCCCCTCGCCGAGGAGCGAGGTGGTCCGGTAGAACACGCCCATGAGGTGACTGGTGACCCGACCCTGGGGATCGGTGAACAGCTGCCCGTCTCGCTGACGGATGGTCGCCAGGAACTGGTAGACCGCGTTGTACCCGTCGACCGCAAGAGTACGGCCCGAGAGCGCGTCCCATGGGATTTCCTGCGCTTCCACGAGGTCCCGAAGAGGCAGCCCCACGATCGCCGAGGAGCGGAACCGAGTACTTGGGTGTATCGCGAAGGGACGAAGGGAGGTGGGTCCGACGGGGATAAAGAGGGGTCCGCGTTCCGTCCAACCGAGGCGGCATCCGATGGAGTACACGTGGAAGGAAGAGGGGACGGGCGAGCTCGCGATGCGTCCCGGCGGCGTCGTGATCTCCGCGTTTCCCAGTGCGGGTCTCGCGACGACGGTGGCGGGTCACTACATGATCCGAGCCCTGAAGATCCCACGGGTCGGCCGCTTCGAGTCGCCAGATATCGCGCCGGTGGCCGTCATCCAAAATGGCGAGGTCCATCCGACGGTCCGGGTCTATGGCCGGGGTGACTTGGGTCTCGTGCTCTCCGAGTTCCCGCCGACGCCAGCGCAAGCCAACGCACTGGCGCGGACGATCCTCGCCGGGGCGGAACTTCGGAAGGCGCGCCTGATCATCTGCTTGGAGGGGGTCGTCCCCCACCCGGGAGACGGCGAGGAGGAAGCGGAAACCCCGGCGGCGACCGCCCCCGATGAGCAGGTCTGGGCGGCGTACTCCCGGACCGACCCGGTCCTTCGAAAATCGTTCGAGGACTCCCAGGCGCGCTCGCTCGAGGACGGCGTGATCGGCGGGGTCTCCGGCGCCCTCCTCGTTCAGGGGATCGGCCGTCCGATCCCGGTGGCCACGCTCCTCGTGAGCGCACGCGTCGCCGAGGGACTCCCCGACCACCGCGCCGGTGCGGCCCTCATCGAGACCCTCGACCGACTCCTCCCCGAGCTCAAGATCGACACGAAGCCGCTGCGGGAACAAGCCGAACAGATCGAACGGGCCCTGCGCAGCGCGATGAAGACCCGCCCGAGCGAAGGGGGGCCGGAGCCCCACGACAACCCGCCGGGACCGACCGAGATGTACGGCTAGTCGGCCCGTTCCTTCAGGTGAAGGACGAGTTGTAGGTCAACAGATAGAACCCGCCAGCGACCATCGCCGCGAGCAGCACAAAGATCGAAAGGGGGTTCGAGGCAAAGACCCATATCGTCACCCCGATCAGAACGGCGGGGAGCACGAGGAGGAACAGGACTGTGAGGGTGCGGCCGTCCATCGGATGGGAGCCGAGGCGGCTCTCCTCATAAGGCTAGAGGAGGAGGGGAGGAGGCAGGGGGGTCGGGAGGGGCCCCCCTTCCTCGGGGTCTAGTGGGCCTCGGGCGGGCGCGCTTCCGGGACGATCTCGAACGTGAGCTCCACTTCGCCGCCTCCCTGCAAGCTCGCGGCGGGTAGGAGAGGGGGTACTCCGGCGAAAGGGGCGGAGCGATCGGCGGGAGTCCAAGTCCGACCGGAGGCAGCTCAGCCTCGGCGAACTGGTTCATGGGGGTCAAGCGAGCGATATGGGCGAGAGACGCGGCGTCGAGGAGGGCTTCCGTCGGGGCGAGGAAGGCGGTCTCGATGTGATCTTGGATCAGGTCGGCCCAGTGACGGGCCACCTGGCCAAACGCGAGATTTCCCTGGGAGGGCACGAGCGACTCGTTGTCCAGCGTGCGGAGCGAGGCCAGGCCACGCTCCCGCTTCTCCACGAACGCCTCCACAAAGTGCAGGCGACCGATCGCCCGGTCCGCGAGAGCGCGCCGGTCCCCTTCGCATCGGAAGGGTCGCACGACGAACGCGCTCACGACTTCGGCATGCCGGCTGGCGACCTCGAGCAAGTACGGGAGAGCCCCACTCCCCGCGCCCCCGCCCAGGCTCCCGACCACGATGACGAACGTAGCTCCCTCGAAGATTCGGTCGAGCGCCGGCTCCGCGGCTCGGGCGAGTAGCCCCCCCACGAAGGGGGAACCCCCCGTGTCGCGATCCGCGCCCGAGTCCGGGCCTAAGTAGACCCGACGGTCGAACTCGTCGAACGATTGCACCTTGGGGTCACAGTTGATCGCGACGGTCTCCAAGTGACGGATGTGGCGGGCCGCGATCTCCCGAGCGATCCGTATCCCCCCGCCGCCGACGGCGGCGAGGACGAACCGAACGTCTTGGCCGAGGCGGAGCTGGTGGGCCCACGCCTCCTCCAGCACGCCGGTGTCCGGTCCGGAAATTCGTTCGTTCGCTCCTTCCCCATCCTTGTAGATCGCCACAACCCACCCTTTGGCCGTCTCGCTACCCTCCGTCCTCTACCGACCGACGACGCCCCGCCGCTCCAGGTCCTTGCCGCTCTCTTGGAGCGCTCCGACCCGGGCCCGGGTCTCCACCGCATCGCGCACCGTTGCACGAGCCCGTTGGACGAGCTCCTGGACCTTCAGCTCCAATTCGCCGCGGCGGACGATCTCGGCCAGGATGTCCCGGACCGGGCGCCCGTTGGCGATATGGCGGCTGTAGGTCTCGAATGCGGCGTATTCCTCGGGCCGAAGACGCACGGGGACCTCGATGAAGCCCTCGGCGTCCACGGCAGGCGTCGGCGCGGTCGACAAGGTACGGGCGCGGAGGAACGCGTGCAGCGCTGCCCTCATGAGCTCCGAGCGGGTCGGGTACTCGCCGTTCGTCACGAACGAGTCGACCAGCTGGAGCTCCTTGCGGTTGCACCGTAGCGCAATGCGCGCATCCTCGGTCGCTTCCCGAGAAGGAGCAGCGCCACGAGGGCGTGCAGGTTCCCGGTCCGGAGCGTTGTCGAACACAGCCAGTAAGGGCCAAGCATACTTCTCTTACTTAAACAATCGTAACCCGGTCCGTCTGATTTTTCTCCGAGTGCCGTACGCCTGCTCTTCTGAGGTGTCGAACGTACGTGGGATGCTGTCGAACACGAGCGTGATCCGAGGCGACCCGTGTATAACCTCCAATCCGGGGCCAGCCGGGCGATCGGTTCGGACTCGTCGCTTCGGCTGCGAATGAGGGGAGGGGCCGGAAATGGGCTCGTTTTCGGCCCCCGGGCGCCTCCCGGTCCACGATATGCCGATTTGGGCCGGTGTCGTGCTCTGACGTGGCACGATGTGTTGTTATGCGCATAGATGCGCATGGCGTCATTTGTCGATGTATAATGCGTCTATTGTCGAATCGGGTGCCCTCTTGATTCAAATACTACCTGTTTCCAGTAGGGGTCTTCGCGGGTCTTCGGACCCTCGGAGGACAAAGCGAATGAACGTCTGGGAAACAAACAAGCGGAGCTGGAGAAAGGCGCGGAAGCGAGCGGTATCGCCGATTATTGCGACCATTTTGCTGGTCGCGATCACGGTGGTCCTCGCAGCCGTTCTGTACGTGCTGATCTCGGGACTGACCCACGGACCGGGCAACGCCCCGATTGGCAGTGCCTTTGCCGCGGGCAACGGAATCGCTGCCAACAACGTGGGCAGCGGCGTCGCCTCCGCCTGCGCGGCGGGAACGACCACGGCTGCAGCCGCGATCAAGACGGCCGACTGGACCTACACGCTGACGGTCGAATCCTCGACCGTGACCTTCGCGAGCGTAGGACTTGAAGTCAAGGGCCCCGGCGGCTCGGTTCTCCCGGGCGCCGCGGGCGGCTTCTACGTCGTCAACACCGCGGGCCTCGTTGCCGCGTGCGGACTCGTGACGGCCGGCTGGGCTGTGACCAGCCTTACGTACCCTACCGACACCGCGACCACGTCGTCCACGCCGCTCACGACCCTCTACACGATCGTGATCGACACTGGCTCCGCCGCCGGGGCAAACCCCTGGGCGGGCGCTGGGAACACGTTTGTCGGGATCGGCCAGGGCTCGTACTCGGGCACTACCAGCCCGTCAACCCTCCCGTAAGGGATCCGGCGACCGCAACCTGAGCAACCCTTTCCTCGGACGATGGCGGGGAATCCCGCCATCGGCCCCCCTATTTTGGACCCGTCAAATCCTGCGGACGCCCGGCCGGGCGTCGCCCTCCTTCTCTGAACGCGCACGGGCGTAACGTCGAGATAGCCTGGGGGCTCGCCGGCGCTGGACCCCCTCTCCAAGCCGGACGTGAGCTCCGGAGTGCCCCGCGGCCACCGATGTCTGGACAGGCGGTTTACTGGCCGGCTGCCAGTCTGGTCCTGACACGCTACCCAACCCGTCTTCTCTCGTGCCCCTCCACGAAGCGGTCGCGCGGTTCGGCGTGGGCAGGACCTACGAGAGCGCGTTGACCGTGATCTCGAGGATCACCGAGCCGGTGAGCGAGCTCGGCGTGCCGATCGTGAGACCAAGAGGGCGACTGTCGTCTCCCACGATGACGGGCATCGGCAGGGGATACTTGGACCCCAGGACCGTGAAGGGGGAGTTCACGGTGACACTGTAGATCGTATGGTTGACGTGGTCGTAGTTGACGATCGCCCACGCAACCGTGAACGCAGAGCCCGAATCGTAGGTCGGGGGGAAGAACCCGGCGGCGGGGGTGTAGTTGAACTCTCCCAGGCCGAACCAGCCCTCGCCCGTGGAGATCGTTCCCTGTTCGATCGTCCACCGAATCTCTCGGACGGTGAACGTGGAAGGCGCCGACGCGGGAAGTCGCAGGTACCCGATCCCGATCAGGACCAGCAAGAGCACGAGTACGCCGATGGCGATGGTGTAAAGCGCGACCCACACGACTTGACGTGCCCGGGGAGCCCGCATGGTCAGCCTGGACTCCCTTCCCGAGATGGATCCGGGGCAGAGAGGCCCGAGTCCACTGAAGACCGGGTGGCTATTGGCATCATCCCCGACCCTACCGATCCTACGTCGGAGGAGTCAGGTCGTAAACCGGGATCGAGAGCAGGAGGTTCGAGGGTTGTCCGGTGTAAGAGATGTCGATCGTGCAGGCTGCCGGGTTGGAGAAGCACCACGGCGGGGCCCCGTGGTAATCGTCGATGTCGAGGAGGGGGGCGCCCGTGATCCCGTTGGGATGACCCGAGGTCGAGGGACAAATGAGCCCGTCGCCCGCCCAGGGTTGGGCGTACGGACCCGACGCTTCGATGCAGGCATAGTCGAGCGGGTATCCACCGTTGTGGATGTAGACGATGAACAAATCCCCGTTCACCAGATACTGCGTCGCGTTCGTCAACGGTTCAAACACCCCGAGCCGGGTGAACAGCGATCCGAACGCTACCCCCGCCTCATCTCCCATGTCAAACCCGCCGCAATACCCGAGGTACGGTCCCGCGGGGGCCGAGCCGGAAAGTCCCGGGAACCAGGTCATCTGGGCCAACGTGCCTTGCAGGAGGACCGTGGTGTTCTGGGTCGTGTAGGGTGCCGGTGCGTCCTTTCCGTTGCACGTGAAGGTGAAGTTGAGGTCGGAAAGCAGGAGACCGGGCGAACTGACCTGGGTGAAGACGATCTCGGTCGTGTTCAACGAGGAGAAGTTACCGGCGGTGGGGTATTCGTCTTCACTGAAGTACTCGCACTGGTTCCACCAGGCCTGACCCCACTGGTTGTCGAGGCTCGGGGACAGCGGATAGGTCCAGCTCCCGAGGGGTTGGCAGTCGGTCGGGTCGCCCCAGACCGGGTTGCTCCCGCCGCCAGGGATATCGAAGGCGACCGTCGGAGGCTGAGGTGGCGTGTAGACCCGGAACGTCCAGAGGATCGTCCCGGCAATGATCGTGATGGCGACCAGCAAGACGGTGGCGATGATCTCGGAAACGCCGCGGCGTCGCCTTCGTCGCCACAGCCGATGTGAATCCATTACCGTGTTGATGCGCGGGAGGGGCTAATCAATGTTCTGACATGCGCCGGGGCGTGTTTCTCCCGCCCCGCATCCACGATTTCGGCCGGAGCCCGACCCCGTCGGCCCCGACTCCGACCTTGCCGCCCATCCCCAAAGTTTCGGAGAGGGGGGCCACAGAGAGCTGAGACCAGTCACCTCCCCGGCATCGAGCCCGGAATCCAACACGCCGTTCCGTAGTACGGCGCGTTCCCTCGGAAAAGAACTGCATCTCTCGGAACGTCTAAATACGGCTCCCCAGCCTTTTACACAACACTAGGGGGCTAGTCGGTGTCGGGGTTCCGTTCTTCGAGGGCGTCATCGCTGCGTTCCGCCGGTCGTCGTGCCTCCCGACGCGCCCACCGCCGACGATTCGGTCGACGGGGAGTCTCCGAGGTCGTGGCGACCATCATCCTGCTCGCCATGACCGTGGTCCTGTTCTCCTCGATCTTCGCTTGGGTCACCACCTTCCCCGCCCCGGCCGTCCAGAACACCACCCAGTTTTCCGCCAACCTGGTCCTGACGCCGAACCAAACCTACGTCCAGGGTCTTCAGATCACCCACCTCGCTGGACCGTCTGTGTCCGGCAACGCCCTGATCTATCTCAAGTCCGCATTCCACCCGACGGCCCCCGAATTCCAAAATCCTCTCCTGGCCTCCGCCTCGCTTCCCAACCCGATCACATGGAACCTCGGTCAGACCTTCAGCTACACTTTCCCGTGCCCGCACGGGGGTTGCCAGCAACCCGCGCTGCCCGACAATATCACGGTCCTGGTCGTGAGCAATGACCAGGTCATTTTCAGCACGATCCTCCCGGGCACCCTCATCTCGGTCCCTCCGTTCTTCGTCGCGACCGGGATCTCACCCGCCAACCCCACGGTCGGCGGCGCGTTCACGATCACGGCCTACGTCTCGGGCAATACCGGGGGAGGCATCGTGTATGTGAACCTCGTGAACATCCCCGGACTAAGTGTGACCTATCCGGTGGCCCAGGCGATGACGTACTCCGCTGCAAACAACCGATGGACGTTTGTCGTCCCCGCTAGCCTCACCACAACGAACGGGACGTTCTACGCCTTCGTGAACATCTCGAATCCGGTCGGTCAGAGTGCTACGGCGGGCGTCGCGGTCACTCTCGTCTCGGGAGGGAGCACGTCCAGCACACTCTCTGTCGCGGTCGGTGTAAGCGCCGTCCCGGTCCAGGGTTCTTGGACCACGTTTGTGGCGTACGTGACCTACTCGGGGTCCGCCTCCGGAGAGGCCCTCAATGTCAGCTTCTACGCCAATCGTACCGCGGGTGCGCTGGGCGCCTACACCGCCTACGCCGGCAACGGCCCGGCGGGAACCACCATCTCGGGCCCCTCGACACTGAGCGTGTTCAGCACTACGCGCTGGCCTGTTCCTTCCCTGGCCGGCCCGCAGACGTTTACGGTCAAGGCCGTCGTCACCGTGGCGGGAGTCGGAAAGGCCACCGGCCTGTACGTGTACAACCCACCCCTCGGACTCGGTCCCGGCTGGTACTCGGTGGCCCCGTCCCACGGGTGCACCCTGGCTACGACCTGCCCGCTGATCACCTCCACGCTCTACCTGAATGGGACGGGGTTCTTCGGCAATGGCCCATTCCCGGTGAGCGCTTCGATTTACATCAACTTCACGTCGAACAACAACGTCGCGAAATCCTGGTCCACGTTCGCGGGGACGCTCACAATCGCTCCGGCCACCATCACGCCGGGAACGCCGTCCACGCTCACCCCCACCACCCGGTGGAAGCCCCCGATCGCGGGGCTGACCGTCAAGGTCACCGTGGTGGCCTACGTTACGGGCGTGGGACTGGTCGAATGCGTGGGCCTGACCACGCTTCCGGCGAGCACCTAAGCGACCGGGCGACCTGGCATCGGGGAGCGTCACCCGCCCGTTCCGAACGGGCGCTCCCGTCACCAAAGGCCGACAGCCATTCCTCGGGAGAGAGGACCTGGGGACGAGGACGCGCGCCGGGTCCCAAGTCTACTTCGGAGCGCTCGAGGGAAGCGGGGCTTCCGAGCTGGGCTTGAGATTGGAGCCCAGCGGCTTCCCGCACTTCCAGCAGGTTGTTTCGTTCGGGTAGACGACCGCCCCGCAATTGGGGCAGGGGACCTCCGGCCGACGGGGGCCCGAAACGTCCGCCCCATCGGCGACCCCCGACCGCGGGGCGGGGGATACCGGCGCGTCCGTGCCTCCCGATTCAGGAGCGATCGGCCCGGGAGATCGGGCGATCGCGCTTCCGCGCTGGGTCTGTCGGCGCTTGATGTACATGTAAACCAGCAGGACGACATAGAACGGAATCCCGAGGTAGACCAGGATGTTGATGTAGACGGTGAGCAGGAGCTGGACGTACGTCGTGGCGAACGTACCGACCACCGGTCCTTCCAGCCCATTGTACATCGGGTCGCCCGCGAGAAGTATGAAGGTGGCATTGTGGGTGCTCGGACTCGTGCTGTTGTTGAGGAAGAGGCCCATCTGCCACGCCCAGATACTGTCGGACGGGAAGATGAAGTGGAACGTCTCCGTCGTGTTGGCGGTCAGGTTCCCGGTGAAGGTCTTGTTGAGGACGTAGAATGGGTAGCCTACTGCGCAATTCGGGTCATTCGCCCCCGTGGCGCCGGGACATGTCGAAATGTAGAGCGAGAGCAGGAAGGGGGAGGAGTTGCCCTTCGGGATGTACTGGGGAACGATCGTGACGGTCCAGGTGAAGTTCGTGGAGAGAGTGCCGACGTACGGCGTCACTTGAGCATTCTGAAGGACCGCGCCACCGCCCCCACCCACCAAGTCGGTGGGGGAGGAGGCCGCGCCGATCGGGGTCATGACTTCCTGGGTGAGGACAACGTTCGCGATCGGGGCGGAGAGCAAGAGGACGACCAAGCCCATGATGGCCAGGAACCGGATCCGCTTGATCCCGAGCCAGATCGGCACGGCGAGGCCCACGATCATTAGAACCGGGATCGCGAGCAGCGCGTAGAGGTAGGCGTAGGTGAACGCCGTCACCACGACGGCGAACGCGATGAGGAGGACCCGCCCGAGGGGTTTTTGGACGAACCCCCGTAAACCCGCCAATTGCTCCACGGAACGGAGAGGCAGACCTGACACCCCTTATAAGGGGATGGCCGGTTCTTTCTCGATGGCGTCACGCTCGGCCGTTCCGGTGGCCCTGATCGTCCTCGATGGACTGGGCGATCGGCCGCACCCGGCCACCGGAGGTCGCTCACCAGTCGAAGCCGCAGCAACCCCCCACCTGGACCGGCTCTCACGGCTCGGCCAGCTTGGGCAGGTGGTCGTCGTGGGACGGGCGTCGCCCCGGAGTCCGACGCCGGAGTGTTCGCGTTGCTCGGGTACGACCCCGTCCACGACTCGCCCGGCCGCGGAGTCTTGGAGGCCTTGGGGGTCGACCTCCCGCTCGGGCCGGGGGATGTGGCGTTGCGATTGAACTTCGCGACGGCGGATGGGGACGGCTCGATTCTGGACTCCCGCGTGGGCCGTTCGCTCTCTACCCACGAGGCAGAGGAGCTCGCGCTCGGTGTGACGCGGGCCGACCTCCTGGCCGCGGATGGGATCCGCGCCGAGGTGAGGGCCACCGTGGGCCACCGCGGAGTGCTGTGGCTCCATCCAACCTCAGGGGGCGGCCTCTCTCCCCAGGTGTCGAACGCCGATCCCTTCTACGAACGGGTCGGCGGCATGGGCCAGGCGCGACGACCGGACCACCCACGCCTCCTCGAGGTGACCCCGCTCGACCCGTCACCGGCGGCAGCCCGGACGGCCCAAGCGATCAATCTCTTCCTGGAACGCGCCGGGGGAGTCCTCGCGGGCCATCGGGTGAACGCCCGTCGGGCCCTTTCCGGCAAGATGATCGCGAACGCCCTCCTCGTCCGGAATGCCGGGTCCTTGGCGGAGACTCCTCTCCCGTCCTTCGAACAGCGGTACGGGATCCGGGGCGCTTCGCTGACCGAGATGCCGGTCGAGCGGGGGATCGCCCGTGTCCTCGGCCTCGAGGACCGATTCGTGGGTCCGATGGGACCGGACCGGGAAGCCGGGTACCAAGATCGGGCCCGCATCGCCCGGGAGTTGTTGGGCCGCTTCCCGTTCGTCTACGTCCACCTCAAAGGCCCCGATGAACCGGGACATGACGGGAACGCTCTCCTGAAGCAGGAGATCGTGGAGTCGATCGACCGATCGTTCTTCGGTCCTTTCCTCGACGGGCTCGACCTCAGCCGGGTCCGCATCGCCGTGACGGCCGACCACGCCACTCCGGCGATCCAGAAGGGACACACGGACGACCCGGTCCCCTTCCTTCTGGTGGGAGCCGGGGTCCCCGGCGGGACCGAGGACCTCACCTTCGGCGAGCCTGCCGCCGCCCGAGGGTCGTTGGGAACGCTTCGCGGCGCCGACGTGCTCCCTCGACTTCTACGGCCCGCGGTCCCGCCTTCGGTATGAGGAGCCGGGGGCTCCGAGTGCCCCGCTCGGAAGGGGAGCGAGTTCGGAGCCGGCTTCGCGAGGAGCACGCGCTGCGGAACGACCTCAAGATCGCGGTCGAGGGCGAGTGGATCCTGCTGCCGGTGGAGCCCGCTATTGAGCTCCCGGGTGACCTCGGAGAACTCATCATGTGGGATTTCGAGATCGCCGCGGCGCCCGGTCCGCAGGACTACCGGGATCTCCTCGTCGACTGGCCGTCGGAAGAACGGGAGGAACTGCCGCGCTCGTTCGACATCATCGGCGACGTCGTGCTCCTTCGGATCCCCCCCACCCTCTCCCACCGTTCGCAGGAGATCGGGGCCGCCCTACTCCGATTTGTACCCGGGGCCCGGATCGTCGGCGCAGACCACGGCGTCCACGGAGCCGAGCGTCGGCGGAGGGTCGAGCGATTGGCCGGAGAGGGTGACTGGAGGACCCGGCACCGGGAGAACGGGCTCGAGTTCGAGGTCGACCTCGAGCGCGCCTACTTTTCCCCGCGGCTCGCCCGCGAGCACGCCCGCGTTGCCGGGGAGGTCCGTCCGGGCGAGCGGGTGTACGACCTCTGTTGCGGGGTCGGACCGTTCGCGGTCACCATCGCGCGAACCGGCCGGGCTGCAAGCGTGGTCGCGGTCGACCTGAATCCCGCCGCGATCGCACTGCTCCGTACGACGCTCGCCCGGTACCCGTTCGGACCGTCGGTCGAGCCGATCGAGGCGTCGGTCGAACGATTTCTCGAGGGGGCAAAGCCCGTCGACGTGGTCGTCCTCAATCTCCCTCACGAAGGGATTAAGTATCTACCCTCGGTGGCAACGGTCGTGCGGCCCGGCGGACGAGTCTTTTACTACGAAGTGACCGACCGTGAGGGCGCGGAAGGGCACGAACGGGACCTGCAGGAACGACTCGGCGGCTCCCCGGAATGGCGGCTCAAGGACCGGCATGTGGCCCATCCGTACTCCCCGACCGCCGACCTTGTCGCCTTCACCTTTGAACGTTCCTCGGCGTAGGAGGTGGGCATGGCGCTCGTGATGGATCTCGCGGATGTTTCCGACGGCGACCTCGCCCTGGTAGGCGGCAAAGCGGGAAAGCTGGGCGAGATGATCCGCCAGGGGCTGCCGGTGCCGCCCGGTTTCGTCCTGACCACCGAGGCGTACAAGGCCTTCCTGAACGGGACCTCGCTCGCGACGGAGATCCCGACCATCCTGGCGACGGTGCACGTCGCGCGAGCCGATTCGACCGAGGCAGCATCACGACAGATCCGCGAGGCGTTCGACCGGGCCGAATTCCCCCCCGAGCTCCGGGCACAGGTCGCCGACGCCTACGAACGTTTCGTGACGCGACACAATGTGAAGTTCTCCGCGGTCCGGTCGAGCGCCACCGCCGAGGACTTGGAGGGTGCGTCGTTCGCGGGCCTCCAAGACACCTACCTCAACGTCAGCGGGATCGACCAGATCCTCGCCGCCACGAAGCGATGCTGGAGCTCCCTCTTCACGACGCGCGTGCTCGTGTACCGCGAGAAAAAGGGGTTCGACCATCTGCAAGTCCACCTCGCCGTACTGATCCAGAAGATGGTCGACTCCGTGGTTAGCGGGATCCTGTTCACCCGCGACCCGAACACGGGGGAGAACCACATGATCGTCGAGGCGGGCTGGGGTCTCGGCGAAGCGATCGTCGGCGGCGAGGTCACACCCGACCATTACGTCGTGGACGGGGCCACCCTGAAGGTCGTCCACAAACAGATATCCGTGCAGCGAGTGCGCATCGTTCGAGCGGAAGGGGGAGG
Organism: uncultured Thermoplasmata archaeon; assembly: GCA_963749235.1. GTDB lineage: Archaea > Thermoplasmatota > Thermoplasmata > Lutacidiplasmatales > UBA184 > Lutacidiplasma. The sequence goes on along the minus strand of CAVVLV010000001.1, from coordinate 1,122,801 downwards.
GAACCGACATGAGGACGTTCCGGCCGACGCGCAGAAGGCCCAGAAGCTCTCCGACCACCGCCTCTCCCGTCTCGTCTCCCTCGCTCGCGTCATCGAGTCGCACTACCGGCGCCCGATGGACATCGAGTGGTGCGCCGACGCCGAATCCCTCTACATCGTCCAGGCGCGGCCCGTGACGACGATCCCCACCTCCACCGCACCGGGCGCGGAACGCCCCTCCAACGCGAGCGGGGGGGATTCGTCCGAGCAGGCGCCGCTCGTCCGCGGGTTCGGGGCGAGCCCTGGGATCGCCGGGGGCATCGCCCGCATCCTGCGCAGCGCGGAGGAGATGGACCGGATCAAGGCCGGCGAGGTCCTGGTCACGACGATGACCACGCCCGACATGGTGCCGGCGATGAGCCGAGCGTCGGCGATCGTGACCGACGAGGGCGGCATGACGTGCCACGCGGCGATCGTATCGCGTGAGTTGGGCGTCCCCTGCATCGTCGGGACCCGGGACGCGACCAAGAAGATCGCCGAGGGTTCCGAGATCACCGTCGACGGCAAGACCGGTTCGGTCTACGCCGGACTGCGCGCGGTGAAGGCCGCGCCGGCGGCCGCGGCCGCGGAGGCCGGCGGAGGAGGTCACGGCGGCGAGGGAGCCCCCATCACCGCCACCAAGATCTACGTCAACGTCGGCGTGCCCGAGAAGGCGGAGGAGTACGCTCGCCTACCGGTGTCGGGGGTCGGCCTGCTTCGCATCGAGTTCATCTTCACGGCCCACATCCGCGAGCACCCGCTCTCCCTCCTCAAGAAGGGGAAGAAGGAGGAGCTCGTCCGGCGGCTTGCGGACGGCGTCGGCAAGGTTTGTCGAGCGTTCCATCCCCGCCCCGTGATCATCCGCACCTCGGACTTCAAGACGAACGAGTACCGCGGGATGCCGGGCGGCGAGGAGTTCGAACCGGTCGAGGAGAACCCGATGATCGGCTGGCGGGGATGCTCGCGGTACATTTCCCCGATCTACAAGCCGGCCTTCCTCTGTGAGCTCGAGGCGATCCACCGCGTCCGGACCGAGATGGGCCTGAAGAACGCGATGGTGATGCTGCCCTTCGTCCGCAACACCTGGGAGCTCGAGGAGATCGCCGAGATGATGAAGGCGCAGGGGCTCAAGCGCTCCCGCGACTTCCAGCTCTACCTCATGGCCGAGGTCCCTTCGACCGTGCTCCTCGCCCGGGAGTTCTCCGCCCATTGCGACGGGTTCTCCATCGGGTCGAACGACTTGACGCAGCTCGTCCTCGGCGCCGACCGAGACTCTGAGACGCTCGGTCGGATGGGCTACTTCGACGAACGGGATCCGGCGGTGTTGAACGCGATCAAGATGCTCATCACGGGGGCGCACGAATCCGGTCGGACGGTCGGGATCTGCGGTCAGGGGCCCAGCGTCTACCCTGAGTTCGCCGAGTTCTTGGTGAAGGAAGGGATCGACTCGATCTCCTTGAACGCGGACACCGTCCTCACGACCATGCGGACGATCGCTTCCTTGGAGCAGCGAATGAAGCTCCACGGGATGCGGGCGAGGGCCTAGGACGGACCTCGCGTCGGGTCTCCCCCTCGGGGGGGTCGCCAACGCGGGGGCCCGGCCGCGGGCACGGGTGGCAGGGCGAGTTCCGCTTCGGGGGGAGTTCGTAGACCGTGAAGACCCGCGCCGGCAGGAATCCCGAGCCGGACGATCCCCGTCTCCAAGCGAGCGGAATCCGCCAGCAGGAACCCGTTCGGTCGGGTCCGCCCGTCGCCCCCGCCGAAGACGCCGCTGACGAGAGCGGAGGCGGCTCCCTGGCCCCGCTCCCCCGGTCGCGTGGCGATGAAATGGAGACCGGTCTCGCCCCGCGCTTCGTAGAGAATCCCGGCCGAAACGACGGTGCCGTCCCGCGCGGCCACCATCGGGGTCAGGCGCTCTTCGGGGTTGGGATGGTGCCAGACGATGTCGAGCGCGGTCCTAAGCTCGGGCCGTTCCTTTTCGGTGGTCCAGAGCGACAGGATCTCGTCAAACTCGCTCGCGGTCGCCGGTCGGACCACTAGGTCCGAGGCGGGAGCGGCGAGCTCACTCCCCGAGAGGAGGAGGGTGAGCGGTGCGGGGCGGGGACGGAAGCCGAGGGCGCGGAGGCCCGAGTCCACGTGGGCCGGAACCGGATCGGGAACGCGAAACGTGGGCCGGATCGCGCGCTGGAAGTAGTGGTCGAGCGCGCGCTCGAAGAACGCCGTCCGGCGTTCGGGGGAGAAGGTGTGCACGACGACGAAGTTGAACCGGGACAGGGGGATCCGTTCGTGGATGACGAGGTCCCCACCGGCGATCCCCATGACGAAGCCGCCCAGGGTCCGCACGAACTGCTGCTCGGCGGCCAGCGCGGTCTCCACCGGGTCGCGGAACGGGAGCTCGCCCACGTCCCGTCCGAGCGATGCGGGCTTAAGTGTCCGCCCCCACGACGAACGGTTATTACCCGGGTCCTCTCGTCCCCGGCCGAGGCGGGTTCCGTCTCGAGGCAGTTTCACCGATGGCGACCTCTCCGCTGCGTCCTCCGGCGACCATCGCCGTTCTCGGCGGCGGGAACATGGGCAGCGGGATCGCCCAGGCGTGCGCCCAGGCGGGGTTCGAGGTCCGGGTCCGCGACGTCGATGAGGCCGCGCTGACGCTCGGCCGCAGCCGCATCGAGAAGATGCTCGCTGGGGCGATCGAGCGCAAGAAGCTGACCCCGCGCGCCGGGACGAAGTCCTGGGACGAGTGAGGTTCACCACCGAGATCGGGGAGGCCGTCCGGGGAGCTGCCCTCGTCATTGAAGCGGTCTTCGAGGACGCGGCGGTCAAGCACGCGGTCTTCGCGGATGTCGCGGCGCACGTGGGTCCCGAGACGCTCGTCGCGACGAACACCTCGTCGTTGCGGGTCACGGACCTCGCGAAGGGGTTTCCGAACCCGGGCCGGTTCGCCGGCCTGCACTTCTTCTACCCCGCCGCGATCAACAAGCTGGTCGAGGTCATCGGCGGGGAAGAGACGGCCCCCGCGACCCGCCGCGAGCTCGAGCGATTCTGCTACCTCTTGAAGAAGATCCCGATCGACACCGCGGACCGGGCGGGCTTCTGTGTCAACCGCTACTTCGTGCCGTACCTGAACGAGGCGACCCGGCTCGCCGAGGAAGGGGTCGCGAACCTAGGGACGATCGAGGAGGTCGGTCGAGAGCTGTTCGGGGCGACGCTGGGCCCGTTCGAGCTCATGAACGTCACCGGGATCCCGATCGCCTTCCACGCGGAGACGTCCCTGTACACGGCGTTCGGTCCGGCCTACGCTCCCTCGAAGCTCTTGGAGCAACAGTTCCGCTCGGGGCAGCCGTGGGCCTGGAAGGAGAGCCCGGTCGAGCCCGAGAAGAAGGCCGTCGTGCGCGCGCGCTTCCTCGGTCTCACGATCGGGATCGCGACCCGTCTCGTCGAGGAGGGTGTCGCTACTCCGGAGGCGACCGACCGGGGCGCGACGGTCGGGCTCCGGCGAACGTACGGACCGTTCGCCCTTCTAAATGCCGTCGGTCTGGCCGAGGGCCTGCGACTCGTTGAGGAGTACGCCCGGGTTTGGCCGGGCAACTTTCCCGTGGCGGCCGCGCTGCGGGACCGCGCGGCCCGTGGCGATACGACGTGGGGCCTGCACAGCGTCCGGGTGGAGCGCCAGGGGTCGGTGGCCTGGGTCCTGCTCGACCGCCCCGAGGTCCTGAACTCACTCAACACGGACGTCCTGCTCCAACTCGAGGCCGCCTTCGCGGAGCTCGAGACCCACCGCAGCGTCCGCGCGGTCGTTCTCGCCGGATCGTCGCCGGTGTTCGCCGCCGGCGCCGACATCGCGGAGATGGAGAAGAAGTCGCTCGCGGAGGGGATCGAGTTCGGCTTCCTGGGCCAGCGGGTGGCCGAGCGGGTCGAGCGGTTCCCCGCTCCGGTGATCGCCCTGGTCGAGGGCTACGCGCTCGGCGGCGGACTCGAACTTGCGCTCGCCGCGGACTTCATCGTCGCGGCGGAAGGAGCGCAGCTCGGTCTCCCCGAGGTGACCGTGGGGATCCATCCGGGCATGGGAGGAGCGACGCGGCTCTCGCGACTCATCGGCCGGGCCCGGACCAAGTTGCTCACGTATTCCGGGGTCCCGGTCTCCGCCGAGGAAGCGTACCGCCTGGGATTCGTCGCCCGGCTCCTCCCGGCGGGCGCGGCGCGGGAGGAGGCGCAGGCGCTCGCCGAACTGATCGCGAGCCGGGCCCCGCTGGCCGTGCGCTGGGTCAAGCAGGTCATCGACCGGGGGGAGGACGCGGCGATGGCGACCGCGCTCCACTTGGAGGCGGAGTCCGCCGGCCACACGTTCGGGACGACCGACCGCAAGGAAGGGATGCGCGCCTTTTTGGAACGACGCAAGCCGAAGTTCGAAGGGAAGTAGCCGTTAGGCGCCCGAGGCGAGGAGGGCCCGGTACCCGGCGGCATCGAGGAGCGCCGGATCGAGGGGGCCCGTGACTTTGAGCCGGACCAGCCATCCCCGGCCGTACGGGTCCTGATTGATGAGCTCGGGATGCGACTTCAGATCGGGGTTCGCCTCCACGACGGTCGCGCTCGCCGGTGCGTAGACGTCAGCGACCGTCTTCACGGACTCCAGGACGAGGACCCCGCCGCCCTGGGCGACGACCTTGCCGGCGGCCGGCAGGTCGACGAAGACGATGTCCGTGAGCTGCGACTGGGCGTGGTCCGTGATCCCCAGCGTCAGGATGTCGCCCTCGACGCGGACCCACTCGTGGCTCTTCGCATACCGCAGCCCCTCGGGCACTTTCTCCTCCGTCATGATCCTTCCTCCCATTGCCCGAGATACGTAACCTGTTCGGGCGTCAGGTGGTCGAGTCCGACCCCCAGGGGGACGAGCGCGGCCTCGGCGACCGACCGGTCGAGCTCCGGTGGCACGGGGTGGACCCGCGGCTCCATCGTCATGCCGTGCCGGGCGAGATGCTCCACGCTCAGCGCCTGGAGGGCGAACGAGAGGTCCATGATCTCCACGGGGTGACCCTGGCCCGCGGCGAGATTGATGAGCCGTCCCTCTCCCAAGAGATAGGCGCGCCGCCCGTCGGCGAACCGGTACTCCTCAACCGACGGGCGGACCGTGCGGTGGCTTACGGCCAGGCCCTCCAGGTCGGTCTTCGAGACCTCGACATCGAAGTGGCCCGAGTTCGCGAGGACACATCCGTCCTTCAGGACCTTGAAATGCTCGGCCCGAACCACGCTCGTGTTGCCGGTGACCGTGACGATGAGGTCCGCCTGGGGGGCCGCGTCCAGCATCGGCGTCACCCGGAAGCCGTCCAGGCGGGCCTCGATCGCCTTGACCGGGTCGACCTCGGTCACGATCACCTCGCCCCCCAGGCCCCGCAGCCGGGCGGCGACGCCCTTGCCGCACCAGCCGTAGCCCGCCACGACGCAGACCCGGCCGGCGATCAAGAGGTTCGTGGCGGAGAAGATCCCGTCGAGGGTCGACTGCCCGGTCCCGTAGCGGTTGTCGAAGAGGTGCTTCATCTCGGCGTCGTTCACGACGATGGCCGGGAACAGAGGCGACGCGAGCGGGCCAGCGCCCTGAGGCGGATGACCCCGGTGGTCGTCTCTTCCGTCGAGCCGCGGATCTTCCCCCGGTCCGTTCGCGTGCTGTGGATGAGGGCCACGAGATCGGCCCCGTCGTCGATGATCACGTCGGGGTCTGCCTCGAGCATGGCGCGGATCCCCTCTCGGAAGTCGGCCACGGACTCCCCCTTCACGGCGTGGGTGGTGACCCCCGCGTCCAAGAGGACCGCGACCGCGTCGTCGTCGGTCGAGAGCGGATTGCCGGCGGCCAGATGCACGTTGGCCCCCCCCGCCTGAAGGGACAGGGCCAAGGCCGCGGTCTTCGACTCGACGTGGAGCACTGCGGAGATCGTGAGGCCCTCGAACGGCCGCGTCGTTTCGAAGCGGCGGCGGATCCCTTCGAGGACGGGCATATGGGCCCGGGCCCACCCGACCTTCTGTCGCCCGCGCTCCAAGTCGCCCGGCATGCGAATCCGGGCATCGGTATCCCGAGACGGGATAAGAGCTAGGGTCGGAGGAAGGGGTTCGTGGGGCGCTACCGGTACGCTGCGCCTACTGGACCACCGAGGAGCAGAACGGGCAGATCAGGTAGTCGCCCGGGATCTCCTTGCCGCAGCCAGGGCAGTTCTTGAAGCCCGCCGCGGGGGGAGCCGCTCCGGCGGGAGCGCTCGTCGTGGCGTCCGCCCTCGGGGGAGCGGCCTTCGGGGGCGGCGCACCCGCAGCGGGGGCACCTCCCTTCGGCGGGGGTCGAGCCGAAGGCGGGAGGGCGGCTCCCGGCAGGGCGGCACTGGGGGCGCCGGTGTCCATCGCGCCGCCCGAGGCGGGCGGCTCCGACATGCCGGTGCGCGGCGTTCCCTGGCCCTGCTGGAGCTTCCACTGGTTGTACGGGGTGTACGTCGGCTGGCGCTTCCACCAGTCCCAGAAGGAGCCCTCGTTGAAGTTCTCCCCGAGCTCGCGCTTCCCCTCCGCGCGGTACTTCTCGGTGTAGTCCTGGTAGCCCTGGCGCTCGGCCGCCTCGCCCGCCTCTTCGGAGGTGCCGAGGAGTAGGGCCGCGCACTCGGGGCAGATCTTGGAGTTGGCCGGAATGGTCGAGGAGCACCGGCTGCATCGGATCAGGTCCGCCTCGAACTCGGCACCGCACTTCGGACACACGGTCGCGTCCTCCGGGATGAGGTTGCCGCATTCGCCGCACTCCACGAGCTTGCCGGCCGCCTGGCGCCGGGAGAACATGAGGAAGGCGATGAGGACGACCACGACGCCGACGATGATCCCGATCCAGTACGGCCAGATCGTCAGGCCGAGGAAGCTGTAGTTCAGGAAGTTGGACGACGACCCGCCCGGGACGGCGTAGGTCCCCGGGAAGTTGACGGTCGCGTTGGCCCCGTTGTAGAACGCCTCCAGGCTGATGACGTAGGTCGTGCCGGGCGAGAGCAGCTGCTGGAGGGATTGCCAGCTCAACGTGAACGCTCCCGGCAGGGAGAGCACCTCGGCGATCGCGACGGGTCCGTTGCCCCCGCTCGTGGGGGTCGCCGTCAGGATGAGGGTGGCCGAGTGGGCGAGGCTCGTGTTGTAGTGGAGGATCCCCGGCGTGATGTAGAGGTCGTTCAGGTTGAGCGTGGTCGGGGGGTAGGTCGATACGGTGAGGGAGATCTCGGACGGGTGGACCAGGAAGTCCTTGGACGAATTGGTGATCCCCGACAGCCCCGACACGTTCCCGGGGTTCCAGAGGAAGAAGACCGTGAACGAGGAGTTGACGGCCTCGCTGTGGTCCCCGATGACGGTCTCATTGATCGTCCACGAAAGGGCGAACGTATAGTTCGAGCCTTCCTGGGTCAACGGGACGACCATCGTCTCCTGTTCGAGGGTGACGTTGCGTCCGTAGACGAGGTCCACGATCGCCGAGGTGATCGGGGCCGGTCCGATCGAGGTCACGGTCGTCGTGAACGTGAGGTCCTGGCCGATCCGGGGGCCGACTCCCGTTCCGTTCGTGCTGATGGTCTCGGTCGTGATCGCCGCTCCCGCATAGTACTGCGGGAAGTGCTGGTTGGGGCCCCAGTCGGGACCGCTGTAGCCCGCCGTCCCGAACGCGACGCCAGTGGGGAAGGGGCTCACGGACCAGTTGAACCAGCGGCTGTTGTTGGTGGGGATCGGCAGGATGACGCCAAAGTGGTACGCGCCGACGAAGACCCCGTCGGGGAGCGACGCTCCCGTGAGCATGGAGGAGGCGAGCAGGATGCTCGCGACCCGGACCGGCCACTCGTCGCGTAGCCGGGGTAGCCGTCCCGCACATCCCGGTAGTGCACATAGCCCCAGATCGACGGGCTCGTCGCGGCCAGGTTGTTCAAGCCGTTCGCGGTCGCGTTGTTGGACTGGGTGCTGGGGTAGGCGTAGAAGGCGGAGACGGTCGCCCCGTAGATTGGGATCGTGCCGCCTCGGCCGGTCAGGTTGAGGTCCGCCCAGCGGTAGAGGTAGACCGTGCTGGAGCTGTCGGGGAGCACCGCGGAAGTGCTGAAGACGCCCGGGATCGCGATGGGGACGCTCAGGTTCCCGATGTAGGCCGTCGCCCCGCTCTGCACGAGGAGCTTGTTCGAGTCCCAGGGGAAGGGCGCGAAGTCGGAGTAGGCCGAGACCGGCTGCGAGGTCCAGCTGAGGTCCATGACCGTGTCGACCGAGTTGAGCACGGTGCCGGCGCCCGACACCCCGATGTTGTAATCGAGGGGCGGGAGGAGTTTGAGCGAAACCTGGGTAGCCAGGGTCGCGACGCCGCTGTCGAGCCCGAACTGGACGGCAATCCGACTGGCGGACCCGAACGACCCGGTATAGTTCAGGTAGTTCAGCATCCCCTTGGCGTTGATCGCCGAGGTGAGCCCGGCGGTGAAGTTGAGCATCGCGAAGCCGTCGGTCGTGTCGTTGACGATCGTGATCGTGCCCAGCGGGTGGCCGGTGCCGGCGTACCACACCGTGACGGAATAGGTCGAGAGGGTGCCAATGCCGGTCGTGTTGTAGAAGACCCCCACATGGCCGCCGCCGATGCCGCTCGGATACAGCCAGTCCAGGGTGAGGTTGGCGGAGTCGGTGGCAGTACTCAAGTCGGTGATGTTGGCGGGGATGCTGACCTGGGAGACGTTCAGCGGCGCCGGCCCGGGCATGCCGTAGAAGGCCGTGTTGTCCGCGTAGGTCTGGTTCAAGGTGCTGTTGAACAGATTCAGCTCTGCGCCGGCGGTCGCTTGGATGGACGGGGCGTACTGTGTGTCACCGAGGATGGCGGGGGCCTCGCTCAAGGAGCGGACCGCGGGGTTGCCGGTCACAAGGCTCGAGTTGAGCGTAAGGGCCGCCCCAACTCCGGACACGGATACCCAGCCCGGGAAGGCGAGGGTCGAGTTCCAGAGCGACATCGTCCCGGAGACCGAGACGTTGAGTTTTACGTAGGCGTTGAGGATCGTCGCGTCGGTCGTGATGGTGGAGTTGTAGACATTGACGGTTCCCTGGTCCAAGAAGTGGACCACGTGCGACAGGCGGGACTGCGCCGTCCCGACATCGGCCACGAACTGGACGAACGAGAGAATGACGTTACGGACGATCAGGGTGCCGCCCGCGAGGACGGTGATGTTCCCTCCCTGGGAGTAGGTGTTCCCGCCGAGGGTCGGCTGGATAGTGAAGAACTCGCCCGAGGAGACGATGAGGTCGCCATGGGTGATGGTCGGCTGAACGGCCGGCACGAAGGGGGCCGCCGGGGCGGGGGCCGCGGGAGCGGGGGTCGCAGCCGGGGCCGCCACCCCAAGGAGTCCCGCGCTGCCCACCAACATGAGGGTGAGCACGAACGTGAGAACGGCTCCGTACAGCAGTCGGCGGCCCAGAGGCTCCAATCCCTCGGTCGGTGAGAGATGGCCCGAAAAACGGTCCACGACCGAAGAAAGGCCGGGTTCACCTATTTAATCCTCCCTTCTCCTCGTGACGGGTGCGGGCGCTACGCCCCCGTCCGGGGCGTGGCGCGGCCCGAGGAATCGTGAGCCAAACCCGCGTGGATTGAGGCTCCGGAACGCCGAATCTGGCGGCGGTCTCGCTCAGGGAACCGTCAGGACGACCTTCCCGAATAGGTCGGGCGCCTCCAACCGGCGGAACCCGGCCACGGCTGCGTCGAGCGGCCGGATCGAATCGACCACGGGCCGCAGGCGTCCCGCCGCGAGGTGGGCCAAGACCTCCGTAAACTCCACCGCGCCCGCCATCGTGCTCCCTCGGATCGAGGCCTGGCGCCAGAAGAGGGTGCGCACGTCGACCTCCACCACCGGCCCGGAGGTCGCCCCGATGACGACGACCCGACCGCCCCGAGCCAGGGCCCGGATCGAGCGAGGCAGGGTGGATGCCCCGACCGAGTCGAACACAACGTCGAACCCGCGCTTCCCGCTCGCCTGCCATAGTACCCGGTCCAGAGGGTGGTCGTCATCGAACGCAACGAAATCGTCCGCTCCGATCGCCCGGGCCGCCGCCTCCTTGGTGCGGTTCCTCGACGCGACCACTACGCGAGCACCGAGGAGCTTGCCCACTTGCACGACCGCGGTGGTCGCGCCTCCCCCCGCTCCGATGACCGCCAACTGGTCGCCCGGCCCGGTGGCCCCGACGGTGCGGATCGCGCGCCAGGCGGTCTGGAAGACGAGGGGAACGGCGGCGGCCTCAGGCACCGAGAGGCGGTCCGGACGAGGATGGACGTTGCGCGCGGGGACCACTACGTAGGGGGCGGCGGTGCCCTGCGTGTGCTCTCCGACGATCCGGTAGTTACGGCAGAAGGACTCATTGCCCGCCGCACAGGCTTCGCAGGTCCCGTCCCAGAGGCCCGGGTTGAGCAGCACCGATTGCCCGAGCCGGAGACCCTCTACACCGGCGCCGACGCTGTCGACGTCCCCCGCCCCATCGGAGCCCAGTATATGGGGGAGTTCGATGGAGACTCCCGGAATACCGGCCAGCGTGAACCGGTCGAGGTGATTGAACGCCGCGGCCCGGATCCGGACCCGAACCTCGCCCGGGCCCACCACGGGCTCCGCCACATCGACGAAGGTGAGGCGGTCGTTCCCCCCGTGATCCGTGAACCCGAACCCGCGCATGTCGCTACTCGCGGGCCGGCTCCCATCGGGTGCCGGCCGCGTTGTCCTCGAGCGCGACCCCCGCCGAGTGGAGCTCGTCCCGGATCCGGTCGGCCTCGGCGTAGTCGCCTCGGGCGCGCGCGCGGGCCCGGGCGCGGATCGCGACTTGGACGGTACCGGCCAGAGCACCGGACGTGGAGTCGCTCGTTCGGGGGAAGAGCCCCAGAACCTCGTCGCCCCACCGATACGGAGCGTCCAACAGCCGGAGTGCGTTCCCCGACAGCCCGTTGAGCCCCGACAGATCCTCGGCGAGGGCCTTGCTCCAGCCAAAGAGGAGTGCGATCGCCTCTCGCGAGTTGAAGTCCAGGGCCAGGGTGTCGTCGAGCAACTCGACCAGGTCCTCGGCCGCCTGGCCCCGCTCTTCCGACAGTTCGGAGCCCGCGCGTTCCTCCCCGTCGCGCGCGAGCAGCTCGGCGATTCGGTCTGCGGGACGGGACAGCCGGGCGAAGGCGTCACGAGCCTCCTCGAGGCTATGCTCGGGGTCGAACTCGAGCGCGCTGCGGTAGTGGGCATTGAGATAGAAGAATCGGAGGACCCGGGGGCCGTACCGGTCGGTCGCCGCGGCGAGGGAGGAGACGTTGCCGACCGATTTCGACATCTTCTCGCCGTTCAAGTTGAGCAGACCTGCATGCATCCAATAGTTCACGAGCGGGGCTTCGCCCGTCGCCGCCTCGGCCTGGGCGATCTCGGCCTCGTGATGCGGGAAGATCAGGTCGAGGCCCCCACCGTGAAGGTCGTAGCGCGGCCCGAAGACCCGGGTCGTGATCGCGGTGTCCTCGATGTGCCACCCCGGTCGACCGGGACCCCAGGGGCTCTCCCACTCGGGCTCGCCAGGGGTGGCCGCTTTCCAGAGGACGAAGTCCTCGGGGGCCTTCTTACGCTCATCCCGCTCGACGCGGGCCCCCGGTTGGAGGGCCTCGACTCGCTGTCCCGAGAGCTTCCCGTAGGCGGGGAACTTCGCCACGGAAAAGTAGACCGAGCCGTCGTCGGCCCGGTAGGCGTAGCCCCGGTCCACCAAGGCTTGGACCTGGGCGATGATCTCGGGGATGTAGTCGGTCGCGTACGCGTGCAGATTGACCGAGTGGACCCCCAGCCGGTCCATCAGAGCCAGGAACTCCCGGTAGTTGCGGTCGGATAGGGCCAGCGGGTCCTCGTCGTCTTGCGCGGCCCGCGCGATCACCCGGTCGTCGAGGTTGGTTACTGTCTGCACGTAGAACACGCGGTAGCCCCATCGCCGGAGCGCCCGAGCGACCATGTCGAAGACCACGAAGAGACGCCCGTGGCCCACATGGGCGTCGGCATACGGAGTGAGGCCGCACACGAACAACTGGACGCGCGGTGGCACCATGGGGGCGAACCCGCGCGTCGCCCGGGCCATCGAATCGTAGATCACGACCCGTCGCATGCTAGACCTTCCGGAGCGCGCGCCGTACGTCGTCCGCCAGGTCGGCCGGGTCCTCGATGCCGCAGGAGAGTCGAACGAGTCCGTCCGTCACCCCGTGCGCCTCGCGCTCCGACTTCGGCACGCTCGCGTGGGTCATCGTGGCGGGATGGTCGACCAGCGACTCGACCGCGCCCAAGCTCTCGGCGAGCGTAAATATCGAGAGGGAGCGCAGGAACCGAAGGACGCCGGATTTGGACGTGCGGAGGTCGACGCTGACGATCCCGCCATACCCGTGCATCTGCCGGCGGGCGAGCGCATGCTGGGGATGGGAGCGTAGCCCGGGGTAGTGCACTTCACGCACTTTCCGGTGCCCTTCCAGTTCCTCCGCAACCGCGCGCGCGCTCTCGCCGTGGGCCCGCATGCGGACGCTGAGGGTTCGGATGCCGCGGAGGACGAGGAAGCAATCGAACGGCCCCGGCACCGCTCCGACGGCGTTCTGCAGCCAAGTCATCCGCTCGAGGTCCTTCCGCGTCCGGAAGACGAGCGCGCCGCCGACGACGTCCGAGTGACCGCCCAGGTACTTGGTCGTGGAGTGGAGCACGATGTCCGCGCCGAATTCGATCGGTCGTTGCAGGGCCGGGGTGGCGAACGTGTTGTCCACGACGACGCGGGCCTTCACTGCCCGGGCCGCCCGGACCGCGGCGCGTAGGTCGACCAGGTGGAGGAGCGGGTTGGTTGGGGTCTCGATATAGAGAAGGTCGGCCTTCTGGGCGAGCGCCGATTCGAGGGTCGCGGGCTCGGAGAGGTCGGCATACTCCACGTTCAACCCGAACTGGCGGCGGTGATGCTCGAACAGACGCCAGGAGCCGCCGTACAGGTCGTTGACCGAAACGATCCGACTGCCCGAGGGGAGAGATTCGAGGAGAGTGGTGAGGGCTCCGAGCCCGGAGGAGAAGGCGAGGCCCCCCACACCGCCTTCGAGCGCGCCGAGGGCGGACTCCAGGATCGCCCGGGTGGGATTGCCGGATCGGCTGTAAACGTACCCCTGATTCTCGTTCGGGGCGCTTTGGCGGAATGTGCTGGCGAGATAGATCGGTGGGCTCACGGCCCCCGTCGCGGCGTCGACCGGTTGCCCGTCGTGGATGACCCGGGTACTAAAGCGCATGCGAACCTCCCTGCTCGGAAAGGAAAGCGACCAGGTCGTGCCGGGTCAAAACGCCGAGCGGCGCTCCCGTACCGGGGTCCCGCACGAGCAGGGTCGGTTCTTCCTTGAACCGGTGGAGCACTTCTCCCACCGGGGCGTCGGCCGAGACCTCCGGGAAGGGGGGCTGAAGGATGGATTGGACCGTACGGAGGGATGCGGTCTCATCGGCGAGGGTACGCCGAAGCACATCGTCCTCATGGATGCTGCCCACGTTCTCAAATCCCGAGAGCACCGGCATCGCCGATATCCCGTGATGCCGCAGGAGGGCAAGGGCGTCCTTCACGACGGTTGTCGGGTCCGCCGCCACTAGCGCGGGCGTGGCCGTCTTTCGGGTCAGGAGCTCCCGAGCACTGGCCCCGACGTCGAGGAAGCCCTTCTCTCGCAACCAATCGTCGGAGTAGAACTTCGAGAGGTAGCGATCGCCCGAATCCGGGAGCAGGACCAAGACGGTCGAGCCTTCGGGGATGGGCCGCTTCGCAAGCCACTTCACCGCACCGGCGACCGCGGAACCCGAGGATCCCCCGACGAACATGCCTTCCTCCCGCGCCAGTCGACGGGCCATCTGGAACGACTCCTGGTCGTTGACCTCGACGAACTCGTCCATGTACTGGAAGTGGATCGATTGCGGGATCATGTCCTCTCCAATTCCCTCGACCGCGTACGGCGTCGCCTTGCCCAGAGTACCGAGTCCGGAAGTACGGCCCGAGGAGGGAGCCCGCGGGATCGACCGCGACGATCCGCACGGCCGGCCGGTGCTCCTTGAAGTACCGCCCCACCCCGCTCAAGGTGCCCCCCGTACCGACCGTGGCGATGACGGCAGCGAGCTCGGGGCCTCCATCCCGATCGATCTCGGGCCCGGTGGTCCGGTAGTGGGCGTCCGGGTTTGCCTGGTTCTCGTACTGGTTCGGATAGCAGGCGCCCGGGATCTCGAGCGCGAGCCGCCGGGCCACCGAGTAGTGGCTCATGGGATGGTCGGGCGCGAGCCCGCTCGGCGTGACCACCACGCGGGCGCCGTAGGCTCGAAGGAGTCGGATCTTCTCGGTGCTCATCTTGTCGGGGAGGACGAAGACGACCCGGTAGCCCCGAACGGCCGCCACCAGCGCGAGACCCACGCCGGTGTTTCCGCTGGTCGCTTCCACGATCGTGCCCCCGGGCTTCAGAAGGCCCCGACGCTCCGCATCGTCGACCATCGCGGCCCCGATCCGGTCCTTGACCGAGCCACCCGGGTTCAGGTATTCGAGCTTGGCCAGGACCGTGTAGGGAAGCCCTTGGGTGACGCGGCGAAGAGGGACGACGGGCGTGTTCCCGACGAGGTCGAGGATGCTCTGGGGCCGGGGACCGTCGGGCGTCACGGACGCGCGAGAGGGGCCCGGCCATAAACCCTTGACCGGTGTCGAGCCGGGCCGCCGATCGGGTCCGACTCGTATGTACTCATACGTTCCTGTGGGTCGCACCTATTAAGGAGCCACGCCCCCTCGAATCGCCCGGTAACGCGGCATGCTCGGTTCCCTCGAAACAGAGGTGATGACCTCGCTCCGGGAACTGGGGGAGGCGCCCGCCGCCGCCGTCCGGAGCTCGCTGGCCAAGCGGGGAACTCGGGTCGCCTACACCACGGTCGCGACCATCTTGTCCCGGCTGTTCGAGAAGGGACTGGTCAAACGTCGTCGGGAGACCTGTCGGGGCGGGGAGCGCTACGTCTACCGTACAGCGGAGGTCGAGCAGAAATACCTCATCAACTTGCTCCGCGGAGTCGTCGCCATGTTCGGGCCCGCAGGAGTGGTGCATCTGAACGAGGAGATCGCGAAATTGAACCCCTCGGAAGAGCACCAACTCCGACGCCGCCTCGGGCTGGAGTAGACCGCGGAGGTCGCATGGGCGTCGCGCCGATCGCGCTCTTGGCCCTCCCGATCTTGGCCTGGGTCGCGGTCGGGGTGAGCGTCCTGGTCGCCTACCGGAGAGGTACCTCGCCCGCGGTCTTCCGCCTCGCGGCCCTCTTCCTCGGATTCTGGGCCCTCTTCGCCACCACGGGACTCCTCTGGGTCGCCCTCAACGGGGGTTGGAGCGCGATGGTGGCCCTCGTCCACACCCCGCTCCTACTCTTCCAATGGCGGTTCGGGGCGTGGTGGCTCGCCGGGGCGGTCGGAGCGTTCGTCATCTTCCTCGCCGCATTCGTCCTGAGCCAAGCTGTGGGGAGGGGGTTCGTCGTGCTCTTCCGGACCCGACCGCTCCCTTGGCCGTCGCGACTGCCCTCGCCATCGACCCCGACCTCGCTCCTCGCCTTCGCGTCCGCCTCGCCCAATGCGTTTACCTTCACTCTTCTCGAGCGGGGGGGTCCGCGGGTCCTCCGCCGGCGCGATGTGATCCTCCTTTCGGAGGGATTGCTCGGCCAACTGACGGAAAGCGAGGTCGAGACGGTGGTCGCGCACGAGCTCGGCCACGTCCGGGAGCTGGACGGTCGCTACCTCACGTTCTTCCGCACCCTCTCGCGCATGATGCGCTGGGACCCGATCCTGGCGTTCTGCGCCGATCGGCTCACGGCCCGCGAGGAGTTGAGAGCCGACCGGATCGCCGTCGAGCTGACCGGACGCCCACGGGCGCTGGCCCGGGCCCTGTACAAGGCCTCTCGCTTCGCTCCCCCCGCGCTGCCTCCCCTTTCGGCCAGTGCCTTCCTTGGTGTGGGCGGCCGACGGGGGCAGCGGCAGGCTGCCGCTCGGATTCGGCGCCTCATGGAGTGGGCCGAGAGCGGGCAGTACCCGGAGGAGCCCGGTGCCTAGGCCGGCTCCGGTCGGACGGTTCGTTCTCCCGGCCACCCTGCTGGTCGTAGGGCTCATCGCCGCCGTTTCGATCTCCGCACCGCCGGTCCGGGCGCCGGGGCCCCGCCGCTCCCTCTGGCGCTGGACCGGCTGTTCGTCAGCAACCTCTCGGGGGTGGAGCTGGCTCCCGGTTCGAGCGGAGCGATCTCCTTTAGGGTCGCCGATCCGTTGCCCGGCTCGCTAACCAAGACGGTCCTGACCGTCGGCGTGTACGCGTTCAACACGTTCCCGGGGAACGCCACTTCGGGGGTCGCCGTGGCCTCGGCTCCCGTCCTTTCGAACGGGACCGCGTCGGGTCTCGAAATCAACGATTCGCTCGGGAACCTGGCTGCGCAAGGGTCGGTCTCGATCTCGATACCGGTGCAGACCGCGGCCTCGACACCCGCTGGGACGTTCGCCGTCCGCACGGCGTTAAGGTTCGTCGAGAACGGGACCGCCTACGTGCTCGACTCCCGCGGCTGGTTCAGCGCGGCGACCTGGTCCGCCGCGACCACCGGGCCGAACGGCAGTACCAATGTCAACCTGAGTCGACTCGGAGTCTCGGGCATCCTGCCTGAGACCAGCATCCTGGTCCAGTCGAACGATTTCGAGTACGCGATCTGGGCGGTGCTCGGAGCCGGGCTCATCGTGGTCGCGATCGGCGCCTGGATCTACTTCCGCCGGTCGAATTCCAGGTCGGGAGCACGTCCCGTTCCGGCGGAGACCCAGGCCCCGAGGGCCTTCGGAAGCAGCCGGACGAGCGACGGGGACTGACGCAACAACTGCCGCGCCACGTGCGTCGGGAAGTCGATGTCGCCGAACGCAACGATCGTGGCAGCGAGCTCGGATCCCTGGAGCGCGGCGATCAGCCGATCCAGATCGGGGTCGTTGAGGCGCTGAAAGACCCGGCGCAAGTAGAGCGCACGGTGGAACTCCTCCCCGAACTCGGCGTGCCACTGCCGATCGTACTCCGCGAGGAACCCCGCGCTGAGGTCGCCTCGTCCGAGGGCTTCATGGGCGACCGTCGCCGCAATCTCGGCGCAGCGCATTCCGGTGAAGATCCCTCCTCCGGAGAGCGGTTTCACCTGGGCAGCTGCGTCCCCGACCAAGAGCACGCCCGCGCCGTGCGTCTTCGGCACCAGCCCGATCGGGATGCCGGAGACGAGGAACGCCGTCGGGCTCGCCGGACGAGCGCCGAACCGACGCTCCAAATGGAGCACCAATCGATCGAAGTACTCCCGCGCGGAGGTTCCGTCCGCCTCGACGGCAACCCCCACCCGCGCGCCCCCGTTCCCGTCGGGGATCCACCAGCCGAACAACCCGGGGGAGAGGCGGCGCCCGAGGTAGACCTCGACCGTTTCGGGGTCCCCGGGGCTCCGTGGGAACTCGGCCTCGAATGCCGGGAGGATCTCGACGGGGCGCCTCAGTCGGAACGCGCGAGCCACGGCACTCGCCACGCCATCGGCCCCGACCACGAGGCGGGCCCGGACCTCGAACTTCTGCCGGTCGGGGCCGGTCAGCTCGACAGTGGAGCGGCCACCCTCGGTCCCTCGGAGCCGGTCGAAACGGGTCGACGTGCGAAACTCCGCTCCCGCGCGGGCGGCGCGATCCGCGAGATGGATGTCGAGGCCCGCCCGGTCGATGACGAAGGCGCGCGGTTCCGGGGCCTTGAAGGTCAGCGAGCCCAGAGAAGGGCCGAACACCGACGCGCCGCGGACGGGGGTTCGGACCATCCCGGTCGACCCCGCGAGGTCGAGCGCTCGTTGCGAAACGAGCCCCGCGCACTGGACGGGGATCCCTACTCGGGCGTGTTCTTCGACGACCAGAACCTGGTGCCCTTGGCGGGCGAGCCGATCCGCGACGGTCGAACCCCCCGGTCCGGCTCCGACAACGAGCACATCGACGTCCATGGGCACCCACCGAGAGGGGAGCGACTAATAACCGTGGGTTTGGTGAGCCCCGGATCGGCTCACTCGGCGACCAGGAGGTGGATGGTGCCCCCCTGCCGGGTACTCGACCGCTTCGTGGGCGTCGGGGGCGACCCAGGTCTGCCAGGTAACGTGGAACTCCGGAGGTCCGTCGGAGAAAGCGTAGGCATACGAGACCCCGCTCGGCTCGGTCGCGTTCCCGCATACCTCCCCGAAGGCGGGGGTGACGAGGCACCAGAGGTGGAACCCGAATGTCACGCCGCGGTACGAGTAGTTGAGCCACGCGGCCCCTCCGAAGATCGACTCGGATTCGAACGAGTAGAGCTTCCCGTTGACGAGCTCCTCTCCCGAGGATCCTCCCGGTAGCGGGCTGAACAGGATCACAAGGGAGATCACGATCCCGACGGCCGCGAGGATCCCCGCGAGGACCAGCCAGTTCCTCCGTCGGGGCGACATCGCCCTCCCGGAATCCCGTCCGGCGCATCACTCCATCGGGGTTCAGGCTCGACCGCAGAGGGCCCGGCCGAGCCTAGCTGACTCGCCACGGGGTCGGGACCAAGTCGGTTCGCTGGCGAGGCAGTACGGCGGAATCCTCCACGAGGACCGAAAGGCCCGCCCGGTGCGCGAGCAGGCCGGTCCACGCGATCATCGCTCCGTTGTCGACGCACAGGTTTCGAGGAGGTGCGAACATCGTTCCTCCGCGACTCTCCACCATCTCTCGGACCATTCCCCGCAACCGCTCGTTGCACGCCACGCCCCCTCCCAGGACCACGGCATCGTGCCGGCGGTGAGCGACCGCTCGTTCGGTGATCTCGGTCAGCATCGCGTAGGCGGTGACCTCGACCGAGTAGGAGAGGTCGGCGCGGCGTGCGCCGCGAGCGTGAAGGGCGAGCGCCGCCGTGAGCATCCCGGAGAACGCGACGTCCATCCCGTGGACCGAGTAGGGCAGCGCAAGGAGCTCCGAGCCCTTCCGCGCGTCCTGCTCGAGCTGAGGACCGCCCGGGAAGGTCCCGCCGAGCTCGATCCAGAGCTTGTCCAGGAAGTTCCCGATCCCAATGTCGAGCGTCTCGCCCAGGACCCGGTACCGACCTCGGCCGTAGGCGATCACTTGCGTGTTCCCTCCGCTCGCGTACAGGAGAAGGGGGTCGTCCAGGCCACTCAGCACGCGCGCGATCTCGACGTGCGCGACGCAGTGGTTCACCGGAACAAGAGGGCGATCCCACGCCAAGGAAAGCATCCGCGCGACAGTCGCCCCGGCGCGGAGGCATGGGCCCAGCCCCGGCCCCTGGGCGAACGCGACCGCCTCGATCTCGGACGGGCGCACGGAGGCCGCGGCCAACGCTTGCTCCACGAGGGCCGGGAACACGTCGACGTGATGGTTCGCCGCCTCGCGGGGATGGATCCCTCCCTTCACGGGGCGGTGCATGTCCGAGCTCATGCCGAGCACGTGGGCCTCGTCGTCGACCAGCCCGACGGAGGCCGTATGGGCCGTCGATTCGATGCCCAGGACGACCATCGTCGCAAGAACGAAGAACGGGTTATAACGGGGGCCGGACGGGCGGACCGGTGCCTACTCTTCCGACGATTCGACGCGGAAGAGGACCTTCTTGCCGCGGATGGCGAGCTGCACGCGGTCGGCAAAGTCGAGCGACTCGCCTACCGTGACCTCTCGACCCCACTCGTAGACGAAGTCGTAGCCTTCGGTCTCCTCGCGGAACCCCATGTTCTCGAGGCAGGAGGCGATGTCGGAGTAAGGGGCGCCCTCGCTATCGAGCTGAAGGAGAAGGAACGTCTTCGTCATCGCATCGGTTCCGATCGGACCGTTGGCGACGAGGGTCCGGGCGGAGATAAGGCTCACTCCGAATCGGCGGCCGGGTCGGGAGACGCGTCCTCCGCCTCGGGTGCGGGCGACGTCGCGTGGGACGAGATCCGCACCGCGACCCCCCGGGCGAGGGCTCGCATCTCGTGGGGGGCGAGAAGTAGCCGTCCGACCGCCAACAGCTCGTCCTGGTCATCGACCAGCAGAGCCGAGCTTCCCGGCACAAGGTCGGGATCGGCCCCGGCGACGAACCGCGAAAAGAGCGTCCGTCCGGCGCGCACAAAGGGGACCGCGTCCCCCTGTACGACGACCCTTCGAGCGGGCGCCGGGATCAGGGGATGGAGCTGCTGCGCCCCACGATACGTGGGGTGCGGAACCCCGTCTGTCCCGATGACGAACCACGGGTCCTGGGACCCCGAGATCCCCCGGAGCCGACCCGTCCGACGGGACCGCTCCCCCCGGACGACCGGACCGAGCACCTCCGCGACGGCCCCTCCGTACTGCCATTCCAATAACTGCCTCGTCTGGAATCGGGTCCAGGCCTCGGTCCAGTCGCGATCGGGGAGAGATCCCGGAGGGAATTGGGCCTCGATCTCCTCTCGGACCTGCCGGGGCGGGCGGTGGCGGGGAGGGTCGAGGAACTCGTCCACCCCGAGGTACGGCCCGACCGGGTAGAGGTCAGTGAGCTCGAGAGGAACCAGCCCGAGCGGCGTCGCGGTCTCCCACCGCAGCGGTTGACCGGCGGAGTCCTCGAGCGGCACGTGCTGGAGGTACTCGGGACGCAGGCCGAGGCGTCCCACCGTTCGCGACGGGGGTCGGCCCCGGCGGTAGAGATCGAGACGGCGGCGGAAGCGGACGACGGCGGGCCGATCGCGGCTGCTCCGGTCGATCTCGCGGAACGCCGGCCGGCTTTCCGGCTCGGTCGCGAGGAAGACCTCCGCGTGCCGCTTCATCTCCTCGAGGCCCGCGCGCAGCGCGGGGTGTGCGACCGAGCGGCGCTCGGCGAGCTCCCAGAGCGTGCCCTGGCGGATCGCCTGCCGGACCCGGGCCATCTCCTCGGCGGAAGTGAGGAGATTGTGGAGTGCGATTCGCGGCTCACGCTCCGCGGGAGGAAGCCCCGCGACCTTCGCGAGCGGGAGCTCGGCACAGAGGGGGCAACGGCACACCGGCTCGACGAGGTCTTCGATGGCTACCGTACCTTCCGGGAAGAGGAGTCGGCCGCGGCGGGCGAACTTCTGGTAGGCCGACGAATCGACCAGATCCACCCCGAACAGTGTGGCGAAGGCGAACGTCATCGGGTGGCCCGCGCCGAAGAGGTGCACGGCCGCTCCCGGGGTCAGATCCGGTCGGGCCGCCGATAGGACGCGGACGAGTTCGACAAATCGATACTGCTCGAGGAGCGGAACGACCCCCCCCACCGCCAGCACGTCCCCGAGGGAGCTGGCGGCCCGGGCCGAGCGCGCGCGCAATTCCGCATGGGGTCCGCCTTGGACCGGCACCGCGAGAAGGCCGGACCGCGCGGTGCGGGCCGCCTTCGACCGGGCGATCGTGAGGTCGAGCGCGGCCGCGGCCTCCTCGTACGGGGTCTCGGGCTCGGTGAACACGTCCAAGACCGTGGCGATGTCGGACCCGATCGTGCCCTGGAAGGCGAGGATCTCCTCGGGGCCGACCTCTACCGAACCGTAGGCGTGCTGCTGGAACGCCCCCGAATCGGTCATGACCGGGCCGGAGAATCCGATGAGTCGATGGATCCCGTCCCGCTCGGCGATCGCGCGGAGCGGGGGCGTTCGCCACGTGATGTACGAAGACGTGATCACGGCTCCCAGACCGAGGCGTGCCCGCATCTCTTCCGGGCGCACAGGCTGACGGGTCGGGTCGGGGTGGACGACCGGTAGCAGGGCGGGCGTCTCGATCGCACCGTGCGGGGTGGTGAGGCGTCCGAGCCGCGCCAGGCCGTCGCGTTCCAGGAGCTCGAAGCCGGTCATCTCTTCCCTGCGGATCGCGACGGCGACCCCGGACGATCGCCGGCGTACGATTCCCGGATCCGACGCAACAATCCCACCAGCATGGGGAGCGTGAGCTTTCCGGTGTTCGTGTTCTGGGGGCTCGGGTGGTACGAGGCCCACAACAGCGGTCCTCCGGGACCGGTTGGGGCGCACGCCCCGTGCCCAAAGGCGGCGGTGGGGGAAGGACCCCCGTAGACGTCGGGCACGATCTCCCGGAGGGCGTCCCACGCGAACCCCCCCAGGGCCAGGATCGCGCGGGTCTCCGGTAGCGCCCGTAGCTCCCGCTCGAGATACGGCTGACAGTGCCTCCGTTCCTCGGGAGTGGGCCGGTTCCCGGGGGGAGCGCACCGGACCGCGGCGGTCAAGTAGAGGTCGGAGTAGTGCAACCCATCCCCGCGCCGGAGGGATGTCGGTTGGTTCGCGAACCCGGCCTCGTAGAACCCCCGTACCAGAAAGGCGGCGGAACGGTCGCCCGTGAAGACCCGACCCGTGCGGTTCGACCCGTGCGCGGCCGGAGCGAGGCCGACCACGACCAATCGAGCGCGGGGGTCGCCGAACCCGGGCACGCCCCGACCCCAATACTCCTCTCCGCGAAACTCTCGCTTCCGCTCCTGCGCGACCCGAGCCCGGTAGGTGACCAACCGAGGGCAGCGGGTGCAGGCGACCACTTCTCGGCGGATCTCCTCGAGGGCGTCCGGCACGACCGCCGGGAGCGGAACACGGCTAAAGGTCCCCGGGGGGTATCGTCGGATACTCACGCCTCGTGACCTAGCCGTATAGAATGGGGGTACCCTTGTCCTATCGATGAGCGACACGAACGTTCCGCGGGGGAGCCGGGTGAAACTCGGCACGGTGGACGGTGACCTCCGAGTCGACCACGACTCGACCATCGAAGCCGACGGCACGATCCGCGTTACCGGGACCGCCCGGTTCCGCGGAAACGTCGAGGTACTCGGCGACCTCGAATGCCACGCGTGGGACTCCGAGGACGGCCGGGTCCGGGTCGGCGGCAGCCTCACGGTCGCGGACTCGGTCCGCACCGATTCCGGCGAGCTGGAGGTGGGAGGGCTCTTCCGGGCCCGTTCGGTCGACGTGGACCGGAAGCTGACCCTGCTCGGACCGGCGGTGACGGAGGACCTGGAGGTCGGCGGGATCCTCGACGGACGCTCGACCCTCACTGCGACCACGGTGTCCATCGGCGGAAAATTCCGACTCGCCGGCAAACTCGAGGCCCGCTCGGTGGAGGCCGGGGGTTCGGTGGAGCTCGCGGGGGTCTCCCTCGACGACCTGGAGGTCGGGGGGCTCGTCCGCATCGGAGGCGGAGAGGTCCGTCACAAGATCGATGTCGGGGGGAAGTTCCGGGCCGAGGGCCCGGTCACGTTCGGGGATTTCGAGGTCGGCGGGTTCGCCGAGTTTCGCGACAACGGAACCGGAAAGTCCATCGACGTGGGCGGGGTCTTGACCGCGAGCAAGGACCTGACGTTTGACGTCCTCGAGGTCGGCGGCCTGGGGGACATCCGGGGGAATGGGAAGGGACGTGACGTCCATATCGGCGGACGGTTCTCCGTCGGCGGCTCGCTCGACCTCACGGGATTCCTGGAGGTCGGCGGCAAGGCGGAGATCCGCGGCAGCCTGCACGGGGACCGTCTCGAGATCGGCGGAAAGTTCGAGGCTGAACGGGCGATCCTGACGGGCCAAGCCGAGATCGGCGGTGTGGTCGCCACCCGGGCGGGGCTCAAGGCGGCGTCGATCCGATTGCGCCACCGATCCCGCGCCTCGGGCCCGCTGGTCGGGGGACGGGTCGAACTCGAACGAAAGGCGAAGGTCGAGGACATCTACGGGGACGTCATCGACCTGGACCGAGACTGCGAGGCTCGCAAGATCGTGGGCGGCGAGGTGCACCTCCGCGAAGGGGCCGTCGCGGACGAGGTCGTCTACACCCGAACCCTGACCCTCGACCGGGGCGCCCGGGTGAAGAGCCCGCAGAAGGTGGCGGCTCTTCCGCCCTTCCCGCTCTGACCGGGGGATGGAATGACCCCCGATCGGAGCGGGCCCAACTCCGGCGGCCGTCGGCGGGAGGCGACCGACCTGTATGCAACCGTCCTCGAGGTCGTGAAGCGCTATCACGGCGGCGCCCGGATCACCCGGGTCTCCTACGGTGCCGGCATGCCGGTGGACCGGCTACGCATCCTGATGGACCGTCTCCTGGCGCTGGGCCTTCTCGAGAGCGAGGAGGTCGATGGGCGGCCGGTGTTCGACGTCACCGTCCGCGGGCAGGAGTTCCTGGACACGTACTGGAAGATGAACGGGTACCTGACGACCTTGGAACTGTACGACCGGCCCGGTGGAGCGGGTACGGGAGCCGCGCCCCGGTCGGATGCCCGAGTACGTACCCCGGCTATCGAGCCGGCTGTCGCGGAGGAGGACGCATCCTCCCCGAGCCCGGCGGGTCCCTTGAGCCCGAAACGAGGTCCCCGCGCGGTTACGGATGGCAGCCGCTCACGGCGTAGTCGTCCCCGTTGAACTCGGCATAACCAAAGTCCTCGTACAGGTCCGACTCGGTGACGGTGAGTTGGTTCACCGGGTCGTAGAAGACGACCACCCCGGTGCTCGGGTTGTCGGACAGTATGACCGACGGACCCAGCATATGGTGTAGCTGGGAGAGCGTGCTCGCGGAGATGGCCGAGTTGTCGTGGGCGCAGTTCGGGGCCCCTCCGCCGCCACCGCCTCCTCCGCCGCCCCCCCCGCCCCCGCCGCCCGGCGCGAGGATGGGTTGCGGGTAGGCGTTGGGAGAGAGGGCGGCCGCACCGATGAGAACCACCAGGACCAAGAATACGGCCCCGACCCGCACGGGGATCGGCCAACGGGAAAGACCCGTCGGGGCGTTCCGGGACTTTCGAGAGATCTTCGAAGCGGACGGACGGGGGTGGCGAACCCCGTAGGAGTGGGCCGCCCGCCCGGCGGCGACGCCCGCGTTGGCGAGGAGGAGGGCGACCAGGACCCCGAGGGACGGGAGGTAGAGCGAGAAGGTAATCGCCCCCACTCCGACCGCCCCGCCGTAGAGCCCCTGGAAGACCGGATTGGAGGGGGCGGTGCGGGGTTCCGTGACCATGTACAGCCCGAAGAAGACCACGGCCGGGTCGATGATGGTGAGCCAGAGCAGGTTCGTGTCGAGGGTCGCGTGGACGAGGAGCTGCGCGGCGGCCGCCGCAAGCCCGTACGCAATGAGGAAGCCCGCCGGGATGCGCCAGCCGCGAGCGCTGCGGACCAGGATCAACAGACCCAACGCGACCACCAGGTACTCACCGACCGGGCCGATCGCGACCCACCATGCCGGAGCGAGGCCGAAGGCGAGGGCCGCGAGCACGACGCCCGAGACGGCGGGGTTGAGGAGGGGATGACCGTCGAATCGGAGGGCATGCCGGACCCCGATCGCGGCGAAGGTCGCGGCCCCCGCGAGGACGAGCGAGACGGTAGGGGGGAAAACCAATCCGAGGAAGAGACCCGAGGCGAGCGCGGCGTCCGGGAATCGGAGTCGGGGAAACCGCGCGGCCTGGAAACCGAGGTCGGCGAGGGCGGCGATCAACGGCAGGACCAGTAGGGGGGAGTATCCGAGCCCGTGTAGGGCGAAGACCCCGTAGCCGCCCAGAACGGCCAAGGAGACCCAAAGGAGTCGGGCGGGGGGAAGGAGTCGGGGCCAAGCCAGTCGTCTTCGAATCCGCCCGGATTCCTTGAACTCCGTCATCCCGGTGGAGAAACCACGCCGGTAGTCAGCATAAGGGTTCGTCATGTCAGGAGCTCCCCGTGAGCCACGAGGCTCCTCTCGCGAGACCGATCCATTTCGCCCCATCGGGTCCGACCGGTCATGGAGAGGTGGCGGGCCACGAGTATGGGTTGGTCGGAACGGGCGCGACGCGCCGACCCCGGCGAGAGCGATGGGATGGCTCGCCTTCGTCTCTCGTGCCACTTCTCGGCTCTGGGGGCACGCTCCCGGGAACCCCACCGGTGGAACGACGAATGGGTCGTCAGCTGTATCTCGGGACCTTCGGATCGACGTCCGTCGACCAGGCATCGATCCCGCCCGAGAGGTTCGCCACTGACGCGAAGCCGTGGCCCTCCAGGTACCCGGCGATGAGGGCGGAGCGCATGCCGCCGTGGCAGTACACCACGATCAGACGATCCTTCGGCAGTTCGGCGACTCGCGTGGGGACCTCTCCCATCGGAATGTGAAGCGAGGGTTCGATGACCGCGAGCCCCCGTTCCCAGGGCTCCCGCACGTCGAGGAGGACCAATTCGGAGGGCCGTGCCCTCATCTTTTCGGCGACCTCCTCGGGGGTAAGCTCGTCCACCATGGACGCGAACCAGGGAGGCCGCGGCTTAGAAGTTGCGGTCGGCCCGGCATCGCGCGAGCCTAAATCCCCGTACGGACTCGGTCGCTCGATGAAGGTCAAGGACCCGGTGTGCGGCATGATGGTGGAAACCACCACGGCCACCGTGCGCGGGACGTATGCGGGTAAGGAGCTGTACTTCTGCGCCGAGACCTGCAAGCGCACCTACGAGCGCATGCACACCCCGGATTCCAAGTAGACCGCGCCTCACCCCACGGATCCGAGACCGGCCATGGCCACGGACCCGATCTGCGGGATGTTCGTAGACGAGCGCACCGCGACGCTCCGCTTGGACCGGGATAACCGGACCTACTTCTTTTGTTCCGAGGGTTGCCGGGACTCGTTCGCCGCCCCGGAGGCCGCGCGCCAACGAGTGCGCTACCGCCTCGCCGTGGCGTGGCCGTTGGCGATCGCCGTGGTCGTACTGACGTACCTGTTCGCCACTCCTCCCGCGTTCTGGCTCGCCGCGGTGCTCGCCGGCATCGTGCAAACGTACGCCGCGGCTCCGTTCTACCGGGGAGCCTGGGATTCCCTCCGTAGCCGCGTCGGGAACATGGACCTCCTCATCGCCGTCGGTACGACGACCGCCTACGCCTACAGCGTCTGGGCCCTGGTGCGACCGGGCTCGCTCCCCACGGCCTACTACTTCGATGCGTCGAGCCTGATCGTAGCGCTGATCCTGACGGGGAACTACATCGAGAGCCTCGTGCGGGACCGGGCGGGCAGCGCGCTCCATCACCTGCACGCCCTCCTTCCGACCACGGCCGAACGGGTCGAGGGGGCCGAGGTCCGCATCGTCCCCGTCGACGAGCTTCGGCCCGGCGACCGGGTCCGTATCCGTCCCGGCACCCGGATCGCGGCGGACGGGATCGTCCGATCCGGTAGGTCCTCCGTCGAGGAGTCGATCCTGACCGGGGAGCTCCTCCCCGTTCCCAAGGGACGGTCCGACTCCGTTCTCGCCGGTTCCCTGAATGGCCCCGGGCCGTTGGATGTCGAGGTGACCGGTTCCCCGTACGACTCCTTTGTCGCCCAGATCGGTCGGCTCCTCACGGACGCCGAGTCGGCCCGGGTCCCCCTGAGGAAGACGGCGGACCGCATTGCGGCCGTCTTCGTCCCGGTGGTCCTGGCGCTCTCGGTGGCGGCCGGCCTCGCGTGGTTCCTGTGGGGAGGGGCGAGCGGGCCCGTCGCACTCTTGATCTTTGTTACGGTCGTCATCACGGCGTGCCCGTGCGCCTTTGGGATCGCGACCCCGGCCGCGATCGCGGTCGGAGTGGGAGAAGCGGCGGGTGAGGGGATCCTCTACCGCGGAGGCGATGCCCTCGAGCGAGCGGCCCGCGCGAACGTCGTGCTGATGGACAAGACCGGCACGCTCACGAGTCTCACCTCCTCGGACGTCGAAGTCTTCCCGTCCCCCGGCGAAACCACCGGGTCGGTCCTTGCGCTCGCGGCCGGACTCGAGCGAGGCTCCGAACATGTGCTCGCCCGGGCGGTGCGTCAGATGGCCCGAGATGCGAGCGTCCCGTTTGCGGACGTCGAGGACGCATCGATCGATCCGGGGCGGGGCGTCCGAGGAAGGGTCGGCGACGCATCGGTTGCGATCCTGGACGGAGAGACGTCCCGTCGCGACGGTGTCGAGCTCGGGGCCCTGTCATCGGCCGCGGAGCGGGCCGACGCCGCCGGAGCGGGTTGGTCCGTGGTGGTCACCCAAGGACGCGCCGTCGGGATTCTGGTATTCCGGGCCCGGCTCGCCGTGGGTGCGGCGGAGGCGATGCGGGCCCTCCGCGACCTCGGGATCCCGGTCGTGATGGTCACCGGCGACCGTCGGACGGCCGCCGAGGCCGTGGCTCGCTCGCTGGGGATCGCACGCGTCGAAGCCGGGGTCCGGCCGGAGGCCAAGGTCGACTTGATCCGACGAACGACCCAGGCCGGCCAACGGGTCGCGTTCGTCGGAGATGGCATCAACGACGCGGCTGCGCTGGCGACGGCGGACGTCGGTCTCGCGATCGGAACCGGGACGGATGTCGCCAAGGAGGCGGGGCAGGTCCTACTCGTTCGTCCCGACCTTCGGGCCGTGCCGAGAACATTCGAGATCGCCCGGAAGACGGTCGCCCGGGTCCGGTGGAACCTTACCTGGGCGTTGGGGTACAACGCTCGTGTTGCTCCCGATCGCCGCCGGTGCCTTGGTACCCCTGTGGGGGTTCCGGGTGTATCAGATCCTACCGATCGCCGGGGCCGTGGCGATGGGCCTCTCCTCGACGACGGTCGTCCTGGCCTCTCTCGGGCTGCGGTGGTCGATCCATTCCCGACCCGCCCCCCGCGCCTCGGCCCCGGTCGCGGCGACGTGACATCCGACCCCACGAGGAGTCCCGCCTGCGAAGGGGTGACACGTCGAGCGAACCACTTTTGAGCGGCACGAGGCGTGCCCGCCCATCTTGCGCCGACGGTCCCCATGAGTCCCAGCATCGAAGCGCGCCAACTGACTCGCCGTTTCGGGACGTTCACCGCGCTCGACCACCTCGACCTTCACGTGGAAGGCTCGAAGTGCGTCGGGTTCCTCGGTCCGAACGGCGCGGGTAAGACGACCGCGCTGAAGATGTTCACCGACCTGATCTTTCCCACCTCGGGGGAGGCGTTCATCAACGGGCTCTCCGTCCAGAAGGACCGCAAGCGGGCGCTGTCCTCGTGCGGGGACCTGATCGAAACTCCCGAGATCTACGGCTCCCTGACCCCGCGGGAGGCGCTCGAACTCGTCGGGCGCCCTGCGAGGGATGACCACGGCGGAGATTCGGCGCCGTACCGACGGAGACGCTCGCGGAGGTCAAGATGGAGGAATGGGTCGACCAGAAGGTCGGTCGGTTCTCGAAGGGTATGAAGCAGCGGGTGAACATCGCGGCCTCGCTCCTCTCGGACCCCGAAGTGGTCCTGCTCGACGAACCGAGCACCGGCCTCGACCCGCGCGGCATGGCCGAGGTGCGGGACATCGTGCGGGGTCTCAAGAAGGGTCACCGGCTGATCTTCATGAGCAGCCACATCCTGAGCGAGGTGATTGACGTCTGCGATGAGGTCGCCCTCATCAACCACGGGAAGCTCCTCTTCTACGACACCCTCTCCAACGTGACGAAACGGCTCGGCACGGGAGTCACATCGGTCGACCTCGCGTTCGTCGGCCCCGTCCCCGATGAGGCCATCGGCACTCGGATCGCCACCCTGCCCGGGGTTACCGGCGTTTCGCGGGTCGACGCTCAGCGGCTCACGGCGATGATCGCGGGCGGTCCCGCCGCCCACGCCCAGGTCCTGGAGGGCCTGGTCGCGGCTCACCTTGGACTGGTCAGCTTCCAGCCCTCGCGGAGCGCGCTCGAGGAGGTCTACTTGCAAGAGATCTCCAAGGGGGACCAGTGACGGCGACCCCCTCCGCCCCGGCGATCGGACGTGTCCCGGGCACGGCCACCCAAGCCCTGCTCCTCTCGCGCTACCAGTTCCGGGACTATCTCCGCTCGCGACGGTTCGTCCTGATGATGATCATCGTCGCGGTGATCGGAGCGATCCTGTCGTTCGTCCTTGCGTACTTCCACTCCTCGGCTCCGGTCCAGGGCCTTCTCGCCAGCGGGGACTCGTTCTACGGGTCGGCGTGGGCGGGCGGGGTCACCATCGTGATCATTTTCGCCGGGATCATCTTCGGCGGCGACGCGATCGCCGGCGAGTTCCAGAACAAGACCGGGTACTTCCTCATGGGGCTCCCGATCAAGCGCGCGACGGTGTACACGGGAAAATTCCTCGCCGCCCTCGCCGCGTCGCTCGTGGCCGTGTTCTTCTACCTCGCGATCCTCCTCGCGAACGGGGCGTACTACCTCCACGCGAATGCGTTCCCCCTCGCGCTCGGGGAGTCGTTCCTCATTTCCCTCCTCTACCTCTTCGCCCTCCTCGGTTCGGTCTTCCTGTTCAGCTCGTTGTTCAAGAACAGTCTCTATGCGGTCCTCGTGGTGGCGGTGCTCTTCCTCTTCGGGTTCTCCCTGATCCAGGGGGTCATCACCGACCTCGTCAAGATCGAACCCTGGTTCATCATCACCTACGCCGACCAAGTGATCGGCTATCCCTTCCTCTCCACCCTACCGGAGCACGTCGCCTCCGTCACGACCCGTGCCCCCGGCGGAAGCATCACCGAAACCGTGTACTCCCCCACCTATCTGGAGGGATTCGTCATCATGATCGGGTACTTCGTGCTCACCGCACTCGCCGGGCTTTGGCTCTTCGAGCGGGAAGAGTTCACCTAGGTCCGACCGGCGTTTTCCAAAGCCTTATGCCCCGAGTCCGGGTGGAGCCGCGGGGCGATGGGGGACCAGGACCTTTCGAATGAGCTCGCGGGCCAGGGCTACCAGCTGGTCGGAAAGCACAGCGCGGTCAAGCTCTGTTACTGGACCCGGGAATCCCTCGAGCGCGGCCGGGACTGCTACAAGGGTCGCTTCTACGGCATCGAAAGCCACCGATGCCTCCAGATGTCGCCGGCGATCGATTCGTGCAACCTCCACTGCCGATTCTGCTGGCGGAACCAGGGGTGGGAGAACGACTCGATCATGCCGGAGTACGACGACCCGGAAACCCTCCTGGATCGCTCGATCGACGCCCAGCGCCGGATCCTTTCGGGGTTCAAGGGCGATCCCTCGGTGTCCCTCGAACGATGGGACCAGTCCCAGTCCCCCCGCCACATCGCGATCTCGTTGACCGGGGAGCCGACCCTCTACCCCAAGATGAACCGGTTCCTGGAGCTCGCCCACGAGCGGGGCATCACGACCTTCCTGGTGACCAATGGGACGAACCCAGATGCCCTGCGGGCGCTGCACCCCCTGCCGACCCAGCTCTACGTGTCGGTCACCGCCCCGAACGCCGAGGTCTTTCGTCGTCTCACGCTGCCCGCCCAGGACGATGCCTTCGATCGGCTCCGCGAATCGCTCTCGATCATGCGCGACCTGCGGACGCGTCGCGTCCTCCGTCACACCCTCGTCAAGGGATGGAACCTAGGGTGGGTCGGCGAGTACGCCGAGCTCGACCTCCTCGCGCGACCGGATTTCATCGAGCCGAAGGGGTACGTCTACATGGGCCGCTCCCGGCAACGGCTCGGAAAGGACCACGTTCCGACCCACGAAGAGATCGGAGAGTTCACCCAGCGTCTCGCGCGCCGGACCGGGTACCGAATCCTCGACGAATCCCCGGAATCGAAGGTCTTCCTGTTGGGCTTGCACGCGGAAGGACGATACCTTCCGGGTCGTGCGCCGGTCGCCGAGGGGACGCCGCCGGCTACTGCCGTCGCGGCTACGTGAGCCGCCAGTTCAACATTTCGACCAGGATCGCGGCCGCGATCCCGAAGCTGATCACGATGTACGGGTTGATCTTGAGCGCCCGCGTCTCCTCCATGTCGTAGTACTGGATGAGGCCGGCGGCGCTGGAGAAGCCGGAGCGTTTGCTGTCGGGCATGGACGACCGTGCGAGCCCTTTGGAAGTATATAATCACCGACCGGCCGAGGGGGCCCTCGTCGACTCGCCTAGCGGCGGAAGCCCCAGCCGCCCCAGTCGAGGACGGCATCCTCGACGGCGTCGTGGAAACGACCCGAGATGCCGCCGCCGAACCCGACGCCGCCCCCGTTGAGCAGGCGGTCCAAAAAGGCTCGAGGAGGCGCGACCCGAACGACCTTTCGGGCCGGCACGCCCGTCGCCTGGGCGAGGGCCTCCACGGCCCCTTCCCGGTCGGCGAGAGCATCGACGAGACCCAGCTTCAGGGCCTGGCGACCGGTCCAGACCTCGCCGGTGGCCAGCGCCCGGATCTCCTCGAGCGGGCGCTTCCGCTCCCGCGCCACCAGGCCGACGAACTCGTCGTACCCCTCCTGGGCGACCGCGAGCATCTTCGCCCGCTCCACGTCGGTCAGCGGACGGTAACCCTGGTAGGCGTCCTTGTGCTCCCCCACGTGGAGAAGCTCGACCGCGATCCCCAACCGCTGGAGCAGCTCCCGGACTGCGATGTGGGGCATGATGACCCCGATCGAGCCCACCGCCGACTCGGGGTAGGCGAACACGCGGCGGGCCCCCAAGGCGGCCATGTAAGCGCCCGACGCCCCAATCGACCCGATCGCGGCGAAGACGGGCTTCGCCTGGTCCAGCCGCTTGACGGCGAGATAGAGGTCTGTGGAGGCGATCACTTCGCCGCCTCCGCTCGAGATGTCGAGCAGGACGCCGTGGAACCGGGCTCGATTCCTTAGCTCTTGGAACAGGCGGAGGTACGGCTCGACGGAGCGTTCTCGGATCGTCCCACGGAACGAGACCAGGGCCAATCGCTCCCGCATACCCCCTCCGAAGTCCTCGAAACGCGGGTCGGTTATAGCCCGACCGGGGCCGGTTTCGGAGAACGATTCAAGTAGACGGGCGGGCGACCAGAAGGCGTGCGGATCCTGATCCCGAGCCGATGGCCGATCGTCGCGCTCCTCCTCTTGGCCCCCTCCATTCCCGAGCTCCTCACCGGGTCTACTCCGATCACCGAGCTCGTCTACAGCCCGATCTACTTTGGCTTCGCGTTCGCCGGGATCGTCGGGCTCTACGGGGGCGGTGCCCTGCTCATCCGCGAATTCACCGCGTACTTCCACAAGGGGTGGGCCTCGGTCCTCCTGCTCGGAGCGGCCTACGGGATCGCGGAGGAGGGGTTCGCGGTCCACACCTTCTTCGAGACCTCGGGGCAGCCGGTGGGCGCCTTCGCGACGTACGGGCACCTGGCCGGAGTGGACTGGCTTTGGGCCCTCGGACTCTCGATCTTTCACGCTGACGTACTCGATCGCCCTGCCGATCCTGCTCGTGGGGTTGTTCTACCCGGACGTGCGGGACCGGAGGTGGTTGGACCGGGGCGGGGTGGTCCTCACCTCGGTAGTCTACCTGTTCGTCGTAGTCCTCTTCGCCGTGGTCGTGGGCCACGGGCCGACCCCGGCGACGTTCGCGCTCTTCCTCGCGATCTCGCTCGTACTGATCGGACTCGCCGGGTGGGTTCCGCGAGATCTCCTCGCGCCGCGAGCCGGACCCGCCCGCGTACGTCCGTGGGTCATCGCCCTGGCGGGCTCCTTGCCGTTCGATGGGTGGACCGTCCTCCTGATCCTCTCGAACCACCCGGTGATGCCGGCGTGGGCCGCGGGCCTCGTCACCGTGCTCGTGGACCTCCTGGCGCTCGCGATCGTGCTTCGATACACGGGCACCGACCAGCCAGAGTGGACCAAGTTCTACCTCGCCGCCGGGATGTTGGGGGTATTGGCGGTCTGGGACGTGATCGTGGAGTTCTCGGTGCCGGGGATCCTCGTCGTGACGGCGGTGTTCCTCTATCTCTTGTACCGACTCCACCGCACGATGCGATCGCGGGAGGCGTCTCCCCCGGCGGGAGCGGTCGAGCCCCCGCCGCGGACCGCCTGAACGCTCGGTCCACGTCCCCTACGGGTGCCGCCCGAGGAAGTCCACGAGCGTAGCCATGTAGCGGGTCCGCTCC
The DNA here is from genome assembly GCA_963749235.1 of uncultured Thermoplasmata archaeon. Classification (GTDB taxonomy): domain Archaea; phylum Thermoplasmatota; class Thermoplasmata; order Lutacidiplasmatales; family UBA184; genus Lutacidiplasma. The sequence goes on along the minus strand of CAVVLV010000001.1, from coordinate 1,089,037 downwards.
TCCCAGAAGGCGAGGTGGGAGCTTTCCTCGAAGAGCCGGAACTCGGAGCGGGGGATCCCCTGGTGGATCGACCGGGCCACGGTCGGTGTGACCTCATCATAACGTCCTGCGGTTACCAGGGTCGGCACGTGGATTTCGCCGAGACGTTGGGTGGCGTCCCAGTCGCGGATCGTGCCGACGATCGTGAACTCGTTGGGCCCGTTCATCCGCCCGTACTTCGGGAGACTGACGTGGTCCAACGTGTACTGGACCTCGGCTGGCCACGGGTTCAGGCGACAAACATGACGTCGATAGAACTCCATGACCGCGGCGAGGTACTCGGGATTGGAGGTACTCTTGCTTCGCCTCCCCCCGAGCGAGGATATCCCGAACCGGCGGGGGTAGCTCACGCCTTAGCCGCTGCATCTCGCGCACCGCGAGCGGGACGCTCGCGAGGCCGCTCGCGCTGATGAGCGTGCGCAGCCCCTCGGGATGAGCCAGAGCGTAGGCGATGGCGAGGAGACCGCCGTAGCTGGACCCCAGGAGGTGGACGCGCGCGAGCCCGAGGTTCCGACGCACGAGCTCCAGGTCCTCGACATCACGGTCCACCGAGTACTCGACCGGGTCCCGCGCCAGGTCGGATCGCCCGCAACCGAGCTGGTCGTAGTACACCACGCGGTAGCCCGCCCCGGCGAGGTCATTGAGTGCCAGCAAGTAGTCGTGGGACATGCCCGGGCCTCCGTGGAGAGCCAGAACGGTGCCGCGGGGCCCCGGGTCTCCGACGCTCTTCCAATAGAGGCGGTATCCCTGGACGGTCGAAAAGCCATCCCGGATCGGGGCTGGGGGGCCGGCCACAAGGAGGGATGGTACCGGTCTATTTCGGCCTCGCGGTCCCCGAGCAGGATACGCCCATCCCGAGGGACGTGGCGGTCCGGCTCGTACGGGGGAGGAACGGCTCGGCCAGCTTGGGTGGGGCGGTCGGTTCCGGTGGTCGGGGACCGAGGACGCTTCCGCTCCGGCAGCTCGTTCGGCTCAAGCGCGCATACTCCACCGGTTCACGAAGGGTAAAGGCGTTCATCGAGCGACCGAAGGGGTCCCCGAGGCATCCCCCGGACGCACGGGCAACGGTCACGTTCGGTGACCTCCGGAAGACCCTCTCCTGAAGCGGAACCGCTATCGTTGACTTCCCCTTTCTGGGAGCATGCAGGGCCCGGGTCGAGACGTGGACATTCGATCTCCCCCGCCGAGCCTCGACGACCGGATCGACTGGTTCGGCCAAGTGAGCGAGGGGTTGGTCCAGATGGAAGACTATTCGCTCTCCGATGTCGCGTTCGCGGTCGACCAGATCGAGATCAGCGTGCGGGAACACCTGCGGAGTGCTGCCCCGGAGCGGGAGGACCGAGAGGGGGGCGTCGCCGACGGACTGGGATTGACGGCCCGGATCCAGTCGGAGCACTCGGTCTTCCCGACCTCCCTGAGGCAACTCCGCTGGTTCTTCGGCATCGTGGCCCACGAGGACCACGGCGGGCATCGGCAGGCGCTCGGGCAATATGGCAAGGTCCTCGCCGAGGCGCTCCAACGCCATCGAGAGGACGAACTTCACTCCTAAGGGGAGGCCGGCCCGGCGGGGGCGCAGTCCGCCGGCCCTCGCCGAGAAACCCTAAAGAGCCGCTGTCGGAAGGGCGACCGGGACCGACGATGGCGGAGCGAACGACCGAGGCCGTCTGGGTCGAGCGGTACCGGCCGACCTCTCTTGCGGAGATGCTCGGCCAGGAGTCGATCGTGACCCTCCTCCGCTCCTACGCGGAGAAGCGGTCGATGCCGCACTTGATGTTCGCGGGTCCGCCCGGGACCGGTAAGACCACGGCCGCCCTCGCCCTCGCCCGGGACCTCTTCGGCTCGAGCTGGCGCCAGAACTTCCTCGAGTTGAACGCGAGCGACGAACGCGGGATCGACACCGTACGCACCACGATCAAGCAGTATGCCCGTACCTCCCCCCTCGGGGATGTCCCGTTCAAGCTCCTGTTCCTCGACGAGGCCGACAACCTGACGTCCGAGGCGCAGGCCTCGCTCCGCCGGCTGATGGAGCGGTACTCGGGGTCCTGCCGGTTCATCCTCTCCTGCAACTACTCGTCCAAGATCATCGACCCCATCCAGTCCCGATGCGCGGTATTCCGCTTCCGGTCGTACACCCCGGAGGCGATCCGACAGCAGCTCGAGCGGATCGCCAAAGCCGAGGGGAAGAAGGTCGATCCCGAAGCGTACGAGGCGATCCTGGCTTCCAGCAGCGGGGACATGCGACGCGCCATCAACCTCCTCCAGCTCACCGCGACGCACGCGGATCACGTGACGGCGGAGACGATCCGAGAGCACGCGACCATGCCGCTCCGCCGCGAGGTGGAGGGAATGCTTGCGGCCGCGCTCGCGGGGAACTTCCGGGAGGCTCGGAGCCGGCTGTACGCGCTGTTCACCGACCGGGGCGCCGCCGGGGAGGAGATCCTACGGGCAATCCATAGCTATCTCCCGGATATCGGCGATCAGGTTCTGCCGCCCCGCGAGAAGGTCCGTCTGGTCGAGTACCTCGGCGAGGTCGATTTCCGGTTGGCGCAGGGGGCCTCGGACCGGGTCCAGCTGGAAGCGGTCCTCGCGCACATCGCGGCCGGGGCCCCTTCCCCGAAGTGAGCACCATGGCGCGTCAGGCGGATGTCGGTGGTAAGCCCCGGGTCGCGCGGCACGCCGCCGCGGCCGGGGAACTGGCCTTGAGCTCGAGCACCCGCACCGCGATCCGACGCGGGCGAGTCGCCAAGGGAGATCCGATCGCGGCCGGAGAGCTCGCCGGTCTGCTCGCCATGAAACGTACGCCGGAACTCATTCCCCACTGCCATTCTGTCCCGCTGACGTCCGCCGCGGTGGAATTGACCGTGTCGCGGCGCGGGGTCCGAGTGCTCGCCCAGGCCGAAACGGTGGACCGCACCGGGGTGGAGATGGAGGCGCTCGTCGGAGGGACCATCGCGCTGCTCACGGTGTGGGACATGGTCAAGTACCTCGAGAAGGATGGGCGGGGCCTCTACCCGCACACCTCTCTCGGGCCCGTTCGGGTCATTCGGAAGAGGAAAGGCGGGGGGAGTGTTCCGTGACCGAACCGCATGCGAACCCCACCGCCGCGAGCCGACACCACCTGGGAGGGACGCGCCGGCTCGGATTCGGGATCCTCTCGGTCTCCGACACCCACACCGAGAGCGACGACCCGTCCGGCCATCTCGCCCGGGACCTCGTTGCCCAGGGTGGGCACGAGGTCCGGCATTACCGCCTGGTCGCGAACTCGATCGCGGATGTGCGGGACGCCCTCGAGCCGTGGCTCGCCGAGATCCCGCTCGAAGTGGTCGTCACGGTCGGCGGGACCGGCGTGAGCTCCCGCGACCTCACGGTCAACGCGCTCGAGGTCATGGGAGGGAAGAAGCTCGAGGGGTTCGGGGAGATCTACCGTTCCTTAAGCTTCCAGGAGGTCGGGCCGCTCGCGATCATCAGCCGGGCCGCGCTTTATCTCGTCAGCGGGAAGCCGGTGTTCGTCCTCCCGGGGAGCGAGCGCGCGGTCCGCACGGCGGTCGAGAAGCTCATCCTGCCCGCGTCGATCCATCTCGTGGAAGAGCTCGAGCGCTAGGGGGTCCGGTCCCGGCCCATGGCCAGCGCGCCCATCGGCGGGGGACCCGCGTCCAGCACCTGAGCCGGCACCCCCTGGGTCCGGCAGAAGGCGCTCCACGCGGCGTTCGTGTCCACGTGGTGGGCGAGCAGGATCCCCCGGGGCGACAACCGCTCCCAGGCAGCATGGAGCTCGAAGCGGGCCCGGGCGGCGACGGGACCGTTGTCGTAGAAGAACAGGTCGACCTCCCCAAAGCCGCCCAAGATCTCCCGGAGCCGGGCTTCGGTGTTGCCGAGAGCGAGGGTCCATCGCGTGCGCAGGTTCGGCGGGACGAACTGGCCCATCGCGACCTCATGAACGCCGGCGGATCGGCCCGCGGTCGGACCCGGACCCAGCGACGTGCAGCTCGCCGGATCCGTTGGCGTCGAGCGCGGCGAGGATCCAGGCGGTCGAATAGCCAGGACCGACCCCGGTCTCGAGCACGACGGACGGCCGCTGGGCGCGGACGAGCAGATAGAGGAGGGCCCCCTGGGGCAACTCGCTCGTGAACGCGACCCCGGCCCCGCGCTCGAGCAGCTGGTCCGGGAGCTCCGACGCCCGAAGCTCCCGACGGTACTCGTGCAGCTCGGCGACCGAGATCCCGGTCATCGCGACGATCCGGTCGAGCGCGTTCTGGCGGAACAGGAGCATCCGCTGCCGGATCCCCCGGCGGGCGGCGGGCGAGATCAGCGATCGTCGGCGGGCGCCACGGTCGACAAAGGGCACCGATTCTCCGGGAGTCAACTCCATTTCTTCGACCTCGCAATGACTTCGGGGAGGGGCGTCCCCGCAACAGGTACGGGAGGGGCGTCATCCTACAAAGGGTGTGCGTCGGCCGGCGATGCCACCGGGTGGCGTGTAATTCCGCGTACGATTTAATATCGGAATGGCGTCCAGATACCTACAGGTGCGGAATGGCGGTGCAAGAGGTGGGAGGTCCCAATTACGACAAGTTCGCGCAGGATAACGGGGCGGCCGTCATCGATGTCTGGGCCCCGTGGTGCGGCCCGTGCCGGATGGTGTCCCCCATCGTGGATCGGCTGAGCGAGAAGTACCGCGGCAAGGTCGCCTTCGGGAAGATGAACTCCGACGACAACGGCGAGAAGGCCGGCGCACTCGGCATCATGAGCATTCCCACGCTCCTCTTCTACAAGCAGGGCAAGCTGGTCGATCGCATCGTCGGGGCCTACCCCGAAGAGGTCATCGACGAGCACATCCGTCGTCTGCTGTGACTGTCCCGCCCGAGGGACGGGCGCCGGGCCTCCGACCGGGCCGGCCCACCGACTGAGGGCGCCAGCGTAATCCCCCTGGGGGATCGGGAGGGGGTGTGAGCACCCCACCGACCGACCCGCAGCTTCTCCGCTACGTCTTCCAGCGGAAGCTGGACGAGATCGCGCAGTGCCGGGGTCGCGCGACCGAGCTGATCTCGCTCTACGTCTCGCCGGGCAAGCAGATCTCCGACGTCATGGGGTACCTCCGGAACGAGTACGCGCAGAGTTCCAACATCAAGAGCCGGACGACCCGGAAGAACGTGATGTGGGCGATCGAGTCGTTGATGGGGCGGGTCCGAGGGTTCAAGGAGCCGCCCGCCAACGGCGTCGCCTTCTTCGTCGGCAGCAAGGCGATCGGCTCGGACAAGTCCGAGCCCGTCACGTTCATCGTCGAGCCGCCGGAGCCGCTCCACACGTACTTGTACCGATGCGATTCGACCTTCTTTCTGGAGCCGCTCCTCTCGATGGTCCATGAGCCGGACCTCTGGGGTCTCCTCGTGATGGACCGGGCCGAGGTGACGATCGGGCTCCTCCGGGGAAAGCGAACGGAAGCGTTGCGCAACCGCCAGTCGATGGTCCCGTCCAAGCACGGGCGGGGCGGTCAGTCCCAGCACCGCTTCGAGCGGATCATCGAACACGCCGCCCACGATTTCTTCGTCAAGATCGCCGAGATGTCCGGGGAGATCTTCCTCCCGAAGAAGGAGCAGCTGAAGGGGATCCTGCTCGGAGGTCCGGGGGCGACGAAGGAGTACTTCTACAAGGAAGCCTACCTCCATTACGAGCTCCAGCAGAAGGTCGTCCAGCCCCTCTTCGACACGGGCTACACGGACGAGTACGGCCTCAAGGAGCTGGTCGAGAAGGCGACCCAGACGCTGCACGGGCTCGAGCTGACGGAGGAGAAGCGCCTCGTCCAGCGGCTCTTGGGCGAGGTTCGCAAGGCGGAGGCTGGGCTCGCCACTTACGGCGAGGTCGACGTGAACCGGGCGCTCGATCTGGGCGCGGTCGACGTCCTCGTCATCTCCGAGGGGCTCCGCCGACAGCGGGTCACCTTCCGCTGCACCGCCTGCTCGAAGGAATTCATTCGAACCCTGCCCGACGAAGAGGTCGACCCGGTGCTCGATGCGCCCTGTCCGAACTGCCAGCAGCGGCAGGTCACGGAAGCGTCGTCCGAGGACTTCGTGGAGGGCCTCTTCCGACGTGCCACGGAGTCCGGCGCGACCGCCCGCCTGGTCTCGGGCGAGAGCGAGGAAGGGGAGATGCTCACGAAGGGCTTCGGGGGGATCGGGGCGATCCTACGATACCCCTTGCCGAGCCAGGTGGCGTTGCGTCCCCGCCCGACCGCGTAGGTCGAGCCGCCCACCTACCAGAGGTTGCCGAGAGGGTCGTCCTCGGGGGGCGGGGCATCGGGGGGATTCGGTCCCCGGCCCGTGGCCGCTCGGGCCGGGGCTCCGGGCGGGTAAAGCGAGGAGTTCGGGTAGCTCGGAGGCGGCATGCGGCGGCGCTCCACGACCACCGCGACCGCCGCGAGGGCGAGGACCGCGACCACGCCCACGGCGACCAATCCCACGAGGCCGTGGAGGGGGCCGAGTGCGGCGGCGCTCGAGGGGCACCCCGAGCCCGTGATGAGGCACCCCTGGGTGGCGCTGCTCTGCGAGGTCGACTCGGGTTGGCCCTGCACGATCGTCTGGGGGGACGCGTCGGGCGCCGCTCCCGAGGCGAGTTCCGTGACGCCGGGGGAGGCGGGGATGACGCTGGTCGGCTCGAGGCTCTGGGAGTCGTACACCCACTCCGAGGCGCCGAGACCGAAGTGACCGCCCGCCAGGGGGCGGACGTCCAGGAAGGTCATGCCGGCCGTCGCCTGGCCGGAGTCGTTGGAGGACCACGGCTGGGCGGTGGCACCAGCGAAGAGATCGCTCGAGGTAGGGACGAGGATAAACCCCTCCCGGACCGCGAAGGGGCCTTGGATCACGAGCCCCACCTCGGGGTAGGTGATGCCACCCAAGACGACCGAGTCCGACGGAGCGAAGCTTCCGACCACCGACACGTTCCCCGAGCGTTCCACCGGGAAGTTCCCGTGGCCCGAAAGGTTCCAGTTGGCGAGCGGACCGGCGTGCGAGACGCCGTACGCAAAGGAGGCGTTGGCGTTGGCATCGAACGCGGACGTCGAGTTCCATTCTTGCGCCGAGCTCAGGTTGGCCGGGAAGAGGCCGAGGGGGGTGGCGAAGGTCAATGAGGTGGAGGCGGTGACCTGGGCATGCACCTCCTGCGAGCGGGCGACCCCGACCCCGAGGCTCGTCGGGAGATAGGAGCTGGTCGCCTCCGTGAAACTCGCCGCCTGCTGGGTGGTAGAGCTGATCAGGGCGAAGGCCGAGACGGCCGTGCCTCCTTCGTAGACGGTTCCCGCGTCGGTGAGGTTCACTGTGGCATTGTCCGTCTCCCAGAGTCGGTCGGCGAGCGCCCCGTAGTACTTCGGCGAGTTGCAAGTGGGTGCGCAGGACTCGACCTGGAACGAAGCGCCCATGGTACGGTCGACGCTCAGCTGGAAATCGGTCCCGCTCAGGTTCGTTTGGTGGATCAGCACAGTGTATCCGTACGTGGCGTTCCCCGTGTACGGAGTGTCGCCCGCGGACGTTCCGTGAAAGCTGACGGTGACGATGTTCCCGTACGCCCAGGTAGCCCCAGTCGAGGAGGGGGCCGGTGCAGACGCGCTCGCAAGCCCGCTCGGCACCGCAAGAACCATGAGGCCCACGACCACTAGGGCTCCCAACGCTGCCGTCGTTCCCGACCCGCGAGACCACGAACGAATCACCACGGTCGTCCCTTCCATCCCAACGAAGCGGAACGGCACTCTTAAACGGGTGTGCCGAACCATCCTCTCGGAGTTGGACAGCGTGCTAGTGCGTTGGAACCGGGGACGGGGCCACCCGTGCGCGCGCTAACGGAATCCGAGGCCCGCGTTATCGCGGTCCTCCTCGCTGCCCGACCCGACCGCGAACGCGAGCGCCTGCACCAAGTGCAGATCCCGCGATCGACCTACCACGCCGTCCGGCGCTGGGCGTATGAGGAGGCCTGGTTGCGCGACCGGTACGTCCCGCACCCGGTGCCGCTCGGACGCCCGTACGTCACGTTCGTGTTGGCCCGCCCCTATGCCGACCGGTTCGAGGAAGTTTGCCACGTACGCGGCGGCCGACCCCGGAAACGTGGGTCTGTGGACCGGGTCGCAGGTCGCACTCTCGATCTATTTTCAGGGGAAGGCGACCGACGCGAAGCGGTGGAGCACTCGGTTCGAACAGCAGCGGTTCGGCCCGGCACCGCTCTCCATCTCCGTCCGCGCGGACGGGCCCACGGTACCGGTCTATTTCGATTTCGAGGGACTTTGGTGTCACTTGGTCGGGCTCCCGGGGACGCTTGCCTACCCTCACGGGCTGGGAGGTGCGGTACCCGAGGAGTCCGAAGAGCCACTGTTGACCTCCCACCGCCGATGGGCGGTCTCCGAGCTCCTCCAGCGCCCCTTTCGGGGCGCGGAAGAGGGTCAGGGGCCGCATCTGGTGGGACCGTTCGGACTCCCGTTCGCCCAGCGCAAGATGCTGGCGAAGGGCTGGGTCGACCATCGCACGCTACTCGATCCGGTCCGGCTCCCGCCTTACCAGGGGAAGAGCCCGGACCAGGTCGTCCTCCTCTCGGGGGCTCCCCGACCCGGGGTCCGACCCGAGCTCTTGTTCTCGACCCTCACCCGGGAGTGCCGGGTCTTTCCCTTCCTGTTCGTCGTCGGTCCGGACCGCTGGTTGGTCGGCGCACTGGGGGCCTCCACCCCCCCTCCGAGCGCCGACGGTGGGCGACGCCCGGTGCTCGCGACCTTCCGTGAGTTCTTGGAGGGGATCGAGATCATCCAGGAGCCGGCCGACCGGTTCGTGGCTCGGGTCGACCACCGATACGACCGGCTCCTCCCCCCGAACGACGACCGGCCGACTCCAAAGGCCTAACGCTTGCCCTCCCGCCGCGGCGGAACCCGCGGGACCGAGTCCGGCCGTCGAAAGAGAGCCCGGGTCAGATCGGCTCGCAGCTAGTATTTGTCGTCCTCCCGGTTAGGGGTGTCCACGACAGAAGCGACGAACGCTCCCGCCACAGTCCGAACCCGCCTTCTCCTCCTCTGGCCGGCCTTCCGGCGGCGGCCGGAACTTCTGTTCGTCCCGTTCGCCGCATTCTGGCTCCTCGTCAACGTGGCCCCCTGGGGGTTCGGGCCCACCTATCTCTACTCGTTTTACCTGGCGTTCACGGGCCAAAAGTCGGACATCATCTTTCCCTACACGTACGGATTCGCCGTCGCCACGTTCGGGGGGATCATGCTCGCCGGGCTCCGATGGACCCACCTCGGGGCGGGCCGGACCTTCCTCATCGCGGGTACCGTTCCGTTCGCGGGTCCGGGCGCCTTCGAGGTCATCTTCCAGGAGGCGGGGGCCCACTTCCATCCGGGGCTGTTCATCGGCTACGCCCAGCCCTACGTGATGTTCTCGTACTGCGTCTGGGTCGTCCTCGGGCTCACCGGTCTCGGTTGGTGGCGGCTCACGTGGCGGTGGGGGGTGGTCCTGGGATACACGGTGGCCGGGTTCCTCATCTGGTTCGCGATCGGGTTCCCTCTGGTCTCGACCGGGACCTTCGCGCAGTTGCCGTGGGCCTACTTTTTCAACATCTCGTTGAAGGCTTCCTGCTTCCTGGTCTTCGTCGTCCCGATCGCCGAGGGAATGTACTTCGAGCGGGGGATGCGACCTCGTCCGCTCACGGGCGAGTGACCACGGGGCCCGTCCCCGCCGGGACAGGCCAGCGCGCGTCCAGGACTCCATCCTGCCAGGTCCATACGCGGCGGCACTGAGCACAGGGGAGTGCGAGAGAGGCCTGGGATGCGGGGGTCTCGAGTGGCGACCGGCAGGCGGGGCAGGCCAGGGTCCGATCCCACTCGACCGGCGGGCCGACCGGCTGGCCGGGGCGGCGAAGGAGCGCGAACCGCGTCGGAAAGGCGCCGGCGCCGGCCGCGGCATGGGACAAGGATTGGAAGAACTCGGCCGGAAGGAGTCGGAGCAGCGGATACTCCTCCCACCCGGTGGGGCGTTCTATGACCCACGTGAGCCCGGCCGCTGCTACGGTGCGGTGGAATTCGGCGCGAGTCAGGCTCCACGCCGGAAACGAGCTCGGGCGTACAGGCACCCTCGGTCGACCGGAGAAGGTCATCGAGCTCATGCGCCCGTTCGGCCCCCGAGATAGTCCCACCTTGAGGTCGTCGATCAAGCTCGCCACCGAGGGGTGAGGATTGTACCAGACCACGAGCAACGCGCCCGGCCGCATCACACGTCCGATCTCTTCGAGCGCGGCTCGTGGATCCTCGAGAAAGCCCAAGACCCGGATCATCACGACGGCGGGGAAGGTGCCGTCGGCGAACGGCAAGTGGTAAACATTGGCCGCCACGCGGAGGGACGTCGTGCCGTTTCTAACCGGGACTCGTGCAAGGAATTCCGGGGTGATGTCCAGGGCGGCGTACTCACGGGCCCCTTCCTGGATCACCGGCGAGAGACGACCCGCCCCGGTCCCGAGTTCGAGAACGCGGCTGGGGGTTGCGGTGGCGAGCGCCTCCCGGACGACCAGCCGCTCTACCTCGGTCACTCGATCGCGGCCGGCCCAGAGACGGTCGAAGTCGAGCGAGCGAAAATCGGGGGCGGATGGCTCGCGGGCAGGGGAGCCGCTCAACGTCACGCGAACGCGCTCTGCGGGTAAAGGGCTACTCCCTCGTTGGCCCATCGGCCCGGCCGAGGGAAGGGATTATCTGCGAAATCGGGCAGTTCTGTCGGGGCGCGTAGCCTAGTCTGGATAGGGCACCGGGTTCCTAACCCGGTGGTCGAGGGTTCAAATCCCTCCGCGCCCGATACGTCAGGAGCCGGCCCCTCCCAACCCCGAGTTGGGCCCGGAGCCGTTCGACCCGGTCGTCGACCCGCCCTTTTTCGACCTTTCCCTCCGCCTCGCCGAAACCCCCCGCGGTTCCCTCTCTCCTCCACCACCGCCCGAACCGCTGAGCCAACCTCTTCCGCCCCGGGGGTTCCCCCGGGGCAGTCTAATTTTGACTCCAGCCCACCCCATGGCTAGTTAACCGGGTAATTCGCGAATCAGCCGCACTCGCCCAGTCTAAATGAGGTGGGGACGATGGTATCCATCCACACCCGGCATGGCCGAAGTAATGGCTCGCGACTGGAGCAAGGCGGCGTGGTTCTACGCGCGGTTCGGGATCACGGAGGGGCGGTTCCGAAAGGGGGTCCCGTCAGAGGAAATCAATGAACGGGGCCTGCCGAGATTATCGAAAAGGCAGGAAATGAGGACAGAAATGAATGTCGAGAATTGGTAACCGTCGGTTAGTAAAATTCGCTTGACTTGTGGGTCTATCGCGCAGTAAGTGCATCCGCCCTCAAGGTGGATCATGAGGCCTAGGGCACACTCCAGCTGCCGTGCGATATTGCCGATTGCTATTGCCCTAATCTTCTTCGGAATGATCCTTTACGGCTCGGGAAGTGTTGCCGCCGGTCCTAACGGTGTTTGCATTTGTCCCACGTGCAAGCAACTGGGTTGCGGCAACTGTCCTACCCCTTATTCGCTGACATTGGCCTCGAGTGTTCAGACGAACGCGACTAACGTCACGGTCTCCTTCTGGTTGACAGCCGCTAGCGGTGAGGGCACCGCCAACGCAAACATGAGCTGGGGGCCGAACACCAACTACGCATATGTTGGTGTTACTAACCAACTGATTGGCGAATCTGCGTTCAAACTCTTCATTGACTACTTGAAGCCTATGGCGACGTATGACTTCAAGGTCAGCGCGGCCACTAGCTGCAGTGATTCCAGCGGGAATCACAACTATGTGGGTTCTCTCACATCTACATGGACCATGATCGCGGACAGCTCCAATGCATGGGCCGGGATCGTTAAGGATGCTGCCGGATCAGTGCCGACTTACTACCCGATGCCGGTTTGGGTAACGTGCAATTTGGCCGGCGGTCAATTGATGAACTGGACCGGAACAACTGGGTCCAATGGTGTCTATTCAGTCAGCATGGGAAGCTACTCGGGGTCTGCTTGTGGGAGTTTCTCGATTATTGTATACAATTCCTACTGCATCACAACGCCGTCCGCACAAACCGGATACGACGGCGAGCCCTTCCAATACTTCTATAGTCAAGCATGCTCGCAGGTACTCAGGCCCACTCTGGTCCGGCCATTTCAACGAAACGATCGTAACTTACGCCCCACAGTGGATGCACTTCGTGATTCCTCAGAACTTCATCAGCCCTTACTACCCCGCGGTGCTAGACTTCAGCAATGCTTTCAACGGGTACTCGACGCTCCAGTTCGAAACCGGAACCTCTAGCACCCTGACCACTGAGATGAGTTACTCCTGGTCCATCGGCGGAGGGTCCGGCCCTACCATCTCGGGGTCCTCAACCACTTCCGCGGCCTACACAATCGGGACAAGCGGGGGGGTCGAGTCTACCAACGGACCGCTAGACTACATCGTCCAACAGGAGACAACCGGGATGGTGCTCTTCGATGCCTTCGACCGAGCTTGGCAACAGACTGAAGTAACGCTGTTTGGGCCATTCCTTAACGGCGAGCCCGCGGCTCAGAATCCCAACTTCCAACAGCCGAGCAGCTGGCTGACCCCAGGGACCAGTGCACCGGACGTCTACTACGTGACCGACCAGTCAGTCAACAAGGTCATGGACGACGTCTACTTGAACGACCCGGGCTTTTTCTACACAGGCTCGGTGGCCACTTCGACGACGATTGCTTCCGGCGGGAGCTATTCGATCAGCTTCCCACTAACTGTGAGTCTGCCCGGGGTCGGCTCAGTGAGCGTCAGTGTCGGAGCGGGGTGGTCGCAAACAAGTTCCACAACCTACAGTTCCACATTGAGCTGGTCGGCCGGTGAGATTAACGGCGGATCTGCGGTTTGTATTGACGTGCTGGGGGAGGGGGGAAGTGGAAATTACGCCGACATGGTGGGGATCATTGAATGGACTCCGGGCGCGGGAGGGTCGTGTATATACCCGTAGATATCACTTCCCGGGCCCGCACCAATGACGCAGCCAAATACGCCGCGGGCCCGGATGTTCGGCGCCATCGTCGTAGTCGTCGTGTTGGTGGCCGCGGGAATCGCGGGCCTCTGGTTGTTCATCGACAAGGGCGGTGGGCACCCACCTAATGTCCAGCTGGTTAGCGATGGCCCGACTTTCTTTCAGGCGCTGTCTCAGGTGAACAACTCAGCCCTCCTAGAACCTGGCGGACCTTGGGCCCTTTTCTCTGTGTACGGAATTGCGACCCAAATCCCTTTCAGCCCAAACTTGATTGGTTACGCTCACACAAATCAGACCGTCAACTCCTGCGGTCAGGAGTTCAATGGATTGACACTCTGGAACGGGACGATGCCGCTCTTCAACGGAACCTTCAACTCCGGGACGGCTCCATTCTGGCAGTTCGCCTTCTTTTCGAACGTCAGTCAAGAGATCCTCGTAGCAACCAGTGTGCTCGGCGTGGGACGCGTTTACTCCCCAATTCCGTTCCCAAGCTCCTGCATGCCCTGGTATGACCTTCCAGGCGACACGACCCACTGGACGAACCCCGCGCTGCTACCAGTGGCCGATAGCTCGATGGCCGCCAGCATTGCATGGTCTTCTGTCTTGCAGGGTCAGGAGACCGTTGGCGGCTGGATCGGGGAGAACAACCCGATGACCCAAATCATCACATTCGGACCGGGAATCTTCCAGGGGTTGGGAGACTATTCCGGGGGGTACGGGCTCTACTTTGACCGGTGCGGCGAGTTGGGCGTTGCCGGAATACAGCCACTCGTGCTGATCGGGACCAATTCCGAAGGGGGCTGGGCCGAGGCGGCGAATCTGACGCACAACTGTGCGCTGCAATATTCCGGCTACGGAGCTTTCGACGGCGAGTACGACCTGCCGTTTGCATCCCCGATCATCAACGCCACCGCCACCACCACACTCGCGACGATCGGGTTCCAAGTGGCAATCGCCTACCCGAACGGAACCCTGAGCAACTTCTTCGACGAGATAGGGCTCGCGAACTGGATGACGGGCTGGAACCTGTCAACGTCGTCCGGTAGCGCTCTCCCACTCGCCACGCCGGTGTGCAAGGAGTGGGCCCCCGCGCTCACCAACTGTCCCGCCAACGATACGGGCTGGTACGCTGTCCTGCTCTCATCGGGGGGGGAATGGATTAACAGCTACGGGGCAACCCCCAACGGGACCAGTTGGTCGATCCCGATCAATGCACTAGTCAGCCATCAGCAGTTGGTTATCGTCACCCCGAGTTCGTGGAACCTCTCGGGCGACAAGCTCACCGTCGGGTGCGAAGTTCCGAACACGAGGGTCATCGGCTCCGTCGACCTTTGACGGGCGCCCAAGGTTCGTCCCCACAATCCTGTGGACACCGTGCCAGCCGTGTCACGGCGCGGGTCCTCCCCGCTCGCAGGTCCCCCCAAGTTCTATCGTAACGTCCGTCCTCGTTACACATGGGCCAATGACCGTACGCGCCGCTCAGTGGGCAGCGATTCTGGTGGCTGTGGTGGTCGTTGGTGCCACCGCGGCCGCGTTCTTGCTCTTAACCGGCGCGTTAACGAATCAGGATTCACCCCCAAGCGCCCCGATTGGGTCTGCTCTCGCCTTCGGCCAGCCAACCAACGGGACATGTTCCGCTGCGAGCACGTTTATCGCGAATGGGTGCGAGGGTCCAATGCATTTCTACTACCGGATCGCGATCATCTCTTCCACGGTAAAGCTTGGAGATGTCTGGTTCGTTGTCCACAACTCAACGGGTGCCGCCGCCGTCGCCGGGGGAGCGCTCGGGTTCTCGATTCTGAACCCGAACGGCACGGTCGCGGCCCAGTGTGCCGTCTCAGGCGGCACGATGTCGATGTCCTCCGGGTGGACGTACGAGCACGGGACCACGGGGTCAGCCCCGCTGAACACGACCGACATCATCGTGATCGACATGGGCACGACAAGCCCATTCGGCCAGCACCTTGAGTTCACGGGCCACGGGACCGGCGACTACGGCGGGACGACCGGGAACCTCGCCTTGGCCTGAGCTGAGGGCGCGGGTCCTCCCCGCTCGCTCCGCTCGCGGGTCCCCTCGCGCCTCTGGGCGCACTTGCGTCTTGCTGGTCAATTCACGACCCGAGGCTGTGGTTGGCTGCAGAATTAGCCTTCGACCTCAGCGCTCTCCTGGTCAAGAAGGATAGGCCGAGCTCAACCGTACACAGAACCCTGGGTGATATCGACGCGGGGTTGTGGCCGTTTGGCGTCATCGGGATCATGTTGCTTGTAGCGAAGTTCTCGACTGGATACAAATCCCTCCGCGCCCGGTTGCGATGGGTCCCTCCGCGGTTCGAGCCCCAATTCGACCGTAGGCCGACGAGGCGAGATATCTCGGGGCCGCCCGATCGTGGAGAAACCCCTGGGCAAACGGTCCAACCTTCACCATCTAAGCCCGGAGAACCGTTATCCCCACCGGGGCTGACCCGTGGTCGGGTGGAACGTGGTGGGTAACCCTCCCTCTCCCGGACCGGTCGGCGTAACTCGATCCCCCCGTGGCGCGCCCCTTCGTGTTGGCGTGGCGACGTCCCTCGTCCTGCTGCTGCTCGTCTCCATGGTGCTGGCGGCCGTTATCGCGGGGACAGGGAGCACTCTTCCGGGGGCGACGGGCACGTCCCGCGTCGCTGTCCATAACGGCCTTTCTTCGCTTCGGACCGCGGGTGCGGCCGCCCCGGCGGCGGGCGGGGTTGGCTCCGTCATCGACACGTTGGACCTCGTGGCCAACCATCTCCTCCCGGGAAATCAGCAACCCGCCGTACAGGGGACGCCCCAGATGGTGCTGTACGATGCCGCGAACGGGAATCTCTACATCCGGGGTGATGACGGACAGACCGTCTCGGTAGTGAATGCCTCCCTGGAAACGGCCTTGACGAGCTTCAGCGTCGGATACGCCGGAAGTGCCTACGTTCCCAACATTCCGACCATGGCACTGGACACCACGACAGGCTTCCTCTACGCGGCCAGTTCCTCGGGGGAGGTCGTGAACGTCATCGATACCACGACCAACCTCGTCACGGGTTCCATCGCGCTCGGCGCCGCCCCGGGAGGCATCGTATTCGACCCTGCGAGCGGGAATTTCTATACGAGCAACTGGGGCAACAACAACGTCTCGATCATCTCCGGCTCCACCGACAAGGTCGTCGCCAGCATTCCGGTCGGCAGTGAGCCCGGTGCGATCCTCTACGACCCGAACGACTCCGAAGTGTACGTCTCGAACTTCAACTCCGGGAACGTGTCGGTCATCGACACGTCGAACGAGACGGTCGTCGCGTCCCCGAACACCGGCCTCCGGACGGCCGAGCCGGTCGCCCTGACCCTGAACACGAAGGACGACCTCGTCAACGTGGTGAACTCGGTCACCGACAACATCTCGGTCATCGATGGGAGCACCCACGCTGTGACCACGGTCCCGGTTGGGTCCGTCCCCACCTCCGCCACGTACGATCCGGCGACGGACAGCGTCCTGGTCGCAAACGGCGCGTCGAACAGTGTCACGGTCATCCAGCAGCCGGGCGAGTCGGTCGTCGCGAGCATCGGGATCGGGCACGGGGCCGAAGGGGCCGCGTACGACCCGAGTAGCGGGTACGTCTACACCGCCAACGAGGGCTCCAACAACGTCAGCATCGTCGACCCGGCCACGAACAAGTGGGTCGGGGCGGTCACCACGACCAATTTCCCCGAGGAGATCGCGGTCGACTCCGACACGGGCAACGTGTACGTCGCCAATTTGGGGACCGGCACCTCAGACTCGAACCTCACCGTTATCTCGGGTGCTACTTCCCTCTCGATCGCGTCGGTCGGATTGGTCGTCAACCCGACCAGCATCGTCGCAACGCCGAACGGTCACCTCTACGTGACCGACTACGCCGGGAGCGGCGCCTACCTCGTCTCGGATTCCACGAACCTCGAGACCGGGTTCGCGTCCGCCGCACCCGAGCCCGACAGCTCCGCCTACGATCCCACTACGGGCAACCTGTACATCGTGAGCGAGCCGACCGGTGCGGTCACCGTCGTCTCGGCGTCCGGTGCTCCGGTGACCACCATTAACCTCGGCTTTGGCTCCTACGGCGCCGCGTACGACCCGACGAACGGGCTCGTCTACATCTCCAACTATTACAGCGGCAACGTCACCCTCATCTACGGAAGCAACAACACCGTCGACAAGGTCATCGAGGTTCAGGCCTTCGACAGCCTCGGTGCCGAGATCTTCGACCCGGCCTCGTCGTCGGTGTATGTGGCGGACTACTCGGACCACAACGTGACCGTGATCTCCGGGTTGGCGACCAACGGATCGATCCAGGTGGGCACCGACCCCACCTCGTTCGCCTACGACCCGTTGAACGACACGATCTTCGTCGCGAACTATGGCACGGCCAACATCAGTGTGGTCGACGCGAGCTCGAACCAGTTGGCGGGGAGCTTTTCCGCGTATTTCCCCCAATACTTGGCCTACGACGCTCAGTCCAACTCCCTCTACATGGTCACGTCGGAGAACGGGGAGGTCGCCGCGTACAACGCGACATCCTATGCCTCGCTCGGCACTCCGCTCGTCATCCAATCGTCGGTCCGTGCGGGCGGCATCGCGTACAGTTCTGCGTCCGGCGACATCTACGTCTCGAACGAATACGACAGCTCGATCTCCATCCTCTCGAGTGTCGCCGTCACCTTCTACTCCGTCTGGTTCAACGAGACCGGTCTTCCCGCGTCGCAGAACTGGGCGGTGAACTTGCAGGGCACTCCGGGGAGCTCCTCGACCTCGTCCATCCTGTTTTCCGAACAGAACGGTTCGTATTCATTTACGGTGGGGGCCGTGACGGGGTACACTCCGAATACCACCTCCGGAACGGTCTTCGTGCACGGCGGACCGGTGACCGTGTCGATCCATTTCCTGGCGGGGCATGGACCGACCGACTACCCCATTACCTTCAACGAGACCGGCCTCCCGGCGGGGACCATGTGGTCGGTCTCACTAACTCCCACCGAGAGCGGCAACTCGCCCGCCACCGCTCCCACGTCGATCGTCTTCAACGCACCGAACGGGACCTATACATTCACCGTCGGGACCGTGACCGGCTACTCGGCTTCGCCGAGCTCCAGTTCCGTGGTCGTGGCGGGCCTTCCGGCCTATCAGCCGATCACGTTCTCCGCCGGGGTGAGCCCCCTGAGCGCGTCCCTCACCGCGGACCCCGCCAACCTGACGTTGGGCGAGAGTACCGCCTTGACGATGTCCACGACCGGGGGGACGGCCCCGTATTCCTACGTCTACACCGGCCTGCCCGCGGGCTGCGCTACGTCCAGTGTCATCGCCTTGAGTTGTACTCCGTCCGTCACCGGAACCTTCACGATCACCGTGAACGTAACGGACCACGCGGGGGCGCACGCGCTAGCCCACGCGACCCTCCGCGTAAGTTCAGCCCCCGGAACGTCAGGCACCTCCGGACTCACGACATGGGAGTGGGGCCTCATCGCCGGGCTTGTGGTTTTGGCCTTCCTGTTGCTCCTCTTCTTCCTGCTCTATCGACGACGGAGGAAGGAACCCGAACCCAATGCGGGGGCACCGGGTTCCGGCCCACCGCCCCCGCCGGTTCCGCCCGGCGGATCGAGTTGATCATCGGCTCGAGTTGTCGTCTCCTCACCCGTTGCAACATCCGCAGGCTGGGAACCCCCGACCGATGTCTTCGATGAGGCGGGGGGGCCGGGGTCCCCGACGGCCACGCCCACATACGGGGCCCCCGAGTGGCGGAAGAGGGTGTCCTTTTGAACCGCCCGGGGCTTCTAGCGGTTGCGAACGGGGATCTCGTTTCGTCGCGATCGGGCCTCGGACCGATACGAGATTCGGTCCCTGAATCACGCACCGACCTGGGAGCGAGAAAATGGGGACGTTCAATCTGGACAAGATCTTCAAACCCCGGAACGTCGCCCTGCTGGGCGCGAGCGACACGGTTGGCTCGGTCGGCCATGCGGTCGCCACGAATTTTGTCAACGGTGCGTTCGCGGGCAAGACCTACTTTGTGAACAACCACCGCTCGGAGATCCTCGGCCAGAAGGCGTATCCGACCGTGGAGGCGATCCCCGAGGTGGTCGACCTGGCGATCATCGCCACCCCGGCGAAGACCGTCTCCGAGCTCGTCGACCAGTGCGGAAAGGCCGGCGTGAAGGGCGCCATCATCCTGTCGGCCGGATTCAAGGAGACCGGGGCGGCGGGCAAGGCCCTCGAGGAGGAGCTCCTCGGGGTCGCCCGGAAGTACGGTATCCGGATCGTTGGCCCGAACTGTCTCGGCGTCATTCGCCCCGATACCCGGTTCAATGGGACATTCCTATCGAAATTCCCGAAGCCCGGAACCGTAACCTTCCTCTCGCAGAGCGGCGCGCTGGGGTCCGCGATCTTGGACGCCGCCATCCATGAGAACGTGGGGTTCTCCGCCTTTGTATCCGTCGGGTCGATGATCGACGTGGACTTCGGCGATCTCATCGATTACTTTGGAGGGGATTCCCAGACCCGCAGCATTCTGATGTACATCGAGGGGCTGACCCACGCCCGCAAATTCATGAGTGCCGCCCGGCACTTCGCCCGGACGAAGCCGATCGTGGTCGTGAAGGCCGGCCGGTTCCGCGAGAGCGCCCGGGCCGTGGCCTCCCACACGGGGTCCTTGTCGGGAGAGGACCAGATCTACGACGCCGCCTTCAAGCGAGCGGGCATCGTTCGTGTCGAGGAGATCGCCGATCTGTTCAACGCGGCCGCGGTGCTGAGCACGCAACCGCTCCCGAAGGGGCCGAACCTCGCGATCATCACGAACGCCGGTGGCCCGGGCATCATGACCTCCGACACCCTGATCGCCCGGGGAGGAAAGCTCGCCGAGCTCGCGCCGAAGACGATGGAGAAGCTCGACGCGGCGCTCCCGGCGTTTTGGAGTCGCGGGAATCCGATCGACCTCATCGGCGATGCCGGACCCGACCGGTATCGAGTGGCCCTGGACGCCTGTCTCGAGGACAGCCACGTCGACGGGATCCTCCTTCTTCTGACCGCGCAGGCGATGATCCAACCGCTCGAAGTGGCGAAGACGATCGTCGAAGGCGTGGCTGCGAAATCC
Source organism: uncultured Thermoplasmata archaeon (assembly GCA_963749235.1). Classification (GTDB taxonomy): domain Archaea; phylum Thermoplasmatota; class Thermoplasmata; order Lutacidiplasmatales; family UBA184; genus Lutacidiplasma. The sequence continues at coordinate 1,068,870 of CAVVLV010000001.1, read as the reverse complement.
TACCAGAGCAAGACGATCTTGGCGTCGTTCCTGGGTCGGAGCACGACCACGGAGGCGAATGCCTACTTCGCCGACCACCACATTCCCACCTACTCGTCCCCGGAGGAGGCCGTCAAGACGTTCCTAACGATGTACCAGGTACCCGGCGCAACATCGAACTGCTGTACGAGACTCCCGAGGAGCTTCCCTCGGACGCGCTCCCCCCGAAGCGGCCGGTCTCGGTCATCCTGCATCGCGCGGCGCTCGAGAATCGCGATGCCCTGACCGAGGAGGAGGCGAAGCGCCTCCTGAAGTTCTACGGCTTCCCGGTGGTACCGACCGAGATCGCCACGACCGCCGACGAGGCGGTCTCCCGGGCGCACCATTTCGAGTATCCGGTGGTCCTGAAGATCCTCTCACCGGACATTCTCCACAAGTCCGAGGCCGGAGGCGTGGTCCTCGACATCGCCTCCGACGACGAGGTCCGCCGCCAGTTCGATGCGCTGGTGGCTCGGGCCCGGGCCTTCCTGCCGACCGCGCGGATCGTGGGGGTCACAGTTCAGCCGATGGTTCCCAAGGGAGGGTACGAACTGATCCTGGGTGGGAAGACGGACCCGCTGTTCGGACCGGTCATCCTCTTCGGCATGGGCGGGGTCGGAGTCGAACTCTACAACGACTTTGGGGTGGCGCTACCGCCGCTCAACGCGACGCTCATCCGCCGCATGCTCGAGGAGACCAAGGTCTACACGATGCTCAAGGGGTACCGGAACTTGCCTCGGGCCAACCTGGAGCTGTTGGAGAAGACCCTCCTCGACTTCTCCCAATTGCTCCTCGACTTCCCCCAGATCCGGGAGATCGACATCAACCCGCTGCTGCTGAGCCCGAGCAAGGTCCAGGTCCTGGACGCCCGCGTCCTGATCGATAAGGAGCTGGCCCTCCGCGAGCACGACCTCCGACCCCACCTGGTCATCAGCCCCTATCCGAAGAAGTACGAGACCCGCTGGAAGATGAACAACGGCGAGGAGGTGCTGTTCCGCCCGATCAAGCCCGAGGACGAGCCGTTGTGGCTCGAGATGTTCAAGGGATTCTCGGAGGAGTCGATCCGATACCGGTTCTTCCAGGTGATCAAGGACACTCCGCACGAGGTGCGGGTGCGCTACTGCAACATCGACTACGACCGGGAGATCGCCATCGTCCCCGAACTGACGCGGGACGGCAAGCGTCGCATCCTCGGGGTCTGCCGGCTCAGCCTCGAGCCCGACCGGAAGTCGGGGGAGCTCGCCATCATCGTCACGGACGAGTTCCAGGGGTTGGGGTTGGGTACGAAGTTGGCCGACCTGGTCCTGGACATCGCCTACGACATGGGCGTCGAGAAGGTCTATTCTCTCATGCTGACCGACAACTATCGGGCGCGATCCCTGATGAAGCGAATGGGGTTCGAGCTCAAGTTCGCCGACGACGGCACGGTGGAAGCGACCCTCGAACTTCGGGCCGAGCCCGCCGCGGGCGTTCCGGCTTCGAAGGGGTCCGGGGCGGGCTCGCAGGACGGGTCGATCGCACGAACATCCTCCACCATCCGAAGCGTGGAGAAGACCCCACCGGCGGGCGGACCCACCGGTTAAGGCCGCCCCCTCAATCCGGGCCACGGGGGAATCGTCGCCCGGTCTCCCCCCGGGGCGCCGAAATCGTGGGCCGCCTGCTACCCCAGCGGTAGATCGGGGCGAGGCTCGCCCGCGGTGACCTCGTAGTTCGTTCCTTCCCAGCGTTCCGCGAGCGGCCAGAAGAACGTGAACGTCCACCGGCGGCCGACGTGGCCCAGCGACTCCAGGTCGAAGTAGTGGAGACCGAGCGTGGTTTCGGTCGAATCGAAATCCTGTTCGGTCGCCCAATCGTCGTTGGAGGCGCGGAGGCGGAACGGCTGGTTCGCCTGGACGCGCAGGGCCGTGTCGGGGCGAACGGTCACCGGGCGGCGATTGAACTTCCAGACCTCGAGGCGGCGCCGGGGGGTTCGGGTCCCCCGGTATCGCTCGGCGACCTCGGGGACCTGGTCGAACGGGTGGCCCTCCGCCATGGAGCGGAGGAGCTTCACGTATTCCGCGTGGGCCCAGACGAGCGGCGTCGCGGACTCGGTCGGTTTCCCGAAGAAGAGGTGGAGGTCGGGCCGGTCGGCCTCATCCCAGACCTGCTCGGGGAGGAGGCCGGTGGACGTGGCGACCTGTTCGAGCGTGCGGACGTACGGGGTGGGGTCCCCGCCCCGATCGAGTTCGTACATCCCCCGTTCGCCGGTCAGGATCGGCCAGACGCGCCCGACCCCGAAGCCGACGTACGGGCCGCCGGCGGGGGTCTCTCCGTATCCGTCGTGGTTGTACCGGTGCCAAAGGTCCCCCTTCGGGGTCGTGATCTTGAGGATCTGGTCCACGACCCGCAGCGAATCCATCACGACCGGGTCGTCCGGGCGGCGGATCCCGAGTCGGACCAGGTCGAGGAAGCCGGCATCGATGATCTCGTGGGCGGAGAACTCCGAGGGGCTTCCCGGCGGCAGGTTGGGAAGGTGGAGCCGCCCGAAGTCGGGCCCCTCATCGGGGACGGGGTTGTCGACGGCGATCGGACGGATCCGCACGTAGTGTCTCGGGATCCCGTCGACGAGGGTCCCCCGCGTGGTCACGGTCCACGATTCGACATGACGCTCGAGGAAGTCGGCGTACTCCTGGATAAAGGTGGCCGTCGGCTCGTCGCCGGTGCGCCGGGAGAACCCCGCGGCGACGGTGAGGGCGGCGATGCAGGTTGCCAGCGTGGAGGGGGAGTATCCCGAGACCTCCTCCCAGCGGTCCTGCTGGGTGGCCGGCCCGTGCTCGAGGAGGAACCGGGCCGCGCGGAGCACCCCCAGGGTCGGGTCGAAGTCGCGGAGGGCGTGGTGCCGACGGAGGGCGTCGGCCAGTAAGATGGGGAGGGCCACCTCATCCAGTTGGAGTCCCCGCCAGTACGGGCGGCCGTCCACCCAGAAGTTCTGCGGAAACCCGCCGTCCGGCTGCTGCCGGGTCGCGAGGTAGATGAGCGCTCGGAGCGGGGCCTCGGTTTGTCCGGTGGCGAGGAGGCCGGTGGCGGCGTGGCAGAGGTCCCGGACCCAGACGAGGTGGTAGCCGCCCTGGTCTTCGTCGCTCTTGGAGGAACCCCAGGGGATCGAGAGGGAGGCGATGAAGGCCCCCGGATACGTCTTGTCCTCGTGGGCCAGGAGGATCGCCCGGCTCGCTCGGTACAGCGCGCCGCCATCTCCCGAAGGCACGGTCGCCTCGGAGTGCGCGCTCCGGCGCCACTGGGTGAGGAACCGGCGTTCATGAGTCTCGAACGGAGTCCCGAGCGACTGGAAGAGCGCGGTGACGGCCGCCGCCACGTTCTCCCCGAAGGCGAGGCCGAGGGTGAACTCGGTGGACGTGCTCCCGGCGGGGATCTCCCCCGTTAGCGCGACGTTCCCGTCCGGGGCCCGGTCAAATTCCCACGTGAGATCCCGATGTTGGTTCAAGTCGGTCCAGCCGTCGCTCGCCCCCACATACCCCACCGAACTCCGACGGAATGGAACGTCGGCCCCCAGCGCGAGGGCGACCCCGTCCTTCTCGGCGAGCAGGATCGAACGGCCCAGGATCTCCTGGACGCTGGCCGAGTTCCCCCAGCCCGCGACGTTCAGATGCGGGGAGGCGAGGACGAAGGCTCGGAGTTTCGGGGCGAGGTCGGGGTCGGTCACCTTCAGGTTGACCCGCGTCAGAAGGCACGGGAGGTGAGGGTCGGCGAGGAAGATCTTGCGCAGGGTGTACCGCCCGTTCGGGTCCTCGGACGTGGATCGGTACGCCAGCGACTCTCCTCCCATACGTTCGATCCGGGCCGTGAGGTCGCGCTTCTCCTCCTGGAACAGGCCGGCCCCGTCGGTAAACAGGAGCTGTAGGTCCCGAAGCTGCGGGCGGTCGATCGTGGGGAAGTAGACTTCCGTGATGATGCCGCGCCAGACCGTGAACCAGAGACGCGAATCCGCCGAATACGCTGTGCCGATACCGTCCTTGTTGGAATGCGACCACCGGGGCGGCATCCCCGGCGATCCGAACGCGACCCGGTCCCCCCGATAGCGCACTCCGGACCTCCCCCGCCCCGAGACAGCGGCCGGGGTGCTTGAGGTTTCGCGGCCCCGCCGCTCCCGGGGCTCGTCCAGCCCAATGGCTTTTCCCACCCCGTGTCTCCCCTTTCCGTGGACCTCGACCTTCTGGTCGGCCTCCTCATCCTCCTCGCCATTACGGCGGGCTTGGTCGGCGCGCTATCGGGATTGGGCGGCGGAGTCGTCGTCATCCCCGCACTCGTGATCCTGTTCGGTGTGCCGATACCCGAGGCGATCGGGACGGGGGCCATCACCATCCTCGCCACCTCGACCACGAGCGGTGCGGCGTACGTTCGGGACCACTTGAGTGACCTTCGGATCGGCATGTTCCTCGAGATCGCAACCGTCCCCGGCGCCCTCATCGGCGCCACCGCGACAGTCTTCTTGACCCACGCCAACCTGGCGGACGGACTGCTGATCGCACTCGGGGTCATCCTGATCGCGACCATTCCGGGCAGCTTGGCCCGACGGAACGAAGAACTTCCCTCGCGGGTGCAGCCCGACGCCCGGTCCCAGGCGCTCGGTTTGTCGGGCGAGTACTACGACCGGGCGCTCGGCCGACCGGTCTCGTACACCGCCGCCCAAACGTCGCCCGCTCTCGGCGTGATGTTCGGTGCCGGATTGGTCTCGGGGATGTTCGGGATCGGAGGGGGCGTGTTCAAAGTGCTCGCTCTCGAGAAGTACCTCCGGGTGCCCATGAAGGTCGCGACCGCGACCAGCAATTTCATGATCGGGGTGACGGCGGCGGCCGGCGCGGGGATCCTCTTCGCCGCGGGTTTTGTCAACCCCCTCTTCGCGGCCCCGGTCGCCTTGGGTACCGCCGTCGGGGCGTACGGGGGCAGCCGGATCCTGCCGTCGCTCCGCAACCGGACCGTGCGGCTGTTCTTCCTCCCTGTGGTCGCGGTCCTGGCCGTGGAGATGATCCTCCGGGGGTTGGGTCTGCCGTGACGACGAACCCAACCGGCCCGCCCGTCCTGCCCGATTCCGCCTACTCCCGCATGGCGATCGTGCTCCGGGGCGGTCTCCTTCTGGCGCTCGGGATCATGGTGGCCGCCCTGGTGTGGTATCTCCTCGTGTTCCCCTCGGCCACGCTCGCGGGCGCGATCGCCACCAACCCGATCTTGGGCTATCTCGGGCTGACGGGCCTGCTGCAGGGCCTGGCGAGCGGCGCCCCGGCCGCGTACCTCACGCTAGGGCTCCTTGCCTTGGTCGCGACCCCGATCCTTCGGGTCGCGTCGGGCTTCTACTACTTCCGTCTCGGCCGGGAACGCGCCATGGAGGCGATCACCCTGAGCGTGCTCGTGATGCTCTTCTTCGGGTTGCTGGTCTTGGGACCCTTAATCCGCTGAACCGCCGGAAGGCGGTGGCCCGCCGGATCGGGATCCGATTAAGTCGCGCCGGTGGCGCGAGTCAGTGCTTCCCGCACGGCGGCGAGCCCCGAATCGGCGTACTGCCGCGCCAGCTTCGGGTCCTTCGCCTCGGCGAACAACCGTAGGAGGGGCTCGGTCCCGGACGGGCGCAGTAGCATCCAGCCGCCGTTCCAGAACACTTTCACGCCGTCGATGGTGACGATCCGGTCCGCCTCCTTCTGGAACTTCTCGCCGACCCATGCCACGACCTGCGGCCGGAGCTCGATCGGGCAGGGGATCCGTTCCTTGACGAGCGCGTAGTGCGGCAGCTCCACGAGCAGTTCGGCGAGCGGCCGTTCGGCCCGCGCGAGGAAGTCGAGGATCGAAGCGAGGGTCATGGCCCCATCCCGGGCGAACTGGAACCTCGGAGTGATGATCCCCCCGTTCTCTTCTCCGCCGAACACCGCGTGCTGTTCGACCATCGCGTGCGTGACCGCCGGGGAGCCGATGCGGGTGTAGAAGACCGACCCACCGAGCGGAGCGATCGCGTCCTCCAGGCTCTGCGAGGCCGAGACCGGCGTCACCACGACGCCGCCGTGAGCGCGCTCCACTGCGTCGCGGGCGAGGAGGGCGAGGATCTCCTCGCCGGGGACGTACCGCCCGGTGTGGTCGACGAAGACCGCGCGGTCGGCGTCGCCGTCGTGGATCACCCCGAAGTCCGCTCCAACCGCCGGAACCGCCCGCTGGGCGTCCCGGGTGTTCGCTTCCGTGGGCTCGGAGGGATGACCCGGGAATGTCCCGTCGAGATGACCGTTCAGCGTGACCACGCGACACCCCAAACCCCGGAGCAGCGCAGGGCTCGTCTCCACACTGGCCCCGTTCCCGCAGTCGAGGACGACGGTGAGCTTCCGCTTGCGGATGCGGGGCACGTCGACCTGGCCCAAGATCCCTTCCACGTACTGGTGGCCGCCGTCCGATACGGTCGTTACCGTGCCGATGTCGGTGTAGTGTGCGGACAACGCGGTCCCGGCTTCGGTAGCCTCCTCGATCGCCTGCTCGGTGGATCGGGAGACCTCCAATCCGTCGGCGGCGATGCACTTCAAGCCGTTGAACTCGGCGGGATTGTGGGAGGCGGTCACGATCACCGCCATCTGGGCCGACAACCGGGGGACCAGGTACTGGACCGCCGGGGTCGGGAGCACTCCGACCTCGATCGCACGGTGGCCGCCCATGGCGAGGGTCGAGCTCACGATGCGGGACAACGCCAGGCTGGACGTTCGGCCGTCCCGTCCCACGACGATCGGAGCCCCGACCGGAACAGTCGATGCGATCGCGCCGGCCACGCGGGTGACGAAGGCCGCGGTGAGCTTCTCCCCGACCACCTCGCGGATGCCGTTGGTTCCGAAGAGGCGGGTCGTCATCAATCCCGAAGAAACAGATATCGACCGGTATAAGAGCGGCAAGGGGTATCTGCCCGCGTCCGGTTTGGGACCCGTGCTGCCTCCTCGGTGGTGTGCAGACGAAATGCTAGGCCGGCTGGCCCGGTACCTTCGCTTCGTCGGGCTGGACACCTCGTACGTCCGGGGCCTGACGGACCTCGAGGTGATCCTCCGATGCCGGGAGGAGGGTCGCTTCCTGCTCACTCGCGACCACGAGCTCGCCGGGCGCGTCCCGGAGTCCCTGTGTCTCGAGAGTCCGCTCGTCGAGCAGCAGTGGAAGGAGGTTCGAGTCCGGTTTCCGGACCTGCCGTCGGTGGTGCGGTTCGACCGCTGCAGCATCTGCAACGGGGTCCTCACCGCCTACGCACCCCCCCCCGGGGCGCGCCTCCCCCCGGGGACCCCGTTGGACCGGGTGGGTGCGGGTCTCCAGTTGTACCGATGTCGCGCCTGCGGTCATGTCTACTGGGCCGGATCCCACACGGCCGATTTGAGGGACCGAATTCGTCGCTGGAGTGCACCGGAGGTTCTGTGACGCGGGTGTACGTGGAGGTTTCGGGCGAAAGCCTCGAGCTCGCCCGGGCGGAGGTCGACGCGGTCGCCGGCGTCCTCGGGGGGGTCGAGCTTCAATTCGTCCCCGGTCCGGTGCCGCTCGTCGTCGTTGAGCTAGCGCGCGAGCACGTGCCCGCGCTCGCGCTCCGCCTGGCCCTCGCCCGACGATGCCTCGTGGATGCCCCCGGAGGATCCGGGTTCGATTCCCCCGGCTCCGGCCCCTCGCTGCCGGGCGAGACCGCTTCGTTCCGCCGACTGGGGAGCCCGTCCGGCGGAGGCGACGCCCGGGGGATCGACACTGCGGCCCGTGCCTGGAAGGCCGCGGGCGGCCGCATCGACCTAGAACATCCCGGCCGACGCTTCTGGTGGTACGAGACGGACACGGCCTCCGACCAGCTCCTCGAGGAGGTCGCGCTCGTCGACCGGCACAGCACTTCCGCTCGGCGGATCTCGGCCCTACCGTTCCGAAGGCCGATTGGCCTCGCCCCGCGGCTCGCGCGGGCAGCGGCCAATCTAGCCCGCATCGCCCCCGGGGACCGGGTCCTCGACCCGTTCCTGGGCACCGGCGCCCTGCTGGCGGAAGCGGCGCTGTTCGGGGCCCGAGTGACCGGGATCGACCGGGAGGCTGGAATGGTCCAGGGCGCCAACCGGAACTTCACCCACCTCGGCGTGTCCGCCGAGCACCTCGTGGTAGGGGACTCCGCGGACGTGGAGTTCCCGGGCAGCGCGGGGCCATTCGATGCCTTGCTGACCGACCCCCCCTACGGGAGGGCCTCGAGCACAGGGGGAGAGGCGGCCGAGTCGCTGGCCGCCCGCATCCTGCCCCGCTGGGCCGACCGTCTCCGGCCCACCTCGTTCGCCGTGGTGATCCTCCCCGGTGGAGAGGACCCCCTCGAGGCACCGTGGCACCGTGTGCTCGCCGTCCCCGTCCGGGTACACCGAAGCCTGACCCGCGAGTTCCGGGTTTACCGTCGGACCCGCTAAGGCGGCACGAGCTCGACCGAGTTGGTGGCGACCCCGCCGTTGGACGGGGCGCACAGCTGCAGGGCCTGAAGGTTGAGGAGGACGGAGGTCGCCGGACCGGTGTCGGCGAAGGCGAGCGTGAGAGGCAGCGCGGCCGATCCGTCGATGGTAAGGTAGTCGTAGTTCGGCAAGGTCACCGATCCCCCGTTCAGGCTCGCGATCACTCCGTTGGGCAGGAAGAACGTCCACGTCGCGTTCGCCTCCCAGTTGTAGAGCGCGGCGCCTTGGAGATAGACGGTACTATTCCCCTGACGCTGGGAGACGTTCGCCACGGACGCCTGCACCAGGTATCCATGACGCACCGGGTCCCCGTTCACGACGGTATAGTTGACCGTGGCCTGGACAGGATGGAGCAGAGTGGGTGTTGGGTACCCGATCGTGCCGGTCTCGAGGGAGACGGTGCCGGGCGGTGTCGCGATCGGCACGACGACGAATCCAGTGAGGAGCACCGCGACGACGAACGCCCCCACGAGGTACCGTTTGGTGTCGAGTGGGGAGACATCGTTGAGCGGGGGCGGATGGCGGACCCCGAGTAACAGGATGAGGATCCCGAAGAAGAGCCAGCCGGTGTAGAACAGGCCGAGTCCGAAGAGGAGGAACACCGCAGCGTAGCTCACGAACCGGACGCGGTCGCCGAACAGCGCGCGGAAGACGTGGCCGCCGTCCAGCTGGCCCGCCGGCAGGAGGTTGATCGCCGTGACGAAGATCCCGACCCACCCGGCCAGCGCGAGAGGATGCAGGCTCAGGATCGAGGGCGGGAAGAAGAGCGCGAGTCCGTCCCAGAACAGCGGGACCCCGACGACGAGGCTCCCGTAGCTCACGCCCAGGATGGTGGGTCCGCAGTAGCTGGCCGGTGTAACCATCGCATTCGTAGAGAGGTAAAGCCCGGCGAGGGCCACCGGGATGGAGGCCGCGAACCCGGCGAGTGGGCCCGCCGCGCCGATGTCGAAGAGCGCCTTCTTGTCGGGGAACGGCTCGCGGATGCTGATGAACGCCCCGAACGTTCCGAAGAGGAAGGGCGGCGGAAGGGGGATGAAGTAGGGCAGCGAGGCGTCGATCTTGCGCCGGCGCGCCATGAAGTAGTGCGCGAGCTCGTGGAGGCCAAGGATGGTCAGGACCGGCGCCGAGAAGTAGACCGCGCCCCAGACGAAGTCGGTGGCGGAGAGGGTCGACCCGCCGACGTACGTGAGCCAGATCAGCGCCCCCGCGAACGTGCACGTCACGACCGTTGCGGCGAGCAACGCGAGGTTGATCCATTGCCGCTTGGCCCTGAGTTTGGGACGGGGGATCACCTCGAGGTAGTGCTCTCCCGTCAGGTGGCGGAGGATCGGGACATACCCCGCGGCCCAGAGCTCGCGGCGGAGCCGGTCGAACTTGGCCTCCAGGGTGTTCGGGTCGACCTGGACGGCGAGGATGAGAGATTGGGGCCCCAGCCTCGTATCGTAAATGGGGAAGAGGGCACCCACGATGCGGCGGACGCGGTCGAGTTCGGAGCCCCCGGCCGTGGGGAGCGGTCCCGACGGCGGCGTCCCCACGGGGCTAGGCCCCCGTCGGGGCGGCCGTCGCCGATTTGCGGAGGCGCTTCGCCCGCTCCTTCGCGCTGAACCCGGTCGCCTCCTCGAGGAAGCGGTTGTAGCGTGCGATCGTCTCCCGCGCCACCTCCTCGGGGACCTTCGGGTTCATCGTGACCTCGACGGCGAGCTCCTTGCCGTCGGCCCGGACGACCAGGCGAGAGAGCGCGCCCCAGGAGGCCGTGCGTTCCTCGCCGGACCCCCGACGCCCTCGAAGTGGACGGTGAGGATCCGCTCCAGCGAGGCGGGTTGCAGGTTGGCACGGTGGCTCGTCCGTACCGGGTACTTCTGCACGACACCGGCTCCACTCCCGGAGTCGATAAAAAGTCTGGCGCGGACGATCGGGCGGCCCTAGACCGTCTCGATCTCGAACAGGACGCGATAGCCGCGGAGGCGACGCGTCACCTCGTCGGAGAGGTCGAGGATCTGGTCGTGGGAAGCGCTCCCCGACCAATCGTAGACGAAATCGTAGTTCCCCTGGGTCGGGACGAACCCCATGGACTTCAGCCGGTCGGCGATCTCCGAGGGGCTGGCCCCCTCGCTGTCGAAGGTGACCCGGAGGTACGTCTCCATCTTCCGCCGGAAGGCGTCGGAGCCCCTAAAACGATTGTCACGCACGACGGGCCATCGGACGCAGGAGGTCGTGCATCCCTCGCGCGAGGAGGGCCGGCGTGGGGTCGTCCAGCACCCGTGCCGGGAGGTGGATGCGATCGCTCGATTCCCGGATCGTCCAGCCCCGGTCGGACATTCGGGTCACGGTGACGGCGAGCCCTTCGGGGAGGGGGGCGGCGGCCCCAGAGGTCGTACGACGGCGAGGAGGGATGATCCGAGCCCGAGGGAACGCGGAGCGGATTCCGCGCGTCACCCAGGCCAGGTCCCGCGGGTCCCGTACCACCAGCGTGATCGGGATCGGGGAACGGCGTCGCCCGGTTCGGTCGATCTCGCCGCTCCGGATTCGCCGTGAGCTCACCGGGCGCAGGTCGTCCGCCAGAACGAGGGGTACGACCGCCACCGGGACGGGGGGGACATTCCGCCGACGACGCTCGCGATTGACGGCCCGGCCGCCGTCCGCAGTGTCGGACGAAACGACCAGGACGCTCACTCCCCGTTCGACCGACCCCCCGAACCGGTCCTCCAGAGGGCGGATCTCGAACGGGCGACCCGGGAACTCCCTCTCGAGCCAACGTACGAGGGTGCTTCGGCGAACGCGGAACGACTGGATCCTTCCCCGGCCGGGCTTAGCATGGGCGGCCAGGTAGGCTTCGGTCGTAAGCCCGATCGCGACCGTCCGACCGAGTTGGAAGGCGGTCGCGAGGAGCGCCTCGTGGCCGACGTGGAGGTGGTCGAAGGTCCCGCCGAGCACGGCGCGCGCGTAGCGGGGCATGAGCGCTCCCTCCTACACGAAGTAGTGCGAGAGGAGGACGACCAGGAGGAGGACGATGCTGGCGTACAGAAGGTACTGGTAATTCCGACGGGTCCGGGCCATGTCCTCGAGCTTCCGGGCGCACTCGGTGCTGCAGGTCCGCTCGTCGGGGGCGCAGGTGCGGCCGCACACCTTGCAGTGGCGATGGTCGTCCGCGGAGGTCACCGAGGCCTCGACACGACGGGAGCGGGTTAGCGTTGCGCCCCGCTGCGGGGCGGACGGGGCGCCGTCCGGCGCGCGGGAGCGGGCTCACTCTCGGTCGGCTGCGGGTCCAACGGGTTCGCGGGGTCCGTGTCGTAGTCCACGTACGGCGATTCGCGGGAGCGCGGACGGGCGAGGAGGTCCTCGTCGTCCGAGGAGATGGGGCGGCTACCGCCGCGGCGGGAGCGCTCGGAGGCGAGGTCGTCCTCGCTCGGAACGTACCCCGTGCCGGATTCGGAAAGCTGGCGGACGAGGTTGAGCCAGATCTTCCCCTGGCTCGTCATCGAGGACTCGAGGCGCCGCCGAAGGTGGGCGGTCTCGTCGCGGATCTCGGTCTCGACCCGACGCAGCTCGCGCCCCAGATCCCTCCGAAGTTCCGCGAAGCGGGCCTCGTTCTGTTCCGGTCGGGCGAGGAGCTTTTCCACCTCGTCGATCCGGACCCAGGTCTTGCGAACCAGCGGGAGCATCTTGTCGGTGACGACCTGAACGCGCCGGTCCAGGTCCTCGACATCCTGGCGGACCTTCGCCTCCACCTGCGCGAGGGCGGCCTCGCGGTCCCGAAGTTGGGATTCGATGGTCTCGAGCCGAGCCGTATCGCGGCTCGGGCTCGTCTGGAGCCGGGCCTCGAGCTCGGTCAAGGAACGCGACCAGGCCGCCCGGCTCTCCTCCATCGCCCCCTTGACCCGATCCCGCACGGCCGCGTCGAACCGGGTCGAATCGATGGTGCGTCCGAGCGCGTCATCGACCTCGCCCTTGAGTCGGGCCAAGAGCTCGACGTACTTCCCGCGCTCCCGGTCGGAGTCCTCCCGCATCTTCTGGTCGAGGTACGACTGCATCCGGACCTGGAGTCCGGCGAGCGACTTGGAGTGCGTGTCCGAGAATTCCGCGAGCCGCGCCTCCCGCTCCACCTCGAGGCGCTTCGTAGCTTGGCTGACGCGTTCCTCGATCGCCGAACGGGAGATCGAGAGCTGGTTGCCCATCCGGGACTCGAGCTCGCGCGCCCGGGCGTCCATCAGGGCTGCCATGCGGGTCTCGAAGTCCTTGCCGCGGGCATCGAGCAAGACCCCCGTGCGGACGTCCTGGTCCTTGGCCTCGCGGCTCCGCTTCTGGTCGAGCTCGGTCGCCCGGGCATCGACCTGGGTCCGGAGCCGGCCCTCGAGGTCCTTCGCCCGGCCCTCGACCAGGAGGCCCATCCGCTGCTCCAGGTCGCGGACGTCCCGGATGCGTTTCTGCTCGAGTTCGGTGAATCGGGTATCGACGAGCGTACGGACCCGGCTCTCGATCTCCTCCCGGAGCGCGGAGCCCTGCTCCTTCGCTTCGGTGAGCTCGAGGTCGAGCTGAGCGACGAGGGCCGTCCGCAGCTCCTCTTCGCCTCGCAACAGCCGCGCGTTCATCTCGTCGGTCATCCGCTTTAGCTCGGAGCGAAAGGAATCGGCCCAGGTAGCGCCGCTCGCCTGGACCGCTTTCTGGACAAGGTCGGGGACGCCCGCCAGTCGCGGGTCGGTCGCCTCCCGCACCCGGCGCTCCGCTTCCCGGGTCACTTCGTCCGGGGAGATGGTGGGGCGCGCTTCGAGCGCCGCGAATCGTCGGGAGACCTCTTCAGGGGAGAGCGAGGGGCGCGCCTCCAACACGGCCAAGCGCCGGGTGATCTCGTCCGGTGCCCCGGTCGGCCGGCGCTCGAGCGCCTCGATCCGCCGGGCCACCTCCGTCTGGCTCTCGTTCCAAGCCCGCGTCTGAGAATCGGCGGTCTCACGGACCCTGAGATCGACGGTGGAACGCCATTTCGACTCCGCGTCCGCGAAGGCCGCGCGAACCCGAGAGTCGATCGCGGCCCCGTCCACGGGGGCCGGAGCCGCCGGTGGGAGCGGGGTCGGGATCGTGGGAGGAGCGGAAGGGGGAGGGGGCGGAGGTGGGAGTGCGTCGGGGGGTCGGCTCAGCAGCGAGGGGTCGGATTGGATCGACACCGGGACAGCGACCGGTCCCTCCGGAGGGAGCGTGATATCGGCCGGGCGCTGCAACCAGGGAGGGAGCTGGGTGGCGGCCGGCTCGGCAGGCGAAGGAAGGGATGCGCTGGACGCCGGGGGTGCGGGACCTCCCCCGCCGCCCCGGTCCGGGTCGGGCTTCGCCTTGACGTATTCGTTAGCCCGCTTCGCGGCTTCGCCAGTCACCGAGACCGAGCGTCCCCGCGGGCGAGCGAGGAGGAGAGCGGCCGTCTCCATCGCCGTTCCGATCCGCCACATCTCCTTCCTGCGGTCGCGGCCGGCCTGGCGGTCGACGTCGTCCAGGATCGCCTTCATCCGGGTCCCCTCCACGAGGTCGACCCGGCGGGTCACTTCGCCGATCTTCTCCTCGGCGTGGTCGCGGGCGTACTGGAGGACGAGCGGGAGGGCATCCTTGGCCGCGCGGCCGGTCGCCGGACGGGTCAGGTCGCGCAGGGTCACTGGTGCGCCTTCCCAACCTTGGAGGCGCTTCAGGTGCCGTTCACCTTGGGCCTCCCCGCGGGGGACCCTCATGACGGCGAGCGCGAGGGGAAGCTGCTCGGTGAACTGGTGCATGTCGACCTTCGCAACCGGTAGGAAGTAGGGAAAGACGAGGAACGCACCGAGCGCGACGAGAGCCGTTGGAAGCTCGCGAACGAGGTCCAAGACGACCTGGTTGGTCGCCTCCCACTGGTCTGCGGTGACGAGGACGACCGGCTCGGTGGACCCACGGTGGTACAGGAACCCCTCCCCGACGCCCTGGTAGATCGACTGGTCGGGTTCGGCCGCCGGGCGGTCCGAGCCCGAACGACCGCCCATGGTGGCGTGCGCGCGGAGGACGGCCGGGCCGAACTCGCCGCTGGCGGCGAGGGCGGCCGTTTCGAAAACGAGCGTCTTCATGCCAATGCGAGGCCGGTCCTCGGTCGAGAGGAACATCCGACCGACGCACGTATACCGACCGCCGGCCGCGGGGTAGAGGAACAAGTTCGGGTAGTACGAGAGCGGCGCCGACGGGTCCGGGTCCCAGTAATCGTGCGTGTCGGCGACGTTGACCGTCAGGTTCCCGACGACGCGGATCGCTTCGAGGGTCTCGCGCCGGCCCGGGAATTCGTCCGGGATGGTCGTGTAGCCGGGACTCTCCGCCTCGTTGTCGACCTGGCGGCACCAGACGACCGCGATCGGGGCATGCGTCGCGGGTGCTCCGGTCGACGCCGCCGCCATCACGCCCCCTTCGTCGCCCGCCGCTCGAGCACCTTTTCGCAGGCACGGGCGAGCGGGAGCGTCGTGTTGACCATCACGGGTACGCCCATCGTCGGAACTCCCACGGAGGGAGCCTCCTGGCCTGAGTCGCCGACCAGGAGCGGGTGACCGCCGCCGGTCGAAACCGCACTGGAGACCAGGAAGACGTCCTCCTTAGTCGAGATCCCACGGCCTTCCTGCGCGACCAGGATCGTGCCCATGCCGCCGCCGTCGCGGCGGAGGAGGAAGTCGACCGTGTCGAACGCGCTGCGGTACGTCCGCTCGCGCACGGATTGCTCGACCTCGGTGTAGAACTCCTTCAACTTGTCGGCCTTCGAGATCGCGATGACGAGCGGGAGGTTCTTGTCGCGGACGTACCGGAAGACGCCGCGGGCGAGGTTGATCTGCTGCGCCTGGTCGTGGAGGGAGGGCAGGGCGGGGGAGAGGAGCAGGATGATCGCGTCAGCGCCGCTCACGAATCGTCCGAGAAGGGTAAGCCCCCGACGCCAGAGGTCGCGCCGGTCCGGTCGCCAGGCGTCGAAGTGCGGGATGACCCGGCAGCTCTTCTCCGTGACCTCCGCGGACTCCGAATCGATCCAGAGCCGGTCGTAGGTGAAGTAGTCCGCGATGATCCCGCCGGCCTCATCGATCGTCTGGAGTTCCATCGGCTTCGAGCCGGTCTCCCCATCGGGGGCCCCGTACCGGAAGCGCATCTTCATCTCGACGAACTGATTGAATTTCGTGGGCAGGGGGTACTTGGTGAGGACGCCCTGCTCTTCCCGGCCCGCGGCGAGCTCGACCCAGAGCTTCTTCCGGTCCTCCATCGGCCGGTTGACGTAGAACCGGCTCGTGGTCTCGAGGCTGCCCTCGGGGTCGGTGGGGTCGGTCGTCTCGTACGTCGTCTCTTCGAGCGCGACATCGTTCTCGAGGTCACCGAAGATCGGCAGCGAGCCGCCGTCGACCCGGGCCGGAACGTAGAGGATCGGAAGGTTGAGGCCGAAGTGCCCGGCCAGGAAGCGGAAGTACGTGGTCTTCCCGGAGGCGGGGATCCCGACGACCGCGATGCGGGCAGAATCGGGGCCTTTCTTGGTCTCGCGCTTCGCGCCCGGTGCCCGTCGGGTCTTCGTCGTGACCTTCACTTCGCCCATCGAATGATTCTCCGTTACCTCATCTCGGCCAAGCAGATCTCAATGAAATCGAGCGCGCCTTCCGCGACGGGTCCGGAGGAAGCGAGCTCCAGTCGGACGTCCTGCAACTGTCCGAAGATCTTCTCGACCGCCGCCTCGTGTCCGACGGCGGCGTCCTGAACGTCCCCCTCCCCCGCGAGCTGGGTCAACTGATAGGTCGTTCGAAGGTCCATGAGCTGGGTGAACAGGCCAAGCAGCTTCGCCCGGACCTGGGGATCCGCGTTGGCGAGCCGTTGTTCGGTGTCGTCGATGAACCGGACCAGTGTCTCGGTCTCCTTGTCGTTCTGCATCCGGGCCTGGAGGAGGGCGAGGCGCCGGAGGATCCTTGTCTGTGACGCGGGCGGGAGTTTCTCGACCTCGACCCACGCCTGTAGGAGGGCGCGGGCGGCCTCCACTACCGCGCGGCGGGCGAACTGGATCCGCGCTTCCCAGTAGAGCCGCGTCACCGGGGGAAGTGCACCACCCGAGTGCTGGAGGAGCGCGAGGGCGGAGTCGGTACTGGGCGGCCAGGTACGCCTCGACGATCTCGCCGAGCGGCCCATACCGTTCCTTCAGGTAGGCGGGGGAGCCGGACCGGCGCCCGAGGAGAGGTACATCCACCTCGAGGTCGGGGGTCTCGGAGTACGTTCTGCCGGAGCCGGCACCGTCGAGTGGAGGCGCGAGACGGTGGCGTGCTGCTGGGGTTCTTTGAGGGCACGTGCCGCGTTCGCCGCGTGTTGGGCGAGCTCCTCCGGATGCAGGTCCTCGATCCGGCGGTCGTCCTCGTATCCGACGTCGATGAAGGCGTTGACCATCTGGGCGAAGAGCGCGGATCCGGTCGTGACCTCCTGGAAGCTGAAGGCGGCGGGGAGTCCGAGCTCCTGAGCCCGGGCGGTCATCTGGCCCAAGAGCTCCTGGATGCGAGCGCCGTCGACGCCCTTGTCCCGTTCCATCCCGCTGCCGATCCCGACGACGCTGAGCGTGAGGTTGGACCCTGCGGGAAGGAGGTAGGGGACGAGGTCGACCCGGCCCGCAGGGATCGGGCCTTGGCCGGAGAGACGGACATCAAATCGCGTGGAGGCGTTGTCCCAGCCGTCGGTCACGAGAACGAGATTCCCCTGGACGCCGCGGGTTCCGAGCCGAAGGAGGTCGGCCCCGACGGCGAGCGCATCCCAGATCGCGGAACGTCCGCTCGGGTTGAGGAGCGAGATGAGGTTCTCGATGTAGGGAAGGTTCTCTTTGTGGATCTCGCCGAGCGGCACCGGGGCGCGGACGGCCTCCGTGAAGGTGACGAGTCCGAACAGCCAGCCGGAGCTCGCCGCGTCCTGCAGGATGCGGAAGACGGCGGTCCGAGCGACCTCGATCTTTTGTCGCTCGGCCTTGTCGGAGCCCGGGTCGGGGAGCGGGGCGAGCATGCTCTTCGAGAGGTCGAGGACCAAGACGTGCCGTTCCCGGAGCGGTGGCGGAGCCAGCGTGGCGTTCGCATCGTCCATACTGGCAGTTTGCTCCAAGGGCTCGGCGCCTCCCCGGGTTCAGTTCGGGCCCCTCGCCCGAACCGTACCGCGGCTGCGCACATCCCTCATTTACCTAGGGTGGCGTATTTGTGCCTTCCGCCGAACCCCCGCCGTATAACCGGGGGTACAGGGCCCCTTCGGCCGCCGGAGCAGCCCCGGAACTAGGGGCTTTCGGCCGGAATTGCTCTCGCTCAGCCACCTTTATAAACGGCCGACCCTCGGGCGCCCCGCATGGGCAACATCCGCCAAACGTACATCAAGCGGGTCGCGATCGAGCTGATCCGCCTGCACCCGGAATCCTTCGGCGGGGATTTTGCCGCCAACAAGCAGAAGGTCCTCGAACTTACCGACCTGGGCGTACTGGTGGACGGAAAGTACCAGGTTCATTA
The DNA here is from genome assembly GCA_963749235.1 of uncultured Thermoplasmata archaeon. Classification (GTDB taxonomy): domain Archaea; phylum Thermoplasmatota; class Thermoplasmata; order Lutacidiplasmatales; family UBA184; genus Lutacidiplasma. Next base: position 1,050,908 of record CAVVLV010000001.1, on the reverse strand, counting down.
CAAGAAGCTCGCGAACCGGATCGCCGGGTATGCGACCCGGTACACGAAGCGCAAGCGCGGCACGTAAACGCACCGGCACGGCCCTTGGGGCCTAGTCGAAGAGCGACAATCCTTCCTGGAGGTGGACGATCTCCACGGGGGTCGTCGGCAGACCTACGATCATCCCATGCGAGTTCGCGACCAGACACGCTCCCACGATCGGCACGCCGAAGTTGGCGGTGGAGCGGTGGACGGGAACGCCCAGCGTCTCCGTGACCAATCGGGTCTCGCCCTCGGTCGCCTTGGGGTGGACCACCACGCCCTTGTTGGTCGCGATCCCGACCATCCCCACCGTTCCGAGACCGGCGAGCGTTCCCCGATGCGCGGGGACATGCAGGGCCCGGGAGATCGCCTCGATGGCGGTGTCCGAGAATTCGGGGTGTACGAGCGCGCCGTGGTCGTTCACGAGGACGTTGTTTCCCATGGCGTTGTGCCGGGAACGGATCACGCTGACCGGGACGATCTGTTCGAGCACCTCGCGCTCCTCGGGCGACACTTCGTCCCCGACCACGAACCCGTGGGAATTCTGCGCGATGAGCGCTCCCACGACCTCGCTTTCGTTGACGTTCGTGCGGTGCACCTGGACGCCGAGCAGGCGGGTCAGGTCCCGCGCGAGTGCGTGGGGGATGCCCGCCGGGGCCACCGCATGCGATTCACCGACCCGAACGTAGACGCCGAGGTAGGGGCTGCCCCCGTAGAGGGTGCGACCGACCGGCACCGCGGGCGTCTCCTCGGCCGGGCGCTCACTCGGTCTCGAGGAGGTCGACCTCAATGAGGCCGTCCTCGAACCGGATCGCCTTCACGCGGACCTGCCGCGGGATGTGCTGGATCCCTCGTTCCCAGATGTGTTCGTTGAGTCGGGGGTCGATCCAGACGTCTTCGCTGCGGCCCTTCATGTGACGGACGACGAACCGCCGAACGGTCTCCAGGGCGTGGCCGGCCCGGCGGCGGCGAGAGGGCTGGTGCATGCTCGCCCGGAGGGGGATGACGTACTCTCGCTCGAGCTCCTCGCCGTGGCGGGCCGTCGGGGTCTTCGCCTTGGTTGCCATCGCTTCGAGCTCCCTCTACTTGTGCAAGTGGCCGCGCTTCCACGTGTGCCGCTTCGGATGACGCGTGACGCGGCGGTCGGTCCGCTGGATGACCCAGGCGGGAACGCGGCGGTTCTGCTTGACAACGCGGAACAGGCGGACCTTCCGCGCGAGGCTCTTCCTACGGTTTGCCATCGTCCTCTCCTTGCCTTACCGACGGGTGATCTTGATCTCGCGCCGTTCGGGCATCACGCGCTCGAGGAGCGCTCGCAAGGAGGCGTCGTCCACCTGGCGCTGCAGGCGTCCGCTCGCGGCGAGGCCGATGAGTTGCTGTTCGACCGAGTTCGCGACGTCCGGCTTGGCGAGACGGATCCGTCCCAATCGTTCGCGGGCCTCGGGCGTGAGGATGCGACGAAGGATCTCGGCCCGTTCGGATTCCCGGCGTTGCATCTCCGCGTCCTGGGCGGCATACGCCTGGGCCGCCCCCGGGTCGGAACCGGCCTGCATCTCCTGCAACTGTTGGACCCGCCGCCGTCGCAATTCCTCGAGTTCCGCGTCGGACACAGGCCACCTTCTCCCGCTCCCCTACTGATGAATCAGAGATACTTGGCGAGTTCGGGGCGCTCGATCGCCATCGCCTTCATCGTCTCGGTGGAGATCTTGTCCAAGAGCTTCAGACCCTCGGGGCTGATCCGGCGGCCCTGGTTCTTGTATGCCTTGACGAGTCCCGCCTTCTCGAGCTGCTGGACGATCTCTCGAGCGATGGATCGCGAGCCCGAACGGGCATGATAGGGAGCACTGCCGCGGTCGCGCTTTCCCCCGTACTCCCCGGCGAGGCGCTCGACGCCCACGGTGCCCAGAACGTAGATCTTCCGGAGAACGGAGGCGCTGCGGAGGTACCACCAGTCGGTGGCGACGGGACCGCGCTGCTTGTGCACCCCGGTCTTGACGAACGTGGCCCATACCGGCGGTGCGACCGCCTGCCGGTTTTTCAGCTCGGCCGCGAGCGGCGGAAGGAGCCGAGATGGGGGTACGTCGTTCGGATGGGTCATGGAGCGGCGCGCCCACCCGGCTGGCTTATTTAAAGGTACAGCTCATTTGTCGCCGAGCGGACGGGAGCCTGTCGTCCCGCCCCGAATCAGAACGCACCGGATGGTCCCGAAGGGGACGCCGTCCCGAGCGGTGCCTTAACAAGCGCCTTCGTTCTGGTCGATTTCGAGAACAATGACCCGGACGGCAGCCCTGATTCTCAGCGGCGGGGGCTCGACGCGGTTCGGGGGCCAGCCCAAGGCACTCCTCCCGACCGACGAGCGTTCCTCCGTGCGACGCCTGGCCGAGGTCTGTCTCGCAGTGGGGGCGGATCCGGTGGTCACGGTCGTCGGGGCCCATCGCGGACCTATCGCCCACGAACTTCGAGGGCTGGCGGTCGAGATCGTGGATGCCGAGGACTGGTATGAAGGTCGCACGGCCTCCGTCCAAGCGGGCCTTCGCGCTATTCCCGAAGATCGGGATGTTCTCCTGTGGCCGGTGGACCATCCGTTCGTCTCGACCCGCACGGTCGACGCACTCTGGTCGGTACGCGAATCCGATCAGCTCGCGGTCTGGTTCATCCCCACTCACTGTGGCAAGGGGGGTCACCCGGTGCTTTGGCGCTCGGCCGTACGCAACGACATCCTCGACCTGAGGTCGGACGCCCCCCTCCGTTCTCTCCTTCCCGAGTTCGGTCCCCAGGTTCGCCGGGTCGCGGTCGAAGACCCCGGGGTGGTGGCGAACGTCGACACGCCGGAGGACTACCGGCTTGCTTGGGACGAGTGGCATAGCCGCGAGGGTGACTGATGGACCGCCGCCACGCTCGGGAGGCGCTACGCCTCCTCGAGGCCCGGGAACCGTTCGTGCGGGCCACCGTGGTCCAAGCGGTGGGCTCCGTCCCCGGCAAGGTGGGGGCCTCGATGATCGTGCGGGCGGACGGCTCGACCTTCGGCACCGTCGGTGGCGCGGCGCTCGAGGAACGGGTGAAGGTGCTCGCGGGGGAGGCCTTGACCCGCCGCGAGGGTGGACTCCATCACTTCGACCTACAAGCGTGGGCCCCCGGCGGCCTGCCGAGCCTCTGTGGAGGGTCGGTCGACATCGCCCTCGAGTACGTACCGAGCCGCCCGAACCTCCTGCTCTGGGGCGGAGGGCATGTGGCGCACGCCCTCGCGGAGATCCTCCCTACGCTCGAGTACGACTTTAGCGTCGCCGATGATCGACCCGAATGGGTCGGGGCGGACCGCTTTCCGATGGCCGACCGCAGGGAGGTTACCCCGCCCGAGCGCTTGTGGGACGTGTTCGACCCCGCTGGCTTCACTCACGTCTATCTCCTCGGGTACGATGCGAAGAAGGACTTGGAAGCGCTCGCGGCCTCCCTCGAGCGCTTCCCGAATCAGATCGGTCTCATCGCGAGCGCATCGAAGCGCGAGCACATGTACGCGGAGCTCCGCAGCCGCGGCGTGACCCGCGAGACGCTCGCCCGGATCCGCTCCCCGGTGGGGCTCGCGATCGGGTCGGAAACGCCGCCCGAGATCGCGGTGAGCATCGTCGCGGAGATCGTCCAGGAGCGTCACCCCACTCCCTTACGTACTCCCTCGCATGATGCCCGCGCGTTCAAGGGCGAACAGGATGCCGTCGTCCGCTCCTCTTAGGTTCCGTCTGAATGGGCACCCCGTCGAGGTGCCGGTAGAAGATGCCCGCATCCTTCTCGACCTCTTGCGGGACGACCTCCACCTGACCGGCACGAAACGCGGTTGCGACCTGGGCACCTGCGGGTGCTGCACGGTCCTCGTGGACGGACGCCCGACCCTGAGTTGCCTCACGCTGGCTCCTTTGGTCGCGGGCCGGACCGTGACGACGATCGAGGGGATCTCGCCTCCCCAGGGACTCTCGCCACTCCAGCGTGCATTCGTGGAACACGGCGCGACGCAATGCGGGTTCTGCACACCGGGGTTCGTCGTGACCGGTACCGCCTTCCTCGCCGCCCATCCTCACCCGACCCGCGACGAGATCATGCGCGCGATCTCGGGCAACCTGTGTCGTTGCACTGGGTATCTCAAGATCATCGAGGCGATCGAGGCCGCGGCCCGGGGCGGTGGCTGATGGCGACGGCGCCTCGGAAGGAATACCGGCTCTTGGGCCAGAAGATCCCCTATATCGAGGGGCCGCTCAAGGTCACCGGTCGGGCGGAGTACACCGACGACATCCAACGTCCCGGCCTCTTGATCGGCCGCCTGCTCCGGAGTCCGTGGCCGCACGCCCGTCTTCGATCGATCGACGTGACCGCCGCGCGCGCCCTCCCGGGGGTTTTCGCGGTCCTGACGGGCGAAAAGTACCCGATCGCGTTCGGGGTACTGCCGATCACCCACGACGAGACCGCGATCGCGGTCGACAAGGCCCGGTACATCGGGGACATCATCGCGGCCGTCGCCGCGTCCGACGAACGCACCGCCGAGCGAGCCCTTTCCCTGATCCGCTTCGAGGTAGACCGTCTGCCCGAGTACGCCGACCCGCGGGACGGCACCTCGAAGGTGGCCGAGCCGATCCACGCCCGCGGCCTGAACGGCTCGAATATCCAGAAGGAGGTCGTCCAGCATTTTGGTGACGTCGATGCCGCCTTCGCGAAGGCCGCGCAGACGGTCCGGGTCCGGGGCAATTTTGCGGGCGTGACCCACGCCTTCACCGAGCCGATGGCGACGATCGCGGAGGCGACCCCCGACGGGCGGCTCACCGTGTGGAGCGCGACCCAAGTGCCCCACTACCTCCACCGCTCCTTGAGCGAGGTCCTGGAGATCCCGATGCACCGCATCCGGGTGATCAAGCCGGAGGTCGGTGGCGGCTTCGGTGGAAAGTCGGACCCGCTCCCGCACGAGATCGTCTGTGCCGCGCTCGCGATCGAGACCGGCCGACCAGTCAAGATCCTCTTCGACCGCGAGGATGTCTTCTACACCAACCACGGACGCCACCCGACGCAGAACGACGTCCGGATCGCGACCGACGCGGAGGGCCGGATCCTCGCCTACGACATCGAGGCTTTGATCGACGGAGGCGCGTGGAGCTCCTTCGGCACGGTGACGACGTACTACAACGGGGTCCTGTCGATGGGACCGTACCGGGTCCCGAACTTCCGATATCACGGACGCCGGGTCTATACCACCAAGCCGCCCTCGGGAGCGATGCGCGCGCACGGTGGAACGAACATTCGGTACTCCGTCGAGGTTGCGCTCGACCAGATCGCCGAGCGGATCGGGGTCGACCCGTTCGACCTCCGGGTGCAGAACGCGCTTCCGCCGAACTCCACGACGGTCAACGAGTTCCGCATCACGTCGACCTCCTTCCTCGCCTGCCTCGCGGCGGCCCGCTCGAAGAGCGGGTGGGACGCGAAGTTCCGCAAGCTCCCGTACGGGCGCGGCGTGGGCTTGGGATGCGGATTCTACATCTCGGGCTCGAACAGCCCGATCCATTTCACGCCCGTGATGCCGCAATCGACCGTTCACTTGAAGGTCGACATGGACGGGGGGATTGCGGCCCACTCGATGCAGGCCGACATCGGGCAGGGGTCCAATACGCTCTTGGCCCTCATCGTCGCCGAGGTTTTGGGGGTCGACCTGGAGCGGGTGCACGTACAGCGCGTCGATTCGGACGTGAGCCCGGTCGACCTGGGGTCGTACTCGAGTCGCGTCACCTTCATGATGGGCAACGCGACCCGTGCCGCCGCCGAGGAGTTGCGATCAAAGTTGCTCGCCGCGGCGTCCGAGCTGACCGGAGCGCCGCCGGAGGAGATGATGGTCGGCCACGAGCGGTACTACTCCCGATCGGACCCCTCGGTCGGGGTCACGTTCCTTCAAGCGCTCCACAAGGCGATGGAGCGGTCCGGGGCGCTGACCGCGAGCGGCTCCTACAACTCCTCCAAGATGGGGGGGTCGTTCAAAGGCGCCCGCGCCGGCACCGCACCCGCCTACTCGTTCGCCGCTTACGTCGCCGAGGTCGAGGTCGACGTCGACACCGGGGTCTACCGCGTGCCCAAGGTCTGGGCCGCGTTCGACTGCGGTCGGGTGTTGAACCGGCTCGCCGTGGAGGGCCAGGTCGAGGGCTCGGTGCACATGGGCCTGGGCCAGGTGATGGGCGAGTCGATGAACTACCGCGGAACGCGCTTGATGAACCCCTCCCTCCTCGAGTACAAGATCCCGATGCCGCAGCAGATGCCCGAGGTGGAGGTCCTCCTGGTGGGCGAGGACGACCCCGAGGGCCCGTTCGGTGCGAAGGAGGCCGGCGAGGGCCCGCTCATCGCTACGCTGCCGGCCGTTGGGAACGCGCTCTACGACGCGCTCGGGGTCCGGTTCACCGACCTTCCGATCACGCCGGACCGGGTGCTCAAAGGGATCGATCTCCGTCGCAAGGAAGGTCGCCCCTGGAAGGGGGCCTGACCATGCACCTCGATCCCTTCGAGCTCCACCGCCCCGAGACCGTCGACCAGGTCGTGGTCCTCGCCCGGGACCTCGAAGGACAGTTCGACTACCTCGCGGGCGGGACCGACCTATTGCCGAACTACAAGATGCATCTCAACCTTCGACCTCATCTCGTGGCCTTGGAGGACGTCCGCGAGCTCCGGGGCCGTTCCCTCGATCGCATCGGGGCGATGGAGCGATTGGCCGATGTAGAGGGGGATGCGCTGCTCCTCGCGGCCTATCCTCCGCTCGGCGACGCGGTCCGGGAAGTCGCGACGCCGCTGGTCCGGGCGAGCGGGACGGTCGGCGGCAACCTGCTCGTGGAGACCCGATGCTTCTTCTTCAACCAGAGCTACTTCTGGCGCGAGAGCTTGGGCTTCTGTCTCAAGGCCGCGGGCGACCGGTGCCACGTCGTCCCCCAGAAGGAGATCTGCTACGCCACCTTCTCCGGCGACCTCGCCCCCGCCCTGATGGCGGTCGACGCGGAGGTCGAGGTCGCGGGCCCGGACGGGCGACGGCGATTCCCGCTCGAGCAGCTGTACGATGCCGCGGGGGACGGGATCCGCCGGCTGACGATGCGGCCCGGCGAGCTCCTGGTCCGCGTGGACCTCCCCGCGTCCACGCGAGGTCGATCGGGGACCTACCTCAAGTTGCGGGTCCGGCCCTCGTACGATTTTCCTGAGCTCGGAGTGGCGGCCTCCGGATCGATGGACGGCGATCGGGTCCGGGCGCTGCGCCTCGCGATCGGCGGTGCGGAGCCCCATCCGAAGCGGTACGATGCCCTCACCGACGCGCTCGTGGGGCAGCACCTCTCCGCGGACCGGATCCGGGACTTTGCGGCCGAGGTCGAACGGACGACCCGACCGGTCCACAATACGTTCCTCCTCCCCGATTATCGGCGGCGGATGGTGTCGGTCTACGTGCGGCGCGCGGTCGAAAAGGTCCTATCCGGGAGGGCCGCGTGAAGGAGAAGCCGACCTTCCGCCTCGTCCCACTCGAGGAGCTCCTCGCGCACGAGGAGATCGACGAAGGCGGGGTCCACCGTCTCGCCGAGGACATCCAGGGTCGCCGCGTTGTGGAGGACCCGATCTGGGTCGCCGTCGCCGAGGACTCCTACATCATCCTGAACGGCCACCACCGGGTGGCCGCGCTCAAGAAGCTCGGTGCGACGCACGCGCCGGCGTGGGTCCTCGACTACCCCTCGTCGTCGGTCCTGCTCGAACGCTGGAGCGAGGGACCGCCGATCGAAAAGGGAGAGGTGGTCCGACGGGCGAAGACCGGCGAACTCTTCCCGCCAAAGACGACCCGGCACGTCCTGCAGCACGATTTTCCGTCGAGGCCCACTCCCTTGGAGGAGCTCGAGGGTCCCACCGCCGACCCCCGACGCCCGAAGGTTCAGCGGCGGACGTCCGCGCGGTCCCGCTCGACCGGCGCCGACGCACCGGGTTCGGGATAGGGGAGCGGGAGCGAGCCCTCCGCGAACTGCCGGATGGTCGAGGCCAGGAGGGCGACCTCGACCGGTCGCATCCGGTCGCGCAGACTCTCCACGGTATCGTCGGGGGCGACCGGAACACGTTCTTGCGCCAGGGGCGTACCCCCATCGACCTCGTTCGTCACGAGATGGACCGTCGCTCCGGTGGAGCGCTCCCGGGCCGCGAGCACGGCCTCCAGGACCCGGCGACCGTACATCCCGGGCCCCCCGTAGCGGGGGAGCAACGAGGGGTGGAGGTTGATCGCCCGGCCCTGCCAGCGGCCCACCCACGTGGCCGGAAGGATGGAGAGGAACCCGGCGAGCACGATGAGCTCGGCCCCGCCGTGCTCGAGTTCGCGGGTGAGCCGCGCCCCCCATTCCTCCGGATCGACCCCGTGGGTCGGGAGCACGAGGGTCGGCAGGCCGCGGAGGCGGGCCCGCTCGATCGCGGGTGCGTGGGGGCGGTCGGCGACCACGAGCGCCACGCGCGCGGGGAGATGACCGCCGGCGATCCGCTCGGCGAGCGCCTCCAGGGTCGTCCCCTCGCCGGAGACGAGCAGCGCGATCGGCAAGACCCGGGTCACGGGAGAACGAGGGAGCCGGACCGTTTGAGGGTGGCGGAGCCGGTTAGAGCATGACCCGGAGGTTGAGCTTCTCGGTGAGCTCCTTGTACCGGTTGCGGATCGTGACCTCGGTGACGCCCGCGACCTCCGCGACCTCGCGCTGGGTCCGGCGCTCGCCGCACTGCACGCTCGCGATGTAGATCGCGGCCGCCGCGACGCCGGTCGGGCCGCGCCCGCTCGTCAGCTCCCGGTCGGTCGCCTGCTTCAGGATCTCGTTGGCGCGCGTTTGGATCTCGCCCTTCAGCTTGAGCTCGGAGCAGAACCGTTGGATGTAGTCCTGGGGCCGGGTGGGCATGAGCTTGAGGTGGAGCTCGCGGGTCATGAACCGGTACGTCCGACCGATCTCCTTTCGCCCGATCCTGGACTTGGAGGCGATCTCGTCCAGCGTCCGGGGGACGTTGCACTGCCGGCAGCTGCCGTAGAGCGACGCGGCCACGACGCCTTCGATCGACCGCCCGCGGATGAGATTCTTGGAGACCGCCTTCCGGTAGATCATCGCCGCCGTCTCCCGGACGTTCCGCGGGAGCGCCATTCCGGAGGCGATGCGGTCGAGCTCCGCCAGCGCGAAGGCCAGGTTGCGCTCGGTCGCGTTGGAGACCCGGATGCGGCGCTGCCACTTTCTCAGCCGGTAGAGCTGCGCCCGGTTCCGCGTCGGGATCGATTTCCCGTACGGGTCCCGATTCTTCCATCCGATCTCGGTAGAAAGTCCCTTGTCATGGATCGTCAACGTCGTGGGGGCTCCGGTGCGGGCCCGCTTCTCGCCCTGCTCGGCGTCGAAGGCCCGCCAGTCGGGGCCCTGGTCGATCATCGATTCTTCGAGCACGAGGCCGCACTCGTCGCACACGAGCTCGCCGCGCTCGTAGTCGCGGGTGAGGTGACTCGACCCGCAGCTGGTGCAGCGCGTCGGAACGGCCGTGTCCTCGGGGCGTGCCGCGGACTTCTCGCCGTTCGCCGGTCCCTCCCCGTCTGCCATCGCCTCCCCCCTACTCGACCCACACCGTCGCACCGATCAGGCGAAGCCCCTCGGCCGGGGACGGTACCCGGCGGGGACGCATGCTGAGGTACGGCTGCGACACCGGCCCGAAGACCCGAGCGACGACGCCGCGGACCCCGCTGCGGGGTTCGGTGACGTGCGTGCCCTCGGAAACCACGTCGGGACCGGGAGCGCGGAGCGTGAACATTCCACTCGGAGTGACCGCGAGGATGGTCCCCGCAGGTCGAGGTGCCGTCCGGGCATTCCCCCGCGACAAGTGCTATAAAGGACTTGCGATACGTATTAAAGCGTTACGGCGGTATCCGCGGGCGGTTTCGGGAGCGAGCCGGCGGGTCTCCCGTATCCTCGGGCCCGGCGGGCAGCGGCATCTCCGGGGGGACGTAGGGAACGAGGAACCCCCGACGAGAGGGGACCGGGATGTCAGATTCGGGCGCCGATCCGGCGGGCTTGGACCCGCCCGATGCCTTGGCCTGGGCGGCCGCGGTCCGGGAGATATCGAGGTCGTCCAACGGGGCGGCGCGAGGGACGACGTCGGACGCCGGGCGGTCGTCCCGCTCGCGGCCGCTCCCCGCCACCGGCGTCTCGGCGGCCCGGCGATTCTCCCGAGTCATCCGATCGACCTCGAGCCACAGCGTCTCGATCTCCTCCTCCGGGGTCCCGTAGCGTCGATCCTCGGAGAGCGCCGCGCGGACCTGCGACATCAGTCGGGCCGCGCTGTGCGCGTCGTGCGCCTTCCCCTTGATCCGCTGAAGTCGACGGGCCAAGTTCCGGGCCTCGAGGAGGATCTCGTCCTCCTCCTCGTTGCTCATGCGAGCGGGGAGAGCCGGCGCTCGCGGGATGTGCGCCACCGCCTTTCGGGTCTCGACGAGCCGTTGGGCGGAGGTCGGAAGGTTCTGGTCCTGGATGGCGATCAACAACCGGGAGAACGCCGCGGCGGGCTCGGTCACGTCCTCGCCTCGGTCCCGGGCGTTGCGGATCGAGTCGCCGAGCTTCTGCGCCTCCTGGACGCAGAACTTCGGCACCGCGTCATTGAGGACCGCGAGGGCGAGCGATGCGCTCGCCGCGGCCTTTTCGAGCGAGCCGGAACTTAGTCCCTCGGCCTTCAACTTGTTACGGGGATTGCCGACGCGGGAGTCGAGGAGCGCGAGGTCCACGCCGATCGTGCCCGCGATCGCACGCAGCTCGTCCGCCCGTCGGAGCAGCTCCTTGACCCAGATCCAATCCCGGCTGACCTTTTCCAGCAGGGCCTCGCCCCGCTTCAGTACCTGTTCGGCCTTCGCGGTCGTCCCGATCGCAAGCGCACCGGTGACCGCGTCCCGGACCTGCTGGATCGGGAACGGAAGCCCATCGACTTCCAGCGCCTGAGCACGCACGACGAGCGCGTCGAGCCGGCGACTCAATTCGGCCGGAATGGGCGGTGGGGTCGCCACAGTCTAGCTCCGCTCCGGTTCCGCCGACAACATGCGCATCAATCGGGCGAGGGTCTGGTCGGCCTCGACGAGTTCGCGGCCCCGGAGGAGTTCGGTCGCGCTGCGGATCTCGGCCGCCGCCTCGCGCGCGGTCTCGCTCTCGGGCGGGAGGGTGCGGACCCGGGCGGCGAGGGACCGGGCTTTCTTGAGGAGCCGGTCGAGCATCTCCGCCTCGGTTTCCCGCGCCACGTCCGCGGCCGAGGGCGGGGCGGCGCGGCTGCTCGATTCCTTCACGATCGCCTCGACAGCGCGTCGGAGATCCCGGACGCTCTGTACGGCCTCGGGGAGTCGGCCCTTCTTCAGGTGACGGGTGGCCTCGAGGTGAAGGCGTCGCGCGACCGCGCTCGGCACATGGTCCTCAGGGTACGAGTCGAGGGTGGTCGCATGGCGAGCGAGTTCCTCCTCGAGGGAGGTCGGGATCGCTTCGTGCAGCAACATCAGGGCTTGGGCGGCGTCCTGGGCCAGTTCGTCCAGGGTGTCTTCGGTCAAGTTCGGTCCGTTGAGGCGTTCGCGGATCGCCTCGACCTCCCCGCTGATCTCTCCGAGGGGAAGCCCGAGCTCCAGCGCTTCGTTCCGGAGTCCTTCGATCTGGGCCAGCAGGCCCTGGAGTCCCTTCCAATCGGATTCGAACTGGGCCACCCGGTGCTCGGCCTCCAGCAGATGGGCCGCAGCTTCTTCCCGTCGACCCAGGGAGAGCTCCTCCCGGACGCGATCGAGCGAGGCGCCGAGCGAAAAGTGAACGCCGTTCTTGACGAGCGCGTCGCGTCGGCTCGCCGTGGAGCGCGACCGTTGCTCCAGGAGCTCGTCGACCTCGCGTTCCATCCGCATCTGGGCACCGCGGAGCGTCTCGAGGGCCTCTCCCTCCCGACCTTCCGCTTCCCCCAAGGCCGCCGAGCAGAGCTCACTCGTAGCGTCCGGGAACGAACGTCCGAGCCCTCGTACGAGCTCCATCTTCGCGCGGAGGTCCCGACTGATGCGGGCAGCGAGCTCCGATTCGGGTGTGGGTGTCCTTCGCACCGGCCGGGCGAGCTGGGAGTTGTCCGGATCGCTCGACGGGGCCTGGGGCGCGGGCTCGACGGAGCGAAGACCTTCGATCGCGAGCGCCGTCGGGTACCCGCAGACCGTGCAATGGAGGCCGGTGGGGGAGATCGGCTGTTCGCAGATGGGGCAACTGGAAGGCACGGAATACTCCCGGGACAATGTAGAGACGGAAACTGCGTCCTTAATGCCTTGTGGTAGTCGAGGGAACCGTCACCCTCCCGAGAACGTCGGAAGGACGACGAGCCGAACCGGGCGCTCCAACCTCGTATCGAGGGGTACCGGGAGGCCGTCGATCAGGACGACGCTCCCCTCCGGCGCCTGTCGGGCATGTCGGATAACATCTCGAACGAACGCTCCTACCGGAACCGTCACGCTCTCCACGGTATGGCGACCGGCGCGGGCGACGTCAATCTCGATCGTCATCATCGGTGGAGAGGAGGCGCTGAGGGGGAGATTTTCTGACGCGGGGGTTTCCCCCCCCGCGACCTTTGAACTCCCGCGATGCATACGCACCACCAGATCTCGAATCTGGCGCCTTGGCCGAGCTAGGCTACCTCAGCACCCGGTCGGGGGGAGTTCTGCCTCGCTTTAGTTGTTTCTGACCCGCGGTCGGCCGGCCGCGCGCCCGCGCGTGTGTGACCGACCCCGAGGACGAGTCGAGTTCGAGGCGGTCGGCGCGGGGGTAAGCGTGCCCAGCGCGGTCTTGAGGCGGGTGATCGCATCGACCGGGTACGGGTCGACGCCGCCGTGGTCTGCGAGGAACAAGCTGACGTGATCCCCGAGCGTGAGACCCTGGATCAGCGCCTCGAGTCGGTCTTCCGACTCGAGGGGGACGGGGATCACGGTCACGCCGCGGCGGCGCAGAAGCTCCTCGAGGTACGCGACGCTCTGCCGGACCAGGGGGGGTGAGCCATCCCACTGGAGGAGGACGGCGGCCGTCCGGCGCGCGTCGACCTTTGCGATAGCGTCCCAGCCGACCAGCGCGTTATGGAAGAGCTCCGGGATCTCGTCGAACGCCGCGAGCCGCTTTGCATTCTCCTCGATCTGGGTCTTCCAGCGTCGCGCGAGACCCGCGAAGGAACTCTCCGCGTAGACGAACGGGAAGCGGGGTCCGATCGCCGCCGCGATCCGATCGGCCGGCCCGCGGGCGCGACCGCACGTCGCGACGTACGCCCGGGCGCGCTCGGCGACCCGTCGAATGCGGTCCTCGTTCGACTCGGGGAACCAGGGGTCCAGTAGTCCCAAGATCCCGCCGAGCAGATGGCCGACGGCGGAACGGGGCGGGATCCCGGTCGGGATCGGAAGAAGCGGGACGCGGTCTCGCACGGCGTGCTCCGCGAGGGCGCCGCCGGAAGCAAGCACCACCCGGAACGATCCCGCGCGACCGGCCGCCTCGTACGCGCGGAGGGTCTCCCACGTGTTCCCGGAATAACTGGCGAGGAACACCCGGGAACGCGCCGACAGGGAAGGCGGCGCGACCGGGGAACGCAGGACGATGAGGGGGATGCGGGTCTCGGCCTCCACGATCCCGCGCGCGAGCTCGGCGGCGATCCCCGAGCCGCCCATCCCGGCGACGAAGACCTGGACCGGGCCAGACTCGGCCGGCAGCGCAATCTCCCGACCGAGGTGAAACCCGTCCAGGAGCGCGCTCGGCAGCGCAGCGGCGAGCGCGCGCATCCGATGGGGTCCGTCCGTGACGGGACCGGCCATGCTCGAAGGGGAGCCCGACATGAGATAGCCCTTGCGAGGGGGACGCGCGGGAAGGTTCAAGAGCCAGCGACCGCGTTCTATCCTCGCCCCAGCCGGTCCCGAACGGCTGGCCAGGAGGAGAGCACTGTCCGCACCGCACCCCCGCGCCACCGCCCCGGAGCCCCGGATCTCCATCGGAAATCCGGAGCTCGACCGGATGTTGGACGGAGGTCTTCTCCCGCACCGTCCCTACCTCGTGGTCGGTCCCTCGGGCACCGGGAAGACGACGCTCGCCCTCCAGTTCCTGTGCGAGGGCGTACGGCGGGGGGAGACCGTCCTCCTCGTCACCCTCGAGGAGCCCCCGAACGAAGCCCGGTGGAACCACCGATCGCTGCTTCCGGAGCTCGGGAAGGTGCACGTCTTCGACGCCATCCCGGACGTGATGCGCTACGAGCGCGCGCCGTTCAAGGACATCGCCTCCGTCCGCGCCTCCGTACCGTTCGACCGGGTCGACCTCCAGATCCGTCAGACCCCCGAGCTCAGCAGCGTGGAGGTGACCATCACCGGCCTAGAGCAGATGCTCCGGATGGAGGTCCAGCGAAAGGCCTACTCCCGGATCGTGGTAGATTCGTTGACGGCTCTGCAGTACTTCTGCATGAAGGGCCACGACACGAACGCCGGTGCGCAGACGTTCCTGCGATTCCTCTCCGACATGCAGGTCACGACCCTGCTCACGGTCGAGTCGCCGCTCGAGGACGTAGAGACCCCCGAGCGGATGCTCGCCCGAGGCGAGGTCCGTCTCTTCCGCTGGGAAGCCGACGGAGTGACCGTACGGGCGATCGGGGTCGAGAAGTTCCGGGGGAGCTCGCACGACATCCGCATGCACCCGTACCGCATCGGCCCGCACGGGATCGACATCAACCTGGGGGCGACGGTCTCCCGCGACACCCAGCAGATCATCACCGTGCCCCCGACCGATGCCCCGAGTGCCGATTTCATGGAGCGTCCCCTCCCCGAGCTGTCCGCGGTCGAGCTCCTCGGCCAGATCATCCACGACCTCCGCATGGTGGGGGGCGAGCTGGGTCCGATGCGGACCGAGGTGGACTCCGCCCTCACGGCCGCGCGCGCCGGCGAAGTGGACGAAGCAACCGTCCACGTGACGCGCGCGATGGCGGCCGGGTCCTCGCCGCCGGACACCGAGCGGATCGCCCACCACACCCTCCCTCCCGCGGCCGAGGCCGCACTGGCCCGGATCCTGACCCGGGCGGAGACCACCAGGGTCGGCGTCCCTCCGATCCGTCTCCCCGAAGCGCCCATCCTCACCGCGCAGCTCGGTAAGCTGCTCAAGGAGTTCCCGACCGTCGCGCCGCTCCCGGCCCCGGCGCCCTCGGCCGCGGTCGCTCCGCGTCCCACTCCTCCGGTCTCCCCTGCGGCTCCGATCGTGGCCGAGGCACACCTGCCGGCGCCCCTCGCCCCACCACCTGCCAAAGTGGAGACCACTCCGTCGCCCCCCCCGGTCTTGCCCCCGCCCGTAGTGCCGGTGATCCTGCCTCCGCCGCCCCCGGCAGTGTCTCCCCCGCCAACGTCCCCTCCTCCACCGCCCCGAACTCCCGCCCCCGTCCCGGCGCCATCGGTGGAATCGCTCCCGCCCCCTCCCCCTCCGCCGCCACTACCGGCCGCTGCGATGGCTCGCCCGGTTCCCGCTGCCTCCCCGCGTTCTACGGCTCCAGTGCCACCGCCTCCTCCCGCGCCGGCTCCGGCTCCGGTGGCTGCCCCGCCGCCTCCGGCGCGCATCCACTCTCCACCCCCGCCCCTCCCGACCCAACCGCTCCTTCCGGAGTCACCGCCTCCATGGGTCCCGCCCGCGGTACGACCGCTACCCCCTCCGCCCCCGCCCGTGGTCGTCGTGCCGCGCGAGGTCCCACCACCCCCTCCAGCGGCCCCGGCGGCCTCGTTCGTGATCGCTCCGCCCCCCGAGGTTCCGGTGCCCCCGGCGCCCAAGAAGCGAAAGCGAGCAAAGGCGGCCCCGAAAAAGAAAGCCTCTACCGCGCATGCCTCCGAGCGACCACTGCCCGCGGCTGAGCCCGTTGCACCTTCCGTGGCGGTAATGGTCCCCGCCAGCCCTCCTCCAAGCGCGGCTCCGGTGGCCGTTCCCCCAACTCTCATCGCTGGGGCCCCGGTCCACACCAACCCGACCCCACCGGCAGCCCATCCCGCCCCGCCGACCCCGCATACTGCGGTCGCATCGGCACCCCACGCAACTCCTCATGCAACCCCGCACACGGCCCCCCACGCTGCCCCGCACGCGGCCGCCCCACCACCAGCGGCCTCGCCGGTTCCCGCCCCCGCTCCCTCGCCGCCTCCGTCCGTCGCACCAGCGGCCCCTTCCCCACCCCCGGCGGCAGCTCCTGCCCCGGCCCCGGTGGTCCCTCCCCCGCCGCCGGCGAGCGACCCCGTTGCTGCGCCCCTCCACGAGGCCAACAAACCAAAACGAAGGGTCGTGCGGAAGAAGAAGGCGTCCCCGGTTCTCGCCGCCACGCCGGGTCCGGTCCCGCCACCGGACCCGGGGGCCGCACCCCCTCCGACGCCCTCTCCGCCTAGCGCGGCGCCGACCGACGAGGGTGAATGAGCGGCGCCGGCCTTCCGGGAGGCGATCGCGTCGCGACCGGGATCCCGGGCTTGGACCGCATGTTGGGCGGCGGCCTCGTCGCCCACCGACCATACTTGCTGACCGGAAGCACGGGCAGCGGCAAGTCGCTCCTCGCGCTCACGTTCCTCCTCGAGGGGATCCGTCGCGGCGAGGAGGTCCTGTTGGTCGCCGTGGATGAGCCCCCCTCGGAGATCATGGAGAACGTTCGCTCGTTCGGTTGGGACCTCTCCGCCGTCCGCACCCTGGACGCGAACCCGGGAACGAAGGCGTTCAAGCGAACCGCCGCCGTCCAGGAGATCCGCACCCTGACCGACCTCAAGACGATGCGCGACATCTCCCAAGAAGGGAAGCGCGCCGCCGACACCGAGGACATCGCGATCCAGGGCATCCAGCTCAAGCTGCGTCAGCAGATGAGCGGCATGGCGTTCACGCGCGTCGTCGTGGACTCCATGACGTCCATCCGCCGCTTCGCGGTCAAGTCCTCGACGGACCCGCAGGCCGAGCGTACCGAGGTGCAATCCCTCCTACGGTTCCTGTCGGAGTCCCGCGTCACGACCCTCATCACGGCGACGCCCAGCAATCCGGGCGTCCTCACGCCCGAGGAGATTCTGACGCGCGGCGAGATCCTGCTCACCCGGAAGTGGGTCGGGGACCGATCCGTGCGCCAAGTAAAGATCGTCCGGATGCGCGGCTGCGCCCACGACCCGGAGCGTCGCCCGTTCGTCATCGGGCCGCGCGGCGTCGTGGTCGGCTGAACTCCCGCCCGCCATCGGTATCTGCCGTCGCGCTTCCCGAAGTCATGGCGTATTGGCTCGTCAAGCAGGAACCCTCCTCGTACTGGTACTCCGACCTCGAACGGGACGGTCGGACGCGCTGGGACGGAGTCCACAACGCGGCGGCCCTCCTCCATCTCCGGGCGATGCGATCCGGGGACCAAGCCCTGTTCTACCACAGCGGCGAGGAGCGAGCCTGCGTGGGCGTCCTCCGGGTGGCCTCGGACCCCCATCCCGATACCGACGACCCTCGCCGTTCGTGGTGGGTCGAGGTGACCCCGGACCGTCGTCTCCCCCGACCCGTACTGCTGGGCGAGATCCGAGCCGACCCCGCCTTCTCGGGATTCGACCTCCTTCGGATCTCCCGGCTCTCGGTCCTGCCCGTACCTGCGCCCATGTGGGAGCGGATCGTTGGCCTCTCCGCCCGACCCGCGAGGTCGCCCGTCAGGGAACCAGGGAAGGGTCGCGCTCGAGCACCCGTCCCACGGCGGCGGCGTGCGCCGGCGCCGCGTACACGCTGACCGCCCAGTCGGACGGCGGGCGGGTCGCGAGCAGGAGCCAGAGGCTGGGCTGGCGGAACGGGAACGTCGTGCGACCTTCGCCGACGAGACCGATCTCCGCCCAGTCCCGCCCGGGGTCGCCCCGCGGCTCCAACCCGGCCAGGTCGATCAGGACCGAGCCGGCAGGGGCCCTCGCCCGCGCCGCCAGTTCGTCCTCGAGGGCCCGACGTTCGACCGGACGGACGAGCAACCGGTGCCATGCGGTCCGCGGCGCCCGCTCCACGGTCGGTCGTCCGTGGACCCGCTTGTAGAGTCGCCGCTCCGTGAGCCCGTCGACGAGAGCCCGGCTGATGCCTCCGACCGCTCGGAGCCGGGTCATCCACTCCCCGTCGGTCCATCGGAAGGTCGGGCGCGCGCTCTCGGGGTAGCCGGGCATCCGCTCCAGCGCACCTTGCGCCATCATCTCGGCGGCGCGGACGGTCTTGTGATAGTACACCGTGGAATACATCAGCGCGCGGCCAACGAGGAAGCCCTCGACCGCGCTGCGTCCCTTCTCGGCGAACACGAGCCGTCCTTTCGACTCCCGGATCGTCTCTAGAAGGCGGACGGCGTCGATCGCCCCGTGCCCCACTCCCGTGTAATGGGCGTCGCGCTGGAGGTAGTCGATCCGGTCGGCGTCGACCGCCCCGTGCAGGAGCGCGCGCAGGAGCGGTCGGTCGCCGCCGCGGCGGGGCGGGTCGACCAGGTCCGCCACGTCGGCCGGATCGATGTGGAACCGTTCGAGTACGCGCGGCACCTCGCCCGGCGACTCGCGGTCCACCCCCAGGATCCGGGCCCGGGAGAGGGCCTCGTGCCCCACGCCCAGCGATTCGACCATCGGGCCGTCGAAGGTGTGGGAGAACGGTCCATGACCCAGGTCGTGAAGCAGGGCGGCGGACGCAACGACCGCTCGCTCCCGCTCCGTCAGGCCCAGCCGCTCGGCCATGCGGGCCGCGACCCAGTAGGCGCCCAGCGAGTGCTCGAGCCGCGTGTGGTTCGCGCCGGGGAAGACCAAATGGGCGAAGCCGGTCTGACGGATCGCCCAGAGGCGCTGGAATTCGGGGGTGCCGACGAGGGCGAGCGCGGCGCCCTCGAGGACGACCGTGCCGTGCACGGGGTCGAAGATCGATTTCCGGGGGCCGAAGGAAACGCGACGAGGGGGCACGAACTCCCGAGACCGGTCCGGGCCATAAGCGGAGCCGCCGAGCGCGGCGCGGAAGCGCGCGTTGAACAAACTAATTTATGACGCCCACCGCGCTCTCCCGGATACGATGTCCACGCCGGTGCCTTCCGATCCACCCGCCGAGGGCTCCGCACCCGCTCCCGCGGACGAGGTCCGCCACCTCTACCAGGCCGCCGTGGCGGCCGAGTCCGGTTCGGATCGCGATCGGTATGTGAGCCTCCTCAAGGCCTTCCTCGCGACAGTCGAGAGCCAGCAGACGGTCCTCGGTGCCTCCGGCGAGGAGATCGGCCCGTGGCTGGACGAAGCCGCCATGGCGTTCTATCGGAATGGCCAGGCGGGACTGGCCCGCCGGGCCGTCGAGATCGGACTCACCTTCCAGCCCGGGGCCGTGGGGCTCCTGCACCACAAGGCCCTCATCCTCCTCGCCCAGAACCAGGACCTGCCCGAGGTCGTGTCGCTGGTCGACCAGGCGCTGGTCGCGAGTCCGCACGACAAAACCCTGTGGGCGACGCGGGGGGACGCGCTGAAGCTCCTCGACCAGCCGAAGGAGGCCGCGGAGGCGTACCTCCACGCCCAGCAGCTTGACGCGACGTCCACCCAGTACGTGGATCGGGCACTCAAGCTCGTGCCGAACGATCCCCGGGCGCTTCGCCTACGACTCGACCTCGCCCAAGCCCTGGGCGGGGACGTTAGCGCGCTCGAGGCTGCGGACGAACTCCTAAAGACGTCGCCGGACGACCCCGGCCTCCTCCTGGCCCGGGCGCACCTCCTCGCGTCCTTGAGCCGGCCCGCGGACGCGCTCGAAGCCCTCGCGCCGCTCGAGGGCGCCCGACCGGAGGACGATGCAGTGAACGTGCTCCGGGTTCGGCTCCTGTTCGACCTCGGACGCCCCGGGGACGCCGTCACGGCGGCGAAGCCGATGGTCGAACGCGAGAAACTCCCCGCCGTGGCGCACCTCTTGGAGCTCATCCGATCGACCGAACCCCAGGCTCCCGAGGTCGCGCTCCGGGCCCGGCAACGACTGGCCGAGGCAGACCCCCGGAACCTCCAGAACCTCCACGAGCTCCAGGTGCTGGCCCTTCGGCTCGACGACGGGACGGCCGCGATGGCCGCGTGTCGCGCGGTCCTCGCGATCCAACCGGATAATCTCGAGGCGATGAGCGGGGTCGCCGAACTCGAGGCGTCCACCGAGCACGTGGACGCCGCCCTGAACGCCTACCGCGCCCTCGCGAAGGCCCACCCGCAGGCGATCGTGGAGCTCCGACGCGCCCTCGACCTCGCCCGCATCGCCGGGCAGGAACCGGCGGTTCGGGAGTTCGCGGCGGCGATCCTGGCCGAGGATCCGACCGACGTTCCCGCCCAGCTCGAGCTCGCTCGGGCGTTAGCCGGGGAAGGGAATCATGAGGCGGCGCTCCAAGCGTACGACGCGCTGCTCGCCGCGCATCCCGGCCAGCTCCCGTACCTGCTCGAGAAGAAGGAGATCCTCGCGGCGAGTGAGGACCCGAACCTTCTCGCTCCGGTCCTGGACGAACTGTTCCGCGTCGACCCGACCCGGGTGGACATCGCCGTGGAACGAGGCAACCTCTACCTCACCCTGGCCTACGACCGGCCCGAAGGCTCCCCCGAACGGGACCAGGCTGCCCACACGGCGCTGGTCGCGTACGAACGGGCCTCGAGCGACCCCGATGCGGCGGCCGTGGCGGACTTGGGGATCGCCCGGGCCTCTCGGCTCGCGGGGGACACCGACCGGGCGATCCGCGCCTACGAGTCGTTCCTCGCTCGATCGGAGAACCAGAGCCGCAACGACGTCCTGAAGGAGTTCGCCCATGCGCTCCGTGAGACCGGTCGCTACTCGAACGCACTCGCCCTCTACACGCGGGCGATCACGGGAGGAGCGGAGGATGTCGATGTCCTCTGGGGGGCGGTCGAGGTCCTCGACCACCTGAACCAGGAGAACCGCGGGCTGCAGTTGCTCGACCTCCTGCTCCGCCGCGACCCCAACAACCCGGTCTACCTCCGTAAGCAGGGGCAACTCCTCCTGAGGACCGGCCAGCGGGACGAAGCCCTGCGGATCCTGCAGAGGGCGATCCAGAGCGCCGAGGGAGACCCGCACGCCTACTTCGAGGTCGCCGAAGCGCTCCGCTCCCAGGGAGCCTATGCCGATGCCGTGACATACTTCCGGAAAGGGTTGGAGCTCGAGCCGACCAACCGACACGGGCGGGTCGCGCTCGCCGAGACGCTCCTCCTCGCCGGCCAGTACTCGGACGTCGTGCAGATCACCGACCCGCTCTTGAAGGAGAACCCGAACGATGTGGCGGCCTGGAAGGCTCGGGCCGACGCATGGCGGGGCCTGGGGCGACCGAATGAGGTCCTCTACTCATTGAAGGCGATCCTCCTGCTCGAGCCGGACGACCCGCAGTGCCTTCTCGAGAAGTACCGTCTCCACAAGGAATCGGGAGAGACGAAGGACGCGTACGAATCGCTGTCACGACTTCTCGGAACCCCTGCCCCCGAGGCTCAGGATGCGACCCTGCACTTGGAGAAGGGCGACCTCGCGACCCACCTGGGCCTCACCGACGAGGCCAACCAGTCCTACGAGCGGGCCGCCGAGATCGACCCCGCCCTGCGGTCGGAGATCGCGATCCGCCGGGCCCGCCTTCGGCTCGGGGCGGGTCGTCCGGACCTGGCGCTTGAGGTCCTCGAGGAAGGGAAGACCGCCGCCGAAGGCACTCCGACCCCAGCGGGGCTCCTCTTGCTCCGGGCCGAGATCCTGATCGCGCTCGAACGGGCGGGAGAGGCCCGCGCCGTCTACGAAGAGGTCCTGAACCGGGACCCGAAGTCCCCGTCGCCCTCGCGGGGGTCGGCCGGACGATGCTGGACGAAGGTCGGCACGCCGAAGCGGCCGAGTTCCTCCGCGGCGCCCTCGGACGGGTGCCTCCGCAGGAGTCGCTCTACCTCCTCCTCGCCGAGGCGGAGAGCGGCGCCGGGCACCTGGACCGCGCACAGGAGGCGGCGCAGCAAGGGGTGGCGGCCCTTCCGAAGAGCGCTGCTCTGTGGTCCCGCCTCGGCGAAGTGGCCATCGCTCGCCAGGACTGGGCGGGCGGCGCCGGGGCCTACCAACACGCGCTGGCGATCGAACCGACCGCGGTGCCCAACCTGTTGCGCGCCGGGTTCGTCGCGGAGCGGATGGAGCACCCGAACGAATCGTTCTCCTTCTACGACCGTGCGACGGAGACCGCTCCCACCAACGCGCAGGCCTGGACCAGCCGCGGGCTCTCGCTGCTCGCGCTCGGCCGACCTCAAGATGCGGTCGCGAGCTTCGACCGGGCCCTCTCCCTGGACTCCGATTACGCGCCCGCGAAGGACGGACGCAAGATGGCGCTCGAGAAGACGAAGGACCAGCAGGTCCAGAAGTACGGTCGCGAGGCGCTCCTCCTGGAGGCCCGCCTGAATCGCTCGGTCGCCAAGAACGACCTGTTCGTCACCCTGCACGTTCCGTTCGAACTGCTCGAGCCCGTGCTCACGGCGATCAGCCGAGCCCGACCGGTCGACCTCGCCCGTCTCAGCCCGACCGACATGAAGGAGCTCGAGACTGCGTCCTACCACCTCATCACGGCCGCCTTCGAGCACCGTCCTCCCGGCATCGAACACCGCGGCTTCACCCTCGCCGACGTCGCCGTCTTGAGTCCCCCCTCCGCGACGCTCGACCAGATCCATCGTCTGTTCGGGTACCTGCGCGCGGTCCTGGAGGCCGACATCCGCGCGGAGAATCTCAAACTCGCGCCGGATGTCGAGGAGCTGGCCCGGCGCGCGCTCGTCCTTCCGGCCGACCAGCGGACGCTGTTCCAGCTCGTCCGAACCCTTCGGGTTGGGATCTACAAGGCCCGCCTGATCCGGATCGTGGAAGAGTCCGGTGCCGCAGCCCACGCTCCGCTCCCCACCCTCGACCTCGGAGCATACTCGCCCGAGTTCCGAACCGCCGCCCCTCCGAGCGGCCCCGGGGCGGCCGAAGTTGCGGAGGAGGAAGGGGAGACCTACTTCGCCCCCGAGACGACGCCCGCGGAGTCGCCCGGCGCCCCCGGGGGGACGGGACACACTCCCGTCGGGCCGGCAGCCCTGGCACCCCGGTGCATCGGCTGCGGGGGGATCGCGTCGGTTCGCCACGCGTGCGGTTCGCCGCTCTGCCAGCACTGCATCGGCCAGTTCCCCAACTGCCCGAAGTGCGGCCAGTCGATCTCCCCGATCACGGTCGCCCCTCTCACCGGAGTGATGTTGCAGGCGACCCCGTCCCGCCCCTCGAAATCTCCTTCGGCCGTCGCCGGCCTGAAGGGTGTGTTCAGCCGAGGCAAGACCCCGCCGAAGCCTGCCCAGCACGCTTCGTCGCCCCCTCCCGAGGCCGCCAAGGCCGCAAAGCCCCCGGCAACAGCCACGAGACCCAGTTTGACCCCCCCACCGGCGCCCCCGCGCCACCCTGCTCCCGCCGGCGGGGCCTCGCCTTCCAAGGACGCGAGACCGACCGCGTCCGTACCGGAACCCCCGGCGCCCCCCACGCCTCGACCGCGGCGCGAAAAGCCGGACGACGAGCCCCGATTGTGAGTCCCTCGCCGCCGGCTCACTGTATTATAGGCCGGGCACCATTTTCGCACGAGGTACAATGACCACTCCCGCTTCCGCCGGTGGGCCGCCCGCGCCCCGTCAGGGATGGAGCGCCGTGCTCCTTTCAGCCCTGTTTGTCATCGTGGCAGCGCTCGTCTTCCTACTGGTCTACGTGTCGTTCCCGGCCCAACAGCATTTCGGCGCCCTCCTGATCATCGGCTCCCTCGCGCTGGTCTTCGGCCTCGCCTCGTACCTGGCCGAATCGGCGTCCCGCGACCCGGCGGCCCAGCGGTCGCTCGCGTGGGCGTTCGGCGGGATGGGGTTCGCGACCCTCTTCCTCTCGGTCGGACTCGGCAACTACTACGGGGTCGAGTCGTTCACCGGGATGCTCGAGGGCCTGATCGTCCTCGTGATCCTCGTCGCCATCACGGCCGGCGGGATCATGTGGCGCACCCGCTCGGTCTCGGCCGTCCAGCACCGTGAGAACGCCCGCGCGACTTGGCGCCAGGAAACGCCGGCGTCGGCCTTCTCCTACAGTGCCGCCAACTCCCCGAGCGTACCCGCAACGGCCCCTCCTCCCTCGACGCCGCCCCGGAGCCCCTAACATGGTCGGCGCATCTCCCGCTCCGCCGCCTCCACCCCCGTCCACAAGCGCCTGCCCGAAGTGCGGTCAACCGGTCCCCGCGAACTCCCGCTTCTGCAACGCGTGCGGTGCTTCGCTGACGCCGGCCGCCCCCGCGCCCGCAACGCCCCCCGTCGACCTCCGACAGAGTGTCGACCAAAGCCGTGGGATGCTGAAGCGCCTGCAACTCCTCGTCCCTGGATACAGCGGGTACCGTCAGGCGACCGACATCCAGGCGGCGGACAGCCTCTTGCGCCTTCAGGTGGCGGACAAGATCCGCAATGCGCGCGCTACGCTCGAGAATGCACGGACCGCGCTCACCAACGCGAGCCAGTTCGCGGTCCTGACCGATATCGCCCCGCTCCTCGCCGACCTCCAACGTCTCGAGGGAGAGATCCGGCACGCGGAGCAGGGGTACACCGGCATCTCCCCCGCGGTGCGGATCAACCCGCAGCAGCTCGACCGATTGTACGAGTACGACTTCGGGTTCGCCCAAGCCGCCGACCAACTAAGCCAGACGATCGCGCCCCTGCCAAGCCTCTCCATGAGCGGCGGCAGCGGCGTCCCCGCCCTGCTCTCCACCGCGCGCGGCCAGGTGACCCAGCTCGAGCAGGCGTTCAAGGCCCGATTGCAGGCGATCGAAGGGATCCGGGTCTCCTAGACCGCACGAAGAGGAACGAACGATGGTAACCAACAATCCGATCCCCGCCAAGGGCGGCAGTCTCATCGGCGCGACGACGATCAACTGGGAGGACATCTACAAGGGTCCCAACGTGATGTGGCGGGTCCCCCGCAACATCAAGTGGGGCGACAACATCGTCGTGCGCGAGGACGAGAGCGCGGTCTTCTTCCGGGACGGAAAGGTCCTGGCCTACCTCGACCGCCCCGACCGGTACTCCCTGACCTCGCTCAACGCCCGCCTCTTGGGGAACCTCGTCCAGGCGCTCTCGGGCGTCCGGCAGGAGGCCGAGGTCTACTATCTGCAACGCCGCATCTTTGACGGGAAATTCGGGAGCTCGGAGCCGTACGTCTTCCGGGACCCCGATTTCGGGCTCGTGAACCTCCGGGTTTTCGGATCCTACCGTTGGCGGGTCGGCGCGCCGGACAACTTCATCACCCAGTTCGTCGGCACCTTCGGAGCCGTCACGACGCCCGATGTCGAGGCTCGTCTGCGCGACCAGATGGTCGTGCTCATCTACAACGTCCTCGGCAAGATGAAGGAGCAGGGGATGCGGGTCACCGACCTCGCCTCCAACCTGACCACGATCGAGCAGGCCGTTCTCGGCGCGGCCCCCCAGCATTTCTCGCAGTTCGGGATCGAGCTGAACCAGCTCCAGGGGATGTCCATCAACCTCCCGGACGAGGTCCAGAAAGCGATCAACACCCGTTCGGAGATGGGCGTGCTGGGCGTCAACTACATGCAATACCAAGCTGGGCAGGCGCTCACCACCGCGGCGGCGAACCCGTCTGGCGGCGCCGGCGCCATGGCCGGTGCGGGCGTCGGTCTAGGCGCGGGCCTCGGCATGGGCTACGGTATGGCCGGCCAGATGCAGGGAATGTACTCCCAGGGACCGTCCACTCCCTGCCCCAAGTGCGGAACGCTCGTCCCCCCGGGGACGCGGTTCTGTCCCGGATGCGGGGCCGCCCTCGGCGCGCCCGCGCCGGCAGCCGCCGGGCCTCCGTGCCCCAAGTGCGGCCAGCCGACGACGGTCGGCGTCAAGTTCTGCCCCAACTGCGGAGCGTCGCTCGCACCCGCGGCGCCCCGGAAGTGCCCGAAGTGCAACGCGGACGTTCCCGGAACGAACAAGTTCTGCCCGAACTGCGGGACCGCCATGCCGACGAGCTGAGAATCGGGTTCAAGAAAGGGTAGACGGGGAACGAGATGGTCTTCTGTCCCAAATGCGGATCGCAGCTCCCGGACGGAGCGGCCTTCTGCTACAAGTGCGGTTCCGCAATTCCCGGGGGTGGAGGGACTTCGGCCCCGGCCGCAGCGCCCGCGGCGCCGAGCGCCCCCTCGCTTGGTGCGGCGGGCACCCAAGTCCTGAAGTGCCCTCAGTGCGGCGGGCCGATCAAGCCGGTATTCGGCGAGATGGTGATCTCGTGCGACTACTGCGGCAGTTCGGTAACGCTAGGTGGGGCGGGGTGGAAGGAGATCTCGAAGCACTCCATGCTCGCCCTCAAGGTCACCGACCAGGCCCAGGCGCTCACGGCCGTTCGTGGGTACGTGGATGCGGGCTTCATGCACCGTCACGAATTCGAGGAGTCCAAGGTCGCCGACGCGAAGCTCTCCTTCGTACCCTTCTGGGTCGTGCCGGCGTCCGCGAGCACGACGTACGAGTACCAGGCCGTCGCCACCGAGCGTCGGGGTAACGGTCGGAACGATGGCGGCCGGGGCCCTTCTGGGGTCGGCCTTGACCCGGGGACGGGGCGGCACTTCCGTGGTCCCGATCTTCGGGGGCCCGGTCGTGAACCCGAACCGGCAGGAAACGATCTCGGGTCAGTTCGAGTACCCGGTGGTCGCGGTGAAGTCCATGTCGGCCTACCAACCGAAGAACTATTCGTTCGCGCTCGGAGAGCGCACCTTCTTCGACCGCAAGGGGATCCCCGATGGGTCGGTGGTCCTGAACGGCGACTTGGGCGAGGACGCGGCGAAGAACGCCGCCCGGGCGTGGGTCCAGCAGCTCCAGTCGGAGGCGGCCCACAAGAAGCACAGTGTCGTCTCGAAGCTCCAGACGAACGTGGACGTGACCGAGGCGGAGCTCCTCCACGTGCCGATCTGGTCCTTTTTCCTCGAGCGGAAGGGCGCCCGGACGATGTTCCTGGTCGACGCCCACGCCGGCCGCGTCATGCAGACCATGCAGTAGCGCTTCCCCAAGGGACACGGGTTTAAGCCATCCTACGGGGCTCGGGGCTCGATGGCCCCTCCGCGCGGAACCCGCTCGGCCGTCCTTTCGCTCGTGCTCATCGTCACTCTCCTCCTCTCGAGCGGCTTGGCCGCAGCTCGACCCGCGTCCGGGTCCACCCACCCCAGGAATCGTACGTCTGAGCTCGGCGCCCACAGCACCGGTGCCACCCAGGTCCTCCCAAAGTTCCATCTTCTCCTCCCTGGGGGCCGGCGATGTCGCGCGCAGCGTCTTCGTCAACTACAATGCCTCGTGGCAGGACAATTTCATCTCGTCCGTCAACGATTGGACGATCGGCCCCGGGGCCTACGTCCCTTCGACCGGTTACCTTTGGCTTTCGGATCTGCCGACGCATGCCGTGGCCGGACCGGAACCCGAGCTAGCCCCCGCCGTCCTGTTCAACCCTGCGAACAACTCCTTCGCAGGCGTCGTGAACCAGCTCGCGAACACCTCGGACTTGCTGTTTGACCCCGGAGACGGATGGCTCTACGCGACTCTCCCGCAGACCGACTCTGTTGGGGTGTTCGATCCGGCGACGCTCGCGTGGGTCGGGCCACCGATTCCTGTTGGGGCAGATCCAACCGCGATGGCTCTGGATAACTCCACTGGGGACCTGTTCGTGGCGAACACGGTATCTGCAAATCTCTCCATTGTGAACACGTACGATGACCGGGTAATCCCGTCGACAATTTCCACCGGATCTGCCCCAAGTGCGCTAGCGATAGACTCCCTCAACCAAACGCTGTACATTGCCTGCTCCAACAGTTCCCTTCTTCCCATTTTTAACGCGAGCACGTTCGCGCTCATCCTGAACTTCCCACTCATTGGCCACGCCGGAGGAGTTGCATATTCCACGGCCACCAACACCGTCGCAATTTCAATCCCAAGCGTTGGCTCTGTTACAATCTTGAATGGAGGATCCGGGGCGGTCAGTCATGTCTCGGTCGTTGGTAAGGGGATTCGGGGAGTGTCTCCTAACCTCAACGAGTCTGATTTCTATGTAGCAAATAGTTCTGGCGCCAATTTGGTTTTACTTGATCCGCTCGACGGCAGCGTTGTGAATTCGTCCGTGATCGTTGGTGAAGGGCCAGCCAGCTTCGACGAGGTTGGTGACTCGAATCTCTTTGTTTGGTCGGCCGGTTCTCGTAACCTCTCGTTACTTGAAAATGCTACCGGACCTGCAACTGGAACGTCACCGGATTTGGGCTCGATTCCAACAGCTCTGGCGTATGTCCCAGACTTTGACCAACTGATTGTTGCTGACGATCGAGATTCGACACTTTCTCTTCTCTCACCACTCACCCTCGGCTCCGTAGCTTCGCCAGTGGCATTGAGGGGATTGCCACTATCGCTCGCGGTCGACCCGACGACCGGAGTCCTTTACGCTGGACTGAACAACAGCATTTCGGCAGTAAACCCTGAGGCTGGCACGGTCGTGGCGTCTAACAGCGTCCTCACCGGCAGCTCGGAATCAATCATCGTCGATACGGCCGACCAAATCCTCTGGTCGATGAACAGCATTCATGGGTTGGTTGCCTATTCACTGCCGGGTCTTACTCAAACACTTGCACCTGGAGTAGGGGCTGGCCAATCCGGCATCCGGACGATGGCACTCGACCCCACAACCGACCGGCTCTACACGATCGTCAACGTCTCGGGAACTACCTCGATTGCGGTTGTGGATGCCAGTAACGGAACGATCGTGAACAGCTCAATCAGTGCCAACCCCGGGTTGACCTCCTTAGCCTTCGATTCGACCGACGGAGACGTCTACGGACTCGGAGCCAATGTAACAATTGTCAACGCGACGAGCCTGAAAATTGCCGGCCCGGACGTCGTGATCGCCCCGCACGTAGCTGCCGGAGCGATCGCTTACGACCCTTCGCGAGAGGACCTGTTTGCCACCACGATGAACAGCCCCACATCGGGCACGGTAACCGTCATTGACGGCTCCTCTACGTATGCCAGTTACGAGGGCGTAGCGGCAATGGCGGTCGGACAAGGGCCCGTCGCGGTCCTTCCCGTTACGCTCTCCACTGGCGAGCTCGAAGGCACTTCAGAGCTCTGGGTCGCGAACTCCGGATCCGGCTCGCTCAGCATCATCGCCAGTTCACCCCCCAAGATCGACGGTTTCACCGCCGCGCCCGAGCTGATGGATCTGGGTCAAACCACCCACCTCGTGCTGACCTACAGCGGAGGTGCCGGTCCCTCTGTCGTTTCGTATTCCGACCTCCCTTCGGGGTGCAGTTCCGCCAACACCACCGATCTGGTTTGCACGCCTTCCACCGTAGGGAGCTTTGAGATCGGAGCCACGGTCACCGATGCCTTGGGGAATTCGGTCGGGGCCTCAACGAACCTGACCGTCGGGTCCGGCCTGACGATCCTTACGTTCATCGCACCGGGGGATTTCCCCTACTTGGAGTTGGGCTTCGACCTCGGCATCTATCCTACGGTAGTCGGTGGAGTCGCCCCGTACCATTTCGCATGGTCGTTCGGAGACGGGACTATGGCGCTCGTCCAGAACGTCACCCATTCCTACTCGTCGACCGGGGTCTACCTGCTCCAGCTGAACGTGACAGACAGCGTCGGCGGTACGGGAACCGTCGCCTGGCTGGTCGATGTATATTCGGCCCCAGAGATCGGGCTTACTGCGTCGACGCTGCGGACGGACGTCGGCAGCACGGTCTCCTTCACTACTTCGGTGACCGGAGGCGTCGGGAACGGCACGACGTTCTGGTCGTTCGGGGACGTGACCGTCTCGACCGGACCGACGGCAATCCATGCCTGGACGGCCACTGGGCTGCACCTTGTGACCGCGACCTACCAGGACCTGCTGGGGGATGAGACGAACGCGACCGTCCTGGTGCGGGTGAACGACACTCCGGCGGGGGAGTTCGTCGTCACGGGCGGAACCCCGGCCAACCCGGCCCGCCCGGGGACCCTGTTCTACTACAATGTGACTCTGAACGGCGGTACCGGTCCGTTCGCGATCGTCTGGAACTTCGGTGACGGAAGCCAGGGCCCTGGAATTCACGCCACGCACGCGTACTCCTTCGCCGGGAACTACACGATCAACGTGACCGCTACGGACGCGGCGGGCGTTACCGTGAACGCCTCGCTCGCGGTCGAAGTGCTGCCAGCACTGGGTTCGCCCGGTTCATCGAGTGGTTCCTCGTACACGTTCCCCTTGGGAATCTTCCTCGGTATCGTGGTGGGTATGACGGCCGCAGCGCTCCTGATCTACGCCGCGGGCGGGCGAAGAAAGAAGCCGAAGTCCCCCCCGCCCCCCTCCCCGTACGTTCCGCCTCGGAAAGCGGCCTGGAAAGAGGACTAGGCCTTGGGCTCGCGGACCCGCGGGCCGCCACCGCGGGAAAAGGAGTACCGGACGGGAACGCGCCGCTGTCGATGTGTCCAGTAATCGCAGCGGGTGCACTCCTGGCCCAAGACGACCGATTCTCCAGTGAGGGTCCGGTTCTTCACGGGCTTGAGCACGGAGCCGCATACCGGGCACGCGAGCAGGGGATGCAGGTCGGGTCGTTCGGTGTAATGGACCGACAACCGGACGCCCGGAGTCTCCAGGATCAATCGACGCAGCCGGGTCCCTCCAACGACGGCGAGCGGATCGTCGTGCCACAAGGCCGCCACGACCGCTTCCCGGAACGCCGCCTGGGAGGGGTACGTGGCCCGGCCGGATCGAAGGACCCGGCGCGCGGTTCGGCGGATCTCCTCGGCTCCCGGTATGTGATACCGGGCCGAGGGGGCCTCGTCAGCGTGCGGACTGTCCCCGTCGCCCTTCCCGGGCACGGACCTCCTCTTCGTAAAAGCGTCGGGCGAAATCGGTCTCCGCGGCCCCGATCGGCAGACCGGGGGATGTGGGGTCGTGGAAGTACGTGATCAGCGCCGAAGCGGCGGCCAAGCGAACAGCGCGCGACTTAAGGCGAGGGGAGAACTTGGGGAAGTGGGTCGTCTTCAGAGCCCTTTCCGAGACTTCGCGTAGCGCGTCATAGAGCGGACGTTCCAGGTTCACCGGCCGTCGTCGGAACCGGGCCGCGACCAGCGGATGGCCGGTCTCGATGGCGTGAACGAGGGTCAGATGGTCGCGGATCTGGCCCGCCAGCTCGAACTCGATCTCCCCCAGTTCGAGGCGCTCCGAGCTCGCCTCGACCGCGCGGAAACGCTCCCGGGTCATCGGGTGGAACCGGAGCAGCATCCGATCCTCGAGCGCCGCGAAGTTCGGGTCGCCTATCGTGGTCCAGTAGTCGTCCGCGCCGGCCGTGCGCACGTTGTAGTTTACGGAGAAGAAGGAACGGAACGTGTACGGACCGACCGTGCCGAAAGTCGTCTCCCACTTCACCTCCCGTTGCTCCATGACCAGCTTGAGCGGCTCCACCATCCCGCGGTACTTGAACCAGTCATTGAACTCGGGCACGATGAAGTTGAACGTGCGCCCGGTGTAGGCGGAGCCGACCCGCAAGAACTGGACCGGCGTGATGCCGCCGCAGTAGCGGTTCCGACCGGGTAGGCCGTGCGGGGGCACGCCGCTTCGCGGGTTGCCACGGACGAGGTCATCGATCGAGAAGGTCTTTCCCGTGCCGGGCGGGCCGAACAACGCTAGGTGGAATCCGGTAGCTCCCGTCGACCGTCCCGTGGGAGCGATCAACGATACGTCGGCCAGGGCGTACTGCTGTAGGAGCGAGATGAGCGAATCGAAGTAGAGGGCTTCTCCGAAGAGGTCCTTGAGATACTTCGCTAAGCGATCTACGGTGAAGGTCTGACCGAACGCGATCGTCTCCTCGAGTCGGTGGTGGAGGACGTCCCGCAGATGGTCGAGGAACTCCGAGTCCATGGCCCGGATCTCGGCCGGTTCGTCCGGCACCGGGCTTACGGGCCCCGCGTCGACTGTGTCCGCCCGGGAAACCTCGTCGAGGAGGAGTTGGCGGAGCTCGTCGGGGTACGGGATCTCGAAGGTCTTCTCCCCACCGCCACCGGGGAGTTCCGCGAGGAGCCCCCGCCGTTTCAGACGGCCCAGCAAGCGGGTGGGGTCCTCGAAAACACGCTCCTTCAACAGTCGCGACCGGAGGTCGGAAAGGCGGAGACGGGCGCTCTGGGTCGAGTACCCTCGCACCATCCGCCGTCGGTCGGCGTCCCCCACCAGGAGGGCTAGTACGCGCGCGATCGGCACGTCCGCGGCGACGATCTCGAGGCCCGCGGACGCTGCCACCGTCCTCCTCGAGTCCGCCCATCGCCTTATATTAGTGCCTCCAAGAAAGAGGCTAGTCGTGGTCGGACACAGCTTCTCCTCGTACGAACGGGAGCTGCGGGACCTGCTCCAAGGCGACCGGTCCGCTATCCTCCATTACGCCAAAGGACTGGCTCCCGAGGAGCGACCCGACCTGGAACGGATGATCGCCGCCCCCTTTCTCGTCGTGCGGGGAGCCGGGTCCCTCGGGTTCGACCTCGTGGCCCTCCGTCGCGAGCTGGCGCTGCCCGTCGAGGTCAAGGCCTCTTCAGAGGCGACGATCCACTTTTCCGCTGCCAGCGGACGGGCGGCCGAGCAACTCGAGGCCCATCGCACCTCGGTCGAAAAGGTGGGCCTCGTAGCGGTCTACGCCTATCGAAAGATCGGTCACCGGGCCGGGGACCCGTGGCGGGTCTACTCCGCCGCGCGCCAGCCTCAGCGCGGGATGCTCGGCCTGCTCGCCAAGCGGCTTCCTCCCGTCGAGCGGACCCGGGAAGGGAATGCGGTGCTCCGATGGGACAATGGGATGCCGCTGGTCCGATTCCTGTCCACCGTGCATACCCTCTTCGACCCGCCCGAACTGGTCATCCCATGACGGTCCACGTCAGCGCGGTCGGGTTCGCCCGTTTCGGAAAGCGACCCGAGGGTTTGACCGACCTGGCAGCCGAAGCGGCCAGCGGCGCCCTCGCGGGGCTGGGTCGGAAACCCATCGACTACCTCGTGGTCGGAAACATGCTTGCCGGCGCAGTCAACGGTGCGGAAAACCTAGTCTCTCGCGTGGCGAACCGCATTGGCCTCGAGACCGCAGCAGGTCTCCGGGTCGAAGCGGCCAGCGCGAGCGGGGCCGCCGCTTTCCATGCGGCCGTCCATGCTGTGACGAGCGGTCACCACGAACGAGCGCTCGTCCTCGCGGTCGAGAAGATGACCGATCGACCCACCGCTGAGGTCTCGGCCGCCCTGGCCCATTCCCTTCACCCTTCGGAGCAGTCGGTGGGCGCGACCATGCCTGCTCTGGCCGCTCTCGTAAGCCAGCGGTACGCGGAACAGTATGAGGTCGACACCGCCGTGTTCGACGAGATCACGGTGCGGGCCCGCCGCGCGGCGGAGCGGAACCCGTACGCCCAGTTCCGCACTCCAGTGACCGCGAACGAGGTTCGCTCGAGTCGCGCCGTCGCCCTACCGCTACATCTCCTCCACTGCTCGTCCATCTCGGACGGGGCGGTGGCCGTCGTGCTAGAACGCGGGGAAGGTCCGGCCGCCGTGGCCGGGATCGGTCAGGCCTTCGAGGCGCTGGCGCTGGTCGACCGACCGGATCTCACGACCTTCGCCGCGACCCGGCTGGCCTCGGAGAGGGCCTTCTTTTCCGCCAAGATCCCGAAGAAGGATATTGGAGTGGTCGAGCTGCACGATGCCTTCTCCCCGTTCCTCTTGATCGACCTCGAGGACCTCGGGTTCGCCGAGCCCGGGAAGGCGGCGTCTTGGTTCACGGGACGCGGTCCGCCGCACGGCTCTCCGTCGGTGAATCCCTCCGGTGGGATCCTCGGTCGGGGCCACCCGGTCGCCGCCTCCGGTCTCGCCGAGATCGCGGCCGTGGCCCAGCAACTTCGGGGAGAGAGCGGACCGGCGGCGGTGGATCCCCGGCCCCGAGCCGGCTTGGCCCAATCGATCGGCGGCCTAGCCTCCCATAACTTCGTGACCATCCTAGGAGCACCCGTTCCGTGAGTTTGGCTCCCATCCTGGTCAGTCGGTGTCCGTCGTGCACGTTGCGGTATCTTCCACGGGCCGGGCCCTGTCCCAAGTGTGGGTCGTCGGACGTGACTCCCCTCGCGCTCCCACCCCAAGGTCGGGTCCTGGCCGCTACCGAATTGGCGAGCCCGGCGTCGGGCTGGCCGACCCCCCATCGCATCGCGTTGATCGAGCTCGCCGAGGCAGTTCGGCTCCTCGCCATCGTGGACGGGGCTCTCCCGGCCTCGGGCGCGGTCGTTCCCGTAGTTCGGGACGGCGACACCTACCGCGTGCCTACCACCGTCTAAGCCTGACCTTAGGCCGCCGGGTACGCGGGGAGGGGGAATTTCCGAGGGCTGGGAACGCCGGCCCTCCTTTGAACCCCCGAGGTGAAATCACCACAGGATTAGCAATCCTGCGCCTTGCCAGGCTGGGCCATCCCCGCGCGAGCCGGCCGAGCGTGGTTCGTGCCTTAAGTCTTCGGATTGGCTTGCCGCTCTCGGCTCGGGAATCCGGGGACGTCTCGGGACGAAAGTTAAGATACCCGCCCCGAGGCTGGGCTAGCCGGGAACCGAATGTATCAACCCTACGGCAACGCGCCTCCCCGACGCCCGGTCTGGCCCTGGATCCTGCTTGCGGGAGTCCTTGTCGCGATCGTGCTGATAGTCGTGTACCTGCTCTACCTAGGGCCGTTCAGCGGCACCGGTTCCGGGGGTCGCCCGTACTACCCGTTCTATGGGGGCTTTTTCCTGGTCTTCCTCCTCGTCTGGGTCGGGTTCTTCGCCCTTCGGATGGCCCTGTGGCGCGGATATCGGGGCCGCTATGGCCAGGGGAACGGCCCGGGCGGACGGCGGCGCGACCCAGCCCTGATGATGGCGCGGCAGCGCTACGCCCGCGGGGAGATCACGCGAGAACAGTACGAGCAGATCGTATCCGACCTGACCCGCCGACCGAACGGTCCGTAGTCGTCGGGGGACCGACCGTTCCCTCGTCCGAACGAACCCGCCTTAAACCTCCGACCGTCTTGCCGACGGTCCTATGAGCTCGACCTCAAGGTTCGACCCGCTCGGCGTGGTCACGCTCCGGGAAATCCGAACCCTGATCCGGAGCTCTTCCGCGCGCGGCGGAGTGGTGTTCTTCGGCCTGCTCTACGTCCTCGGATCGATGTTCTATGGGGGGATGCTCGTCCTCGGGAACATCCAGGGCGGCTACACGTGGACCATCCTCTGGTCCGGGGACCGGGCTCGAACCCATGGAACTATCCGGGGCTCCTCGTGATCGCTCCCTGGGGGGTCATCTCGCTCCCCTTCTTCGCGACGTTCGCGATGCTCGTGGTGTCGGTCGGAGTGGGCCTGGGCATGACCGTAGCGTTCCTGCTCACCCTCCGGCTCGTCCAGTCCCGTAGCGCCCGGATCGCCGGATCGACCTCCGTCGGCGCAGTGGCGGGACTTACCCCCGCGATGATCAGTCTGGTGACCCTCGGCGCCTGCTGTTCCACGACGGCCGCGGCGACCGCCGGCGTCGGGCTCGTCGCCCAAGCCTCAGGCACGACCGCGAGCAACCTGCTCCTCAACAACTGGTACCTCGGGGTGTTCCAGATCGTGGTGGTCTGGGTCGCCCTGATCGCCCAGGAACTCCTCCTGGTCGTGTATGCCGGGCTCTTTGGATCGCCGGTGGACGGCACGAGAACGGTGGTCGCCCGGCGGATCGACGCCCGATTTGCGGCCGGCGCGGTTGCACGGGTGGCGCTCCTGGTCGGTGGCGTGCTCTGGTCGCTCTCGATGATCGCGGAGTGGACCACGATCAACCCGGTCACCGCAGGACCGGGTCTCTGGTTCCAGTGGATCGTTCAACACCAGGTCGTTGCGGGGGTGGCGATCGCGGCCGCGTTCTTCCCGAGCGGGACCTATCGGGTTCTGAAGATAATCCGGGCTCGCTCAGGATTCGCGCTGCCGCTCCTGCTGTTGCTCGCGGGCCTCTCGATCCTGTGGTCTCCGCCGCCGACTCCGGGCTGGGGGTGGGACGGGCTGGTCAATCAGCTCCTCTTCGTTACCGGAGCTCCTTCCTCTTGGGGGACGATCTCCCCGGGCCCCTTAGGCGGGCTCGCACTCGCGCTCCGCTGGACGTTCGAGTACGCTCTCCTCGGGGGATTCGCGGTCGCGGTCGCCCTCCGACCGGAAGCGGCCTTCGCTCCCCTGCGGTGGACGGTCGAGGAGCGGGCACCCTCCGGGCTCGTTGCCACCCCTTCGTCCATCGGTCCTTCAACCCCGGCTCCGAGTTCGACCCGGAGCCCCACGGAGGAACCGTCCCCTACGCTGGCCAGCCCGGCCGCCGTGACACGAGGACCGTGAATCCTTTCGTCGAGTGAGTTGAATGGAGAGCGGAACGACCCTAGCCATCCTGGCCGTGATCGCCGGAGCCATGTCGGCGTCGACCGCGGTCCTCATCAAGTGGGCGGCGACCGCTCGATCGCCCTTGAGGTCGGGCACGGTCCTCTTCCTCCTGCTCATGATGGTGGCGATGCTCGGCGGCGCCCTCGTCTACTATGTGGCCCCAGCTCCCGCACCCTCGTCGCGGGTTTCTGGGTCGCGAGCGCGCTCATGTCGGCCAGTGTGGTCGTCGTCTTTGCGTCGTTCTTACGGGAGGTTCGCCGTCGTGAACAAGGGGCACCGGCGACTTCGGCCGGACCGAGTTCCGGCTTCGTCGGCGCGGTCCTGGTCCTCGTACTCCTGAACGAACTGCTGATGGGGTGGACGTTCAGCCTGGCGGCTGGGGGGTTAGCGCCCGGGGTCTCCGCCGGCTTCGTGCCGCTCTTCTCCGCGGTCGTGACCTCTCCCTGGTTCCTGTTCACGATGGCTGCCGAGATGCTCCTGACGGCGGTCTTCCTCCGCGACCACCTCCCGGTGAGTGTTCGCGTGGTCCTGGTCTCGCAATCGGTCCTGATGGCCCTCTCGCCGCCGGCGTTGGACAACCCGACCTGGGCGGCCCTCTCGATCTACGTTGGGAGCGCCGTGATGATCGGCCTCTTCGTCTACCTGATGGAGTTCATCTACCGCCATCGCCAGATCTCGCCCGCTCTCTCGAACTACCTCGTCCGACTCCTCGCCGTCTTCAGCGCGATGATGGCGGGCCTCTTCCTCTGGCTCTCCTACGGGTCGGTCCTCCTCTTCGCCGCCTCGGTCCTGGTCGAGATGGTCCTCTTCTTCCAGGCGGTACTCCATCCCGAACCGTTCTCGGCCCGACCCGACCTGCCGTGGCAACTCCGACCGAGCTGGGCGTTCTCCCTCCTCGCCGGGATCTTCGTCGCGGAGGTCTTCATGGGGGCGCTCCTGAACCTCCAGATCGAACCGGCGGTCTACTCCGGCATTTACTTCACGCTCCCGTTGAGCGGAGCCCCCGGGACGGTCCTGTTCAACGCGGTGAACAACGGATTCTGGTTCCTCGCCGGAGTCTGTGCTTCGACCTGGTTCTTGGCGATGATGGGCGTCGAGATGGGGATGCTCGTTGTCTTCAAGTTCCGAGAGACGCGCAACCTCGAGAACCGGATCCGCTTGGTGCTTATGATGGGTTGCTACGCGGCCTTCGTCGTCTTCTACCCGAGCATCTATTTCTCCCTGTTCGTCCCGAATGCTCCCAGCGCCGCCGCGGTGCCCGTCCTGGGCTGGTCGATGGGCTTGGGGTCCTACCCGGTCGCCCCCGGGGTCTTCTCCGCGATCCTGTTGACCTACGTCGTCACGGGCGCCCTGGTCGTTCTATTCGGGCGGCGGGTGATCTGCTCGACGTTCTGCTCGGCCGCGTTGATGTACCAGGGAACGACGATCGACTCGATGAAGTCGTTCAATCGGACCGAATGGCCGGCCAAGAAGTACCTCGGGAGCCGAATGTCCCAGGTCTACGGGATCACGACCGGCCTCATCATGAGCACGCTCGTCGCCACGTCGGTCTTATCCTACCTCGATACGATCGGAGTGGCCAACGTATACATCCAAGGAACCGACCCGTCCGTGTTCTTCTTCGCGTTCTCCTTCTCGGTCCTCTGGTACGTGATGTTCGTGACGATCCCGTACACCGGCAACTACAACTGCGTCACGATGGGCTGGTGCTACACGGGCACGATCGCCCAAGCCTTCCAGAAGATCGGTTTCTTCAAGCTCAAGGTCCACAGCAAAGAAGTCTGCAAAGCGTGCACGACGCTGGATTGCGCGAAGGCCTGCCCCGTGGGCCTCGTGAACATGCCCGGCTATTTCCGGAAGACGGGCGAATTCAAGAGCTCGAAATGTTGCGGGGTCGGGAACTGCGTCGGCGAGTGTCCCTACGGCAACCTCTACATCTCGGATGTGCGCCACTGGGTCCGGGACCGGCTGGGGCTCCCTAGCCGGCCGTCGGCATCGACCCGCCTACCCATGGTCCCCAACCCCTCGGCCACGATCGCGCCCACGGCTTCCCCTCCGTCCGCCGGGACCTCCTCCACTCGACCGACCTCGCCGTGAGCCGGCGAGTCCCACGCTCCTGCGGGGCCTTCGGGGTTATGTAGCGACGAAAGGCTCCCCACCCGAGGTTCGACGATGCGGGTGGCACGGGCGGGCGTGGTCGGCGCAGGGACGATGGGCGCGGCGATCGCGGAGGTCCTGGCCTACAACGGGATCGACGTGGTGCTCAAGGACGTCGATGCGGCGCTTGTCGAGAAGGGGCTCGCGCGCGTGCGAGGGATCGTGGACGAGCTGGTCCGATTCCACGAGGGACGCGCCGATGCCGAGC
This sequence comes from uncultured Thermoplasmata archaeon, assembly GCA_963749235.1. Lineage (GTDB taxonomy): Archaea > Thermoplasmatota > Thermoplasmata > Lutacidiplasmatales > UBA184 > Lutacidiplasma. Next base: position 1,012,089 of record CAVVLV010000001.1, on the reverse strand, counting down.
TCGAGCGGGTGCGGGGACTCACCGGCGAGTTGACCGAGACCCAGGTCGCCCACCTCCGCACGAAGCTGGCCCCGAAGTTCACTCGCGCCAGGGGGGACGAGGTGGTCGGTCGCGTCCACGGTGCGACCGAGTACTCGGCCTTCTCGAACGTGGACCTCGTCATCGAGGCCGTCTTCGAGCGGGAGGAAGTCAAGCGTCCGGTGCTGGAGGCGCTCGACCGGGTCCTCCCCGACTATGCGGTGCTCGGGTCGAACACCTCGTCCCTCTCCATCACCCGTTTGGCCCGTGGCCTGAAGCACGTGCGCGAGACCGTCGTGCTCCATTTCTTCAACCCGCCGTATACCCTCCCGCTGGTCGAGGTCGCCGGGGGCGTCGACACCCGCGAGGAGGTCGTCGCTGAGTGCGTTGATTTCCTTTCGGGACTTCGCAACCATCGATACCCGCTCCTCCCGATCCGGGTGCGCGAGTCCCCGGCGTTCGTCGTCAACCGGCTCCTGATCCCGGTCCTCAATGAGGCGTGCTTCATCCTAGAACAGAATCTCGCCAGTTCCCGGGATATCGACGCGGCGATGAAGGCGGGGGCCGGTATGCCGATGGGACCGTTCGAGCTCGCCGACCTGGTCGGCCTCGACGTGACCCTGGACGTCGCGACCACGCTCCAGCGCGACCTCGGCGACCCGAAGTACCGACCCTCCCCGCTCCTACGCCGGCTGGTCGACGCGGGCCACCTCGGCCGGAAGACCGGCCGAGGGTTCTACGAGTACGTCTGAACGGGCCGATCAGCGGGCGGGAAGCGGCGCGTCCTTCCGGGCGCGGGCGAGTGCTCGGGCATACCACTCGAGCTCGGTGAAGAAGCGGTCGAACTTCTTGTCCCACTCGTCGGCGTCGCTCGTGGGTCCGTCCTCGTTGAACGCGATTCCCACCTGGGGGACCAGGACGGCGTTCGGGACGGTGATGGCCCGCAGCCCCGGTATGATCATCCGCAACCCGTCGACCGCCCGGGCCCCACCCACCATCCCACCGGCCCCGACGAGGCCGAACGGTTTGTGGTGCCACTGGGGGAACAGGTGGTCCAGGATGTTCTTGAGCGTCCCAGGGATCCCGAAGTTGTACTCCGGGGTGACGAGGATGAACCCATCGGCCCGGTCCATCTCCCGCGCGAAGGAGTGGACGCTCTCCGGTGCCTCCTTCCACTCCCATTCGCGCTGGACCAGGTTCCCAAAGGGCAGATCCTTTGGGTCGAACAGGCGGGTCTCGATCCCGGTCCGTCGTTCGAGGCGCGCGACCACGTAGTGAGCGACATGGATGCTCTTCCGGTCCCGCCCGGGCGCTACCGTACACGACGGGGAGGTACAGCGACATCGTCTCCCCGACCGACCCCGCCGTTTAAGCCTCTCGCGGGAACGAGGGTGACATGGGTCCCCATCGGTTATCTGGGGACCGGACCTTCCACCGGACATGCCCTTCCCGTCTGCCGACTGGGCCGAAGCGTTTCGCACCGCATTGAACCAGAACGCCGCCTACCGGGAGGCCGCGAAGGCGTGGGAGGGAGACATCGTGTTCCTCGTCCGTCCCCCGGAGGCGGACCACCCGTCCCCGGGCATCCATCTTGTCCTTGCCCACGGCCAGTGCTCTGGGGCCACGTACCACCCGGATGCCCGAACCGTATCCAGCGAGTTCGTCTATGAGGGGACCATGGAGAATTGGGGTCGCCTGATGCGAAAGGAGATCGACCCCGTGAAGTCGATCCTGAACGGCACGTTCAAGATCCGCGGCAACCCGGCGAAACTGATGCGCTTCACGCGCGCGGCGAAGGAATTGGTCGAAACGGCCGCGTCGATCCCGGCTTCGGTGTAGCCGGCCTACTTACGCGCTCGGGGTCGGAGTTACCGTCGCCGGCGAGACCGGAGGGGTGCTCGGGGGCGGGGGGTTTGGGGCGGCCGTCGCCGGGGGAGCGGTGGGCTTCACCGCGGCCGGAGGAGCCGCCGCGGGTGCCGTCGGCTTGGGTGGCGGGGTCGGGGCGGCGGGGGGCGGAGGGAACAGCTGTTTCTTGAGGAAGGCGATGACCCGGCTCCACGCCGCCTCCGCCGAGCGAAGGTCGTAACTCCGAAGGTCTCGGGCCAGGAAATTGTGGCCGACCGCCGGGAGGACCATGAACTGAGCTGGCACCTTGTTGGAGGGGGAGTGGGCAGCCATGATCTGGCGTCGGGCCTTCTCCGAGACCCGGTCCCGCTCTCCTCCGACGTAGAGAAGAGGGGCCGAGATCAGGCCCGACAGGTTGTCCGGTTGAACGGGCATCGGATAGGCGAGGGCCACGGCGGCGAGGCGGGTGTCTCGCGCTGCGAGCGCGATCGCGAGCCCCCCACCGTACGAGACCCCCAGGAGGGCGGTCCGTGCCGGGTCGACCAACTCCCGGGAGCGGAGGAAGGTGAGCGCATCTCCGTAGAGTTCGACCAGCTCTTCGACCCGGCGCGCGGAGGTCGGGATGCCGCCCCGGACCGTCACGCCGGTGCGAAGGGAGAGATGGTGCGCCGGGGAGATGCCATCGGTCTTGGCGACGTCGGGGATCAAGACCTCGACCCCCTCCTTGGCCAATCGGATCGCTCCGTCCAGGACCGTGGTCGTGATCCCGTAGATGTCCGGGGTCACGAGCACGCCGGGGCGCTTGACCGCCTTAGTGGGAACGAGGACGATGCCGGGCGCCTTGCCCGACTTCGTGGAATCCGTAGGGAACCAGATCCGCTCGCTGCGATACGGCGGGAGGGGGGCCCCGGGTTTCTTGTCGCTCTTGAGCCACGCCTTGTTGAGGAAGTCGAGGACGCAGAGCTTGTACCGCTCCTTGGAGAGCACGATCACGGCTTGCCGCGTGCCGCAGATGTCGCACACTCCGATGATCCCGCTGCCGAAGACGGGCGGGAGGTCCAAGAGCTGGTCGTCGTCCTTGGGCATCGTCTTCCCCCGGTCCGAGCCGGGCTCGATTCTTAAGAGTTCCCGCGGGAGCGCGGTCGGGGGAGTGGGGGCTTCCCCCGGACCCGGTTCCGAGCCTGTCCTTCCACCACTTCGAGCCGATGTTGGTCTCGGGGGCGTAGCACCGTGACGTGATGGGCGACGAGCCGCTTCTGGAGATCTCGGTCCGCGGTGACGACCCAGGCGCCCCGACGTTCCGCGGCATCGAGGACCCCGCCGTCCCCGCGGATGGTGGTCTCCACGCGCTCGTACCGCTCGGCCAGGGCGCGCGCCGCCACGGCCCCGGGCGTCAAACTTCGGGCCAGACGGTCGAGCTCTCCGAGGACGGAGGTAGGGACCGCCAGGATCGCCCCGGGGCGACAACGTCCCACCTCCTCCTCGAGCGGGAATCGGGAGCGGACCGCGAGGAAGAGAGCGTTCGCGTCCACCAGCACCCGGGGCCGAACCCGCGGGCCGGCGCTACCGACGGCGGAGGTCGATCCCGAGCTCTTCGCGGTCGTGCTGCACCCCTCCCTTCCGCTGGCGAAGGACATACCGTTGCGACTTCTGATTCGCGGTCTTCGGGATCTCGTCCAGGAACTCAAGGTATCTCGGGACCATGAAGAAGGGCAGCTCCGCGACGCAGAACTCGAACAGCTCCCGCGGGGCGGCAGTCGCTCCTGGACGGAGCTGGACGAACGCCTTGACGTCCTCCTCTCCGAGCGGGCTCGGGACGCCCACGACGACGGATTCGAACACCGCGGGGTGGCGGTTCAGGACGGTCTCTACGTCGTACGGTGCCAGGTTCTCTCCGCGCCGCCGAATGACGTCCTTCTTCCGGTCGACGAAGTAGTAGTACCCATCCGAGTCGCGCGTGACATAGTCCCCCGTGTGGAACCAGAGGTTCCGCCATGCTTCGATGGTCTTCTCCGGTTTCCCCACATATCCCGAGAACATCGTGAAGGGCGCCCGAGGGCGCACCACGAGCTCTCCCCGCTCCCCGTCCGCGACCGGTCGGTCGTCGTCGTCCACTACGTCCGCCTCGACGAACGAGAGCGGGGTGCCCACGGACCCGACCCGGATCGCCCCCGGCGGGTTCATGAGGGTCGTGCACCCACATTCGGTCATCCCGTATAGTTCGATGATGGTCAGGCCGAACCGTCGCTCGAACTCCGGCCAGACGGCCTTGGTGGTCCCCGCGGTGAGCGCCGTTCGGACCCGGTGGCCGCGGTCGGTCGGGCGTTCCGGTTGCTTGAACAGGACATTGATCATCGAGATCAACAAGGAGATGTGGGTGGCGCCGAATCCCGCGGCGACCTCCCAATAGTTCGAAGCGTGGAACCGCTCGTCAAAGGCCGCGGTCACGTCGTACAGCAGCGCCGTGAGCGCCGTCATCTCCTGCGCATTGCAATGAAACAGCGGGAGCGCGGTGAAAAGTACGGAATCGGATTCGAGTCGGCTCCGAGCCCCGATCTCCTTGGGGGTGGTGAGGGTCTTTTCGTGCGGGATCAACGCCCCCTTGGGCGGGCCGGTCGTCCCGCTGGTGTACATGATTGAGGCCGGTTCCGACGGTCGGGGCGGCGGAAGTGGTTCGGCTCGTGCGTCCGAGAGGAGCCGAACAAATTCGGGGACGCCTGGCGGAAGCGGGCTCCCGGGATCCGAGGCGGAGGGAAGCACCCATTCGAGCTCGATCTGGAGCGCTCCTCGGAACGGTGCGTACGGTTCCCAGAGCCGCTGGTCCACGACGATGCCCTTGGGGGTCGAATCCGCGAGCTCGTAGCGGAGGATCTCGCCCTTGAGCGCCGTATTCAGGGGAACGAGGATCGCGTGTCGCTTCGCCAGCCCGAACCATAGCTGGAGGAATTCGGGGGTGTTGAACAGGAGGGCGGCGACCCGGTCGCCCGGGCCGACCCCCACGGCGGCCAGACCGTTCGCGACGCGATCGCTCTCCCGGTCCAGTTCCTCATACGAGAGGTCCCGCCCCTGGAAGCGGACCGCGATTCGCCCGCCGTTCTTGCGCGACTTGCCCCGCACCAGGCTCACGAGGTCGTGGTACTCCTCGCCAGCCGAGAGCATCGGCCGGGGGAGCCGTGTCCCCCCATAAGGACTAGGCGCGCTCCATCCGGGCCGAGCCAAGCCTTGATAGTCCGGGCGTTCTCGCACGTCCGTGGCCCCCGCGGACCGAGCCTATCGACCGGACCGCCCCATCGTTCCCGAACTCGCAGCGGGTGCGGTTCTGGTCCATCGCGAGAGCGGAGGGGTCTGCCTTCTTCTTTATCACGAGGAGGCCCGCTGGGCCCTGCCAAAGGGGCACGTCGACCCGGGCGAGACGCTCCCCGCTACCGCCCTCCGGGAGGTAACGGAGGAGACCGGGATCACGGAACTCGAGCTCGGGGCGGAGGTGGCGGAGGTCCACTACCGATTCTACGATGCCGCCCGGTCGTGCAACGTTGCCAAGACCACTGTCTTCTTCCTCGCGTTCACCTCCCAGACGAGATTTCACACCGAGCCGATCTTCGATCGCGGCGAGTGGGTCGATTTCGCAGAGGCCACTCGGCGAGTGCCGTTCGAGACCGACCGGTTCGTCCTCAGCCGGGCCGCCGAGCGGCTTCGGGCCGGAACTCCTCCGCGCTGACTCTCAGAAAAGATGGGGGAAAGGGTTCGGTGGGTCCCTCGAGGGACCCACCTTAGGTCCGCCGGTTCCGTCAGGGCTGCGGAGGTCGCGGGGCCTCGGGGGGCGAGGGTCCCGGGACGATGGCCGGAGAGTGGGGGTTCGCGACGGAGGGGGGAACTCCGTTCGACCAGCTCTCTCCGTAGCCGCCCACGAGCCCCTTCTGGGACCGGCGGCGGGCGTAGGATCGCCACTCGATGACCGAGACCGTTCCGACGACGGCCACTACGGCGAGCGCGATGACTGCCAGCCCGAGCAAGCCGCTCGTGGCCGCGGGGGCCACGCCGCCGCAGCCGTTCTTGAGGCAGGCGGCCTCAGACTGGGCCTGGGCAACGCTCATGGGGTTGGCCGTCACCGTCGTGCCGGGCGACGAGCTCGCCGCCGACGTAGCGCCGGAGGTCGGCTGCGCTAGCGACGAAACCGCGCCCTGGCCCGACCCGAACGTGGTCTGAGCGGCCGTGACCTCCGGGCCACGCGCGCCGTTGCTCACGAACAGGGTCTGGCTCGAGCCGGAACCCACCGACGCCGATCCCAAGGAGTCCGCGTCGTAGGGTTGGGCTCCGCCACCGAACAGGTCGAAATTGTGCGGGACCAGGATGAACCCGTCGTACGCATCGACCGGGCCCTGGACGATCAAGACGATCGCGGTCCGGGGCTTGTGGTCATCAAAGACGTGGTCCAGGTTCACCTTGTACCCGGTCACGGTGACCGGTCCCGAAACGGTCCAGCTGCCGGTGAAGGAGCCGGATCCCGACCGGGTCGTCCCGTTCCAACCGAGGTCCGCCCACGCATAGCTGATGTTCCAGCTGGCCTGCGGGGTCGCCACCGCCGACGAGTTCCACTCGTCCACGCCCGACAGGTTGAGCGGGATGAGCCCCAGAGACGGTGCGAATTGCACCGAGGCTTGAGCCTCGCCCGACACGTTGAACCAGGCGCTGTGGGAGTGCTCGTGGTTGTCGATCAGCAGGCTTTGGTCGACCGCAGCCTGCACCGAGACTGACGCGTTGTCGATCCCGAGAGCGGGCACGGGCTGCCCGTTGACATAGACGGTCGACTGGTTCGTTAGGTTCACGAACCCAGTGTCCGCCTCCGTCCCGTGGTACGTGTAGGTGGCCGTCAGGTTCGGGCCCGTGAGCGTGGTCGTGATTGTGATCCCAACCGTACGTTGCTCCTCGAGCTCGACCGTCGAATTGCTCGTGTTCGTCGCGGTGTAGATGACCGTCCAACCGAAGGTGGCATTCCAGGTGAGGGTGTTGGGCCCGGACGTGACCGTTCCCGTCGCACTCCCTTGGCCTCCGTACGCCCACTGGGTCGCGGGCGACGCCGAGGCGGCCTGGATCGGGGTTGCGCTTGCGGTCCCCGCCAGAGCCGGGCCGACCGCCAGCGCCATCAGGACCGCAATCCCGGTGACGAGCAGCCATCCCTTCGTTCCGCCGTGTCTCGATTCTTTCTGGTGCTTCATGTTCGCTCTGTGGGAGCCCTCCGTCAGGGGGATTGACCCCGGAATGCGACATAAGGGTCGGGCCCGCAAATCGTCGAAATTGTTGGACCCCGTGCTAGAGCTTGTCGGAACCGAGGGCTCTCGGCCCTCGCGTCTCTCGACCGGCGTGAAGTTGCGGGGAGGGCGTGGCGCCGGTCCCTCGACCCCGACGGAGCGCGCGCCCTCCGATCAATGCGGAGGGTCGCCGCTCGGGGGGAGCCCGGGGACCCGGAACCGAGCGGTTCTCGCGAGCTCGATCGATTCAGCATATCCCGCGTCGGCGTGTCGGGCCACGCCAATTCCGGAATCGTTGTGAAGGACCCGTCCGATCCGACGATCCGCATCCAAGCTCCCGTCCGCGACCACGACCAGTCCCGCGTGAATGGAATTGCCGATCCCCACTCCGCCGCCGTGGTGCACGGAGACCCAAGTTGCACCGCCGGCGACGTTCAGTAGGGCATTCAGGATCGGCCAATCGGCGATCGCATCGGACCCGTCTCGCATGCTCTCGGTCTCCCGGAACGGACTGGCCACACTACCGGTGTCGTGATGGTCGCGACCGATCGCGATTGGGGCCGTGAGCTCGCCAGCATGCACCAGGTCGTTGACGAGATGGCCGAATCGATCCCGTTCACCATACCCCATGTAACAGATACGGGCGGGCAATCCCTGGAACTGGACCCGCTCCCCAGCAAGACGGATCCACCGGCACAACCCGGCCCGGTCGGAGTACTCGCGAAGGATCATCCGGTCGATGCGTCGGATGTCTTCGGGGTCGCCACTGAGCGCGACCCATCGGAACGGTCCGCTCCCAACTGCGAACAACGGACGGATGTATCGCGGCACGTATCCGGGGATATCAAAGGCGTCCGCGACGCCGGAGTCCCGGGCCTGCGTCCGGAAGTTGTTCCCGTAATCGAACGCATGGGCTCCACGTCGTTGCAGCTCCAGGATAGCGCGGGCCTCGGTCGCGAGCGAGGTACGGACTCGCGTGAGATAGGACTCGGGATCACGCCCCCGGAGCTCGGCCGCCCCTTCGACCGACAGTCCCTGAGGAATGTAGCCTACCCGAAGGTCGTGGGCTGCCGTCTGGTCGCTCACGACATCCGGGACGATCCCGCGGCGAGCGACCTCGGGGAAAACGTCGGCCGCGTTCGCCTCCAGACCAACCGAGAGCCCGCGACGAGCCGTGACCGCCTCGCGGACCAGATGGAGGGCGTCGTCGAGGTCCTTGGGCTGCACGTCGAGGTAATGGTGGGCGAGGCGGCGCTCGAGGGCTCGTGGGTCGACGTCGACGACGAGGGCGACCCCGCCCAGCAAGGTCACAGCGAGGGGTTGCGCGCCCCCCATCTCGCCGAGTCCGCTCGAGAGCATCCAGCGTCCGGTCAGATCCTCAGCGTGGAACTCGAGTCGCGAGAGCGAGGCCAACGTCTCGTAGGTTCCCTGAAGGATCCCCTGGGTGCCGATGTAGATCCAGCTTCCAGCGGTCATCTGACCGTACATCGTCAACCCGCGGGCTTCCAGGTCCCAAAAGATCTCGTCCGTGGCCCACCGGGGGACGAGATTGGCGTTCGCGATCAATACGCGGGGCGCGTCGGCGTGGGTGGGAAAGACCCCCACCGGCTTGCCGGACTGGATCAGGAGGGTCTCCTCCGGACCTAGGGTTCTAAGCGTCGCCACGATCCGGTCGAAGGAGGCCCAATCCCGTGCTGCCTTGCCGCGTCCCCCGTAGACGATCAGGTGATCCGGGTCTCGGGCCACTTCGGGGTCCAGGTTGTTCATGAGCAGCCGGAGCGCCGCTTCCTGGGGCCACCCCCGACACGAGAGGTCCGTCCCCCTAGGGGCTCGAACTGGACGCGGTCCCGGACTGGTCTTGGAAGGCATGGTCCTCCCCCACGGGCTCGACCAGTTAGTAGTCTTTCTGAAAGAGGAGAGAAGTTCGGCCGAGGTCGTTCGAGACCGGTTCCGCCTCGCCGCATTCTATAAGTCCAACGGGACTACGTATTCGACCGCGGTAGTGCCGCCATAGCTCAGCGGTAGAGCGGCTGATTTGTAATCAGCAGGTCGGGAGTTCAATCCTCTCTGGCGGCTTGAGGGAAGTGCGGGCAGCTGCCCGGTCCTTTGAAATCGGGTGCTTTCTTTAGACCAAGCACTATGTGAAGTAGCGAGGTCGCAGATGCCCTTCGTCAATCGGGATGGTGTCAGGATCCACTACGAGGTCGAGGGGGAGGGACCCACCCTCGTTGTCCTTCCGGGGCTCGGCACCAGCATGATCGATGCGTGGCCGTTGGTGGGTGGCTCCGGTGCCTTCCCGAAACGAAAGGTGATTCTTGTCGATCCAAGGGGACATGGCAAGAGTGACAAACCCAGAGATCCCAAGGCGCACAAGATCGAGGCGTATCGGGAGGACGTGCGCGCTGTCCTCGATGCCACCGGCGTTGAAACGGCGGTGTTCTGGGCATTCTCAGATGGCGCAAACGTTGGTTGTGCCTTCGCCGAAGCCTACCCGCGTCGGACGGTGGCGCTGATCAGCCAAGACGGAATTCTCGCCGCTGACCTTTGCGAACCATCGGTTCGGGATGACCGTGTCGAAACGGCACGGAACGTGCGAACACGAGGGTGGGTAGCGGCTGTGCGCGATTTTGCGGCCGCCCAGGGGGTTTCCGACGACTCGCCCTTGATCCGGAACTTCATGGCGGAGGACACGGAGATGGTGGCCCTGGAGCTCGAGCAGTGGAGCGACTGGAAGGGACCAATGAGTGTACTTCCCCGGCTCAAGCTGCCGATGTTGCTGATGCACAGCGCCGATATTCCTGCGGCTCCGATTGCCCGTCTAGCAGCTGCGGCCGGGAGCCTGGCCCAAAGTAACGTGGTTGCCGGAGCAAATCATTTCAAGACATGCTGCGAACTCGAACGCTCTCTTCCTCTGGTCCGTGTCTTTCTCGAACGAGTTCAACCATAGCCCCTCACTCGGCGGGCCTCTTGCGGGCGGGGCCGGTTTCCTCGCTTGTCACAAGCTGGCAGAGATTGACACGGCCCCGCGCGCCGCCAACGTACGTCCCGGCCCACCCCAACGAATCGGGCCCCATCTTATGGTGAGCTCCCATGTTCCCCCGTGGGTCGGGATGCAGGAATGAACTCCAACCGTCGATCGAAGGCGGAGTCCGGGGCCCGTACGGACCGTTTGTGCGAACGCCTACTGCAGAAATGGGACCCGATGTTCTCCGAATCGGTTGACCCGACCCGAGGGCATCGGACCGACGCGATCCTAGAGGGGCTAGGGGCACGGTTTCAGGGGCGCTTCCAGGTACTGGACCTTGGGACCGGCCCGGGTCGATTGCGGCCCGGATGCTCGAGCGCTTCCCGAAGTGTCGAGTGGTCGCACTGGACACGGACCCCGTCCTCCTTCGGGTAGGAGAAGGAGCCCTTCGTGCGTTCAAGGGGCGAACGACCTGGATTCTCGCCGACCTCCGAGAGAGGGACTGGACCTCCCAGCTCCCCGCCGGCTCGTTCGATGCCGTGGTGTCGTCGCTGGCATTGCATTGGCTCGAAGAGCGCGAGATCCGGGAGGTCTACCGAGGCGTCCGCGCGCTCCTTCGCCCCGGCGGGCTGTTCATCAACGCGGATTTTCTCCCGTCCGGTCAACCCAAGAGCGGCCCAGGTGCTCCTATGGGCGCCGTGGATGCGTCGAAAGGAACCAGAACGGGCCCCACTGGAATCCGACGATTTAAGCAGGAGTGGGAAAAATGGTGGGACGCGGTCCGAGGCGACCCGTCGTTGCGGGTTGCCCTTCGAGAACGTCAACGTCGAATCCCGGGGGCGATTCCCCCGCGAAGGACCACGGGGCCAAAATCCCCCGTCCCCTTCGAGGCGCACGAAGAAGCACTGCGATCGAGCCGGGTTTCGGGAGGTCATCGTCCTGTGGCGAGAGAATGGCTTTCGCGCACTTGCAGCGGTGAGGTAGTCGAGAGGGATACGGAGGACGGAAATTCGAGTCGAACCCTTCTGGAGCCTCGGGGTCTTCTGCGGCTTTGCCGCCGGTGCTGCTTAGGCGATTTTCAGTAGCGACGCCTCGGTTGGGCTCGCTCTTTCCAAACCCCTGGTCCGTCCGGTCGTCCGGCTCGGCCGCCCGTCCGCGGGGAATCGACTCCGCTCAATCGGTTCGGCGAGGCCCCAGGAAGTGCGAAATCCGATGAGCTTGGTGAGGCGTCAATCGGACATGCTGACTTCCGAGAAGAGTGCCCAGGTCCACCTAGTTGGGTCCGACCCACTTGACCGCCGACCACTTTACCGTCCGCAGGCGGAGCGGAAAGCCGACTTGGATCCCGGTGGGCGAGATTCCTAATCGAAGAACGGTGGGGAACTGGGTCGGGAAGATGAGCTCGAAGAAGAAGCCAAAGGCCATGGCAAGAACGAGAGCGGTAACTACTCCGGAGGGAAGGATCAGGCTCCGTCCGAGACCCGTCTGGATCGGCCGGATGTAGCCAACAAAGAGCACGCCACATAGCACGAGCAGGCTGACCCAACGAAAGAGAGCCCCGTTGGCCCTGTCACCAGCGACCCTCTCCCACGGTGGCCGATCGGACATCTCCGACCCTCCGGAGGCGCCATTCTCTCGGAGGGCATCAACCCTCCGGAGCCGGAGCACCGGGCCGGATCAGCCTGAACCGTTACGACTCGACCGTCTCTTCTGGTGAGGGGCGGGGTTCCGTTCGGGGCGTACTCGGTGCGCCCCCCCAGCTCTTCGGATCCCGGAACACCGGGGAGTTCGCGCTCCGGCTACTGACGTTGGCCGGGCAGACTCTCGGTGAACGAACGAAGGGACGCATCGAACGCCTCCGGTCGGGAGAGGTTCAGAAGGTGGTCCGCTCCAGGAATGAGCTCGACTTCGGCTCCCGCGATGCCCCGGGCGAGGAAGTTCGCGCAATGGGGCATCGCGGGATTGTCTCGGTCCCCAACTGGGATCCGGGTGGGGATGTGGATCTCGCCCAGCCGAGAAGCGGCGGGCGCACCGTCCCGCGTTTCGTAACGGCCAGAACGCTCTCCGAAGACTTCCTCCGCGTTTTCCCGGACCATCGTATGAAACAGATCGAGCGACTTCCCGGTAAGGGCCGAGGCCCACAGCTGGCGGAGGTGCTCGCTGGCCTCTTCGACCTTGCCGGAAGCCCAGGCGTCGGCCGCAGCTTTGGAGAGCCGCTCGTCCCGTTCGAACGTCGCCTTTCCACCGGGGACGTGGTCGTAATCCATGCCCGAATACCCGGGAGCGATCAGCAACAATGCTCCCACTCTCTCGGGGTGAGCCAGCGTTAGGTCGATGGCGATCTTTCCCCCCATGCTGGGACCAACAACCAACGGCCGTGTCCAACCCAAGTGGTCGAGCAGGGCCACGAGGTCGCGGACGGGGGAGTATTCCGAAGTCGCCGGCGTCGAACCACCGTATCCTCGAAGATCGTAGCGCGCAACGCGATGGTCGTCTGCCAGGAGCGAGAATTCGCGATTCCACATACGTCGGTCCGCAATTCCCTCGTGGAGGAACACAATCGGCGGACCGTTACCCCCCTCGTCGTACGAGATCTTCCCACCCGGGACATTCAGCGTTTTCGAGGCGTCCACATCGTTCACCAGAAGGTCAGCAAACTCGGGCTTCATAAACAAGAATGGGGGGTAGTGGAACAGACCCTCGTGGGCCCGTCCGGATGCTCCCGCCCAGCGATCAGCCCAGAATTGACGGGTGCCCCCGTCCACCGCGCCGACCCGGTGTTGTCTTCGATCGGAGCTGGAATGCCACCGCCCAACCTCCCCCGACGCAGCGGTCTGTCTCGGCCACCTGAGCCCCGCCGGGCCAGGTGGAACCCGCGAGCCGGCCGATCTACAATCCTGCCGTTCGCTACACGAAGACGAGGGAGAACGCCTCTTGCCCCTCGGGATATTCCTTCGTCCGAACCACGGTCCGCTCGAGGCGGATCCCCTCGGACTCGAGCATCGTTGCGTCCTGCTCCATCGCACTCCCGGGGTAGACGTTCAGGATCGTCTGGTGGGCCAAAGCGCCCGCGACCATCCGAGTCGCCCCGATGATCGGGCTGCCCACGACGGTGACGAGTTCTCCGACCCGGACGAGCTCGCACGGGCCCGCATCGACGCCGATCGAGAGTCCGGTACCGGAGGGAAAGTTTCGGGAGTTGCGCCGCAAGTTCGCGAGCAAGTTGTCCGCCGCCGACTGGGTGGTCCGGCAGAAATCGGGGATCTTAGCGGCGTCGAGCGGCCGGTCCTTCGGGTGGATCCAGAAGGCGATGAAGCCGTCCCCCGTGAACTTGTCGAACCATCCGCCGGAGGCGTTCGCGAGTCCGTGCACGGCCTCGGTAAAGCCGACGATGAACCGGGCGAAGACGGAAGGTTGGATCGCCTCCTTCAGGACGAGGGTGGACATACGAAGGTCCCCGACCACTACGATCGCGTCGACCGGAGTGGACCCCATCGACAGCAGTTCTTCCACGGCCGTTTCGGACAACTGCTCGCGGGCCCCCGTCGGGCCCTGGCGTCCGATGATGGCGTCGAACCCCGAGGCCCCCGTTCCCTCGGGCGTCGCAGGAAGTTCGAACATCAGTGGACGGCTCGCGCCGGAATCACCTCAGCGAACGCCATAGCCGACTTCAGCTTAAGCCACGATCCGTGCGCATCGGTAGAGGAGGTCAATCCTGTTCCCCGAGGTCGGTCCCCCGCTCGGGACAGCCCGCCAGAGGTCGCTCGGGTTCGGTCAGGGTGTCCCGGGCCCCCCCTTCTGGGCCAGCGACTGAAGGGCGCCGAGGAACTTCTGGGAGAATCTCGGGCACTCCCACGCGCTCTCGTGGAACGGGTTGCTCAATCCGCCGCTCTCCGAACGTGGCACTTCCGCACAGCCCCAGGGGCAGTCAAAGACCATAGTGGGATGAGCGCGGTCGCCTACATAGAACGGTTCGGGGCCTCACGGTTTGGCCCCGAGAGCTTCGACACCCGGGCGAGAGACCTACCGATGGGGCCCGGTGCCCCGGCCCGATGGACTCTTGGAGGCGGAGGCGGGGGTACGACGAACCCATGTACCCGGCGATCACCCACGGCGGTTCGGGGCCGATCGGTTCCATGGCTTCCGAGCGGTACTTCTCGACCGCCTTCTCGTTCACCTCGATTCCGAGACCCGGCTTCGCGGGGATCGCGAACTCCCCTCCCTCGATCGCGTACCCCCGGACCAGGGATCGCTTCCATTCGGGCCAACTCGCCTCGAAGCTTTCCTGCAGGAAGAAGGTCGGTAATACCGCGTCCATCTGGAGGGTGGCGGCGGTCTGCACCGGACCGAAGGCGTTGTGGTAGGCGACCGGAGCCCCGTGGGCCGCGGCGACCCCGGCGATCTCCCGTCCGTAGGTGAAGCCGCCCGAGTTGGTGATGTCGGGCTGCAGGATGTCGACCAGACCCCGCCGCAGGAAGCTCTCGAAGTCCGCAGCGCAGAGAAGACGTTCCCCGAGCGCGACAGGGGTCTCGACCGCCCGTCGAAAGCCGCGGAGGCTGTCGCACAGTTCGGGGAGCACCGGTTCCTCCATGAAGCGAGGGTGGAAGGCGTCGAGGGCACGACCCGCGCGGACTGCCGCCTCCGGTAGGAATCGGCCGTGGTACTCGATCAGGAGATCGACGAGCTCGCCGACCGCTTCGCGCACCGCTCCCACGCGCGCCACCGCCAGTCCAAGAGCCTCCGGCGAGAGCGTCCGGGTACTGGTCCCCGAACGGGTCGAACTTCAGGGCCCGGAAACCCGCGGCGACCATGGCGCGGGCTTTCGAAGCGAACTCTTCGGGAGCGATGCAGTCGGAGTACCAGCCGTTCGAGTAGGCGCGCACCCGGGTTCGGATGGCTCCGCCGAGCAGGGTGGAGATCGGCACGCCCAAGGATCGCCCCACCAAGTCGTGGCAGGCGATGTCGACCGCCGACAACGCGCTGGTCGCCTCCATCGAACGGGATCGGTAGAACGAGTAGACCTCGAACTCGCGCAACGCGGCGGCGTGCGCCTCGAGCTCTCGACCCTCGTAGAATCGAGCGACCTCATGGACGCTCTCCCGCACCGGGGCGGTCATCAGGGTCGTGGGGGCTTGGCCCCAGCCCACCGCGCCGTTGGCGGTCGTGACCCGGACCAGGATCACGGTCGAACTCCAGGGAGACGACGCCTCCCCGGCGGGGGCGGCCACCTCGATCGGTTCTACGGAGCGGATCTTCATGGGGGCTCGTTCCCTCCGAGCGGGGGAAGGATTAGACGGTTACTTGGGAGTCGCCCCAGCGGCCCGCTCGAGCGCCCGCGCGACGTGGGGAGAGGGACCGATGGCGCTGACGATCTCCTGGACCGTGCCGTCCGGGCCCAGGAAGAAGGTGACCCTACGGGCGAAGCCCAGGAATCCCAAGACCCCGTAGGAGCGGGCGATGGCCCGGTTCGTATCGGCCACGAGAGGGAACTGGACTTCGCATCGCGTAGCGAATTCGGCCTGGGCGGATACGGGGTCGACGCTTACCCCCACAATGGCGTAGCCGGCAGCTTCGAACTTCGACCAGTTGTCGGCGAAGGCGCAGGTTTCCACCGTACAGCCGTGGGAGTTGGCCTTCGGGAAGAAGTAGAGTACCGACCGGGCGCCCCCGCAGGGACGAAAGGGTGAGCGGTTTGCCGCTCTCCGTCGGAGCGGTGAAGTCGGGAGCCTGGTCGCCGACCTGGACCATGGCCGTGTTACCCGGGGGAGCTATTTGAGCGGCGGAGGTCCACCGGACCCGGTTCGGGCGAGCCGGGCCGCTCGATGCGGTGGATTTCCTGAGCGGTGAGGCCAGGTCGAGAGAACGCGGAGAGAAGTTCCTCCACTCGATCTGCGGGAGGGAGAGGGGCGAGCACGCAGGCGACCCAGGGCCGACTGCCGGCGTACTGCAGGGCCGCTTGGGCCATGGTCCGCCGGTGGTCGGCGGTCAAGAAGCCGAGCCGGAGCACGGGTTCGAACTCGACCGAAAGGGTACGAAGTGAGGCCGGCGTCGCACTCGGACCTCGTTCCAGCCAGTTCCCGGAGAATCGGCTGCCGTCCAGCCGCCCTTCGGCGAACGGGTCGCGAGCGAGGAGCGAAGCAGGAGGACGGTTCCGCGGGCTCTCGAAGAGACGGCCCAACCGATTATCGAGAAGCGAGAACGGCCCCGAATAGAGAGCGGTGTCAGGGTCATCGGGAAGTCGCTCCGAGTCCGGAGCGAGTCGGACGGCTCGACTGGCCTGAGCTATCCTTCGGTCGGTCGACAGGGGGCGCCCCGGACTCACTTCAAGGATCGTGGCAAACGGAGGAGCGGGTCCGAGCGCGGGGCTCGGCGGCGCCACGCGCGTGAAGGTCGTGGGGACGCCGGAGGTTGACGGGACTAGCGTCTCTTCCGTCTCGACGTCCGGCGTGGCGATGACGACGAGTTCCGGGTCCGGGGTTGGAAATGCCTCGGCCAGTAGCCATCGGGCGTGAGCCGGGTGGGCAGATCCGGCCAGGTCGAATGTCGTGACTCCAGCTCTTCGGGCCTGGCGCAGTCGCTGTACGATTCCTGGGTTGGACACGCCCGCGGCTCCCCCTTCTACGGTGAAACCAAGGAGGGAAAGGGACAGGTCGGCTCCTGGAATCGCTCGCCGCGGCAGGGTGGCCTGAGGACTCGGGTCCATCGGTCGAAACGGAGGAGGCTCCGACCTTAGAGGTACGCCCTCCTTCGTACTCTCGCCGAGGCGTTATCTTCCAGCGCGTCTCGGTGGGTCGATGGCGACCGCCGAGACCCTCCGCGGCCCCATCTCTGAACGGTACCGACCCCAGCGCCTGGACGATGTGGTGGCCTCTCCTCGTCTCCGTGCCGAGTTGCGTCGTTGGGCCGACGGGTGGAACCAGGAAGGTCTTCCGGCCCGAAGGGCGCTGGTTCTCGCCGGGCCGCCCGGCGTCGGGAAGACGACGACCGCGATCGCACTTGCCCTGGAATACGGCTGGTCGCTGGTCGAGATGAACGCTTCCGACGCGCGCAACGAGGCGGCCATCGACCGCGTCGCCGGACGGGCCTCCATCACCCACACGCTCATCGAGTCTACGGTCGGCGCCGCGCACTCCCGGGCCTTGATCCTGCTGGACGAGGCCGACTGCCTGACGGGTCGACGAACCGAGACTGCTCGTGCCGCCCCCAAGCCCGTCACGTTGCGGGAGTTCCTCCGGGGTCGCTACTCCACGTTGGAAGCGTTGAATCAGGCATGGGGGTTAGGGGCGTCGGGACGACCTCCCGCCTTTGAAAGCTGGGCGGATCTCCCACGCTCGGCCGGGAGGGCGGCTTGGACCAAGCTATCCGCCGCCGAGCGGGATCTCGGGGATTGGAAGGGAGATTCGAAGCCCGCCGACCTGAGCGATCGGGGCGGCCTCGGGGCGATCTCACGGCTCGTGCGGACGACGCGCCAACCGCTCGTCCTGACCGTGAACGACGAATCGGTGCTTACCCGCTACTCCCCGTTGTTCCGGAACGGCGTGGTTCGGATCCGATTCTCGCCGGTGCCGGATCCCGACGTGGCGCGTCTCCTGACCCGGATCGCCGTCCGGGAGAAGATCGCGCTCGACCCGGGGGCTGTGCCCGCCATCGTGCGCAAGGCACGAGGGGACCTTCGCGCCGCGCTGAACGACCTGGAAGCGATCGCGCCCCTGCCTCCGGGCCCGGGGCAATTGACGGTCCTCGGGGTGCGGGACCTCACCTCCGACCTGACGATGCTGACGGAGGAGGCGCTCACGGCGCACCGTTTCTACCGTTCGATCGAGGTCCAGGACCGAATCGATGCCCCGCCGGACGACCTGCTCCCCTGGGTCGAGGAGAACATAGTGACCTTTGCACCGGATGCCCGTCATCGGGACGCCGCCTTCCGGGTGCTGGCGTCCGCGGACCTCCTATTGCAACGGGCCCGGCGGGCGCGGGTGTGGAGCCTGTGGAGCTACGGGTCCGAGCTCTTGACGGGCGGTGTCGGACTCGCCATACGGGACGACACGGTCCCGCTCCGCGAAGGAGCTCGCTTTCCGGAGTTCCTTGGCGAGATGGGACGCTCTCGCGCGTCCCGCGGGTTCCGGGACGCGATCGCGCTCAAAGCCGCCCATCGGCTCCATCTCTCGAAGTCCAAGACGCGATGGATCATGCTCCCCTTTCTCGAGGACCTGGCCTGGTCCGGCGCGCAGCCCAAAGCCCGAGAGGACCTGCGCGAGACGGCGCGGAGTCTTGCCCGCGAGCTCGACCTCTCCCCCGAGGAAACGGCGTACTTGATCCGATCGGAACCGGAATCAAAGGGCGTGGAAGCCCTGCTGCACGAGGACACTCTCCCGCCCGCCCGAACGAAGGAATCGAGCCGTTCGCCGGGCCCGACGGAGGAGGAGGCGGAAACCGGCTCCTCCCCTTCGGAGACCCCGAATCCCCCTCGAAAACGTCAGCGCTCCCTGAGCGAGTTCGGCGGGTAGACGTGGTCGAGCGCGCGGTGGTTGCCTGGAGCACGGGCAAGGACTGCGCTTGGGCCCTTCACCGGGTCCGATCCGCCGCTTCGCTCGAGATCGTGGGGCTCTTCACGACCATCACCGATACCTTCTCTCGCGTCTCGATGCACGGAGTACGCCAGGAGATCGTGGAGGAGCAGGCCCGCGCTCTCCATCTCCCGTTGCTCACCGTTCCCGTTCCCTTTCCGTGCCCGAACGAGGTCTACGAACGTGCGATGGGAGAGGCCGTGCACCGTCTCCACGAAGAGGGAGTGACCCGCATCGTCTTCGGCGACCTCTTCTTGGAGGATGTCCGATCGTATCGGGAAGAGCGACTGAAGGGGAGCGGCGTCGAGCCCGTCTTTCCTTTGTGGGGGCTTTCGACCCGGGCCCTCGCGAACGAGATGATCGACCAGGGGCTGGAAGCGCGGATCGTAACCCTCGACCCGCGTCTGGTTCCCCGATCCCTCGCGGGTCGTACCCTGACCCGGACCCTTCTGGACGGGCTCCCGGCCGGAGTGGACCCGTGTGGCGAGCGCGGAGAGTTCCACACGTGCGTGACGGCCGGCCCGATGTTCGACCGTCCGATCCCCGTGGTCGCAGGGCCGGTGGTCGAACGGGAAGGGTTTGTGTTCGCGGATCTCGCCCTTAAAACGTAGGGACTACGCGAGCTTCGCCACGACCGAGATCGCGACGTTCCCCTTGAGCGCGCCCGAGATCGGGCACCCGGTGCTGGCGGCGGTCGCCGCCGCGGAGAACTCCTCTTGGGTGATCCCGGGTACGTGACCCACGACCGAGAGCTCCATCGTGGTGACCTTCCAACCGTCTCCGACCTTGTCGAACGTCGCAGACGCGCTGACCTCGAGCTTGACCGGAGGCTTCTGCATCCGACCGAGCCCGGCGGAGAGCGCCATCGAGAAGCACGAGGCATGCGCCGCCGCGAGCAGTTCTTCGGGGCTGGACTTTCCGCCCGGCGCCTCCGTCCGGGCCGCCCAGCTCACCGGGACGGACGGGAGGGCCCCGCTCGTGCCCTGGACGCTTCCGTGACCATGGAGTAGATCGTTCTCCCAGACCGCTTTGGCGGTGCGTGTCGCTGCCATGAGGTCGGGACGAGCGGGGCCGATTTAAGTTTCCCCCAGCCGGGGGTGGCTACCGGTCGATGGGGAAGGCTTTCAGGGAGGCCGAAGTAGGGGGTACGTGGCCACCGCGCTCAAGAACCTCCCGCGATTTCTCGTCCTCGAGCCGGTCTCCACCGTACGCCTCGAGATCGAACTCGCCGGGCCCGCCTGCGAGATCCACGTCGAGCTCGAGAATCCCGAAGCCGGCCGGTCCTTCGTCCTACTGATCGGCCACCGGGACGGTCCCTACGTCCAGCGGGTCCGACTCTCGGGTGGGGCGCGGATCCATTTCGACCCGCAATCTCCCGGAGAGTACGTCCTACTCCTCGCCAATCCGAATCGAAGCCCGCTCGTCCTCCGGCTGAAGGCGAAGGACCTGGGCGCCCCGCGCGTCTCGGCCCGGGGCGCCAAGAAGAAGGGGGCCAAAGCGGTCGCCGGGCGGCGCAAGGGGACCTCGACATCCCGCAAGGGCCATCCTCGGGTCTCCGTGTTCGGCTCGGACAAGGCGACCGACGCCGGGCTATCACCGGTATCCGGCGTTCCGGGTCCTCCCGAGGGCGAGCGACCCCTCGGGACCCCCCTTCGACTCTCCCCTCGGGTCAGGTCGAAGGCTTCATGCCCCGACACGCTCCGGGAGAACGACCCCCGAGGTCTGCCGGTGCTCGAACTCGCCTTCTATGCGGCCGTCTTTGTGACCGTCTTCGCGATCGTCGACCCGATCGGCACCCTCCCCTTCTTCGTGGCGCTGACGGACGGGTTCGACACGAACGACCGGAAGATCGTCCTCAACCGGTCGGTCCTGACTCTCGCCATCGTCCTTGGGTTGTTCGCCCTCGTCGGTCGGTTCCTCTTCCAAGCGTTCGGGTTCAGCTTGGCCGCCTTCGAGGTCGCGGGAGGGATCCTCCTCTTCGTGGTCGCCTACGAAATGATCTTCGGGGAGTTCGGACGGGCGAAGCTCTCCCCCGCGGACCGGGACGAGGCGATCGCCCGGCGGGACGAGATCTCGGTCGTCCCCCTCGGCGTCCCACTTCTCGCCGGACCCGGCGCGATCTCGACCGTGATGATCTACGAGGCGAATGCCGGCGGCGATCCGTTGGAGCTCGTGGCGCCCTTCCTCGCCGTCGCGGTGACCGCAGTCCTGACGTTCTTCATCTTCACCTACGGTCAGCGCATCCTGCGCTCGTTGGGGCGGGTCGGGGTTATGGCGATGACCCGCGTCCTCGGCCTTTTGCTCGCGGCCGTGGGCGTCCAGTTCGTGGCGACCGGAGTGGTGGGGCTTTTCCCCCACCTTTAGAAGGAGGAGCGCGGCGCGCCGCCGGGGCGGGCTTCTTGGCCGGGGCACGGGCCGCTGGGGCCGGGGGCTTCTTTGCCGGCTTGGCACGAACGGGCGACTTCGCCGAAGCCTTCGGGCGGCCCGTCGCGGCGGGGGGTCGGGCTCGACCGAGCGCTTTCGCCGTTCGCTCGAGGACGAGACTGGAAGGGGTCCGTGGGTTACTGTCGGCCGCCCAAACCTTCTCCCCGGCACGGATGGGTACCGGCAGATCGTTCTCCGCGGGCGGGAACCCGCACTCGAACTCGTCGGTGTACGCGCAGTAGGGGTTGAACGCGCGGTTGAAATCGAGCTCGTAGGAATCGGTGGGGTTGAGCTCCAGGGTGAGGTACCGCCCCGGGCCGTAGCTGTCTCGACCGCTCGTCGTGTCGCGGAAGGGGACGAAGACGTGGGCCCCCACGCCTTCTCCCGCGTGGTAGACCCTCAGTCGAAGCTCCTTCGAACCCACGGCGAAGACCAAGTCCCCGATGTACCGCATGACGGACGAACCGTCCCGGTTGGTCCGAAGGTAGGCCTCTTGAGGGGTCACGACCCGCACGAGACGAGCCCGGATCCGCATCGCGGGGTCCGGCGGGAAGTAGCGCAATTCGTGGAAGGGGACGCGGGCGGAGACGAACGGCGACTCCGGGTGCCGCGCCATGAAGTCGTCCTTCTGCCGGCGCTCCTCCTCGAGCTCCGTCTTCCACGGGTCCGCCTCGCTCTCCGCCATCGCTAGGACGAGTCGGGCCGGGGTTTAACGGTTCGTGGGTCGTCCCGAAGGATTCGGGGCCGTCAGATCGAGAATCATGAGGTCCTCGTCGATGTAGCGGCTCCCCCGCTTGATCGCGCGAGGAATGCGACCGCACGCCACGAACCCCAGGCGCGAGTACAACCGCTTCGCCCCTTCGTTGTCGGCGAAGACCGAGAGCCGGACGAGTTCGAACTGCCCACGACAGAGCTCAAGTGTTCGACGCATCAGCGCTTCGCCGATCCCCCGGCCGCGGAACCGCCGGTTGACCAGTATCCCGAGGACCCCCACGTGCCCGGTCTCGCTCGCCCGGAGCGGTCCGGCGGGACCGACCGTACAGCTCCCCACCGGCTGGCCCGCAACATCGGCGATCACGACGACGGATTCGTTCGAGGTCACGTGGCGGAAGAGGCCCGCGAACCACGTGACCTCATCCTCGTGGGAGGGTCGTTGGTGGAACAGATGGATCCCGATCGGTTCCCCCCGGTCCCGCTCCTCGTACAGCTCGTAGTACGTCTGGGTGAGGGGTTCGAGGTCGCTCTCCTTGAGCTCGCGGAGAGTGAACGCGACCTTCGCCGAGGACGGTGCGGCTCCGGGCGAGGCCGACAGCGGCATGCACCGCCTCTTACGCGTAGCCGAACTGGTGTTTCGCGAAGCTGCTCATCCGCTCCGGGGTCCACGGGGGGTCCCAGATCATGTCAACCTTCGCGGCGTGGATGTTCGGCACCTTTTCGATGGCGCCCTTGATCTCCTCGGCGAGGATGCCGGCGACGGGGCAGCCCGGCGCGGTGAGGGTCATCTTGAGCGTCACGTCGTCCCCTGTCCATTCAAACCCGTAAATCAGACCGAGGTCGACGATGTTCATCGGGATCTCGGGGTCGTAGATCTGCTTCAGGTTCTCCATGATCAGACGCTCGCGTTCGGCGTAGGGGCCCGAATCGGCGGGCGCCGCGGGAGGGGCAGCGGGTAGGGTCTCGGTCGGCGCGTCGGTCATCGGGGGTCCTAGGGGCGGGTCCGCTATATGAGGCTCCGGGGGCCGCGGTCGCCTCCGGGAGGCCGGGCCTGTCCGAGTATCCTGACGGAAACTCCGCCCCGAACCCGTTTAAAGGGGCCTCTTCGTGGTGCGGCCGATGAAGGATGTTCACGCCATGGCTCCCGCACGGGGCCGATTGAAGCTGCGGTCCGTGGGCATCTCCGGGATCCGCAAGCCGCTCTCCGTGCAGCGGGCGGACCGGGTGAACGTCCTGGCCGTGGAGTTCCACGTCGCGGTCGACCTGCCTTCGGAGCGGAAGGGGTCGGACCTCTCGCGCAACGCGGAGATCCTCGCGGAGGTCGTGGACAAGACGGTGACGCACCCCGTCGAGAGCCTGGAGTCCGCGTGCTCGGCCATCGCGACCGAACTGCTCGTGCGTCATACCTACGCCACCGAGGCGAGTGTCGAAGCGGAGGCCGAGTACTTCCTACGCCAGGGGATCGCCGAGGAGAAGCGCAGCTTCGAGGATTATCAGCTGCTCGCGGAAGCGCATGCGGCCCGCCAGCCCGACGGGACGATCTCTCTGCATCGTGCGATCGGCGCGGAAGCCATCGGGATGACCGCGTGTCCGTGCGCGATGGAAACGTGTCGGGAGCTGTTGGTCGCGGAGTACCCGCTCCTCGCGGACCCGCAGTTCAAGACGCTCCCGATGATCTCGCATAACCAGCGTAACCGGACCCGACTCCTGTTCGAGTTCGAGGACGGGGGCGAGGTCGAGGTGGACGATGTGATCGCCGCGATCGAGGCCGCCCAATCCAGTCCCACCTACGCGATCCTGAAGCGGGGGGACGAGGGACAGGTCGTCCTGGACGCCCATCGCCATCCCAAGTTTGTCGAGGACGTTCTCCGAGACCTACTGTCGGGACTCCCCGAGCGGTTCCCGAACGTGCCCGACTCGACGGTCGTCCTCGCCTCCACGGTCAGCGAAGAGTCGATCCACAAGTACAACGTGGAGGCCGCCCATCGTGTGACGCTCGGGGAGCTTCGGCGTTCTTCCGACCGGTGATCTCCCGGGGGATATCGTGGCCTACGCGTGGGATGCCTTGCGGCGTCGGCCCGGACGGACCGCGTTGACGGCGCTGGGGATCGGCCTCGCCGTCGGTCTTGTTGTCCTCCTCCTGGCCTTGAGTTCAGGGATCCAGACCAGCGCCTCCGATCTCGCGACCGCGAGCGGGGTTGACCTGGTCGCCGCGAGTGCGAACACGACGCTCACTTCCGGAAGCCTCCCTCCGATCGAGCACGCGCACGCCCTCTCGTCCGAGGTTCCCGCGCGAGATGCGAACGTCCAGACGGCGAGCCCTTGGTTGGTCAGCGACCTCGTCTTCGGGAACTCGTCCCTGTGGGCGCGATCGAACGCGAGCGATGTCCCTTCGGGATGGTCCCCGACCGGGTCCGGTTCGGTGGGTTGGATCCCGGACGACAATCCCGGTCTCGAGACCCCCGAGCTCTACAACGGCACCGGGTTCACGCTTCCCGGCGACCCGTACTACGCGAACGACACGTACACCGGTGCAAAGACCGGTGAGATCGAGCTCGACCAGGGGCTCGCCGGCGTGCTCGGGGTTCGGGTCGGCGATCCCGTCTGGGCCGCCGCGTCCCCGCCCACGGGTCCCTCCAGCCTCAGCGCATGGTATGCCCAAGCGACCGAGTTCCACGTGGTCGGGATCACGGGACCGTTCTGGCTCGTGCCGTCCGCGCTGCTCGCCTTCGTGTACATCTCGGAGCTCCAGGCGATCGTTGGAGGCGGAACCCCCGCGACGGACTACGGGTCGCTCCTCCTCATCCACCTCTACGACCCGACGAGTGCGAGCACCGACCAGGGCCGGATTGCGGCGGCCTTCGAGGGGTTGACGGTCTTCACGCTCGCGAATATCCTCGGGGAGAT
Source organism: uncultured Thermoplasmata archaeon (assembly GCA_963749235.1). Taxonomy (GTDB): domain Archaea; phylum Thermoplasmatota; class Thermoplasmata; order Lutacidiplasmatales; family UBA184; genus Lutacidiplasma. The sequence continues at coordinate 987,400 of CAVVLV010000001.1, read as the reverse complement.
CCAGCATGTCGTGAACCTCTACCGAACGTTCGGGGAGCTCATCGGGTTGATCGGGCTGGTCGTCGCGGCCCTCTTCACGACCACGGTCCTGCAGATGTCCGTCGACGACCGGAGCCGGGAGATCGCCCTGCTCCGGGCGCTCGGCTACTCCCGCGCCTCCGTCGGCTCCCTCGTCGTGCAGGAAGGGGTCATCCTCTCCCTTCTGGGGCTCGTGGTCGGGCTCCCCGTCGCCTACCTCGGGGCCGAAGCGATCAACGCTTTCCTTCTCCGTCTCCTGGCCGGGCTCCCCTCCGGATTCTCGTTCGTGTCGTTCGACCTCACCTTGGTCGCGACCGGTCTCGGACTCGTTCTCGTCATCGGCCTCGGGGCGGCGATCGCACCGGCCGCTCGGGCGATGCAACTTCCCGTGGCCGAGGAGCTCCGCGCACCGTGAGGCTCTGGGGGGGCCACGGAAAACTCCGACACGGCCGCCTCCAGGCGATCCTCGCGGTCGCCGCGATCGCGACCGCCGTGGCTCTTCCGGTGGTTCTCATCAGCGTCGGCGGTGGCGTCGCCGATCACGAGCTCGGAGATCTCGAGAATGCCGGCTATCAAGTGGTGGTCAGCGCCTCGGGCTTGCACGGGATCGCGCATGCCCACAGCCTGACCCAGCGGCTCCTCGCCCTTCCCTCCGTGACCGCCGTGTCGCCCGTCCTCAGCGTCGCGATCGACGCCTACCTCGGGTCCAGCGGAGCGATCCCGTCACTCGCCGAGGGCGTCATTCCCGATCAGTTCGTTCCGACCTTGGGACCCACCGCCAGCGGACTTTTTCCGAACCCCCTCCCGCTCGGCGACCCCACCGATGCCGCCCACTTCGACAACGGGACGTACGCGGGACCGGCGAGCGATGACGTCCTGATCTCCTCCCCCTTCGCCCAGGCCTACTCCCTGTCCGTGGGAAGCCGGCTGATGCTCTCACCCGTTGCGAACGAGAGTCAGGGGACCCCCTACGAGGTCACCGGTACGTTCGGCGTCCCGCTCGGGGTGCTCGGCCAGACGGGCGCATTTGCCCTCCTCCTCCCGCTCTCGAACCTGCAGGTGATGACGGGGTACTCCAACGGCAGCGGAGTGCCCGTGGTCGACGCCGTGGATACGATCGAGGTCGCGGCCGGGGGCTCGGTCTCCACCAACCCGACCGCGCTGGCGGCCCTCCAGGCCGAGATCCAGGCCCTGGTCCCGTACTACAGCGTGAGCTCGCTGACCCAGGAGGCGCAACAGTTGGAGTCCGCCAGCTCCGTCCTCACGGGATTCTACCTCGCGCTCTCGTCGGTCGGGCTCACGGTAGGACTGGTGTTCCTGACCCTGATCCTGCTCCGGCGCGTCGAGACCGACCGGCGGTCGATCGGCATCCGACGAGCGATCGGAGTTCCGGGGCGTTCGGTGGTGGGCGGCGTGCTGCTGGAAGGCGTGACGCTCGCCTCGCTGGGGGCGGTGGGCGGCGTGGTCGCAGGATACGTGATCGTAGAAGCGCTCGCCACGTGGGGCAGCGGCGCCGTCCAGGAGGCGGCCATGCTCGCGGATTTCGTCCCCATTACCTTCCTCGAGATCGCCCTCGCGATCGTCGGGCTCTCGGTGCTGTCGGGGGGCCTGGCCGCGCGGTCCGCGCTCCGCCTGGACCTGGCGGAGGCGCTCCGATGAGCGCGTCCGTCGTCCCCTCGGTCGAGCTGGTCGGCGTGGAACGGACCTACGAATCGGGGAAGGCCGATGAGGTCCGGGCCCTCCGTGGCGTGAACTTGACTCTCCCACCCGGAGAGATCGTCTCGATCGAAGGGCCGAGCGGGTGCGGAAAGACCACCCTACTGAACCTGCTCGGGCTGCTCGACCCACCGTCGCTGGGCGAAGTGCGATGGGACGGTCGGTCGGTCGGAGGGCGCACGGACCGCGAGCGGGCCCGCCTTCGCCTCGGGGGCGTCGGGTTCATCTTTCAGCGCTTCTACCTGCTGTCCACCTTGACCGCGCGAGAGAACGTCGAGCTGCCGATGCGGGCCCTCGGGGTCCCCCGAGCGGAGCGGCTGCGCCGCTCGGCCGACCTGTTGGACGAGGTCGGACTCGGGGGCCGCGAACGGGCCTTCCCCCACCAGCTTTCGGGCGGGGAGGAGCAGCGGGTCGCCGTCGCGCGCGCCCTGGCGAATCGGCCGGGCCTTCTCCTGGCGGACGAGCCGACCGGCGAGTTGGACAGTACCAACACGGAAGCGATCCTCACGCTCCTGGGGCGGGTCCAGGCCGACCGAAAGGCGACGCTGCTACTCGTCACCCACAACCCCTCGGTGGCCCGCCGGGCTCGACGCCACCTCACGATGCAGGACGGACGCATCGTGGCCGACGTTCGGGAGGCCTGAGCATGGCACGGATCGCGATCCTCCTCAACGACCGCTGCCATCCCAAAGAGTGTCAATGGGAGTGCCAGGCGTACTGCCCCCCCGTTCGGATGGGCCAGGAGTGCATCATTGAGGGGCCGAATGGGAAACCGATCATCTCCGAGACCCTCTGCATCGGGTGCGGCATCTGCGTCCACAAGTGCCCGTTCGACGCGATCAAGATCCTGAACACTCCCCAGGCCGACGAACAGGAGATCGTCCACCGGTACGGCTACAACGGATTCCGGCTGTACCGTCTCCCCTTCCCGTCCCCGACCGGGATCACCGGCCTCCTCGGGGCGAACGGGATCGGCAAGTCGACCGCCCTTCGCCTGCTGGCCGGAACGGAGGTCCCGAACCTGGGGGATTTCGCGCACCCCGGCACCTGGGACCAGGTCCTCGAGCACTACCGCGGCACGGCGCTTCGGGCGCACTTCGAGAAGGTCGCTCGCGGCGAGCTTCGGACCGTGATGAAACCCCAGTACGTCGACCGTCTCGCCGATGCCGGCGGAACGGCGAGGGAGTACGTAGCGGCGAGCGGGGGGGATGCGCGCGACGCGCTGGCCCAAGTGGGTCTGACGGACCGTTCCGATCGCGCGGTCACCGAACTATCGGGCGGAGAGCTCCAGTTGGTCGCGCTGGCCCGGGTCCTGGCGACGGACGCCGACCTCTACCTCATCGACGAGCCATCGAGCTACTTGGACATCGTCCACCGCCTTGAGGTCGCCCGGCTCCTCCGGCGCCTGGGCGAGAAGAAGAGCGTCCTCGTGGTCGAGCACGACCTGGCGTTGCTGGACTACTTGGCGGACCAGGCGCATCTCCTGTACGGCGAATCGGCCGCGTTCGGCGTCGTCAGCCACCCGATCCCAATGCGCTCCGCGATCAATACCTACCTCACCGGCTACCTGAAGGACGAGAACGTCCGCTTCCGCACCGAGCCCGTGCGATTCGTCTCCCACCCCCCCAAACCGACCTCGCGGCAGAACATCATCGTCGCCTTCCCGGCGCTCGAAAAGGAGTATCCCGAGTTCCGTCTCTCCGTCGCGGCGGGGTCGCTCGCGAAGGGAGAGACGGTCGGCATCGTCGGGCCCAACGCCACCGGAAAGACGACGTTCGTCCGCATGCTTGCCGGGGTCGAGCCCCCCACGCGAGGCACGCCCACCGCCGGAGTCACCGTGAGCTACAAGCCCCAGTACCTGAAGGCGACCCACACGGCGAGCCTGCGCGAACGGTCGGTGGCGCTCGCGAGCGATCCGGCCTTCGATGCCAAGCTGCTCGACCGCGACCTCATACCGGGACTCCATCTCGAGGAGATCCTCGACGTTCCGCTGCCGGATCTCTCCGGAGGCGAGCTCCAGCGCGCTGCGGTCGCCCTGGCGCTCGCGCGGGTGGCGACCCTCTACCTCCTGGACGAGCCGTCCGCCTACCTCGACTCGGACGAACGCATGTCGATGGCCCGCCTGATCCGCCGGCAGGTCGAACGACAATCGGTCAGCGCGCTGGTGGTCGACCACGACGTCTACTTCCTCGACCTAGCCTGCGACGCCCTGATGGTGTTCCAGCCCGAGGGGACCGAGCGGCGAGCCGGACGCGGGGACGGACCCTTCCCGATGCGCGAGGGGATGAACCGGCTGCTCCAGACCGTCGACATCACGTTCCGCCGGGACGCCGAGACGCTGCGACCCCGCATCAACCGGGAGGGGTCGGTGCTGGACCGCGAGCAGCGCGCCCGAGGAGAGTACTACTACGAAGCCGCTTCCTGACGGGGCCGACGCCGTTCCGAACGGCACTCGTCCGCCCCGACTACTCCGAAGCCGAGATCGCCCACTCTCTGCGCGAAACCTGCCGACGTACGCTCCTCCTTCGGTCCTCCACCGAACGGAGCTAACCCCTTCCGCTCCGGGGGAAACCCCGGGGCGATCTATTGTCGACTCCAAGCCGCACGGCCGTGGCTTGACGCTGGGGATCCATCCGTCAGTTCCGCTTACCGAGTCCGAGGGCCGCCCGAGCCAGGGCGTCAGCCGAGGGTCCGCCAAACTTTAGCCTACGGTGGGCCCCGGGTGACCAACGCAGCGTCACGAAGCGAAACTTGGCCCGCACTCTCACGTACTCCCCGTGGATGGCCTGGACCTCGGGTTTCAGTCTCCCCCCTCCTTCACGGACAAGGCCGACAAGGGGCAGATTATCGCTGGTAGCCCACACGCCCTGAAAACCCAGCTCTGCAGCCTCCTCCAACCCTCGGACGAACGCCAGGAACTCCGCGTGGAACGGGCCGCGGACCAAGCCGAGGGGGACCGCCTTGTGCAAGAGGGGACGAAGGGTGATGTCTCGGAGGACGATACCGGCGCCCGCGGGGTAGAGGGGACGCGGCAGCAGTGCCTCGGGCCGGTGTATGTCCACCGAGGCGTCGGTCTCAAGATAGGCGGACCGAAAGCCTGCTGTCATTGTCCCCCCGTAGCAACTGGAGCTACTTGGACTTCGAACTCCATCACCCTCTCCGCCGTCGGGTCCCCCCGCGGCGGCGCCCGCTTCGGATAGGACATCCGGAGGCGTTTCAGGATCGCCTCCGCGGTCCGCTCCTCGACCCGGTCGAGGTTGTCGACCTCGAAATCGAGGAGTCCTTCGACCACGACCCGGTATCCCTTCCCCTCCCGGTAGACGCGGGCGATCCACTCGGCCATGGCCATCCGAGCGTTTTGTGGGAGGACTAGGGGCTCGGGGAGGTCGGGGAACGCCCTTACACTACACCCGTGAAATGCGCGCATTAGGCCCGCGTGGGCTCTTACGCGCGGTCGACCTAGGCCTCGCCGAGGACTGAGCGTGGCGAAGGATCGCGGCCCCCTCGGAAGCATCGCCGACCGGGTCGGGAAGGAGTCCCCGATCCCGGTCTTCGAGTGCCTTGGCCTCCCGGGTGAAGAGGGGAACCGAGTACGTTGGGATGGGAAGGACGTCGGTGAATTTCTCTCCCTCGCAAAGCGAGTGGAAGCGACGATGATCTATCTCTGCGAGGGGGTCGTAGCGGAGGACGAGGAAGGCGAGGACCACGACCACGTCGGGGAGACTTCCTTCGTGGAGGTAGCTTTTCTGGTTGACGGAAAAATCCACATCCTTGCAGAGGTCGCGGAGTGGGCTACATCAGACGAACTGGACCTCGAAGAGGGACTCGGCGTTGGAGCCGAACGGAGTGCGGAGCCCCTCGAGGCACGGAAGGACGAACTTGTTGCAGAGTTCCTTGCGGATCTGCAAACCCATCCCCTGCCCCTTGATTTCGGCACTTTCGGACTCGAGGAGCGCTTCCGTCGCTTTGTCGCGGTGCGGCTCGAGGTGCCGGGGGTGAGCCACGACGGATCCCCACTCGACCTTCTCGTCCAGAAGGTCGCGGGCGAGATCGCCATGGACCTGAGTGCGAGACAGGCGGAGGCAGATCGGGCCAAGATCGAGCCCCTCGTTACCGAGTGCGCGGAGTGGGCGAGTAAGTCGGGTCTCACGTCGCTCTCGATGGGCGACGTCCAGGTCTTTCTTGACGAGAAGCGCGTCCAAGTTTCTCGGCAGGGGGTAAGACTCCTCTGGATGAAGGCGAAGGTTGCACTGAAGTCCGAACGCGGGTCATCCCGGTAGACGCGGGCGGTCAATTCAGCCACGCGAGGGAGATGGAGTCAGTCCGCCCAATGAGCAAGGTGAGGTATCGAAACACCTCAAGCCTCGAAGACTGCCTTGAGCCGTTTCGGTCAGCATTCACTCTGGTACGCTTGGTATAAGTCGCCGTGGACATGACCGGATCGGGAGGAAAGTGAAGGGCTTCGTTCCTACCCCGCCGGCACTTGTCGACCAAATGGTCGAGAAGCTCTTCGACGGGCGACCACCCGCCAAGAGGGAGGTGGTCTTGGATCCCGGGTGCGGGCGCGGGGAGTTCATCGATGGGGTCGTCCGCTGGTGCGACCAGCATGGTGTGGAGCCTCCCTCTATCGTCGGCGTGGAGAACGACCCGCACCACTGGGCCCCCGCCCACGACCGATTCCTGGGCCGTGGCTTTGTCAAGATCCGCCGAAGGGACTTCCTGAAACCGGACGCGGGAAAGTATGAGTTCATCATCGGAAACCCCCCATACGTCCCGATCACCGAACTCACTCCGGAGGAGCGAGAGTCGTATCGTAAGGCCGGATACACTACCGCCTCCGGGCGAATGGATCTATACATGCTGTTCTTCGGGGCGCTGCTCATGAATAACCAGGCCCTCCAATCGGGTGTGGCCCTCGCTTTTGGGACCGTTGCCTTCATACTCAGCCTGTGGGCTCTAACAGCCCACTCGAGCGACGTCACACTATTGTCGGCCGCGTTTGGCGCCTCGAGTCTGTTCTTCGACATCTTGGCAGTTACTCAGAGTAAAGATTCAAGAGGGCTCCAAATCCTCAACGCAATTACCGGAGGACTTGACTTCGTAGGATTTGGGATGGACGCCTACACCCTGCTTACCGCACCATGAAGTCGGAGTTGGTCTCATTTCGGGCGGAGGGGGCCTCCGAATTTGACCTGCGCAATCTATCCGAAGGAACCGAGGGCGGTAGAAGGCTGAGCAGACTCCTATGGGGAGCATTCTTTCTTGGGACTGTCGGGATAATCGTGATAGCGAGCATTGCCGCAGGCGTAGGTCTAGTCTTGATTGGGAGGGCCCTATTGGTCGACGCCATAGGTGTGGTTTTTTGCAGCTTATTTTTCATGGTCTACCTCGCGCAGGGGCCCTCTCCGGTAGCGTCCCAATTAGATGAATCATCCCTGCGCTTTACCCTGCCAAGTGGTACCATCGTTACCCGTCGCTGGGACGATCCTCGATTCAAGTTGAGGGTCAAGGAGTGGACCAATTCGCACCGTGCAGGATCGGATTTCCCCTTCGTTCACGAGATAATGGGACGGCCAAGTCCCACTATTCCGATCACTCCCGAACTCTTTGCCGCCATCATGTCCAAAGTGAGAGAGCACGGCTTGGATGTTACTATAAAGCAATCATCCGGACCCTTCGGGACTGATTTCATGGAGTACACCGTGAGAGCTGCGCGGCGAGTCTAGCTTACTGTTTGGTGTTCGGCGCGTCCTCGCCACGCTCTGCCCGCGCTGACTGCGGTCATGTCATCGGCCGCGCGTCCTGCTTCTGGCCCGCGGCCGTGCGCCGCTCGCTGCCCGATCACTTCGCGAACCTAACCCTTCCGTCCGCAACAGGGCGTTTTCGTCTCAGTCCCCCGCGTTCCCCGTCGGTTCGATCACTTGCCCCGTGACCGCGGTCTCCACCGCACGCACATAGGCCTGCGCGATCACCGATGCTGGCAATCCGCCTTTCGGATCCATGTTTAACTTGGCTAACGTTTCGGACGACCACGGCGGGCTCACAGCATTGACGCGGATGCCGCGCGGAGCCTCCAAGGCAGCGACGCGCACGAATCCTTCGAGTTCCGCGTTGACCATGCTGATGGCGGCGCCGCCGGGAGACGGTAGGCGACTCGCCTGACCCCTGGTGACGACAATCACACCGCTATCGCGAACGCGCTCAAGCCCTGCGCGTACAACATTAACCTGCCCCATCAGTTTGTTGTTCAGGCTGAAAGCGAAGTCTTCGGTTTCCAGCTGTGCCAGCGGCTTGCGCCGTACGGCGCCCGCCGTACAAATCACACCATCCACGAGCCCGACGCGGTCGAACAGCGCACGGAGCGAGGCCAGGGAGGTGATGTCTACACTCGCCGCTTCGCTGTGGCGGCTGCCCACAATGACTTCGTGCCGCGGGGACAGCGCTGCGACGACGGATCGACCAATCGTGCCGGTGCCACCGATGATCACGAGTTTCATTGATCGACTTCGGGCGCCGGAGGGCGAGGTCGTGCTGCTGCTTGCATCCGTGGTCTCCTTGGTGGTGCGGCGGCGCTTTCTACGCCGTAACGGCAATGTAGAATTTATCGGTATCGTTTCTGGACTCGCCTCGTGTGCCAATCGCGGTCCTCCAATGGCCGCGCACATCCTTCATGAAGGTCGCGGGGCTGCGGCTTCCCACGAAGGCATCATGAGGAAACGGTCCGCCTCGGGCCTGGGAACCTTGGTAGTTTCGTGTGGCCGGCATGGTTGCGTCGGGATATGCGACGGACCGGGAACGGCTGAGTGCGGTTCTCTTAGCCTAAAAGCTCATACTTCGCGAGACATGATCCGGCCCGTGCCCGCAGCGGACGAGTCCAGGCGCGGCCGATGATCCGTGACCCCTACAAAGAAGAGGAAGTCGCGGAAGGGGTCTGGCAGATCTCCGGTTCCCATGACTGGGGCGCGGGAGTCAATGCGGCCGTGCTCGTTACGGGTACGCACGCCGTCGTGGTCGACAATCTGTACCGGCCCGGCGATGCACGCTTGATGTTCAGGAAGATTCAACGCTGGGGGATCGAACCCGAAGCGCTGGTCAACACCCACTGGCACACGGACCACAACATCGGGAACTGCCTCTTCGGTTGCCCAATCTGGGCACACGTCACCGGCCCGAGACTTCTCAAGCGATACTGGCCAAAGTGGGTCGGGGACCCGCAGGACAAACGCGCAGGAGGTCTGCGGCTCAAGCTCCCCGACCATCTGTTCGATCGACGAGTTTCTCTCGATCTGGACGGTTCGGAGATCCAGCTGATCCACGTGCCGGGGCACACGCCGGATTCGATTGGGGTCTTTCTCCCCGATCGCCGGATCTTCATCGCGGGAGATACGGTCATGGACCTTCCGTTTATCCTATTCGGAGATAGCCGCGAAGAAATCCGCTCGTTGCGTCGAATCCGGCGCCTCCGGCCACGAATGATCCTCCAAGGTCACGGGCCGCCGTGTAGTGGTGTCCGGCTGGACGGGGACGTGCGGTATCTGGAACGTCTTTGGGAGATGGGGCGCGAGGCGCGACGAGCCGGACTTACTCAAGAGCAGTTCATGGAAACGCCCTTGGAACGCGTTCTACCCGCACGTCGGTGTCAGGCCCTCGTGAAGGGGCATCGCGAAGCTCACCGCAACAATCTCTGGAAGATCTGGAACGAAATGTCGAGCGCACGCTGACCGACGCGACTCGCACCGGACTGGACTCGCATGAGTAGTTAGTCGAGTTCCCTCGGGCCTCGACTCGGCCCTCGGGCGACCTGCGCGCTCGCTTCGCGCCGATGACCGCAATCAGCGCGCCGCACAGCGCCCGCGAGGGCGCGAACCCCTTCCCGTCGACCGCGACCGCCAAGGCCCACGTCCGGATCCCGGGCAGCCCGCGCACCTACGAGGTGCGGGATGTGCTCAAGGGGATGGGGCTCCGGTGGGACCCCGTCTCCCACGCCTGGCATGGGACCCTTCCGGCAGAGAAGGGGGCCTTCCTCGGGCGCCAGTTCGGCCTGAAACCCCAGGTCGTCCCCACGATCGATGCGTTCGCCGGCCTACCGCCCACACCGAGAGCGACTGCGGGTCCCCGACCCACAGTCACCCGTCGCCCACTGCACGATGGGAGCCGAACCAAAGCCGAGGCCCTCCTTGCTCTCCCGGACGCGAGCGCGGACCCGGAGGACAAGGACGCGCCAGTTTCGCGGAGATTCACTCTCCGCGACATCACGAGCGGTCTCCCGGACGACTCGCGGGAGGCGGACGAGCGCGCCGAGGCGCGCCAGCTCCGCGACCTGCGCGCCCGCGTGAAGGCGGCGCGGGCGGTGGTCGCGACTCACCCCGGCATGGCCGAGGTGCTCGCGAGCGACTGGCGCAAGGCGGCGTGGTTCTACGCGCGGTTCGGGATCACGGAGGAGGAGTTCCGTTCTGGTGCCCGGTTGGACGGAGGCGAAGAGGCGGATCCCGCATGGACGTCAATTTGGATTCACAACGAGGCTAAGCCGAGCAGAGAGATGGGGGGTCGGCGGGGCCATGACAAGTCGACGGTCCGGGCACGTCTGGACCTCTTTGCTCGTGGGCATGGTCGCCGCTCTGTTCCTTGTCTTCGGACTCGGCCCCGCGGGATTGGCACTCCCTCGTGGGGAGGTCTGTCAACTGGGTGCGGAAGTCGGCACCTACACGATCTGGACGCCGCTCCAGATCATCAACAGACCGGATGGAGGCAATGTGTCCTACGCCAATGACGAGTGGAACGTCACCGTATCTTCTGGCTCTCTCAATCTCAATGTGTTGACTCCGCAAACTGGGCCGGTCACAGGAAGTTGGGCCGGAGGGTCGGGACTCAATCGGGCCGGTATCGCGGTCATGTACGGGGACTTCAACTGGACGATTTACGCTACCGAGAACAGCTCTGCGATCGTCGCTTCTGACCCTTGCACCCAACCGTACGCGGCTGAGCTAGTTGTTCCCGGTGGGGCATGCGGCGGGTTCGACTACGTTGCGTTGCCCAACAACACGACGGACACAATCGAACCTCACGTTTGGAATGGGACCACCGGTTTCAACGGAACTGAGCAATACCCCGGTTGCCCGGTTCAGACCCCCGGGACCTATGTTTGGTTCGACTCCTCGCTCCATCTGGACGAGTCGGGCGTTCAGGCCGCGGTGAATTGGAACTTGTGTGGCGTCTCCGGATTCAAGTCCCTTGTGCTCAACGGCATCGCGGAAGTTCCCGTCGTTCTCCACGTGCCGTATCAGGGGGAGGCCATCTCCGTCACAGCCACGTTAGAGTGGTACGACAACCCCTCGACACCGGCCCACCAGGGTCCGACGGCAGGCTACCTCGTGCCGGGGGGCTGGAATTGGACTCTTGCCCCGGTGGGACCGACCTCGTCAGCAATCAATCCCGACCTTCCGCTGCCTTCACTGGTCGCGTTCGAACGAACGGCGTGTTGAACCGGGCGCGCGGGTCCTCCCCGCTCGTGGGTCCGCCCTGGCGGCCGTTGAGACGCTCTCCCGCGACTGGCCCAAGGCGGCGTGGTTCTACGCGCGGTTCGGGATCACGGCAGTGCAGTTCCTACGCGGGGGGGTGGCCGAATCTTCTACCAACGTCGTGGAGTAAAGCGAGTACGACTCCCGAAACCGAAGGGCTTGGGAGCACGGAGCGAAAGCTCTCCCAATTCTAGGATTCTGGAATCTACACGTACACGTGGGGATGGGTGCGCATCTAATATCGATGCGGTGCCGTCCACTCGTTGCTTGGGTCCTCTTATACCACAATGGCGCGAGCCGGGCATGCGAGCGCGACCCGAGCGCCGAAAGTGGCTTCCCTTGGTTCTAGGCTCGACCTTGGTCTGTCTCCTCCTGGTCGGCGCCAATATCAGCGCCACCAACTACAATCCCCCCAGTGGATACCTCCCTCGAGGGTGGGTCCCGCAAACAGTCGGCTCCCCGTACGACGACTACATCTTCTACAACGGGACGCCTTCAGGCGGCTGCAACCTGAACATCTGCACGTCGTTCATCACGAACGATTTGGCAAAGCCGAACCCGGGACACGGAATGAATGTCACGGTCGGTACTGGGGGTTCGACCAACTACTACTGGGCGACTTCCGAGAATGCGCAGTCGACCTGGTACGGCTCGCTGCAGTTCGGATTCTTCACCCAGAACTTCACGGCCGGATCGGCGGTTGGGTCTTCTGGCACCACGTTGGCAGGCGCGTGGACTCTGAAAGGTGAATCCGTCGGCGCGATGAAGTGCTGGGGGACCTCCACGACGGGCAGCGTCACTTTCGAGATTCTGCTCGGCTTCTCGATCTATGATTGGACCACGGCAGCGTACCTGACGCCCATCACTCCAACTTCGGTGTACTCTCAAAGCGTGAGTGCCTGTGGGGGGAGCTGGGCCGGCACAGTCTCGGTCTCTCTGAACACAAGTGTGCTTACGACCGACTTGAAGAGTGCCACCTCGACGGATTCGGTCACGGTGACTGCTTGGACGTTCTCTGAGACCGCAATGTCGACCACCACGGACGTCGCGGTCGATGCCTGTGTGAATTTCATGTCGACAACGTCAATTGTGATGAATCATCTCATCGGCAACACCTGTTCCGCGTCGACCTACGGGACTAGTTCGGGGGAGAAGCTATCCCAAATATACGTGAGCTAGATAGCTGCACATCTGACGGGCGCGCCAAGGTCGGTCCTGAGCCGAGCCTCGACCCGCCCTCAACGGGAAGGGAAACCTACGATTCGTCGAAAGACCTTCCGCCTCGGGATGGCCGCGGCCGTAGTCATCCTTGCAGCCGTTCTAGCGATCAGCTGGGCCCCTTCCATCCCTCGGGCCGATCTGGGCCGAGCCGACATCCTTTCCGATGGGCCGCTCACGATTCCGAGCGTGACGCATCGTCCAGTCGCATCCGAGTCACTTCATCTGACGGGCAGCCCGCGACCATCCCCCTCCAACGTCTCGGAAGCCGGTGTCATTCTATCGAGTTCAGCTGGAGCCTACTGTTGTACGATTCCCTTCACAGCTGGGGGAGTGAGTTACGATCCTAACGCCGGCACAGTAGATCAATTCGGTTACGTCCTCGACTGGCATGGGACCGTTCCTGAGGTAGTGCCGTCTGTCCTACCCACGGACGCGGCGAACGGAACGCCGACGCGAACCTATCAGTTCCCTTCATTCCAGAATTGGACCATGACGACTCTGACTTTCGATGCTGAAACCGGATTGGGTTACGCTACGCTGTACAACCAGACGGGGTGGACCGAAGCAGGTAGGGGAGTTGAATCCAACTCCAGCTCGTACGTGATCGTGTTTAACGCGTCGAGTGGGGCGCTGCTCGGGTCGGTCAATCTCACGAACGAGACCTACGACAAGGTGGCCTACAGCGCGACCATCGCTGAGACTCAGCAGGTCCTCTACGTCGCATCCGTCAACGCCACAAACTTGGAGGGCGGGGTCATCTCTCGGGTGGACACCGAGACGAACACGTATGCGGGGACCGTATCAATTCCACCCAACTTCGACCCGGTGGCCGTTGCGCTCAACGCGAATGACTCGACCCTGTTCGTCGCGGCTCGGAACACGTCGGCCGCGCTGAACAACTCGCCCGGTTCCCTCGTGCTCTTGTCGATCGGGACGAGCACGTTTTCGGTCAGCAGTTCGGCGGTCGTGTCCATCTGGGGAGCTAATGAGTGGCCCACTGGGCTCTCCTACGATCCTTGGGATGGGGCTGTCTACATGGTGTCCTCCGGGGAGGGCCCGCTCAACACCGTGACGGGTTTCACGCCGGTCTGGGCCAACGTCAGCGTTTTTGGTGGGGCGACGGGCGGCTACCTGGGGACGACTTTGCTTGGGAACTACACCGGTCTCGGCCTCTATAACAGCACCATCGTGCCAGGAGAACCCGGATTCGATCCGGACAACCACGACCTCTACGTGGCCTTGGCGATGGAGTCGATAAGCGGTGGCGAATGGATTTATGGATACAGCAGCGGATACACCCTTGCCGTCCTCGACGGAACTTCGATCGGGGCGCTGGGCCAACCGGTAGAGTTCCTCAGGGTGCCGGTCGGAGGGGTCGCGGTGCCGACGCCCGCCTTTGTTCCGCTAGGAACGGGAGAGATGTGGGAGCTTAGCTGTGTGGCCCTATGCGTGATCGGCCTCCCTCCCAGCGTGAGCGACCTCACTGCATCGCCCAACCCCGATGATGAGTTCCATCTCGTGGGCCTGAGCGCATCCAGCATCGAGGGAGCGGGCCAACTCATTTTCAACTACTCTGGGCTCCCGGCCGGATGCGAGACTGGACCCCGATTCACGGCAGATCTTAAGTGCACTCCGGAAGTGAATGGCACGTTCCTCGTGCGACTGAACGTATCGGACCAGCTCGGTGTGTACGCAGAGTCGAACCTTACCCTGACCATTGACTCGCTGCTCTCCGTAGGGGTTCCGACAGCGTACGTGTTGGCGGATCAAGGTGCTCCGGCGGTTCTGGCGGTGATTCCTTCGGGCGGAGCTCCCCCGTACGTGGTCCGCTGGAACTTCGGGGACGGGACGACCAGCGCGAGTACTCCCGTGGACCATTCGTACGCTCGGGTGGGAACCTTTGCCGCGTGGGCCACTGTTACCGACCTCGGAGGTGGCAATGTCTCGGCCCTGGTCCACGTCAACGTCTCCTTGCCGATGAACGGCCTCGCAGTCAGCGATAACCGGACCGAAGTCGACGTCGAGATCCCCGTCCAATTCGAGATTTCTGTCTCGGACGGTTCGCCTCCATACCGAGTCGATTGGAATTTCGGCGATGGAACCACGGGAAACAACTCCACCAGCGTCCACACGTTTGCTACCGCCGGAGTATTCGACGTAACCGCAACGGTGATCGACTCGGCGAATCAATCGCAAACCGCTTCCACCACGATCGCGGTGAGCGAACTTCCTACCCTGACGCTTCGAACTCCCGCCGGAAGTTCCTTGATCGCAGGGTCTGCGGGCGCCTTTTCGACGCTCCTTTCGGGTGGAACCGGTCCGTTCCAAGTAGTCTGGCGTTTCGGGGACGGGTTAAGCGCGTCCGGCCAGAACGTTCGACCACACCTACGCTGACGCGGGGTCTTATGCGGGATCAGTAACCGTCACGGACTCGGGGGGCGGAATCGTGCGGGCCAACTTTACCGTTGACGTTTCCTCTCCGCCCACATTTTCCAGCAACTCACTGCTCGAACTAGTTGTAGGGCTCTCGGTCGGACTCGTTGCGGGGATTGCGGTCGGCTGGGTTCTCCGCTCGCGACGATCTCGGGGCCAAGGCGGGTCCCCAAACGGAGTTCCTGCGACCTCCAGTGAAGGAGCCGAACCTACGGTCGGCAACGATACGGGGGACAGCGGGACGAGTGAGTACGAAACCTATGGCGGGGTGCAGTCTAACCGGTAACCCGTTCCCGGTAGAAGATCCCGGACGGCCAGGGTTCCCTTGGTATTCGGTGGGTTGAACGCCCCGGTTTGGCACTGCTGAGATGGATCCACGTCCAGCGTGGAATTTTCAATTCCTTGATGAATCCGGGGCGGCCTCCCGGACGACTCGCCGGAGGCGGACGAGCGCGCCGCGGCGCGCCTGCTCCGCGACCTGCGCGCCCGTGTGAAGGCGGCACGGGCGCTCTTTTCGGCAACGCCGGGGCTCGCGGAGACTCTCCAGCGCGATTGGCAGAAGGCCGGCCGATTCTATGCTCGGTTTGAAATCAACGACGGCATGTTCCGGTTCCGAGTCCCCCACCACGCGGAGCATCAAGGTACTCTGGGGGCCTGAGGGGGGTTGAGCGCAAGTCTCAATTCGGCGGCGTCATGACCCGTAGGACCGGCTCGAGTTGAGGCGAAGAGTTTGACTTATGGACCCCGCGAGAAACGATGACTGAGGAGCCGACCCACAGTAGCCCGCAGCCCGAACAGGTCATCGTGCGTGAACCCTCGCCTCTGGGGCAGTTCCGTCCGCCATTGGTCGTCGGGTTGCCTATGGCAGCGCTCGTTTGCTACGTCGTACTTTACGGGGGCAAAGTCCTCGGCTTTTCTACTGGGCAAGTAATCGGTTTGTCGGTATGTGCAAGCCTGCTCGCTGTTGCGGTAGCGTGGATGGGGATCGTGGTCACCGTCCCGTATGGAATCAGAATCGACCGTGAGTACGTCCAAGTGCTCTACCGCAAATTCAGCAGAGGGACAAGAACGGCTTACGTGGTCCCGCTCAGTTGGCTGATTCGCCCAAGAGTCATCCCATCGAGGTTCTGGCGTAGCGTGCAGTTCGAACGCGAGGACGGCTCACGGACACTAGTGCTTTCCATGGGACTGGCCTCGGCATTGATTGGCTCGCGGAACTACCGCGGTTCAGTTGACGACCTGCAACGTATCAGTAGCCACCCAACCTCCCCGGGGCAGGCCGGCTGAGGGTCGCGTCCAGAGCGGCCGTCGATGTTTGCTGACCCGAAGTTGGGTGCTTCGGAACTCCTTTCCTGAGGCCCGATGCTCGGCTGATCAGGAGCGCCATCCGTCGGAACGCCTCATCAACCTCGCCCCAACTCCACTACGAGGACTGGCACTCTGGCTCGGCCCGCGGGCCCAGCTGCTCGATGATTCCCTCGTGCGCCGGGTGCGCGTTCGCGACCCACCCCGGCATGGCCGAGACCCTCCGTGACGACTGGCGTAAGGCGGCGTGGTTCTACGGGCGATTGGGGATCACGGAGGGGCAGTTCCGAGATTGGGTCCTGTCAGCTGAGATTAATGAATGGGGCCTGTCGAGATTATCGAAAAGGGAGGAAATAGGGACAGAAATGGATGTCGAATATTGGTAACCGTCGGTAAGTAAAATCCGCTTGACTGGTGGGTCAATCGCGCGGGAAGTGCATCCGCGGTCAAGGTGGATCATGAGGCCGCGCGCTCACCCCATTTGCCGCGCCGTAATGCCGATCGCAATCGCAGTCTTGTTCTTCGGGTCGGTCCTTTACGTCACGGGAACGGCCAGCGCCGACCCCCTGCATGTCTGTACTTGCCCGAGCTGCGGACAATGTGGGGGTGGAGGCGGACCTCCATGCCCTGAAGGGACAATCACTATTTCCGCAACGGTGGTCAAGAACTCGACTAACGCGACCGTGTTCTACACTGTGCAACCGTACGATGCATACGTGACGATGAAGTGGGGGAACACCACCAGTTACGGATTCGTTGCACTGAACAATTCGACACTATACACGAACAACCCTCCGACCGGCAGGGTGTATCTCAATTTCCTCCAACCAAACGAGACGTACTACTACCAGTTCACCGACTGGTTTTCCTGTATTAACAGTTCGGCTCCCCTAAGGGGATCGTGGACCTTGGCATCGAGCCACCAAGAGACAATGTCCGGTTTCGTGATGAACGCCACCGGCCAGGTACTCTCCGTCCGGCCAGGAAATTGTGGTTGATTGCTACACGTCGACTGGAATGCTCCTCTACAGCAACTACGGCTATACGCTCAGCGGGGGGGCCTACTCGGTACGAGTTCCCTCGGTAACCCAACCGAATGACTGCGCATCCTGGGGAATCCAGTTCTTCAACCTCAATTGGGCCGGTAACTGGAATGAAACCCTGAGAGTTTGGGCTTACGGTTACTACAATGTCTCAGTCCAGAACAACTCCAAGATCTTCGTGCCGTCAAGCGTGGAGTTCATCCACACCATTCACGCAGACATCTCGTCCTACTCGACTGAGATCGACACAACCACCCTTGCCACTTGGCTCTTCGGCGGAAACGGAGGCTCCACTCAACAATCATCTCAGGTCGGGTGGGAAGAGAACTCGGCTCCCGCAGGTGACAGTCTCCTTGTCGACACTCTTTACTGGACAACCGGCACTGGTTCATTCAACGCGATCGGTGATCGCCAGGTGTCGCTCGTCAGCCTGACTCACTACCTTCAAACCGGGGCGAGTTTCAACTTGAACGGTTGGTCGGATTGGCAAACTACCCAGCCCTCGACCGGCTCATGTTCCAAATTCGATAGCTCAACCCTCTCCTACACGCTCACTCTATCGGGGAGCGTGATGGTTTCAAGTGGGTATGACTCCGACCTGGGAGTTTCCATCGGTCCGTTTTCGGCAAGTGTCCCAGTTCAGAACACTTTGCAATCAACCTCTGGAAACACGACCACCGTGCAATTCACGATGACGAATCCGAACTACCCCGGGTACGCTTACTTTCTCGTCAACACTGAAGGCGGGAGTTCTCCGTCGAGCAGTTCCGCAATCGTTGCCCACGTGTGGTACGTGAGCAGTTGCTGAGGGTCAGTGGGTGAGATTGGTTGGTCCGTAGTAACAGGGCTTCCTCACTGCTCCCGTCCTCCCGAACCGCGGGAGGTGAGGTCGGCGCAAGTGCGGACGCTAAATAAATCACTGATGACCAATTACCTCATTGGCCGAAAGAGCTGCACATGACAGGAGACCCAGACTCAGCCCAAGGAGAAGGTTCCATGAAGGAACCACCGTTTCTATCCATGCCGACCCTACCCCGTGGAGAATCCCCGCGCAGCAGGCCCCCAGTACATCCGTCGACCGTGGTTGCCGCCGTACTCGCCGCTGCCCTGGTCTTGTTGACAACGATTCTCGTTTTGAACCATGGCTCGCTGCCAATCACCGGGCCCGGTTCGTCGGGAAACCCCCTGCTGATCTACATTGATGGCATTGATCGCAATGTCTCCTATCGGGGAGGATGGACAGGGTACGCGGGCCCCCAAATCAATGACAGTTGTACTTACTGTCCTGTGGGCGCCCAGGCAGGAGGAGCAATTCGGATTCCCATAGCGACGTGGGATTTGCCACTTAATTCCTCCTTCTGGGTGTTTACCAACGTCTCGGGATCCTTCTTGGTCCAATCACCTGGGTGCAGTGGAGCAGGTTGTGCCTTCCCGTGGGTCAAAACTTGGACATACGAAACCTACTTTTCAGCCAACTCGTTTACTTCGGTCACATTGTTCGCTACATTTCAACTTCCGAATCAATCACCTGGCCCGCCCAACATTGTATCCCTTAATGCGTCGTTTTGTCCGGGCTCGATTTGCACCTCAGCCCCCCCTTGATCGACCTTTGGTCGGGCGCCCCCAAGGTTTCGGCGTCAAATGGCAACCCTATCGAAGCTATAGACCGCCAAGCGGTTGTTTAAGGAACAAACGTACGGGTCCTCCCCGCTCGAGGGTCCGACCTGGCGGCCGTTGAGACGCTCTCCCGCGACTGGCCCAAGGCGGCGTGGCTCTACGCGCGGTTCGGGGTCACGGAGGGGCAGTTCCGCAACGGGATTCGCGCCCCGTTTTGCGAAGAGGAACGTTGATGGATTATGGGCAATTAAATCTCGCGGAATGAGGCACGCAGGGCAAGTAAATGGCAAGTGAAGTCGAATTGACGAGACAAGAATACGCCGTTTCGTGAATCGAGTTCCGATGGTCCCCATGGCGCGGAAGCCGACCCACCCGACTGGCCGAGCTGTAGTTCCGATTGCGATTGCGCTGTTCTTCTTCGGCTTGATCCTTTACGGATCAGGAATTGTTGCGGCCGATCCCAACGGTGTTTGCATCTGTCCCACTTGCAAGCAGCTAGGCTGCGGCAACTGTCCCACACCTTACTCTCTGACACTGGCCTCAAGCGTTCAAATGAACGCGACCAACGTGACGGTTTCCTTCTGGCTGACGTCCGCGAGCGGGGAAGGCACCGCCCTTGCAAACCTTACCTGGGGCCCAAACGCAAGCTACGATTATGTCGGCGTTACTGGACAACTGATCGGTGAATCGGCATACAAGGTCTTCATCGACTTCCTCGCTCCGAACTCGACCTTTGACTACAAAGTCGCGGCTTGGACTAGTTGCTCAGATTCGTCCGGGACTCACATGTATCAGGGCTCGACGACTGGCTCCAGTTCCACCCACGCTGACAACGTGTATGTCTTGACCGGACTGGTGCGGGACGCTCAAGGTAGCACTCCGCCCTACTACCCCATGCCTGTTTGGGTGTCATGCACGAAGGGGGGTCAAATCACGAACTGGACCAGCGGGACCACCGCGGACGGTGCCTACAGTGTGAGCATGTACCCCTACTCCGGGTCGGGGTGCCAGGTTCTGACGGTAACGGTCTACAACAGTTATTGTCTAACGACTCCGTCAGGTCAAGTGGGTTTCGATTCAGAGCCTTTTCAGTGGTACTGGAACTACGGCCCTGGTAGTCCTTGCGCCGAGCATCCCGGGCCTCTCTGGACGGGTCACTTCAATGAAACGATTGCTCCCCTTGCGGCCCAGTGGATGCACTTTCTGCTCCCCTTGGATTACGTCACCGGCTGACACGCCCGGAATCGTTGACTTCAGCAACGCGCCCGCCCAAGCCGGCTATACAACTCTAGAGGTTGACCAGGGCACGGGCTATGAGAACTCTTACACGTATGATTGGTCGGCCGGGGCTCAGGTAATTGGGATTGGGGGAGGGGCCTCGGGATCCACATCATCAGGGACAAGTATCACGGCTAACATCGGTTGGCAGGCCACTCAAGGGAGTCTTTGCGTGGCATATCGATACGAGGTGTCCGGGACCTTGCAGTTCAGCGCGATCACAAGATCGTGGGCGTTTAGCCAGACCCTCTTTGACGCTCAGAACGGCGAGTTCTGCAATCAGCTCGGTATATCTGTGCCGGCCAACTGATTTGACAACCAGACGAACGCTAGCGAGGACATCCACTTCATGCCTGGGCCAGCCGGTAGCAACTGGACGAATGGGCTACTAAACGTGCCCCTGTGGAAAGGAGATAGCGTTCCGTATCAACTCACAATCTCGAGTACTACATCTTCCACAACGGGGGTTAACTTCGACTTCGAAATCTCCGGCTCGCTAGCTGGAGTGATACCTCTCAGTTTCCAGCCCTCTGAGGGTTGGTCTCAGACGGTCACGAGCAGCGGTTCGACGGAGTTGGCGTACGATATCGTGGGACCGTCCTCGACTGCTGTGAGTTGTTACAATGTGTTTGGCGAGGGGGGAAGTCTGGCGGCGGACACTGCAGACATGATTGCGATCTACTACTGGGCGGGATCCGTCATCAACAACCACCCTGTTTGCACCTAAGCGCCGACAATAGTATGAAGGGGGAGCCCGGTGTCCTTGTCCCAGCCTTGTGAAGGACCCCACCCACCCTGAGCAACCACGAGTGCGTTGGTTCGCCATATCGCTCGTGGCGATCCTCGTTGTCGCCGGCTCGTTCGGGGGTTGGTATATACTCCAGCAAACCACGCGCTCTCCATCGGGTCCCACTGTGCTGGACGATGGCCCCACATTCTATCAGGCGCTTGCGAGCCTGAATTCGTCCGTAACGACGGAGAGCGGAGGACCGTGGTCAATCTTCTCCGTGATGGGAATAGCGTCGCAGGCCGCGTACAGTCCGAGTGTGAAGGGCTATGTCAGCTTCAATGCAAGCGTTCCAGTGAATGGTTGCCAAGCAGCGCTGAACGGACTAAGCATGTTCAACGGGTCGATACCGATCTTTACGGGTACGTTCAACTCCGGGACCGCACCGTTCTGGCAGTTCGCTTACTATTCCAACACCACGAGCGAGGTCTTGGTAGGGACCAACACGTTGGGAACTCCTCACCTGTTCTCTCCGTTTCCTTTGCAGAGCACCTGCACAAACGCATGGGGGGACTTCCAACTCGACCCCTCTCGATGGGTCGGGCAGATCTACAACAATTCCTCCTTTACCCCCAATAGCCCGATTGCGGCCGGGGTTGTGTGGGGCAATGTTGACACCGGATACCTCGATCGTCATCAGCCGCTGGTCGAGCTCTTCACTTCGGGCCCTGCCATGCTTGCGGCCACCCAGGACCTACCTTACGGGGTGTTTGGAGTCGATTTTGTGAGCTGCGGCTTGGCGGGGTTCACAGGGTACAAGACGGACTGGGCCACAGGATACGGTATGGCGTACCATTCGGGTGTGGACAAGAGCGGGCAGTACGCGGGAGCCTTCAACGCCACCACGAATTGCTTCTTGGGAAACACCCCGGCGGTTCCCGGTGCAGTGACCGGTGCCTACCAGTTGTTGCTCTCCAACGCTACGACATCCACCGCAACGGACACCACGTGGTTCACAGCCTCCATGGCAGTCAACTTCGCCCTGACCAGCGGTGGAGAGTACTACGATATGTGGGGCCTTGCCAACTGGATGACGAGTTGGAACCTCACGACGCCATCGGACTCTCGACTTCCTTTGGGGATGCCTGCGTGCACATCGTGGGTGCTATCGGTGGTAGATTGCGTCGCCAATTCCTCGGGGTGGTACGTGGCGGTGCTCTCAGCGAGTGGAGGGTGGATCAACGCCTACGGTGCTCTTCCGAACGGAACGGCGGGTTGGTCCGAGCCGGTTTCCCCCTTCGTGAGCCATCAGCAACTGGTGATTGTCGCGCCGAGTTCGTGGAATATCGCGGGCGACGAGCTGGCCGGGAGTTCGACAGTGATCATTTGCACGGTCGTTGGATCGGTCGCGCTCTGATCGTATCCCTGCGCGGGTCCTCCCCGCTCGCTCCCCTCGCGGGTCCCCCGGCCTCATTCGGGACCTCGCGTTCTGGTCTTATGCGATTGAGAATGTCACGGACTGAATGAGCTTACGATTCGACCTGACCCAAGGCGCTCGCGAAAATCAAGGGCGAATACGGCGATGGCGGTACACCCTCCTCGCAATCGGACTCGCACCCGCTGCCGGGATGCTTTTCACAGCGGCACTCCTGGTAATCTTCTCGGGTTCTCATGCGGGAGAGTCCAGCAGCTACATCGTGGCCGCCGCTTTGGTCTTCGTCTCGATCCTGGTGGTGTTCATGACCTCGCTCCCCTTCCGTTTGATGGCCCCGCCTCCCGTCGGCCTTGAGGTCTCCGCCGAAGGGCTCTCCTTCGTCCTCAGCGATGGCCGCACTCGCGGTCAATCGTGGCATGCGGAGGGCGAGATGGTGATTTTGGTTGAAAAGAGGGCCGACCCGAAGATTCCTCCGTCGTCACGAGCGCGCCTTACAGCTGCCGGGAGCAGCACCGACCGAGGACTCCCTTGGCGAAGTCTAGTCCCGAGCGCATACCTGCCAGGGGAAGCCGTGGAGCCTGCCCTCGCCATGACACGAAGCGAGGGGCTCGAGATCCGGTCCGATCCGTGGAACCTTCCCTTCGCGACTCGACCCTGGACGCGATACGTGATGTGGGACCCTAACCCTCATTCTCCCCCGCCTCCGAAATAGCGCGGGTCCTCTCCGCTCGCTCCGCTCGTGAGACCCACCCGCCGAGATTGAGCCCGTCTCCGCGGCCCGCCCATGTCGTGGAAAGTGCTCGGTCGTAGCCTCTCCATTGATATCGGTCGAGGCTGCTCCCGAGAGACCATCATGCTCGAGCTCACCGACGTCCTCCGAAGGCTTACACCAGAACGCTTGGAGGAGGTCTGGCGTCGGACTTGGGGAGTCGGCGGTCCGCACAATCAGGGGCCCGTGAACCGGCAGCTCCTAGCTGAACTGTCGGAGCGTCTTCAAGCGACCTCACTGCATGCCGATCCGTGGTTCCCCGCGGGGCAGGCTTTGCACTTTCTCGTCTTCCGGAGGCCGTTCTGGGACTGCAACAAACGGACGGGGTGGTCGGTCTGCGCCCTGATCATGACCTCCGTTGGCTACGAGCAAGTGGCGTCCGACGACGAAGTCAACGAATTCGTTCTCCAGGTCGAGAACGGCCAACTTACCGAGGCGGAGACGATTTCGAGGGTACGTTCGGCCTTTCGGCGCTATCGGGCCAGAAGGCGGTAGAGCTCGGGGTGGTCCTGCATGTACGTGCGGAGGTTGTCCACGATCTCGGACCAGACCGCGTCCGAGCCCTCGGACTCGGGGTGGACTGGCACCGGGTGGGTGCCCCGAGGCGACCTTCCCTCGAAGTGCCGAGTATCCGCGGAAGACTCCATGATGACCCCACTACAGCGGAGGGGCGCATAAACCGTCGGGTGTACCCTCTGCGACCTGTCGTGGGGCGATCTGACCCGACCGTAGGGGAGACGACGGCTCTGAAGGGGTCAACTCTCTCTCACGGCGGGTCTCTTTCTTGGCCTTCGCGACCCCCGTCCCGGACGACTCGCGGGAGGCGGACGAACGCGCCGCGGCGCGCCAGCTCCGCGACCTGCGCGCACGCGTGAAGCTGGCGCGGGCGATGGTCGCGACCCACCCCGGCATGGCTGAGACCCTCGCGGGCGACTGGCGCAAGGCGGCGTGGTTCCATGCGCAGTTCGGGATCGCGGAGGGACAGTTCCGCAACGGGATTCGCGCCCCGTTTCGCGAAGAGGAACGTTGATGGATTATGGGCAATTAAATCTCGCGGAACGAGTTAGGAAAGGGCAAGTAAAATCTAATTGACTTGACCGTTTATCGCGTTGCAAGTGCATCCGCCGTCAAGGTGGATCATGAGGCCTCGAGGTCGCCCTTTCCGTCGCGGCGTGATTCCGATCTTGATCGTGATAATCATGGTTGTGCCGATGAGCGTTTCTCTGACCCAACTCCCAACAGTACTTGCCGCAGGGGTTGGAGTCACCTCGATCGCGCCGACAATGGACCTTCAATCAGTGGTAGTGGCGGCTCCCGGCATTTCTAATGGGAATTTTGCCTATCTTGACAGTTTTGGTCTAAACAACTCCATGAATCCGTTGAATCCTCCGAGCTGCCTCATTAGGTCGATGAGCCTTTCGTCCTTTACTTCTTCAACCAACTTTGGCCTTCCACCTCTGAGCGTGACATTGAATGCCACAACGCTTTGCGGGAAGTCACCATTCTCGGTTACCTGGGCCTTCGGAGATGGGAACCGATCCACCCAATCAACGAACAATGTTTCTTGGACCAGTCCATACGGGAACTTTCAATCATTCCTGTACGCCCACACATACAGGTACATCGGCTCGTTCATCGCAAAGGTCTGGATTGTCGATTCGGCCGGAACGAACGTGTCGGCGTCGACCCCAATCTATGTCTCTTTCACCCCGAGTCTTTTCTACAAATTCTACAATGAGTCCGGTCTCATTGGCAAGGGTTTGAATGGTTCAACGTACTCGATAGGCCTAGTTGAGGAGTGCTACCAGAACATTCCGGATTCCACATACCAGGCCGACCTCGGGGCTTTCGACCATGAATTCGGCCTACCCAACACCACACTAAACTTCCTCATTTCGGGAGGGGGATCATGTACTAGCAACGGGTCGATTTGGAGTCCCCTCGAGACTAGTTTGGACATTGAGTGGGCCCATGTCGCAGCGCCGGGCGCTAAGATCTATGTATGCTTTGACACGCTCGATACTCCGGCGGGATTGGCAAGCTGTGACACCTTGCTCTATCAGCAGAGTGCAACCTACAATGTCATGATTGTTTCCAACAGTTGGGGGCTTTGTGGAATCGGAGCGCTAGGCACCGACTTGTACTGTGTGAACGGCCTCGACCCGTACGGGACGACCATGACGTCGGCAGCTTCTGCGGGAATGAACATCTTCGCTTCGGTTGGTGACTGGGTATGGAGCCCTTTTTGCGCTGAAGCATATTACCCGGCCTCCGACCCCTACGCTATTGCCGTGGGGGGGACTACGGTTACTGGGGTCGGAGTATCTGGCTCTTACGGGTCTGAGCGGACGTGGGTTAGTGCTCACCGACTAGGAGAATGTTGCATTCTTGTAAAGGGCCTGTGCCACACTGAGGTCGATACCCTGCCCGGCGAGCTGTTGGGAACCAATGGGTACTACACGGCGAAGACATGGCAGAGTTCGCTCCTGGGGAACAGGAACCGTTACTTTCCCGATGTAAGTATGGTCGGCAACGGGAGCACGGGCGTCCCGATCGTCTGGGACGGAAACTGGTACATCGAAGGAGGAACTTCAGTGGGATCCCCAATTTGGGCGGGAATCCTCGATATGTTGTTCCAGGCCGCCGCACCGGGCCTTTCAGGATTCGCCGCGCCATTTCTTTACTCACACGCAAGCTGTTTCCAAGTAATACTAAACGGGACCACGGGACCCCGAGACGGACTCGGAACACCCAATATTGGGTGCCTCGCGGCCGCCTGAGGATCTACCGACTCGTCGAAAGTTATCGACAGGCCGCGGAGCGAGTAGAAGTACCGGTGCCGTCATCAAAGATGGTGAGGGAGGGCGGCCCGTGAGAGCGCGGCGCGAAGGCGGTCTCGCCCTTCTTTTCGCGGTCTTCTTGGTTGCCCTGACGATTATTTCTACGCTCCCATCAGCTTTCTCGTCGCATCAGAGCTCGTCAGCTCTAAGTCAAGACGGCACAGCGACTGGTCGCGCTTCGGTGTTGTCGAGCGGAGTCATGGGAGCGGTTGCCATTGGATCGCGGGCCCCTGTCACAGGAGCAATCGACGGAACACGGAACGGTTCTGACCCCATCTTGCTCCCCAAGCCCTCAGTCCCCTTGAAGGGCGCGGGTGAAGGATCCTCGCCAAGACTGGGGGACTCAAGCCCGGCAGTGAGCGGCACACTCGTCTTGTTCAACAACACGCTTGCCCTCGGAAACTTCCTGGCCGAGAGTGGCCAGTTCTCCGAAGCCGGGGCGTATGACGGCGGGAAGGGGGAAGTGTTCGCCTCCAATTTCGCCACGAACAACGTCGCGGTGATCAGTGACGTCACGTACTCCGTGATTTCATTCGTCAAGGTGGGAAATGGTCCCCTTGGGGTCGCATATGACAAGGCGGCGGGGGAGGTGTTCGTCGCGAACTACAATTCGAATGATGTCAGCGTGATTAATGATACGGCGGACGCGGTCGTGGCGAGCATCCCAGTGGGAAGTTACCCCTATGCTGTTGCGATTGACAGTCCGATGAATGAAATTTTCGTCGCCAACGCCAATTCCAACAATCTGACTGTAATCAATAGTGTGTCAAACAAGGTAGTGGCAAACATTCCCGTGGGAGTTGGGCCATCCGCGATTGCCTACGACGGAGGAAAGGGAGAGGTATTCGTGGCGAACTTCAACTCGAACTCCGTGAGTGTTGTCGACGCCGCGACTAATAGCGTAGTGGTGAGCATTCCGGCGGGACTCGGTCCTGACGCAATTGCATATGACGGCGCGAAGGGGGAGGTCTTTGTCGCGAATTTCGGGGCAATCTCGGACAATGTCAGCGTTATTAACGACACGTCCGACACAGTTGTGACGAGTGTCGCGGTCGGGATCAATCCCGTGGCCATCGTTTACGATAACGGAAGAGGGGAGGTCTTCGTCTCGAACTCCTACTCGAACAATGTGAGCGTGGTATCTGACGCAACGAACACTGTGGTGGCGAGTGTTGCGGTTGGCACCTACCCCGAAGCTTTGGCCTACGACAGCGGTAATGGGGAGGTCTTCGTGGCGGATTCCGTATACAACCTGAGCGTGATCAACGACTCCACCAACCAGGTAAGAGTAACCTTCGCGGAAGGAGACTCACCGGTCGCTCTAGTCTATGACGGCGGAAAGGGGGAGCTATTTGTCGCAAACCTGGACTCGAGTACCGTGAACGTAATCAGTGACATTACGAACAAGGAAGTGGCGAACGTCACCGTGGGACTCGAACCCGAGGCTCTCGCCTATGACAGCGGACAGGGGGAGGTCTTCGTCGCGAATGATCGCTCCAATGATGTCAGCGTGATCAACGACTCTACCAACAGGGTTGTGACGAACATCACCGTGGGAACCAATCCGGACGGGCTAGCATATGACAGCGCGAAAGGCGAGATTTTCGTCGCGAACTTCCTTTCGGGCAATGTGACTGTGATTAGTGATACGACCAACACCGTGGTGACGAGCATTCGCGTGGGAAGCGACGCGCGGGCTATGACCTGGGATAGCGGTAAGGGGGAGGTGTTCGTCACAAGCTACAACTCGAATAATGTGAGTGTAATCAACACCTCGACCAACAAGGTCGTGGCGAACCCCGCGGTGGGTGTCAGCCCATTTGGTCTGACGTATGATAGCGGGATGGGGGAAGTATTCGTCGCGAACATAGGCTCTGGTGACGTGAGCGTGCTGAATGACACGACCAATACGGCTGTCGCGACCATTCAAACCGGAGATGGACCGGACGCTCTCGCATATGACGGCGTGAAAGGGGAGGTTTTCGTCACGAACTACAATTCGAACAATGTCAGCGTGATCAACGACACGACCAACACGGTCGTCGCGAGCGTTCCAGTGGGCACCGGCCCGTATGGCGCTGCGTACGACCTAGCGAACGCCTATGTCTACGTTTGCAACTACCTTCAAGGGACAGTCTCGATACTCTCCCTCGCAACTTACTCGGTTACGTTTACCGAAACCGGCCTCCCCGTCGGCACAGAGTGGTATCTGAACGTGACTGCCCAGCCGTCGGTGTCCTCGGTAACCACGACAGCGTTTATCGACTTGCCAAACGAGACCTACACCTACACGATCGCGACGGGGAACAAGCAATACGATCCGTCCCCGTGGATCGGGATGTTCTCTGTTGCAGGAGCTTCGGTCCCCGAATCGGTTACGTTTTCGCTTGTGGCGTACGGAGTCAGGTTCACCGAGACCGGACTGCCAGGCGGAACGCCCTGGTGGGTAAACCTTACCGGTGGTCCATCGTTCACAGGGAATGGGACGACAATCGTCTTCGCGGAGTCAAACGGCAGCTACCCTTACATTATCGCGACCGCCGACAAGGAATACGGGGCAAGTGGCGGCAGGGTGGTCGTGAACGGAGCCGCGGCGTCAGTCTCGATCGGGTTCACGGCATTGCCCTTCGTAGTGACGTTCGCTGAAACGGGCCTTCCCAGCGGAACTCTGTGGCAGGTCTCCTTCAACGGAACACCGCTTTCTTCAACATCCCCGTGGATTAACTTCACGGCGGTGGCGGGTTCCTACCCGTTCGTCGCGGGGGGCATGTACTGGTTCGACTCCACGCCCGCCAGCGGCCAGATCTCCGTTGTCGGGTCCAATCAGACCATTCAGATTTCGTTCGCCCACGTCTTGGATCAGGTCCTGTTCGGCGAGGGGAATCTGCCCGAGGGCATCAACTGGTCCGTCACGTTCGACGGGTTTGCCGGATGGTCGACCGGGAGCGGGATGGGGTTCAACGTCGTCAACGGGACGTACAACTACTCCATTCCCTCGGTCGACGGGTGGTCGGCTACTGGCATCGTTTACTCGATGACTGATACAGTGGGGCTGAGGACCTTCTCGAGCAGCACTTACACTAGTCAGCTCGCGGTCTACGCTCGCTGGGTGAACGCTACCGTGACGTTCGTCCACATCTCAAACGGCACTACATCCACCGGATTCCTTGAACTCTCCGAGATCGACTGGACCGGCATCATCGTCCTAATCGCGGTCGTCGCCATCGTCGGAGTGATCGCGTACCGCGGGTCACGACCCCCTGCGCGGGCTCCCGTGTCACCACCTCCCCCGGCGGACAGGTAGACGCGCCTGCCTAGAGCGCGGGTCCTCCCCCCTCGCTCCGCTCGCGGGTCCCCCCCGCGCCGGGCCAGTTATCAGGGTGAACAGACTTGATGGGCCACCGCGGGAATTCAGGCATGACCTCCTTTGACCTTTCCTCGGTCTCGTCGCTGCACTATCGCAACATGAATCGGCCCGCTCGTTGGGCTGGCGTCGGATTCTTCCTGTTCTTCACCGCTCTTATCGCATGGCAACTCGCAGTCCACGGTTTCGAGCCGATCCTATTGGCCCTCGTGGCCGGGGACGCGTTCTTAGTTTGGTTCGTGGTCTACTACACAGCTCCCGGCCCGGTCGAACTTCGGCAGGCCGAGTCGGGTTTCGACTTTGTCTACGCGGGGGGCCGGAAGCGCCGGGTGGCGCTTGATGGCGCCAAGCTTCGCCTCAAGTTAGCCGAGCGCGTGTTGATACCGAACCCTCGGCAATTCGAAAGGGCCATCGACGACGCCCGCTACTTCGCCATGTTGGGAGTCGATAGAATGGCGATTACTCCGGAGGCCTTCGAGTACCTTGCTGGACTCATCCGGAACTCAGGCTACGCTACACGCACTCGGACCAAGCCGAACCCTCCGGTTGGATCTTGGCATATTCAGGAATTCAATCGTGCGAAATCGAATTAAGTTTTAGTCCCTCACTGGATCATACTCCCATCCTTCCATAACCCCCTTTCCTAATCAGCCGGTCCGGACCGGCTGCTGGTCCGGGCGACGAAACTCTCGTCAGAGGCTGTCGTTGCCGGGCCGGACCGGTCGTCGGAGGCGGGGACCGTCAGTTTAGGGACCGGTCCGGTGAACCGGTCCACCGTGGTCAGGTCGTAGACATGCGGTCGGGCCTCCCCCACCCATGCTCTCCGGCTTCGGGCGCCGAGCAGAGCAAGCGCGACCCCCACGTGTTGCTCCAGGTACTCCCCTTGGGCGGCGGGAGGAAATCTTCGGAGGATCTCGCTCGCGGTCGCCTCCTTATTGCCCGCCAGGAGGAGCACGCGGACCGCGCCCTGAACGTTCGTGTACAGGGGGTCGGTCTCCACCACCGGCAACGTGGGTCGATCCGCCTCCCTATCCTCTTCCCCGGGCGTCACGGCCCATAGCCCAGTCAGGAAGGGCCACACCAGCGTCCCGGGGGTCTGGTAGGGTCGGAACGCCGCCCTCCCCTCCTTCCAAACAAGGCCGACACCGTCTGTCCAGAGGGAATGGCCCGGAAAGCCCTCCTCCAGAACGGCCAGGGTCCTCGGGATCGCCGAGCGGTCCGGGAGGACGACCAGGACCCAGTGACCCGCGGCACGGGCCTTCTTCACGTTCCGGACGACCTGCCCTGCCGCTTTGGAGATGGTAGAGCACTCCACTTCTACGTTGTACGTGGCCGACCCCCACTGGAACTGGCCGTCGGGGGTCAGGATCCCCGCGACCTGTTTGGGGACGCTCAGCGCGATCCCGCGCTTCTCCAGAAAGACCGCGAACTCGGTCAGCGTCTCGATGTGCTCCTCCCCCTCGTTTCGTCGGCCCTCCAGGGCCGCCAGGTGGACCTTACCCCGCGAGGTGAGATGGAAGCGGCCCGTGCTCCCGTCGGACTCGACATCGCCTTCCGAGACGGCCAGGGCAAGCGCCCCGTTGAGCTGGGCCGAGGGCAGAAAGGTCGCGTCCTCCAGTTCCTCCTTCGACTTCGGTCCCGGGGAGAGGCCCGCCATCACGGTCTGGACCTCCTCGGGCCCCACCAGCCACGGGGAGGCCTCCGAGTCCTCGGGCTGGGCGTATCGACGCGAACTCTCGGTGACGGCGAGATGGTTCTCGGTCGCCAGGGGGCCCAACGGGGGGCTGGGGAGCGTCTCGAGCTTCACGAGGCATCCCGACGCGGCCAACGCGACCTCGCGCGGCCGGAGGCCGTCCACGAGGTCCTGGGGGCGCCAGCCATGGACCTCCCCGTTGACGATCTTCCAGGCATCGTCCATGTCCTCGACACCGAGTGAGAAGAGCATCCACGCGTCCACGTTCCCGAGTAGAGCGGCTCGGACCCGGGGTGGGACCCGGTGGAGGAACTGGGTCGCGGCCACGACGTGGAGGCCGAACTTCGCCCCCTCGCTCAGCATGTCGGCGAGCGCCGGGATGGCATAGTTGTGGACCTCGTCGAGTACGAGGTAGATGGGGCGGTCGGGCCGGGCCGACCGCTGGACGGCCGCCCACAACTGGCTCAGGTAGACCGCGCCGAGGAAGTTCGCCCCCTCCGCCCCGAGCGCGGACTTTGAGAGGTTCAGGAGCAGCAGGCGGTGCCGCAGTAGCCTATCGAACGGGACAGAGTGGCTCCGCTGACAAAGCGCGACCCGGAGGAGCGGGTTCGTCGCGATCTTGCCGACCTTGTCGAGCGACGACATCGTGAACTGGTAGTCCAGCCGCGGCAGGTGCCGCTCGAGGAAGTCGCGGAGGGGCCCGGGAGGGGCGGTCCGGAGGAACCGCTGAAGGGCGGCCTTGTTCGAGAGGAGGTGGTAGGCGTCGACGAGGTTCGACCCGGGGACCCGGGAGAGCCCCTGGACCAGGGCCCGGAGGACCAGCTCGGCTCGTCCGCCGATGCTCTCCTCGCCCCACGCGTTCCGGATCGCGGCGAGGAGGGCGCCCGCAAGCGCCTCGGCCCAGCGGTCATGTTCGGCTTCGCCGATGGCGGTGGCGTCGAGTTGCTGGAAAAGGTTGAGCGGGACCGAGACCAAGGTGGTCCCTTCCTCCTCAAAGGTGGCGTGCGCCGGGTCGATCTCGATCGTCTCCCCCGCTATCTCCGGTGAAAGCCGCGACACAATGCCGTTCACGAGCGTCCCCGTGGGCTCGACCACGACGACGGTCGCCTCGGGCTGACCCTCCAGGATCTGGAGGACCAGGTTGAGGGCCAGGGTCGACTTCCCTGACTGGGTCCGGCCGAGTAGCGCGGCGTGGTTCCAATGCCGCGGGAGACCGACCCAGCGATCGTTGTAGACCCCGACGACCAGCTGGGAGTCGGAACTTGGGGTGGGGCGAGCAGCCTCGATCCGGGCGATCGCCGGTTGGCCGGGGGCCGGCGGGCGGGCCACGAACTCTGTCCCGGGTCTCCCTTGAGGTGCCCCTGCGTACGAGCACTCCGGGTGGTAGGTGGCCCAAGGGATCGATAGCAAGTGCCCCAACTCGGTCGCGGAGACGTCGCGCCGTCCGCGCCGGTTCGAGAACTTGGCGAAGTCGTGGGTCGCGAAGGCGGCGTGGAACGGCTGCTCCCTCTTCTTCGGAATCACCCTCCACGTCCGCCATGGCACGCCGCCGAGCGTGGTCCACTGCTCCAGCCAAGCCCCGAGCGCGATCAGCGCTTGGTCGGGGTGCGGGCCCTTGAGGTGAGCGCGCAGCTCGACGTGATAGGCGGGTTCGGCCCGACGCGTATCCATCTCCGCCCGGAGGGC
This sequence comes from uncultured Thermoplasmata archaeon, assembly GCA_963749235.1. Lineage (GTDB taxonomy): Archaea > Thermoplasmatota > Thermoplasmata > Lutacidiplasmatales > UBA184 > Lutacidiplasma. The sequence continues at coordinate 954,737 of CAVVLV010000001.1, read as the reverse complement.
ACGACCGTGTCGCTCCGCGTAGGTCGTGTAGCGAGCCGAGAAGAGACCCGACTCCCAGACCGGCGCCCGCTGGAACAGGAGTTGGAGGACCACGTCGTGGTCTTGGAGCGTCTGCGAGCCCAGGGTCCGGAGGAGGAACCCGGCCGCGTCGGCGTCATTAGGCAGGCGAAGTGGTAGGTGGTGGTGCCGCTGGACCGCGAGGGCTCGAGCGAAGATCCCGCGGCTGGTAAGGTCAGCGAGCGGGCAGGCGATCGGTGGTCCCGCCGCGACGCGGTGCCGCGTGTTCTCGAGATAGATGAGCATCGACTCGAGGTCGGTCGCCTGGGGCGAGCCGAGCGCGTAGCGGACGCGCCCACTCGTCTCGCGGTGGATCTCGAGCCAGAAGGGGGTCGCCCCGGTCCAGACGAGGTGTGGGATGGTGGGGGGTTCCAGGACGGGTGTCGGTAGCAGCAGTTCGCGATGGAACGCGGGGTCGACCATGCTCCCGGGGAGGGAGGGTTGGGGGTGATAGGGCGGACCTGCCCGACGAACGATGAAGGGAGCGGGTTTTCAGATTAGAAAGATTGCGACACTGGGCGTTCGTCCTTTCCGAGAGCAAGCATGATGCCAAGGTACACACTCACGAGGAGAGCGAGGGCGCCTCCGAGTAAGATCGCAATGGTTCCTACCGGAAACTGCCAACCGGGTTGTGCCGGATGGAGGGGCGTGAGCTGGTTGATTACATACCACCAACCCGCCAAGCTCAACGCCGCCCCTACGGTGGCCGCGGGCCAGATTCGGGGGAGAATCCCTCCCAGAACAATCAGGGCAGCAGTGGCTCCGAAGAACACGGCGACTGGGGCGGTGAGAATCTCTACGGGTGGAGGAAAGTGACAACCTTCCGCCGGACAGCCGTACGATCCTAGTGTGGAAGTTCCGCGGGCACCAAACCAGAGGATCAACATGCCGGCCAAGACCGCGACCCCACAGGCCACCTGGGAAATCCTCGCAACAAGCCACTGGTTGTTGAGTTCCTTTGGTGGGCCGAGTCTCTCACTCATGGGGGTTCATTCTCCTATGGCCAATAGACCGCCGAGAAATTAGTGTCGCTCGAAGTCAATGGCGTGGGATTCACATACTGAGTGCCGCAACCGCACGAAGCGGCGGAATCATTTAGAGCAAAGGCCCCAAGAGCGTCGAGGAAGATGGTGTACGTCCCGCTTAGGTCGGTCCAGTCAGGACTAGACCATGTTGCCTTGGAAAATGCTGGGACGCCGTAGCACTTGCATGGCGCATACCACTTCCAAGGAAGCGATGTGGCTTCTACAACCCATTCGGCGGAGGCCTCGTTCGGGAAAAATCGGGTGGGCACCGTGCCGGACCATACATGTTTGGCGCCGTTTTGCCCGTAGAATGTAAGCACGTACAAGTCGTAGCCGGAGATTTGGGTGCATACCTGAGCCGTCATGCTCGCAGGCATGCTGTAATTGGTCGAGTTAAGAGATGTAATCGAGCCCGACTGGGTTACGCCGTTGAACGCATCGTAAACAGGTTGCCATCCGATCGTGTTGGTAGACCCCACAATCTGTTCAATATACATCCCTGCTTGCCACAAACTTTCATTGCCGGCGATTCCTCCGATTCCAACCCAAATGAACAGATAATTCGGATACTGGTCCGCGTCGCCCGTCGGAATCGTAAACGCTGGGACCGTGACCGACCCCTGGACACACTCCATGCCAGCAGCATCTCCTGGGGGAAGGTCCGCGTACCCCGCCCAGTTGCCCGAGTAACTGTTCCCGAGGACTGCGCTCGCGTTCACAATGGGCATCAGGTTAACAGATCCCGCGTACGAAGGGGGAGTGTACGTGGTTGAACATGCGGACGGGTTCGCGACAGTTCCGGCTGTAACTATCCAGCCCATGAATCTAATGGGGGAGCCCGGACATGGTCCCGAAATGTTCAGGGGGACTGCTACGCCGGCCTGAATCGTCCAACCGTTGCCCGGAGCTGAATAGGTCCTGTTGAGGAAGACTGAGTAACTCGCGTTGTAGTCTGATAGGAACACGAGAACATGGGGAGGTCCTCCTCCGCAGTGAAGCTGTGGGCAGGTTGGACACACACATACTCCATCACCTCCGGCAGATGCGTCTCCGGGCAGCCAAGGCAGGAGTAGGAGGGATACGCAAGCAATGACAAGCAGGGCTGAGTACCGTTGCAACCGGCGCCGCGGGCGCCTCATCCATTACCTCAAAACTGAATCCCTCGACCATTGCAAATGCCCTACGTCAACTCGAATTGACTGGTTGCGCTGCTCTCAATTCGCCTCCTTTCACCATCCACCAGCTCGGCTTGGCAAATACCCCCGAACGGGGTTGGCCGCCACCGGTGACGGCCGAGATGGCGCAAGCGGGAGCGTTCGGGGAACCCTCCCATGAATCGATTCGACCAGAGTCCTCGCGGCCGCCATCTCTTCCGGGTTGGGTCGCGCTCGGGTTCGGGTCGAGCGAAGAGTGCTTCAACCCTTCGCGTCCTCTCCCCGCTTCGGAGGACACCGTGCCGAATGCGGCGCGGTGGTGGACCGAACGGGTAGAGCGATACGTCGCGTCTCGACATGGAGTGAGTGAAAAGTGGAGAAGGCAAACGGAGCGAGCGCTGCGGAACTTGGCCGTGCCGTGCGGCCCGAGGGCTCGCCGAAAGCGAGCGTGGTTCGCCCGGCTCGGGTTCTCGCCGCCGACCAGCGCGTCGTCGATCACCCGGGCGATGGTCGAGGCGCTCCGGGACACGCCGTTGCTGGCTCCCTGTTCCCGGCAGAACTGGACGAGCCGCCTCAGGGGGTTCCTCACGTACGAGGGACACATGCTCGCGGCGGACCCCGAGATCTGGCACTTTGGGAAACCGGTCGCGCGGAAGCGGCCCTATCTCGACATCGGCAAGGCGAAGGCGATCCTGAAGATTGCCGAAGGACGGGAGCGACTGATCGTGGTCTTGGGCCTGTTCAACGGGCTCCGGGCGTGCGAGATCTCCCGTCTCCACGTGCGCGATCTGGAGATGGACCAGCGGCCACCGACCATGTGGGTGCTCGGGAAGGGAGAGCGCGGCGGAAAGCCCCGCCGCATCCCGATCAACCCGATGGCCTACGGGGAGATCGAGCCGTTCGTCCGGGGCCGTCGACCGGAGGACCCGGTCTACCCCGGACGCTATGGTGCCATCGACAAGGACTGGCGGCGAGTCCAGCGCCGGGCCGGGTTCGTTCCGGTAGGAACGCATGCCCTGCGCCGGTCGTTCGGACGGATCAGCCACGACGCGGGGACGCCGACCGCGGAGATCCAGGCCGTGTACGGGCACGCGAGCGAAGCCACGACCGCCCAGTACATCGGGATCGAGGAGCAGCGCATGGCACAGGGCATGGCCCAGATGGCGGCCTTCTTCCAAGAAGCACGGTAAGATGGCTGCCGGCCGTTCGGAACGGCACTTTCCCTATCGGAGGCGGGTACTACTACGAAGCCGCCAACTGAGATCGCCGCCCCCCATCCCCCACCACCCCGCCTCGATTCTCGCGGACGGTATCGGGCCCGGGGGAAGCTCTCGTACTGGGTGATCGGCGCCTATCTCCTCTTGGTCGCCGTGGTGTTCTTGGTCTTGAAGGCGCCGTCCTCCGAGCCGTGGGTCCCCGATTTCCTGGGCCTCGTCGTCCTGCTCTTCCTCGCGCGGTACCTCACCACGTTCTACACGATCGACGCGAAGTACGTCCGGGCATGGCGGATCTTGGGAGGCCAACGCGTCCGCTTGAAGCAGATCAGCAAGATCGAGCCCGGCAGCCTCCGCGATCTCAGCGCAACCGGGTTCTTCGGCTCGTGGGGCTGGCGCGGCCGGATGTGGAGCCCCCGTATCGGCCAGTTCGACTCGATCCAGACGGACAGCTCGGGGCTGCTCATCAGCGGCGGCAAGGTCCCTCTCTTCATCTCCCCCGACAACCCGGACGCCTTCGCGGAGGAGCTCTCCCGCCGCGTCCGCTCCGTGAGCGGAACGTTGAGAGTGGGTCCCGACCTGGACGCCGAGTCCGAGCCCTAGCGGCCCGTTCAGTTTCCGGGAGGCGTAGCGGGAGGGGTCCCGGGCGCCGTCGCAGTCGACTGCCCGGCCTCCGCCTTACGGATCGCGTGGCCCTTCAGTCCACGGCCGATGAGACCGCCGATCACTCCGAGAACGGCCATCACGATGACCAGCTCAACGACCGCATTGATGAGGTTGCTGGAGAAGTCCAAGTACCCGAATTGTTGGAACAGAAGGACGAGGACCAAGCCAAGGATCGCGCCGCTGGCCGCGCCGGACGACCCGCCCGCCATTAGGTACCCCCCGTCGGCGGAGGAGACGACGGCGGAGAGGAAGGCGGTGGAGAGGCCGGCGGGGGAGCGGACGACGGCGAAGGAGAGGAAGACGAGGGAGTCGACGACGAAGCGGGCGGTGGGATCCCGAGCTGCGTTCTCGCTTTCTTCACGCTGCCGAGCGCCGCGATCTGCCAGATCTCCAGGATCGCGATGAGGAGAAGGACGATGTTGACCAGGGTCAGATGGTCCGTGGCCTGGACCCAGATGTAGAAGTCCTGGGTGAAGACCGTCGTTCCGTTGCTCTGGAGGGTCGCCTGGATCTCGTAGTTCCCCTCGAAGAGGTACCGGTTCTGGGTGAAATCCGACTTCAGGGTGATGACGCCGTGCCCATTCTCGGGTTGCTGCTGGGTGGAGGTACCGATCGCGACCCCGAGGAAGAGGAGCGATACCACGCCCTCGGTCACGAACACCGGGGCGGTCCCGGACGTGCTGTTCCAGGTGAACACGGTGCTGAATACCCCACTAAAATTGGTCACGATCGCGCTGCCCGCGGTGGTGTGGCCGCCCACGGCCACTCCGTTGAACATGACGACGGCCGTCACGGGCGAGGTGGAGGCCGTGCGCAATGGCGCCGACACCGAAGAGAGGGGGGCGCTCGTGCCGATCACGAGGGCGAACAGCACGAGGAACGTCGCGGCAAGAACCCACCCAGCCGCTCGCTTGATTGGGGCCACTGGGAGCGAGGTACCTCGAGGAGGGTAATGTAGGTATGGCCGCGGCGGAGAAGGGGCGAGGGGACCCGGCTCGCTCACGTGCGGGCGCCCGGGCGCTGCTACACGCGCGGTAGGGAAGGGTCGATCCGCTCGGACCAGGCCCAGATCCCGCCCTTCAAGTTTCGAACATTGTGGAAACCCATGTCCAGCAAGAGCCGGGTCGCTTGCGAGGAGCGCTGGCCGGTCCGGCAGTACACCACGACCGCCCGAGCCTTCGCTATCTCGGTCACCCGGTCGGGCAGCTGGCCGCGTGGGATCAGGGTCGCGTTGGGGAGATGGGCCACCTCCCATTCCACAGGCTCGCGAACATCCAAGAGGAAGGGTGGGTCAGCGGACCCGAGTTCCACCTTCAGTTCCTCGGGAGTGATCTCGGGGATCCCGACCGAGCCCGCAGCCGCGTCCGCGCTCGGTACCCCGCAGAACTGGTCGTAATCGATGAGACCCTTCTGGGTCGCGGTCGGGGAACACAGTACGCAGGTCGGGTTCTTGCGCAGCGTGAGCTCTCGGAAGCGCATCTCGAGCGCGTCGAACAGAAGGAGCCGGCCGACCAGGGTCTCCCCAATCCCGAGGAGGAGTTTGACGGTCTCGGTGGCCTGCAACGTCCCGATGAGGCCGGGCAGGATCCCCAGGACCCCGGCCTCGGAACACGATGGGACGGCCTCCGGAGGGGGCGGTTCGGGGTAGAGGCACCGGTAGCACGGGCCCCGCCGTGCATCGAAGACGCTTGCCTGCCCCTCGAAGCGGTAGATCGAGCCGTAGACGTTCGGCTTTCCCAGCAGCACCGCGGCATCGTTCACGAGGTAGCGCGTCGGAAAGTTGTCCGTACCGTCCACGATCACATCGTAGGGACGTAGGACGTCGAGTGCGTTCGCCGAGGTGAGACGTTGGGAGTGGAGGGTGAGACGGATTCCCGGATTCAGGGACTCGAGCCGGTCCCGTGCCGCCTCGAGCTTCGGACGGCCCACATCGCGCGTAGCGAACAGGACCTGGCGCTGCAGATTCGAGGCATCGACCGTGTCGAAGTCCACCAGGCCGATCTCCCCTACCCCGGCCGCGGCCAGGTAGAGTGCGGACGGGGACCCGAGACCGCCCGCGCCGACGATGACCACCTTGGAGGCCAAGAGCTTCTTCTGACCGGCCACGCCGACCTCCGGGAGGAGGAGGTGTCGGCTGTATCGGACCAACTGGTCACGGCTGAGCGAAGAGCCCCGAGCCGGTGCCGGTGGGTCGGGCGCGCCCCCGGCGATGGCCGGGACGATCGTCACGACGTCGCCCTCGTGGATCGGGGTCTGAGCCCGCTCGAGGTAGCGCACATCCTCCTCATTCAGGTAGAGGGAAACGAAGTTCCGTAGCTCTCCGGACGGCGTGAAGAGGTGCTTCTCCAGGCCCGGATGCGCCTCGGCCAGACGGCGGATCACCTCGCCGACCGTGGCGCCCTCCACCGTGACCTCGCTCGCCCCTCCCGCAAAGGATTGGAGCGGACGGGGGATCTTCACCCGGGTTCGGGTCATGTCTCCTCGGACTCGTCGAGAAGGTTCTTAGAGTCTCGCCCCAGAGCAGATTCGCGGGGGTCCTTTCGAAGGGTAAGGTGGGCCGGCTCGAACTGCCCTAGCTCCGGGTCACATTGGAAGGCGCCGATCGGACCGACCGTCCGGGGAGTGACGCGGAGGATCACATGGGTGTACCACGGCCAGGCACTCGCTGCATCGATTGCGGAGGGATAGGCAGGTTGGTCGGGGTGCGAGTGGTAGAAGCCGCCCACCATCATCCCCGTGCCCTCCAGTCGGCGCTCGAGGCGGCGGAGGTCTTCGGGACGGATCTCGAATCGCGGGTCCATACCACCGTCCCGGCCGTTCGCGGCTCGCTCGATCGACCGGAAGAATCGGGGTTGGGAAGCTTCCTCCGCGACCAGGAAACCGCAGCATTCTCGGGGGTACTCAGTCCGCGAATGAGCTCGCATCGCCACGGCGGCCTCCGGACTCAGTTCGATCTCGTTCATCCCGTACCGTCGCGGCACTTCAATCGACCACGAGCCCGTTGAGGATCGAGTGCCGGTGGGCTCCCTTTCGACTCGCTCGAACCGAAGAGACGCTCGGGTCGGAGGGCTACTGGAGCTGGACCAGGTGCGAGCAACGAACTCCCCCCCGGCCGATCGAATCCTCGAGGGCCACTCCCGCCTCGCCGAGGAGGGCCTCCGTGAGGGTCTTGTCGAACACGTCACACAGCAGGTACGGGTGGCTCAACGCGCTGTGGCGGAAGACGCAGTTCGTTCGAATAATCCGAGGGCGCCCGTCGGCGCCTTCCTCGAGCGAACAGCGGAAGCCCATCCGGTTCAGGGCGTCGACGAGGTGACGCAGCCGTTCGGCCTCGGGGGCCTCACGCGGGATGGTCTTGGCAATGTCGCCCGCCATCCGACGGGCCGCTTGGACGAAGAGGGCGCTCACGAACCCCTCGCCCTTCTGCGCGAGCAGCTCGTTCATGAGGGTATCCAGGATCATCTCGTACTTTTTCGGGAAAAGTTCCTGGCCCTGTTCCGTCAGGACGTATCGCTTTCGGGGACGGCCGACGCCCTCCCGGTGGAAGGCGGGGGAGACCAACCCTCGGAACTCCATCCGCTCCAAATGGCCCCGCGCGGCGCTTTCCTGGATCCCCAACTTCTGCGCGAGGTCACGGGCCGTACGAGGGGCGACCGCCAGCTCCTCAAGGATCCGGCCTCGAGTGCCTTCCAGCACCTCCCCGTCGACTGCGCCCATGGGCTTTCCTCTTCGCTGACCCCGGAATGGGGCCTTCGGATTTACACACCGCGCCATGCTTAAATAACGGTATCGGCTCGTTGCACCACCGAAATGACGACGACCGCGACGCAGCACACCCTCGAAGTCCACGGACTGCGGGCCGAGGTGGCCGGCAAGGAGATCTTGAAGGGCGTGAACCTGACCATGAAGAGCGGCGAGCTTACCGCCCTCATGGGGCCTAACGGCTCCGGCAAGAGCACGCTCGCCTATGCGCTGATGGGTCACCCCAAGTACAAGGTCACGGCGGGCACGGCGCTCCTCGACGGCAAAGACCTCTTGAAACTCCCGGTCGACCAGCGTGCGCGCGCCGGTCTCTTCCTCGGATTCCAGTATCCTCAGGAGGTCTCGGGACTGTCGCTGGCGAAGTTCCTCTGGACTTCATACATGCAACGCCACACCCCCGAGAACGCGGATGCGACCGGGTTTGACAAGGACATGAAGACGCACCTGGGCTACCTCGGGATGGACGACTCCTTCCTGAAGCGCGGGCTGAACGAGGGATTCTCGGGTGGGGAGAAGAAGCGTGCCGAGGTCCTGCAGATGGCGACGATCCGACCGATCTTTGCGATCCTGGACGAGCCCGATTCGGGGCTCGACATCGACGCCGTCCGCGCCGTCGGCGAGACGGTGGCCAAGCTCCACCGACCCGATGCGGGGATCTTGGTGATCACGCACTACCAACGGATCTTGAAGTTCGTCAAGCCCGACCAGGTCCACGTCATGGTCGATGGCGTGATCGCGCTCTCCGGAGGCAAGGACCTCGCGGAAGAGCTCGAAGCCAAGGGGTACGACTGGGTCCGACTCGGCGTCGCTGAGGCGACCTGATCCGGGGATCGCCCCGTCGGTTCGACCATGGACATCGGCCGGGTCCGGGCCGACTTCCCCCTCCTCGAACTGACCTTCCACGGCCATCCGTTGGCCTATCTCGATTCCGCCGCCACGTCCCAGAAGCCGAAGGTCGTCTTGGATGCCCTGACGCAATACTACTCCCGGGTCAACGCGAACCCCCACCGTGGGGTCTACGAGTTGAGCGTCGAGGCGACCGACGCGTACGAGCAGGCCCGGGCGCGGATCGCCCGCTTCCTCGGCGCCCCAGATCCTTCGGGCGTTGTCTTTCTCCGCGGGACGACCGAGGCGCTCAACGTGCTCGCGATCAGTCTGGGTCACGCCCGGCTCAGCGCCGGCGATCACGTGCTCGCGACGGTAATGGAACACCACTCCAACATCGTTCCCTGGCACTTCCTGCGCGAGGGCAAGGGCATCGTGGTCGACTATGTCGACATCGACGAAGAGGGGCATCTTCGGCTCGAGGACTATGACCGTCTCCTTACGCCCCGAACCAAGGTCGTCACCCTGACCCACGTTTCGAACGTCCTCGGGACCCTAAACCCCGTTCGGGAGATCGTTGAGCGCGCCCACGCGGTGGGGGCCCTCGTCATCCTGGACGCGGCCCAGTCTGTCCCGCACCTCCCGGTCGATGTCCAGCAGTTGGGGGTCGACTTCCTCGCGTTCTCGGGACACAAGGTTCTCGCTCCCATGGGCATCGGCGTCCTCTGGGGCCGACCCGAGCTCCTCGCGACGCTTCCCCCCGCCCTGGGAGGAGGCGAGATGATCACGGAAGTTCACCTCGATCGGTCGGCCTATCGAGAGCCCCCGGCCCGGTTCGAAGCCGGTACGCCCAACGTTGGGGGTGCGGTCGCGCTTTCGGCCGCCCTGGACTACCTCGAACGGATCGGGTGGGACGAGCTGCGGCCGTACGAGCGCGAGCTCGGGGACGCGCTTCGAACGCGGTTGGTCGAGACCCTCGGCGATCGCATCCATATCGTCGGGCCGCACCGGTCCGAGGAACGGGAGGCGGTCGTCTCTTTTGTCTTGAAGGGAGTCCATCCCCACGACGTGGCCTCCCTTCTGGACGCGGACGGCATTGCGGTCCGGGCCGGCCATCACTGCGCCCAGCCGTTGATGGAGCGCCTCGGTGTTCCGGCGTTGACCCGGGCCAGTCCCTACCTCTACAACACGCGTGCCGAGATCGACCGTCTGGTCGAGAGCCTCGACAAGATCAGTCATCTCTTCCACCCGGCTCGGGCGTGAACCGCTTGGCCAGACCGGAAGCAGAATCACTGTGCGAGGGTGTAGCTTGCCCGCCGACAACCTCGGCCGAACCTCCTCGGCCCACGCCGGGGGCCGGATTGTAGCCCCCGAGGCGACCTTTGATTTAAATACCATCATGTGATGGAATTGCCGAGGACGTTATGGCTCAGAGCTCCGCCGACATCACTCCGCTGGATTACACTCGCTACGATTTCAAGAACCCGGAGACCTACCGTCTTCGCATCGCGAAGGGGCTCTCCCGCGAGGTCGTCGAACAGATCTCCGACTTCAAGAACGAGCCGGACTGGATGCGTGAGTACCGACTGCGCGCCTACGCCCACTTTGTCGAGCGGCCGATGCCCGACTGGGGTCCGAGCCTGGCCGAGATCGACTTCGACGCCTACACGTACTACGCGAACCCCATGCTCGAAGGGGAGACGAAGAAGAGCTGGGAGGACCTCCCCGCCGACATCAAGAACACCTTCGACAAGCTCGGCATTCCCAAGGCCGAGCGGGACTACTTCGGAGGGGTCGGGGCCCAGTACGACAGCGGGACAGTCTACCACAAGATCCGAGAGGACTTGACGGCCAAGGGCGTGCTTTTCACCGACACCGACACGGCCGTCAAGGAGCACCCCGAGATCGTCCGCAAGTACTTCGGGAAGATCGTTCCCTACAACGACAACAAGTTCGCCGCCCTGAACAGCGCCGTCTGGTCGGGGGGCAGCTTCGTCTACGTTCCTCCCGGGGTCGACGTCGGCATCCCGCTCCAGGCCTACTTCCGCATCAATGCCAAGAACGTCGGGCAGTTCGAGCGGACCCTGATCATCGCGGACAAGGGCGCCAAGCTCCACTACATCGAGGGCTGCACCGCCCCGATCTACTCGACCGACTCGCTCCACGCGGCGGTCGTTGAGGTCGTCGCGGAGCCGTACGCGAAGGTCCGGTACACGACCGTCCAGAATTGGTCGAAGAACGTCTACAACCTGGTCACGAAGCGCGCGGTCGCCTACGAGAACTCGCTCGTGGAATGGGTCGACGGGAACATGGGTTCCAAGATCACGATGAAGTACCCGTCCGTCTACCTCAAGGGACGGGGCGCGCGGGCCGACATCCTGTCGGTCGCGTTCGCGAGCGCCGGGCAGATCATCGACTCGGGCGCGAAGGCCGTCCACTCGGCGCCGGACACCTCGAGCAAGATCATCGCGAAGTCGATCGCCATCCGCGGCGGCCAGACGAGCTACCGGGGACTCCTCCATGTGGCGCCGGGCGCCACCGGAGTCAAGGCGGCGGTCCGGTGCGACGCGCTCCTTCCCGACGAGGAGGGACGCTCCGACACCTACCCGTACAACGAGATCCACGAAGAGGACGCGACCATCACCCACGAGGCGGTCGTCGGCAAGATCGGCGAAGAGCAGATCTTCTACCTGATGAGCCGCGGTCTCAACGAGTCGGACGCGATCCACCTGATCCTGATGGGGTTCCTTGCGGAGTTCGCGAAGGAGCTGCCGGTCGACTACGCTCTCGAACTGAACCGGCTGATCCAGCTCGAGATGGCGGGCGCGGTCGGCTAGACCGTCGTAGATCCGACCCCGTCCGTCCCCGGACTAACTCCCGGACGACTTCCGGGGTGGAGGCACCTTGGGCACGTCGGTGTGGGACTTCACGAGGTCGATGACCGAGAGCATCACGGCGTAGGCGAGGTTCGCCTCGGCGCCCCGCTCGGCCCTGGTCCGGGTCCGGGACGATCGAGGACCCCCTTCGCCCCGTGGATCAGTTCCGCGGCGGTGAGGAGGCTGGCCGGGTCGAGGACCTCGGCCGCGCGGCGACCGGACCAGTTCCTCCGTTTCTTCCAGATCGGTGCGAAGCGAGCGGACGAGCTCCTCGAGGACCGATTCCGGCAGGCTCTCGGGGTCGTTGACCAGCGACACCGGGACCCGACCCCTACCGCATCTTGGCGTCGAAGCGCCATTCGGGGGCGGCCTCCGTCCCCGTGACGTCGAGGGCCGGTAGGTTGGGGAAGTGACCCTCGGCCCAGCTCAGGTCTCCGCCTTCCCACCGGGCGGCCAAGGCCGGGTAGAGGATCTCGCGGAGGCCGGCGACGGGAGCCCGTTCCAGGACGTAGGAGAGGAAACCCTCTCCGATCATCCGGACCGAGTCGGGGAGCGGGATGCCGCGCGACTCCAGGTAGAAGACCTTCTCCGCATCCACGGGGGCCACCGAGGTCGAGTGGGTCGCCTTGACGTCCCGGCAGAGGATCTCCAAGATCGGGATCGTGTCGGACCGGGCGCCCTTCGAGAGGAGCATCGCATGCTCCGAGATGAAACTGATCGTCTTGCGCGCCTGGTGCTCGATCCGGACCAAGCCCCGGCTCATCCCGCGCGCCTCATCCGAGAAGACGCCGCGGGTGATCGATTGACCGTGGGTGTCGGTTCCCACGTGGGTGAGATCGACCGAGCTGTCGTAGGACTGGTCCTTCATTCCATAGAACGACTGGAGGTCGATGACCGAGGACCCTTCGCCCGTCAACTGCGTGTGGTTGCGGATCTTGGTCCGATAGCCGCCGAGCCCGTTCCAGACCCAGGCGAGCCGGGAACGGGGACCCGTCGTGGCTGTACGCCGGTATACCGAAACGGCCCGCAGGTCGGGCGCATGGACCCCCAGGTACACGACCTTGGAGTCGGCATCCAAGTCGACATCGACGCTGGAGGCGTAGAGGCGTTGACCTTCGTGCCCGTTCGGCGTGCTGAAGAGCTCCTCGGTCACGAGCAGCTGGGCCCCGGCGCCGGCACGGATCGACCGGCGGATCGAGAGGGCTTCATGCGGGACCGAAAGAGCGGTAAGTTCCTGAACCCGAACCGGGATGCGGCATCCGTCGGGGACGTGGAGACGGTACCCCCGATTCAGCGTCGCCGTCGCCAAGGCCGAGAGACGGTCGATCGGCTCCTCGGACCCGCGGAAGAATTCTCGGGTGGCCGGTCCACCCCGAGCCCACACTTCCGCGAGGGTCCGCACGGAGACACCGGCCTCCCGAAGCGAGTCGGGAAGTTCGATCCGGGTCCCGGTGACGTCGTGCACGATCCGTAGCGCCCCGGGGAGGGCCGGCGGAAGGGCGATCGAAGGGCCGTCCGCCTCGGGGTCGATGCCGGTGAGGTCGACGCCGGAAAAGTACCCGTAGCCTCGGTAGAGCGGGTTGGGCTCAAGGGGCAGGCTCAGGAAACGGGCGTGCGCATCTTGCCGGATCTGTTGGAACTCGGGGGGGTCGGAGAGGGAGATTCCGAGTTCTTCGACCCGGTGGAGGGGAAGCCACTCCTCGTACCGGGGCACTGATGAGGCCATTGGATTTACACACGGCGGGGTGTTTATAAAGGGGAGGGCGCGCGACGCGCTCCGGCGGTGCGTCGCTTCGTCTCCCCCGTCAATTTATACCGAGGCAGGGTGACTTCTCTCTGGGGGTATCTTCCGTGGCCTTCGACATGTACCAGGAGGTCATCCTCCAACACTACCGCACTCCCAAGAATTTCGGGCCGCTTCCTGGGGCGAGCCGGGTCGGAGAAGAGTCCAACCCACTGTGCGGGGATCACATCACGCTTCGGCTGAAGTTGGACCCCTCGAACGAGCGGATCCAGGAGGTACGGTTTGAGGGGGACGGGTGCGCGATCAGCATGGCGAGCACCTCGATGCTCACGGAACGGTTGGCCGGACTCACCACCACCGAAGCGGGAAAGATCTCCCAAGACGATGTCATCCAAAAGCTCGGGGTCCCCCTCTCCCCCGTCCGGATCAAGTGTGCCCTGACCGGGTACGTCGCCCTAGGAAAGGCGCTCCACCCCGAGCTAGCCGGCCCGAAAACCTAGGGCTTCACGCCCCACCCAACGGCGAGGACAGGACGAACCCAGGAAGAATCGGACTCGGAGCCTCCCGTGGTCACCATCGATCCGGACATCTGCGTGCTTTGCGGTCTTTGCACGGGTGTTTGCCCACCCAACGCGATGGAGCTGACCCCGACCCGGCTCGAAGTGCTCTCGAACTGCACGGACTGCGGTTGGTGCGTGCCCTACTGCCCGGTCGGCGCGATCTCGGGAGGACGCCCTGTACGTCTGCGGAGGGCCCGTGGCTAGGACGGTGGCCGCGAACGGTGGGGCTCCGCGGGTCCTTCTCGTCGACCCGTACCTCGCTCGGGAGGACCCGATGGAGCGCAAGTTCGTCGAGCTGTATCCCTCGCTCGGCCTGCTCCAGCTCGGCGCGTACATCCGGGACCACGGCATAGACGTCCAGATGGTCGACCTCACCTTCGCCCGGGACCTATCGCCCGTTCGGAGGGCCCTTCGTTCGTTCTCTCCCGACGTGGTCGGGGTCCACACGAAGACCCTCACGTTCCCGCGGTGCGTCGAGCTGGCCCGAGAGGCTCGTGCGGCCGGGGTGTTCAGCGTCGCCGGCGGCCCCGATGCCGCGACCCGCTGGACCACGTACCTCGATGTGGGGTTCGACGCGGTCGTCCTCGGCGAAGGGGAGGGCACGCTGGTGGAGCTCGCGACCCAGGTCGCGCACGGAAAGGATCCCGCCGGAACGGCCGGCGTGGTGGTGCGTCGCCAGGGGCGACTAATTCGGGGGGCCCATCGCCCCTACCTGAAGGACCTGGACCAGCTCCCCCTGCCCGCCTGGGACCTCGTCGACATGGAGAAGTACCTCGGGGAGTGGCAACGGCGCACCGGGGAACGTCGGACGGCCGTCCTGACGTCACGGGGATGCCCCTTCGATTGCTCCTGGTGCTCGAAGCCGACGTTCGGACGTACTTTCCGCCAGCAGTCCCCCGAACGGGTCGTCCGCGAGCTGGTCGCGCTCCGGGACCGGTACCAGGTGGATTACGTCCGATTCTGTGACGACGTCTTCGGGATCTCCCGTTCGTGGATCGAGCAGATGCTCGACCTCATGGCCGAAGCCCACCTGGAATTGAAGTTCGAGTGCCTCGCCCGGGTCGAGCTGTTGAAGCCCGACCTCCTCCATCGGCTGCGCGCTGCCGGCCTTGCTCGGGTGTATGTGGGAGTCGAATCCGGATCCCAGAAGATGCTCGACCTGATGAACCGAGGCACACGCCTCGCGGCGGTCGAGCGCACGGCCGCGGCGCTCCGAGCCGAGGGGATCCGACAGTTCTGGTTCCTCATGCTCGGCTACCCGGGCGAGACGATGGAGGACATCGAAGCGACCCTCCAGCTCTTCCGGAAGTTCTCCCCCGAGGAGTACTCGGTGTCGATCGCGGTGCCGATCGAGGGGACCCGATTCCACGAGATGGTCAAGAACCGCCTGCTCCGGCAGCGAACCCCGCGCGCCTCGGACGGGGGCGGGATGTTGCTGTTCGAGGCGGCGTATCCCGAGGGGCTCTACCGATGGCAGCAAGCCCGGTTCGGGCTGGAGGCCGCCCTCGGCAAAGCCCGTGGAAACCTCGCCCCGGGCGTGGTGGAGCGCGTCGGCCGCGTGGCGGACCGGTTCCACGAGCGCGTGGCCACCCCGCTCTTGATCGGGAAGAAACGCGGCGGCGGCGCCGCACCGTGAACCTACGACCCCGATTCCCGGGGGTGGATCGGACACGGTCGTCGGAGTCGGCACAGGCGGCACTTCTCTCGGGTCAGCGGGGGGATCGGTTTCCTCAGCCGACCGTACTTCCGGCGAGGCATGGGCCGGGCGCCGACAGACCCGGCTCCCTTTAGAGGGTGACCCCAATCCAGGGGCCCTCCGAGCCGGTCCACCTCCTTTTTGAGGACGCTCGCGACAGGTCCGCGTGGCCCAGATCCCGGGACTCGCGACCGTAGAAGGGACCGAGCGGTTCTCGAAGCGGTCGGTCTCTACTCGCCATCTCCCTCCCGAACACTTTCGGCGGACGCGGGCGGGGCTCCACCTCTCGTCCATCGGTCTCGGAACGTACCTCGGACAACCCGATGGGTCTACGGACCACGCGGTCGAGCAATCCGTGACGGTCTGCCTCACGAGCGGTCGGGTGAACGTCCTGGACACGGCGATCAACTATCGCCTCCAGCGGGCGGAACGAAGCATCGGGAGGGCCCTGGGCCGACTGGTGGAGCACGCTTCCATCGCGCGGGACGAGGTGTTCATCGCGACCAAGATCGGCTATCTCGCACCGGAAGCCGAGACCGGCACCTCCCCCTCGCAGTGGGTCCAGCGGGAGCTGATCGATTCGGGCGTGCTCGACCCGTCCGACATCGTGGACGGCTCGCACGCGATGAGCCCGAAATATCTGACCGACCAATTTGGGCGCTGCCGAACGAACTTGGGGATCGATTCCGTGGACCTGCTTTACCTCCACAACGCGGCCGACGCACAGATTCCGACCGTCGGCCCCGTCGAGTTCGAAGCGCGGCTGCGGGCCGCCTTCGTCGTGCTCGAACGATTCCGGACCCAGGGACATCTGGGCGCGTATGGCCTGGCGACCTGGGATTGCCTTCGCCTGCCGCCGGCCGATCCCGCTCACTTCGATCTCGAGCGCGCCGTGCAGATCGCGTCCGAGGTCGGGGGAGACCAGCACGGATTCCGGTTCGTCCAGTTCCCGTTCAACCTCGCCATGCGCGAGGCGGCCGGGGCTCGAACCCAGCGCGTCGAAGGGGATCGTCTCCCGCTCTTCGAAGCGGCGGAGCGGCTCGGGATCGGGTGCTTCACGAGCGTTCCCCTGATGCAGGGCCAGCTGGCCCGAAGCGGACCGCGACGGACCGGTCTGACTCCCGCCCAGACCGCGCTCCAGTTCGCCCGATCCGCGCCGGGTACCCTGGGACCCCTCGTGGGCCAGAAGCGGGTCGAGCACCTTTCGGAGAATCTTGAGGTCGCGAGCCACGCTCCCTGGGACCGGACGACCTTCGAAGGGTTGCTCAAGTAGGGGGCGTCGGGTCGGCGCGCGCTGCCCGCGTGCCCGGACCGTGCAAGACCGAGGCGCCATCTTCCTTCTCGACCCGAACGACCCGGTCGGCGATCGCCTCCAATTCCCGCTCGTGCGAGACGAGGATCACCTGCGGAAGTCGGAGCTCTTCCAGCAGCTGGCCCATGCTTTGGACCTGTTCCGGCGAGAATCCGTCCGTCGGCTCATCGAGGAGGAGGGCGTCGAAACGCAGGCTGCCGAGCGAGCGCACCACGCGGGAAAGCGCAAGTCGGTAGGCGAGTGCGAGACTCGTGCGCTCGCCGCCACTCAACGCCTCGGCGGGGGTCTCCACTCCGCGGATCTCGGCCGCCGGCGAGAAGGTCGAATCGGTGACGGCGACCAGGTCGGGGTCGTCCACCAGCACCGCGAAGTAGGCCCGGAAGGTCTGTTCGAAGTCCGACTGGGCGTGCTCCAAGACCCGTCGCTCCATCGTGAGCACGGCATCGTGGAAAGCGTGGGTGAGCCACTCGGCCTTGGAATCCACCCGTTCGGCCAACTGGTTGAGGCGGTCCCGCTCGATGCGAGCTGCCTCGGCCCGGCGTTGCCGCACCCGCGCGGCATCCGTGAGCCCGGCGAGCCGACCCCGTTCCTCCGCGATGCGATGCCGGTCGGCCTCGCGGGCCACTAGGACGGTTTGCGCGGCCGATCCTTCCCGTCGAGCTTCCGGCTCGGTCGAAAGGCGACGGTTCAACTCCTCGACCTCCCCCGCCCGCTCCTCTTGACGGCGCTGGATCGCACCCAGGTCATGGACCTCCCGTCGACCCTCCTCCTCGAGAAGTCGTAACCGCTCGCCGAGTTCGGAGCGGCGCTCGGTGGCCCGCCGGGATTCTTCGTATCGGCTTCGGGCTCGTTCGGCCACTTCCTCGGCGGACTCGAGCGCCGTTCGGGCACCGAGCACTCCGGCTGCCGGAGCGATCAACGGTTCTACCGCCGCTCGAGCGATCCCCCAAGCGTCGGTCGCTTCCGTGAGGCGCGCTTCCGTCCGGAGGAGTTCGTGGTCCGCTTGCTCCTCGGCGGCGAGGGCATCGCGGTGTTGCCCGACGACGACTTCGCGACGGGCCTCCTCTCCCTCGTACGCTTCGCGCGCGACGCGAAGTTCTTCCCAGCGGCGTCGTTCTGCGACGGAGCTCACCGCGTTCCTCTCCGCCCCGGCAAGGGCCTCCCGTGCCTCGGTCTCGTGTTGGGTGAACTGCTCGGCGCGGACCGACTGGTGGCATCGGGGGCAGACCCCCCCTTCCGTCAGTTCGTGCAGTTCCTCCAGGGTCCGGCGTGCCATCGCCAGGGACTCTCCCGCCGATTGCTCGGCCGCGCGACGCACCTTGAGCTCAACATCGATCTCATCCCGGGAAAGCGGGGTCGGCGCCACCGGAGAAGGGAGACGTTCCGGACTCGTCTGGCGAGCCACCTCTTCCGTACGAGCCACCTCAGCACGCGTGCGGTCCCGGTCTGCGCGCGCTCTCCCCACATCGGCGCCCCGGGCCGCCTCCAGCTCGCGAGCTGTGGAAAGGCGGACCTCGGCGGCCGACGCGAGCTCGAGTTCGCTCCGGCGTGTGGCCACGGCTCGATCGCCTTCGCGGGCTGCGTCGCGGCGAGACCCCTCGTCGGCCGCCAGCGCGGTCAGTGCCTCCAGGTCCGTCGTCCCGCGCGCTACCTCCTGACTCCGGGCGGTGCGCCGACGCCCGGCTTCCTCCACAGCCTCGCGCTCCCGGGCCGCATCGCGGGCGAGGTCGGCGAGTCGCTGGCGGGCCGAAGCGAACTCCTGGACTCGAAGCTCGGCCGCTCGAGCCCGTTCCCGCGCCACTCCCAGATCGCGCTCCACGGTAGCGAGGGAGGCCTCGACCCGCTCCCGCTCTTGCTCCAATCGATGGACCTCCGCGACCGCCGGCTCGAGATCCTCACTGTATTCGCGCAAGGTCGAGGCCTGCGCCCGGAGGGTCGTCGACGTGCGACGCACGTCCCTCGCCACCTCCTTCGCATTCTCCGCCGCGATGCGGTACCGCTCCACGCCGAGCGCTTTGCGGACCGTCTCCAAGCGGACGAGCGGTTCCGCGGCGAGGATCTCCCGCATGCGCTCCTGGGGGACGTAGACCGCCCACCTCCAGAGGTCGGAGTGCGCTCGCGGGTTCGGGTTGTCGCGGAACCCGAGCAGCTTGATCACTTCGGCCCGAAGCTCGGTCGCCGAGTACGAGGTGGTCGCCCCGTCCTGGCGAAAGGAGAGTCGGCCGGGCTCGAGCATCTCGCGCCCTTTGCGGCGGACCCGTCGGAACGCGCGCTCGATCTCGTACCGGTGCCCGCCCTCTTCGAGGGCGACGAGCACGGTCGCCTCGGTTGCCCCGTGACGGACGAGATAGGTTGCGTCGATCTCGGCCGTCCCAAAGAGGGCCATCTCGATCGCGTACAGGAGGCTGGTCTTGCCCGAGCCGACATCTCCCACGAGGAGGGTCGTCCCGCCTTCGAGATCGAGCCGGGCCCGCGCGTAGCTGCGGATATTCCGGACCTCGACCCGAACGAGCTGCACCCATCCCTCCTACCGAACTTCGGGGTCGGAGACCTCAAGGAGTAGGCGAGCCCCCGTCCGACGCGCCGTATCGTAATCGAGCGTGGACTGGCCCTCTTCCTTCGGGACGCCCAATTCCGCGAGCAGCTCTCGGACCAGGCGCGGGCCGTCCACGTCCCGGAACCAGGAAGGAAGCTCCGGCCCCTCCGTAAGGAGCCGGTCGATCTCCTCCGTCTCGACCGTGCTCTCCGAGACCGCGGAGGGCATGCTGTCCAACGAGGACTCCA
Organism: uncultured Thermoplasmata archaeon; assembly: GCA_963749235.1. Taxonomy (GTDB): domain Archaea; phylum Thermoplasmatota; class Thermoplasmata; order Lutacidiplasmatales; family UBA184; genus Lutacidiplasma. The sequence goes on along the minus strand of CAVVLV010000001.1, from coordinate 935,062 downwards.
CGTTGCGGGCATCGACCTGAACGGTGATCCCCTGCTTTTCGAGGGCGACACGGGCCGCGGCGAGGTCGAGCGAGGTGGCCCGCCCGCCGGCCAGGGTTCCGTGAAGGCGCGGGAGCACGAGGGTCCCGGCGAGCCGGAGCGGCTTCTCGTACCCGCGCGGCGATCAGCTCCGAGATCGCCTCAGGGGCTGCGCCCGAGATGTCGACATCGAGCGTGAGGATCCCGCCCCGCTCGAGCGTGTCCACGAACTCCGCGCGGGGAGTCTTCCCGGTCACCGTGACGATGACAACGCCCCGATGGGTCCGCCCCGCCTCGCCGTTCTCGATGTCGGTCCGACTGGTCCCGAAGACCGCCCCGGGGTTGATGAGGAGGCCACCGCCCGGGCCGGCCCCTTCGTAGGTGAAGTGAATGTGGCCGCCCGCGTAGTACTCGACGCCCGCGGGCAGGTTCTCGACCCGGATCCCCTTAATCTTGTCGCGAAGGTGGGTGGGGAGGTACTCCTCCACGCCCGCGTGGAACTGGAAAATCCGAAACCCCGGCTCGGCCTCAAACGCACTCGAGTCCATCGAACGGTAGTAGTCCCGGTCGAGTCCGTGCGACCTCCCCGAGACACCCGCGATCCGGGCACCGGTGGGAACATCCTCCGTCCAAGGGAGGGTCCACGACGCTTCGCCCGAGCGGACGGCTTCGGGAGCGACCCGGACGAACACACCCGCTTCGGCGAGCACATCCAGCCAGCTCGTTCGGTGCGCGACGTAGTCGTGGGAACCGTAGATCACGTAGATCCGTCGGCCGGATTCCACGAACCGTCGGAGGGCGGCCGCGACCGGGGCGACCTCGGACGGCTCCGGTACGGGAGTATGGAACAGATCCCCTGAAATGAGCAAGAACTCCGCCCCTCGCTCCTGCGCCACCTCGATCGCGCGCAGCACCCCCTGACGGAGGCGGTCGCGCAAGGCCGGGTTACGAGCCCAGGCACCGACGTGGGCATCCGCGATGTGGGCGAAAGTGAACTGGTCGCGGCCCATTCCGTCCGCCTACTGGGACGAGGCGGGTTTCTGGGCCACCGCGGGGATCGCGGGAGCGGGCGCGAGATCCTGCATCCGCTTCGTCATCGCGGCGAGCAAGCCCACCCCGGCGCCCATGGCGAGCAGCCCGAGGAGGAGGAAGTCGTCGGAACCGCCGGACCCCGTCGAGGGGGGCGGTGGGGGCATTTGGACGCGAGTCGGCGTGATCCCCCGCGAGGCGCTCGCTTGGGCCATGGCGGCCAAACGACCGGCCTCGGCCCGGGAGACCGCCGCCTGCAACTGGTTGAACAGCTCGGTGGCTTCTTCCATCGTGATCTGGCGGCTCCGGAGCCGGCCCACGAGGTAGGCGTAGCGCGCGTTCCGGGTGTTGGCATCGCCGCCGGAGGTGGACGCCGGTGACGGCTCGGGAGTGCTGTACATCGGTCCGCTCGGCCGCCCCTACACCGAGCACCGATTTGAAGGGGCCTCCTCCCGCCGCCCCGGCCGCTTCCGAGGGGTTATAGCGAGGACCGACCTGAACGCCCCGATGAACCCCTCGTCGGACGCGTCCGCGCCCGAACCGAACGACCGTCACGTCCACGTCCGGGTCGCGGGGGAGCGTACCTCGATCAACGATCTCATCACGGAATACCTCGAAGCGGCGGGGAAGGCGCCGGATTGGTTCTGGCGGACGGCCGGGAAGCTCGAGGGGAACGAAGCGGACAACTTGGAGGACCTCCTCGCGAACGCCTTCGAGGCCGGGGCGTTCATCGCCCACGACCACCCCGAGGACGTCGAGTTCAAGTGGGTCACCGAAGAGGAATGCGAGCGCGAACGACGCCGCGAGGAACGGGGCGAGCAGCGCGAGGCGGCCAAAAAAGACCGCACCAGCTTGAGTCATTACGCCTCAGCGACGCCCCGCCCCGGGGCATCTACGATCACCGGGTGAGGGAGTAGGGCGGCCGATCGACCGACACTGGCGGGGGGTTCGCCCGTGAGGCTCGGGATGGATCGAGCGTTGGAGCCCCTACGGCTTCTTCTTGTTCTTGCACCCGCAAGTGTCGCACATTGTGCCCACCTCGGCGCAGCATAGATGGAACCGTTATTTATTGCTCGATTTCGACCCGGCGCTTTCCATGTCGTAGGGGAAGTGCGGGCGAGCGATGGGCTCGGCTCGTCCAGGCCTAGGACGACTTTCGCTGTGCCGGTCGGGGTCGGGAGGTCCGGGGTGGGCTCGCTCGGCGTTTGGGGGGAGCCTTGTTGGCAAGTTCGGATCGATTGAACTTCACGGCGGCGCGGACGAGGTCCTTCAGGGCGGTCTCGTTGATCGCATCCGTTTCCAAGAGGTCGACCGCCCGCCACTCCTTCCCTCCCAATCCGTTATTGAAGACCTTCTGGGGATCCGGGAGATGCGCACCCCGAGAGAAGGTGAGCTTCACTTTTCCCTTGAACGGAGCGATGACGGCTACGACCCCGTCATGGGACCAAGTGGGGGTGCCCAACCACTTCCATTCCTCGACCATCTCGGAATCGGCCTCGAGGATCCAACGACGGATTTGAGCCATGCGAACGCCCCGCCAGTCCCGGATGCTGGCAATGTATCGGTCGATGAAATGGGAAGGATTGGGTCCGCTCATGGTGGTGTGCGAAGTAGTTGCGGTACGTCAGCCCAGATGCACTTCGAACGCTCGACGACCTAGATCGGGATCACCGAGTGAGCCACGATCAGGCCGATGAAGAGGATCGAGATGGTATTGACGACCTTGATGAGCGGGTTGATCGCAGGTCCGGCCGTGTCCTTGGTGGCGTCCCCGACCGTGTCGCCCACGACCGCGGCCTTGTGCGCGTCCGAGTGCTTGCCGCCGAAGTTCCCGGATTCGATGTACTTCTTGCCGTTGTCCCAGGCGGCGCCCCCGGTCGTCATCATGAGGGCGAGCGGGAAACCGGAGATGATAGTCCCCAGGAGGAGTCCCGCGAGGGCGACCGGGCCCAAGAGGAACCCCACCGCAAGGGGGGTCACGACCGCGATGAGCGCGGGCACCGCGAGCTGCTGGATCGCGGTCAGGGTCACGATGTCGACGCACCGCCCGTAGAGGGGTTTCGAGGTCCCCAGGAGAATGCCGGGGATCTCCCGGAACTGACGGCGGATCTCGAAGACCATCTTCTCCGCGGCCACGCCGACGGCATTCATCAGGAAGGACGTGAAGAAGAACGGCAGGATGGCGCCGATGACGAGGCCCGCGACCACGAGCGGTTGCGAGAGAACGAGAAGGCTCGTGAACTGGCCCCACGACTGGCCCCACTTGGCGGCGGCGGCGAACGTGTAGGCCGCGAACAGGGCGAGCGCGGCGAGGACCGCCGAACCGATCGCATAGCCCTTCGTGATCGCCTTGGTCGTATTGCCGACCGCGTCGAGCGGGTCCGTGATCGCACGGGCCTGCTCGGGAAGCTTCGCCATCTCTGCGATGCCGCCCGCGTTGTCGGTGATCGGCCCGAACGCATCGATCGATATGATCATCCCGGTGACGGAGAGCATGCTCGCCGCGGCGAGCGCGATCCCGTAGAGCCCGAGGTAGGAATCGAGGTGGGACGTTCCCTGGAAGTAGCCCCCGGCGGCGTACGCCCCGAGGATGCCGGCCACGATCACGAGGCCGGGGATCCACGCGGACTCTAGGCCGACCGAGAGGCCGCTGATCACGGTGGGACCGGCGCCAGCCTGGGCGGCCTCGGCGATCTTGTGGACGGGGCCGTACTTGGCGCTCGTGTAGTAATCGGTCACGACCACGATGAGGACCATGACGATGAGTCCGATCACCGTCGCGACGAAAATCCCCAGGTTGCCGTTCATGAAATAATAGTCCAGAAGGTAGAGCCCGACGATCCCGACCGCGGTGGTCGCGGCCAGGCCCTGATACAGAGCGCCCATGATCGTTCCGCCCGGGCGCATCCGGACGAAGAGGGCCCCGATGATGGTCGCCACGATCGCCCAGGCGCAGACGAGGAGCGGGAAGAGGACCGCGTTGGGGAAGATGGTCAGGATCGCAGTCGCCCCCGGGACCGAGCTGATCAGGTAGGCCAGTAACATCGCGGCCATCGCGGTCACGACATAGGTTTCGAATAGGTCCGCGGCCATGCCAGCGCAGTCGCCGACATTGTCCCCGACGTTGTCCGCGATGACCCCCGGGTTTCGCGGATCGTCCTCCGGGATGCCCGCCTCGACCTTGCCGACGAGGTCCGTCCCGACATCGGCCCCCTTCGTGTAGATGCCGCCGCCGACGCGCGCGAAGAGGCTCATGAGGGAGGCCCCGAAGAGGAGGCCCACCATGTCGAGGACGTTGCCGTTGAAGATCCAGTAGAAGACGACGAGTTCCAGGAGCGCCAGTCCCGCCACCGAAAGGCCGGTAACGCTACCGCCCCGGAAGGCGTAGCTCATGGTGGCGCCGAGATCGCCGCCACGGGCCTTCGCGGCGGTCCGGACGTTGGCCCGGACGCTGACCAGCATACCGACCGCACCCGCGAGGGCGCTGCCGGCCACTCCGGCGACGAAGCCACCCGCCAGCTGGGCGCCCTGACCCGTGATCCCGAAGGCGAGCGCGATCACGACGGTCAGGACCGCCGCCACGACGGCCACGACGGTGTATTCGCGCCGCAAGAAGGCCACCGCGCCCTCCCGGATAGCCCCCGAGATCTCGGCCATCTTCTCGTCGCCCGGGTCCTCGCGGAGCACGAGGGCGGTTTGCACTCCCGCATAGCCCAAGCCCAAGAACGAGGCCAGCAAGACAAGCAGTTCCAATTGTCCGGTCGATAGGCCCATGATTCACCTCGGTGGATAGCGTCCGCTCACCGGGCCCGGTAATTAAGACCTACCCTTCGAGGGCCGGGGGCCCCTCTCGTCCAGCGAGGGGTATGAATATACGAACCACGAGGTCTCCTACCACCGTGCAGGGCATCGGCTCCCACGACAACGTGTCCCGACGCACACGGGTGACCTGTCGGGTCTGCGGCCAGCCGATCGACCTCGTACGGATGAAGGAACACCTCCGCTCGGAGCACCAGAGCGTCAGCTCGGAGGTCGAATCCCTCTACCTTACCGCACGGATCGAGGCCCGCCGGCGGCGGCACTCCTAGTCCCAGCGGGATCCAATCCCCCGTCCCGGGTGGCCCGACCATACCCCGTCGGTTGGGTACCAGTCCCCTGCCCTATTTCGACAACCCCCCGTCCTCTCTTTCTACTTCTAGGAATAGTCGGAGGGCGGAGGAAGTGACAGGATGGGCCTCTCTAAGGCGACGGTCGACCTGCTGGTCAAGGAGAACATCGACCACGATTGTCCGGGGTACCCGGAGGTTTGCGTCCAACTCCAGGCGGTGGCCGACCTGCCCACCCGGTTCGGCGAGTACCAGGCCGTCGCCTTCTGGAACAACCTGGACAAGAAGGACCACGCCGCCTTCATCCACGGTGACGTCTTCGAGCGGGAGGAGGTTCCCGTGCGGGTCCACTCCGAATGTCTCACGGGGGATGCGATTGGCTCGCTCCGATGTGACTGCCGCGATCAGCTCTTGGGAGCTCTCGAATGGATCGGACGGCAGGAGGGAGGGATCGTGCTCTACCTTCGGCAAGAGGGGCGTGGTATCGGACTGGCTAACAAGATCAAGGCCTACCACCTCCAGGACGCGGGATACGACACCGTCCAAGCGAACGAACTGCTCGGCTTCCGTCCGGACGAGCGTGACTACGCCATCGCGGCGCACATGCTCCGTTCCCTCCACATCAAGTCGATCCGGCTGCTCACCAACAACCCCTCCAAAGTGACGAATCTGAAGCGGCTTGGCGTGAAGGTGGTCAACCGGATCCCGCTCGTGGTGCCCCCGAACGAGTACAATCGCCCGTACCTCGAGACGAAGCAGAAGCGGATGGGCCACCTGCTCGAGCTCGAGCAGTCCGACACGCTGAAGACGGACGCCCGCTGACGGCCCCTTCGGGCCGCTCCCGGGACCCCCCGCTTGAGGGGACCCTTCGGACCCGGTCGGCTCCCGAGCCTAACGGTGGCCGGTGGAGACGATGAACTCGTTCCCGTCCGGGTCCGCGACGACGGCTCGGACGATGGTCCCGCCCCCCGGCCCGGGGATGGTGACGGGCTCCATCGTGATCGTTCCTCCCCGCTTCCTGATCTCAGCAATGGCGGCGACCGGATCCGAGTGGGTAAACACGATCCCGCTGACGGTGCCAGGCTCCCGACCCCCTTCCCCGGGGCGTGGAACGTGGGCGACGAATGCGGTCGGGTTGCCCGGAAGGACGTACACCGCTCGACCGGATTCCTCGTTGAACCCCGCTTCCTTCAGCCCCAACACGTCGCGATAGAAGCGGCGAGCCGCTTGAACATCCCGGACGTGGACGGTGACAGCGGACATTCCCTCGATCGGATTGACCATGGCCCCCGAAGCCAATCGGGGCATTTGGCCTTGCCCGGACGCCCTCCCGCGGCGCCGGCGTCGCTGTATAACTTTGAAGGGAGGATTTATCATCCGTAGTTCCCCCTATTTTGACTCCGGAGCCCCCGTTGGGGAACGGCTTCAGATGCATCGGACTTCCTATCGTGTCCCGCATACACCCCCCCGATTCGCATCCGCCCGACGCGGTGTTCGATGGACCCCCTGGGTCGTACTCGCGACGGCTCTCCTGCTGGGACTGACCTACGGGTCGGTGATTTTCACCCAGGGAGGGGCCTCTCCCGTCACAGGGGAGCCTCGGACCATTTTCTACCCGTTCACTGGAAGCGCGAACATCAACCTGACACCAACCCACGGGTTCGTGGGGACTTCGGTGACGGTCTCGGGGTACGGCTTCGCGAACGACACGAACGTCAGCATCACGTTCAACTCGACCCAGGTGGGCACCTGCCTCACGGGAAACAGCACCTCGGCCGATCCCGGGAACTTCTCCTGCGCTTTTGTGGTTCCCTCCGTGAGCGCAAGTTCGTACTATGTGAACGCCACCAACGCCACCGACGTAGCCAATGCAACGTTCGTGGTGGATCCCTCCACCACCGGCCTCTCCGCTCCCAACGGGTTCGTCGGGAGTCCGGTCACCGCCACCGGGGTTGGGTTTGTTCCCAATGCCTCGCTTCAGCTGACCCTCGGATCGAGCAGTTTACCCTGTCAGCCGGGGGGAACATGAGCGGGAGCGGCGGCAACTTCAGTTGCACCTTCCTGGTCCCTGACCTCAAGGCGGGGCCCTTCAAGTTCAACGTTACCGACAAGGTCAACCCCGCAACGGCCAACTTCACGGTAAACCAACCCACCCTCACGGTCGCGCCCGCTTCCGGCGACGTGGGCTACTCTCCGGTCAAAGCGTCGGGGAAGGGGTACCAGATTTCCGACCGTCTGACGCTGGTCTTCGGAGGCCACCAGATTTCCTCCTGCACCTCGGGGAGCCTGATTGTCAATGCGTCCGGGGACCTCGCGAAATGTGATTTCGCCGTGCCTCTGGTCACCCGAGGTGTCGAGGAGGTCACCGCATCCGACGGGAACAACACGGGCTACGCGAACTTCACAGTGGGAAACTCCACCATCTCGCTCAACCCTTCACAAGGGAACGTCAGCGGATCGGTGGACGCGACCGGTGCCGGATTCAACGTCTCTTCGGTCCTCGCACTCTCCTTTGCCGGTGCCCCGGTCCCCGCGTGTACCTCGGGGTCCTTGGGGACAAACTCTGTCGGCGCGCTCGATTGTACCTTCACGGTCCCGTCGGCGACCGCGGGCCCTCACCTGGTGGTGGCTTCGGATGGAACCAACCCGGCGAGCGCGAACTATACGGTCGATTCTCGGCTCTCGGTCTCCCCCGGCACCGGGGGGGTGGGAACGGTAGTCATCGCAACCGGCACCGGGTTCAACGGGACCTCGGCTTACTCGGTCAAATGGAACGTCACAACCACGCTGTGTTCAGGCACCACCGACGCGAACGGAGGGTTCTCGTGCAACTTGCTGCCCATCCCCGCGGCGCCAGAGGGCGGGCATTTGCTCTCCGTCATCCAGGGCACCAACCCGGCGACCGCCGTCTTCAATGTGACACCCGGCCTGGTCCTAAGCCCAGCGGCGGGGATCGTCGGTGCCTCCGTTGGACTCATCGGAACCGGGCTGTTAGCCACAACGACCTACACCTTCTGCTTCCTCGCTACGATGACCCATTGCTCTGCCGGTAACCCTAGCTTTACGAGCGACGCCGCCGGAAACGTGCCGGCCAGTACGTCCTTGGTCGTGCCCGCCGATGCGCCCGGGCCCTACTTCGTTGATATCTCGATCGGGAGCTCCCGGATCGTGTCGGCGGCATTCACTCTCACCTCAGCCTCCGTCGTGGCGGCCCCGGACACCGGACCGGTCGGATCGGTCGTAATCCTGACCGGGAGCGGGTACGGGGACGATGTGACATATGCGTACTGCTTCCAGTCGTCTACCACCGCTTGCTCCGGTAGCGGTTCCGACTCCTTCATGAGCAGCGCCACCGGGAGCATCCCCGCCGCGACCACCCTGACCGTCCCCGAGGATCCCCTCGGTATCTACTACGTGGATGTCTCAATCGGGTCGTCTTTCGTCGCGGCAGGCGAGTTCACGCTCGCCAGCGACCTGTCCCTTGGCCCCAGCAGCGGGATCGTGGGCGCATCGGTGGTCGCCTCCGGGACCGGGTTCGACGCGAACACCGCCTATACCCTAGTCTGGGATTCAGCGCCCCAACTGTGTGCCGGCACCAGCGACGCAAACGGCGAGTTCTCGTGCGCGTTCAGCGTGCCGTACGCCACCGCGGGAGTTCACAATGTCAGTGCCGGTCAGGGCAGCCTGGTCTACGTCGGACTCTTCACGGTCAATCCGAGTCTGCTCCTCGCCCCCGCAACGGGCGGGGTCGGGTCGACCACGACCGCTGTCGGCGCGGGGTTTGGGGGCTCGTCAAGTGTACCCGTCACCTGGGACTCGGTCTCTACCGTCTGCACGGGAAATGCCAACTCGACCGGCGCGTTCGCGTGCGGCTTCGTCGTTCCGACGGGCCCCGCCGGTCCGCACACTGTCTCCGCAACTCAGTCTCTGAACACCGCGAGCGCGGTCTTCCTGGTTACACCAAAGGTGACCCTTTCGCCCACTTCGGGGATTGTTGGCACCAGTGTGACGCTCACCGGCCTGGGATTCGACGCGCTTTCTCCATCATCCACCATTTGGAATTCCTCCACCACCCTCTGCTCCGGCTCGACCAACTCTTCGGGAGGGGTGAGCTGCACTTTCTTCGTCCCCGCGACGCCCCAAGGACCGGTCACGATCACCGTCCGCGAAGGGACCTATTCGCCGGGAGCCGTCTTCACCGTGGGAGTGAGCCTCCTCGTGTCGCCTACCAGTGGAGTCGTGGGCACGACCGCCAATGCTACCGGCTCAGGATTTGATGCCCACGATGCGTACACGGTATCGTCGAACACCGGCGGCGCTCTTTGTGCTGGGGTGACCAACTCCCTTGGTGGCTTCAGCTGTCCCTTCACGATCCCTAACGGGCCAGGGGGAGCGCACACGGTGACCGTCGTGGAAGGCACGAACACCGCGTCGGTCATTCTTACTGCGACCGCCTTCCTGCAGCTCTCCCTTTCCTCCGGCACCGTGGGTAGCATCGTTACCGCTACCGGCCAAGGGTTCGGCTCGCAGTCGGCTTACACGCTGATGTGGAACGGGTCGACCAGCCTGTGCACGGGAACGACTACGGCGAACGGTGGGTTCGTCTGCACCTTCAACATTCCGAGCGCGCCCGGGGGCTCCGCCACCCTGACCGCAGTAGGGAGTGGCTTCTCCCCCACGGCGACCCTCCAAGTCGTACCCAGCCTCTCCCTTTCCCCGAGCGCCGGCCCGGTGGGATCCGGAGTTACCGCCACGGGGAACGGCTTCGGCGCACGGGCGGCCTACTCTGTGGATTGGAACTCCACGACCACGCTCTGTTCCGGGACCACCAATGCGAACGGGGCGTTCAGCTGCTCCTTTACGATTCCGGACTCCGCTGTCGGTACTTTCACCATCACGGTTTCTGGGGTCATCATCGGCTCTCCCACCGAGTTTACGGTGACTCCCTCGCCGACCACCCCCTCCAACCCCGCCCCGTTCTCCTGGTGGCTCATTGCGGTGGCCGCCGCGGTCGTGGTGGTCCTCCTGCTCATCGCGTTGATCGCCACTCGCCGCCGTGGTCCGTCCGGTAGACCCAAGACCAAGCCAGTCCAATCCTGGGATGAAGCGCCGGGCACCACAGCTGTCCCCGGAGCGGGTTCCGCGGCCGCCGCTCCCGTCGCTCCCGCTTCCCCCAACCCCAGCGCCCCGGCGCTACCCGCCGTGGCAACCGGAGCCGTGGTGGCAGCTGGAGCCCCGGCCCCCCTACCGGAGCCGGGTCAGGACATCGACGCGCTGATCGAAAAGCTCGAGCAAATGAGCCTCGAGATGTTCAAGAAGACCCCGAAGCAGCTCAGCGAAGAGCCGACCGAGGACGAGAAGAAGTGAGTCACGCTCACCGCCATCCCACCCCCGCCGGGGCAAGAGCGACCCTCAGACCGCGGTCCAACCTATAGGCTGGGAGTTGCAAGTGCCTTTGCACCCACTTTAGCCGGGGGGGCCCGGCTCGGAAAGCCAAGGGCTGGTCAGAAGCTCGTCCAACCGCTCGATCGTGAGGACGTTCGGGTTGTTGAGCAGGGCCGGGTCGGTCTCGGGATACATCCCGGGCGGGTAGTAGGACCACAGCCCGCGATAGAGGACCGCCCCGCAGCCCGAGTGCAAGGCACCGTCGATGTCCAATTCCCAGCGGTCTCCGACGTGCAAGATTTCTTCAAGAGGGATACCCAGTCGTCGGGACGCTTCGATGAAGATCTCGGGCTTGGGCTTCGCCCGTCCCACCTCGCACGACGCAATCACGTGCTGGAATCGCAAGCCGGCCTTCGCCAGGAAGAACTCCTGCCAGGTTTCGCCACGCCTTGCCGTGTTCGTGATAGCGATGACCGGCAGGTTTCGGGCCTCCAGAGCGCGAACCAGGTTGGCGAGCTCGGGGTTGACCGTGGGGGGATGCTCCGCCAGACCCACTGACGAATAGAGCTGCCCCGCTTGGTTCGGTGGGAGGTTCAGCTCCGCTTCAAGCTTCTCGGCGTAGCCGAGGACCAGGGCCTGGGGATCGACCAAGCCCGTGTTCTTCCCATGGAGCTCGAGCTCGGCGTCGACCGATACCACCGCAGATTCGATGTCGGCGGGGTCGAGCTTCTCCCCGGACTTCGACCTCAGAAGCTTGCCTAGGGCCCGAAGCCGGTCCTCTCGCCAGCGATTGTCGAGGTCTGAGGGGTAGTATAGCGCCGTGAACCAAAGATCCAGGGAAACTGCCCGGAATCGGCGGGGAGAGACCACGACACACTAACCAGCGGTTCGGCTATAACCGCCCGGAGGGCGCCGGTTCTTCATCGAACGAATTCAACGTGATCGATGCCTCGAAAGGCGGGGTCGCCTGTGAGGAACGGGACCCCGAATCGCCGAGCAGCCGCATACCCCCAGGCGTCGATGTAGGAACAGTCTCTCTTCAGGGAGCGCATTCGGTGACGGAAATCGCCGGCGACCAGAGCAATCTCTGAGGGGACCGGAACGGCTAACGGAATGAGGCCGGAGCAGACTTCCTTCGCAACGCTCTCCTCGACTCGTCGCAAGAGAGTGGCGTAGACCTCGAGTACGTTTAGGGCGGTTGTCACCAGAGTCTTCCGTCGAAAGATGCTAATGTACCGATCGTTGCCCTCAAGGAACGCTACGAGGGCGTAGCTGTCGGCGAGAAAGTCAGTCAACTTCCTCGCCCTCGTTGCTTAGCTTGGTAAACTCCTCGGCCGTGATCTTGCCCTTCAAGCTTCCGGCCAAGGCAAGAAATTGGGGTAGCCGTTCGATCTCTACTAAAACCTCGTCACCAGCGACCAGCCCTAGCTGACGGACGATGGCGTGGGGGATGGGTAGACCGAGCGAGTTGCCTGTCCGACGGACAACAAGTTTCGGCACGACATAGTGTATTACATTGTGTATTACATAAAACTGAGCAGGACCACGGTCGGTGAAGGGTGCCGCGATCCTCACTCCCTCCCCTTTGGAAAGTAGCTGCAACAGCACGCCGCACGCTAGAGGAGACCGAAATTGGCCTCGACGTGAATTAGTGGGTGCAAGTGCAATTGCACCCATCAGTGTGGAGTCCTCAATGTGTATTGCAGGAGCAGCGCGGACGCCCACCCGAATGGGCGGTACAGGCTAGTGATAGCCCCATTCGGCGAGGCGCTTGGAAACCGAGTCGACGGGATCTCCCTTGCCCGGAACGGGGCCCATGTGGCCGTTGAACCAGCCACGTTCCTCCATAAGTCTGTAAAAGGCCGCGCAGGCTTCCGAATCCCCCTCCCTTGCTACAGTTTCTACTCGATTGTAACTCACGCGAGACGTCAGCGAGCCCTGAAGAGAGGTGAACCGCATCAACCGGTACGACTCGGTTCGCGCGAGGAGGCGCTCGCCGCTCATGGGCGATCCTTCGTAGTAAGACAGGGCTGGTCCTCGCTGCATGACGGAATCAGCGAGCCGCTCTTGAGACATTCCGCTCGCATCACCGCGGGCGACTCCTGCTAACAAGTCGTACAAGTGGCGATGATCCACGAGCGCACGGAGGGAGTCGGACGGCGTCACTGACGGGGTCGTCGTCGGCGAGCGGGATACAATGAGAGGAACTCGGACTAGCTCATCGTATAGGTAGCGTCCGTGACCAAAATATCCGTGTTCGCCAAGACATTGTCCGTGGTCGCTAGTCACGACCAGAAGCGAATCCTCTAAGATACCGTTGACTCGGAGCAGCTGGACGATCTCAGCCAGAGCCCTCAGCGCACGATGCGCGGCCCTCCCGTACCCTGCGCGGAGGCGGACCAAACTGGATGGTTGTAGGCTCAACTGTTGGGCGTGGAAACCGAGGTCGAAGGAGGGCATATTGTATTCGTCCCCCCTCATCTCGTCCGGGTTCTCCGGCAAGTACGGTTCGTGTGCGTCCAGTAGGTTGATGAAAAGGAATAGGCCACGTCTTGGATCCCGCCTTCCCAAGTAGTGCTTGAGCCCGTTGATTACTCGACCTGAGGAAAATACATCCTTAGTCAACAGCGGGATCGCGCTTAGGGCTCTACGCGAGGCTCGCACTAGTCGGTAGCCCGGACCTCTTTGAACGTCTGTCCGGCAGACCTCGAGGGACCAGTGCCCGGAACGAGAGTGCGAGGGTTACGTCGGACATTCCCATCCCTTCGAGCAAGGCGATTGGGAGCAATCGAGGAAGCCCCGGATTGTACTCCTGGAACCCCTGCAAGACACTGGCAGGGGCCACGACTGGGTTGGCCGAGAAAGCAACACTTTCCCCACCCTGCCGGTTCCAGATCACGGCGAGGCTAGAGGGCCTAGGAGTTGTAGCGCGGTTTCCGATGTGTCGGAAGTATTCCCACGGCTCCTGTCCCTGCAGTAGCGCAAGGTGAGAGGGGGGAGTCAGGGGAGAGGATGCAATCATCGTGCCCATCACTTGCACGGTCGGGAAGATTGACCGCCAAATGGCAGGATCGATGGCATCCGCCCGGAGAGTGTCGAGGACAACCAGTACCAAGTTACGCACCAAGCGCCCGCACTCCTGACAAAACGCTCGGGTTCGAGGTCAACGTGGTCGGGATCGCCTCTTTCGGGGAATGGGACCCTCGTGAGTTAAGTAGTTTAGGTTTGCAAGTAGGCCTCCGGCCAGCCGGGGGCTGAGTCGAACGCGCTACCCTTTAGGTCCGAAAACCCGCTTCGTGGAAGGACGGCTACGGCCAGACAATCGAGAAGATGTAAGTCTCACCATCCTGGAAGACCGGAGCTACCCGGGCCACCCCGATGGCTTGGTGTTGCAGTCGCAAGAATAGCTGGTAATCCGTAATCGGATTGACTGTGAAGTAGTTGATTCCCAATTGATGTACTAACGCTGAGGAGTCGATGTGGATCGGGGTGGCCGCCCCGACAGGGGTGATTCCTACGAACTTTGCGGTCCAACCCGCTCGTCCTGTGCACCATACATACCCCCAACCGTTGGGCTGTATGGTCTGGTTGAGCGTTCCACCAGAAAGGGTCATCGAAAAGGGCGCGCCATTGAGAGTGTACGAATCCACAATCTGTGGAGCGGAGGCGATCTCCGGCTGGGAGGCCGCTGTCCCGTACACCGGGCTCGGAGGTACCAGCCCCAGCCATGAAGTAGTATTCTGCACCGTTGAGTTGATCCCACTCCACGTAACTGATACGCTCCCACCGGTGAGGTTCAACTCCTCGGATACACCAAAGTCCAGCCCCGGCCACAAGAATTGGTCGACCGAGACTACAGAGCCCCCTCCTGAGATCGATGAAGAGTTGGTGACTAGGGTCGCTGAAGCCAGGTCCTCCTTGTACTGGGTACTTCCATGGAGCAGGGTGAAATTCACCAGATTTGCCTGCGTCGAGATTATCTGCATCCAGTAACCGGGAACATCGACGAAGATACTTGGGACGCCGACCGGACTAGGAGCGTTCTGCGCAACCGTTAGTTCATCGTTCTGCAGGAGCGACGATCCGAGCCAGACCGCGTCCGCTTGTTCGGCATGCAAGAGCGACGACGATGTAGCTTCGACTCCCAGTGGGGCGGGACCATACGCCAACCGATGGGCGTACCCCCAGATCCAAGGCACGATTCCCAATCCGTCGTAAACAATTGCGTTCGAGGATGTATTTGCCGAAAGCCAGTTAAGTGCCGCCACATTTTCCTCCGAGAGGACAAGATAGTACGCGGTGGCTGTATTCAGCGTGGTGAGGGAGAAACTCGCGTTCACGACGCAAAAGGCCGCGAAACCAGCAATTGCCGCCGAGGCGTACACATGCTCCTCGTGTCGAACGCTCCAGGATCGGGCCCTCCTCCACCGAGCGGCCGAAGTCGCTCCCCCGTCCTGTGTTCGTGTGGGTGGGTCGGTTCAGATTCGCCCGAATGTTTCGCACCCGCCCTAATCAGATGCTCGAACAGCGAGGGCACGACCAGGACAGCAGGGATCGTGAGGAAGTAGAGGCCCCGAACGGAATTTGAAGCGCTGAGAACGGGGATCATCAGACCCCCGAACCAAATCGATGTAAGGACAACTGCCGGGATTCGTGTGGAGCTCCTCACCCAAAGAGCCATCAGGCCCACCGTCGCGACCAGAATGTCAAGGATTGCGAATCCGGTCGGGGTTGCGCTCTGGAATCCCCAGGCGAAATATGGAAAGGTAGAATACGCGAAGTTGAGTTGACTTTGAAAAACACCTACACCGAGGTTTGCGGAAACTCCGACGCTTGCTAAGTAGATAGGGATGACCGGCAAGCACGCCAGGAAACCCGCGCCAGCAACGAGGAGGACTCGTCGGATTTGTGATCGGCTGGCTCGTGTGAGGACCAGCGTTACAAGACAAGCAAATCCCATGGACAGGGCCGCGACGACGAACGTTAGTTCGTGAGTGGCCGCAACCAGTCCGAAGGTGAGGCCCGCAAGGACGCAATCCAGTCGGGTTCCCGTCCGAAAGGCTCGAGCCATCATGGCTACGAAGAACGTGAGAAAGACGATCGCCAACGCGTTGTAGCTCCCGTTCCAGGTCACCATCAAACTGAACGTCGTGGCCAGGGCAAGACCAATCCCGCCGAGAACCGACGACGGAACACTCGCCTGTGTCTCTCGGCATACCAGGTACCCTGGAAAGACCAGCAGTGCGGGTACTAGTGCCATATAGAATTGCGGCCCGAAGAATGGGCCGAAGGCCCTGACGGAGGGAATGACGACTAACCAGTAGTAGAGCGGTGGCTGCAGGCTGACATCCACGCCGCTAATCGAACGACCCAACCACTGCTGGGCTGAGTATAGGTCCCCCCCAGCGTCGTTGCTCGGGGGGTAAGGGTAGCTGAGGAGAATGTGCAGTCGAAGGATGAACACCAATGCAGTCCCGGCCGAGAGGGCAATCAGTATGAGGGGAGTTCGAAATCGTGAGAGGCGAGACAGTGCGGTAGGCGGGGTAGC
Source organism: uncultured Thermoplasmata archaeon (assembly GCA_963749235.1). Lineage (GTDB taxonomy): Archaea > Thermoplasmatota > Thermoplasmata > Lutacidiplasmatales > UBA184 > Lutacidiplasma. Next base: position 918,976 of record CAVVLV010000001.1, on the reverse strand, counting down.
GGTCGTCATGCGAGAACGCGTTCCAATTGCCCTTTCAATTCGGCGCGACTGAATTCTTGGGAACGCCGAAAGGCTTTGTCGGCCAGCGGGCCCAAATCGGCGCGAGAAAGGGAGCGAAACAACTCGGCCAACTCGCTTACAGATCGAAACCCGAATCCCAGTTCACCCTGGCGGCAGACATCCATCCAGCCACCCGAGGAAGGGCTCTGAACGATTACTGGTACTGCACCATGTGTCATCCCCTCCACGAGAGACAAACCTAACGGTTCAAACATTGCCCCATTACAAATTATCGAGCACTCGTCCATTAGATTCTCCAGATCACCAGGACGCACATCGGTTCGGAGTCGAACACGGGACTGGAGGCCGAGTCGAAGGACCTCCCGTTTTAGCTCCCTCAAGTACCCTCGTTCACGAGAATGACCCACAATCTCGAACGTCCAGTCCTTCAAGTCTGCGAGGGCGAATGCCTTCACTAGCGTGTTGAATCCCTTTGAACGGGTGAAGGATCCAACGGCGCATATCATCGGGCGTTTGCGCGTAATGGAAAATGCTCGTGCCGGTTTCCGGACGTACGGGTAGACAATCCGGCTTGGTACGCCCCACAGATCGTGTACGGCGCGACTGGTGACGTTAGAGTTGACCCACAACTCGCTGACGTTCGCCTCGTCGGGCCGCGCGAGTAGCAAATCTTGAAGGGCGACCAAGAGGCCATCGTTAACACGTTCGGTGAGACCCCGACTTCCTGCGAGGCCGGGGGTAAGTCGAAGGGTTCGGGCACCGAGAGGGAAGTGCACGTAGAGGTGGACTCGACGTCCTCGTATCACCGGAAGGGCCGCCTTGGGGATATCGTCGTGGAACCACACAACTTCCGGGTCGAGGTTCGTGATGGTCTCTCTGATCCATCTTCCGAACCGGCGAGAAAAGAGCAGGTCGTAGGGAGAGAGCTTCACGGGCGAGTCCTTTGCGGCCCGGAACAGCTTCTTCGAAGGGGTGGTTACAAGCTGGACGCGATTCGACTGGAGCGCCACGCCGTGCATTCTTTCCAATTCCGCCAGAGCGAAGGAATGGTAGCCCGCAACCCAGACTTCATGGTGGAGATCTCCCGCGAGAATCTCTGCCTGTTGGAGGGCGACCATGGTTCCCCCCCCGCTGCTCAGGCTAACCCCAGCATTGGGGGCGAACTGAAGCACCTTCAACCCGTCACGCTCCGATAGACCTCGATCATTCGGCGGGCGTATGCCTCGTAGCCAAGATTATCCACTGCAAAGCGGCGTCCCGCTGCGGACATTGCTGCCCATGAAACCCCGCCTTCGAGCGTTCGAAGGACGGCTTCGGACAGACTTGCGGCATCAGCTGCGACGTGCGTACGAACGAAACCGGCAGCAATGAAGTCCCGGTAGATTGGATTCGCTGGGAGGACGACCGGCAAACCGCACGCAGCTGCTTCGATTACCACACGCGGATACACTTCAAGGCTGGAGGGGAGGAGCAGGGCCATGGAGGTCTGGTAAAGTCGAACTAGATCGGGCACCGATAGTTCGGATACGATTCGTATCCTATCGGATACGCGATGACGACGTGCTTCTTCACGAATCGCGGACTCGAGGGGACCCCTTCCCACGAGAGTGAGTGTCACCCCTGGAGGACACGAAGCGAGACAACTGACCAGTGCAGCCGGATTCTTCCGGCCCTCGAGTCGGCCCACGAATAGAAGCCCCTTCCGGGTGGGTGGAGTCTGGTCGGGGACCCGAAAGATGCGCGTGTCCACAGGCAACGGCAACACAGTGATCTTGGTCGGACTAACATTCCAATTCGCCTCGAGGAACTCTCCCATGGGGGTGCTCAATGCGATGACTCGGTCGATTCGCGGTAAAGTGAATCGGAGGGTCAGTAACGAGCCGGCGTTTCGAAATATCCGTTCGGTTCGGCCAATGTCGGATGGGGCGAGGGCCATAGGAGGGTTGTGAATTGTCAGTACCTTAGGCTGCTTTCGGGCGATTCGTGAGAGTATCAGACCTGAGACCTCCTCGTTTAGGTGGAGAATGGGCGTACTCTGACTTCTTTTGTTTCCCGCCCGAGATAGGTAGACCCGAGCGGCAGTAGCGGCAGCGAGGCCGCCCACCAGATGAGCCACGGCGCTCGCCTCGGGCCGTAATGGAAAACGATCGATTGGGGAAGGGGTGGGAACGAACTCGATTCCCGGATACCGGTCCTTTACCAAGAGCTTATGATAGTTAGAAACCACGGAGACATTGACACCGCTATTGTTGAGCATTTGCGCGATGTCCCAAACATACGATTCCACCGCCCCTCCCGTCTGGGGAGGGATTGTAACGACTCCGGTTGAAACCAGAAGGACATGCATGTCGGAGTTTGACGATAGAATTGTAAGATAAGGCAGTTGGGTTGACTCGGCGCCCGGCGGCTGAGCCTTCGCGGATTAGACCCTATCCGACTTGGAGTGGGCCCCGGCAGCACTTGACAACCATTGGTTCTCTAGCCGAAATGATCGAAGTCACGGTAGAGGCTCGAACGCACAGTCTTTAATCTACGGCACCCAAGCATAATCAGATGACAACCATCGAGGTCAAGTCGGCGCTCAGGCATTTGCCCGAGCTTGCCCGCCATCCTCGATGGCTTCCGGCCTTCATCAGAGGTGGACGGGTCGGCCTCTTTCGACAGCTAGTCGAAGACTCCCTTTCCGAAGTTCAACTTGCCCCCGTGCCCTCATCGTTAGATGATTTGCGCACTTTCGGGGCCGCGAGCCCCGTCGGTCGGATGGGTGGCACGCAAGAGTTCCTGTATCACCTTGTTCGGTTAACTCGACCCGCAACGGTCGTCGAGACCGGAGTTTATCGGGGGATCAGCTCGGCGTTTATCCTTGCGGCCCTCGGGGCTAACCAAGTGGGTCACTTGTACAGTGTCGACTTACCGCGGGCCCGTTACTCGGTCCCGGGTAGGGCTCCGGACCAGTCGCCGCTCCCGGCCGGAGAGGAAACTGGATTTGTAGTTCCCGAGAGACTACGCGGACGCTGGACGCTCATCTTAGGGGATTCGAAGCAGCAACTCGAACCCCTCCTTCAGAATCTGGGATCGGTGGACCTGTTCATCCACGACAGCGAACACTCGTATACCTTCATGAAGTGGGAATACGGGGTTGCCCTTCCCTACGTTAGAGATGGGGGGATACTGGCTTCGGACGATATCGACTGGAACAGCGCTTTCTCCGATTTTGTCGAGTCGGGCCCGGTACCGTGGTCAGCCAGAATCATGGACAAGCTGGGAGTAGCGCTGATTGACCGGCGCCGGTTTCAGGCGCCTCATATCGAATTGGGAGCAACCACCATTTCAGCGAACATTGCGGCTGACGCCTACCAACCGGCTCGTGTGGCAATTCCTGCACGGTAGAGAACCATGGCCCCGGTGGGTCCAGTCAAGTTGGCCCGCGGCAAGTGGGTGCGCTGGCCCCTTGCACCCACTCGATGCCTGCAACTGGCCGTGCAATTGACCCATTGAAGCGGTCCGAGCAACGCTTACTACATTCTCGTCTCGCGCCTGGCGATTGAGATCGCCACATTTCGGCAAGACCGGAAGCGACTGTCGGCACCCTCACGATTCCGCTATCGCCTGGGAAAGCGCGGACGCGCGACTGGGTGCGACATCCGTTCGTAGCGCCCGGGACGCGAGGAGCAGAGCGAGGCCCACGAACAGGGCCGCCCACCCCACGAGACCGGCGAGGTACACCACGGCCGAATACGGGTATCCCGCGGACCCGAACAGGCTCATCCGCATCACGTTAACCGCCAACGAGATCGGATTCACCCCTACGATATACTGGAGCCAGGCGGGCATGATGCTCGTAGGATACATCGCGTTCGACGTGAGGAGAATAGGGAGCTGAAGAATAGTGACCACGCCGAAGTAGCTCTCTATCCGATTGACCGCAAATCCGAACGACAGGAAGAGCGCCGTAAACGCGATCGAGAGAACCAAGGCCGCCACGAGGAAGTCGACGGCGTCAACGATCGTAACACCGGAGCCCACGTGGAGCCCCGCCACATTGGGAACGTAGGCGAGGAGGAGGGCAAACCCGACGACCAGGAATGCCGGCACGAGGGTCAGTATTCCGCGGAAAGTGAGCGAGGAGAGGAATACCGAACGACGGGAGATCGGCGTGGAGAGAATGCGCTGGAGGATTCCGAGCTGCTTATCGAATATGATCCCCGTCCCCGAGAACATGGCCGCCGTGACGCTCGCGAACGCCACCATGCCGACCGCGAAATAGGAGAAGTAATCGGGCGCGCCCGAGAGCGCGCTCGAGAGCGCGGAGGCCGGGGTGCCTGGGGGGAGCAGCTTCCCGAGGTCGAACGCCTGACCAAAGAGGAGGAGGTATAGAATCGGACTCATCAAGCCGGAGATGACCCAGGTGGGCGCCCGGATCCATCGAATGTATTCCCTTCGAATCAGGGAGAACATGGGGAGCATCATGAAGGGCTGACTCCCTCTGGTCGGGGGCCCCCATTCGCGGGCGATTCCGGGGATGGTTTCTCCCCTTCCTCCCGGTAGGCATGCCCTGTGAGTTCGAGGAAGACCTCATCGAGGGTAGGCCGGATCACTCTAACTCCGGAGACGGAGATCCCGGCTCTCTCTGAAGCTAGAACGACCTCCGGGACGAGCCTCTCAGCATTCGAGCACCTCAATCGATAGGTGTCGTCTCGGTGGGATACCGCGACTACCCCCGGTAGTTTCGAAACGATAGGAGTGAGGTCGCCCGCAGTTGCCGCCACCGATACCTCTAGGGTGTCCCCACCCATACTGTCCTTGAGTTCTTTGGGCGTGCCCAGTGCGATGATCTTGCCGTGGTCGATCACGGCGATGCGATCGCACAGCTGGTCGGCCTCGTCCAGATAATGGGTCGTCATGAATACTGTAACGCCCGCGTCCTCCCGCAACGACCGAATGTACCGCCAAAACCCGGCCCGTCCCTGCGGGTCTAGGCCCAATGTGGGTTCGTCTAGGAAAAGGATCTTGGGATCGTGGACCATCCCCACGGCGAGTTCGAGACGTCGTCGCATTCCGCCAGAGTAGGTCTTGACGAGGCGGTCGCCAACCGGACCCAAGTCCATTTGCGTCAGGAGATCGGTAACACGTCGGTCTACCTGAGACCCCGACTTCCCGTAAAGTCCGGCTTGGATCGTCATGTTCTCCCGGCCGGTGAGCTCCTCGTCGGCGGTGGATCTTTGGAAGACGAGTCCGAGTTTTCGACGGACTTCGTCTGGGTGGGCGATTACGTCGATTCCTTCAACCCGACCGCTACCCGAGGTCGGCTTGAGGAGAGTTGTGAGAACGGAGATCGTGGTGGTCTTCCCGGCCCCGTTCGGGCCAAGGAAACCGAAGATTTCACCGCGGCGGACGCGAAAACCGACTCCGTCAACTGCAACTGTGGGAGAGATCCCTGCCTTCGCAGACGGGTACACCATCCGCAAATCGTGAACCTCAATGACAGTTTGCCGACCTTCCTGGGCGACAGTCGGGATCGCGGTCGTCGAAACCATGGCCTATCGGGCTTGGCTCCCATGTATATATTGACCGACCGACCGAAGTCCTGGTCCCGCGATCGCATTCTCAGCCTTTCAAGGTCCCGGACTGACGGCAGATTGCCATCCGGTTCAACGTTCGTTCCGCCTGGTCGTCAGACTCTGGCACCGGGGCGCAGTCCCTCTCGCACCCAGAACGATGGTTCACCCGAGCCATTCGTTACTGCCGAGTGTCAAGTACGACCTTGCCCATCTGGCGGGCGAAGTTGTCTGGCTCCTCAAGGAACGGGAAGTGGGCAGATTCTTCAAACCACACCAGCTCCTTCCGAGGGGCCTCTAGGCGCCTTGCATACTCTTCGGTGAGGACGTACGGGTCAGTGTAGTCGTATCGACCGGTAAAAAAGTAAACCGGGATTACCACTTGTGGCACCGCATCGATTAGGTTGCCGTCTATTGCGTCAAACTTCATTTCTCGATGCGTGAAGTTCAACCCCCGGACGAGCCGAACCACGTCCACCATACTGTACTCTGGCGCCCGCAGGCCGATGTTTAACAACGCAGTGAAGCTCCGTTTGGAGCGAAGCTCACCCCCGAATCGGAAGAGCCACTTCTCGCGATTTATCGGCTTGCCCGCTCGAAGCTGTTCCAGCAACTTGGTTTCGTGGGCCGCCGTGGCCTGGGCCGTAATCCATCGATCCTGGATCGCCCTGTTCATTTCCCCGGTGTAAGCTAGCTGGCCTACACCTACGTAGGCGTGGAAGAGGTCCGGGTACCGTGCCGCCACAATCATGCCCAGATACGACCCATAGGAATGCCCAACCAGGTAGATCTTGGATTGACCGAATCTCGCAACGAGCATCTTGGTGAGCTCGACTGTGTCCGCCACCTCCTGAGAGACCCTCATCTTGTCCGGGGGGGTGTCCTTCGTGTAGCTCTTTCCGGCACCACGACGGTCCCAGTGAACCACGACGAAATCCTGCTCGAGGGATCGTTGGAACCGGTGGGCGAGGTACATGGACGGCATACCGGGTCCCCCGTGCAGGAAGAGAAGCACGGGGCTCTTCGTGCTCTGTCCGCGAATCAAGATCCACTGCGGCGAGCCCCCCAACGTCACCCGTTCTAACGAAGCGATGCTGCCGACGACGCCCCTGCGGTTGGCATCTCGTATCTTCGGGGTGAAACTGCGCCAAAACCAAGGTAGGGCCATCTTAGACCGTCCGTCTAACCACCCCAGAGAACAGTCCCACCCTAATGGTTCTTCTCCGGTTTGCCGGTGCCCACTCAGCCTGAGGCAGGTGGGTGCAATGCTTGTTGCAACTACCTCTACCTAAGTCACCGCGTGTCGCAGGCTACAGTTCACTAACGAATTTCCATTACCTAACGCGGATCTGACGAACGTGTTAGCGAGAGTTTCTCGCAGTGTCAATCAAAGATCTTTTTTCGGTCTGACTGCCCAGGGCTAGGATTGCGTCGCCCCGTGGTGTGTAGACCACCTCCGTCCCGCTGCGACGCCGATCAACTAGTCCCAACTCGTAGAATCTCAGGAGGTAGCGCAAGAACGCAGGGACACTTTGGAGTCCGTACATCCTGAATTCCTTTGGTTGGCACGGGCCCTCAGTGACTAGTTTCACCAGGAGTGCCCTTTGCTTCTGAGTAAGATTGTAGCGATCAATCGAGCTCATCGTCATTCGTCGAAGGAGCGGTCGGGCCAAATCCAGGTCGAGCTCGCGGGACGTGGGAAATTCAATCATGGTTCGAAAAAGAAGATCTGTACACCTATTCAGTATGTACCTCAATTCTCCCGAGCTGGCTTCGTACAGGAGGTCGAGTACCTCACGAGAGATCGGAGCCGCTACGGAAGAGGATGTTCTGAAACGGAACACTCGAGCTTCGACTGCTTTGTGGACTTCTTTCTCGGTTAGGGGAGGGAGCCAGATCGGGTCTGACCGGATTAGCTCGCTAACCCTGCGAGATCGCTGAGCCACGCTGGCCCGGCATCCGATCGGGCCGATGAAGACCCAAAGAAATGGCGATCTAGTGAGAGTAAGGTCGCGTGTCACTTCGAGGAACGAGACAAAGGTTCTCGAGTCAATTAGGTCGAGGTTGTTCACATTCACGACGACTCTCGTGAGGCCGGCGGCTTGCGCAAGTTTGGCCGCGCGGTCGAGAAGGTCGCTGACAGCAGGAAGGAGCACGACTAGCGGGCTCGTGGCGGTTGCATCGGTCGAACGTCCGGCCCCGAATCCTGCCTAGATCCACCTGCCACCCCCGCGTCTGTACGAGTGACTGCGTTACAGCGCGAGAAAGTTCTTTGAATTCGGGTCCGCGATCCAATCTTGGAACGGCCCTGGCGAGGGCATTCAAGACGTTGCTAAGCACGCTGAGAAGGAACTCGGTCGGAGTTAGAGCGGACGCGAGTTGAATGGCCTGGAGGGTCGGTAGGAGGCGGGGGTGTGACCCCTCGTGCTCGATCCTGTATTCCTGAACGTTTACAAAACTCGTTTTCCCAACACCCGTGCCACCCTCGATGAAGACAGCCCCGCGATCAAAACTTGCCAGGAACGTCCGAAACTCCCGTCCTTCACGTTCTCGACCGACAAACAAAGTAGAATCGTCACGGTCTATTCCGAGGGGGGACGGGTCGTACGGGTTTCTTCGGAAACCATAGTGAAGCCCGAGGTCTTCGGGATGAGGAGGTGAATCACTAACGTCCACAGAATCGAGCCGCTAGCTAACGAAAATATGTTAGTTAATAAAGAGCACTTCCCCACTGAACGATGGTCGCCCAAACCGGGTTGGCCAACCTTCCCGTCAGTTCGGGGTCGATCTGAAAACTTTCCTTGGTAGAGCGGTTGGGCCTTGGGGTCAAGAATCTCAGTACGTCTCCGTCGCGGCAGGACCTCTCTCGAGCCGCCTTACACAAGCCCGCTTCGGTTCAATGGTCCTTGCACCCACGTGCAAAGTCCGGCGCCAGGTCTGCGCAAGTACTGACTAGAAGACGCGCTTTGTATGGGTTTTTATCCCCCGACCATGCGTATCAATAGCACGGAGTCCCGCGCAGAACGGGACTTGGCTGTGGAGGGAAAGGAATCCGATGACGGAGCCAACATACACGGCACCGACATCGGCGGACCTTTTCCCTTCGTATTTTTCGACACCCCCGACCAAGTCTGCTAGCCCCGCCCGGGTCGACGGCTGGCGCCAGGCGCGCCTCGACGTTGCCGTGCGACGTGCGCCTCCCGGGCATCGGCAAGGCGGACCACCGTGGGGTTCCAAGACCTGATCCTACCGGCCGCCGAGCTCGCAGCGTCCATCTCCATCGCCAGCGCCATCTCGTGGCTCTTCTACACCCGATTCTACCTGCCCGTCCCACCCAACCGCGCACTCGTGCTCTACGGCCATCGGGCCGCCTCTCCTCATACCGAGCCCGGCCGCCGTGTGGTGTCCTCCGACCCGGAAGTACGCCACCCTCACATCCTCGTCGGCGGCGGGGTCTTTGTCGCTCCCTGGAACCGCGGGGTCGGTCACCTCTCTCTCGACCTCGTGGACGTGGATCTTACGATTCGATCGATGAACGTGGTCGACGGCGGCCGCGCTTCCGGTTGGGAGACCCGGATCCGGGTCCAGGCCAAGATCCCCACCGACTCGGCTCTGCTTGTTGTCGCGGCCGAGAATCTACTCGAAAAGAACGAGGACGATCTTCGGATGGTCGTCCGTCGTGCGGTCGAAGGCGCCGTCCCGGCCGTCCTGGCCCGCTGGCGTCCCGAGCCGGGCGAACCGGATTGGGAGCGGCTGGCGGCGGAGATTCAAGCTTCCGTGGCACCCGACCTCGTCCAGCTCGGAATGGTCGTGCGCAATCTCTTCGTGGTGGAACTCCACTCGATCGTCCCGTCGGACCTCACACGGTCGGCGTTGCCGGTCCCGCCCACCGCCGTGGGTCCCGGATTGGTTGATCCCCCCGCTCTGAGTGGCCGGCTCGCCGCGCAGGACTCCCGCATGTCCCGGATCGAGCGCAGTCTCGCGATCCTGGGGGCGGAAGTGGAGCGCCAGGGACGGACTACTCCCGCTTCCATCTTCGACATTCCACTCGGACTCAGCGGACCCGATGAGACCCTGGGCTCCGAAATTCCGGCGGAACAAAGTTACGATTCGATGGGGGGCGATCGATCGCCCCGATCCCGCCGACCGCCTGAGGACGGTTCGGTAGGAGAGGGAGCCGGCGAGCCTCGACCCCTGTTGGATACAGAAAACTAGCAGGAGAAGAAAATGTGTCCAGCGGCGATATTGGGGGACCGAGCATGCGGAAAGACGACGTTCCTGGGACTGCTGTATGCGGCCCAGGTCAAGTACGGTACGCGGGTCGTGGATTCGTTCCGTTTCCACGCTCCGCTCCAGTCCTTGCGTCTGATGAGCCAAGTCTACGAGGGAATGAAGGATGCCCGATTCCCGGGCGCGACCCTCAAGGACGAAATGACCGAGATCGGGTTCATGTTCGGCTATCGAAAGCCGATCTCGGGACGACTTCCCGCGGCGTGGAAGGATAAGAACTGGGTGAATCCCTTCGCCAAGCTCTCCTTCGCCGCCTACGATGTCTCCGGGGAAGACGTCCAGGAGTTCATCGAGACCGGGGTCGCCGCGAGCCCGATCATCCAACAGCTGCTCAAGGCACACGTTGTCGTGATCCTCGTGGACTGCAGCAAGATGACGACCGAGATCGACTCCCCGGTCTTCCGGCAGATGTTGAAGTACGACAGCGAGGTCGCGTCGCTCCTGGTTTCCCTGCAGACCTACAAGAAGCAGGAGTTCTCGCGGATGAAGTCCCAGGGCCTGAGCGTCGGGAACCCGGTCATCTATCCGGCGATCGTGCTCTCGAAGTTCGACTGCATCCGGGACGAGGTGCTCGTCAAGCTCGGTCTGCACCGAGGCGTCCCCGAGGGAGACCAGAAGCGGAAGCGCAAGGAGTACGCCGAGGCGCTCCTGCGGGTCTTCATGCCGCAGACCCTGTCGCAGATCCGTGGAGGGAAGGTCGCGGGCGTCAACTTCGACCAGGCCGCGTATTTCTTCAGCTGGGTCCGCACCGAGACCTCCGAGGCTGGGATGCAGCCCGTGGGTGCCCCGCGCATCGTCCGTAAGGGCTTCTCGGCCGAGGGCGGCGCGGAGCCGGACTTCTCCTACGACGACTACGTGGCGTTCATCGAGCACTTCCGCGATGTCGCGAACAAGGTCCCCGATGAGATCGTCGAGCAAGCCACGCTCCAAACCGCACCGGCCACCGCCACTGCGTAGGTCTCCAGGGAGAACCACGCGGAGGAATCAACGGACGGAGAGGGACGAAATGGACGAATCCAACACGCTGTTGCTCGAGCACTGGATCTACGGCGCCAGTCCGGAGAAGGGGTACGGGGTCAAGGCGGAGTCCCACGGGCTGAACGGCCCGCTCTACTCTCGCTACCTCGGTAGCCACTTCACGCCGGTGAGGGTCGAGAAGACCGCGAGCGGCGGGACCCTGGTCGACGCCCGGATGATCCACCCGGCGCCGGCCAACGACGAGGTCCTGCTCTCGATCTTGGGCCGAGGGGTCGCCGACGAGTACAACCGACCGACGATCGCGAACCACACGGTGGTGATCCCGGGCGCTCTCCTGCGGTCCGGGCAGCTCGCGTTCGCGGAGATCGAGGCGGCCGCCACGGAGTTCGACAAGCGGGTTCCGAAGGCCGCGGGCCGGATCGACCCGATCGCGGTGCACCCTCACGCTCCCGAAGAGGCGCGCGAACCGATCGGCTCGGGCATCCGTCGGTTGATCACCAAGGCGGCCGTCGAGACCCTAGCGAGCCGATTCTTGGCCGACCGGGGGAGTCGCACCCTCGTCCTGTGCCGGGGGAGCACAAACCAGTACCGGAACGAACTGCTCTACCGCCTGGTCGAGCTCTTGAACGCCGGAGGTGAGATCGCGATCTTCCCCGCCATTAGTGACGCCCCGACCTTGAGCGCCATGAACCACTTCCACCTCGCGATATCCTCGCGGGGTGTCCGGGCGGATGCGACGTGGACCCTGCTCGATGCGAGCATCGATCACGCGGCCCTACCCCCCATCCGGGGGAAGAGCCCGATGTACTCGCGCATCGCGGAGGCGTTCGCCGCCTAGACCGGTCGACGGAGAGGACGGCCCCGAACCAGGACCTGAGCGCACGGGGCCGTCCTATGAATTCAGCGCTCATCGTGGGAGATCAGGGCTCGGGGCTCACGACGTTCGTGGGCCTCCTCTACACGGCCCAGGTCCGCCTGGGGACCGAGATGAGCGACAACTTCCGCTTCCACGCCGACCGAGAGACCATCCAGCAGCTGGAGGCCATTTACGGAGAACTGGGCGCCGGTCGCTTCCCCGAACGGGACTTCAATTGGGAGGAACACCCCCTCTCGTTCGCGCTGGGGTTCCGGAACGGGGGGTTCCACCCCCTCACCGGGCATGAGGACGACGAGTCGGGGGATTTTGGGGTCGTCCGGGTCCAGGTCGGGGGGATCTCGACCCAGGAGATGGCCGACCTCCGTGAGAACGATGCCGTCCTGGTCGAGTCGACCCGTCGGCTCCTACGCAGCCAGGTGATCATCCCGCTCGTGGATGCCACGACGCTGCCCAGGTACGCCACGGCGCCCCGCTCCGCCCCGTTGGTGCGTTACGACCACCAACTGGCCTCGACCCTCGAACTTCTCGGTCGCTTCCTCGCCGCCGATCGAAATAGGAAGGCCCGTAAGATGCACCTGCTCTTCGTTCTGACCAAACTCGATCGATGTACTCCCGAGTCGGTCGCCGAGTGGGGCGGAGCCCCCGGCCCGACGGCCTTGTGGTCGACCGCCGATCGGCAAAAGGTGGGCTGGAACATCCTGGAGCGATTCCTGCCCGAGACGGGCCACTACATCGCCTCGTCCCTTCTACGGGACAAGAACTCCATCGAGCTCCCCGTCTGGTATTTCAGTGGTCTTCGAACCATGGAGACGGGGGCGGCTCCCCGGATCGTTCGACGGTCTCGCCTTCCCTTCGGAGGTTGGGAGCCCGATACCCCTTCGAGGAGTATCGGGCTCTGATCGAGCACCTAGCGATTGCTCGGACGGAGACTTCCCCGCGCCGTTGAGGCCTAAGCCGAGCTCAATCGGTGCGTTGGGCCCGGAACCGGAACCCGGCGCTATGGGAGCCCTCCCGGGTGACCGTCCATCCCGGAAAGGACCATTTGCCATCGGGGGGGCTCCATCGGGGATCTCCTTGGGCGAGTTCCCCGAGCTCTGCCTCGAGGGTACTCGTGGTCGGTAGAGACTTCGGGGGCGATCGAACCCTTCTGGAGTAGCGTGGCCAAAAGGGCAGGCCCCGAAGGGCGTCCTCTCCATCTTGCGGCTAGGAACGCCTTCCGGAAGTCTGCGTTGTCGAGCAACAGGTCGCGGAGGGCAACATAGGCCGGCTGAGTTCGGAAGTCCTTCGGGGGGGGCTCCAACCGGCGGCGGGCCCGTCGAGCCTCATCCACGACCCCGATCCAGGACTTCGGACTGACGATGCCGGCTGCCCAGATCGTCTCCTCTTCCAGATCCTCGTCGCCGACCTCCTCATCCCGGGAACCTCGGTCACTCACCCGGCCGCCCTCCGTGGGTTCGCTCCCGCGTCGTTCTCGGGAAGGGGGTTTGTGGGGGACATGCCCCGCTCCCAGACTGTAGGCCAGGGCCGCACCGGTGGCGCCCGCGGAGGGGGGCCGGATTACGAGCTCCTCGCAGTCGGGATAGCGGTTAGGGTGCAGGATGATGAAAGGGCCGGATTCGGGGGCCGTGAACAGAAGGGCCAGGGCGTCGTTGACGGTGGCGGTTTGCCTTCGAACGGCGAGCTCACTCAGTCGAACCAGGGGGAGGGGCGAGTCGACGATCCGGGGATGGGTGGAGAGTTCGTCCAGGATGGCTTGGGCGACCTCCGCCAGGATCTGCTGACTGGCCGAACGTTCCACCGCCGCCTCAGCAGGGCGATCGCGACTGAGCCCCCTGCGAACCTTCTGATGGAACGGTCCCGCCCGTATGGCCCGTTCCCGGAGTGCCCAAAGTCGGAGGTTGAGCCATGGCTCGAGTCGTCCGCCACTGGTCCGAGACTCGGTGAAGAGACCCGCGAGGCGTCCGGACATGCGGGCGTTCCATCCTGGGTCCACCCCACTCTCTCGGTACCAACGCAGTACCTGGTCCCGAAGGAAGGCCCCCGCACTGAGTGGGTCGTCCAACTCCTGCTTGATGCGGACCATCAATGCCTCCGCCCGATCCCCGATCAATCGGAGCAACGGGACGTCACCCCGAGCGTCCGAAACGAGGTCGGGGAAGCGCATGGTGTTCAGGGCCAGGATATCGAACCGTTCGGTTGGGTCGGTCTTCAGGAACTCAACAATGGAAGGGGGCCGCAGCGAGCCGCCGATCGGGCGTGCGGAGGGCGGTGACAACCCCTCCTTGGACGCCGGCGGCGGTGGAGGCAGTGGGGCGGTCGCGGCGGCCGACGGAGCGGGCAGCCGCACTACCCTCGGTAGGTCCTCTTTCACACGGGGACGGAGTGGGTCCGAACTCGAGCCCTCGGCTTCCCTCAGCCGATCGAGCTCGAGCTGACGCATCCGGCGTTCGTCTTCGATCCGGAGATGTTCGGTCGCCCGGCGCTGATTGCGGTCTCGGCGAATACGCTCAGCGTCCGAATCTTCGGCCATCGCACAGGAGGGGTCCCCTCCTTGCGACGAAAAAGGCGTGTTTCAGGGCAATAACCGTTTGGGCGGCCCCTCCCGGTGGGAGGCCCTGGTGGGCACATCTGGTAGGGCTTCGGGCGCATGAAGAAATACCTCGAAGTCCTTCCTCGGCGTTGCCATCCATGCCTTGGAAGTATACCGACGAGTACCTACCCGGGAATACACTCGAACGACGTGGAACGAGAGTGCTGAGGCGTACGTTTCTCTGATGAGGAACCTGGAGCCGTTCCGCCTGGATCTCGTCTCCCGCCTGGCTCCCCGACAGGGCGAGCGGATTCTCGACATGGGTACAGGACCCGGCGAGCCCGCGATCACCATCGGCCGGGAGGTGGGAGCCTCCGGCCACGTTACCGGCATCGACCTCTCGGAGAACATGGTAACGATCGCCCAGCGGGTAGCCGGGGCTCGGGGCCTCAACAATGTGGATTTTCGCACGATGGATTGTGGTGACCTCAAGTTCCCTGACAAGGATTTCGATGCCGTCATCAGCAGCTTCGGGTTCCAGATCTTCACCGACCCGGAGGCGGCAGCCCGAGAGGCCCTTCGCGTACTACGGCCCGGCGGTCGAATTGCCGTAAGCGTCTGGAGCACGGGGGACAAGGTTCCTTGGATTCACGCCATCATCGGACCGATGCTGGAGCACGCCGAACCGGATGAAACCGGTTACATCCCGACCCCCTACGAAACGGGGGGGCCTGGGGAGATGGTCGCGTTTCTGAAGAGTGCGGGATTCCAAGGCGCGGTCGAGGCGCGCCAGACGTATTTTCTTCACTTCAAGGACGAGGAGGCATACTTCCAATCCCTACTGAAAGCAACCCCGATCGGGCACTCGCTCTCGGAAGAGCCGGCGGACGTCCAGAGGGAGGTGCTTCGAAAGACGCGAGAGAATCTCAGCCCCTGGAAGACCCCTGAGGGACTCGCGATTCCGGGAGAGGGTGTGATCGTCGTGGCGCGCAAGCCTACGTGAGCCGTGGGCCCGATAGCGCCCCGGAACATCTCGAAGTACCGACTTCCGCCGCCGGGCGAGTGGTTTCCAACGAGCAGGACCTTAATCTAACGGAAGCGGTCTGCGGAGTGTGGCCCCGGTCCGTCGACTTTCTGCCATCATGTTCACCGACATGGTCGGTTCGACGGCCTCGGCGCAGGCGGACGAAGCCGAAGCCCTGCGGTTGCGCGACGAGCAAGCCGGGCTGGTTCGCTCGGCCCTCGGCGCTCGGGGCGGCCGCGAGATCAAGTCCATGGGGGACGGATTCCTCGCGGAGTTCGACAGCGCGTTGCGGGCCGTGGAGTGCGCGATCGAGATCCAGCAGCAACTGCAAGCGAAACTCGAAACCGGGTGTGCGGCTCATCCAACTTCGAATCGGGATCCACCTGGGGGACGTGGAGCAACGAGAATCGGACATCTTTGGAGACGCGGTAAACATCGCGTCCCGCATCGAACCGCATGCACCCCCGGGCGGAGTATGCATTTCGGGAGAAGTGGCCAGCCAGATTCGAAACAAGATTTCGAACCAACTCGAAAAATTGCCGCCCACCGCGCTCAAAGGCGTTTCCGCCCCAATCGACCTCTACCGCGTGGTGTTGCCGTGGACTGGGCGGGGGACGGTTTCGCCCGGTAACGGTCCCCGGCGGCTTGCCGTCCTCCCCTTCACCAACATGAGCCCGGACCCGGCCGACATGTACTTTGCCGACGGCCTCACCGAGGAACTCATCACGGTCTTGTCTCAACTCCGGGAGCTGCGCGTGATCGCTCGGACCTCGGTCATGCAGTACAAGTCCACCACGATGGAGGTCTCGCTCATCGGCACCAATCTGGGCGTTTCGTCGATCCTGGAGGGGAGCGTTCGAAGGGCCGGAAATCGACTTCGAATCACCGCGCAGCTGATTGACGTGAATTCACAGGAGCATGTCTGGGCGAAGTCCTACGACCGGGAACTGAACGACGTATTCCTGATACAATCCGAAGTCGCGCGGGAAGTGGCCGAGGCACTGAAGATTGAACTCAGGCCGCAAGAGGAAACGCGACTCGAGGAGCGACCTCCCGTCCGGCCAGATTCGTATCTCGCCTATCTCAAGGGCCGATCTCTCCTTCAGTCGGAGTGGTCCGAGGAGGTCTTTCGAACTGCGAAGGAGCAGTTCGAGTTGGCGTTGTCGCTCGATCCGACGAATGCACGGGCCCATTCCGGGTGGGCCGACGCGGTCCTGCATCTCCAGTGGGGTCGATACGAGAGGCCGGGAGCGGAGCAGGATGCCGCCATTCGGAGCCATGTGGCTCGCGGGCTGGCCCTCGACCCATACTTGGCAGAAGCTCACGCAACCCTCGGAACGATCTTATGGAACGACTCCAAGAACTCGGAGGCCGAGCGGGAACTCCGCCTCGCCTTGTCGCTGAATCCGAGCTACGCCCCGGCCCACTATTCTCTGGCGCACCTATTGGTCACCCTGGTCAAGACCGAGGAGGCCCTGCGAGAATTCCAGATTGCGGTGGAGCTGGACCCGAGTTCGCTGCAGTACCTGAGTTGGTACTGCCTTTTCCTCAGCATGCTCCGGAGGCTCGACGAAGTGCAGGCTCCGCTACAGAAGATGAAAACGCTCTTTGGGGACAATCCGCAGTACTTCCGGGTGTTTGGATACAGCCAGTATGCTAGAGGGGATTATACCGGCCTTCTCGCGACGGCCGGGCGGCTTGACGAACTCGAAGCCTCCGGTGGATCGGAACACCGGATCTGGGCATTTACGGCCACTGGTCGAATGGAGGAGGCCCGGGCCCTGATCAAAAAGGAGGAATCACGGCCCAGCAAGCCGGGACTCTCCCAGCGGGCCACTTGGCTCGCGCTGGTGGGCGACCTCGACGGATGCTTTCACTGTCTCGACGAGGCCCTCGAGCGGCGTGAACTCCCCATCCAGGTCTGGCGGTTTGAGCCTGCACTGGAGGCAGTGCGTTCCGACCCCCGATTCCAGACCGTGCTAAAGAAGTTGAATCTCGCTTAGTCTGGTACCGGGGAACCGGGTTCGGCCGCAGGGAAATCCCCGGAAAGGATTCCATTTGTCACCCGAGCTGGGCCCCGCCAGAGAGACGGTGTGCGCAATGTCTCTTGCACCTACCTTTCGGTGTCCTTTGAGTGACTTTGGTTCGAAGGTTATTAACCCGGGTTCCGATTCCTTCTGGGGGGGCACGGGGTGGCACCTTCGAACAGGACTCACGGTGCCGGCGCTCCGAAGGGAGAGTCGCGCCCTACCCGGCTCCCCTCTTCATTCGGAGGGAAAGCGGAGCCACCACCAAAATTCCCCAAGGGACAGAATGAGCCTCCCCTGCTCATCGCCACGGTTCGAGTCCGAGTGCATGACCACGTGTGGTTGGCGATCTTCTCCAAACGGCACCCCTACCACCTTGTAGAGATTCTGAGCCGCAGCGAGGTGAGCCAGTCGGTCTCGGTCTTCGACATTTGGATCTCGGGCCAGCCCCCGGGAGTCTGGGGGAAGGAAATCGAGCGTTTTGATGATGTGGTGAGCGTGGACTGTCTTGCGGAGGTGGGCCAGGGCACACTCTATCGAGTCCAAATGCAAAATCCGCCCGTCATTGAGGTGTATCGACGACTGAAACTGCCTCTCCCCCTCCCGCTGAGAATTCAAGCCGGGATCGCATTCTGGGAATTGGTCGCGCGGGAAAGGGAGTTCCACGAAGTCATGAAGTTCGGTCGGGACACCGGCCAGGAACCGCGGGTCCTCTCCATCCGAGGGCGTCCCCTGCAAGACCACGTTCCACTACTCACCAAGAGCCAGACCGCCCTCCTCACCGAGGCAATGGCGGCCGGTTACTTTGCCGTGCCGCGCAAGATCAGCCTGACCGAGCTGGCCCGCAAGCTCGGGCGGAATAAGTCCACCGTTTCGGAGAGAATCGCCATGATCGAGAAGAAGCTGCTGGAGAGCGCGCTCTCCCCACGGGAACTCCTACCTAAAGGAGCGATGCCCGGCCGACAACTCAAGCTAGCGGTCTGATCCGACCGGGCGAGCGCAACGACCTAGGCAGGGGCTCACCGTATCGGCGTTTGAACGGGCGGGCCGTAACTCGTGCCGGTCCCCACCCCGGTGCGCACGCGCTACCGTAGGGGAGAGGTCAACATGATGTATCGGCCGTCGGGATCGCGGAGGAATAGGTTTCGCGCGCTCAGGCGAGGGCGGGCGACCGGCGGACTGAGGAACTTCTCGCCGAGAAGTGTTAGCCGCTCGAATGCTTCGTCGATGTTCGGGACCTGGATGCGGAGAACCGAGTCTGCAACCGAGCTCTCCCCCTGAAACGGATTCTCAGATCCGTTGGCTTCGCCCCACCACTTTCCGTCAGCGATCGCAAAAGTGCAAGCCCCCGAGATGCACTTTGCGTACGGGGCGGCCCCGACCACGGGCAGGCCCAAGGTGAATTGGTAGAACTGAACGGTGAGCTCAAAGTTCCGCGCGAGTAAGATCGGCCCTTCGAACGTGCCTATGGGTGCGTCGGCTCCCATAGCGAACCGCACGGCAATCTCGCTCGAATATCTTTCGAGGAGGCCAAGACCGAGGAAACTCCATCGCAACCTTCAACGAGTTCCCAGCCGCCGGCGATTCGCGTGAACCGAGCTAGCCACCGGGATAGGTTTTCGTTCGACATTGGACTCGTCCAATCTTGCTCGCGTCTTCCGATCCTGGGTGACGGCCGTCCGAAGGCGCGTCGTGCTCATGTGCGATCGGGTCCCCGCAAAGCTCGCGAGAGGAGGTCGAGTGGACAGGCGCACGATGACTTCGGAAAAGCTCTCCTCCGGTCCCTTTGGGGCCTGGAGTCGTGCGTAGGCTTCTTCCGTGATAGTAAGGGTTCTCACTGCCATGTGTGTTCAAACGTACGCGTAATACTTCATCCTTGCCGGAGCCGTGGAACGTGAACGATTACCCCCTGAAATCGCGAAACCATGCCTGCTTTAACGCAGAAAAGGGCTGTGGACCTGGCCACGGGCCCGACTGACCTGCCCGGGGCTCGCCCATAGGGGCACTCACACTCCGACCGAGTTCGCGGTTTGTAAACAGGAATCGGATGTTGGGCCCTCGGGCGGCTTCAGGAGTTGCAATGCACTTCGCACCTTTCGGGGGATAGAGGCCGGGCGGCGCCCACCAGACGCCGCCAAGCCCTCGAGGTGGTTGACAGGGCGGGCTCGCGGCGATTGGGGAATCAAACTTCCTAAAGCCTTAAATCAGCACCGGAGTCGGATAACCCCGCGACGGTGGATTCGATGCAGGCCGAAGAAGAACACGAAAACAGTCCCGGCCCAGTCGAAAGCCGACATCCAGCATTGCCCGTTCCCGGCGTTGTTGAGCGGGGTATGGGAACAAGAACCCAAAGTGCAGGTTCCGTCATTCTTGCCATCTCAGTCGTTATCCTCATGGTTCTGGCGACATTTGCCGTAGTGGGATCCCTCCCCAGACCCTCCCCGACCGTCGGGTCCAGCGCACTCGCTCCGTCGTCCGCGGCAACACCTTCAATCGGCGCGGTCGTCCAAGGGTCCTCGGGGTCTACCGTCACCGCAGGCTCCTGTGCACAGGAAGGCAGTCAAACGGCGTCCTCCTCTTCGTCGCTATCCGGAGCCAAGCTTGAACCGAAACCCGCCACCACGGGTCCCGGACCTCTGTTCAACTCCCAGGTTACTCCTTATGCGAAACTCACCGGGCCCTATGCGTACGTAGCAAGGGGTGCCGCACTTCGAGACCAGGGCTACGGCTACGTCAACCTCACATGGCCCAGTGGGACTCTCGTCGCTGCCTACATGATCTGGGCAATCCTCAACAATACGGTCCCCCCAACAAATGCCTCGGTGAACGGCCATGCCCTGAACGGAACCTGGACGGCGTATGCGACTCCTTCTCCTTGCTGGTCGCCTGCTTATATCTACACCTTTGCGGCCGACGTCACCAGCTACGTCGTCAACGGTTCCAACCATCTCACCGGGTTTCCTTCGGGCATCACGAGCGGCGTGAATCCCTGGGCAAACCCCACCGGCACTCAGAACAACCTGTGCGATGAGGGTGCCTCCCTAGTATTCGTCTATGAACCGAATCCCGCTACCACAATCCATCAGGTTACGGTGTACACAGGCGCGCTACCTGTTACAGGCGCCGGCCCGATCGCGACCCTGAATTACAGCAAGACGAACTCAACCAAGGCGACGACCACGTTCATCGTGGCGGACGGACAGTTCAGCGGGAACCCTGTGGCCTGGAACGGCACCCAAATTGATTCGAATGCATTCCCCGGCAGCGACCCCAAGACCACAACCATCCCTTGGAGTGATGGAAATCTATCCGACACCAAGACCTACCAGGTCAACGTCACCTCCGGCTCAGTGAACACGACGGCCGAGGTTTCCACGAACGGGAACGATTGCGTCACGTGGGTGGGGCAAGTTCTGAGCGTTGGTGTTCCCGCGCAGAGGGGCCCATACAGCGTGAATTTCACCGAGCAGGGCCTCCCGGGTGGGACTCTCTGGAACATTACCACGCATTCCACTACCAAGACTAACACGAGCGTAGGGAACACTGGTTCGGTCCTCTTCTCACTGGCCAACGGCACTTACTCGTACTCGGTCGGTTCGCTGTCGGGCTACATCGCGACGAATGCTGGCTCCTACCAAGTGCGTGGGGGCCCGGTGTTCATTCGCGTGATCTTCCACCAGCTTGTTTACTCTCTCACGTTCAACGAAACCGGCCTGCCGACGGGAGCGGAGTGGTGGGTCGACCTGACGAACAAATCGGAGTCCATCGCATCGAATCTATCGGCGTATGCGCCCGCGGGATTCAACTATCTGGAGCCGAACGCCACCTACAACTACAGCACCGGGGAGATCGGCCTCTGGATCGCAAAGCCCCCCGCGACCCACGTCCAAATTAGCGGTCTTGCGGTCAAGGTCACCATCTCGTTTGCGGCGCCTCCGTTGTTCAACGTGACCTTTGTCGAGAAACATCTCCTGCCGGGGACGACATGGGGCGGAAGGGTGGACGCGAACTGGGGGGATTTCTCCAACAGCACGGCCAACCGGTCGTTCTCTCTGATGCTCCCGAACACGACGAGCTACGAGGATACGTTCTACGCGAATCCGGTGACGGGATACTTGGCTCCGAACTACATCGATTTTCCGGTTTCGGGCAAGTCCGAGATCATCAACGTAAGTTACCAGCAGGAGTACCCGTACAGCTCATTGAATCGGGCCTTGCGAAGGCAACCGAGTGGAGCGGCTACATCACCAATACGAGCTCACTCTACTCGTCCTCGACCTACTCCTACAACTCCTATCTCAACTTCACCGCGGTCAACGGTTCCTATACCTTTACCCTCGACCCAGTGTACGCGTACACAGCCACGCCGGCGTCCGGCCCGTTCACAATTACGGGCACGAATCTGAGCATTCCGATTGTGTTTTCGCGCTCCCCGACCTACTTGATCACCTTCACTGAAAGCGGGCTGATCTCCGGAGCGAAATGGTCAGTCGAGTTGGAACTTCCCAACGTCACCTATCTCCTCTTGAATTCCACCTCCACGACTTTGGCAGTGTCCGAGCCGAATGGCACTTATGCGTACTTCCCAACGGCCATCGGCTACGTGCCCGTCGCATACGAGGGCTCGTTCATTCTGGCCGGCGGGCCCGTCAACGTGACAGTCTCGTTCACCAAGGTCTATACGGTGACTTTCGAGGAAACCGGACTCCCGAGCGGCACGGACTGGGACGTGTACTACGCGGACGAGTACACCAGTTCCAATACCCCGTCGATCGTGTTCACGGAGCCCGACGGCAACTACACCTATTATCTGTACGACTTCGGCACTTTCGAGCCGAACGTAGCGATCTCTGGCTCGCTGAACGTTTCGGGGGCCAACGTCGTCTTTGCCGTCACCTATTCGTCGGCCAGCCAGCCCACGTACGCCGTGACGGTCACGGAGACAGGCCTGCCGACCGGTACGAACTGGACGGTAGATTTGGAGGGGTACTACGTCTACACTACCGGAACGTCGCTCAACTTCATCGAGGACAACGGAAGCTACTACTTCTACATCTTCGGTGGGGCGGGCTTCACGGCTGCACCCTCCTTTGGATACATCGACGTCCAAGGAGGGCCAGCAAGCCAAGCGATCGTCTTCTCTCAGAGCAGCGACACATACCTGGTGACGTTCACGGAAACTGGTCTTCCGTACGGAGCTACCTGGTACGTGAACATCACGGGCGAAACCGGCTTGTCGGCGACGGTTTCCGAGGATGGAGGAACGACACTGGATCTTGCCCTCGGAAACTCAACCTACGACTACCAGGCCGCCGTCAACGAGAACAACTGGACGACCCAGTCCACGGGTTCCTTCACCGTGGCGGGAGCACCGCTCGGCGTACCTGTCCCCTTCACCTCCAGTTCGGTATCGGAGTACGCCGTAACCTTCACTGAATCGGGCCTCCCGAGCGGATCGACGTGGTTCGTGAACATAACCGGCGAACCCGGCCTCTCCACCACCGTCTCCGGGTCGGCGGGCACTACGGTGGCGATCAATCTGCCGAACTCCACGTACAACTACCAAGCCAAGACAAGTGCGAAGGGATGGTCCACCCCCTCCCCGGGATCTTTCGACGTGGACGGAGCGGCCGTTAACCAGCCGGTACCATTCACTTCCTCCAGCGCGAAGTTGTTCTCGGTCATGTTCACCGAGACCGGCCTTCCCACGGGGGCCACGTGGTACATCAACATCTCAGGGGAGCAGGGCCTCAGCGCCACGGTCTCGGCGATGGGTGGAACCCAGGTCTCGACCTCGCTCGTGAACGGGACCTACAGCTTCACGGCGACCACCGATCTGAAGAACTGGACGGCCCCGTCCGCGCACTTCTCCATCTCGGGAGGCTCAACTTCGGTGACGGTCGCCTTTACGGGACCCAGCAGCACCTCGCCCCCGGGAACTCAGGACCAGCGGGGGCACGTCCATCCCCTACACCTGGATTGGGCTGGGCATCCTCATCGCGGCCCTCCTGCTGCTGCTCTTCCTGATCTTCTATCGGCGCCGGAAGAAGGACGAGAAGACGCCCCCCTCGTCGAGTTCTACCCCTCCCTCGCCGTAGGACCTCGAGCCCGATAGCGAAGGGAGGACCCGGGCCAAGCAGGCGTCTCTACATCGGTTTACCTGGCCGGGCGGCATTCGTCTCCGTCAGGTCGTGACATCGGAGCTTGCACCCAGTTGGCAGTGACCGACGTTGGACTTAGGAAGCCGGGAAAAAAAGGAATCTTAACGAAACTAAGTCGCAGTTAAGGTTCGAGGAACTGCTCCCACGACCGCCCCCCGTTTGAGAGCCCCGTCGGGCAACCAGGGCAATGCTGGAGTGGGTGCAATGTAGCTTGCAACCAGCTTTGTGAGGATCCTATTGGGGGCCCCCTTGGGAGGATTACTTCACGTTCGTCCGATCCAGCTTACCTCGGTCCGAGCCGGGTGCGGTTCGCAGGATTCCCTGTCGGACTCGCTTCGTGATCTTTCACGCGGGTGGGCTTCATTAATCGGCCCGGATTGAGTTCGAGTCATGGCAAAGAGTCTGGTAGCGAAGGTGAACTTGGTCGAGAGGTTGAGCCTGTTCCAGGAGTTCTGGAGCCCGAAGATCGTCGGCGAGGTGAATGACTCCTGCGTCAAGATCGTGAAATTCAAGGGCGAGTTCGAGTGGCATCATCACGTGACGGAGGATGAACTGTTCCTCGTCCTGAAAGGGAGGTTCCGCCTCTGCCTGCGTGCGGGCGACCTCATGCTGGAGGAAGGTGAGCTCGTCGTCGTGCCCCGCGGTGTGGAGCACAAACCAGTCGCTGATGAGGAAGTTCATGTCCTGCTCCTTGAACCCAAGACCACCCTGAACACTGGAAACATTCAGAGCGAGCGCTCGATCGCAGCACCAGAGAGAATCTAGCGGCCCTCCATAGCGCCGTTTGCAAGCGGCGGAATCCCGGGCTAATGTGGCCATGCCCTGCCCGTGTTCCTCACCTTCGTTCGTCGACCGGGCGCCTCCCACCTCACGGCTCGGCGCCCTGCGGCTGCCGCCACCGGTTAGGGCCGTTGTTCCGTGCGCTGCCCGAACTCGAAGCCGCGCGTGTCGATGACGTCAAACGGGTTCCCTTCGGGATCCGTGAGGGTCACGAAGTCGCGACCTTCCCGTGAGGGTTCCATCAGAATGGCTCCCAAGCCGATCAGTCTTTGGACTTCTCCCTGCGGGTCGTAGGAGTAGAGGTCGAAGTGGAAACGGTAGTCCTCACCCGGCCCCTCCGCAACCTTCTGGAGCGAGATGTTGGGGCCCTTCCCGTGGGGATCGTGGAGCACGACCCAATCTTCCGAGGGGGGTTCTCGGGCTTCATACCCCAACGCTGCCTTCCAGAAGGCCATCATCTTCGGAAACTCCTTGCATTCCATCACTATGGATCCCACCCAAAGCTTTCCCGGCGCGGTCATCGGGTCTAGAGAACTCTTCTCGATATGTAGGCGGCTCGCCCAGCCCGCTGACCGCGGTCCCACCATCGGCGGCTCTTGTCCCTTGTGAAGTCTATGCAAGTGTTGCCGCCTGCGCGCTGTATCCGACCGGTCCTCAGCGCCGTAGGAACGAGGCCCCTCGGCCTGATGGTGCAATGTCAGTTGCACATTGCCATCTCGCCTTGCCAATTGACCAGCGCTTAGTTCGCGGCGTAGGGTGATATAGTAGGGTAGCACCTACCTAGCCGTAGGACAAGTAGTGCCATGGCGACCGAGATTGGAACTGTTAGCACCAAGGGTCAGGTCACCATTCCTAGGGACATCAGGAGGGCCCTCCACATTCAGCCGGGTGACAAGGTCCTCTTCGACCTTGAGGGGGGCGATCGCGCGCTCGTTCGCAAGGCCGAGCCCAAACGACTTACAGAAATTCTCAATCGCCTGGGGCCCGCCAAAGAGACCGGAGTCCAAACTCAACGGAGGTTGAGGCGTGAGTGGTCTCGACGTTCTGATCGACACTAACGTGTTCGTCTCTGCGAGGAACCCACACGAGCGGAGTCACCGCTCTTGTCAGGAACTCTTGGATCGAATCGACCGGGGAGAGCTCCACGCTGTGATCTCGACCGTGACAATCGCCGAGCTGCGGGCAGGAATTGCACCTGAGGAGGTTCCAAC
The DNA here is from genome assembly GCA_963749235.1 of uncultured Thermoplasmata archaeon. Lineage (GTDB taxonomy): Archaea > Thermoplasmatota > Thermoplasmata > Lutacidiplasmatales > UBA184 > Lutacidiplasma. Next base: position 893,519 of record CAVVLV010000001.1, on the reverse strand, counting down.
GGTCTGGAAGGCGATGATCTCTCACTTCCAGACCTCACCGAATTTCCAGATTGAACCAGTCGGGTCGGAGATCGCTGAAGCGGCTGGAGCGCTCCGTGCCGCGTCTCGCCTCACCCTTGCGGATGCCCTAGTTGTTGCAACCGGTCAATTTGCCGGCGTCTCCATTCTTGTTACTCTAGACCAGGAACTCTCTCGAAGGCAAGCCGTTTTGACCGTCAAGTCCCCCATGGACAAGTTCTGACACCTCGCCCCAGACCCCTCTCGCATGAGCATCTGAGTTTTCCTGGCAGTGCTGCTTCCTGAGTCCTCATCGGATTATTGGCTTCCACTTCGCTTATCCGGGTGTCTCGGGCCAAAGTTGCAACGCTCGTTGCAACTATCCCCATGAGTCCGTAACCTGATCTCTGTCCACGTTCGAAGTTCTTACACAGGGTAGAATAACACACTCGGGGTGGTCGGGAGGATGGAGCCAGCTGCCAACCCTCCCGAGGAGTCGGGGCTCTGGATGTGGGTCACCGTGTCCACCGTCGTCGTCGTCTCGGTCTTCGCGTTGGGTCTCGTCATGGTCCTAGGAATCAACACCCCGTAGGTCGCCGGAATTCGGGCTACCGAGGCCAAGTCGGGAGCGCGTTGCTCCCGCTATAGCTATCCATACTCCAGAGAGACGGGCTTCGATCTGCGGGGGCACGCTGTAGTATGCCATGAAACTCACAATCTGCGCCCACCTTGATCGGCCCAGGGAGTAAGCCGCCCCGAGGGGGAAAGGGTTGGCCGCGAGCAACTTGCGCCCGCTAGCTCGGAGGCGGTGATGCCGGAGGAGGCATCATCGACTGGTCCTGCCCCATCATCGGTGCAGCTGCGGGAGCCGGTGGCTCCTTTCGCGCACGAGCGAGCAGGATGATCCCGATCAAGAACACGACAAAAGCTCCGAACGAAAGATACCATCCGATGCCGGGTCCCCACGTCGTGGTGATCGTGGTCGAGCCAATCTGCGTGGTGTTCGAGCCGAAGAACGTAGACCACGGCCCACTGGACGGGTGACTGGGGGAGTCCTTTGCGAGAGCGCCGGGAAGAGCCACCGCGAACATCGCGGGAGCGGCCAAGGCGAGTATGAGTGCGATCACCGCCAGAGCCATTGCCGGGCGGGCCCTGCCCGAGTTGCCTCGAGACATGAATCCCAGGATTGCCGCGACCAACCCGAGAATCAGGCCACCGATAAGCAAGAAGAAACCGACCTCAGCAATTTGTCCCGTATTATTCAGATTCTCGTTGCTGTACGAATCCTGCCCGGGACAGCTTGGAATCCCACTGCAAGAGGATTGGATCGTTCCGTTCGTCGAGGGAATCCCTGGATAGAAGTTCCTCGTCACGCTGATTCCCCCTCCGGATTGCTCGTACGAATACCACGGCGTGAAGATCGCGACGACCATCAAAATAGCCGCGACCAAAATCAGCACCGCCGCAATCGTCCTCCCCGATTTTACGTTCGCCACAATACGTCGCCCCAGTGCCGGACGAAATACCCCTTCTAAGACCCTTCGTTGTGACGGAAATGGGGGTTTTCATTCGCCCGAGGCTTGGTTCGCTCCACCTCGTCCCCGCCCGGCGGTAAAGGCTTCGGCGCCGACCAGCTACTCTGCCCGGCACGCGCGAATCGAGCACGAGGTGCTCCCTTCCCAATGTAGGGGCTTCGCCCACTGCCCGGGCCGGCGGAAAATTCAACCGGTGATCACGAGAGGGCCGTACATGCCTGGCATCATGACGTTCGGCATGCATTGGCAAACGCAGGCCCAGCTTGTCGTTTCGGGATAACCCATCATGAGTTCGAAAGTGACAACCGACGGGATCGAGGAACTGATGGCCGGCGGGATGGGCACGGAGATGTTGTACAGCCCGTCGAGCACCGTGAACGTATGGCTGATGCCGTCCACCGGGAGGGAAGTCACGATCGCTGGGCCACTCCCGTCGCTAATCGCCTCGACACCGCCGACCGTTCCAATTACGCGGTTGTCCCCGGGAACGAAGAGGGTGTTGGCCGACGGATCATGATTGGTGATCGTCACCGCGATCGGTGTGTTCGCTGGAATAGAGATATCCGTGTTCGTGTAGACGAACGTGCCCAAGATCCGGTCGTAGGCAATCGTAAGGTCGAGAACTGCGTCGTGCTGAGGGGTGAGCGGGGCAGAAGAGGAGGCAGGCGTAGATGCGGTGTGGAAGGCGGCCAACATCGCCACACCCCCGGTTATGAGGACGGCCACAACCGCAACCACGGCCAAAGAGGTCCATCCCGAATCGCCCACGGCGCGCCTACAAGAAGAAACGGACCAAGTTCTAGCCGATATATTCCAAGTCAACTGGACTTGACGAAGAGTAGATATCCCGATTCCAGCCAGCTTCGATTTCCCGGGCCAAGCGTCCCGAGCGGGCGAGCCGCTCGTTAAGTCTGCTGGGGCGCTGCCGTTGCCATGCAACAGTCCTCCCGCTCGAGTCGCTCGGGAGACACGGCAGCTACACTCATCCTGATCGGATTGATTTTCCAAGCGATCGAGGTAGTCGTCGTCTTGGGCCTAGGCTTGCTCATCTTCTTCGCCCCCTTCTTCGGGGCGCTTATTCTCGGAGTCGGTGTTCTCGGGCTCCTATGGGTTGTTCTGATCTACATTTACTCCTACAGACCGACGACCTCACGCGATTTCGAGGGCGCTCGGACCCCGACGCTCGTGTTCGGGATCCTCTCGGTACCTGACGTTCAACATCATCTCGGGCATACTCTACCTCGTCGCATGGGCTAAGCTCGGGGACGCCGAAAGCGAAGTGGCCCGTCCCCCTCTCTACGGCGCCCCGGTCGCCCCGAACTTCAACGTGAAGTTCTGTCCGGCGTGTGGCCGGCAGAATCCGCTCACCAACGCTTTCTGCGAAGGGTGCGGTTCCCGACTGAGCTAGTCGCTCACATCCACTCTGCGGACAGTGTATGCAATGCCCACTTCAGCCACTTCATCCTAATGGGCATCTGCACCTGGCTGCGTCCCCTAAGCTAGATGATCGTCACGCCCTCGGCCCGGGCAAGATCTCGGTCGCTGGAGTACAAAGTCGTTCGAAAACGACGGGCGGTGGCATAAACGAGGGCATCAGCGAAGTGTAACCCTAGTGAGAGGCTGTAATCTGCTGCCTCGAGAGCCAATTCTTGATCCACCGGTACTACGGTGGTTTGACCGAGCGCCGCCACCGCCTCCAACCCGGCCAGCTCCCCTCGTTGCTCCTGGAGCCGCTTGTAGACTTCATAGACCGCTACCACGGAAGTCACAATTTCTGACGGAGGGACCGCGTCGATCAGCCGGTTGAAAGCTGCAGCCTTGGACCCACTGGTAAAGCGCTCGATCCACCCCGAACTGTCTACTGAGATCATTGTATCTTATTTCAGAATCGATCGGTCTTGTCCCTAAGCTTGCGAGCATCAATGCCGGGGAACATACCCTTCGTTTCTGAGATAGGACGTACCGGGACGAAGTAGAGAATCCCGTGTTTCACAATGGCTGCCATCTTGTCGCCAGGGTGAATCCTTCCGTCCCGGCGAAGCCGTTCGGGAATCACGACCTGATACTTCGACGATACCGTCACTGTATCCATCGATATCTCGTTCGTTGAACAACACTGTTATCGATATAATCTCTTCGACTGATGGAAGGTGAACGATGCCGGATCCCTGGATCACTAGGGTGCAATGCGCGTTGCAACAAGCAGTCGGTGGCCAGGCTGCGGTTAAGAGTTGAGAGCGCAGGTTTGCAGTTGATATTCGAGCCGTCTTCCTGGTCGCCTTTATGCAAGTAAACCGCCGACCTGCGGGGGATTTGTACGAGTGTCGCGCTCTAGGAATGACCTTGATGAGGGGGGACCTCTTTGATGGGAGACCGTACGATCGGCCCTTTCCTCGTACCCCGTTCGATTCGCGCATGCAGACGCGCGACAACCGCGGCTGCGGTCGTGTTCTTGATCCTGGTGGTTCTCCTTGTCGGGGGGGTCGGGTACTTTGGGCTGAGCGCAGCGACCCCAAAGTCAACTCCAGGTTCCGAGGTGACCACCGTTCCTCCTCCGACGTGCTCGCCCCCCACGGCGGTCTACTGTACAGCTCCATCGAGCAGACCAAATGATGTGACTTTGACCGTGCCGGTTCAAGCCGGATACGGAAGGACTGTCGCCTCAGTAACGGAAGGAACGACTGTCCTTGCGGAACTCGCAGTCTCGAGGGGTGAGCCCGTCAACACCTGGGCGGTGACTTGGGGAGACGGGAGTTACACCGCGTCCGGGACTCACACCCTCGCACATGCCTTCACGGGCCTCGGAACGTATGTCCTCAGTGGTCACGCCGTCGTCGGCGTCGTCGAACACAATGGCACGGGTTATTTGTTCCCAATCTCGGTCACACCATCTATCACGAACCTGATGAACGGGGAGTTTCCCGTCATAGACGCGAACTTCTCAAACGGAACCCACGAATCAACCCCTTCCCAGCCTTGGCTGCAAGGTAGCGGAACCGTGACAGTTTCCGCCACTTACACTTCACTGCCCTCCGATTCAGCTTGGGTCCCAGCAGCGGCCACGCTGATCACTTCCGGTGGATCGCTCACTACCACGTCGTCCGGTGTGACCGGTGTCTCCGGCACAATAGATTTCCCGGCACCGGGGGACTATCAGATCACTATGGTCGGCCCAATCCAGAACATTCTCTCGCATGCAATCGTCTACCAAAACTACACCTGGACGGTGTTCGTCTCGCCTACCAACGAAGTTCCCGGGTGCGGGTCTTGCTACTCAGTGCCGGGCCTTCCCGTTGGACCTAGTGATCCACACCCCGGTACGATCGACACCTACGAAGTGGCCCCGGGCGGAGCCACGAGCATCGACCCGGCAGTCGACTACGAGTCGGTCGGCTACGAGGTCATCGCGAACATCTACCAGACCCTCGTCTACTACAACGGCAGCTCGACCTCCTCCTTCATGCCCGAGATCGCGAGTTGTGTCCCTGGGACAGCCCAGTGCTCGACCTTGTACGGCAATGACTTGATTGTGAACAGTGTGAGCGGCTTGCCGGAGTACTGGACATTCGTGATCGACAGGAACGCGAACTTTTACGACCCGGCCCACCGGGTTGCATGGGGGGTCTACCCCAGCGACGTCATGGCGTCGCTAGGGCGAACAGCGTCTTTCGCAGACCTACCGTTCTTTGCCGCACAACCGGGCTGGATACAAACCCAGTCGTATGTCAACAACGGGCAGGGGGAGTTTGATGGTGGAATGCACTTCCCGTACAACACCACCCCGAGGGGAATCCTGAGCGGACTGCTAGTCAACGACAGCACATACTGCCCCTCGATCGCCATCACCCAAGAGCACGGCTGCTTGACGGTCAACGCGTGGGGCGGAGGCGTGGACTGGCCATACTTGCTGCAGCTCTTGGCGGACCCGGACGGCGGCGCGATTGAGCCCTGTGGGTGGTTCGGTGCCCAGGGCGCAGGTCTCCCCGGCTTTACCACGACAGCGGCCAACGGCGACGGGCCCTGCGCTCTGCCCGGCCCGGCAAACGGTGGGACCACCAACTCGGCAGCTTGGAGGAACTACCTCGACAACACGACCTCGATCTACGCATGGGATGCCTTTGAGAACAACTCGTTTAACTCGCCAAACGTGTTCGCGCAGACCCGATTCGCCGGCGTCGGCTCTGGGCCGTACTACCTAGTGAGCATCAACAAGGGAGTCGGCTACGTGCTGCAGGCGAACCCTGCGTACGGCCAGCCGAACTGCGCGGGCATCTATTGGTGCGAGCCGCCCGCCGGGTTGTACGCTCATACCGTCAACGTGTTCTGGCAACCCACCGACCAAGTTGGCATTCAGGAATACCTCGACGGGCAGGCTGACTTCGCCACAATAGCTGCTTCCGATACTCAGACATTACTCAACCTAGTGGCGGACGGAAAGATCGACATTGAAACCATTCCAATGATCGGCATATTCTTCGATACGATCAACATGGCCGTGAATCTGTCCACCATATCGGGATACTATACAGGTCCGCTCAACATCCCCTCGACACTCGGGGGTGGGCACTGGAGCGACTTCTTCTCGTACGTCGGACTCCGGCAGTTCCTGGTGAACTCGTTCCCGTATGAGCAAGACATTCGGCAAGTTCTCAGCGTGGACGGAATTCCGTTCGGACTGAACTACGGCGGAGCGATTCCGCACTTCATGGACGATTACTACGCTTACAATGTGACTTGGCCCGATGGACAGCCTAACTTCAACGTAAGCCAGGTTGGGGGGGCGGCCTGGTGGTGGGCGCAAGTCAACAACGCGAGCTCACCGTATTATGACCCAAATCTCATCGGTTGCACGGTGGCGACTCCATGCGTGTTTCCCGTGGAAGGACAGTCGGCAGACACCCTACAGAACGGCCAGTATCCGATCTGGGGGCCTTACATCACGGCGCTTTCTGGAGGTCGGCTAGTGATACAAGAGGTCGACTTAGCCTTCCAACCAATCCCATGCGAATTCTTCTGCCCGCCGGGACCTTACCAGAATCCGCTGACGTTCAACGTGCTCGGTTGGCTGCCCGATTATCCCGACCCAACTGACTACACGGTCCCCCTGTACGCGCCCGACGCGACCTATACTGCGCCCGACTCGGTGAACGAGGTGCTCACGCAGGATGAATCTCCCAGCTGCCCCGATCAGAGTACAACTTGGGCAAGCCTTGCTGGTTGGGCGAACATGGGCGGTGTGCCGCAGGACTGCCAGGGGTGGGCCTATGCAGTGCTAAACTGGGGCGATGCTCTGGCCGGATACCTCCCCATCGGTGCCGAGCGCACCCTCTACTACAACGAGGTTTCTCACATCGCGAACGAATTGGCACTCTACCTGTACCAGTTCCAGCAGCAAGGTGTTGGAAGCTACGCACCGTGGATCAACCCAGGTTCCCTAGACCAGAATGTTTGTTTGGCCGGTGACATTCTCTGGTTCGAGGTACAAACCAACGGACTCTTGGACTAGGTCGGTGCGGGGGGCCCAAAACGTCTCCTCCAGACTGAGCCCATACAAGTCTGATACTGCTAGTTGGTGCAATGGGCGTTGCAACCAGCGGCTGAAGTCTTGAACCGCGTGTCATTTTGCCTATATTTACCTCCCACCGGCTCGGCCCCGAACAGACGCGAGAGTCGAGCTACTATGGACCGGACTCCACCAGGGTCGAATCGCCGATGGCTGGTGGCCCGCCGTCTGGAAGGGAACCCGGAAGACTCGCTCGGGCCGAGCCTGTTTAGCTGGAAGGAATCTCCCATCCCAACTCCGGCTGACGGGCAGGCTCTCGTCCGCAATCTTTGGTTGTCGTTCGACCCCACCCAGATCTTCATGCTGTCCTCGGCGCCCGAGTCGGGGGGCCTCACGGTCGGCGCGCCCATGTGGGGCCTGACCGCCTCTCAAGTCGTGGAGTCTCGTCACCCAGGCCTACGCCGCGGTGATCTCGTCCACGGATACTCCGGGTGGGAAGATTACTCACTGATCGACGGGCATGGGTACTTCGAGACGACCAAGATTCCGTCGGGTGTCACGCCCAACCTGGCCCTCGGAACACTCGGTGTTACCGGGATGGTGGCCTACTTTGGGGTGGTCGAGATCGGGAAGCCGCAGCGAGGAGAGACCTTCGTGGTCTCCTCCGCCGCTGGCGGGGTAGGATCCATCGCCGGCCAGATTGCGAAGATCCGAGGCGCCCGGGTGGTCGGCATCGCCGGAGGGAAGGAGAAATGCGAGCGAGTACTGCGGGAGCTCCGTTTCGACGCGGTCATCGATTACCGCGTCGGGGACGTGGGGACCCAACTCGCGTCCGAGTGTCCGGACGGGATTGATGTGTACTTCGACAATGCCGGGGGGCCGATCCTGGACGCCGCCCTGGAGCGGCTTCGTTCCCACGGGCGGGTCGTCCTATGCGGGGGAACCTCCCAATACGGTCGTGGTGCCGGAACCGCCGGCCCCTCGAATTACCTACAACTGGTGATGATCAACGGCCGAATGGAGGGCCTCCTCGGCAAGGACTATGCCCCTCGATTCCCCGAGGCGACCCCGGTCATGTTGGAATGGCTGAGGACCGGCCAGCTGCGATCGATCGAGGACGTGGAGACCGGGCTCGAGCATGCTCCGGAGGGGCTCGCCCGACTCTACCATCGGGCCAACTTTGGTAAGCAACTCTTGAAGATCGCGGACCCCTCCGACCTCGGCGTGCCGCCCACTTAGCCGCGGACCGGCCCCTCAGGCGGTTGGTCCTGGCGGATGCCACCGGCCCGCCCTAGGCGCTAGGGTTTTCGTACCCAGCTTGTGTTCTGCCCCAGCACCGGGTTAACGGCCGCGGCGGGTGGCCAGTAGACGTGAGAGATCCCTGAGCCGGATCCCCCGGAACCCACAGCGTAGATCGTTCCCGACCCGCCGACGGTCAACGTGGAGATGTATCCATGCTGGGGGGAGAACGTCAGGTTGGAGTTGGCGAACCACCTAAGCCCGGTCACCGATTCTCCGATCAGAGCCATCGTGTAATCCCCGGGCGCCAGGTACGCGGTCTTTCCCGCATGGATGACGGTGACCGAGCTGGTCCCCACGACCAGCAGGGAGGCGTGTGCATCGTAGGGGAAGTCGATGAACGTGACCGGGTACGCGATCGGGACAAAGTTCGCCGTGAGGGTTCCGTTACCCTCAACGATGAACGAATACCAGCTTACCCAAACGCCGGCCAGGTTCTCGACATCCGCGAGACTGTTCAGCGTGAGGAGATGCTGGATCCCGACCGAGACATTACCGGTCGTCGAAAAGCCAGCAAAGGTGAACCCCGTCGCGGGCCGTTCCGATAGATACCACGTCCCGGCAGGAATGGGCAAGGCCGCGGGGAACGTGAACGGAATGTTGTACGCGTTGTCGATCGACACGACTCCCTGACCGTTCATGACGAAGTGGAAGGAGTCCCGGTGCGGAGCCGCAGTAAAGTGGGGGCTGATGGTCGTGCTGCCGTTCACCTGGATCGACGTCAGCGGCGCGGAGAGGTTCGCGATCCAGGCGTCCTTACGGTTCTGAACCGACCAGTGCGAAAACGTGGAGTCGATCGACGGGAACGCCTCCAACTGATAGGTCACGTTGCCGACCTCGGGGAGCGAAATGTTGGGGCCTGTGGTGGGTTGCCCGTTGATCTCGAAATAGCCGGACCCGGACCCTCTCGGGGAATCCTGCAACACCGGGACTGAGGAGAAGACGGCCGTCACGTAGTCGTCCCCGTACTGGACGAGGATGTTCGACGATTCCGAGAAATTGGTCATCGTGGACATGAATCCTGGCGCCCATGTCAAGAACTGGAAGCCCGGCGCGGGGATGGCCCGAACCGAGTAGGTTCCCTGGGGGGCGCTGAAGATCGCCCCGGAGTTGTACGTGAACGGCCCGAACTGGATCTGGCCACCCTGAGATGGGTAGGCGGCCAGCCAGACGACCGCGGTCAGCGGGGTGGCGGCATAGTGGGCCGTGATCGCACCGCCCGCGGCGCTCACGTTGACCCAGGTGTAGTTTGTTGCAGGGGCAAAGACGTACACACCGGAGGACGAAGTCCAACCGGTGAAGTTGTACCCGGCTTGGGGTTCGCCTGGACCGAGTAGATTCCAGGAGCGAGCGACAGGGATCCCCCGGGCGCGACGTTCGTAGCACCCGACTGGAATACCGGAGCCAGTCCATACCCTGGACCCGCCGGTGGATAGAGCGCGTCGAGTCGGAACGCAAATCCGGGAACGAGGGTCACGAACCCGTGTCCCCCGGTGTCGTGGAACTGCACGGTCGTCGTGGTCGGTGGGGAGGAACCGAAAATGGCGGTGATCTTCCCGTTCCCAGACAGCTGGAAACTGTTCCACGCCGGTCCGTTAGCATCCAGGGCGACCTTGGACGTCGTGGTGTATCCTTCAAAGTACCTGACCGGTCGCCGGGATCGCGTTGATCGAGTACGCTCCGCTGGCCAGGTGGTGCAGGGTCGTGGTCGAGGAGAGGGCGTCCTCAAGGACGTAGACCGTCCCCGATCCTTGGACCGCGACCGTCAGCGAATGGCCCGACTGGGTCGGAATGCTATAGTTGGCCACGGGGTAGAAATTCAACCCACTCGAGTCCGTCTGAAGGCTGGCGTCGTACTCCGCGTACGTGCCGAAGTCCTGCGTCGTGCCGCTGTAGTCCGTCGCACCAAACTCAAAGGCGTTCGCGGAAGCATCGAAGCTGTACCACGGGTAGCTGCAGTAGGCGCTCCCGTCGCGGCCGGTGCAATTCCCGTAACTGAGGCCGTCGATCCAGGCCGACGCCCCGAAGTCCTGCTCGAACCCGTACTGGACCGCCGATTGGGTCGCGTGGGAGTTGAAGAACGTGGTCGGGTAGAAGTGCCAGGGAACCTTCGTGTCCATCGCCCAGTCCTTCGGATTGTAGCTCCCACACGGAGTGGAAGGATTGAGGGGATTCGGGGGCGGGAGGCCGCTGTTGCATCCTCCGAACGTATCGTTCTCTGGATCGTCAGTCGTGTGCCCTGATTCGAACGCGAAGGCGACAGGGAAGTCACCGCCCGGGCTCCAAGGAAGCGCATCGTCCACGTTGTTCTCCAAGTACGCGGGGTTGAGAGGATAGTTCAGGCGGTGGTTGTACAGGCGAAGATGGGAGGTCACTCCGAGAGTCGTGTCGACCACCGAGATACGCTCCCCGGTCGGCGAGCCTTCCCAGCCCGTCATGTTCACGTAGAGATGGTCGCCCTCGTTCATCTGCAGGGGAGTTCCGTTCGGCTCGTTGAGCGGGGCCGCGAAGCACGGGTCCTCGAAACCGTTCGAAAGTTGGATCTGCCACGCCACGGCGAACGCGGACCAGACGCCGACCTGGACGCCGCCCGCGCCGTTCGTATCGGGGTACATTTGGAGTTCGAGGAAGCACTGCCCGTTGTACCCGTACGGGTCGTACAGGTTCATCCCGAACCAGATGGCGATGTAGATATCCGATTGATTGTGGGATTGGCTGCCGTCCACCGGTAAGGAGACATTCCAGGAGACGTTGCCGCCACTCCCGGGAAGGTCGGAATAGGGATTGATCGCCGGCTCGTCGTGTCCTAGGCAACCGTTGGAATAGTACGATTGACCCCCCGAGGGCCACTTCCCGACGCAGATGTTCTGGGGACCTGGGTACGAGCTCCCGCCGACCCACTGTTGAAGGAACGAGGAACTGGTCATCCCGGCGGGCGTGTAGGGTACCGGCGCGCCGGGGGGCATCGCCGAAGGACCCCACGCGGCAGGGATATTGGTTGGAGTCGGACCCGAATAGGACAGATGAGGGACCAGCCCCAGAGGGAGATTCTCGCTGGAGGCTCCCCCTGCCAGAGCGGGAGACGGCGCGGCGGGAACCGGTGCGGGGGTCGCTATCGGAAGCGCGAAACTGCTAACCGGAGCCGAGTTGGCGGGTGAGGACCCACTTGAGGAGGCGAGATTCGCCCCGACGCCGAACAGAAGAATTCCTACGATCGCGATCGCCCAAATGCCCGTTCTTGTTCCCATCATAGCACGCGGTCTTCTCCGACGGACTCCCGCCACGGAAAGTTCCTATCCCCCGAATCCATCGAGGAGAGAGACCCGGAGGACGCGCGGTGTTCTGAGGGCCCGTCGGAGGCCACCATGCGGGACGCAACGCACTTCTCTATTAATGCGGCCGGGAAAAAACAGACGCAGATTCTGCTCCGTGGAGCTCACGCGCGGTCGGCGTGGATCGGAATGCGATGGGCGACCAGGCGGATCAAGATGGCCCCGGGGATGGCGGGGAGGACGAGGAGCACCCACTCCCACAACGGGTTCGGCACCGCCGAGAGGACCGCGCCGCCGAAGAAGATCGCGGCCAGTCCGGCCGCGCCGAAGAACGTGTTGAAGGCACCATTGTAGGCACCGATCTCCCCTTCGGGGGCGAGGTTCGAGGGCAGGGTGGTGCTCGGGATGGAACCGAGATTCTCCCCAAACGTGAGGACGAACACCGCGAGGAAGAAGATCGCGGTCGGGAAGAGCAGCCAGAGCGCCGAGATCCCGAGCAGAAGGAAGGCCACGACGTAAAGCAGCCCGCCCGCGATCATGATGGAGGTGTGCCGGAGCCCGAGCACATGCTCCGTGGTGAACGATTGCCCGAAGACCACGACGAGGCCATTCAGCGCGAGTCCGATCCCGAGGATCGAGTAGGAAATCCCCATCTTGTTGTGCACGAAGAGCGCGAAGGTCACGTTCCACTGTCCCGCGGTCACATAGATGAGGGCAAAGCCGGCGGCCACGAGAAGGGCGGTGCGGTCCCGGGCAAGGAGCGTGAAGCTCTGATGGAGGCTCCGACCCTTCGGCTGTTCGGCCGTGGGAATTGCGGGACGGACCGTGCCCTCCCGGAGTCCCACATCATAGGGGGAAGGGTGAAGCAACGCCAACACGAACACCATCGCCCCGGCGATGATGATCGAAGCCAACGTGACCGCCCCCGTGAACCCGATAAACGCGACCAGGATCCCGCCCAGCGCTACCCCCGCCGCGAAGCCCGCGTTGAAACTGATTCGATACCAAGTGAACCCCCGAGTCCGCTCCGAACCCTTCGCCCAATCGGCGATATACGCGGAGTACGCCGGCCCCGTGGCTGAGAGAATCGATCCCGCGATCAAGGCGATCGCGATGGCGAGCACCAACGAACGAATCTCAAACGAGTAGGCCAGGAACGCGGTGAAGACCGCCTCGGTCGCGAGGCTGAAGACGATCAGCCGGCGTCGGCCCACGCGATCGGTCCAGAGCCCCCCGACCAAACCGAACGGGAGCTGGACCACTCCTATGCCGACGAAGATGATTCCGATCTCCAAGTAACCCACGTGGAGGATGGCATAGAGAAACAGGGCCAGGAACGGATTGTACAGCGCCGCACCGAAGGTCCGAATGGCCATCCCCACAGCTAGGAGCCGCAGGTCACGTTCCACGAGTCCGCGGAAGGCAAGTGCCACTAACTAGCTAGCGCACCTCCGGTATCCCTCGGACGTGTGTAGAACTCGGATCCGCGGGCCGGGGTCCGTGCTCAGGAGGGGCGGGGGGCGAACGCCACGTGCGGGGGAGTTGCGGACAGCTCCTTCGTCACAAGGCAGGGCGAGAACGCCGGCCGAATCCCTCGGATGATGAGCCCCATCTCGTCCCGGTGGAGGCCGAACTCGGTATCGACCATCCGGCGTACCCCGGCGGCGCAGCCGACCCCCGGCCCCAGGATCCCTATCCCGAGGTTCCCCATCTGCCGAGTCCGTTTGAGGCCGTAGTAGAAGACCTGCACCGCGCGTTCCGACCCCAACAGGGTGTCGAACACTTCAAACGCCGTGAGCTCGAGGAACGGCTTTTCCCGTTGCCCCTGCGCGGCCTTCTCGGCACGTACCATCTTCGCGAGGGCCCGCCGTTCCGCCTTTTCGGACCGAGGCTTCGACGAGGCGCCCCAACGCCCCTCTCCGAGATTCACGACGTATGGCGCGCCCTGGTCCTCCCCCACATAGTCGCAAATTCGCACTCGGCTGTCGAATCGCCGTCGTGTCACGAACCGCGTCAAACGTTGGCGAAACGCGTGGGGGGAGTCGCGCGAGGGGATGACCGCGACGATGCCGCGAGAGTGGTAGAGCGTGTTGAGGTAGGTGGGCGTCAGCACGTGATCGAGGTCGTCGATCCCGACGGTTTCGTCCAAGGTGAACATCGCCGTGCTCCCGCGCTCGAACCCTCCGCCCATAAGACGGTCAAAGTCGGCGATGCCCGACGAGAATCGGCCGTCCGGGTCCGGCAGTGGTTCCCAGCCGACTTCTTCCCGCACTGCCTTCCTGGTCGCTCCCATGAACGGGAAAAGGCGGGGAGGGGTTCTTAGACTGATGCCCGCCGGAGGACAATTCCGCCCCCGGAGGACTCGTCCCGAATCCCGGTATCTTCCGTCTTCGTACCGGTGCACTCCCCCCCGCTCCGCGTGCGCGGGGGCCATCCTCTAGTACCGTGGAGGGCGACGGGCGCCGGGCACGGTGCCATTTGACCGCGCGCCTCCTCGCCCTGCGGATCGACGGCGGTGGTTGCAATGGCCGTTGCACCCAGCGGCGGGTCCCTCGAGGCGAATGCCTGCTCCTCGCTACTGACGATTCAGCTTGGCGCGACGGCGGGAGCAGACCGGGCACCCCCAGGTCGTACCCGTGGGCGAAGCCGTGAAGAAGACCGGCGAAGGATGGGCTCGTCGGAAACACACGAACAGCCGCCGTTCCGTCCCATCCCTCGCCATGAACGGGTGGAGCCGCCAGTAGACGATGCGTACCCCCTTGGGCGGATGGGTCGCGGCGAGTTCGTGCTCGGCCGCGGGACCCAGCTCGGGGCCTCGGCGTGTGGCAATACGAAGGTCCCGAGGTCGCACTATCGACCCGGGAACGGTCCAGCGGCGGAGGGTTGATCGGACCGGAGATGTCGGGTCGCGCCGCGTCCACTCGGCGTACGAGGTGACCGACACCACCCCCGAGGGACAGGCACGAACCTGCCACGAGCCAGGGAGGCGGCTCGCGATGGACCTCGTTCGGATAGGCTTCTCACAATGTCGATAACACTTTCCGCCCGGTGACTCGAGGGCCCTCTTGAGGGCGGAGGACAGCGCGCCGGGGCGTCTCAATCGGGCTTCCCCCTCTCAACTGAACGCAACCATTGGCTGTCGTACAGGTCGTCCCAAGCCCGAGCCGTTCGGGACACCTGTTCGGAGAACCCTGTCAGCAGGTGCTGTACCCGCCCGTCCGACCATTCGAGGAAGACTTGAGGAATCAGGTAATCCGGGGAGGCGTCACCATGCTTACGAACGATGCGATCCGCCTCCCTTTCCTGAGCTCTACGGTCGATGTCGAGAGTTCGGAAAGGGATTCCCAGGCGCTTCGCGAACTTTCGACCCTTATCGACCGATAGCGGAACGCAATGCGGACACCATTGTGCTAGCACCACGGTGAGCCGACGGGGTCGGACTGAGGGCCGGGCGATCTTCATCACATCCGCCAATCCCCCCAGATAATTGAGCAGAACCATTCCGGGCGTTCAGCGGGGTCCCTTGGCTCGCCTCTGTGGGCTAGGTCGCGCGGAGCGGAGTTCCCGTGTAGGCGCGGCTTCGGTTTGGGTATATGTACGGCTCGGTCGCGTGGCGAGGTCGAGCCAAGCGAAGACGGGGCTCGGGGGGAAACTCGGAATCATGCGAGGTCCGAAGAGGAGCTCGCGATTCTGGCCCCTCGCGATCCCGGTCGCGCTCAGCATCGCCCCCCCTCCCAGCGCCGACCTCCCCGCCACGCCGGCCGGCCGCCGACCGAATCCCCGGATAGCCCAATGGAAGAGAACGTGGTACTTTCTCCGGCGGAACTCGCTGGCCATGGTCGGCCTCGGGATCATTGCTTTCCTGGTGATCCTCGCACTGTTCGCGCTGACTCAACCGTTTCCGTGGACGGACCTGAACAACTACTGTGCCTACACGCCCAATGCACCAGGATCCTACTGCGCGCCCGGTGAGGCATCGGTCTGCGTCTACACCACCGGGACCGCCCCGCCGGCCCCCAACTGTTACGTGACACCACCCGGCTATCCCGCCTTTATTCCCCCTACTGTTTCTCTGTCGCCCTATTCTACCGGTCCGTTGCCGCTCGGCTCGTTCATCTCGAGCACAGTGAATCCAAGTGCGGTCACCTTCTACAATCTCTACCAAGGTATCGTTCGGGGTTCCGATTGGTCCCTCTCCCTTTCCGTCTCGATCGTGGGCGCGACGGCAGTCATCGGTCTGCTCGTGGGGGCCGTGTCCGGATTCTTTGGAGGGTTCATCGACGAAGCTCTGATGCGTCTCACCGACATCATGCTCTCGATCCCGTCGCTGCTGTTCATCCTCATCACCGTCGCGGTCGTTTCGCAGCTCGCTATCTTTGGAGATTCGCTCCCCACACGAATGGCCCTGCTGGTGGGCGCGTTCGTCATCGTCAATTGGCCGCTGTACGCTAGGATCGTCCGCGGGCAGGTGCTCGTCACCCGCGAGATGAAGTTCGTCGAGGCCGCCAAGGCGAGCGGGGCGTCGAGCGGACGCATCGTTCGGAAGCACATCATCCCGAACTCGGTGTACCCGGTGTTCGTCCAGATGTCCCTCGATGTGGGTTCCATCCCACTGACGCTGGGGGCGCTGGTCTTCCTCGGATTCACGTCGATCTTCCCTTCGAACACGTTCCCGGAATGGGGCTCCCTATCGGCCCTCTCTGTCAACCCGCATGTCCTGCAGGCGATCCTGGTCAACGGTGAACTGGGTATCCCGGTCTACGTCCCGTGGTGGATGATCCTCTTCCCGGGTCTCATGCTCTTCCTCTACGCGCTCAGCGTCAACTTCCTCTCCGACGGGCTGCGGGATGCCTTGGACCCTCGACTCCGACGGTAGAACCTGAGACTCGCGCCGTCCGGTACATCGGGACGGTTGATCGGCTGGCCCTCCCTCTCGCTCGATGCCGGGCGCCAGGCGGCCCGCTGGGGTCCGGCCGGTGGGCCCGTCATCGCTCCGGGGCGTCCCGTGGTCTACGGGTCGAACTCGCGCTTCCGGACGCGGTCCACGATGTACGCTCGGAGCTCGGGTCGGGACATCGTCCGAGAATCCTTCGTACCTCGGACGCGAAGCGCGACGGTCCCCTCCGCCGACTCCTTGTCTCCCAGCACCATGACGTAGGGAACCCGCTCGACCTCGGCCGTCCGCACCCTCTTCGAAAGCGACTCTTCCGTTCCGGCGACTTGGACCCGGATCCCGTCCGCGGCCAGCTCCTGAGCGAGCCCCGCGGCCGCCTCGGACTGTCGCACCGTGACCGGGAGGATCCGTGCCTGGATCGCGGCGAGCCACGGGGGGAGCCGTCCGCCCGTATGCTCGAGCAGGACCCCGAGGAACCGCTCGAACGATCCCAGGATCACCCGGTGAATGACGACGGGAGTGTGGAGTTGGCCGTCCGGCCCCTGGAACTTCAAGCCAAACCGCTCCGGGATCTGGTAGTCGAGTTGGATGGTCCCCGTCTGCCAGGGTCGCCCGAGACTGTCCCGGATGTGGATGTCGATCTTGGGACCGTAGAACGCTCCCTCGCCCGGCGAGACCCGGTATTCGATCCCCGAGCCGCGCAGGATCTTCTCCAGCATGGCCTCCGCCCGGTCCCAGGTCTCCTTCTCTCCCAGGAACTGCGCGGGGCGCGTGGAGAGTTCGTAGCTCCACTTGAGACGGAAGGTGGAGAATGCCCGTGCGATCCACGTCAGCAGGGTCTGGATCTCGGGCTCGATCTGCTCCTCGGTGACGAACAGGTGCGCGTCGTCCTGGACGAACTCGCGGACTCGGGTCAGACCGTGGAGCGTACCGCTGGCCTCGAAGCGGTGCAGCGGGGCGAACTCCGCGAGCCGAAGCGGCAGCTCCCGATAGCTGCGGGCCCGGGACTTGAAGATCAGCATCGACCCCGGACAGTTCATCGGTTTCCAGCCAAATACCCGGTCGTCGGCCTCCGTCAGGAACATGTTCTCCCGGTAGTGTTCCCAGTGCCCGCTCGTTTCGTAGACCGACTGGGCCCACATGAGGGGGGTGCGAATCTCGGAATACCCGGCCTCCTTGAGATGCTCCCGAACGAATCGCTCGAGCTCGTGGAGGACGACGATCCCGTTCGGGAGGATGGCCGGGAACCCCGGTGCCTCGTCAAAGAACGTGAAGAGTTCGAGCTTCTGTCCGAGCGAGCGGTGGTCGCGGGCTTCGGCCTCCGATCGCAGTTTGAGGTATTCCTTCAGCCCGGCCTCGGTCGGGAACCCAACCCCCCGGATCCGCTGGAGCGTGACGGCCGCCTCGGGCTTATCGGGAGTGATGGCCGAGAAACCCAGGAGATGCACACCGGCGAGCCAGCCGGTATCCGGGACGTGCGGACCCCGGCAGAGATCGACGAAGGGCCCGGTTTCGTAATAGGAGACGGCCTCTCCCGGAGGAATGTCCCGAATGTACCGAAGCTTGTGCGGGTTTTGGGCGAAAAGACGTTCGGCTTCCTCCCGCGAGACCTCCTTCCGAACGAACGGCTCCTTGGCGCTCACGCTCCGGCGCATGCCGGTGCGAACCGCGTCGAGGTCCGCGGGTGTCAGCGGGCGTACGTCGAAGTCGTAGTAGAACCCGTCGTCGGTCGGGGGCCCGACGGTCGGCCGGGCTTCGGGGATCGTCTCGACGAGGGCTTTCGCGACCAGGTGCGCCGCCGAGTGCTGAAGGATCTCCCTACCGGCCCGGTCGTCGAACGAGAGGGGGGCCACGTGGGCGGGTGCGTTCAGCGGACTCGCCAGGTCCATCGGGCGACCCTCTACCAGACCGGCCAGGAAGCCGGACGAGGCCGTCGGTTCCCAGTGACGCAACGCCTCCCCTACCGTCGTGCCGCGCGCCACGTCGAGCGAGCGTCCGTCGGGGAACGTGAGGTGGATCTCGTCGGCCACGGTCCTCTCCGAAGGACGGCGACCGCTCCACCTTCTAAAAGGCTTGGCTGACTCCGAGAGGAGCGCGCAGAAGCCGGCGCGAGTTGACCACCGTCGGATCCCGACCCCGGACGATTCAGTGGTCGAACTGACCTCGCCGTCCGACCGACCCGTGTCGTGCGCTCAGCTCGCCCATTCAATCATCACCGTTCAGCTGGTTCTAGTCTTCATCATCGCGCGGCGGCACGGGTACGGAATCGGAAGGGGGATTGTCCACGGGAAACACGAGATCGGCCAAGAGGTGGTCGAGGTGGAAGATTCCCCCCGCCGTCCCGGTCTCGGCCAAACGGGCCTGCTGGGCGACGTCAAATGTCCCGTCGACCCAGGTCGGCCCACCGACCGCGAGCGAGCGGATCAGATTCCAGTCCGGGTCCTGCTCGCGGGGTGAGACGATCACGTTGGTGATGCCGATCTCGCGGGCGAACTGGACGAGGGTGGGTGCGTCCGGGCTTTCGGGCGCGTTTCGATAGGTCTGCACGTGGCCCTCGACGAGCTCGACTTCAAAAGCCCAATCGGTGGAGAGCTTCCACGCCCGCTTCAGCTCCACGGGACCCCGGAGGTACGAGTTCGATAGGACGGCTCGCTGCGCGCCCGCGACGAGGATGTCGATAGCCGCATCGGCCGTACCGACACCCGAGTCAACCCACAGGTCCATGTCTCGAGACAGCTCCTGGATGTACTCGAGCTGGGGGACTCCCCGTTCGATCCCATCCAGGTCGACCAGATACAGCCGTTCAAAATCGGGTTCCAGACGGTCGACCACATCGAAGGGGTCCAGCGGCGGACCGGAGCGCGTTCGGACGCGCACGGGTCCTTTCGGACCGGGTAGACACACCAGCCCCCGCCGGAGCATGAGACACGGGAGTAGGAGCGGGACGGGGGGGGCGGCGTCGACCCCACCGGACGTCGTACGGGTGGTCGTTGGAGCACCGGGTGACACATGGGAGCGACCTCGCGGGGGGTTATCCTGTTTGGCGGTCGCGACCCGGAGGCTTTTCCCCCGGGGAGCGATGCTCGTTCCGCCAGGAGGTAGAGGGCAGCTGACGGTGGTCCGAGTCGGCAACGGCCGGCCGCTGAGGAAAGTCCCCTCTCCGGGAAACACGGGGTCGGGTCGGAGCCCGACGGGCGAGAGTCCGAGCTCCGGAGCAGAAACGACACAGCCCGACGGTACGGTGAAGGTGGTGCACCGGAGGTTCCGTCGGGATATGATGAAACGGCCGCCTCCCCGGGAGCAAGCCCTGACTGACGGGGTGAGGAGTTTCCCTGACCGTCGAGGAGAGCGCGGAGTCGAATGTTGCCTGAAACGGAAAGGGGCTTACTACTGCCACCTGGCCGGCACGTCACGAAAGGGACGGGCCGGTGGCCCGGAATCGACCGATTCTGGGCCACGAACCTCGGCGCCGATGGACCGCTGCCCAAATCGCCGACTCTCTGACCAAGCTCGCGTTTGGTTCCTCCACCAAAGAACGCGACGATAGCGAAACCTATTCCGGGGGGCCGCCTTGAGCGGCCCTCCCCCTGTTTCCCTGACGTGGATTCTCCCCGGTCGGGATGAATCGGACCGTCACCTCAAGTGCGGGGAGTTCGCCACTTGGGGGCACGGTTCCCCGGATGGCTGGCACTGGCGTCGAGCTCGCCGGGGTTGTGGAGCGTACGAATGCTCGGCGGACCTCTCAAGCCACCATAGCGACGACTACCGGTGGCGGAACGCGTACACGAGCCGCCAAGCTCGCCGCATCAAGCTCCGACTCGGGAAGCGAGCCCAGCATGCTGTAGTCTCACCACCCGGACCGGGCGGCGGTCCGTGCGCTCCCCCTTCGACCGAAGAGGAGTATCGCCGCATCCGAGATCTGGCGTACTCGCTGCTGAAGTATGTTGGGGTCGAACGTGGGGCCATCTTCCCGCACCCGCAACGGTGTGTAGGCGCGGACCGAACCGGAGGTCACGACGGGTTCCATTTCCACGTTCAAACTCCCTGCCGTATTGACCCCCGGGCGGTTCGATCCGCGAACAGGAAGGGGGTTTGGCGACGCACTCCGAAACGGAAGCAGTGGCGCGAGGTTGTCCCCGCTGGGTGGGTCGTAAAGGGATTGGGGTTCAAGCCCACCCTCCGGGTCGCCATCTACGAGCTACATCACGTCGGGCGGATGGGCGTGCCGGCGGCGCCCCCTAATCCCGCAAGTAAGAGCAACTTAGTTTTCGAGACCGAGGCCGTGACTTGGTTCGGGGAGTGGAAAACGCCCCTCAAAATCGACAAGTCGGGGATTCAGTGCCCCGTTTGCGACGAGATCGTTCCGGTTCGGGGGTGGAGCCGCCTCGAGTGGAACGACTCAGGGCCTCCGCCTAGGGAATTGAGCGGGACCGGCGGCCCCTGCGCATCCCCGACCGTGCCTGGGGGCTTCGTCGATGAATCGTGTCGCTTGGTCCTGGGCTCGCGGTCGATTCGGAACCGACCCGATCCCGGACGGCGTTCGGAACAACACGCTAACGAGAATCGCCGGCGTCGTCCGTCACGGTGGGGGAGATACCCAGAAATCCTCGCCGTTCTGACTGAGGTAAACTCGACCCGGTGCCGGCCTTCCCTATCGGAGGCTGAGGTTAGGAAGATCGCCGCGTCCGTTTCGAGGTACGCGCTCCCGGGGTCCCCGCCGACCGCGACGCGGGGTCCGGACGGCCGCGAGCCGTCCGCTCGCGCGTGATGACCGGCGGTGCGGCCGCCTGTACCGCGTTTTCGAGGGCCCGCCGGTCCTTCTCGCCTTGAATCGCTTTGCCCCGGCACTCGTCGCAAATTGAGCCGACCCGGAGGAGTTGTCGGTACTCCTCCTTCCGCGTGCTCACCTTCGTCGGCGGAAGCAAGGTGTAGAGGTTGAGGCTGTGCGACCGTCCCCAAATTCCCCGATGACATAGCAGGCAGGGGACCCGGAGTTGGTCGTCCTTGACCTCGTTCCGGTCCACGATGGGTCGGCCTGCCCGGTAGCTCCGCTCGATGACCTCCTCGACTAATTGAGCGCGAATCATCCCCGGGATTTGGTTAGCGACTACACGGTCGTTCCAAAGCCGCCCGCCGGTCGGTCGGGGTGACTTCTTCCACCGGGTTGGACCCGGTTTCTCCTTCCCTTTGGCACGCATGGTGCTTGAGTATAGGGTAGTATGGATATTACGCTGTCCACCTTGAGTCCCGTATGGGCGCATCCTCCCCAGACGTAGCCGAACTCGCCGAACCCGCCGAAGGTCTCTCCGTCGCTGAAATCCTCGCCGAACTGTCGCCGGAGAAGCGCGCCGCTGTCGAGCGGCACATCGCGCAATTTATCGACCCGCTGAATCTGGACGTTGAGGATGGCGGGGAATCGTCCCTCGCCCAGCGTGAGGCCGAAGAGGCCGGTAGGTTGAACCAGCTCCAACGGCTGCGGATTCGTCTTCGGGACCAGCTCGCAAACGAGGCCTCGGGGTCCCCGACTTCCGGTCCGTCAAGTCAAGCCCTGACTCTTGAGATGGTCTCCATTCATCGCCGGTGGGAATCGGCTCGCAAGAGCGTTCGTCGGGCTCGTGACCGTGCCGTCCGGACTGCTCTTCTCGTCGACGCCGAGGCCAGGTTCAATTCCACCCAGCAGCCGAGCGAGGACCCGAAAGTTCGGATGCTCGGGCTGCTCGCATGGCTCGACTTTCAAAATTCGCACGGTCGCCCGGTCGCTCGGACTCTGTACGACGTTCGGGCTGCGTTCGCTCGACAGGTACGGCGAACCGGCTCCGGCCTCGGCTCCCTCGGAGGTCGCGTAAATGGGCGCCGGTCCCGTCCTTGTAGTCTTGGGCGTCGTCGTCGTGATCGCTCTCATTTGGTACTTTGACCCGCTCGGAACGCTGGGCTCGGGAGGTACCGACAGCTACACCGGGTCCGGGCTCGGCGGGTCCGACCGGGGAGCGGGTTCCCCCCGCCAGTAGGTCGGACCTATGGCGCGGAGCAAGCACACCCCCGAGGAAATCACCTTCTGGCATCAGCATCGACGCTGGCCTACTCCCGCCGAGAAGGGGGAATCTTCTACGCGCGCGCCCGCGGGGGCGCCCGCCGGCGGGCATGATGCGGGCCGGCAGGCGCCGGCGCGCACGCCCGTGGTCGAGACGTTCACGGGTCCCGCCTCCAAACCCGCCCCGGTCTCTCCGGGCCCGCCCAAGCCAAAGGAAACCCCCTCCGGTGCGACCGGGGCACCTCACCGCTCGGGCAATTCCTTGTACAGCCGTCCTTGCTCCTGTTCACGGGGGCGGGACCATTGATCGGCGGTCTCCTCGCCGCTGGCGTCTCGGGCCGGAGCGTAGGTCCCGATAGCCGCGCTTGTCCGTTTCAACCGTGCGCGGAGTGGTTCCTCGCGTCGGAGAGGCGGCGATTCGTCCGCCATGTGGTCAAGGTTCACCGGGACCAAATCGCGCTGATGCTCAAGGGGTCGGTCGCACGACCCGAGGATGCTATACCCGCGGGGGCGTTCATGTCCCCGCCGGTGGCTCCCCCGGGGTGCGACACCCGGGGGGGCCCCGATGCCCCGTAGCATCGACTCCGGCTACTCCTCGGATGCCTATCGCTCCGAGTTGGCGACGGAAGCGGAGTTAGATGTACTTGGTCGCCGTCGCCGACCCCGGAGGACTACCGTGCCCACTCGGGCCCGGTGGTGGGACCAGAACGCGAGAGAATGGTCGGAGAGTATCGAGGGAGTAGGGCAGCCGACGAGACGGCTCTACAAGGAGAAAGCGACCTCGGCGGGGAACGTGCTTCGGCGTCTGGGGTTCGACCCGACGCCGAAGACCGTCACCCGCACGATGGTCGAGGCGCTTCTACGGGACGAGACGCTGGCGCCGACTACCCGGGGAACGTACGCATTCTGTTTGCGAGGAGTCCTGGCGTTTGCCGGGAACCCGCTCGCGGACGGGACCCACAAGAAGCTGTGGAAACCGCCTCCCCAAGTGGCGACCCGTCGCCGGTGGGCTTCGCTCGAGGAGAACGCGGCTGCCCTGAATCACGCTCGGGACGAGCGGGCTCGGGTAGCGATCGCGCTCCTAGGGTGCGGCCTCCGGGAAGACGAGGTGGTCCGGCTTCGCGTCGGCGACGTGGAGCGGACCCCGCGCGGTTGCTGCGCGACCGTCCGAGGGAAGGGTGGGAAGCTCCGGGTCGTCCCCCTGACGGACCAAGCGGTGGATGCCATGCTGCCGGCGATGGCCGGTGCGGGACCCGCCGGGCTCGTGTACGGGTTCAAGCGAGCCCGTCTGTGGAACGACGTACGGCTAGCGTGTGTTTCGGCGGGGATTCGCCACCTCTCCCCGCACGATCTTCGGCGCGGCTACGCCCGCAACTATCTGGCGGCCACGGAGCCCATCTTGGGGTTCCGACGAGCCCTCTCGTCCCTGAGAGACAACATGGGGCACGAGGACGAAGCCCAGACCCTGGACCATGCGGGGTCGGAGCTAGAGGACGGAACGGTTGGCGTCGCCTCCCTCTCCCGGGTGTACGCCGCAAAGCAGACCCAAGGTGCCTAGATGTCGTGCCGGCCGGGCGGAAAGCCTCCCCTGAAAGACAACAAGGGGCTTACTACTGCCACCTGGCCGCACCGGCGAGAAATCGCCGGTGCGTTACCCCGGTCCGCGCGTTCTGATACCGCGGGCCGGGAGCGCCGGCGCAGCGAGCGACGGCTCCCGTGCGATGCCGGTGGAGGTCAGTCCTCCGAAACGACTCAAGACCGTAGGTGCTAGGCGGGACTCTGTCCGAAGAGGGATAGGGATCCCTTGATGGGGTCCCTCGCGGTGCCCCGAGCTCAGCGGCCGGTCGAGTGCACCGGACGCTCCCACGTTCGAGAGGATCGCGAGACTCATCGGCGGGACGGTAAGGTTCGTTGGTCCGGCGGGCCCCCAGGTCAGGTTCGAAGGGCTCCCGGAAGATCCGTTCCAGGTGAGGATGGAGGCTTCGGCCACATCCGCAAAGTCCTTCGAAAGGTTCAGACTGAAAGTGAAGCTCGTGTTGACGTTCACGAGGATCAAGTTCGTGAGGGTCCCTGCGGAAGCCCCGCCGACCGCCGCCAGCAATCCCGTGGCCTTCGAGCTGACCCCGAGCGGCGCAGCGTACGAACCTACCTGCTCGGCCCAGTTACTGTAGGCAAAGTAGGCGGGAGAGGGAGCTCCGCTAGGGGAGAACCAGGCCCCGGGAGTTTCGCTCTCCAGATTGTAGTAGTCCGCGGACGCCAGCCGTAGGGGGAGGCTCTGAAGGATTTCCGCGGAAACGTACGTCGCGAGATAGCCCCCGGTGATCTCGTCCCCCTGGGGAACCAGCGTCCCGGTACCTAGCCCGTCGGCCAGCACGTCCAAATGACAGGTGGGGCAGGTCGCGTTCACCTCCGACAGAGTCGAGTTCACTCGGGTCGGCAAGGCCGATCCGGATTGGAGCGACGCGAGCCAGGTGGTCGGCGGCTCCGGCCCATTGATATTACCCGCCGGGTAGACGTGGATCGCCACCCCCGTTAGGTTGGGGCCGTTCGTCGCGACATCGTCCGTGATCCACGAGGATTGAGAACCGCCGGCCCCGACCCCCCCGATCCCCAGGATAGGGGTCGTCGGATCGACCGAACGAATGCTGGCGACATAGGATTGAACGAGCGAAGCGAACGAGCTCGGCCTCGCGACCACATCCTGGGTCAAGTTCCACGACGTCCAGGGGATCCCAAAGTGGGTCCACATCAGGGGCTCGTTCCCGATCTCCCAGTAGGTCGGGAAGAAGTGCAGCGTGTGAACGGAGTAGCTGACGATCGCGGCGGCGAGGGTGGCGTTGTCGATCTCGGCGGGCAGGGTGACGATGGATTGGCAACGGACCCAACCGCACCAACTGACGAACTCTGGGTACGAGGTCGCCGGAGACACGCTCGTTCCGTTGACCGTGTAGATCGTCCCGGCGTCCGAATCTCCCAGGGGGTCGAACCGGTCTCCCAGGGCGCCGCCGGGCCAGCGCACCATGCGAGCCCCCGTTGTGTTGATGGCAGCCGCATCTTGGCTGTCGAGCCTCTGGTCGGCGCGGACGTCGACCCCGAGTCGTCCGTCCGTCAACAGGACCGGGAGCGCGGTGGGAGGCGTGAGATTGGCGTTCGCGGGCGGGCCGCGCGGAACGACCCCGGGCGGAGTGGGTGGCGATGTCGGAGAGGTCGACTGAGGCGGAAATTCGACGAGGACATAGACCGCGATGCCCGCCACGAGCAACACGAAAACCACCGCGAGCGCGATGGTGGCTCGGTCCCATCCGGTGGCGGCTGGGCCACCCTTCCTCTGCGTCACCGAGTCGTTCCCCTGCCCGCGCACTCCCGACAACGCGCTCGGCCTAAGACCCTCCGGACCCTCGGGACGCGGTTTCTCCCTGCCGCGGGGGGCCCGGGCCCGGGCGCGCTGGGGGGTCGCGGTGGGGCCACGGCTGAAGATAGGCCCGTCCGATTCCGTAGATGGCTACCAGCACGCACCCCACCCCTACCGCCTGGAGCAAGGAGAGCCGTTCACCGAAGAACACGGCCGAGGCGGTCAGCGCGACCACGGGGACGAGAAAGAGATAGGCGCTGATCTGGGCCGCCGGGGTCCGGTCGAGCAGGGTGAACCAGATTGCATACCCTACGGCGGTCCCGGCCAGCCCCAACCATAGGGCCGAGGCGATGACGTCCCAGGTGGGAGTGGGCAGGGACGACGGCGCCAGTACCACCGATGCGCCCAACAGCGCTGCAAATCCCCCGGCGAGTTGGAAGGCGCTCGCCGGCAGGATCTCCGGTGACCGAAAGCGCCGCTGGAAGAGCACGGTCCCGAACGCCCAGCTCACGGATGCGGCCCCAAGTTCGACGATCGCCACGACCGGCACGGAGACCCCGGCGAGGGACCAGAACTGGGCGATCAGCGCGACCCCCACGAATCCGAGGGCCACGGAGGCCCAAGCTACGGCCGGGAGTGGTCGACCCAGGACCGGAGCCGAGAGAAGGGCCACCCACAACGGGAATGTGTAGATGACCACGGAGGCGATCCCCGGAGGGACCGAACGCGCGGCCAGGAACCACAGCCCGAAGAACAGGGCCGTGTTGGGAATCCCCAGGAGCAACGCATCCCGTTTGGCTCGCAGGTCGAACACCGTCCAGCCGCGCGCCGCGGTGACCAATATCACCATGCCGGCGAGCCCGATCCCCGAGCGCAACGTCGCGAGCCAGAGCGGCCCCGACCCCGTCAACCCGACGGTCACGAACAGGTAGTTGAGCCCCCAGATCGTGACGAGGACCCCGAGAAGCGGCCACAGCGTCCCCGGCCCGGGTTGCGGCTTCACGGGGAGGACGGAAACCGCACACCCTTAGCCGTTGCCGGGGGCGGGCGCGACGGGAACTATCGTTACACCGAACCGCGGCTCGAAGTTCTTAAGGCGCCGACCTCCTCCCCCGGCCGATGTCGCTCCGGGGTCGCGACCTGATCTCCATCCGTGACCTCTCCAAGGAGGAGATCCTGGACCTCCTGGCCTCCGCCCGGAAGATGATCCCCTACGCCGAGGGGAAGCGGGTCATGCACCCGCTCGCCGACCGGATCGTCGCGATGGGATTCTTCGAACCCTCCACGCGCACCCGGATGTCGTTCGAGGCGGCGGTCCATCGGCTCGGAGGCAACTGCATCACGATCGCGGACGCGGCGGCGAGCTCCATGCGCAAGGGGGAGAGCCTCTCCGACACGATCCGGATGTTGAATTCCTATGCGGACGCCATCGTGCTCCGCCACCCCAACGAGGGAGCGGCCCAATTGGCGGCTCGCGCGGCCGAAGTCCCGATCATCAACGCGGGAGACGGGGCGGGGCAGCATCCGAGCCAGACGCTCCTGGACCTTGCGACGATGCAGGAGTCGTTCGGGACCCTCACCGGCCTCAAGGTCGTGCTCCTCGGCGACCTGCGGTACGGCCGCACGGTGCACTCGCTCGCCTACGCGCTGGCGCTGTTCGGCGTGGATGTAGTCCTCTCCTCCCCTCCCGAACTGCGTCTCCCGCAGGAGCTACGGGACGAGCTCGAACGGACCGGAGCGAAATTCTCGCTCGAGCCGGACATGCGAAAGGCGGTGCGCGACGCCGACGTACTCTACGTCACCCGCATTCAGAAGGAGAGGTTTGGCGACGAGGGCGAGTACCGCAAGGTCGCGGGCTCCTATCGGATCGACGCCCACATCCTGGCCGATGCCAAGGAGCGGCTCGTGGTCATGCACCCCCTGCCGCGGGCCGGGGAGGTCGCTCCGGAGGTCGACCGAACGACCCACGCCGCGTACTTCCGTCAGGCCTTCCTGGGAGTTCCGGTTCGGATGGCCCTCCTCGACGCGACCCTCGCTCGACCCCGAGGGAAGGAATGACGGCGATGCGGGAGCTCCGCATCGCCGCGATCAAGAACGGCACCGTCATCGACCACATCGGGAACGGACTCGCGATCGACGTCCTCCGCATCATCGGAGCCCGGGGGCTCGACCGGGACTCCACCGTTTCGGTAGGGATCCACGTGCGGTCCGGCAAACTCGGCTGGAAGGACATCGTGAAGGTCGAGAACATGGAGCTCTCCGCCCGGAAGGTCAACGCGATCGCTCTGATCGCTCCGACCGCGACGATCTCGATCATCCGGGATTTCAAGGTCCAGGAGAAGCGACCCGTCGACCTGCCCGACACGATCGTCGGGGTCGTGACCTGCCCGAACCCCTCCTGCATCTCGAACCAAGGCGAGCCAATCGAGAGCGAGTTTCGGGTAACCCGCCGCCGCCCGGTGGTCCTGACGTGCGTGTTCTGCGAGCGCACCATGGACGACTTCCTCGCCCACCTCGCCTAGGTGCGGCGCGGAATGGTCGACCTCGGTGCCGCCACCGGATTTGTGGTGGTCTTCGCCATCATCGGGTTCTTCGAGCTGTTCGACCGGACCAGCTTCGCGCTCATCGCTATCGCGTCGCGCGCCCGACCCTTCCCGACCTGGGCCGGCGGCGCGCTCGCGTTCGTCGCCTCCACGGTGATCGCGGTCCTGGTAGGAGTGGGGTTCACCGACCTCCTGGGGCCGAGCCATATCGGGTGGCTCCGGGTGGCGGGGGGCATCGTGCTGCTCGCGTACGCGGCGTGGGTCTACCGACAGCCCGCGGAGTCGGGCGAAACGCCCCACGGCCCACCCGGCTCCGCCTTCCTGGTGGCCTTCGTGACCATCTTTCTTCTCGAGATGGGAGACACGACCATGATCTTCGAGATCGTGTTCATCGCCAACTGGGGTTGGCTCGTGGTCCTGGTCGCGGGCGCGTCGGCGCTCGTCGCCGTGGCCGCCTGGGACGTCGCGCTCGGGCGCCGGCTCGGGCTTCGAGTCGACCCCGAAACGCTCCGTCGGATCGTGGTCGTCGTGCTGACGATCGTCGGGATCGCGACGATCGTCTACGGCCTAGCGCCGGGTGCGTTCCTGGCGCTCGGGGTCGCGGCGACGGCTTAGGGGCTCGGTCGGGGGAATCCTCCCCCCTCCATGGGCGGACGACGGCGCGAGTCGCGCGAGTTCGGGCAGCAGATCCTTCCAGCCGGGGGGGAGGGCGGCCGCCAGCTCCGGCGCGTCCAGCCGCGCGACGAGCGGGGCCGCGTCCTCCGGCCGCTTCCGGGCGTACTCGAGGAAGGCAAGGCGCACGAGGGCCTCGGCGCGGACCCCCGGCAGCCCGGACGATTCCGTTTCATCGATCAGCGCGAGCCAGCGCTCCCGGGCCGGCTCACTCATTTCTTCCATCGCGAACTGCCGGCCCTCTACGAGCCAGAGCCGGAGAAGGAGAGGGGACGGGGGCAGGAGATGGAGCGTCTCCGCGATCGTGCGGGCGCGGGCCAGGGACTCCTCGACCCCCTTAGTGAGTCCCTCGTCGAGGAGTCCCGCGACGATCGCGAGCCGATGGCCGAGCTCGATGGGAAGCAGTTTCTGCCGTTGCAGCGCGGTCAGGCTTTTCTCTCGGATCAGTCGCGCTTCGGCGGTCTTGCCGCGCGATTCCAAGAGCCGAGCCTCGAGATCCTCGGCGATGTAATCGAGCTCCCAACGACGGGCCTTCCCCAGAACGACGCGCGACGCCTTCAAGAATCGCCCCGCGAGCGCCTGCTCCTCCGGGGTTCCTTCGATCCGGGAGAGCCCCACCGCGACGAGCGCGATCGCCTGCATGTGTCCCTCGCGCAGGGTCCGGGCGATGAGGGCCGCCCGATGGGATTCCGCGCGAGCCTTCTCGAAGTTCCGGCGCAGGCTGTGGAGCTCGGCCAGTACGGCCTCGATCAGGACCTCGATCTCGACCGCACGATCGTCGTGGGCGCGGTCCGCGAGCTCGGAGAGCGTCGTGATAAGGGAGGGGCGGGGACCGATCGCACGCAGCGCGAGAACGAGGGGCTCGAACCATTCGGCGAGTACGTCGTGCGGGACGTGGGCCTGGAGCGCCCCGCTGAGACCGTCGCGGAGCTCCCCCTCCGCCTCCGATAGCCGGCCCGCGTAGAACAGGGAGCGCGCATGCAGGAGTCGAAGTTCGGCCTCGACCGAGAGTCGCTCTCCCGCCGGCACGGCGCCGGTGCACGCGAGCGCTTCGGAGAGGAGCTCCTCCGCGTTGTCGAAGGCGAGGAGTTGGAGCGAGAACTCGGCGGCTTCGAGCAGGTTGCGAAGGGCCATCGGTCCGCGGAACCACGCGAGGTAGTGGCGCGCGACTTCGATCCGGCGGGCGAGGTTCGGCTCCGGAGAGAGCGCCGCGAGAGCGTTCGCGATCTCGAGATGCATCTCTTTGCGTTGCGCTTCTGGGATCAGATCGGCCGTGAGCGGTACCCACGGTAGGTGGGGGATCGTGACCTTCCCTTCGGTGACCTTGATGAGCCCGACCCCGGTTCCCGGCAGCAACGCGTCCGCGAGCTGCGTGAAGCTCAGCCGGGTCACCCGGGAGAGGACGACCTCCCCGACTCCTCCGCCCAAGAGGGCCACATACCCCGCAATCCGCTGACTGAGCACCGGGAGGTCGTCGAAGACCGATTTTAACCGGTGGGCCTCCCGCGGGTCCCGAAGAGGCTCCAGGATCCGCACCCAATCTACGTCCCCCCGTCCGAGAAAGGCCTCCTCCCACGCGATGTAGCCCGGGTTGGTCGAATCCAGGGCCAGCACGATGAGGAGGGGGCGATACCGGGCCCGTCGGGAGAGCGTGACGATGAAGTCCCGGCTGTCCGCATCGAACAGGGCCGCATCGTCGATGAAGATAACGAACGGTTGGGGCGTGGGGCCTCGGAATCCCTCCACCAACTCGTGCCAGAACCCCTCCGGGTCCCCCTCATTCGCCGAGCGACCCCGCACAGGTTGGCCCAGAAAGGAGGAACGGGGGCGTTCTCCGCGGCTCCTCCGACTGCGAGGAGTCTGTTCCGGGAGGTAGGGGATCGGGGCGAGCGGCGGCGCGGGAACTCCGAGCGGGGAATCATCGTCGACCGAGGAATCTTCGTGCGCCGCGCCGGCCGATTCGGGAGATCGAAGGCCGTCCAGGGCGCCGAACGGCACGGATCGGGACCGGTAGCTTCCTCGCAGTTGGACCACCCGGGCGCTCCGGTTCGAGAGGACACTGCGGAACTCCTCCATCATCTGGGACTTTCCACTGAGCGGCGGCCCGGTGACGACGACAGTGCGGCCCGAATTCTCCGCCAGCCCGTCGAGGGCCCGCAGAAACGGGGATGGGAGGGAAGGCACCCGGTACCTCGACCAATCAACCCGGGTCGGGGTTATGATGTTGCCGCGCGGGTTCGGAAACCGACGCGAGCGTTATTTGAGGGGCCGCGTTGGCGCGCCCGTGTCGCCTTCTGTCTCGGCGCGGCGCCGCGCCTACCTGAAGAAACCGGTCCGTCCCGTGGACGTGACCAACGGCAAGGGGATCGGCGACCTCGTGGACCAGTTCCGGTCGAGCTCGATCCAAGCCCGGAACTTGGGAAAGTGCCTCGAAGTCTGGGAGAACGCCCTCACGGATCGGAAGCGCCCGACGATCCTGATCGGCCTCTCGGGACCTCTCATCGCCGCGGGACTCCGCAAGGTCCTGCGGGACCTCGTCGACTGGGGGCTCGTGGACGTCGTGGTCACCACCGGGGCGGTGATGTATCAGGACCTCTACCAGACGACGGGCGGCCGCCATTGGATGGGGACGCCGACCGCCGACGACGTCCAGCTTCGGGACCTCTACTTGGACCGGATATACGACACCTACGTCGACGAGCTCAAGTTCGAGGACACCGACCGGGCGATCGGCAAGATCACCGAGAAGTTCCCCCGGCGTCCCGCCTCGTCCCGCGAGTTCTTCCAGTTCCTCGGAGAGCGGTTCGACGACCCCGACTCGATCCTCGCCACGGCCGCCCGGCGCGGGTACCGGTCTTCTCGCCGGCGTTGATCGACAGCTCCATCGGGATCGGCCTCACGCTCTACTATCAGAAGAACCGGAAACGCGCGGACCGATTCATCCTGGATGCGGTTCGCGACAACTACGAGCTCGTGCAGATCCTCTCGCACTCACCGCGTACGGCCGTGATCTACATCGGCGGCGGGACGCCCAAGAATTGGATCAACGACGGGATCGTGATGGCGAACTACGCCTTCGGTCGCGAAGGCGAGGGTCACTTCTACGCGCTCCAGATCACGACGGACGTGCCCCACTGGGGCGGTCTTTCCGGGAGCACGCTAGACGAAGCGCAGTCGTGGGGAAAGATCTCGAAGACGGCGACCCGGGCCATGGCCCATGTGGAGGCGTCCATCGGCCTCCCCCTCCTCGCGGGCGCACTCTGGGACCGCCGCAAGGTTTGGCAACCGCGGACGCGCTTGAAATTCCACTGGACCGGGGACGAGGTCAAGATCACGCGCCAAAAGTGAGCCCCCCGCGCAGAGAGCGGCCCCGACCCGAACCCGATGACGTTATGGGAGTGTGGCCTTGTAGCATGGGGGCCCTGCTCCGGCCCAACCAACAGGGTCTCCCGGGCGCGGGCACTGGGCCCCATATCAGAATTCTGGGATTGGTGCGCATATCTACGCACTCATGCGCACCGTATAACTGACCTTGGAAAGGGGTCCGGTTTTTGTGTGCTTAAATACGCGCAAAATCGAGGGCCGGTCGGAGGTGAGACCGCACAATGTACCTTCCCGCACTGCCCCCTCTTCCTCGCGAACAGCTGTAGACAAGACCTGCGAGGGGCGGGCTAAGATCGCCCGCCCCCCGACTTAGGTCGTCTCGCTGGCTACCTTCGGCTTCCCATCGGGCTCCGAAGTCCCCTGCATACTCGCGTGCAGGGCTGCAAGACGGGGAAGTTGCTCTCGAAGCGAGTTCATCAGCCAGTCCAATCCCAGTTCTTTCGATAGAGCCATCGCGGCCGCGTAATGTTCTTCGGCTTTGACCGGAACTCTTCGATAGTTGTACACCTCCGCCAGGTACCCGTGGGCCATGACGAGGGAGTCGCCCGCAGGCAATCGGGTCAGTATCTCAACACTCCTCTCGCCGTGAACGATCGACTCCTCCACAAGGGTTGGCTCGCCCCCCTGATCGGCGGCCCTGAATTCGGCGGTGCAGAGAAGACCGAGGGTGTGGCCAAGAACCAGATCGTTCCCCAGTCGTTCTGCCAGTGAAACGGCTTGTTTGGCGTAGTTTGTGGCGTCGTCAAGACGACCTGCCTGGGTGGATAGGGCCGCGAGACCGCTCAGTGCGTATGCCAACTGATTGACGTACCCCAGCGCCTCCGCTTCCGATCGAACTGTCTGCATCTCATTGGCCGCTAGGTCGGGATGTCCCGTTACTGTGTACGCACGGGACCGGACCAATAGGAGATTGAAGACTATGTCCACGCGACCCTCCGCCCTTGCTTCAGGCAGTGCCTCGGCGATGACTCTCAGGGTCTCTTCGTGCTGCTCGCCGTGCAGTTCCGACAGGCTAGTCCATGAGGCAATACTTTCCAGGGCAAGGTCAGTTACCCTGTTTTTCCGCGCAAACTCGAAAGCGGCCTGGAACATCCTCTCGGCTTCTCGCTTGTCGCCGCTTGCCTCCTTCAATCGGGCCTGGGTTAGGGCGAAGAAGGCTTGGAGGCGCCGATTCAACGGGCCGATCTTCTTTGCTCGGTCAAACTCAACATTCGCCTCATCAACCTGCCTCAGCCGGATCAGGAGATCTACGATTGCGAGTAGACACTGACACGTGATGACTGGGTCACGCTCTGACTCCTCGATCGCACGTCTGAGTGAAGAAATCGCCTCGGAATAGTTCGAATGCTGCCGAAGCAGCTTGATTTCGGTGTTGAGGGCGCGAATTCTGCTTGGCCCGCGTGGAAGGACCGTGGAGAGGTGTCGAAGCGAGCTCCGGAGAGCTTCCGAGTACCCAAGGCTGAGCAGTACCTTCTCCTGTTGAGTGAGAAGTTGGAGGGCCGCCTTCCAGGATTCACCCTCGACTAGATGGAGAAACCTGAGTCGGACCGAGTCGGGACGGTGGCTTCGTCCGAAGTATCCGGCAAGTCGCATGTGCGCATTCTTCTCTTGACTTGGTCGAACCTGGTTGAGGATGGCCGATCGGACGACCTGGAGGATTTCCATCTGACCTTGAAGGGTCCGATGAAGGAGCCCCATTCGAGTGAGCTCCTGGATTCGGGTCGCGGTCAGAACTTCTTCTTCCGTTAGGAAACTCACAGGAAGGGGTTCGTTTGCGATGGCCAACGGGAGAATCCCTTCAAACTCGGGTTCAGGAAGTCGACGCAGCACACCGCTGGGCAACGCGGAGGCAGGTCCTGAAAAGTCAGGGTTTTGGACAGCCAGATGAAGAAGGAGTGGTGAGCCCAGCGTGGATTGGTAAACCGTCTCGAATCGATCGGCCAGCCCCCCCTCCCGATCTGTCAGATCGTGAGCTGAAACCCGGTCCAACCCGCCCACTGCCAGATGATAGGTCTGAACCTGTTCCAATTCGAAGATTGGGGCCTCCTGTGAAATGAAGTATAGGCGGTGACCGGCCCCCCGAATCAGCCCCTGGGCGAACTCCTTGAGAAAGCGTCGCAGCTCCGAACTGGATAGTTGGGTGTCGTCCACAACCGCGACAAGTTGGCGACTGCCCAACGCGCGACTAGTCAAGTCCGCTACCTCTTTTGGAGTCGGCGGCCGGGGAAGTTGGGCGTAGTATGCGAGTTGCCGGGCCCCAAGTACCTGGAGCGAGTGGGCAAGTGCACTCACAAAATGCCGCGGACTGCTGGCCACTCTAACTGTGAACCAAAATGGGATGCGACCGCGGCGGGTTTCTCTGAGGTGTCGGCTCACTAGCGCAGTCTTGCCCATGCCCGGAGCTCCCTCGACGAATACTGCGGAACCTTCCCCTCCTCGGACGAAATCCGCAAGCTGGGTCAATTCCTCCTTCCGACCCAGGAAGGGGTGTGGGGGAGCTGGAATCTCGCCCGAGAGGACTGGGATCTCCTTCGTTTCCCTCCGGAGTCGGGTCCACCCCTCCTCAGTCAAGGAATACGTGATTTGCTTTCGAACTCCATCGCGGACGAGCTTCCGACGGGAGGTGAGGAGGCCCTCCCCCACCAGTGTATCGAGAGGGCGGGACATTGAGCAGGGGTGGTAGCCCAGGGCCCGGGCGAGCTCCTTTTGGCTGATCCCGAAGACCGAGTCCTCGGCGGGAGCGTGGGTTTGCACGTAGTCGAGTATCTCGATGGGGAGGTAGGTCTGGCCCGCCACGACTAGCTCCCAGCGTCTCCCCCCTACTTAGAGTTATTTTGTACAAAACAACTCCCGAGCTTTATATCCCGGATTTGACCAACCAATGATTGAAATGACGCGCTCGCGGGAAAGCGGTGCCTACCTCGGAGGCATCGGAACGATGCTCGGGGAAACTCGGGTCTGCGACTCCTGCGGGGGTGTTCACGAAAGCCGACCGTTCGGCTTCCAACACAAAGAGGGCCACGAGTGCCCGGCCCTGGTCGAGAAGGACTTCGCGATCGTGAGCCTCCTCGACGGGGAGACCGACCGACCCGGCTCCCTCTCCGATGAGTTCAGCGTGGCGCTGCCCCGCTCGGACCTCCCGGTTGCCTTCGGGGCGGTCCCGATCCCCTCGCCCCGAGATTCCCGATCGCACCAGCGGACCCTGGAGGTCCCGTGGCTCGCCCCGCCCACCCTGAGCGAGGTGGTCTGATGCTGCGGGGAGGGCGCGCCCCCCCTTCGGGCACGCTGATGGACTCGATCAGTGGCCAGCCGATGCGCCCGCGCGAGTTCCTGCTCGCGGTGGCGCCGCTTCCGCGCGGGGAGGCGTTCCGGATCGCGGGATGGCCCCGCTGGCTCGTCCCCTCCGAGATCTATCTCTCTCGTAGCATTTCCAGCAAGGGGTCGCACCGACGCGAACGTCACTGACTCACGATGTTTAGGCTCCGGCGGGATACCCGGTCCCGCCGGAGCCGGTATTTTTCCCTCGTCGCAAAGACCCACGGACGGCGTTGACCTCCCCGCCACAAACGAAAGATACATCCTCCGAGTGGGCCCTCGGGTAATCGGAAATGCCGGAAACGAAGTGCGCGGTCTGCGGCGGGCCTCTCGACCACGGCTACGTGACGACGACGAACGGCTCGGGCCTGTTCTGGTCCCACGACAAGACCGACCTTCGATTTCGGCCGACCGGGCTCGAGGTCCTGGTGCCGACCGGGTTCGGCGGAACCTACTCCGCGAACCTCTCGGGCCTTCGGTGTGCCCACTGCAAGACGATCCTTCTCAGCCTGCCCAAGTAGGCGTACTACGCGCCGGCGACGGTCAAGGGCTTCACCAGGACGGTCGGGCCGCTGAAATTGTCAATGAGTCTCGCGGTGGACCCGAGGACCGTGATACTGGTCAACATCGACGCCGTGCCGGGGGGACCGAGGACAACGCCCCCTACGGTGCCGCCCCGTACCGGTTCCGCGATCTTGCCGTGCCGGATGCGGTAGCCGATTCGGATCTCGCCCCCGAAGGCGCCGGAGAGCGGATCCGGGCTGGCCCAGCCGAGCTGTTGGACCCAGATGCCGTCCTCCGCTGCCTCCACGACTTCGGCGTCGGACCCCCCGTTGCCCGGTTCCAAGACGATCGCCGTCGGGCCGATACCCGGCGCGGCCGCGAATCGCATCCAGTCGCGTCGACCGAAGGTGAGACCCCGCTGGCCGTTCCCCGTCGGGGAAACCCCGAACGCCCCAGCGTGGCGGATATCGTACAGTAGGTCGGCCGCGGCACCGGCTCGGATCAAGGGGTGGGAGCCCGTGGCGTTCCCCTCATCGTCCCACGGGGCCGAATTCGGTCCCCACGGGTACCGTCCGTCGTCCCGAATGGTCACCGATGGGCTCGCGACAACGCTGCCCGCGGCCGGGGCGATCTCCCGGAGCCGTGACGCCCCGGAGAACCGGAAGCCGACCACGTCGGGAACGATCGACGAGGTCGCCTCGGCCGGAAGGACCACCGGCAGGTCCCCCGTGGGAGGAGCCTTGGCCTGTCGGGCATCCTGGGCGTACTTGGCCCAAAGGGGTACGTCGACGCCCGCCCGGGCGGGGTCGACCTTCCGCACGACCCCCGTGACCCAATACTCTCCCGGAGGCGCGCCCTCGGGACCCCCGAATGCTTTCACCGCGATCTCCAGGTCCATGGACGTGTCCGCGAAGTGTCCCCGCAGGCCGGCCGAGTTCGCGATCGAGTTCTCGGAGAGCGTGGCCCGAACTGACCCGAAGCTCGGGACGGCGTCCTTCAAAGTTTCGAAGGGGGCTAGGAGGGCGGCGAGGTACTCTTCCAGGCGGGCCACGGGCGAGTCCCAAAGTTTCGAGTCGAGGATCTCCGGCCCGGGGCGGCCGGCAGAGCGCTCGGTAGGTCGATGCGCTTGGTCGGGAACGTGGAGTGTCCCGCGATCGTCTCGGCTTCGGCCAGGGCGGCGGCGATCCCCGCATCGGACGTGTCGGTCGAGGCCATGAACCCCGTACCGGTCTTGTCTTCGTGGGAACGGAACAGCCGAAGTCCGTACCCTTCGACGAGAAGCGGCCCGCGGAGGAACTCGACCGTCGGTCCGTTGAGATGCAGTTCGTACCGCGCCGCGCGCTGCCCGTACACCTCCCACGGGGCGGTCGTGCGAAGCCGATCGGCCACGCGATAGGCGACCGGGTTCGAGGCAAGAGTGGGCGTCATGCCGGCCCCACTACGGCCGTGGAAAGCAGGTACGCGCCGCCGGTGCCCGCCGGCAGGACGTCCGAATGGCCCTTGCCGCAGCTTCCCGGATCGATCGAGAAATCCTTCGAGCTGCTGACGCCACGGATCGCCCGGAGGAAGTCCAGGACGCGTCCCGAGAGGGCCATCGAAGAGACGATCCCCTTCTGCTCCCCGTTCTCGATCAGGTGGCCCTTCTTGACCTTGAGCTGCATCTGCCCGCCGAGGGGGTCCTCGATCCCCGAAGTGGCCCGCTCCATCAGGATGCCGTTCTTGGCCTCCCGGATCAGCTCGTCGAAGCTCCACTCGCCGGGCTCGACGTACGTGTTCGTCATCCGGACGAACGGTCGGCTGACGAAGTCGGCGCGTCGGGTATTCCCGGTGGGCCGGGCGTGGAGCGCGTTCGCGGTCTCCCGATCGTGGAGAGCCCCCACGAACTTCCCCCGGTCGACCAGGACGGTTCGCTGCCCCGGGTTCCCTTCATCATCAAAGTAGATGGTCCCCCACCCGCCGGGGTACGCGCCATTGTCCACGATCGTCAGGAAGTCGGGTCCAACGGTCTGGCCGAGCAGCGGCTTGAGGTACGACCGATCGCGGACGAACTGGTCCGCTTCGGTGCCGTGACCGAACGACTCGTGCGCGAAGATCCCGGCGACGCCGGGGTCGAGAAGCACGGTCATGGTCCCCGTCGGGGGAGCACTCGCGGTCAACAGCTCGCGGGCCGATTCCGCCGCCTCCTTGACCTTCGCCTCGGTGAGGAAGTCGAGGCGCTCGACGCCCCCCAATCCGCCCTCCCCCATGAAATCGAACTCGACCTTCCCGGACTCGATCGCCACCGGGGCGACGCTACCGCGTACGCGCGTGACCCGTTGGTAACATCGGGCTCCTGTCGTGTTGAGGTACAGTCGCTCCTCATCGGCCCACCCCATGCTGACGATGGTGTCCTTGATGGTCGGGACTTGGGTCGCCCATCCCAAGATGTCCCGGCCCAGCCGGATCATGCCCTCCATCCCGAGGTCGGAGACCGGTCGCGCCGGGTCGGTCACGCGCTCGGCCACGACGGTCGAGGAAGGTCCGGGCGGCGAAGCATGGCTCGGACTTCCGTGGACGAGGCGTTCCACCGACTCGGCCGCGGACCCAAGACCACTCGGTGTCAGGTCCGTGGTCGCCGCCTCGATCCATCGGGTCCCCGCCCACGCCCGGACGACCGCACCGCGGAAGTAGGGCTGCGAGGAAGGATTGGTCGAGCGTCGATCGAGTCGAAGGCTCTGCCCACGGGTGCTCTCCGCCATGAGGTCGGCGAACGGTGCGGAGCGACCAAGGCGGCCCAGGATGAGAGCGAGGTCGCTTTCGGAGGCGCGAAGGTCCGTCATGGGAGCGTCCCAAGCGGGTCCACGGCTTAATCATAGCTCACGACCGGCCCTTCGCCGGCGCGTGGAGCTTATGGGAGGCGGTGCCTGCCCCGTTCCGCCGGCACTCTGCGGCCGGCGGACGCATGAAATCTCCTCCCCGAGACTTTGGGATCGTCGGGTTCGACCACGTGGACGTTCGCGTCGCCAACCGGGCCAAGCTCTCCCGCTTCCTCATCGAGCAGATGGGGATGGATGTGATCGGGGAGGGCGGGGATCATGTCTACCTGCTCTTCGGCGACCAGGTCTTGGGCCTCCACGACGCGAAAGAGGGAGAGAAGCCGACCGGGCTCGACCACATCGCGCTTCGGGTCAGCGAGTGGACTGGCCTCAAGAGCCGGGTCGCACGGGCCCGGGTCGTGATCACCGGGGAAAAGGAGCGGGACGACTCGCGCTCGCTGTACCTGCGCGGACCGGACGGGATCCGAATCGAACTGGTCTGGCGCCCCGACCCGCACGCGCATACCTGCCGGCACACGCCCCCGAAGCCGCCGGTGCCAGAAGACCCGGACGAATAGGGCGCGGGGTTACTTCCGGGCCCGGGCGATCGGCCGGGCGAGAGTGGGCACGGGAGTGAGCCACTTCGCGTACTTCGGGTCCTCGCCTCGGATGGCCTTCTGGAAGACGGCGAGGATCTCCAGTGTGATAGGGCCAGGGGCGCGGGCGCCGATCGGGAAGTGACTGACCTCCTTGATCGGGGCGATCTCCGCGTAGGTGCCCGTGAAGAAGGCCTCGTCGGCCGTCAGGAGCTCGTTGACCGAGAGGAGCTTCTCGATCACGGGGTAGCCCAGGTCGGTCGCCATCTCGATCACGGACTTGCGCGTGATGCCGAGGAGAATGTCCGACTCGAGACCGGGGGTGTAGATCTTCCCGTCGCGCACCAGGAAGATGTTCTCCCCGGACCCCTCCGCCACGTAGCCCGTCTGGTCGAGCAGGATCGCCTCCTCGTACCCGTCCTGTTGCGCATCGATCCCGGCGAGGTAGCTGGAAACGTAGTTCCCGGAAGCCTTGGCGAAGGAAGGGATCGCGTCCGAGCGCGGCTTACGGAACGGCGAGATCTTCGCGCGCACGCCGGCCTCAGAGCCCTCGCCGAGGTACTTCTTGGCGGGGATCGCGGCGATCGCGAGCGAAACCTTCCCTTTCGAGTTCTTGACCCCCAGCGAAGGCTCCCCGCGATACACGATGGGGCGGATGTAGGAGGGGAGGACCTCGTTGGCCGCCTGTGTCTCAACGATCGCGCGAGCGATCTCCTCGGCGTCGTAGGGGATCTGCATGTGGTACATCCGGGCCGAGGTGATGAGTCGCTGGACGTGGTCGGCGAGCCGAAAGATCGCCGGCCCTCGCGTCGTCGGGTACGCCCGGATCCCCTCGAACACCCCGACCCCGTAGTGGAACGTGTGATTGAGGACGTGGATGTGGGCGTCCGCGAAGTCCACGAGTCGGCCGTCCATCCAGACCTTGCGTCCCACCGCTGCCATCATTTGTGTACGGACCCGACCGAGAGCTCCATCGCAACCCAATCGACACTACATTAAATCCTTAGACCTACCGAGAGACGGATCGGCCGCATAGGAACGGCAAAATCCCCGTAGGGCTTCCCTCGATTCGACTTTCCGGCGTACCGGGACGCAGAGGGGAGGACGATCGTGCTCGACCAACCATCTGGGCTAAAGCCCCCGCGTCTTACCCCGCGCGTGCGCCGTTCCACCCGTATCGCCCTCTCCTCCGAGGAGTTGGCCCGCCTGCGTGGGTGGGTGGACGACACCGGCACACCGACCCGCGTTCGTGACCGGGCGCGGATCTTACTCTGGTCGGCCGCGGGCCATTCCGATTCCGATATTGCCACCGGGTTGGGCAAAGATGTGGCCACGGTCGCGCT
Organism: uncultured Thermoplasmata archaeon; assembly: GCA_963749235.1. Lineage (GTDB taxonomy): Archaea > Thermoplasmatota > Thermoplasmata > Lutacidiplasmatales > UBA184 > Lutacidiplasma. The sequence continues at coordinate 852,484 of CAVVLV010000001.1, read as the reverse complement.
GTGGCGACGGCGATTCCTCCTCCATGGACTTTCGGGGGGCCTGCGCGATGCGCCCCGACCGGGCCGCAAGCCGAAGCATCGGGACTCCTTGAACGATCGGATCCTCGATGCGACCTTCAACGAGCAACCTCCCCGCGGCGCGCGGTGGAGCACGCGCGCACTCGCCGAGCGCTTTGGGGTGAGTCACATGGTCGTCCAGCGCCTCTGGCAATCTCAGGGAGTCGGCGCCAAGACCTCGTATCGGATCCCGGATCGTTTGGCGTCCGCCCAGCTTCCCTTCGTGGACCTACTGGGCGTTATACTTCAACCACCGACCCGAGTGGTCATCATCGGAGTGGAGTTGACGGGGGAGTCCCGGATCGCCCACGTCGAGCCGCTCTTCCAGACGCTGCGAACGGAGATCTCCGGCGGGCATCTCTTCCACTCCGTACGGGCCGATCCCGACGACCTGATCGCCCTGTTGGGAGGTTTCCATGAGATCCCCGCGGGTCCGACCGGACGCCGCCTGCAGCTCGGCAACCTCCTCATTCTCCTTCGCGAGATTGACGAGCGAACGAGCGCCTCCACGCGGGTCCACCTTCTCGCCGAGGGGCGCGGAGCCGCGAAGGACCCGCGTCTCGCCGCATGGATGCGGCTGCACCCGCGTTTCGTGCTTCATAATCTGCCGGTGGGTGTCGAATGGGAGCGCGAGGTGGGAAGGTTCGTCCATCAGTGGCATTCGGTGTCCCTACGCTCCGGAAGTTTCCAGGGGGTTTCGTCGTTCACTCGGGCTGCGGCTCGCTTCGCAGCTCGCCCCCCGGCCCATCGCGACGGGATGGCTTGGAGCATCGGACCCGCGCTAGACCACGCTCCCGCGTTGTATATCAGCGGGGGCGCGAATTCGGGTGACCCAGCATCCCTACCGGACCCAGATGCGACCTCGAGCAACCGATTCTCACCGTCAGAAAAACAAAGATTTAGTGAGAAATTTTCGTTACGAACCGTGGGTCCTTAATAACCAGACCTCGTCCCCGATTTGCCCTTCGGGGCAGAACCGGGTAACTAAGGAGTGAAGGAAGGAAGGATGGTAGCAAGAGCACTGTGGACATCAATTTTGGTGGTCGGGCTGTTGGCGGTCGGTGGAATCGGCTTTGCGGCGTTCACCGCAACCTATCAGGTGAACATCCAAGGAACCGCCGGTAACCTCTCGATCGCGGTGGCCAATTACAACACCCAAGTCAGCAACGCCTACGTCGGATGCGTCGGCAGCATCTCGGGCACGTACCTGAACATCACCGCCGGACCGTTTGCGCCGGGCGACTGGTGCCAGGTCTACGGAAACATCACGAACACGGGGAACGTTCCCGCGAACGTATTCGCCAACTGGCCGCACAGCGGGATCGACGCCTGCTTCGTATGGACCGTGATCTACCCCACGCACAACCCCTACGTGCCCCCTACCGGACGCGGCCTCGCGCCGGGCGGGATGGAGAAGTTCCAGTTCGCGTTGGGCTTGAACGTGTCGGCGGGGAACTCTTGTGAGAACGATGTGGCGACGGTCACCATGGACTTCACGGCGACGTCCTTGGCGCCGTCCATGCCGTTCCCGTAGGTGGAACGAACGGTGGAACAGAATACAGGAGGTTGAGGATTGGTAGCAAAAGCACTGTGGACCTCGATCATGGTCGTCGGTATCTTGGCCGTAGGTGGACTCGGGTTTGCCGCCTTTACGGCGTCGTACCAGGTGAACATCCAGGGAACGGCCGGCAACCTGAGCGTCTCGTTCGACGGCGGGAACGTCATGACGAGCCAGTCGTACGTCGGCTGCTGGGTTTCCGGCGAGGGCGCTAACTGGCTGAACGTCAGCGCGGGCCCCTTCGCCCCCGGTGACTGGTGCGAGGTCTTCGGCAACGTCACGAACACGGGGAACGTCCCCGCGGCCGTCACGACATCCGCGACCCTGACCGACCCCGCCGGCTGCTTTGAGTGGGCGCTGCTCCTCCCGTCCGTGGGCACCGTCACAGTGGCCCCCGGTGGCACCATCGCCTTCCAGGGAGCGCTCGAGCTCAACCCTGCCGATGGGAACAGCTGCCAGAACACGGTCGGCACCTTGTCGGTCACGTTCTCGGCGAGCGCCGGCAACGCCAACCTGAACGGCCCCTTCGGACCGTAGGGTTCCGCCCCCGGCGAGACCAACCCCTTCCTTCCTTTCTTATCCTGTCGCGAGTAGCGGGAGACCTTGACCGGGAGGACCGTGCCCCGGGGGACGTGGAGTAGCGACTAAGGCCATGATCAACTCCGTCGACGTAACGATCCTCCTCGGGACGATCGTATTCCTGGCGTTGTTCCCGGCCGCCTTCCGTCACTCGTGGTGGCCCTGGTCTGCCGCTGCCATCACAGTCGTTCTGGCGATGTTGTACGACCTACTCAGTCCGCTGGCGGTCGGCGGCTGGTTCTACTTGGGGTACGCGCTTTTCGCCGCCGCGCCGCTCCTGGTGTTCCTTGCGATCGTTCGCTTTGCGGAGCACGCCCGAGTCTCGGCCTTCGGGTTCACGCTTCCTTCAGGACAGACGGTCCGGATGGTCGCCCTCGCCGTCGTGTTGGCCGCCGTGTACCTCCTCCTAACACTCGAGCCCGGGGCGCTTCAAGGATTCGCTGTCCCCGGCTTTCCGGACCCGGCGACGTTCGCCGTCTTCTTCCTGACGGTACCACTCGTGGCCTTGGGGCAGGAAGCGATCTTCCGTGGTTATTTCCTCACGAACGTCGCCGGACGTCACCCCTTCCGCCTCGCCTTGTTCGCGTCGTCCTCCTTCTTCGCCGTCGTGGCGTTCAATCCGTTCCTGTTCGCAGAATTCTCGTTCACCAGCCAAGCCCCCTCGCTCTTCCTGACCGTCGGCACCGGATTCGTACTCGGGATCTTCTTGGGCCTATTCTTCTACAAGGCGCACTGGAGCCTCCTCGGACCGTGGGTCTTCCGATCGATCCTCCTCGGCGCGTCGATGCTCTTCCCGGTCGCAGTACGGGGCCTCGCCTGGGAAACGCTCTTTGTCCTCGACCTGATCGCCCTCACTGCCGTCATCGTCGTGGTCTATCTCGGGATCCGCGAGCCGAGGTTTGAAGCCCGCCACTACATGGATGAGCCGCTTCAACCTCGGCGGCGCACCCTGCTCGCGCGCGCCCGGGCCCGCCGACGCGCTATCCCGCTCGTCCTCGTGCTCGGGGTCGCGGTGCTGCTCGTGGCCTTCTCCGGCCCAATCGATTCGGTGACCTCCCGGGCCCCCCTCCGCGTCCTCGCGATCGAGACCGGCAGCATGGCCCCGACCTTCGTCCGGGGGACGCTGGTCGTGATCGAGACAGTGGGAGCGCCGACCGACCTTCACATCGGGGATATTGTGGCGTACAACGCCCCGTACCTCTCCCCGAACGGGCCGGTGGTCCATCGGATCGTCGCGGTCCAGCAGAATCGCTCGGGCGAGGTATTTACGTTCAAAGGCGACGCCAATCCGAGTCCGGATCCGCGTCCGGTCGTGTTCAGCCAGGTGGTGGGAAAGGTTGTGACCTACGTACCTTACGTGGGCTACCTCGTCCTCAGTCCGGAGCTATCTGTGTCAATCCTCCTGATGTTGGTATTGTTCGGCTTCTACCGGGGGGCACCGGAGGCGGCACCGCGCCATCGTCGACGTCCGGTCTTCCCCTTGCGGAGGGAACGCGCGTGAGGCTGACGGCGGTGCTCATGGTGGTCTTCGCGCTCCTCCTCGTGGTCGCGCTCTACGCCGTCGTGGCGGTCGATGCGAGCCCCTCCGGTACGACCACGACCGTCCCGCTCCTTTCGTTCTCGACCTCGACGAATTTCAACTACCAGGCCACACTTCGGCCCAATACGCTCTACGGGAACAGCACGTTGGGCCCGGGCGAAGGGGCGCTGTACGAGAGCCTGGTGCTGCAACTGGATCTCTCTTACTCCTATTGGCTCAACCTGAGCGCCCCCGCCAATGTGACCTTTGGAGCCAGCTTTGCCGTGACCGTGGCCGTGCCGGGCCAGTGGACCTACACCCTCAACTACTCCGCCCGGGACCTTCCCCCGGCCATTGACACGAGCTCCGTTCCGTTCGCGGCCCGTACCGAAGTTTCGCTCCCTCCCTTGCTGAGTCTCCTGTCCACCTTCCAGAACGAGACGCGTACGAACCCGGCCAGTTACGACCTCAACTTCACGGCGTACGAGGTGGCGGGGATCAAGTACGACGGTCAGTCGACCCAATCAGTGACGTATCCCGTCCTGACGTTCACCCTCGCCTCCGGACAGCTCGTTCCCGGAACCCTCGCTGCCAGTTCGAACGGCTCCATCGCGACAACCGTCGAAGGGATCGACTCCTCCCGCGCCCTCAACCTGGACCTTGCCGTGGCCGCCGCCGTGATCTTGGCTGTTGGCGTCGGCGGGACCGCATACCTGACGCTGCGACCTCGCCCAAGGAAGGTCGACATCTCGGCGGACCTGCGTTCCATGACGGCCGCCTACCAAGACGCGATCGCCACCACCTGGACCGCACCTCGGAAGGAGAACGTGGTGGTCATCCGTGACTGGGAGGATCTCATTCACGTGGCGGACATGCTGGGTAAGCCCATCCTGCGGTACGTCCTACGAAAATACGACCCGCCGCGTCACTTCTTCTACGTCCTGGACGGCCAGGTGCAGTACATTTACCTCGTCCCCCGAGAAGGACGAAGGGCCGAGGAGGAGATCGCGGACCTTCCGTGACCGAGCGAGCGCGACGGCCGACTTCCCGCCAGGGACCGAAATCGGCGGTCGTGTCGACCGCGCCCCGCGCGGAGGCGAAGGAGCTCGCTGAAGTCGAACGAGAGCTCGACTTCCTCGTCCGACGCATCGGTCCCGGGCTCTGCGTTGAACGGAAGTGGGCGGTCGACTGGTGCGTCGGCGTCGATCTCGTGGTGTGCGTGGGCCAGTTCTCGCACCACGTAGCGGTCGAGTTCTGGCGGGGCCGGTCACTCGTGGACGCGGGCCACCCACTTGAAGGGACGGGGAAGAACCTTCGTCACCTCAAGATACGGAGCCTCGACGAGGCACGGAAACCCGCGGTCCGAAGAGCGATCCAGGCTGCTGTTCAGCTCGATCAAAGGTCACCGAAGAGGGTCCGCCAGGCGGCCCACGCGAATTCGGCCTCGGAACGACCTCGCTCGGGACGGGGTCAAAAAACCCTCGACGCAACGGCGTCAATATGTCGGCAGAATTTGTGAGCCGGACGGTTGTTAAATAGGGTACGAGATTCGCGTGCCGGAATATGGCCGACCGTCGAGCAGTTCTGCTGGGCACCGCCTTGGTGACTTTGATCATGGTCCTCTCTGCAATGGGGCTCCTCTTGGTCGTCGCTCCCGCAAATGGGACCCACTCCGGGGCCCTCGCGGTGAGCTCGACGACCTCCCCCGGAAGGGCGGGTGGGTCTGTTGCCCCGACGGCTCCGATCGCAGGCGGCCCGGCGGGCCGATCGAACGTCGCCCCGGCCACCGTGAATGTGAACCCTCTCGCTGAAAAGGCCCTCACCGCGGCGAAGGCCGCGGGCGTCCCGACCCGGGACGTGTTCGTTCCGCGTGCGGGCGCCACCCCCGAGCAGGCCGCCCATGCGGCCGCCCAGGGACACGTTACCCCATTGTATACCGAGGCATCGCCCGCCCCCATTGGCCTGGCGTACTACGGTCTTTCCGCCAACACGAACGGGAATGGGAGCGTCGTCGCTTCCGACCTCAACACCACCAGCCTGCTCGCCACGTTCGCCCCGAACGCGACCGGCGTGGTCGGCGCCTATCCCTTCTCCAGTTCTCCGGACGCCTACGGCGTCCAGCTCAACGCTGTGAGCACCTCGATCAACCTGTTCGGCAACTCCAGCTACTCGATGTGGACCCAGAATGTCGTGGAGTTCTACCCGTCCTCGGGCACCCTCTACCTGGTCACGAACGTCTGGAACTTCTCGGGCGGTGGACTCTCGTCCAATGCCATCTACGCTCACGGAGCCTACGGCAACTACGTCCCGGGCACGTTCTACTACTCCGAGTACGTAGTAACCGGCCTGTCGTACCCCTTCACGATCAGCCTGTGGATGAACAACTCGGTGAACGCGACCCGCAACATGGTCTCGTTCTCGGTGGGCATCAACGACCCGGGCAACCCCAGCGTCTCGGGCGGTTATCCGTATGACTATGTCGTGTTCAACTCAACCTCGGCCTCTCCGTCCAATTACGAGGCGAACGGCTTCGCCTACAACGCCCTTGGCCTGACCAATGACTTCGAGGTCATCCTTGGCGGCCCGGGCGGCGGTTCTACCTCGGACCTGTTCGCGGCCGATGCCAACTTGAGCCTCCAGTACCTGGAATTCGAGTGCCTCCACCTACCAAGAGGTTCCGACCGCGTTCTCGTATGGTGGCGAGACCGGGGAGACGGTGACCGGCGCGAACGTTGCATGGAACACGAATTCGTCGGGCGCGCCCTACGGTGAGGTCACGACAGGCCCCTCGATCCTGGAGGGACTATGGAACGCGACCGGCCCCTCGGGTGACTACCCCCTCACGCTCGCGATCACTCCGTCGAACGCCATCTACCTCATCGGGCCGAACGCGGCGAGCAACTTCTCGTACCAGTGGGACCCGTACTGGGCGCCCCAAGAGATGACGAATGGTATCTTCTGGCTCGCCCCGGGCGTGTACAACCTGAGCATCCTACTGTCGGACTACACACCGGTGTACACCACGTTCACCATGACTTCCGCGGGCGTTACGATCACGATGAGCCTGACCGCGAATGCGGCCCTCGGGATCTACGCCCCGATGTACTTCTGGAACAACAATCAGTTCGCTGCGCTCTCGACCGGCGGAACCGGCACCACGACCGACCCGTACCAGATCGACAACACCCAGGTGTTGGACTTCCCCTCGGTCTTCGGACTGTTCAACGACTACACTTTCCCCGTCTTCTCGGGCGTCTTTATTTGGGGCACGACCGCCTCGGTGGTGCTCAACGATATGCCCGCCCTGACGACCGGGTCGCCGTACATCAACCTCCCCGCCACCAACGATCTTGGGTACACGTTCTACTTCGCGAGCAATGTCGCGTTGACGAACTCCACCCAACTTAGCGGATGGTGGACCACCAACGTGGATTCGGGGATCGGGAGCGGTTTCGTCGGAAACTACTACGCGACGTTCAGCGTGGTCGAGTGGAACTCGAGCGACGTGCTCATCGCCGGAAATACCTTCCTGACGCAGACGGGCGGCCTCTACATGGCCGATGGGTACGACAACACGGTCTGGGGCAACACCTTCGACATGGTGGCCATCCCCGTCTTCAGCATCTGCCCGGCTCTCTGTGCACTGAACCTGAGCCTCGGCCTCGAGATCGCCGAGGGCTTGGGCCTGGTGTACAACAACGCGTTCTACACGAACAACACCGCGGTGGCACCCCCGTTCGACCTCTATACGGGACAGGTCACGTTCTGGACGGACACCTGGAACATCACGCCGACGCCCGCGGCTACGGTGAACTACGCCGCCGCCTGGCCGAACTTCCCGCTATCGGGGACGATCATCGGGAATCTCACCCAAGGGGGCAACTTCTGGTGGGACTACGGTACTTTGAACAACCCCCTCGGGGTCCTGCCGTACGATGAGGTACAACGGCTACACGGGACAGACGGAGATCTACGATGGGGGCGACTACTACCCGCTCATCTACACGGACTACACGGTGACCTTCACGGAATCCGGGCTGACCGCGGGCACCACGTGGACCGTCACGCTGAACGGTGTCCCGCAGCACTCGGCCTCGGCGTCGATCCAATTCACTGAGATCGACGGGACGTATGCGTACACGGTGGGCCTCGTCAGCCGGTTACAACTCGCCGTCCCCGCTGAGCGGCGACGTCACGGTCGACAACGCGAACCCGGCGACCGTCACGGTCACCTACACGCCAATCGTGGTACCGCCGACCTACACTTCGACCTTCACCGAGACCGGTCTGCCGGCCGGGTCGAACTGGTCGGTCACCCTGAACTCGGTCCTACAGTACTCGGACGGCACCGCGACGGTGACGTTCACGGGGCTGTCGAACGGGGCGTACTCGTTCACCGTCACCGCCGTGTCGGGGTACACCGCTAACGTCACGAGCGGCATGGTGAACGTCTCCGGCGCGGACACGTCGAACGAGATCGGGTTCACGGCCGTGACCCCGGCGACCTACACGGTGACGTTCACCGAGACGGGACTCCCGTCGGGGACGAGCTGGACCGTGACGCTCGCCGGAACTCCGAACACCGAGACGACGGCGTCCATCTCGTTCTCGGGACTGGTGAACAACACCTACGCGTACACCATCGGGACCGTCACGGGCTACACGTCCTCGCCCACCTCGAGCTCGGTGATCGTGGCCGGCACCTCCCCGACGGTCACGGTGGCGTTCACCGCGACCTCGAGCCCGCCACCTGCTTCTTCGAGCAACAACGGGCTCTCGACCCTCGACTACGCGATCATCGGCGTGGTGATCGCGATCATCATCATCGCCCTCCTGGTCGCGCTCGCCATGCGCGGACGGTCGGGCGGCGGTGGGTCGGGCGGTAAGCCCTCCTCGGAGGGCGAGTCGGGCGAAACCACGGACGACGGTTCGTCCGGCGGGGGCTCCGCGTAACGACCCCGTAAGTGCGCCCGCGCGCAACCCTTTCCTTCCTTTCTTTTTCCATTCTCCTCCTCGCGTTCAGCAGGCGGCCGACCCAGCGGCTTCGTTCGCGCTCGGCGGGGTCGGCACCCTGCCGAGTGGATCGACCGCGGACACGGGGCTTAAGTAGCGAACCCCGCTCGGGCCGATGACCATGACCGATCGTCGAGCCGTTCTGCTGGGCGCCGCACTCGTAACCGTGATCATGGCTCTGTCATCGATGGGACTGGTTTCCGCCTACCAAGCTCACAGTGTGCTCGTTGGCGATCAGTCCGCGCCGGCGGCGACCCCCCCGGGCCACTCGCTGCCCGCTCGACCGACGGGTTCTGGACCTTTCGCCATCCCGAGCGAACGAGACAGCGGGGCGCCCATCGTCCCCTCTTCGGGCGCGGGCTCGTCCGACCCGAACCTCCCGTACGGAATCGCACAGGCGGAGCGCGAGATCGCGTCCCACCAGGTCAATCCTGCTTCCGTCCTCCTACCTCGTGCCCCTACGGGGGCGGTGCACGCTCCGAATGGACCGATCACCGGCCCTTCGTACCCCAGCCTCCCGGCCCCGATGGGCCTGGCCGACCTGGGTCAATCAGGGTCTGGCCCGTACGAGTACAACACCTCGAGCTTTGTGGCCAGCCTGAACGTCACCTCGTTCCAAGACTATAATCCGGGCTACTCTGGATGGGGCGCCGCTCCCAACTGGATGACCTTCCAGTTGAACACCGTAACGGTGAACACCTCGTACCCCGGAGCGGCCAACGGGTCGTTCTGGATCCAGAACGTCGTCCACTTCAACGGGACCAGCCTCCAGTTCGAGGACAACATCTGGAACTTCTCGAGCCCCGCGGCCTGTCTCGGCGCCGGCACCCTGCTCAACTACTCCGGCTCCCAGGATGGCTGCTTCTACTACGTCTACGGACCGACGTACCAGATCACCTACCCCTTTGCTCTCTCCCTCTACAACAACGTAACCATCTCCAATTGGGGGCCCACACCTGTTCCGGATGTGTTCTTCAACTACTCGCTGTCGTTCGGGTCCAGCTATTACCAGGGTGCGTTCGATAACGTCACCTTCAACGGGACCGCCTCCTCCTCCGCACCTCCCTTGTTCGAGGTGAACGGGTTCAACTACAACCCGCTCGGATACCTGTTCTACGACGCCGAGATCATCCTCGGCGGTAACGGCGGCGGGGCGAACGCGGTCATCGCCCAGCTCGCCGCAAGCGCCAACCTGGACTTTTGGAATGCGACCAACCTGAGCTACTCCACCGTTCCGGCGGCCTACGACTATGGCGAGGATACGGGGGAGACCTCGATCGGGGTCGCGGCCTCTTGGATTTTGGGACCGACTGAGTTACTCAACCAGGGTCCATCGATGCTGTACGGGCTGTGGGGCACGACCAACAGTTCGTTCGGACCGGCGGCCCAGAATGGGCAGATCGATCTATCGGTTTCCGGGCTCCCCATCTATTCGTTCGGTTTCGCCACCAATGCCACTTCGTGGGACACCACGGGCACTCTGAACGACTCCTACTGGCCGGCGGCCGTCGATGGAACGATGCTCACGGCCTTGCCACCTCCGTATGCTGGCGACGGCTACGTTCTGGACGCCTTTGCGAACGGCTACGATCCCAAGGAGGTTTCCCTGCCCAGCGGAGGGGGAGCGACCGTCGTGTCCTTAACCCGGGACGCAACGAACTTCGATACGCCCGTCTACCTCAGTACCGATGCCCAAGTCACGTCGTTCGGCACTTCCGGTGTGCCGGGCGTTGCGTACTCGGATTACGGCGACCTCTGGATCAACAACACCCAGTCGGCGGTCGCTTCGCCGTTCAACCTCGTGAACGACTTCTTGTTCCCCTCCTTCGTCCTCTTCGCGGCGTTGAACCTGACAGACAACGTGACGGTGGACCACTTCTCGATCGCGTCGAGCTCGTCCACGTACTACGGCTCCCGCGGCTCCTTTACCAGTCCCGGCTGGTCCCAGGGCTACTACTTCAACTTCGGGTCCGGGATCTTCAACGTTACGAACGTGACCGTGCCGGGGAACTCGACCCTCTACTACGTGGACCAGTCGTATCCGCTCGGTGCGGTCGAGTTTTGGTCGACGACCGGCGGCGAAAGCGCCTCCAACGTGGTGACGGCCGGCGACGTGTTCGGCGTGGACGATTTCTACAGCAACGATGTCTCGCTGGTCAACATCACGAGCGAGACGGGCGCGAACGCGGCCTACGTGCAGGACGCGGACGGGGTCTACGCCGCCTTCGTTACGGCGAACGGGACGGACCTCAACAATGTCCCCAGTTACGGCGTCATTCTGGACGGCGTGGACGACGCGTACATCTACGCCACCAACGCGACAAACGGTGGTCTCGGGATCTACATGGAGTACGTGGAGGGCTTCTACATCCTCGGCCTCAACGTCACCGGTGGCTCGATCGGGTTGGAGATGATCCAGGCAGGCTACGGCGACATCGACAACCTGTACGTCAACAGCTCGTACGGGGTGTACGCGGATGCTTGGTACTACGTGGGCACCGACCATTGGACGTTCACGAACGGCGCCACCGCCGGCGAGCTCTACTACGGCAGTGCCGATGAGGTGCTGTACAACGTCACGGTCAGTGACTCGACCGGACTGTATCTTTGGGTGGCCGCCAACCTCAGCGCGTACTTCGTGACCGCCACCGGCCCCGGCACCATTGGGCTCGAGGTGGTCGATGGATTCGACACGTTCTATTCGAACCTGTCCGCCTCCGATCAGGCGATCGGCGTGGCCACGGAAGGCGAGGAGGGCTTTTACACCACCAACGTCACCGCGGAGAATATCACTTCGACCATGGGAGCCCTCGGGTTCGGTGTGGTCGATGGCGTGAACATCAACGTGACCAATGTCTCGGCCTCCGACAAGGGACTGGGCGCCCTGGTGGAGTCCAGCGAGAACGCCACCGTGGAGAACGCCACGACCACCAACGTGGGAGTTGCGGTCGGTGTCATCGACGACGACGACGTCTACGTACTGAACGTGAACTCAACCTCGGCCGTGCCCGGACCCGAATATTTCACGGGAACGGTGTTCAACAATGTCCCCAACGCGGCGGTCGTGGTCATGAACACCGGCTTCATCTCGGTCATCGGTGTCACGGCCTACAACTCCGGCTACGGGGTTTACATCAACGGATCCGGCTACCTCTACGTCGACCACCTCGCGTCATGGAACGCCCAAGTCGGCATCCAGTACAACGGAGGCGGGTATGCGGATCTCGACCAGGCATTCCTATTCGGGAGCCAGGTCGGCGTCGACCTAAACAACACGACCCAGGTCTACCTCGAGGCGAACACGGTGGAGGCCTCCGTCGGTTACGGGATCTCCATCACGTACAGTTCGAACGACACCGTGGCGGCGAACAACTTCGTCGCCAACAACGGTGCGAGCACCGATGGTACGTTCTCGAGCGCGCACGTGCAGGCGAACGTGATGGCTTCCTCGGACATCTGGTTCAACTACTCCGCGGGAGCGGGCAACTACTGGTCGGACTGGAGCTCCGGGGTGTATGCGATCGCGCCCGGATTCGCGGATAATAGTCCGGTGGCGGCGTTCCTCACGAACTGGCTTGAGTTCGACGAGACGGGTTTGCCGGCGGGAACGGTCTGGGGATTCACCTTGGACACGATCTCCTACACGACCTCGGCCCCGCTCGTGTTCATCCCCAGCTGGTCTCTCGGCGACCCAACCCTGGGATACGTCGTGAACGCTCCGTTCGGTTACACACCCACACCCGGATCGGGGACCCTCCCCTACACGGGCACGAACGTCACCGTGACGATCTCGTTCGTCCCGACCCCGTATACGGTCACCTTCGACGAGACCGGCCTCGTGGCCGGGACTTCGTGGTCGGTGACGTTTGACGGGGCTACCCAATCGGGCATCCCAACGTCCTTCGTGTTCCACACGATCGATGGGACGTACTCCTACTCCATCGGGGCAATCGCGGGTTACACGATCACGCCGAACGGCGGCAGCGTCACGGTGTCCGGGTCAGACCTGACCGTCGACATCACGTTCGCCCCGGTCACCTACCCTGTGACCTTCTTGGAGAGCGGACTATCGCCGGGCACGTCGTGGTCGGTTACCCTCGGGACCAGCACGTTGACCTCGACTACGAGTTCGATCCAGTTTAGCGCGCCGAACGGGACCGATTCCTTCGAGATCACGGCCGTTGCGGGTTACACCGCCAATGTGACCCACGGGACGGTCTTCGTGAACGCCGCCGCTACCTCGGTCTCGATCCTGTTTACTGCGGTAATCCCCGTAACCTACTCCGTGACCTTCACCGAGACGGGGCTCACCTCAGGAAGCTGGTCAGTGACCCTCGCCGGGAACACCGAGACCGAGGCGGCCGGGACCGCGATTGTCTTTACCGGGCTCTCGAACAACACGTACACCTACACCATTGGGGCGGTGTCGGGATACACCTCGTCGCCAACCTCGAGCGCGGTGATCGTCGACGGCAACTCGCCGACCGTGCAAGTGGCCTTTAGCGCCGTCACTACGACGAGTCCGGGGCCGTCCGGATCCTCGGGCCTTACGACGCTTGACTGGGGGATCATTGGCCTCGTGATCGTGCTGATCATCGTGGGCCTCTTGCTGGCCCTGGCCCGCCGCGGACGCGGGGGAGACGCGTCCAGTGCCGGCACCAACAGCTCGCCCGTGAAGCCTTGGGAGGAAAGTTCGTCCGGCAACGCCCCTCAAGACCCGTCGGAAGACATGTAGTAGGACGGCCCCGGCGGCCGAGGACAACCCCTTCTTCCTCGCCTTCCCTTCGGATCATGGTATCCCGTGTGGACTCCCGGTCCGAAATCCGGGAACTCTCGCACGATGGAGTCAGAAATAGAGAGGAGGGGGCCGGGCTCGGAGGACGCGCCCAACCCCCCGGGGAAGGAGGAGATCAGCAGGCGCCGCGCGCGACGACCTCTTCGCAGTGGGAGGCCGGCGTGACCTTGAGGGTGCCCATCTGGCCGAACGGCGCGAAGTAGTCCTGGACCTTCGTTGCGTTCTCCGCGTCGACAATGAGGTAGAGGTGGTGCCCGCCGGTCGCGACGGCGTCCCCGTGGACCTGGATCCCGGCCTTCCCAGCATTGGCGATGATAGCGAGGAGGCCGCCGGCCATTTGCGGGTTGGTGGCGGGGCAGCGGTCGGCGGGATGCGTGTGCTCGGCAATGAACAGCGCCATGGGGGGGGCTCACCGGGCGGGGGTTATGACCCTGCAGGTGGACGTAGGATCTGCGACGGGCCGTGGAATCCGTGCGCGCCGTGGGCTAGGCTCGGCCCAGAAGGCTCCGTTTCGTGCTTGCGTCGGCCCTCGGAGGTCCCGGTCCCTCGAGGACACCGGAGAGCACCGTGACCGCCTGACCCGCGATGGCAACCCTCCGGCCCTCCGGACGCACGTGAAAGACACCGCCCCGGGGGGACGCCTGGAAGCCGGTCAGCTCGGCGCGGCCGAGCCGAGCCGACCAATACGGGCCTAGGGAGCACTGGATCGACCCGGTGACGGGGTCCTCGGGAACCCCGTAGTTGGGGGCAAAGAACCGGCAAAGATAGTGGAACTTCGGTCGGTCCGATCGAGCGGTGACCACGACCCCCCGACCGGGGACGCGGGCGAGCGCGTCGAAGACCGGGGACAGGGTCCGAAGTTGCCGAGGGGAGGCCACCTCGACCACAAAGTCGAAGCGAGCGCGCCCAACGAACGTAAAGGGGAGAGGGATCCCCTCGACCAGCGCGGCCGGAGCGCGTACCCGCCGCACCGGGTCGGTCGGGAAGTTCAGTTCCAAGCCGTGGGACGTACGGACGACCCGAAGCTCCCCACTCTGGGTGACGAACCGGGCGGTCTCATCCGGAGCCAAGAAGCCCCGTTCGAACAGTACGTGGGCCGCGGCCAACGTGGCGTGACCGCACAATTCGACCTCCACAGTCGGACTGAACCACCGCAATCGGTACCGGGGGCCCTCTCGGTAGAGGAAGGCGGTCTCCGCGTGCTTCATCTCGGCCGCCACCGACCGCATCCAAGCCCGCGGGGCCGGACCGTCCAGGAGACACACTCCTGCCGGATTCCCGCGGAAAGGTCGGTCGGTAAAGGCGTCGACCACGAAGATGGGCACGGGCATGCCGACCCGAATCGCTGGGGTCTCTTATCGCCGGAGGTTCCCGCGGTCTGGACCGACCCCTCCGCGCCGGGTACGCGAGCTTACCGTGCCGTTGGCCCCTCTGTTCCCCGAGACCCGAGGGCCAGCAGAACGCATTTGACCTCCCTCGGGGGTCGGTCAATCGGAGGAAACCCATGGTCGAATACCAGGACGACGGCGTGTTCCCCGCCCCACCGGATCAAGTGTGGCGCCTCCTCCGAGCTCACCTAGACCCTGCCCGAATCACGGCCATCCACCCCCTCGCCAAGTCCCAGACAGTCCTTCGTCAGGACCGTGATGTCACCCTGGTCCGTCGGATGATCGACGTCCGAGGGAAGCTCCTGCCGTCCGAGTGGAAGGTGACGAGCCGACCCCCCGAGATGAGCCGATGGGACATTACGGCCAGCGAGGGCCCGTGGTCGGTCGGTAGTTGGATCGAGAACCACTACTCGGAGGCTCTGGGCGGGACGCGGATCGTGACGCGGGGGGACCTGAAGGTGAAAGTACTGCCGTTCATACTTCCCCAGCGTCCGTTCATCCGACGGATCTTCTCGGACATCGACCGTGAAGATGTCGCCTATCTACCCCGGTTGGGGCCGTAGCGTCGGAGCCGGGAAGGGAAAGCCCCATCCCGAGCCGACTATACGGGAGATAGCGGTAGGCTGACGGGGCCTACCGGCCCGCCGGACAGGAGGGGTTTCCGGATCAGGTGTCGTTGCACGATCCAAGAGGAAGGGACCGGCCGTACTTCCCAAGGGTGACCAATCTCCAGCTTCGCCCAACGCTCGGGGAGGACCCGATGTGATGGGCGACGCCGGAAGGGGAGGCGTCGCTTTGGATAGGTGACCAGCGCGACCCCTCCGGGGCGAAGGATTCGCCATGCCTCGTCAAGCGCTCCTTCTTTGTCGACCATGCAGCAGATCACCAAGGACAGCAGAACCCGGTCGACGGACCCCGTCAGAATCTGTGGGACCCGGGCCGCCGACCCCACCGTGAACTCGGCCTGGACCGTCCCGCCGACCCTTCGCTCGGCCCGTGCAAGGTTTTCCGAGTCGATATCGACCGCGAACAAGTGGCCATGAGACCCGACGCGGCGGACGATCTCTGGATCGTAGAAGCCCACCCCAGCACCGAGGTCGGCCACTGTTTCCCCCGGCTGCGGGTTCAGTAGAGCGATTTCGCGGGAAGGGGGGGCGAATCGGCGGCGAAGGGGGTTCTCGAGCGCCCGAGGATAGCACATCCGGTCCTCGACCGCCATGGGAAGGGGTGTTCCGCTCATCTCTGGGGCCTCCAGAGAGCTCGAACACGTCAGGCCCCATCATGTTGCCCCTTCGGTGCGGCGGACTCTGCCATCGACCTCCAGGCCCCAGACTCCTACGGGTAGGAAGTTGCGGCGGGAGGGGGGAAAGGGTTGGGCGAACCCCGGACCTAGCCGGTGGGTGGCGGGGGCGGCATCGTCCCGCCGGCACCCGCCGGAACCGTTGAGGGGGAGGCGGCGGCCGGGGGGACCCCGGTGGAGGCGGGTTTCTTTCGTCGCATCAGCAGCAGCGCGCCGACGACCACGATCACCACGATGACCCCCAGGAGCAGGTACAGGCCCGTCCCGGACGTGAGCGAGAACCCTCCAGACGAGCTCGATGGACTCGGGACGGTCACGGAAAGCTGCGCCGTCGACTTGACGCCCAGGGAGTCCGTGACGGTGACGCTGACCGTGAACGTGCCCCCCTTCGTGAAGGAGTGGGTGGGGGCGGCCCCGCTGCCGGTGGTGCCATCGCCGAAGTTCCAGGCGTAGGTCGTGTAGGGCGTGTCTCCGCCCGTGACCGTTACCCCGAAGGTCACGGTGGTCCCAACCGCCGGGCTGGAGGGGGTCGCCGTGACCACCGAGGCGGCCAGGAGCGGGAGCACGTGGACCGTCACCGTGGTCGAGTTGGAGACCCCGTTCGTGTCGGTCACGCTCAACTGAACGTGGTAGGTGCCTGCGGTCACGAAGGAGTGGCCCGTCGACGCCCCGGTCCCCGTGTCGCCGTCCATGAACGTCCACGCGAAGGTCGAGTATGAACCGCTCCCGCCGGCCCCCGATCCGGTGAAGGAAACCGGCAGGCCGACCTCGGTGGTGGTGACGTTCGCCGACGCGTGAGCCACGAGCGTGGGATCGACGGTGATGTTGGCGTAGGCGTATCCGATCCCGTACACCCAATCATCGACGGCCGCCACGACCGGGTACGTGCCCGGAGTAGATTCGGAGAAGGCAGCGGGGCCAAACGCCCAGACCGTGGTGAAGTTGATCCCGTACCGGTCGACGCTGAGGAGGGTAGTTCCGTTAACATCGACCTCGGCCCCTACCCAGGGACCCGAGCCCGAACCCGCTTGGACGCTCACGTTGATGCTGATCATGCTTCCGGCGTCGGTGGGGTTGTTCACGATCGAAATCGTTAGATTCGGGAGCGCCTCGAATGCGAACGAACTATAGCTTATGGTAATCGCAGCGTTCACCCCGCCGAACACCATCGGAGCGATATCGGTGCTGTTGACCGCCATCACGCCCTCGGTGATCGCTTCATCCGGCAGTGACCCGGCGTAGTAGGTGAACGACGGGAGCCAGGTGCCGCCCTGGAACTGCCACGAATCTCCGTACACCGCGGCCGCCGTGGAATTGAATCCCCCGTAGAGCACGATCGCCCCAATCTGCCCATCCCAGGTCATTTCGGCGTAGGCGCGACCGAGCGGGTAGTATCCGCAGACGTGGGTGACGGAATCACAGCCGGGCGCGGTCGCCGTGAGGTTGACCCAACCCGTCCCGGTCAGTTCGAATGTGTAGTTCACGTCCGTGGTGCCGTCAAAGCCACCGAAGAGGAGGAGGGATTGGTCGGCCGCATCGAAGGCCAACGACTCCCCCACGACCGCCCAATCGATGCCTCCCGGGCCGAGCAACGGCGCGGTCCAGGTGGTAGTCAGCTCGAAGGTGGTCGTCCACCGGCTCCCGCAGGCCGGGAATGCGCAGCCATCGACGTAAACGAGCGCATGCAGGGCGGGGTCCCAGGCCATGGCCCCGTCGTATGCCATGGGGTAGGAGAACCCGACCATGGCCGAGATGTTGTACCACCCGGTCGAGTTGAAAAGCCAGGTTCCGACATAGTCGCCACCGGCGTTGTACCCGCCGGCGGAGATGACGCCCCCCCAGGCCGGGTCGAAATCCATCGACTGCGATTGCAGGGGGCCCGGCGAAGTCGCGTACTCCAGGGTTTCGTTGAACCAGGCTTCTCCCTGATAGATCCACGTGGCGTTGGACGGGCACTGCGTGTTAGTACAGCCGCCGTAGTACACCAACGCGCCACTTCCGATGAACGGATCGTACGCGACGGCTCCCTGGTAGCCGCCGCCGAAGGGACCCGTCGAAGCCGTATCGTCGAACCATGAGGGCTGGAGCGGGCTGGCCGCCAACGCTCGGGCCGGAGAATTGACCCTGGCCAATCCCGTGGCCGTCGCGGGTAGCAGCGAGGACGGATGGCCCGTACCTGACACAACTCGCCTCGCCGGCCGCCTTGGTCTGGCAACTCATCGAGGCGCCCGCAGCGGGCCCCTCGCCGTGGTTCAGAGCATTGATCCCGCTTGCCAGTAGTTTTGCCGCTGATCCTTGGGTATTGAGAGGGCTCGACCGGACCCCCGTTCCACCCGGGAACTGGGCCAGAGCTGGGGAGGCTACAACCACGGCGGCAATCGCAATTACGACGAGCTCCACTACCCAACGGCGAGAGAACATGGGACGTACGACGTGGCTCATGGTATTTCTGCCCACCGTTTCGGAGGAGTGTTCCCGTCGGGGGTTCTCTGGAAGGCGCCCCGGTGGGGCAGGGGGGGTATGTCGCGAACGCAGGGCCGAGTTCGGCCTTCCCAAGCACACCCGGCGCCGGCCCCGGCGTTCCACTGGGATCGGAGCTCCCGGGGGCGTGCCGCACTGCCTTAGCTACTGAAAAACCGATTTGCCGACGACAGGGATTCTTCGACATCAACATATACATACATATATGCATATGTGATTACGCCAACCTTCGAAACCTACCGGAGGCAATAGTGAGGGGCTACAATCCCCTTCACGAGTCCGGCGGCCCTGCGATCAGGGCCGGGGAGGTCGGGCAGAGCCCGGGACAGTCGCCGTTCGGCGAAGTTAGACCGAAAAGCAACCTATGGAGCGATTATCACTTGTTGACCATTACTAAGGACTTGTAACAACGGAAAGGGGCAGATCTTCCGCTCGAGCGACCGCCCAGCGGAACCAATCCACCCCTTCGGGCGGTGCGAAGGGGCCGGAAACGCTCCCGTCGGGCAGCTGTATAACTCGTGTTATACAACTTCACCTCAGAGAACCCCGTGGCGACACGGGGCCCCCTACACCGCCACAACACCTTACATGGTGACTACGTAACGCTTACAACGCAACTATACTGTCTCGGAGTCAATATACGAGCAAAATCAGGTTTCGGGCAGTTTGGCCCGTAAACCCACCCCTCCGGGTCCAAGATGCGGCAAACCCACCCGATCCAGGGCCCTGGACCTGGCCCCGTCCATCCATTATCATGGATACAACGTGTCAGGACCACAGATAATGTAACTGCCTTTACTTTGAATGTTTAACCCCAACACGGATGACTTTGAACCGCCATTTCCCCGGCGGAGCCGTCCGCACTTGGCTGAACAGCTCGTCACAGCCGTTCGCTTCCAGGGCACCCCACTCCGCCAGCCGCCACAGTTCTTCCGCCGAGGGGTTCCCCGCGGCGCGGCGAGAGGCCTCGGCCACCGCTCGGGCATCGATCGGCAGGACGGTGAGCTTTCGGCGAAGACGATCCACCGCGGTCCGGCGGGCCGCGATCGCCTTCGAGGGGGCCCGGCGGCTGAGGAGGGAGAGCTCGAGGAGCGTCCGCTCGGTAGTGGCCACCTCCACCCCTCTCAATCGGCGCAGCAGCTCCCGTGATCCAGGATCTCCCTCGAGAATCCCCTTCAGCGCCCCCGTGTCGAGGGCTTTCATGCGTTCTTCCCCCGGCCGACCGGGGCGCTGTTCGAGGCCGCCCGTTCCCGGCGACGCCTCTCGGGGGCCCAGGAACCCCAGAGCTCCTCCAAACCCTCCCGTTGGTCCACCAGCCTCCGGAAGAGCACGGTGAAGCTCTCACCCGGTCTCTTTTCTCGGACCAGCGCGTCGTATACCGTCTTCTGCACGGCGATATTTCGAGACGACATACATACACATATTCATATGCAGTACTAGAAGGAGTGGGCCGAGGGGACGCGCCAGTCGAGCCGGGTCGAACCTGCCCGATCGGCCGGGCGCCGCTCCGGGACCCCTGCGTTCAAGAGGGTACGAGGACCCCTCTCGGAAGAGTGCCGCCGGATTCGGGTGAGCGCGGCAACCGCGGTTGTCCGCAAGCCATTTCCCCGTGCCCTCATCCCGGCCCCTCGTGGACTCCGACCGGCCGAGACTCGTGATGATCGGGCTGGACTCGATGTCCCCCGCCCTCCTCGAACGATTCCGAGACCGGACCCCCCGGATCCAGGAGCTCCTGCACCAGTCGACCCAGGCTACGCTCGTCAGCTGCGACCCTCCCATCACGGTGCCGGCGTGGGCCGTCATGTGCTCGGGAGCGGACCCGGGCATGCTCGGGTTGTATGGCTTCCGACACCGCCGACCGGGCAGTTACGATCGAATGTACATCCCGACTTCAACGACCCCGCTGCGACCCATGATCTGGGATGCGCTCTCGAGGGCGGGCCGGCGGGTGGCCGTGATGGGAATGCCGCCGGGGTATCCTCCGCCTCCCGTCAACGGCGTGTACGTCTCCGACTTTCTCACTCCGGATGGGGCTACGGACTGGGCCACTCCGTCCTCCCTCGTGCCCGAGCTGGATCGCGTGGCGGAAGGAGGTTTCTTTGATGTATCCTTCCGGATCGATGACCGACTTGCCGTAGCGCGCGACCTGTTCGACATGACTCGGCGTCGATGGAAGGTCGCCCGCCACCTTTGGGCGAAGGAGCCGTGGGACCTGTTCGCGATCCACGAGATCGGCCCCGACCGGGTCCACCACGCCTTCTGGAAGTACTTCGACCGAAGCCACCCCCGGTTCGAGGCCGACCCGAAACTGAGCGCGGTCGCGGGGGACTTCTACGCCCTCCTCGATGAGGAGGTCGGTGGATTCCTGGACCTCGTCGGCCCGAGCGTCCCCATCCTCGTCACTTCCGACCACGGAAGCCAGGCCATGCACGGGTGTTTTTGCATCAATGAATGGCTGATCGATCACGGCTTTCTCCACCTCAAGAAGCCCCCGTCGCGGCCGGGGACCCCTCTAGAAGAGGCCGACGTCGACTGGGGGAAAACCCAGGTCTGGGCGGCCGGGGGTTACTATGCACGCTTCTTCCTCAACGTCAAGGGCCGCGAACCCAACGGCACCGTCTCCCCGACGGAGCAGGAAGCCCTCGTCCAGCGTCTTCGCGCGGGACTGGACCAGGTCCGGAAGGAGGATGGGACCCCACTCGGCGTCCGCCTTTTCGCCCCATCGGAGGTCTACGACGAAGTTCGCGGAGATCCTCCCGACCTGATGGCCTACTTCGGGAATCTCTTGTGGCGATCCGCCGGGACGGTCGGTCACGGGCGGTGGTTCACGACCGAGAACGACACGGGCCCGGACGACGCGGTCCATTCGTTCGAGGGAGTCTTTGCGTACCGTGACCCCAACGATCCCGTGGGCCGTCACCTGCCTCCGCAGCCGATACGGTCCGTAGGGGCCACCCTCTACGCGCACTTCGGACTCCCTGTTCCGGGGTTCGTTCGTGGCGAGCCCATCGTCCCGGGTTCCTCCAGCCGCCACCGATGAGTATTTGACCCCCTTCCCGGCCTATTGTAGCCGTTTACGGGTCGATTTTCATGGTTATCTCCGCAAGTATTGCACCCACCAAGTCAAAAGGGACCTTTTTCCCGGCGGAGGCACCGAAGGTGCAACGGCCCCGGAGCACTTCCGTCACTCACCTTTTGGACCGCCTCCAACACGTCACGCCTGAGGAGATCTCCGACCTCGCCTCCTACATCGACATCGCCAAGATCGGCTGGGGACTCCCCTTGCTGCTCCCGAAGGACCGGCTCAAGGCCCGGGTCCATCTCTACCAAGAGGAAGGTATCGAGGTCTCGACGGGCGGGACCCTCCTGGAGTACGCGGTCGCTCACGAACCGGGTCTCGGCGTTCTTGGACGAGGCACGGGCGATCGGGTTCGACCTCATCGAGATCTCGAGCGGGATCTTGGAACTGTCGGCGACCCAGATCGCCCGGCTCGCCGATGCCGTCCGGGAACGTGGGCTGCCCTACCTCATCGAGGTCGGGAAGAAGGATCCGCAGCACCAGCTCTCTCTCAAGGAGACCATCAACCAGATCGGCCATGCGCGCACGTTGGGCCCCCGCAAGGTCATCGTGGAGAGCCGGGAGTCCGGACGCGGCGTCGGGATATACGACAGCGACGGGGCGATCAAGTGGGACTGGGTCCGCTCGATCCTCGCCGAACATCCGAGGGAGGAGCTGATCTTCGAGGCCCCGATGGAGAGCCAGCAGATCCAGCTGCTCCGCGAGCTCGGTGGCGATGTGAACCTGGGGAACGTCGCGTTGAGCTCGGTCGCTCCCTTGGCCTCCGAGCGCATGGGACTCCGCGGGGAAACGTTCGGAACGATCCGTACCTCGCGGCCGGTGAAGGGCCCCCCGGCTGCCAAGTTCCTCTACTTCCTCCTCGAGAGCTACCGCGGACTCGACCAGTCGCAACTGGCCCAGATGTCACGGCTGCCTCGTCGGACGGTGCAGAGCGCCCTGGAGTCCCTCCGACAGCAAGGCCTAGTTCAGGAATCGATCTCGCTCCAGGATTCCCGCCGGCGCGAGTACCGGTTGACGTAGAAGCCGCCTCTCCCTGCAGGGGAAGGACGCAACTACCATCGCAGGCTTACTCCCGGCATGAGCGCCGTCCCGCCGCCGTCGATGAAGGGTCGCGTCGTCGTGATCACGGGCGGAACGTCGGGGATCGGACTCGAGACAGCGCGGGCCGTCGCCGCGCGAGGGGCGCACGTGGTCCTGGTCGGCCGTGGAGACCCCCGGGTGCATCAGATCGCGGCGGAGCTCGCCCGGACGTCGGGAAACCCCGAGGTCGAGGGGCTGGCCGTCTCGGATCTCGCTCTCCGTTCGGAATGGACCCGGGTGGCCCAGGAACTCCTCCGGCGCCTCCCCGCGATCCATGTGCTCATAAACAACGCCGGAGCGTACTTCGCTCGGCGGGAGACGACCGGAGAAGGACTCGAGCGGACCTTCGCCCTGAACGTACTGGCTCCCCTGGGCCTTACCCTGCTGCTGGCGGAGCGGATGCGGAGCTCCGCCCCGGCGCGCGTCGTCAACGTCTCGTCGGCCGCCCACTTGGGGGAGTCGGTCCACCTGGATGACCTCCAGGGGACCCAGGAGTTCCACGGCTTTCGCGCGTACGGTCGCTCGAAGCTGGAGCTGATCCTCCTGACCCGAGAGCTGGCCCGTCGCCTCGCGGGTACAGGGGTCACGGTCAATGCCCTCCACCCCGGATTCGTTCGATCGGGGTTCGGAAGGAACAACGGTGGCGGAGTCGCGATCGCGATCCGGTTCTTCGCCCTGATCGGGGGTCGGAGTCCCCGGAGCGGCGCCCAGACGTCCATCTATCTCGCGTGCGCACCCGAAGTCGGTTCCCGGAGCGGCGAGTATTTCTCGCGGAGCCGGATGACGGCAGCCTCTCATGCCGCCGGGGATGCCGAGATGGGGAGGCGTCTCTACGATGCCTGCCTACCCTTCTTGGGATTGCCGACTCTCCCCGCAACGCTGGCGGCGGGTGGGCCCCGATAGTCCTCTGCGCTGGGGGCCGACCCTAGCGGGAGCCGCCGCGACGGGCGAGCTGCGCGGCGCCGATCATCGCCGCGTCCTCAGCGAAGCGGGCGCGCACCACCCGAACTCCGGCCGCGGGGGGTTGGCAGCGGTATCGAACCGCGCGTTCCACGGCCGAGACCCAGTCCGGCATGCCCGCGACGAGGCCGCCGCTCATGACGAGCAGGGTAGGATTGAACGCATTGACGACACTCACCGCGCCGTCGGTGAGATACTGCTCCGTCTCGGCAACGAGGCGGACCGAGAGGGGGTCTCCCGCCCGGAACTCCTGGAAGACGGTGTGGGCGGTGATCTGCTCGATCGTACCGGCGCGACGGACGAGGGCGGCCCCGGCGCTCGGGTCGGCCTCGACCTCGAGCCGGGCCCGTTCCCCGATCGCCCACCCTCCCACGTACGCCTCGAAACAGCCCGCATTGGGGCAATGGCAACGGCGGCCCCCGGAAACGATCGTGATGTGGCCGACCTCGCCGGCCGCGTGAGTGCCTCCCTCGACCAAGGTTCCGCCGAAGACGGCGGAGCCACCGATCCCCGTACCCAGCGCCAAACAGAACAGGTCGTTCGACCCGACTCCGGCTCCGAACTGCCACTCCGCGTACGTCGCCGCGCGGGCGTCATTGACGACCGTGACAGGGGTTCCCAACGCCTCGGCGATCCGTGCGCCCAAGGGGACGTTCCTCCAGCCCAGGTTCGGAGCATGGATCACTATCCCGGATTCGGGGTCGACCTGGGCCGCTACGGCCACCCCGACCGCGATCGGGGGCTCCGGGGTCCAGTCGAGGCAGGTCCGGGCGGCCCGGAGGACGGCCGAAAGGACCCCGTCGGGCCCATCGTTGGCGTGCAGGTGACGGCCACTATGGTGGACGACCTCCCCGTGGACGTCGACGAGGCCGCTCACGACCTTCGTCGCGCCCAGGTCGATCCCGAGCGCGAGGCCCGCCGCGCGTGCGGAGGACGGTTCGTTACTCTTCGGGGATCTGGCCCGCGTGCTCCGACTCGGCATACTTGTGGACCACGTCGACGTACGTCGAGTGGGACCAGGTCAACGGCGTGGCGCTCTTGGGCTCTCCGCTGGTCCGGTCGAGCTGCTCCGGGAGCAGCTCGGTAGGGGTCGCGTGCTGCGCCACCCACTCGATCAATTCCCGGCAGCGGTTCCGGTCGCCCAGCCGGAGCCGGGCCTCGGCGAGCCATAGCGTGGCGATGATCCAGGGATTCTCGTTCCCGTAGTAGAGGTCCCCCTCGTACCGCGCGAGGCCGCCGACCCCCGGGCACCACAGTCGTGCTTCGATCCCATCGACGGTGGATCGGGCTCGGGGGTCACTCCACGAGAGCAGCCCGAGCTTGAGGGCGAGAAGGACGGACGCATCCAGGCGGTCGTCCCGGGGTGTGATGGACCGGAGGAACCGCTCCCGGTCGGCGTCCCACAGGTGGCGGAGCGCGGACTCCCGGATCTCCTCGCTGGCCCGACGCCAGGCCCCCCCGTCTTTGCCGATCTCGGACGCGATGCGGGCCGCCCGTTCGAGCGCATGGGCGACCGCGGAGGTGGAATAGGTGTGGATCCCGAGCCGTTCCTCCCAGAGGTCGAAGCTGGGGGCCGGGAGACGCGTGACCGGGTCCCGGAACCCATCGAGGAACGCCGCGGCGCCCTTCACGAGCGGCCAGAGGTCGACCAGCACATCGGGGTCAGCCCCTCGCTTGAAGTGATGCCAGACGGCCGCGATGACCGAGGCCGTCTGGTCGATCTGAAGGAATGGAGGGGGGTGCCAGGTGCTCCCGATGGCCCCGTCCGGGAAGTGGCGGTGGAAGAACGAGCCGTCCGCGCTCTGGCACGCTTTGGCAAAGTCGAGGAAGCGGGCCGAGTTCTCGTACAGGCCGGCCTCGTCCATGGCCTTCGAAACGTACCCGCCGTCGCGCCACCAGCAATAGTTGTAGGTGTCTCCGGCCGCCACCAGGGAGCGGGTGTCCGGAGAAGCGATGATCGCGCCGTTCGCCCCGGTGCAGTGACGGAGCAGGATCACGCTCTGGCGGTACACGTCCTTGGCGCGTTCGCTGAGATCGCGGGGCGGGTTCGGCAGGCGGCGCTTGGTCCACGTCTCCCAGAACCGCTCCGACTCCATGACGAACCGGGCCGAACCTCCGTTCCGGACATAGTCCCGGACCTGGTGGACGGCCGGTAAAGTGCGCCCGGCGACCAGGAAGAGCCGGATCTCGGTATCCGTATCGGGACGTGCTTCGACGTCCCATTCCATGACGCTGTCCGCGGCCCCGTGGGCCACGGCCCGCCCCTCCAGACGCCCGTCCTCCGCGTCCACGTAGGTTCCGCGCAGTCCTTTCAGCGTGTGCTCCCCGCAGACGGCCCTCGTGTACACCGGGTCGCTGAAGAACTCGAAGAAGTACCCGCGCTTGTAGTGGACCAGTGATGGGACGGCGGGGTCGACGTACGCCGTATCCTGGTACATCGATTCCGCGATCTGGAAGGCGTGGTACGCGAAGAGGCGGAGCGAGCGGGCCGGGTCGGCTCGGATCCGATACACCCGGGCGATCAGGTCGTGGTTCGGGTGGACGTGGTCCCGGATCCCGAGCGAGATCCCGTGCCCCTTCCAGAGGGATTCCGGGAGATGTCCGGCCCCGTACGGGGCCTGGGTGATCTCGTAGCCGTTCCCGCGCCGAAGCCATCCGAATCGCGACGCCCCGACGTCAAAGACCCCGACCCGGGCCTCCCGAAGCTGTTGGAACTGCCCGGGAAACGGGTAGAACAGCTCGTTCCAGTCGCCGTGCTCGTTGACCGTGAGCAATACCCGGCCGTTCCCGGTCAGGCCGGTGATCATGAACCGTCCCGAGCCCAAGCGGGTACGCGGCGAACCCCACCGTTCATGGTCGGGAAGGGACGGGGCCGCGGGCTCGTATAACCCCTCGGTTACAATCGCGGGGTCGGGAGGGGGCTCGGGCTCACTTCAGGATGGGCACGCCGAGCCGCTCCAGCGCCCGGCGGCGTAGGTCGGTGAGAGCGTTCATGTAGTTCGCGTAGGCGTCGTACGGGCTGTCGTAGCTCGAGAAGTACTCGTGGACGCCCTGGTCGGCCCCGTGGCCGCCGACGTACATGTAGTAGAAGTGGTCGGACGTCAGGAGCTTCCGCCAGTCGGTAAGGATCGCCGGGTCGTTCGCCTGGCGGGCCACCACGCCCACCTTCTTCGCCGCCTCAAAGGCGGAGCGTTGGAGGTCGTTGCCCAGCCAGGCTCCCAGGTCCCGGTTCTGGTCGGCCCAGCTCATGGTGTAGGGGACACTGAGCGGGCCTCGGGGCGCACCCTGGATCGCCTCGTCGACGGTCGCCCAACCCAAGTGGGGGTGTCGGGCGACCTTCTCCGGGAGCGCGCTCAGGAAATCCAAGATGCCCGTCCGCGCGGAGTGGTGCTCCCCGAACGTCTCGAAGTCCATGAACAGGCCGACCAGTTCGCCCGGCGTGGACGCGATCCAGTCGGCGTACTTCTCCGCGGTAAGCGGAAACTCGGACCATCCCGTCGAGGAGAACCGGAACCCGACGTCGTCGCTCAACGGATAGTGCCGTAGCAGCAACATGACGGTCGGGGCGGGCGCCGCGCAGTATCGCATCGTGGCGGGCTCGCCCTTCAAGGCCCCTTCCCACCCCTCGGCGAGCATTCCGTGGAACCGCTCGCGCTCGGCGAACCGCGCAAGGTCATCGGAGTAGGCGAGCTCGGTCATGCGCAACACCTTGGGATTGGCGCCGAACTCGCTGTGGAGCATCGCTCGGTGCATCTCGACCTCCTCGTGCAGCTCGGGGGGCGGGAGGAGGAAGGCGAGCGAGTGGTAGTACGTCTCTGCGACCAGGGCGACCTGCCCGGTACGATACAGCTCCCGCAC
Organism: uncultured Thermoplasmata archaeon; assembly: GCA_963749235.1. GTDB lineage: Archaea > Thermoplasmatota > Thermoplasmata > Lutacidiplasmatales > UBA184 > Lutacidiplasma. The sequence goes on along the minus strand of CAVVLV010000001.1, from coordinate 824,817 downwards.
CCGGTCCAATACTTCCGGGGCCGCGATCCGGGCCTGCTCGAGGAACGTACCCGTGATGGAGAGGCTCACGCGGAAGTCGGATCGCTCGCGCGCGGCCCGCGCCAGGCGGTCGAGGGCGGGCAAGTAACAGCGGTCCGCGATCCCTCGGAAGATGGAGAGGTTGCGGTCGACGTCAAAGTACGAGCGTCCCGACCCCAGGTCGAGATAGCGGAACCGGGCCAGCCGCCACGGTTGGTGCATGTGCAGGTAGAGGACGATCTTCACCGTCGACCCACGGCGTCCATGGCCTCCAAGTAGACCGAGACCGTTTCCCGGGCGCGTTCGGACCACCCTTCTCGGAGGGCTTCCCACTGGCCCTGCTCGCCCATCGCCCGGCTCAATGTCGGGTACTCCAACAGTTCGGAGATACGACTCGCAAACTCCTCGACGTCCCAGAAGTCGACGTGGAAGACCCCCTGGGAGATCTCGGCCACGCCGCTCGTTTTCGAGACGATGGTCGGGACTCCCGCCGCCATCGCCTCGAACGCGGCGATGCCGAACGGTTCGACCACGGACGGCAGGACGAAGACCGAGGCGCCGGACAGTAGGATCTCCCGCTCCTCCTCCGAGACCCTCCCGAGGAACATGACGCGGTCTCCGATCTCGAGCGCGGCGGTCAGGTGGAGGAGACGGGAGTACTCGGACCCCTCTCCGGCGATGACGAAGAGGACGTCCGGGAAGACCGGGACGACCCGGGCCGCGGCCCTAAGAAAGGTGTCGACCCCCTTCATCGCGGCGAGCCGCCCGACGAAGAGGACGACCCGACGGTGCGGGTCGATGGTCGCCAAACGGTCGCTCGGCCGGACCGCGTTGTAGATGACCCGGATCCGACCCGGATCGGCATGGTACCGGTCGATCAGTTGCTGACGGAGGTGCCGGCTCACCGCGATCACGCGCGTGGCCCCGTCGATCCCCCGCTGTTCCCGATCGAGGATGTGCCCCCAGGGGTTCCCGAGCGAACGGTCGTACTCCGTCGAGTGGACGGTCATGACGAGCGGACGGCCGAGGCGGTGGGCGAGCCCAATGCCCCCCTCCGTTCCGAACCAATCGTGCACGTGGATCACATCGACCTCCCCCAGGTCCGAGAGGTTCGCGACCCAGGTGTTGTACCCGTCCGTGGCGTTCCAGAACGGACTTCCCGGGACGTTCCCCGCCCAGTACGCCGGCGGGAACTCACTCGGCTTCCCATGTTCCGGCGAACCCGGGAATCGGAGGATGACGCCATCCACCGGGGTGAACGGCCCCGTGAAGGGGGTTAGGAAGGTGATCCGATGACCAAGCTTGGTGAGCTCCTTCGAGAGTTCGTAACAGTGGACCCCCAGGCCGCCGGTGTGGTGGGGGGGCCACTCCCAACCAACCATGACGATGTGGAGGGGTCGCGCGGCCGTCAGCAGACGGATCCGACCCGGAACTCGGGACGGTCGGGGCAACGGCAGGGGATGGGTCGAGAGCTCATCGATCCCGCCCCCGGGAACGGCCGTCGGCTTGGCCCGGCGGACCTCGGGCTTCGTACGCCCCTGGGCCCGTCGGCCCTTGCGACGCCGTCGGGCCGGCGGGGGGCTCCGACGAGCCGAATGGTGGACATCCGAGGCGGTACGGGGTTTGCTCTTGGGGGTCACGACGGGTCGCCCATCGAACTGGGGCACTTGAACCCGCCGGCTGAGGGATGGGCCGCCCCTGCGGGGGGGGAGACGGGCGTCAGAACCCGGCGAGCAGCTCTTCGATGGCGGCGCGAGGCGAGGCGGCGCGGGTCACCGCGCTCGCCACGAGAATTCCCCGAGCGCCCAGTTCGAGCGCCACCGAGACGTCCCGTCGGTGGTGGACCCCGGCTCCGCAGAGAACGGCCGTCGCCGGCGCGATCGCCGCGACGGCGCGCACGGTCCCCGACACGACCTCCGGTCGCGCGGTGGAGACGGCACGGTCCCCGCCGATCAGCTCGGGGGGCTCGACGGCGAGATACGCAGGGTGGGTCCGCGCAAGTCGTCGCGCCGCCGCCTGGTCCCGGGCGCAGACGACGGCGACGAGCCCGAGCCGGTGTAGTCGCGTGACCGTCTCCCGGGTCTCGGCGGGGGAGAGCGGATGCTCCGAATGATTCACCAGGCTGCCCTTCCCACCGGCCGCCTGGACGGACTCGGGGGGCACGAACCCGGTGTGCGCCCCGGTGGCGACCGGGTCGACGTGCTGGGCGAGGACCGGGATCTGGAGCGTGCTCGTGAGCCGGCCGAGATCGGGAGTGGCGGGAGCGATCGCGACGGGGACGTCCGCCGCCCGGCCGAGCTCCTCCAGGAATCGGCCGACCCGTTCGGCGCCCGGCCCGAGGACCGAGGGGTAGGCCTTCAGGTTGACCAGAAGGAGCGGGCGCCCCAGGGGGGCTGGATCAGTGCGACGCGACGGCACGGGTCCGCTTCGGGCGCGAACAGATGGCGTACTCGTCGCCGTCGAAGAAGACCTCCCGGTCCGGGTGCTTCCGCTGGAGCTCGGAGATGCGGGTGAGGACGTCTTCGAGGGTGGTCGATTCGTCATTCGGGTCGATCCGTACGTGCACGGTCTTCTCGGGGTGGTCGTGTCCACGACCCGTATCAACCATCTCGCACCGAGGGAGCCGGAAGCGGCGGGGGGGCTATAAGGGTTCGACAAGGACCCCGGGGTCGTAAAACCCCCCTACCCGGTGAATTGGGGACGGCGCCCAACCGAGGGGTCCCGGGCGTTGGAAACTCACCGGGGAGCACGGGGCCAGACCGGGGTCGGTCCCGCTCTTCCCCGGCGCCGAAGGGGTTCGACGTGCCGGCTACTCCTTTTCCCCGAAGTGCTTGATGTCGTCGGGAACGTCCTTGGTCTCGACCGGGGCCGCCCCCTGGACCTGGACCCGGACCTTCTCCACGATGTCGGGGTTGGCGAGCGTGGTGACATCCCCGATCGCCATCCGGTTCGAGATGCTCGCGAGCACCCGACGCATGATCTTTCCCGAGCGGGTCTTCGGCATGTCGGGGACGACGTACACGTTCTTCGGGCGCGCGATCTTCCCGATGATGTCTTCCACCGCCTTGACGACCTTCTTGGAGACCTCTTCGGCCTGGTTCTCGTGCCCCGGCTTGAGCGAGATGTAGAGGTCGGGGACCCGGCCCCGGGTCTCGTCCGCCACGGGAACGACCGCAGCCTCGGCGACCTCGGGGACCGTGAGGATCGCCGACTCGATCTCCTTGGTCCCGAGGCGATGCCCGGCGACGTTGATCACGTCGTCGACCCGGCCCAGGATGCGGAAGTAGCCGTCCGGGGATTGGGTCGCGCCGTCGCCCGCGAAGTACGGCCAGTCCCGCCAGTCCGTACTCTTCGGATCCTTGTTGTACTTCGCGTAGTAGGTCTTCACGAATCGGTCCGGGTCGCCCCAGATGGTCTGGAAGATCCCCGGCCAGGGGTTGCGGATACAGATGTTCCCCGCGATCCCGGAGCCCCGCGTGACTTCCTGACCGTTCTCATCGTAGAGGACCGGGTGGATGCCCAGCACCGGTGGACCCGCACTCCCCGGCTTCATCGGGTCGAGTCCCGGGATCGTCGAACAGAGGAAGCCTCCGTTCTCGGTCTGCCACCATGTGTCGACGATGACCGCGGAGCCCTTTCCGACGGTTTCAAAGTACCATCGCCAAACGGCTGGCTCGATCGGCTCCCCGACCGTCGTCATGTGCTTGAACTTGTAGTGGTACTTCTTCGGTTCGTCGGGCCCGGCTTTCCGGAGCATCCGGATCGATGTAGGGGCCGTGTGGAAGATGTTCACGCCGAGGCGCTCGGCGATGCGCCACACCCGCCCCGCGTCGGGGTAGGTCGGCACGCCCTCGTACATTACGCTCGTGGCCGCGAGCGCGAGAGGACCGTACACGATGTAGGAGTGACCGGTGATCCAGCCGATATCGGCCATACACCAGTAGACGTCGGTCGGGTGAATGTCCTGGTAGTCACTTCGCCGTCCCCGTGACGTACGCGAGGTAGCCGCCGGTGCTGTGCTGGCAGCCCTTCGGCTTTCCGGTGGTCCCGCTCGTGTACATCAGGAACAGCGGCGCTTCCGCGGGCATCGAGACCGGCTCGACCCGCTGACCCCGGTACTTCTTGAGGAGGTCATTGACCACAAAGTCCCGTCCGTCGACGAAGGGCGACTTGGTGGAATTCTTGCCGGGATAGCGCTGCCACACGAGGACCTTCTCGACCTTGTGGCCGTTCTCCTCCGACGTCTTGAGGGCAATATCGGCCTGGAGCTTGTGGTCGCTCAGGGTGCCGTTGCGGTGGTACCCGTCCATGTAGATCAGGAGTCGGCTCTGGGAGTCCGCAGCGCGCGAACCGCACGCCTGGCCCGAGAACCCACCGAACACGACGGAGTGGATCACCCCGAGCCGAGCGCACGCGAGCATGGTGACCGGCAGCTCGACGCACATCGGCATGTGGACCGTGACCCGGTCCCCGGCCTTGAGGCCGCAGTGGTCGCGCAGTAGCGCGGCCATTTCGTTGACCCGTGTGTAGAGCTCCTGGTACGTGATCGTGACGACCGGCTCGTCCTCCGGCTCCGGGACGTAGATGAGGGCGGCCTTGTTCCGGTACAGCTCCAAGTGCCGGTCGATGCAGTTGTAGCTGACGTTCAACTTCCCGCCGACGAACCACTTCCAGAACGGAGCGTGGCTCGTGTCGAGCGTCGTCGTCCAGTACTTGTCCCAGGTGAGGAGGTCCCCGTAGGCCTTGAAGCAGTCCGGGAACTTGTCGATCGTGAACCGCTCCCGGAACGATGGGTCCGTCAGGTTCGCCTGGCCAACGAACGAGGGCGGTGGAGGGATGTGCTCCTCCTCGCCCCAGTGAACCGCGATCTGGGCTTCGCTGGTCTCGGTCGTCTCTTCCCGCATCCCCTTGGTTGCCATCGATTCCTCGACCCTTACCAGGTCCACCGGACCGACTCTGCCGGCCTCCCCGGGAGGGTGGCCATTCCATCCCCGTGAGATATTAAAGCGTGCGGCAGTCTAGCTCGGCCCCGGAGTCCGCCGCCTTAGCCGTGGGCCGCTGGAGTTAGGTTCGGCGCGTAGGTCGGAATTCTAAGCAGGTGAACGCCGACTATGAGGGCCCAGAGAAGGACCGGGGCGATGATCAACCGCTCCATCCCTCCGACTCCGAGACCGGCGTAGTTCTTGGTGAAGAAGAGCACGAGCGCGACGAGGTCGACGAGCCCGGAAACAACGGTATAGGTACGGAAGCCGTCCCACCGGGTGTCGCGGAACATCGCGAACCCGAGGACGACCAACGCGATGCCCGCTCCGGCGAAGGCGAGGGCGGCGAAGAGGCTGTGGTTCGTGATGTTGACGTCCTCCGGCCATACCCCGACGCCGATCGCACCGATCCCTGCGAGCGCCAGCGCACCGAGCCCGATGGTCCTCGACTTTCGCGGCCGAAAGCCGGTGCGGATCAGAATGGCCGCGAGGAGGATCAAGATCCCCATCAAGATGATGCCGACATTGAAGACCAGATGCCACGGCGAGCATGCATAGTGACCGGGCAGCGAGCCGGACCCGCCGAACACTCCGCAGTTGACCGCGCCCAGGTCCGAGATGTAGTTGCCACTCAGGCTATAGGACGACCCGTAGCCGATCTGGGTCACGATGTTCGCGACGATGAACTCGAGGGAACCGACGATCAGGAGGAGGGCTCCGTGATGGACCGACCGATGAACCAGCGGACCGTATCGCTCGCGGGGCGGAGGAGGCATGGAGGCCGCATCCGCGTCGGCCATGAGCGGCCTATTCCTCGCGTGCGTTCCGCTGGTAGGAGGCGTCGCTCGCCCTCTTCAGGCGAGCTCCGTCGCGGTCGCAGGTGGGACGGGCGCTCGGCGGGACGTCGATGACGTACCCTCCGCCGCACTTGGGACACTCATAGTACGGCATGTCGACAACCTGTTGGAGCGAGCGCAGGTCCGATATAAAGGGGTCACGATAGAGGCGAAGGGGGCTTTCTATCGAGGAACGGACGCGTCGTCGAACCCGTACGGGGCGGGAAGTAGAAAGCCCAAGGCCGCGTCCCCCCCATCCGCCCCGCGCCCCGCCCAAGGATGGCGGAGACGCTCACGGCGACGCGCGCGCTCGGTTCCAGCGTCTCGACGAATACCGGGTCGCCCGTGAATGGGAGCGGTACGAGGGAACCGCCCAGCGACGTCTGTTCCGTGAATTGCGAACCCGGTTCCTCGACCGCCACGCGGCCCCCACCGGATGGGTCCTGGACTTGGGTTCGGGCCCGGGTCGATTTCTCGCGCACATCGGCCGTCCTGGGGCTCGTCGGGTGGCCTTGGACCTCTCGGTCGAGATGCTGCGCCGGGTCGAACGACAGGGCAAGACCCCGCCGGAGCTGGTACGCGCGGACGGGATCCACCCTCCGTTCCGACGCGCCGCGTTCCATGAGGTAGTGGTCCTCGGGAACGCGCTGGGGTTCGCGGGCGTCGCATCCGACCAGCTTTGGGCCGCGGCGGGGGAACTGGTGGTGCCCGGTGGTTGCCTGATTCTCGAGATCGTGGCCGGCGCCGGAGAACGGTCCCGGTACCTCTGCCGCCTGCCTCCCACCGCGCTCGGACGCCTCTTCCGTGCACCGACCTCGGCCCTCTTGGCCCGGGTCGAGAAGGAGGGGTTCGCCCTGGACCTCCCGCGTAAGTCGGATCCCGGCTCATTCCGGAGATACAACCCGGACGAGCTCAAGGAGGCGATCGCCCGCCGGGGTTGGTGGGTGGAGGAGACGCTGGCCGTCGCGCCCGCGTTGGGCGGCGACCGGGAGCGGCTCGAAGGAGTCGTCGGCGATCCGATCGCCTGGTCCCATCTGATCGAGCTGGAGGAGGCCATGGGCCGCCGGGAGGAGCGAACCCGACGTGCGGCCGCCGTTCTCCTCGCGGCACGGCTCCCGCCGCTCGGGACGCCATGATTAAGTAACATGGGCCGCCCATTCTTTCACTAACTGAGTTAATGGCGAAGGCACCCCCTGCCACAGCCCCGCCCGCGTCTCCTCCGGCGTCCAAGACCGGGGGGACCTCGGGCACCCCGTCGACCAAGTCCGCGGCTTCCAAGAGTCCCCCGACGACTTCCCGTTCGGTCACGGTCCCCCAGCCCGAGGACATGGAGCATGCCAAGGAGGACGCTCTCCTTCAGCTTCGAATCGGGCGCTCGGCCCACCTCTACGCGGTCCTGATCTCCGCGGCGCTGGCGATTGACGGGATCCTGGTCCTGCTGCTCGACCCGAACCTTCCCAGCCTGCCCAATTCCGCGTCCGGCCTAGCGGCCCTGAACGACAGCATCTTCCTTCTCATCCCGATCGCGGCGGGTGTCACGATCTCCATCATCGCGCTCGTCACGAAATGGGAGGCCTACCAGCTCTGGCCGTGGGAGCCCCATTTCTCGGTCACCGTGGGGGCGGTCGGGCTGAACGCCGTCATCGCCGCCGTCTACGCCACCCGGATCGCGGGGGTCGGATCGCTGGCGCACCTGGCGCTTCTGCCGTGGTTCTACCCGGTCGCGTTGGTCGGGATCAGCGTCGCCTTCCTCGGGCTCGCCCTCACCTGGTCCAGCTGGTCCGCGCACCAGTGGACGAGCACCCTCTGCGCGGTCCTTCCGATCGCGAGTTCGGCCTTCGTGTTCGTGGGAACCCCGAGCGGCGCGGCCGGCGCTTCCGGACTCGCGATCAGCCTCTTCCTCTCCGCCATCCTCTACCAGACCTCGGGGTCGTTCCTCCACCTGATCTCCTCCGGAACCCGACCTCACGAGAGGGAACTGATCACTTCCGGGCAGAGCCGGATGTTCCGGTTGGCGGACGAGATCCGGGGCAAGGAGGAGAGCCTCCACTTCCGGGAGGCTTCGCTCCTGAAACGCGAATCGGACGCCGAGAACGCGGAGGCGTCGATCGCCCGACAGAACGATTCTCTGAAGGAAGGGCGACAGCAGCTCGACGATCTCGAGCTGGACTATCGAAAGCGCTCCGATGACTTGATCGAGCGGGAGCGGACTTGGGCAGGTCGCCTCGCCGAGATGGATGCTCAAGCGCGCCTCGTCGAGGACAAGGGCAAGGCGATCGAGCTTCGCGAACAGGAGGTCGGGCGACTGGTCCCGCAGGTCTCTGCGCGGGAGCAACGCCTCGTGGAGCGCGAGGCCGAGCAGACACGGAGGGATGTCGAGATCACCCAGCACGCACAGGAGCTCGAGCGGCGCTTTGGCTCGCTTCCGGAGACCGAAGCTCGGCTCGAGGCCCGGCGAAAGGACCTGGACCAGAAGACCGCCGAGCTCCTGCGCCGCGAGGGCGAGGTCGTCTCGTTGGAGACCGCATCGAAGAACGGAATGGCCGCTCCCTCCAAGGCGCAGGCCGACCTGACCACCCGCGAGATCAAGCTCCAGCAATTCAAGGCCGTCTTGGACGAAGCCAACGTCGCGTTGGGCCGTCGTTCCCGCGAAACGACCGATAAAGGCCACCAAGTGGAGGAGGCGCAGCGGAAGCTCGCCGAACGGGAAGGCGGCCTCGCCGCGCGAGAGGCGACGCTGAAGCAGCGGGAAGCGGAGCTCGACCTCCTCCGAAAGTCGGCCGAGGACCGACGGGCGCAGTACGACAGTGCCTCGAAAGACTACACCGGCCGGGTCGACGAACTGGGGCGGCAGCAGGCCGAGACGGCCCAGAAGGCGGCCGACCTCGACCGAACGCTCAAGAGCGTCGCCGACCGGGAGGCGGCGCTTTCGGGCCGGGAGCAGCGGATGGCCGCCGACCGCTCGACCCTGGAATCGCGCGAGCAGATCCTTACGGCACGGGAACGGCGCCTCGATGCCAGCGAAGCCGAGATGGGACTCCGCCGGGCCGAGCTCGCCCAGGGCAGCAACCTCTCGATGACGGGAATGGCCGCGGTCGCGGCCGCCGGACGGCTCGATGAAACGTCGCGATCGACGTCCCGGTCGCGGGCCAGCGACTCCACCACCGTCACCGACCTCGCGGGCCAGCCCGGTCTCGGCACGACCGACACCCTCCGGGCCGGAACGCCTCATCCCGACGGGCAGCGACTTCCCACGGGGATCCCACGGTTGGACGACCTCCTGGTGGGCGGCCTCCCGGCGAAAGCCCACATCGTGCTCCTGGGGGACGCCTTCGTGGGGAAGGAGATCGTCCTCTACTCGTTCATCGCCGAGGGCCTGAAGCGCGGGGAACCCGCCCTCCTCGTCACGGGCTCCCGTTCCCCGGAAGAGGTCGCGGCCAGCCTCGGTGTCGTACTGCCGCAGTTCAAGGACTACGAGCAGCTCGGACTGGTCACGTGGATCGATGCCTCCGGTTCGACCGCGCCCGCCACGGCGCGCCGGCTCCGGGCCACGGGCCCCGACGACCGCGCCGGGATCCTCACAAACCTGGTGAAGGCCTCGAAGGGTTTCGAGGACGCGAAGCACACCCCGTTCCGAGTCGGGTTCTTGGGCCTTTCTGCGGTCCTCGCAGGCGGCGATCCCCGCACCGGGCTCTCCTTCCTCCAGAACGCGGTGGGGATCCTCAAGATCCGCGACGCGCTCGCGATGTATTCCCTCGAGGGAGGCGCGATCTCCGACGCCCAGGTCGAGGCGCTCCTGAGCCGGATGGACGGAGCGATCCTCTTCCGGCAGGACCGGGACAAGACGTTCCTCTCGGTCAAAGGGCTCGGGGAGGTCCAGACCCATGACTGGGTCGAGTGCCGAGCGACGAACCGGGCGCTCATCATCGGGTCGTTCGCACTCGAACGGATCCGCTGACGAACGACGGAATCCGGCAGCGCCCGTGGGCCGTTCCCGGAGCTCTTCGCGGGCTCTGGCAGCATCCGGCCGATCGACGTGGGCTTAACCGTCAGGCCTTATCGGGAGTGCCCAGCGGAACCGGAGGGATTTACCGGACTTCCGTCGGCGGGAACGACAGCAGAGCCCACCGCGGGGTCGGGATCGACATAATCGCGCCGGTCCGCGAGGTACCAGGGGGTCTGGCCGGCGAAGAACCGGCGGACGTTCTCAACCGCCAGTTTGAGACTGTACTCATCGGCCCCAGGGACCGCGCCCGCGGAGTGGGGAGTCCCTATGAAGTTCGGGAGCTCGGTCCACGGGAACCGCTGCGCGAGCGTTCCGGCGGCGTAATCCTCGTCCCACCAGCAGTCCAGGGCCACGCGGAAGTCGGGATGCGTGGAGAGGTGCCGGTAGAGCGCTTCCTCGTCCACGGTCCCCGCCCGGCCCACGTTCACATACGTCGCACTGCCCCGCATCCGGCCGAGCTGTTTCGCCCCGATGGAGGATCGGGTCGCCCGCGTGAGCGGACGCACGTCGAAGACGAAGTCCGCGTCCGCCAGCGCCTCCTCCAACCGGTCCGCTGGATACACGGCCTCCAGTTCGGGCGCCATGCGTCCCGTGCGGTTGACGCCGACCCGGCGGACGCCGAACCCGGCCAGCCGGCGCGCGATCTCGGCGCCGATCGCCCCGTACCCCAGGATCAGGGCCGTCGATCCCACCAGGGTGATCGCCGGTGGAGGAGGTCGGAGGCGGCCCTCCGCGACCATCCGGTCACTGGTTCGAAGGGACCGGGCCGCGGCGAGGGCCAACATCACCGCATGCTCGGCCACGAAGGGGGCGAACCCACCGACGTTTCCCGCAACCCGAACCCGTTCTGAGAAGCGTTCGAACGGAAACCCGTCCAGGCCGGTGTACGCCCGCTGTACGAACGTGAGCTTCGGGGTCCGATCGCCCCGGAAGTCGCCGAGTTCGCGTTCCACCGAGCCCACCAGGAGGGCTTCTACGGAAGCGAGGTCGGCGGCAACCGCTTCGGTGGCGTACCGCCAGGGGACATCAGGGATCGCGCTCTCCAAGGCGGACCCGATCGAGTCCCGGGGACGCAACGCCACGAGGAGGCGGGGAGGGGAGCGATTCACCGTCGCCCGAGGTCGCGGGGGTTCATTTCCCTCACCCCCGCTGATCGTTGAGGCGGGTCAGGGGTGCGTCGGGGGCACCGCCGAGGGGGAGGTCATCTCGATCGCCGCTTCGACCGTGTGCGCGGCCTTTTCGGCGAACTTGCGAGCTTCCTCGGTGGTCTTGCCGCGGGCGACGGCCACGCCCAGACGGCGGTCGGGGTATCCCTCCGGTTTGCCGAAGAGGAAGAGCCGGACCCCGGAGGGGGCGAGCGCAGTGGAGAGACCTCCGAAGGACGGAGCCCAACCGGATGAGGAGGCCAGGATCACGTGCGCAGCGGCCGGCGAGGTCGGCTCCGGCCCGGTGTAGGGGAGACCGAGGATCGCTCGGGCATGGAGGGCGAACTCACTGTTCCATTGGCTGCCGAGGGTCACGAGCCCGGTGTCGTGCGGGCGCGGCGACACCTCGCTGAAGTAAACGGTCCCCCCCTTCACAAAACATTCCACGCCGAAGATCCCGACCCCCCCCAGCTGGTCGGTGACCGCCGTCGCTGTCGATTCGAGCGCGCGCTCGACGTCAGGGGGAAACAGCTCCGGTTGCCAACTCTCGTGGTACAGCGTTCCGGGGCGGAGGTGGGCCACCGGCTCCATGACCGACGTCACCACGCGTCCTTCCGGGTTGTAGTGACGAAGGGTGAGCATCGTCACTTCCCGATCGAACGGGATGAACTCCTCGATCATCACTCGGGCGCTCCGGACTCGGCCGTGTTCGCTGGCCTCCCGATACGCAGCCTCCGCGGCGCTCGCATCCCGGACGACCGACATCCCGTGACCGGAACTCGACATGACGGACTTGAAGACGCAGGGAACTCCGATGTCCCGAACCGCTTGTTGGGCCTCGGCCACGCTCTCGACCATCGCGAACGCGCTCGCCTTGACGTGGGCCTTCTCGGTTGCGAGGCGGCGGATCCGTTCCCGGTCCATCGTGGTCCGGGTCGACTCGGCTCGGGGAATCACGGTCCAACCCTCCTCCTCCAGACGGACGAGTTCCGCGGTCGCGATCTGTTCGATCTCCGGAACGATCACGTCGGGCGCCTCGCGATGGACGAGCGCTCGGAGGGCGGCCGCATCGGTCATGGCGACGACATGGTGGCGGTGGGCGACCTGCATCGCCGGCGCGTTGGCATACCGGTCGAGGGCGATCACTTCGGCCCCGAGCCGCATCGCCTCGATCGCGATCTCGCGGCCCAGTTCCCCGCTCCCCAGCAACATCACCTTGGGCGCGTTGCCCACGATCGGCGTGCCGATTCGGTCGCGGAAGCTGACCCCAGCGGTCCGTGCGGGAGGGCTCATCCCGGGCCGCACGCCGCCCCGGTCCATAATCCCCCGCCCCCGGAGCCGGGAACGCCGGGCAGGGTTAAGCCCCCGATGCGTAGGCGGAGCTGGAGCTTCCGGTGGGCGGCCCGACGGTGACCTTCGACCTCTGGTATACTCTCGTGTTTCTCGAACCGCGGGACCAGGACCGGTACATGGACCGGCAGGCTGAGGTGGCGGTCCGCGCGCTCCAGGCGTCGGAGCCGCTCCCCGTGGAGGGTCCTCGGCGCAAGGCCGGAGAGCTGCGGGCCGCCTTTCTCAAGGAAGTGGCCCGAGCGACCGACGCGGCTGCGGAGGGAGAGTCGATCTCGTGCGGCGAACAGTTCCGAAGGGCGGCCCAATCCGCCGGGCGCGCGCCGGACCCGGAGGGATACCTGACCGAGATGGGCAAACTGCTGGCGGAGACTCCGTTGCGACCCGTGCCGGGTAGCCTCGAGTGCGTCACGACCTTACATCGGGCCGGCTACCGGCTCGGCGTCGTCTCCAATACCGTCGGCGAGCCGGGCCGTGCCTTCCGCCCCCTGCTCCAACGGTTGGGCTTCGACCCATTCATCGAGACGTACGTCTTCAGCGACGAGCTTCCCTGGACGAAACCCAACCCGGAGATCTTCCGTCGCGCGATGCAACTCCTCGGCGCCACCCCTTCGCAGACGGTCCATGTGGGGGACGGATGGTCCGACATCGAGGGGGCCCGCCGGGCCGGGCTACGAGGAGGCATCCTCCTGACCGGACATCCGCCGTACACTCCCCGCTACCGGCGTTTCACGCTGGGCCGGTCGGGGGAGCCACCTCGGTCGAACCTGAATGCGACCCGCCTGGACGAAGTCCCCGAGCTCGTCGCTCGATTGCTCCCGAACCCGGGTGGGCCGCCGGCCCGGACCTGATCCGAACAGGCTTACTCTTCGCCCATCGGTACGGGGCTTCGGTATGACACGGGGCTGGTCCTCGAGACCGGGCATCCCGGTCTTCCCGCGGACGATATCACAATCCTTCCAACTGACCCCGACGGTGACCCGCGGAAAGGCGACCTTGAGCGTGTAATTGGCCAACTTGCCGATCACGAGGCCCTGCGAGCCGGCCACCAGATTCGGGTTCATCACCGACAGATCGCGCGTCAGGATCACCCGGGTCTCGCCGAACACGATCTGCGCCAGTTCCTCGCGGTCCTCCATGGTGGTACGGTTCGACGCCTCCCGGGCCATAAGTTTGACGCGGGACCCCTCCCGCCCACCGAACCGGCCCGGGGAGAGACCTTAGGTGTGAACGGTACCGACCGGCGGCAGGATGGTCCGATCTCCTTCCTCGCCCGCCACGACGACCCGCTCCCCACTACTGAGCGGCCACGCTCGACAGAACCGGGCCATGTGGGAAAAGACCGCTGCGTCCTACGAACGGCTTCACCATGCCGAGCTGGGCCGACGGTTCGCGATGTCCTGGGGTTTCTGGCGGGTGCCAGAGTCCCGGCTTCACTTGCTCGGAAAGGTCCGGGACCGGGAGATCCTCGAACTCGGTTGCGGAGCGGCCCGATGGTCCGTGGCCTTGGCCCTTAAGGGGGCCCGCATGACGGGTCTTGACGTTTCGCCGACGCGACTCGCGCAAGCGCGTGAGGGGATGGAGGAGGCGGGCGTGGAATTCCCCCTGGTCGAAGCCAGCGCGGAAGCCTTGCCCTTTCCGGCTCGACGCTTCGACATCGTGTTCTGCGACTGGGGGGCGATGACGTTCGTGGACCCTTACCGAAGCGTCCCGGAAGTCGCCCGCGTCCTCCGGCCCGGAGGGGTCTTCGCCTTCTCCAACTCGAGCCCGTTCCGATCGGTCTGCGAAGACCGGAGGGCGGATAGGATGAGCCGTCGCCTCCTCTACGATTACTTCGGCCTGCACCGGCTTGACTACTCGGAGGAAGTCGACTTTCAACTGACGTTCGGCGAGTGGATTCGACTGTTCCGGAAGCACCATTTGGAAGTGGAGGAGTTGATCGAGCCCCGACCCCCCGTCGGGGCGACCAGTACCTTCCTTTCCGCGCGAGAAGTGGCGTGGGCGAGGCGGTGGCCGCTCGAAGCCATTTGGAAGCTCCGCCGCACCGCCAGACCATCGGTTGCCACGTCCCGAAAACGGGGGACCCCACTTCGAAAAGCGGCCGTCCGACGGTAAGACCGTTCCCCCCTTACTTTCACCTCTGAAGCTTGCGATTTATGTAGTAGAACGGCGTGCGCCGTGGTAACATGTCCGCCGGGGGGATGGCCATGGATGCGACAGCAAACATGCCTGCGCCGAAAGCAGCGGAGACGCCCGGATGGTGGGCGGATCCCGGCACCTTAGGGTTGCTGGGATTCGGAATGACCACGATCCTGGCAGGATTGCAGGTGGGGCTATGGATTGGGGCCGGCGCGGTCCTCGCGATGGCAATCTACTTCGGAGGAATCGCGCAGATCATCGCCGGGCTCATTGGGCTCCGACGAGGCAATGGGTTCCAAGCGGCCTTCCTGTGCTACGGTGCCTTCTGGCTCGCGTTCAATTGGTTGTTGACCGCCGGCGCCAATGGCGGCTTAGCTCCCGACTTGTACGGCATCGCCGCATTCATGTTCGTCTGGGCCTTGGTCACGCTGACGTTCACCATTAGCGCTCCGAAGCACGGCATCGGGGTCACGCTGGTGTTCGTCACGCTGCTGATCGCGTTCTTCCTCCTGACCTGGCAGTTCGACACGCTGGCGGCGGGGAACACGATCGCGAAGACCACGTCGGAAGCGATCGGCAGTGAGATCATCCTGACCGGCGTCCTGGCCTGGCTGGTGGGGACGGCCCACTTGACCAACGCCCAATACGGACGGAAGTTGATTCCGCTCTGAGGTCGGGAGGAATCCCGCGAGCCAACCCTTTCCTTCCTTTTCCCAACCCAACTCGCCCGTGCAGGTCACCCAGGGACGCGAGCCGGGAGTGTGGCCCTTAGCTGGAAGTGGCCCCAGGGACCGCGGGGCCGAGGCCCAACTGGATGAGGCCACGGGCTGCCACCAGGGATACCAGGAAGAGCGGGATGAGGAACAGGTCGGACCCCGGCCATGCGAAGCCCAGCGCCTCCCCCAGCCAAAATACGGCGAAGGTGAACAACATCGAGGTGCCGAAGAGCTTCAGCCAGGGGACCTTGATCCGTCGGAGGCGCTCGTGGACCAGGAACGCGAGGACGACCAGGATCCCTCCCGCGAGGAGCGCCCCGACGATCGCCGAGACGGCATACCCTGCGGCGGTGAGGCCCAGGAGGACGACCACGACCTCGACGGCCTCCACCGCCCCCGCGCTGAACCCGGCTCCGAACTGGAACCCCCCCGCGTACTTGGACGGGGGAGCCGAGCTCGGGGGGAGCGCCGCACGACGGTAGGAGCGCAGAGTGCTGCGGAACAGGAAGACCCCGAAGGCGGCGAGCAAGAAGGCCGAGACCCAGAGGAGGTAGGTGTGGGCCACCACCGCGATCGCGGCGCCGACCCCGATCGCGAGGAGGGACACCAGGGCCACGCCGGCGACCGCCCCGGTCGGCGCCCGGCCGGACGGTCGGGTGGTCGGCCGTGACCGCGATGACGAGGACGACCACCTCGGTCATCTCGAGGAGCGTAAGGAGGAATGCGACCAGGAGCGCCGGAAGGTAGATCGTGAGGTCCATGGGGCCTACCGAGCGGGGGTTAGCGCACCGACCAGGTCTGCAATCCGTTGGACTCGAGCGAGAAATCCATGACGGAACCGCCCGACGCCTGCAACACCTTGGCGACCTGGGCGCGACGGGCAAAGTCGCAGAAGAGGAGCAGGAACCCTCCGCCCCCGGCCCCGACCAGCTTGCCCCCGAGCGCCCCCGCGGCCCGGGCCCGGGTGTAGATCTCGTCGACCCGCGGGTTGGAGATCCCCTCGGCGAACTGCTTCTTCAGCTCCCAGCCTTCGTCCAGCAGGCGGCCCATCTCGTCGATGTTCCCCCGGACGAGCTCGTTCTTCATCGCGATCGCCAGCCGCTTCGTACTGTCCAATGCTTCCATCGTCTCGGCCCGGTTACTGGTATACTGCTGCTGGCGCTGGAGGAGCTCGTTGGTGAAGTGGCCCCCACCCACGTAGGCGAGGAGAAGGCGGTAGGAGAGTTCGTTCGCTACTTCCGGCCGGATCTTCAACGGGTTCACGAGGGTTTTTGTTCCCATGAACTCGATGAAATTGAACCCCCCGAACGCCGCCGCGTACTGGTCCTGACGGCCGCCGGTGATCCCGAGCTCCGTCCGTTCGATCCGGTAGGCGAGCTCGGCGATGTCGTAGGAGGTCCAGGTCTCCTTGAGGTAGTGCTGGAACGCGCCGACCAGCGCGACGCAGATCGCGGAGGAGCCGCCGAGCCCCGTTCCCGGCGGGGCGTCGGAATGGAGGAAGAGATGCAGAGACTCGTGAGCCGCCTCGGGGCTCCCGGGTGGTCGGAGGACTTTGAGGGCGGCCTTGATGAGGTCGAGCTCCCCGTTGTAGAACAGGTCGGAGGGGCGCTCGTACTTCGCCTTCACGTTGAAATCCAGCGACTCTACGGTGGTGCCACCGTTCGGCTTCGAGGTTGCCTCGAGCGTGACGTAGGCGAACTTGTCGATCGTGCAGTTGAGGACGGCGCCGCCCTTCTCCTCGGGATAGGGGGAGACGTCCGTCCCGCCTCCGGCGAAACTGATCCGTAGCGGGGCCTTTGCCCGGACGATCCCCATCGACCGGTCTCGCGAGCGAACCCAGCGACTTAATCCTTCCCGAGCGGAGGCGCGCCCTTCCCGGCGGCGACCAGCGTGGCGCTTATTCCCCGCCCCGCGCTCGCCGGCGCGTGACCCGTCGGTACCCGAGTCCCTCGCTCGCGGTCGATGCCGTCTGGATCCGTCGGGGACGAGTCCTTCTGGTCCGTCGCGGAAACCCTCCCTTCCGGGGAGAATGGGCCCTGCCGGGCGGGTTCGTCGAGATCGGCGAGACGGTGGAACAGGCGGTCTTGCGAGAGCTCCGGGAGGAGACCGGGCTCCGGGGCCGGGTCGCCTCCCTGGTCGGCGTTTGGTCCGACCCGAAGCGGGACCCGAGGAAGCACACGGTGTCGGTCGTCTTCCGAATCGGGGGACCGGACGGCCCGCCGCGCGGAGGCGATGACGCAGCGTTTGCCCAGTGGGTCCCCCTGACCCCTCGTCCCCGTCTGGCCTTCGATCATGGGAAGATCCTGAGCGCCGCCCTGCGGGCCGCCCGCCCGCGTCGCGGACGCTGACCTCGCAGCGCCGGGTCGTTCGCTACTTGCCGTCCCGGCTCCAGCCACCGGCGCCGGTCGTCCATCGGGCGCTCCGTCCGGGATCCGTTCCCCGGTTCCAGGAGAGGATGGCGGCCACGCCCAAGATCGCGGCGGATGCGTACAGGGCCGCGTGGAGGCCCACAAGGAACTGGCCGCTGACGCCCCCGATCTCCGTTCCCAGGAACACCGCGTACGCGACCCGCGGGGGTACGGTGGCCGAAGCGATCGTGAACGCCAGGACGAAGCTCAGGAGCGCCCCCATATTCTGGAGGGTGCTTCGGAGCCCGCTGATCGCGCCGAGACGGTCGGGAGGCGCCTGGCTCATGATGGCCATGTTGTTCGCGGGGAAGAACATCCCCGTCCCCACTCCGGTGACGAGGGAGATGATGGGGATCCACCCGAGCCAGGTGGAGACCCCGAGCAACGAGTACCCGACGATCCCGAGGAGCATCATCAAGATCCCTCCCGTGGCCATGGCGCGGGTCCCTGTCCGGTTTGCGAGTCGCCCCATGAGCGGGCCGGCCACGGCGCCGACCACGTACCCCGGCACGAGGAGGAGGGAGGCGTTCAACGGCGAGAGGTCCCGCACTCCCTGCAGGTACATGGTGAGGAGGAAGACGATCGAAAGGTAGCCCAAGCTCTGGAAGAACCCCGCCGTGAGCGAGAAGCTCAACAGCCGGTTCCGAAAATCCCGGACCTCGATCATCGGGGCCGCCGCGTGCAGTTCTGTGTACACGAATACAGGCAGTAGGAGCGCCCCGGCCACGAGATAGCTGTAGTGCAGCGCGCTCCCGCCGTACGCAGCGGTCTCGATGGCGCCGTACGAGACGAGCGCCAGCATGGCCGTGAAGACGGTGAACCCCACGAGGTCGAACCGGGTCCGGACGCTCGGCGTGACCGGCAGGGCGCGGAGACCGAGCGCGACCGCGCCGATCCCGATCGGGATGTTGATGAAGAAGATGTAGCGCCAGCCCAGTTCGGTCGTGATCACGCCTCCCAAGAGAATCCCGAGCACCGCCCCCACGCCCCAGCCGAGCGCGAGCATCCCGAAGGCCGCCCCGCGGCGCTGCGGAGGGAACACGTACGTCAGGATGGCGCTCGCGTTGGCGAAGAGGAGCGATCCCCCGACCGCTTGCAGCGCCCGGGCGGCGATCAGGGTCGTCGCGTTGGGGGCGAATCCACAGAGCGCCGATCCGATCGTGAAGATGGCGAACCCGAGATTGTAGAGGCGGCTTCGACCCCAGAGGTCCCCGAGACGTCCGGCCTGGGTCGTCAGGGCGGCGCCGATGAGGATGTAGAGGAGGATGGCCCAAATGAGGACGGTCAACGGGGCGGACAGGTCCCGTACCATCGTCGGGAGGGCGAGGATCACGATCGTGGAGTCGATCGCGAACATCAGCGAGCCGATCGTCGTGAGCAGGAGGATGCTCCGCTCCTGACCGGGCGTGAACACGGGCAGCGTCCGCCCGACTGCGGCGCCCCCCGTGCCCATCATCGAACGGTCCCGTGCTCCTGAGAGACCTCGCCCACTTCTCGGACCGAAGATAAGCGTTGAGCCGAACGAGCCGGATTTCCGAGGACGTACCTCGATTTCGTCCTGTGCAATCGGGGCCGTTTCTAAACGCTCAAGTAGCTCCGCGTCGGGGGGAGCCCAGCGACCATGGCCAATCACACTACCATGACCGGAAGCTGGTACCGCCCGCCCGAGGTGCTCCGATTGCTCGCCGACGCGCCGCGCGGTGAGCTGGGGCCGGAACACGAGACGGTCTACCTCGAGGCCGAGCGGAAGGCGATCCGAGATCAGCTCCGTCCGGCCGGTTCGGGCCGCGGACTTGACGTGGTCTCCCCCGGGGAACAACGGGTCTCCGGGTACACCGCCTACCTGCCTCACCGGTTCGACGGCTTCTCTCCGACCGAACGTCAGCCGATGGCGTTCTCTCCCGCGCTCCTCGCCGACTTTCAGGAATCGAATCCCCAGCTCGCGGCGCAGCTCGCGACCGTGGGGGCGGCCTTCGCGCTGCCGAAGCTCGCGGCGCCCCTCGTCTACCGGGGGGCCGAGGCCTCCCGTCGTGCCGCCCAGGACGCGGTGCGACTCGCGCGCGAGGAAGGGGCTTTGGGCGCCTTCCTCCCGGCGGCTTCGCCGGGGGTCATCACGATTTTCTACCCGAACAACCCGTCCGTGTACCGGGATCACGCCGAGTATTTGGACGCGGCCACGACGGAGCTTGCGAAGGAGTACCGCGCCATCCTCGACGTCCCCGGAATCACCCTCCAGATCGACGCGCCCGACCTGGCGATGGGGAAGCAGACCGCCACCGACTGGGGCACGGACTTCTACGCCGCCCTTCCGCTGCACGTCGACGCGATCAACCGAGCCATCGAGGGACTACCGCGGGACCGGGTCCGGGTCCACTACTGCTATGGGAACTACGCCGCCTCGCACTCCAGCGACGCGGACTTCGCGCGCGTTCTCCCCGAGCTCCTCCGTCTGCGAGTTTCCTCGCTGGTGGGAGAACTCGCCAACCCGCGCCACGAGGGTGACCTCCTCATCCTGCGACAGTATGCGCGCGACCACGGCTGGCCGAAGGGGCTCGCCTTCGTGGGGGGCGTCATCGACGTGAAGACGCCGATCGTGGAAAGCCCGCGCACCGTTCGACTCCGTCTCGACCTATTGGGCCAGGCCGTCGGTCCCGAGAACGCATGGGGAGGGACCGATTGCGGGTTCGAGACCTTCGCGCGCATGAACGGGGTGACGCGCCCCGTAGCCCTCCAGAAGCTCCGGGCCCTGGTCGAAGGAGCCCAGCTCCCTTCCTGAGCTCCGGCTCGCACACCGGTCCGGCGACTCTGCCGTCACCGTCTTAATCCGCCCGGGCGGTGGCCGGGCGATGATGACCACCCCCCTGGAGCAGCACTCTCGCCCGACGTTGCTCTCGGATTTCATCCTCGGCAGCCAGGATGGCTTGGTCAACGTTCTCGGCATTCTCCTGGGCCTGACGGTCGCGACCCACGATGCCCGCATCATCTACATCGCATCTTTGGCCGCGCTCGCCGCGGAATCGATCTCGATGGGGGCGGTCGCGTACACGTCCACGCGCTCGCGTCGCCAGCTCTACTTGGCGGAGCAGCGCCGCGAGATGATCGAGATGCGGGAGGTCCCCGACATCGAACGGGAGGAGGTCCGGGTCATCTTCCGGAACTGGGGGTTCGCGGGGGACGAACTCGAGCAGATGGTCCATGCGATCGAGGCGAAGCCGCAGGCCATGCTCGACCTGATGATGGCCTTCGAGCTTCATCTCGCCCCCGTCTCCGAGGAGCAGCCCCGCAATAGCGCCCTGGTCGTCCTCGGCGCCACGACGGTCGGGTCGTTCATCCCCCTGATCCCCTACTTCCTCTTCCCCAACGCCCTCCCGATGGCGGCCGTGATCTCCGTGATCCTGAGCGGAGCGATGCTGTTCGGGGTCGGGTGGTACGAGGCGAAGACCACCATCGGGGTCACCTGGCAAGCCGGACTACGGATGGTCTTGATCGGCCTCGGCGCGGGGTTTGCCGGGTTCGCGATCGGCTATCTCGCGAACGGGCAATTCCACTGAGGTCGCTGGGGTCGCGCTAACCGGCGTTCGAGCGCGGCCGGCTCCACGGTCCCCGGCCCCAGCGCGGTCGTACCGCCCGGCCGACTTCGTGCCGGCGGCAGCGAACGCACCACACGACTCGCTCGCGGAAGGCGGCGAGTTCGGGGGTGGAGACGTGGTCCTCGGGGGCGTGCCGACAACCTCGCGCGAGGCAGGGGTGCGGTTGGTGCGGGGACAGGCTTCCGTCCATCGCAATGCAGTATATGCGCATTAATGCGTATTAAAGGAATAGGTTTGGGGCGGGAGGCCGGGGTTTCCCGCCGACCAATTCGGGGTCGACGCGCCTAGCGGAGCGCCCGGAGCTCCTTCGCCGCGCGCGCTTCCCGCTCCTTGAGGGTCAGTTCTCGCATGTGGAACGTGACGGAGACCGTGCCGTTCAGCTCGACCGGCTCGTTGATCCAGGGCAGCTTCAACGCCACGTGCTCCAGGTGGAGATCGACCTGGCCGTGCCGGTTCTCGAGGGCATCCATCCACTCTTGCAGGGGGTTCGCGCTGTCGCGGGTTTCCACTTTCGGGGCTACCATGGGTTCCGGATGCCACTCCTCGGATAGAACCTTTCGCCCGGTCCGGGTCCGGCGGCGGTCGGACCCGTCCCCCCCTCAGGGGGAGCGTTAGCTGGGCGATGTGAGGCCGGCCCGCGCCCGGAGCTGGTGGTAGAAGCCCCCGAAACTCGTCGCGGTCGGGGTCCGAAGCCCCTGGTTGCGGAGCTGCTCGCGGACCTCCTTCGGCCCCTGCCGAAGGTCGAGGATCTTCGCGCTGTCGTACTTGTACTGGAAGGTGCCGGCGGGGCCCCGGGGGAAGGCTTCCCAGTCCCGAGGGGTCGTGGATCGGAGCTCCGAGGGGCGCTTGCCGTCGGCCGGCGCGAACCCGGGGAGCGTGAGGTGCTCCTCGGTCAACCAGAGCATGGTCGCGTCCCGGATCGCCTGCTCCGTGGTCCCGTCTAACGCCCCGGGGGCGACCTGGGAGCGGACCCATCCGACCAGCGCGTCGAACGTCTTCTCGGTGTTCTCCTCCAGCATCTGGAGGACCGCGAGCCGGATCGCGCTCCGTCGGAGCTGCTCGATGCCGGTGTCGCTCAGGCGGTACTCAACCGTGAGCCCGAGGAGGCTCTCCGAGTTGTCCGGAAGCTCCTTCAACGAGAGGAGGAAGAGCGGAGCGGCCGGCTCATCGGCCGCGATGTGCCAGAGGGAGAACTCCTTCCCGTTCGTCAAGAGCGCGAGCGGGACCTTCGTCTTCTTGGCCTGCTCGGCGACCTCGCCGATCTCGGTGACGTTCGCCGTCCGCTCGCGGACATCGAGGAAGAGCCGAGGCTGTCCGTCGGCGTTGAACAGGGCGTAGTCCACATGACCGTCGCTTCCCTTGATCGGGAAGTCGAGGTAGACGAGGTGCTTGTCGTCCAGGTCCCATCCGAGGGCCACCAGGAACGGATTGACGATCCAGTGACGGATCTGTTGCTCGGTGAGTTCCGGAACGTCCCTAAGGACTTCGCTCGCAACTTGGTTAAAATCGGTGAGGCGCCGGCTGAGATCGACCGCTTCCATCGAGGTTGGAATGGGCTGGCCCACCCTTAAAACTACCCCCCCGGGCGAGGTCCCACCGAGGGTGCGTGGCTCCCGACGCCACGGGACCGGAGCGCTTCTTCCCGAAGGAACTCTTCTACCGGTCGAAGGGGTGGGTCCAACCCCTCGTAGCGCGGGAGCCCCAGCCGGTCCGACACCAACCATTCCACCTCGTAGGCGTAGAGCAGCGTCGACCCGACGCTCTCGAGCAGGCGGGCGACGTCTCGCCCGCCTGACGGGCTCATCCGGAGGTACTTGGGGGGCAGTCCCAGGGATTCGAACAGCCGGTCGCACAGGTCGCGGTACTCCCAAACCTTCGGTCCGCCCGCCTCCACGATCGCCCGGCGTCGGAGCCCGGCTTCCCGACGTACGATGCGCGCGAGATCGGTCACGGCGATCGGGCTCAAGTGGTAGTGACCTTCGCCGAAGATTGGCAGCCGGTGCCATCGACGGGCGGTCCGCATCATCACGGTGAGGAGCTTGTCGCCCGGCCCGAACAGCATCGTGGGTCGGATGATGGAATAGGCGAGTTGGCTCCGGGAGACCGCCGCGTCGACCTCGCGCTTCCGCACCATGTACGGAAGACGTGTTTCGATCCCCTCGGTCGCGGTGGGGACGCTGATATGGACGAAACGAAGCCCTCCCGCCCGGTCGCACGCCTCGACCAGACGGATCAGCCCCTCGGCGAGGGGACGGAAGCGACGATCTGAGCCCGTACGGTACCAGGCCACGTTGACGACCACGTCGACCTCCTCCAACAGCGGTCGCCAATCGGCGACGCTCGCCACGTCCGCCGGGACCCATTCGACCCCCGCCGCGGACTCCGCGGCGGAGGCATGTCGATGCACGGAGCGGATCGCGTGATCCGAACGGAACTCGGTAAGGAGCGCGCGCCCGACCAGACCGCGCGTGCCGCCTACGATGAGTACGCGGGGGCGATGGGTCGCCTCAGGACCCGAGTTCATGCGGCGGGTACCGAAGGGACCGATCCCGGTGGGATCCGCGCGAGGCGCCCTGCCTCCGCCGCCTCGAGTTCTTCGAATTTCTGGACGAGGTGCGGTTTCACTTGGGCCACGGAGATCGAGCGACCCGTCTCGCGGGCGAGCGAGGTCATGACCGGTTCGGAGAAGCCACACGGATGGAATCGCTCGAATGGGGCGAGGTCGAGGTCGACGTTGAGCGCGAACCCATGGAAGGTGACCCACCCCTCGACGGCCACGCCGACCGAGGCGATCTTCCGCTCCTCACCGACCCAGACTCCCCGCCTGCGGGATGTGACGACCGGTCACCCCGAACTCCGCGATCGTGCGCACGACCGTCTCCTCGATCTCGTGGATGAACCCACGGACGTTGCGCCCGCGCGGGGCGAGGTCGATGATCGGGTACCCGACGAGCTGGCCGGGTGCATGATAGGTGGCCCGCCCGCCGCGTTCGACCGTCACGACCGGGAGGCCACTCGCGGCCGCGGCCCCGTCGTCCCCCTCCACGCCGACCGTGACGACGGCCGGATGCTCCACCAGGATGAGGGTGTCGGGGATCTCGCCCGCACGACGGGCGCGGACCAGCGCGCGCATCGCGTCGAGGGACGCGCGGTACTCGCGTTCGCCCCAGTCAACGACCTGCACCATCGGTGCGCCTCCGCGCGACGTGCATCGGCTCGCCGAGCCACAAGAGCGCCGCCTCCTGGAGGGATTCCGAGAACGTCGGGTGGGGATGGATGGTGAGCGCGACATCCCGCACGGTCGCCCCCATCTCGATCGCGAGCCCGGCCTCGGCGACGAACTCCCCGCTCGCTTCGCCGGCCGCATGGACCCCGAGCAGGAGTCCGGAGGTATCGTCCCCGACCAGCTTGACCCAGCCCCCCGTGGCGTGGTTGGCGTGGGCTCGCCCGAGGGCGGCCAGGGGGAAGCGGACCTCGCGGACGCGGTATCCCTTCGCTTCCGCCTCCGCCCGGGTGAGCCCCACGGTCGCCAGTTCGGGTGTGGTGAAGACCACCGACGGCATCGCCTGGAACTGGAACCGGGTGGTCTTCCCCGCGATCGCCTCGGCGGCCACCACGCCCTCCCGGTAGGCCTTGTGGGCGAGCATCGGAGGCCGCGCCACGTCGCCAACCGCATAGATGTGCGGTTGATTCGTCCGCATCTGGTCGTCCACGGGAAGGAACCCCGTCTTCGGGTCGGGGGTGACGCCCGCCTCCTCGAGCCCCAAATCCCGGCTCGCTGGACGCTTCCCGACCGTCACGAAAAGCCGCTCCGCGGTCAGGGACTCCGCCCCGGACGCGCTCTCCACGCCCAGGGTCACGCCCGCTCCCGAGCGATCGAGTCGAACGGCTTTGGTCGCGACGCGCACCTTGACCCCGAGCCGCTCGAGCGAGCCGGTGATCTCTCGCGAGAGGTCGGGTTCGATGCCAGGAAGGAGCTGGGTGAGGAGCTCCACGATCGTGATCTGGACGCCCAGGCGGGCGAGGAACTGGCCGAGCTCACACCCGCTCACCCCGCCCCCGAGGATGAGCATCGACTTGGGCAGGGTCCGTGCGTCGAGCAGCTCCCACGCGTTCACGACGATCTCCCCGTCGGTCTCGAACCCCTTCAAAACGGTGGGTACCGCCCCCGTCGCGATCACCGCCTGCTGAAAATCGATGCGTTCGTGACCCCCGTCGGGGGCGGCGAGGTCGAGCGAGGTCGGGCCCGTGAAGCGTCCCTCCCCGTGCAGCACGGTTACCCGAGCCGATTTGAGGAGACTCGCGACTCCCTCGCGCTCCTTCGCGACGACCCCGTCCTTCCAGTGAACCGCCTGGGCGAGGTCGAAAGCGACTTCCTTGGCCTGGACCCCGATCTCGGCGCCTTCGGTCTGGAGGTGGTGGTATAGGAGCGAGGCGTGGATGAGGGCTTTCGAAGGGATGCACCCGCGATTCAGGCACTCCCCTCCGAGTTCGCCCTTCTCGACGAGGAGGACCTTCTTGCCAAGCTGGCCCGCGCGGATCGCGGCCATGTAGCCGCCCGGGCCCCCGCCGACCACCAGGACCTCGGTGGTGCGTGCATAGGTCCCCGCCATCGTAGACCCCCTAGTTCGGGACCGGGGGAGCCCGGCGGGGCATAGACGTCTTCGGTCAGGGACCCGGGCTCTGGGGGCGGCGTCTCCTCGGCGGTCCGGACGGCGACCCGGACCTCCTCGTCCGCCTTCGCCCGGACCCGCTCTCGAACCTCGTCCGTCAGGATGCCCTGGGAGGTCAGCCACGAGGCCAGCCGTTCCACGGGGTCGTGCGTACGGGCCCGCTCCGCCCAATCCTTCGGCTGGTAACGGGTCGGGTCGTCGGAGCTCGAGTGCGGGGTCATGCGGAACGCCACGAGCTCGAGCAGGGTGGGACCCTCGCCCTTGCGCGCGGCCTCGATCGCTTGGGAGAGGTACCGGTGGACCTCGACCACATCTGTCGCGTCCACGCGGACGCCCGGGATTCCATAGGCCGACCCCTTTGCGGCGAGACTCTTCGCCGCGGTCTGTTTCTCCACCGGCAACGAGATCGCCCACTGGTTGTTGGTGCAGCAGAACACAACCGGCAGGTTCCAGACCGCGGCGAAGTTGAGCCCGGCATGGAAGTCGTTCGCGCTGGTCGCGCCGTCGCCGAAGAACGCCAGAGCGACCCCCCGGTCGTGCCGGAGCTTCATCCCGTAGGCGACCCCGACGGCGTGCGAGATCTGTGTTCCGATCACGGAGGACATGGAAACATAGTGGACCTCGGAGGCGCTCGGGTGGCACGGCATGTTGCGCCCCCGGGCCGGGTCGCGGTCATCGGCGAACAGGTGGTGCGCGTAGCTCACGAGCGAGTGCCCCCGAACGAGCGCGAGGAGTTGTTCCCGCAATCCGGGCAGGATCCAATCCTCCGGTCGGGTGACGAGTCCGGCGGTGACGGTGACCGCTTCCTGGCCGGTCGCGGCTCCGTAGAACCCGACGCGGCCCTGGCGCTGGAGCCCCTGCATCCGTGCGTCGAGCGTCCTCCCGAGGATCATCCACTCGTACGCGGAGACGAGGGTGGCCCGCCAGTTCGGGCCCAAGACCTGGGCGACTTCGTCGGGAGTGTAGGGGAGGGGGACGACTCCCGGGCCCGCGGTCATGCCATCTCAGCGAAGAGCTGGTGCGGGTCCTCGAGGTAGCCCTTGACCGTGGCCAGGAACTGGGCTCCCTCGATCCCGTCCAGGACCCGGTGGTCGAGCGAGATGGAGAGATTCATGAGGTCGGCCGGTCCGATGGTCCCGTCGGCGCGATAAATGGGCCGGCGCACGATCCGGTGGACTCCCAGGATGGCGACCTCCGGATAGTTCAGGATCGGAGTGGCGAGGACCCCGCCCAGGGCGCCCAGGCTCGTGATCGTGAACGTCCCGCCGGTCAACTCGGCCCGGGTCAGCTTTCCGGCTCGGCCCTTTTCGGAGAGCTCTTGGATCTCCTTGGCGATGGCGACCACGCTCTTCGTCTCCGCGTGGTGCACGACGGGGACAAGAAGACCGTCCGGAGCGGCCGTCGCGATGCCGATGTTGTAGGTTCCGTACCGAACGAGCTCGTTCTGGGCGTCGTCCATGGTCGAGTTGATCCGAGGATGGGCCTTGAGGCCCGCCACCACCGCCTTGACGATGAACGGGAGGTAGCTCGAGCCGGGCTCCCTGCTTCTCGACGTGCTTCGCCATCCGTTCGCGCAGCTGGACGAGCTCGGTCACGTCGACCTCCTCCACGTAGGTGTAGTGCGCGGCCCGGTGCGACGCTTCGGCCATATGTTCGGCGATTGCGCGACGGAGCCCTCGGATCGGGATTCGTTCCGCGACATCGGCGACGGGAGGGGCGCCGGAAGGGGCGGCGGCAGGTGGGCGCGGGCTCGAAGGGGTCGAGCCCGAAGGTGCGTTCGAGGACGACCCCGCCGGAGAAGCGCCCGGAAGGGGCGCTCCCCCGAGGTCGGCTTCGGTAACCCGACCGCCCGGTCCGCTCCCCGTCACCCGGCTGAGGTCGATCCCGCGCTCGGCGGCGAGACGTCGCACGTACGGAGTGGCCAGGATCCGCCCCGCCGACGCCGGTTCCGGGGTGGGGGGGCGGGGGATCCCCGGCGACGGACCGGTCGCTACGGGCTCGGCTGCCTTCGGCGCCGGAGCAGCGGTGGTTCCCGGGCCACCGGGTCCCGTGTCGATCGTGACCAGCAACCCGCCGACCTTCACCTTCTCTCCGACCTGGGCGTGGATCCGCGCAATGCGGCCGCCCTTTGGGGAGGGGATCTCCACGTTGGCCTTGTCGGTCAGGACGCTCACGAGCGGAGCGTCCTCGGCGATCGTGTCGCCTTCCTTCACGAACCATTGGACGACCTCGCCCTCGGCAACGCCCTCGCCGATGTCCGGGAGTCGGAACTCGAACGCCATAGGAGCTCCTATCCCGCCTTCGCCGCTGCGCGCACGGCGTGAACGACGCGGTCGGCGTTGGGCAGGTAGAGGTTCTCGAGCGCGTAGGGGAACGGGGTGTCATACCCGGTGACCCGGACGACCGGGGATTTCAATGAGTAGAGCGCCTTCTCGGCGATGAGGGCGGCGAGCTCGGCGCCGACCCCGCAGAACCGGGCGGCTTCGTGGAGGATGACGGCTCGGCCGGTCTTCTCGACGGAGGCGAGAACGGCCGCTTCGTCCAGGGGGACCAACGTGCGGAGGTCGACGACCTCGACCGAGATTCCCTCGGAGCCGAGCCGCTCCGCCGCCTCGCTCGCGACCGGGATCATCGCCCCGTAGGCGAAGAGGGAGACATCCGACCCGTCGCGGACCAGTCGCGCCTTTCCAAAGGGGATGCGTTCGTCTCCGTCGGGTACTTCTCCGGTGACCGATCGGTAGATGCGCTTCGGCTCCAAGAACATCACGGGATCGGGGTCGTGGATCGCCGTCAGGAGCAACCCCTTCGCGTCCGCCGGGGTCGAGGGGATAACGACCTTCAAGCCCGCGGTGTGGCAGAAGTAGGCCTCGGTGCTCTGGGAATGGTACAGTCCTCCCTTGATGCCGCCGCCGTACGGTGTCCGGATCACGACATGGCAGGGGTACTGGCCCCCCGAGCGGTATCGGAATTTTGCCAGCTCGCTGACGATCTGGTCGAACGCCGGATAGATGAAGTCGAGGAATTGGATCTCGGCGACTGGCTTCAGCCCGTAGAGCGCCATGCCGACGGCGGTCCCGATGATGCCGGTCTCGGAGAGCGGGGTATCCAACACTCGCTCCTCCCCGAACTCCTTCAAGAGCCCCTCCGTAGCGCGGAACACTCCCCCGTTCACCCCGACGTCTTCGCCGAGGACGAGCACGTCCGGGTCGCCCCGCATGGCTACTTGGAGGCCCCGGTTCACGGCCTGCACGAGCGTCAGCTCCGTCACGGTTTCACCACTCCTTCGCGTAGCAAGGCTTCGAACTCGGCCCGCTCCTCGACGAGGCGAGGGGTAGGGGACTCGAAGACATCGTCAAGGAACGTACCGGGCTCCATCGGCGGGGTCTTCTCGGCCTCCTCGACCGCCTTCGAGACCTCGGCCCGGGCTGCCTCCCACATCATCTGGTCCCGCGTACCGTCGAGGGCCCCCGCGGCGATCAGGCGGTCCCGGACCCGTTTGATCGGATCGCTCTCCTTCCAGTGGGCGAGTTCGGTATCCGAGCGATACCGGCGTGGGTCGTCCGACGTCGAGTGGGGTCCGAATCGGTAGACCTGGGCCTCGATGAGGGTCGGGCCCTCCCCGTGAAGAGCCCGTCGACGGGCCCCCAGGACCGCGGCATGGACCGCATCGATGTCGGTTCCGTCCACCACAACCCCCGGGAAGCCGTACGCCTCGGCCTTTTCGGCGAGGGTCGCGCTCCGCGTCTGCTTCTCCCGGGGGAGCGAGATCGCCCAGTGGTTGTTCTGACAGAAGAAGATCGTGGGGGCTCGGTAGACGCCCGCGAAGTTGAGCCCGGCGTGGAAATCGTTCGAGCTCGTGGCGCCGTCTCCGAAGAAGGCGATCGTCACGATCGGGTCGCGACGGCGTCGGGCGGCCAGTGCCGCGCCCACCGCCTGGGTGATCTGAGTGCCGATGGGGCTCGAAGCCACGACGAACCGATGGTCGCGAAACCCGAAGTGATTGGGCATCTGCCGTCCCTTGTTGACGTCCCCCGAATTCCCAATGAGCTGGTCGATAATGGCACGGAGCGGGACGCCCCGGGCGAGCGCGACCCCGAGCTCACGGTAGGCGGGAAAGATCCAATCCTCCTTCGACAGGGCTCGGGCACACCCCACCTGCGCCGCTTCCTGGCCCGAGGCGGGAACGTAGAACCCGATGCGCCCCTGCCGTTGCAGGGAGAGACAACGATCATCGGTCGCCCGGGAGAGGACCATGAACCGGTACGCCTCGAGGAGTTCGTCCTTGCCCAGCGCAGCCGAGAGGGGCGGGCCTGCGGAAGCGCGGGCTGGAACCGTGTCTCCGCTCGACATCAGCCGACCGACGGAGGCCCGCGATATAACGCTAGAGAGGGGGCGGCTTTGAGGGGGCACCTACCGCGCCGCTTCGACCGCCCCGACCACAGTCCGCAGTCGGACCAAATTGGGTCGCGGAACGAGCAAACCAGCGTCGCCCCGCGGAGGGGTTTCTCCTCCGTTTTCATTCGTGGAACAGGTACCGAGAAGGCCGTTCCGGGCCCTCACCTGAGAGCGGAAGTACATATACCGGCACCGGAGTGGCGGCGGCCCTCGGCACACCGATGAGCGACGACCCCGCGATCGAAGTTCGCAACTTGACCCGCGTGTTCGAATCCCGGAAGGGGTTCCTCTTCCGGGAGGTGGAGCGAACTTCGGCCCTGAAGGGAGTGGACCTTTCGGTCGGCAACGGTGCGATCTTCGGTCTCTTGGGACCCAACGGCGCGGGGAAGACCACCCTCGTCAAGATCCTCTCGACCCTCTTGCTGCCCACCTCGGGGACCGCCCGGGTCCTCGGGCACGACGTCGCCCACGAGGCCGAGTGGCTCCGTCCGCGGATCGGTCTCGTACCAGGAGGGGAGCGGGGCCTCTACAACCGGATCAGCGGACGTGAGAACCTCCGATACTTTGCCGACCTGTACGGCCTCCCGATCGC
Source organism: uncultured Thermoplasmata archaeon (assembly GCA_963749235.1). Taxonomy (GTDB): domain Archaea; phylum Thermoplasmatota; class Thermoplasmata; order Lutacidiplasmatales; family UBA184; genus Lutacidiplasma. The sequence goes on along the minus strand of CAVVLV010000001.1, from coordinate 793,970 downwards.
GGAGCGAGACGCTCGGATCCGCGAAGTGCTCGAGCGGGTCGACCTCGGGAGCGCCGCCGACCGCCGGGTCGAGGGGTACTCGCGCGGCATGAAGCAGAAGCTCCACATCGCTCGCGGGATCCTCCACCGCCCCTCCATCCTGTTCCTGGATGAGCCGACCATCGGCCTCGACCCGAAGAGCGCACGCGAGACGCGGAAGCTCGTGCGATCCCTGGTCTCCGATGGGGTCACGATCCTCCTGACCACCCACTACATGTTCGAAGCCGAGGAACTTTGTCCCGAGCTCGCCATCCTGTCGCGCGGCCAGATCGTGGCGAAGGACACCATCCCGGGACTCCGCCGACGCGTGGGCGGCGACCGGACGATCGAGGTGGACGCCTACGGATTTGACGATCGGGAGATGGATCAGCTTCGGGTGCTGCCGGGGGTCTCGAAGGTGGCGAGCGAAGAGTTTGGTCCCCGCATGCGCCTCACGCTCCGCGTCCGGACGGAGGAAACGCGACCGGAGCAGGTCGCGGCGATGCTCTCGAACCACCCCGAACTCACGGTCCGGGAGCGGCGGACCTCGCTCGAGGATGTGTACCTCGACCTCGTCGAGGAGGAGGCGACATAGTGCTGCTGACCGAGTCGCACGCCTCTCGGGGCCGAGCCACGATGGCCGCCCTCCGTCTCTCGCTCCTGACGTTCATGGCGGACCCGCAATGGCTCGTCCCCTCGATGATCGCTCCCGTGATCTTCGGGCTGGTCTCGTTCGAGCTGTTCCGGGGGGAGGGGCCGTACTTTCTCACGTACGCGATCCTCGGAGCCGGCATGATGAGCATGTGGGGCCAGACCCTGTACGGGAGCGGCTGGGCGACCGGTCAGGACCGTGTCTTCGGGACCTTGGAACCGACCATCCAGGCCCCCACCCCCTACCTCTACGTCGTGCTCGGCCGTATCGTCTGGAACGTCGCGGCCGGCCTCCTCGGCGGGCTCATCGTCTACATCGTCGTCGTCGTCGCCGCGGGGGGTCCGCCCTCCTTACCCGACCCGTTCGTGTTCGTGATCGTGTTCCTGTTCGTGATGGTCACGCTGGCGAGCGTCGGCGTCGTCTTCGCCGCCGCGTACGTCTACACCCGCTACGCCGGGTTCATCCAGAACGTCGGGGAGTTCGCCTTCTACGTCGGGACCGGTTGCATGTTCCCAGTGATCCTACTCCCGTTCTGGACCAACCCGATCGCCCTCCTTTTCCCGCCCACCTGGGCTCTGGACGCCCTCCGTTACTTGTCCATCCCCGGGTACGTCGGATTCAGCTGGGGGTGGCAATGGGACCTGGTCGGCGCCGTCTCCGTGACGGGGGTCTACGCCGGGATCGCGGGAGCAGTGTTCCACCGCGTCGAACGGCACGTTCTCGAGAGCGGCAACCTGTCGGACTACTGAACTCATGACCGAGCTAGCACGACGGCGCGCGTGGTGCATCACCCTCGCTTCTGGCGGACGTTCTGGGCGAACGCCGTCATGGCCCCGCGAACGAGCCTGGGGTTCATGCGGGTCGACTTCGTCCTGGGTACGGTGTTCATCATCCCCCTCACCCAGATGGTGTTCTTCGCGTTCGTAGTAATGCTGGGGGGCGGAGGTCAGTCCCAGGTCGAGTTCACCGCGATCGGGAACGCGGTCGCGACCGTCACGTATTCGAGCGTGTTCTCGGTGTGCCAGACCACCGACTCCGAGAAGCAGCAGGGGACGATGGAACATCTCCTGGTCTCGCCGGCCGGACGCTTGGCGCTCTACTTCGGGCGGGGCTTGATCCCGATCCTGATCTCTCTCGCGACGGTCACCATGGGCCTTCTGTACGCCGTGGTGTTCTTCGGCGTCGTCATTCCCCTCGGCGTGATCCCGGGTCTCGCGGTCTCGGTGATCCTCACGGCGTTCGCGATGGTCGGGTTCGGTCTCCTTCTCGGCGGCCTCGCCCTCTACCTCCGCACCTCGATCATCCTTGGGAACATCTTCCTGTTCGTCGGGCTGCTCCTCTCTGGGGTCAACTTCCCCCTCTCCAGCCTGCCGCCCTCGCTGCAGCTGGCGGGCGACGCGCTCCCCCTCACCTGGGGACTCACCGCCATCCGGGCCACGATCTCGGGAGAGGCCCTCGGACCGCTGAGCCTCCTCTGGGCGGCGGTCGGGCTCTCGGGGGTCGTCTCCCTGGGACTGGCGATGGGGCTTTGGGAGGTACTTCGAGCGGCGAGCCTTGGCCACCGGCAGTATCGCTCGATTTTGAGGAACGGTCGCCCCGGCGCGGTCCTCTGGTCCTGCGAGGACTCGGAGCCGTCCAACGGAACGATTCTTGTACCGGAAGCCATACCCTCCCCCATGCTGGAATCGCTGAATCTGATAGCGTTCCTGACGACCACAAAGCCCGCCGAGTCCAAGGACTTCTACCAGGAAACGCTCGGACTACTCTTCATGGGGGAGGACCCGAGCTTCTTGATTTTCGACTCCAACGGAACCGTGCTCCGCATCCAGAAGGCCAAGACGATGAGCCCGACCGGACAAACCGCCCTGGGCTGGGAGGTGAGCGACCTGGTTCGTCAGGTCGATGACCTGACCCAGGCCGGGGTGAAGATGATGCGACGCCCTGGGATCCAGCAGGACGGGCTCGGAATCTGGACCGCACCGGACGGAACGATGATCGCGTGGTTCCAGGACCCGGACGGCAACATCCTGACCCTAAGCGAGCACTCCGAGCGGGTCTGACCATATCGGTACCCCTATCTCCTTGCCGCCCTGCCGGATTGTCCCCGGGCGGCTCCCGGGGCGTCCCAAGCGAATAAGTACCGGTTCCCGGAATTACTATTCTCCGATGTCGGCTGACGAACCCCCCCTGATGGGACTGGAGGAGCGCATCGAGTCGAGTCTCAACGGCGACCCGGAGCGCCCCCGATGTGTCCACGGGCTCTACGAGGAACTCTTGGCACCGGAGGGTCAGGGAAGCCGGGATGACCTCCTCGACCTCACTCGCCGGGCCGCCGAGGAGCTCGTCGAGCAAGGCCGGGCTCGCCGCCGATATGTCTCCGCGATCGCCATCGGAGCCCACTGTGAGGACGCGGTCTACTGGTCGGTCGCATCTCCCAATCGCGAACTAGAGGATTTCGGACCCGAGTTCGAGCAGTTCGCGATCGCCCGTCGGCTCGCCGGCCACATCCAGTGCCACGGCCTCTGAGGGGCCCTCCCGCGTGGCCGGTCGGGATGGCGGGTTGGGTGTAACCTGCCGTGACTTCCGGGGCTCGCCCCGAGACATGTGAATCCCGGGGGCGCGCGCCTCCGATGAGTTGACCTAAATCAGGGCAGGCGCGATGGCCGACCGTGAGGAGCGCGTGGTGACTCGTTGAGACTTCCTCTCGGCCGATTACCTCGGCTTTGCCAAGCGACTTCTGACCGGAGCTTTTACGACCGCATCGCTCTCCGGCCCCCGCGTTCGAGTGGGGGGCCTTGATGCAGAGACGTAGACCGGGACCCATCTGGGAAGTACGGTCGACGATAAGGGCACCCCTTCAATTTGTGTACCGGTGGTGCACCGATTACACGCCGCAGGATGGACGATATTCGGGGGAAGGTTTCCGTCGAAGAATAATTCGACGATCTCGGCGTGAGGTAATTTTCGAAGACCTCTATGACACTAAACCGAGTTGGATTTGGATTCGACGTGTAGTTCTATTCTCGCCACCTGATCGCTGGCATGCTGATTCGGTGGGAAGTGATCGCATCCTCTCGGTGGATTATCGTCTCTCCCAACTCTCTCTGACACGCACCCGGTTGACGATACACGCACGACGTCGGCCCTACGGGATCGGAACAAAGAACCCCCCCAAGCTTCTGTGGGAACGCTCTGTCACCGCAAACTGGGCAAAACTTGGTCGGGTTGCAGAAAGGGACTACAGAACGAGCCGTTCCCGACGGACACTAAAGTAGGATTGCGGTGCGCGGGGCCGAACATCCTCCCGGGGATGATCGCGACCGATCCCTGTCCCGTGGTGGAAACAGGTTGAAACCGAACTGGGGAGTCAACGAACTGGGGTCGGGACTCGGAGCCATTTCGTGTGACACTCCCGGGGCCAGAGCTTAACTCGGACCCCCGAGTTCCGCTCCCGATGCCCGAACGGGGCCACCGGGTGTACGGTACCACTCAGGTTCGATTGTCACTAGTGATCCACGCTCCTTCGCGATACGTGTACGAGTGGTGCACGGACTATCGGACCAGTGACTCGCGGCTCGCGACGAGGCGTCCTCGTCCGACGTTTCGAGTGATCCGAGTTTCGCCGCGTCGCGTGCTCCGCATCCGCCTGTACCCGGGTCGCGGGGTCGACGGGGGTCGCGACCCCGCGATCGCCGTCGACCTGGTGCGTCTCAATCCGCCGGACTCCTGGCACCTAGACCAGATCGACGAAACCGATCTGCAGTCGCTGGACTATCGTGTTACCGCGATGGGCCGAGGGCGGACCCGCCTTCATCTGCTCTCCACCGAGCGCTGGCTCACGCCCGACCATCCGACGAAGGAAGAACTTCGCGCACAAATCGCGGCTACGTGGGCCCGATTCGCGGCGGCCCTCGAGGTCGACTACGGAGCGGGACGGCCCGCGAAGGGCCCCTAAAGCACCTTGGGAAGGTTCGGGCAGAGCTTCCCAGTTATACGCACCCATCCGCAATTTCGGGAGCAGGCATGCCCAGACCCCCGAACATGAGGGATCGCGATGATGTTCGCCAGTTCTGTGATTCTGTGGGTCGTCGGGCCGCATTGATGGAGGGTCGCGACCGCGGCCGATGGCGCGAGCTTCATTTGCGACCCGCGCGGTGGAGTCGGGGACCGAAGGGAGCGGATGCGTTCGGCGATCTGGTCGAACTGTCAGGAATGCTCGGTTTCTGTCAAATGCCCGGAAAGGCTCAAATGCGGGCAGATTCCCTGACGGCGGGGCCCATAGCTTAGGCTGGCTGGAGCACCCGGCTGATAACCGGGAGGTCGTCGGTTCAAATCCGACTGGGCCCATTTCACGTCAGAGAATCGCGTCATTTTCAAAACGCGGTTTGCCGTTGGGAAGGGGGGGTAGGCGTTTCCATCCCCGCCCTCATGTGGGTGTCGAACACGGCGAATCCCTCGGTCATCTCCTCCTCCCCGACCCCGATGTAGTGCAGGGTCTGGTCGATCGAGACGTGGCCGAAGATCCGCTGGATGGTCGGCACGGGTACCCCCGCCTGGTAGGCCAACCTTCCGAACGACCGGCGCAAGACGTGCCCGGTGACGCGCACCGAGACGTTCGCTTCGCACCCCAGGGCGGCCAGCTCCCCGTCCGCCACGGTGTGGCCTACGGGGTAGAGGCCGTCGTCGGGGGACTTCCCCCTCACCCATTCCACGAGGACCGCGCGGGTCATCGGGTCCATCGGGATCGTCCGATACTTCCCGCCGAACCGTCCCTTCCCGCGGATCGTCAGGGTCGGTCGGGGCAGTCCCAGGGAGAGGTCGCGCACTCGCAGCCTCCGCACCTCGCACTCCCGAAGCCCGTTGAACCCTTGCAGGACAACGCGCACCCGCGCCCGTCCCTCCGCGGCCCGATACAGGGCGACCATCTCGTCGCGGTCGACCCATTTCCGTCGGTCGATCGACCCGGAGGGGAGATGCCACACCGGATTCTGTCCGTCCGAGAGCGGGTTCTCCCCCCAGCGGAGGAAGCCGCGCAGGACGCTGAACGTCGTCTTCAGCGTCCGCGGTCCCCAGAGGTCGCAACCCTTCACGGCGCGGATGTGCTCCCTCGTCACGTCGGTCGGTCCGAGCGGAGCGGGCGTGCCCGCCCGCTCGCAGTCCCTTCGGAACGCGATCAGGTACCGTCGGTTCCGCGTCAAATACCCGTCGCTCAGCTCGCTCTCCTGTCGCAACCATGTCACGTACTCCTGGGTCTTCTCTGTCCACCACCGCGCCGCATTCGGCACGGTGTCCTCCGAATCGGGGAGAGGACCCGAAGGGTTGAAGGTCTCTTCGCTCGACCCGAACCCGAGCGCGACCCAGCCCGGAAGAGATGGCGGCCGCGAGGACTCTGGTCGAACCGATTCATGGGAGGGTTCTGCGAACGCTCCCGCTTGTGCCGTCGCGGCCGCCACCGATGGCGGCCAAATCTGTTCGGGGGTATTTACCGGGCGAAGCCGGCGGAGGGTGAAAGAAGCCCTTAGCTGGGCCGACGGATCCCGCCATTCGGGGGAGGGGTGACGGCTATCGGTAAGGTTGCGGCTTATTCTACCTCCGGCTCATGGTCCCACTGGATAGGTTGGAGTCGATGGGACGAACCCGTTCCAACTGGCGGACTCGCTCCCGCCGTAGGGTCGCGTGGACCTCGGTGTTGCTGATAGTTGCCATAGTCGGTTGCATGATGCTCAGCGGGAGCACCGCGCAACGGTTCGGCCCGATAGTCCAAGGTCACGGCGTCGGGAATCCAAGCGACACCCCTGGCGCGTCATCGGGGCAGGAGTTCCCAGAGAAGACCAGTGCCCAGATTGACCAACCCCAGAGCCGTGGCCCTCCTATCAGGACGAGCCCAGACACGGAGGGCTTCTCGGTAGCGAAGACCTTGGTCCTGTTCAACGACTCGGTTGTCCCGGGAAATTTTCTGGCCGGCGATGGCGCCAGCCCCTGCGCGACCATTTACGACAACCGCACGGGGGAGATCTTACGTCGCGGACTCGGCTTCCGACCTCGTGAGCGTCATCTCGGGCACGACTGATGAAGTCGTAGCGACCGTCCCCGTGGGTGTCCAGCCGTTTGATCTGGCGTATGACAGCGGGACCGGACAGGTGTTTGTCAGCGCCTGGTCCTCGAACAATGTCAGTGTGATCTCGGACGTGACCAACACCGTTGTCACGACCATCACCGTGGGATCAAACCCGGACGTAGTCGGTTACGACAACGGAACGGGGACGATCTACGTCGAGAACACAGATTCCGACAATGTGAGCGTCATTTCGGACCTCAACGATTCGATCGTCGCAACCATTTCCGTGGGAGTCCAACCCTACGGTTTCGCGTACGACCCCATCGATGGAGACGTCTTCGTTTCAAACATTGATTCCGACAACGTGAGCGTGATCTCCGACGTGAACAACACGGTGGTCGCGACGATCCCGGTTGGCCTCGGCCCCACCGGGCTCGCGTTCGACAGTGGTCGGAATGAGGTCTTCGTCGCCAACGTTGAATCCGACAATGTCAGTTTGATTTCGGCCACGAACGACACACCAATCGGTACCATTTCGGTAGGCTCGGGCCCCACCGCAGTGGCCTACGATGCCGGTCTTGGTGAGGTCTTCGTCGCCAACTCCGGTTCCGACAACCTGAGCGTGATTTCCGATGTCAATGACACGGTTGTCGCGGACATTCCTGCTCAGACGAGCCCGGTCTCGCTGGCCTATGACGCAGCCACGCGGAACCTGTTCGTTGCAGATCAAGCTTCCAACACGGTGGGTGTAATTGCGGTAACCAACAACACTGAGGTGGCAACCATCGCAGTGGGTGCCGACCCAATCTATCCCGTCTATGACAGCGGGAAGGGGGAGACCCTCGTCGTGGAGGGGGGTGAATCGAATGACGACCTGGGGAGTGTGGTCGTGCTGAACGATACGTCGAACACGGCGGTCGCGAACATCCGGGTGGGAGAATTCCCAGAAGGCCTCACGTACGACGCTTCAAAAGGGGAGGTTTTCGTGACAAACTTTCGCTCCAGCAGCCTGAGCGTGATCGCCGACAGCAACAACACGGTGGTCGCGACGTTGCCAGTGGGTGTGGACCCTGCCGCAGTAGCGTATGACAATTTGACCGAGAAGGTTTTCGTCGCCAACGAGGGGTCGGACAACGTTAGCGTCGTCTCGACAACGAACGATACGGTCCTTGGGTCGATCCCGGTGGGGACAGGACCGGACGCGATAGCATTCGATGTTGGAATGGATGAGGTCTTTGTGGCCAACTCCGGGTCGGATACTGTTACCGTCGTCTCAGGTTCGACTGACTCTGTAGTGGCCACTGTCCCAGTAGGTTCGACTCCGATTGGTGAAGATTATGCAGCAGCGACGGGTCAGGTCTTCGTAGCAAACTGGCTTTCTGACAACGTCAGCGTGATTGCCGACGGCAACAACACCGTGGTGGCGACCATCCATGTCGGCCAACTCCCCGAAGGTGTCGTGTATGACTACGGGACCGACGAAGTTCTCGTTTCCAACGCGGGATCGAACAACGTGAGCATCGTCTCGAGCGTCAACGATTCGGTGGTAGGCTCGGTTCCAGTGGGCTCATTTCCGATTGGTCTGTCATATGACCAAGGGAATGGGGACGTCTACGGAGCAAACGCGGGACAAGGCACTCTATCGATACTCTTCCCTGGTAACTCACCTGGACCCAGCATCTTTCCGGTTCGATTTACCGAGTCCAACCTGCCCATCGGGACGCCGTGGACCGTGACCACCAACGACGAGGAAATGGAAACGTCTGGATCCTACATCGGCTTCGACCTCACGAACGCAACGTACTCCTTCACCGTCTCCAACTCGAGCTTCAACGGGACCGAGTACATCCCCGACCCGAGCTGGGGGACCTTCAACGTCCATGGGGCGCCGATCGGGATTTCCATCCCCTTCCACCCGCCCGGGGCTCTCGGCCCCGACTACCCGGTGACCTTCCATGAAACGGGACTCCCCCTTGGTGACCTCTGGAGCGGTACGGTCGGGGGCTGGGCGTGGACGAATGCGGTGCAGGACAACGTCACCACTAGCCTGCCGAATGGCACGTACGGGTTCACCGTCGAGAACTCGACCGGTTACGCGGCATCGCCTTCCTCCGGATCGGTTACGGTCCAAGGACTTCCGGTCACCGTGAACATCACGTTCGCTCTCGTTCCAGTCACGTACGGCGTGACGTTCACGGAATCCGGCCTTCCCCCGGGGAACGGCTGGTCCATGGCAGTCGGGAACGCAACCGCGGCTGGAGTGGGACCCTTCCTCGTGTATCTCGCAAACGCGACCTATCAGTGGACCGCCCGGGCCCTCGTGAACGGCTCGAACTACCAGGTCATCGGCACCGTGACAGTGGCGGGTCTGGCCGAGAACGTGAGCGTGGTCTTCAACGTGGTCCCGTACTTGTATGCCGTTACGATTTCGGCTCTCGGGCTCCCTGCGGGGGCGAATTGGACGGTCTTGGCCGGCAACGAACAGACCGGGGCTCAGACTTCTAAAACCACATTGAACGCGAGCCTGACTTTGTTCCTGGCGAATGGGACCTACACTCTGGGAGTGGTGGGACCGCCCGGGTACAACACGACAATCTCCTCCTCCACCTGGATCGTGAACGGCCCACAATCGACCCAATTGACGGTCACCTTCACCGGGGGACCGTGCCCCTGCGGCGCACCATCCAGCGGCACGAACGTCTCGTGGACCGAGGTGGAGCTTTTCATCGGGATCGCGGTGGTGCTCGGAATTGTGGCCGCGGCCCTACTTTTGGCAGAATCGCGGAGGCCCCCGACTGCTCCGCCATAATTCAACTCCTGCAGACCCCGGATCCGGGGGGAGATGACGGCCGCGAGGACTCTGGTCGAACCGATTCATGGGAGGGTTCTGCGAACGCTCCCGTTCGTCCCATCGCGGCCCCCACCGGGGCGGACGAGGGTCTTCGGGGGTATCTACCGGACGAGGTCTTTGGAGGGTGAAAGAAGGACTGGCTCCACAACGAGCGGTGGATGGCGTGGGGCGTAACCGCGCCCCCCAAGACTCTTAGCGGTGGGTCTGCTCACGCCGCTGGGCGATGGAATTGAAGAGTAGCGGTGGCGCCGTAGGTCGTCGCCGACCCGCAGGATTAGTCCTCGTCATGATCTCCATGGCAATGCTCCTTCTCTCTTCTGTCGCGATCCACGGAAGCGAGCCAGTATTACCATCGGCTTCCAGCAGACTGGTTGCTGCGGCTTTTGTCGAGAATTTGAGCTCGAATGGTGTGGACCCGAACTCGGTCAGCCTCACTTGGACGGAGAGCACGGACCCCAATTTCGTCAGCTACTCGCTGGAAAAGTCCACCAACAGCCCCACAGGTCCGTGGACTGACCTCGCCGAAATCGAATCCTCATCCGTCGTTGAGTTTGCGGTCAAGAATCTCTACGCCGGAACCACAAACTGGTGGCAGATCATCCTAGCAAACACCACCGGTTCCGTCTATTCTAACGTGCTTACCGTCGTTCAACCCTCGCTCGCCAGTTTGACCTACACACTCCCAAACGCTACCAGCGTGAACTTCTCTTGGAATGACGACGCCCACTATGGCGGCTACATCAGCTTCCAGGGTTACTTGATCATGGAGTCGGTTAATGGCGGACCGACGATGTCGGCCGCGATCATCTATTCGAAGGCCGACCAGAACAAGTTACTGGACGATCTTTCCCCGTCCACAAATTATTCGTTCTACCTCAATACGACGGATCAATGTTTGTGCTCTCCAACCCAGTCCATCGATAGTGATTCGAACATTGTGGCATTCACCACGCCTTCTCTGGTTTTCGCCACGGCCCACGCTTCGCGTGCGACAGCCGATGTGGGTCAGTCCGTCTCCTTCAGCTGTTCCGGTTCCGGAGGGAGCGGTTCGGTACACCTACTCATGGAGCTTCGGGGACGGAACGACCGGCTCGGGTGCAAGCACCTCGCATGCGTACGATTCGCCGGGCTCGCCGATCGCGACGTGTACGGTTCAAGACAGCAATGGGACCAGAGCGAATGGGACCACTACAATCACCGTCGACTCGTTGCCGGTGATTTCGACCCCTACCTCCTCGAGTAGCTCACCCACCACCGGGCAGAGCATCACACTCTCGACGTCGGCTTCGGGGGGGTCCGGTGGGTTCTCCTACGTCTGGGCGGGCTTACCCGCCGGCTGCGTGACGGCCAACGCCGCTCAAGTCACGTGTTCGCCGACCGCGAACGGTACGTTCCAGATCACGGTCACCGTAACCGATTCGAATGCGGGCGCGACGACGAGCGCCCCACTTTCGCTGACTGTTTCCGTGCCACCGACCCATTCGACCCCTGCGTCGAGTTCACTCTCGACTGAAGAGATTCTCGCAGCGGTCGGTGCGGCCGTGGTCTTAGTGGCGGCTGTTTCGGCGGTTCTCCTGCTGCGCCGAAGACGTCGGCCGGCCGTGCCGCCCACTCCTCCAAAGGGCAAATAGCGCCAGTCGAGAGTCGCGGGCCTCGCGCGACGGAATGGCCGGTGTGTTCATCCCCTGCCGGACTCACCGCGTGTATAACACGCGGCCCTCCCCTCTCGGTACCATAGTCTACACCGCCTACACCCGCGAACCGCTCTTGCGAAGCCGTTCGCCTGAATCGCAGGGAAGGAGACGGTGGCCGCGAGGACTCGGGTCGAACCGATTCCTGGGAGGGTTCTGCGAACACTCCCGTTTGTGCCATCGCTGCCGCCACCGGGGCGGTTGAGTGGAACGCAGGGTTTCTACCGGACGGCGGTGGCGGAAAGTGAAACTTGACTCATTAGCCGAGTTCACTCCGGGTTCTGACGTCGGAACCATCTCAGACCGATTGCCACGGGGATCGCCGCCAAGAAGATCCAAAGTGAGGTCGCGTACGCCAGGGTACTCCGAGTATTCCGAAGAGGAGAAGGAGACGCAGAACCTCCAGCATGCCTCGGTAGCGTGGGGAGCCGCCCAAAACTGGGGCAGGAACAACAGGGCCCAGGGAAGCATCACGACGGGCCCAAGAGCGATCAGAGTAGCCATCAACGCTTTCCGGAGAAGGGAGCGGCGACGTCTTTTCTTCTCCACGAAGATTCGGTGGTCCAAACGTTCCCAAGCGGCACGATCCGCTTCAGGGTCGTGGAGTTCCTGGTCCAACGACCTCGCCAATGCAACAGCGGAAGTCGTCGGTCCCCGTTAATCCTGCTGTCTGCGGACTGCCTCTTCGTTCAGCTTCCAGACACTTGGCCTTCCGTATGACCCCCGACGCTCCCTCCCCGGGAGCATGGTCGCTCCCGCCGGAAATGTCCACCGCGAACTGCTGCTGCCCACGCCGACCGAGGAGCCGCCCGAGGTGCCACTGCTCGTCAGGAGCTCGCTGATTTCGTTCTGGAGTACTCACCCGGCCGAATCGACGGACGGTGAATGGAGCATACTGTCAGTCAAGGCCAGAATCCTCGTGAAGAGTTGCAGGCGACATGTCGTCGGAAGACAACGGTTGATCGGGCGATCCCAGCCGTCGAGAAGGTAGGCGCTGGTTCAAATCGCAAGCGACGGGTTAGGTAGTGTACGCTTCAGCAAACCATTCCATGTTTGGCTTGATCAGCCCGGGGGTGATGTATTGCTGGAATCCATTCCCCCATTCGACGCTGTCATCGTTGATAGAGTATCCTGCGAAGGGACCCAGGAACTCATTCGTTTTGACGCTGTCGATCGTGAAACTTGGGTTGCTGATCTGAATCGGATAAAGAACAAACGATTCCGTAGTGTAATGTCCACCGCCTGCACACCCAATACCAGTGCAAGTTGGGTCTTCCACGACCCAATCGACCTCTCCCTGGTACGCTGCAAACCAGTGGGGGCCGGTCTCGTTCCACCAAACACCATAGGATGACCCCGATAGGTTCTCGTACCATGCCTCGATGCTAGCCGTTGGATAGGGCCCGCTTGAGCAAATCGAGATGATGAAGAGGGTGGGCCAAGTTGACCCCCTCTGGGCTGGCCCAACCCACGGGCCGGGATTGTAAGTGCCGTTGACCGCCTGGGTGAATGGCTCAAAGTACGGTTGAGTTCCCGTTCCGCTTTCCCATCTGACTAACACCCCTGCTTGCCAGAGGGGGAAGCTTCCGTAGCCCCCCATCCCGACCCATGCCGATAGGATGTCGGAAAAGGGGACATCACCGACGAAATAGCTCGGAAGGACGTAGAATGACCCGCTCGCGCAGCTCACATTGTCATAACTGCTCGCGGACCCCGTGTCGTCCCAGACGTAACCTCCCCAGTAGTTGACCGTCGAAATGATGTTATCTAGAATCCCAGCCACCGTGCCTATGCCCGCTGTCGACTGGGGTGTAAACATGGTGGACGATCGCGTTGAATTTCCGAATGTTCCAACGTCACTCTCCCAATTGGCGAAATTGAATTCGGCGTTTCCCCCGTTGATGTAAAGCAGGGTGATGTTTACAGCGAGGCCTGCCTCGACAGTGGCCACCTCTCCATTCAGTTAAACGGTTCCATTGAAGCGGACCTCGACAGCGGCCTGTCCATTTTCCGCAATCGTGACCTCAACATGAGGGGGTCCGCTGCCTCCGCAATGTAACTGAGGACAGGTCGGACAGATACATACACCGGAACTCCCAGCGGATATGTTTCCGGTGCCCAAGAACACCGCACCCAGGAACAAGAGAGCGACGAAAAATGGAGATAGTTGGTGGCCACCCGGGCGCCTCGCTGCCCCCATCCCTTCCCCCCGCGTTGATTTGTGACTGGCGATTTAGGCCATTCGTCAAGATTCTTTGACCCTCCGTTTTATTTGGAAGGGATTCAATCCCCACCGGGAGACTATTTCAGTTCACGGAATCGAGTATGACGAAGTCTCCTCCCTCCGAATTTCGTCTGATCGTCGCCCGCGCTTCGATTGGTGGCGCAAGTTTGCTGGCGTTCGCGGGCGCCCTTTACATTTGGTTGGTCGCGACACCGGGGCAGATTTGTCCGGGGACTCCCTGTCGATACCTGGGGCCCCCCGGTTATCATGTGATTAGCCTCGAAGGAGTAGTGCTTCTTGCAACCCTCTCACTTCTCGCGGTGATTCCCGCTGTTGTGCCCAGGTTGTGGTTTGTTGGAACAGCGACCGGCGTCGGGGCCATTGCGGCGTGCATCTGGCTCCAGTTGAACGCGATTACGACGCCTCCGGGTTCGTGGGGATCGCTGGTCGGGTCGACCGCGATCATTATTGGCGGAATCTTGGCCGTGGTGTGTTCCGTGAAGATCCGACGACCAAACACCCGAGCCGCGCCCGTACCATCGGTGAGCTTGTCTTCCAACTAACTCGAACGCCCCGGACAGGGAAGTACGGGCTGGTCCGCCAACCCTCTCTCCGTTCACCGTTCGGCGGGCCCGGCCACTGTATGAGGGTTGACCCTCCCTCCCCGGGAGCATGGACGTCACTGATGGACCGGTTCACCGCGAACTGCTGCTGCCCACGCCGACCGAGGAGCCCCCGAGATGCCGCCGCTCGTGTGGACCTCGCTCGCCCCCTTCTGGCTCGAGATCCACCGTGAGCCGGCGGGGCAAGTCCGCTACGCGCTCGGCTCTCCACAAGAGACCGAACTCGAGTCGATGCTCATCTATCTCGAGAACACGCGGCACCGCGTCGCGGCGGGACCGCCGATAGCGTGCCCCCTCGCGGACCTCACGAACCGCGGGATCTTCGCCCGGGCGGTCGCGGTGCAGCGACACCACCACCTGCCGCTTCGACTGCCTCAGGACGCCGACGCGGCCGGGTTCCTCCTCCGGACCCTCGGCTCGCAGACGCTCCAGGACCACGACGTGGTCCTTCAGCTCCTCTTCCAACGGGCCCGGGTCTGGGAGTCGGGCTTGTTTTCGGCCCGCTACGTGACTTACGCGGAGCGGCACGGCCGAGCCCTCCGGGCCGAGATGGACACGCGCCGGGCCGAACCCGCCTACCACGTCGAGCTCCGGGCCCACCTTCGGGGGCCCCACCCCGACCAGGCGCTGGTCGCACTCGGGGCGTGGCTGGAACAGTGGACCACGCTCGGGGGCGTGCCTTGGCGGACGTAGAGGGTGATCCCGAAGAAGAGGGAGCAGCCGTTCCACGCCGCCTTCGCGACCCACGACTTCGCAAAGTTCTCGAACCGCAAGGGACGGCGCGACGTCTCCGCGACCGAACTCGGGCACCTCCTCTCGATCCCGTGGGCTACGTACCACCCCGAGTGCTCCTACGCGGGAGCTCCACGCGGACGCCCTGCAATCCAACCGGCCCCTCCGAAGAAGATCACAGCACGACTCCCGCTCGTCCGATATCTCGGGACGTACACTCCTCCCGCCCGCGAGCCCCAGCTGGTCGTCGGGACCAGCGACGGTCGCGTGGGCTGTCTTCCGTCCAAGCGGAACCACGCCGCCTTGCTCGGGCGGACCCAGTCGGGCAAGTCGACCCTGGCGCTGAACCTCGTCCTCCAGATCCTCGAGGGTCAGGCCGAAGCCACGGTGGTCGTGGTCGAGCCGACGGGGACGCTCGTGAGCGGGATCGTCTCCCGGCTTTCAGCGGAAATGACCGCCCAAGCCATTGAGATCGACCCGGCCCATGCCACCTTCGTAGAGGACGGGACCACCATGGTCTCGGTTCCCCTATCCCTCCTCCAACCACCCGACGGCTCGGACCCGTCGGGGCAGGACCGTTGGTCCGAGGCGACCGCTGGCGACCTCCTCGCCGCGATCCGGAGCGCGTGGGGGGAGGAGAGCATCGGCGGATGGGCCGAGCTGGTCCTCCGCGCCTTGGTCCAGGGGCTGTCCCGCGTACATGGGTCGAACTTGGTCGACGCCTACCATCTTCTTTCTTCGAAGCCCGCCCTCCAGCGGTTCATTCGCTCGGCCCCACCCGGACCGCTCCGCGACTTCCTCGAGCGGCACTTGCCGCGGCTCGACTACCAGTTCACGATGTCGTCGCTCGACAAGGTCGGCAAGATCGCGACCAACCCGCTCCTCCGCGTGGCTCTGTGCCAGCGCGCCGGCGCGGTGTCGTTCGACCGCCTCCTCGGGCACCGACTCCTGCTCCTGAACCTCTCGAAGGCGGAACTCGGCGCTGAGGGCGCGAACTTCCTTGGGTCGATCTACCTCACCCAGCTCTGGGCCGCGCTCCAAAGGTCGGGAAGCCCCGACCGGCCCGTCTATCTCGTCCTCGACGAGGTCCACAACTACGCCATCCCCGCGCTGGCCGACATGATGAGCGAGGGGGCGAAGTTCGGCCTCCACGTCGTGGCCGCGACCCAGTTCCTACACCGAGTCCCGCCCCGGATTCGCGCCGCGCTGATCGGGAACGTGGACGTCTGGTTGCTGTTCTCGCTCGGCGTCGAGGACATGGACGACGGCTGGCGGATCGTGAACGGAGTGACCCACGGGTGGACCCCGCAGGACCTCGTGGACGGCCTCCGGCCGCACGAGGTCGCCCTGGCCGTCTCGGGCGGCCTCGTGAAGCTCGGGACGCTCCCCAGCCCCCCGTTGGGCCCCCTGGCGACCGAGAACCATCTCGCCGTCACCGAGAGTTCGCGTCGATACGCCCAGCCCGAGGACTCGGAGGCCTCCCCGTGGCTGGTGGGGCCCGAGGAGGTCCAGACCGTGATGGCGGGCCTCTCCCCGGGACCGAAGTCGAAGGAGGAACTGGAGGACGCGACCTTCCTGCCCTCGGCCCAGCTCAACGGGGCGCTTGCCCTGGCCGTCTCGGAAGGCGATGTCGAGCCCGACGGGAGCTCGGGCCGCTTCCGCCTCACTTCGCGAGGCGGCGTCCACCTGGCGGCCCTCCAGGGCCGCCGGAACGAAGGGGAGGAGCACATCGAGACGCTCACCGAGTTCGCCGTCTTCCTCGAGAAGCGCGGGATCGCGCTCAGCGTCCCGAGGCAAGTCGCGGGGATCCTGACGCCCGACGGTCAGTTCCAGTGGGGCTCGGCGACCTACAACGTCGAGGTCGAGTGCTCGACCGTCTCGAAGGCGGCTGGGCAGGTCGTCCGGAACGTGAAGAAGGCCCGTGCGGCGGGGCACCGGGTATTGATCGTCCTCCCGGACCGCTCCGCGGTCCCGCGGACCCTGGCGCTGATCGAGGCAGCATTCCCGGGCCTCTCCCTGTGGGCCGACGGGGTCGGGCTGGTCTGGAAGGAGGGGAGGGCGGCGTTCCGGGCCTATCAGGTCCCGGGGATACAGATTTGGCCCTTCCTGTGCGGGTCCGGGCCGGTGACCGCCGGAGAGGAGGAGGGGGAGGCGGATCGACCCCCGTTGCCGGTCGTAGGGACCGACCCCCTTTACATTAACGTTCAGGGCGCGGTCCGCGATCTCCTCTTGGCGGGCAGTAAGGAGGCGACCGCGAGCGAAATCCTCCGAAGGTTCCCTCCTGCCGCCCAAGGGGAGTACTTAGAGCAACACGTGGGGGTCGCCCTCGCTCTTCTCGGAGCCCGAAGCCGGAGAGCATGGGTGGGGGAGGCTCGGCCACATGTCTACGACCTGACCACGGTGGACCGGCTCACCGGACCGGCCCCTAAACCGACGATTTCCGCCTCCGACGACCGGTCCGGCGCGGCAACGGCGGCCCCTGACGAGAGTTTCGACGCCCGGACCGGTCGCCGGTCCGGACCGGCTGATTAGGAAAGGGGGGTTTCTGAAGACATGGCAAACCGGCAAGGAATCGTAGACGCCCCCATGAC
Organism: uncultured Thermoplasmata archaeon; assembly: GCA_963749235.1. Classification (GTDB taxonomy): domain Archaea; phylum Thermoplasmatota; class Thermoplasmata; order Lutacidiplasmatales; family UBA184; genus Lutacidiplasma. Next base: position 776,530 of record CAVVLV010000001.1, on the reverse strand, counting down.
TCACTTAACCCGGGAAGCCTGACGATCTAGGAATGCCCGAGTCCGCTCTGTACACCGAGCCTCGAGCCTCCCCATCATCACCCCCCGGGAGCGTGGTCCATTTGATCGACCGTTCCGATGCTTCGGCGGCCAACAAGCGGAGGCGCCGGGGGACGGTCCTAGTTCTGATGGTGGTCGTGGTGGTCTGGGTGGCTGGTGGCGCTGTGTGGTTGGTCTCCGGCGGTATTCTGGGAAACTCCAATATGCCGGCGCTGCGGGCACTCAATGTCGAAGAGGGAGGAAGACTCGTCCTACTAGGTCTTGGCCTACTCTTTGCGGTAATCTATGCCCGACGCGGAGAGCCGGTATCGGTCCGCCTTGGTGAACGCGAACTGGGGCTCACCTACCACTCCGGTGTGACGGTGACGGTTCCGTGGAACAGTCCGAGGATGCGGCTCCAGATCTTCGACTGGCGGAAGGTGGATGACCCACCCGACAAGGAGTCTTGCAGCATTCGCGGATACGGGATGGGGCTGGGCTTCCCGATCACCCCTGAAGCCTGCGATGACATTCTCGAGGCCGCGCGAATGCGGGGCCTGAAAGTAAAGACAAAACCAGGAGCCCGAGCGACCACGGCATTCCATCGAATTCGACCAGGTCCCAAAGACCCCGCGGCGTGAATGTAGCGCGACTTGACGATTTTCATGTAGCCTGTTGACCCGCGCGGGGGGGACCCGCGAGCGGAGCGAGCGGGGAGGACCCGCATAGCTGATGCGATGGGAGGTGGGCCGGTCCGCCCTGACCGTACCGTCGCACACTGTACCTGTACACGCGCGGCGCCCCTCCACACTTGGTATCGACTGGGCGACCCAAAGCCCACCCCCTATGATTGATGACCGACGACTGGCAGACCCAGAGATTCTGGGTCAGGACAGCGCTCCAGCCCTGGCAACTGCCGCCGAAGTGGAGACGACTGAACAGAAGCACCTTGGACTTCTGGGTGCTGAAGGGGGAGACCTTTCTCGACCAGTGGGTAGTTTGACCACGTCTACCAAGCGGAGCGAGCGGGGAGGACCCGCGTTACATGCCCGGGGAGGTCGGAGGAGCCTCGACCCGTTCGCGGTATTGTCTGACCCGAGTCATGAGGTCGGCGGGGAGAGTGATGCCACGCACTAGATTGCCCCGCTTCCCATGAATCGTCAATACCTGCCTCGGACGAGCCGGCCGCGATTCGAAAGTCCGGGGGAACCGGACCCTGGCCCATGGGACGATTCGCGTCCGGGTTCCCACACGCATACCTAAGCCCGAGGGCGACAACCCGACCTGATTCACGTACAGGTACCGCATCGCGATCACGAGCCCCAGAAGTTCGCACGCGCCGATGACCGCTGCGACGAGGATTGCCTGGATTGGGGCCCAGCCCCATCCGCAAATCTGCGAGCCCTTCGCCGCTGGACACGAAAGGGTCGCGAGGTAGAGGAAGGACGCGTTCCAAGCCGCCGTCACCGCGATGGCTGCGACCCAGGCACGAAGGCGGGGGCGCAAGGATGGCCCCAGCCACTCCACGGGTTCTGGCGTCGCGCTCGACATTCTGCGTCTTTAGGGTTCAGGTTCGGATGGGGCTTTCCAAGTTCATGCGCCGTGTCCCCCGCTGCCGATGCGCGGAGCGAGCGGGGAGGACCCGTGCTGCTTCACGAACACGGAGTGTAAGAGAACGCCCAGCCGCCGCCGGGACCCCCGGGCGCCGAGAGGTTGTCGACCTGCCAGGTTCCGAAGTTCGCAGGAAACCAGTAGTGATACTGACTATCGACAATCGGGACAGTGAACGCGGCTGTACTGTTGTGACCGTCCGAGACGAAGTGAGCCCAGAGGGTGAGAGAGGTCGAGGTGACGAGCGGCACCGATTGGGTGGGCCCCCCGCAAGTGGAGACGTTCTCGGAATTCGCAGCCTCGAAACCGTTCAAGAAGTAGATGGTGTTCACGTATCCGGGGAACAAAACCGTAGGCTCGTGTTGGTCGGAAAGGTTACCCGCGCCGAGAAGGGTGATTCCGAGGGACGGGTTTCCTATCGGACTCAAGGAAACCGAGAATGGCTCCGAGCAACGAACGTTCGATCCCGGCCCCCATACGGTTTGGTTTTCGACGGTTGAAACGGTGATGTTGGATTGGAATCCCGCCCAATCGGCCCCACCGTTTGCATCCCCAGTGCTTTCGCCAACTAGGCCGAATGGTAGGAACCCGAGTGGGAACGTGACGTTCCCCCAAACACGGCCGCCGTACGGAGAGTTAAGCAGCAAGGACGGGATCTGCACGGTCTCATTCGCCACGTCCGATCCGCGTTGACAGGTCCAATGGGCGAGAGGCGCCCAGCCTCCGACCCAAGTTGGAAGGGCCAACACAACGATGAGTACTACAATGGCAACTCCGAGAAGAGTCCCCCAGCGTTTCCACCCTCGTCGCGCCTTCACTGGTTCGGGTGACCTTGTCACGAGCCCGTTGTCTACCACGATGCTGCGCTGAAGTCTCCTGCCGTCTTACGGTTGGTGCCGACCTCATTCGGCACTCCCTGGCGCTTCATCGACTCCGTGACCCCGAACCGCGCGGAGAACCACGCCGCCTTGCGCCAGTCGCGGGCGAGGGTCTTTGCGGACCCCGGGGGGACCCGCGAGCGGAGCGAGCGGGGAGGACCCGCCCTGCTTCACGGACAGGGCGTGTAGTCGAACGCCCAGCCACCACCCGGACCCCCGGGAGCAGAGAGGTTGTCTACCTGCCAGGTCCCGAAATTCGCCGGGAAGGCGTAGTGGTAGCTTTGGGTCAGAGGAAGCACGAACGGAGTCGTGGTGTTGACACCGTTGTAGTCGAACCAAACCCCAACCGTCACCGGGTCAAACTCAAGCGGGATGTGGAGGGATTGGGCCGGGCCCCCGCAGGTGGAAATTTCCTCCGAGTTCGCCGAAGTGAAGCCATTGGAAAGGTCGGGCGAGGGAAACGGGTCGTAGATCTGCGGCTCCCCAGCGTCCGATTTTAGGGCCCGGTCGATGAGGCCCCCCGCGTAACTCTCCGGCGGTTGGGAGGTAGTCGGTCGAAGGGTCACTGAGAACGGCTGACTGCATCGTTCGTTAGAGCCGGCCCCCCATGTAAGTTCATTTTGGGTAGATGATACGTTGACCCAGAGGTGCCAGAGAACGCCCGCGACGGTCCCGTTCATTGCGTTCGTTCCGGTTGCGGAAGGCAAGTTCATGTATGGACCGAGGAACCCGGTGGGAAGACTTCCGTTTCCCGTCGCGTTCCCTCCGTATGGCGCGTTGATCAACACGATCGGAATCCATTCGAGTTCACGTGATACCGTAGGGCCGGTTCCGCACGTCCAGTGCATGATGGGACCCCCACTGCCGACCAGGGTCGGTAACAGGAGGCCGACTACAATGGCAGCGACAATCGCGATTGAGAGGATTGCCCACCGTCTTCGGGACAGCTTGATCATTGGAGGGCACCCGTTCCTGCCAGGCTCGGGCGGAGTAAGGTCGCCCGGGGCTTATCGAGGACCCCCGACGACTCGGTGGGGACCCCGCCTCGGAACTGCCCCTCCGTGATCCCGAACCGCGCGTAGAACCACGCCGCCTTGCGCCAGTTCCGCGCGAGCCCCTTGGCCATGCTGGAGTGGGTCGCGACCATCTCGCGGAAGACTCAGCTTGGAATGGCGCGCGGGGCTTGAATGAGGATACCTTTCCCGGTATTCGAGTTCGGATCGTCCACGGTTTGGACATCCATGCCGTGAGCTCGCGCGGCCGTAACGATGGCATTCGCGACCTCGTCCTTCATGAAGAGGCGCGGCTTCCACCAGAACTGCGAGCCCTGGAGATTTCCGCCGAAGGAGGGATGGTACGACGTGCTGATCTTGAGGTGGAATGAGGCATCGGTCCACTCGAGTACCTTGGGACGGTAGGACGGATACTGAATCTCAATGCCGCCTTGGGAGACCAGTACCGCTGTCGCGGGTTTACTGACGGAATGTCCTGACCAGACAAAGAGACCCGCGAACACAGCGAAAAAGGCGACAAACACGAAGTCGGCGCGTCCCTTGTAGAGATAATCGCCAGCCAGACTGCTGGTAATGGCCGAGTAGACAAACACGGCAGCCGCGAGCGAGAAGAAGGCGACCGCCATGGCGTGATTCGCCCACTTGAACCGCAACCACTTCACCCACAACATACGGGAGATCTCGGAGAGATCGAACTTCTGCCCCTGCTGACTCACGCTCACAGATCCTCGGGGACCTCAAACCGGAACACGCTATCGTTGATTTCAAACCGAGCATAGAATAGGGCGGCCTTCTGCCAATCCCCTCGGACGGTCTCCGCGAGCCCCGGTGTCGACGAAACGAGCGCCCGCGCCGCCTTCACGCGGGCGCGCAGGTCGCGGAGCTGGCGCGCCGCGGCGCGCTCGTCCGCCTCCCGCGAGTCGTCCGGGAGGCCGCTTGTGATGTCGAGGAGAGTGAATCTCCGCGAAACGGGTGCGTCCTCGTCTTTGGGGTCCGCGTCCGGGAGGGCCAGGCGGGCCTCGGCGCGAGTCCGGGAGCCGTCGTGGAGGGGGCGGCGGGTCGTCGGGGGTCGCGGGCCCGCGGGCGGCCGCGGCGTCACCGGGGCCGCGGTGAACGCCTCGATCGTGGGGACGACCTGGGGTCGCAGCCCGAATTGGCGCCCGAGGAGGGTGCCCTTCTCAAGGGAGAGGGTCCCGTGCCAGGCGTGGGAGACGGGGTCCCAGCGGAGCCCCATCCCACGGAGGACGTCCCGCACCTCGTAGGTGCGGGAGCTGCCGGGGATGCGGACGTGGGCGGTCGTGGTCGGCGGGAAGGGGTTGGGGCTGTCGACGGAGGCGCGTGGCGCGCTCATCGCGGTCATCGACACGGAGTGAGCGCGCAGGCCGCCCGAGAAGCGGTGAGAGCGACGAGGGCGGCCGGGCCGGCATAATGGCCGCGCGGGGGGCGGTGGACGCGCGGCCTTTATGAACGGCGCGCGCGGTCAAGGGGTGACCGCGATGAGCGCGCGCGTTTGGAGGAGTCTGCGTGTATGACCTGACATCGCTCTATCCCGGGCTTGAGAAGCTGGAGAGGCGCGCGCGGGCCATCTGTCTCGGCCTTTGCGCGATCTTTCTCGTCATTACTGCTGTGATAGCCCTGCCCCCGATAGTTCGTGGAGAGGGTTTGTCCCCGGTGCAGACCTTCTCGACACTCTTGTGTCTCGGGATCGCGGTGGTGACCGCGACTCTGGCCGGAATCATGCCGCGATTCTTTGTCGGGCCGTCGAGCATTAGCATCGATGCGACGGGGATCCGGATTGGGTATGGACCAACTCGCACCCGGACCAAACTCTGGGAGAAGTCCGCGTGGTGGTTCGTGCTCACCGATTGGCGTGAGCCGATCGCCAAGGGATTGGCCAAGAACGAGCCGAGCGCGTTCAGCCTCACAAGGGTCTCCTCGACGAAGGTTTACATTACCGAGGAGGCCGCTTGGGCGCTTCTTCGCGCTGCAAAGGATGCTGGCCTGAAAGTGGTGAAACGACGCGAAGGGCTTCCGCGGACCCCCATCGTCCAAATCGTCTACGTGGATGCGAAGAGCACGTTTGCCGCATTCGGCAAGTGGGAACCCGCGTAACCCCGGTGCGCCGCGCTTAGTCGCCACGACGTGGACTCGGTGACCAAGACACCGACATCCGCATTACCGCCCGCGGCGCCATCATGAATGCCGCGCGCGTTCGATGGAGGACCGAGAGAAGCGCGGGGGCGAGGACCGAGCGCGAGGAGCACGCTAGGTCAGCGTGAGGTCACCACTAGCACGACGCCAGCCGAGCTCTTGTCGGCTTGGTTCAAAGGGACGGCTCATCACCCACGAGAGATCGTGACCTCGTCGATTTTCCCATACGAGACAGTGGAACGGGGCTCGCTGAGAACCGATAGTCCGTGAGCCTTTGCCGAGCTTACCACACCGTCGAATGCGGCTTGTGTTAGAGCGGTGAATGGGTGCCAATCGAAGAGAACACGGAACGGGAACCCGCCTGGATTGTGCTCTCGATAGTCTTGGATAGTGAGTTTGATTCGGGGGTCGCCCCAGCCAATATGATGCTCACGACCTGACGGGAAGAAGAACTGCAGCCCTTCCTTGCCTACTCGAAGTTTGACTGCTCCTCGGGCCATATGAACAAGCGCGCCAAACGTCCCGTAGACCCCTAGCAGAACTCCGAAAACGAGGACACCGCCGACGACTACCCACTGGTCCCCGGTCGGTGGAGTAGGTCTCGCCAGGAGACCCACGATCGCCACGACGAGGATGAACCACATGGCAAAGCCAGCATATCTGCCCAGTCCCCCTCTCACCCTGAAGTATTCCTCCGACGTCTCTGAGAGGTCGAATTCTACGGAGTCGTCACCCGTCACCTTCCCTGACTCCGGGCGGTCGCATGCAGGCAACATTGGTCCATGGCGAGTTAGCAATGAGAGGACGATAAGACGTGGGAGGCGGAGGAACTGCTGCAGCGTACCCCCCGGGCTTGATGTGGGGCGCGCGCAGCCATGTCGGGGAGGCTCGCCCTTACCGAGCTGACGGATCCGCGGGATTTTTTTTGGGGCCTTCGCGACACATTGGCGCCGGTGGCATCCTCACACCAGGGTCGGATTGGTGTGAGGCAATTTCGACTTGATGTACTCGTAGGTCTTGGCAGGGGGGTCGTTCCTCCGCGCGCGCTCGCCAATCTCGGCGAACTCCTCTGGGCCGAGCACCCTAACCCCCAATTCTCGAGCAGCTCCAGATTCGACAGGCGTTAGCTGTGTCTTCCTTGTCATCGCCACGGGTATTACGTCAAAACCGGGCAGGAGTCTCTTCAGTGCTTCAGCGCGGTCAAACAGTTTCACTAGCTTGCCATCGGTCGCCAAGTCAGCGATTGTCGCCTCCACGACGAGGACCGCCTTCGAAAAGGGTACGAATGCGAACGCGTCGGGAGCGCTCCCCATGCTGAAGCTCCTCAATCCCGAGGAGATGACCTGGAATCCGGCCATGCCGAGTAACCAGGCAGCCCTTATCTCGTGAGACTCCTCTGGCCGACCCACGGCGAGATTGCCCTCAATGAACTCCTGGAACTTCCGGGACCCTTGGTCGGTTACGTCCAAGGACGCAAGTCTCGGATTGGGTTGGTTTGATGTGGGTAGGACGAACGTGAATTCATCGACCTTTTCCTCCTTGAGAATCAGTGCCCCTCCCACCCACTCGAAGCCTGCGGCATCGACCGTGAGGTCGAGGGGCGCGGCCCCTACCGTTTCGTTGCCAGCGTCCATCGGTCGAACGTCCAGTCGGGACACCCTGTCGTTGGCCAGAGCACGAGCTACAACTCGAAGGTCCCGCTTCAAAGCAGTCGGAGGTGCACTTACTCTCAGTATGATCCGATTGCTCCCTTCAAGGCTAAGGTCTTGAATTCTAGTTTCGAGAGGCGCAGTCACGTAGAAACGGGTCTGATTCTGGAGCGGTCGTACTGCCCGAAGGAAGTACTGGGCCAGGTCATCTAGGCCGAAGTAAGGGGAGAGTGAATCAGCAAGCGCCGATCCAAATCTCTTCGGGCGTCCACGCCGAGCAGCTCTTGGGTTGACATTCCGACCGTCCCCACCGAATAGGCAACGCTGTCGACTCCCTGGCGCCAAAATGGAGCCCAGCCTTGATTGGGCTGCCAAATGCTGAAGAAGGGCCATTCCGGAGTGTCTTGAATCTGACCCTGTGGTGTTCTTGTTGGAGTCGCAATACGAACATGCAGTTCTCCGAGGGTGATTTCGTGTTCCTTGATTGATTCCAGAACCGCATCTAGGCGGTCCAGTCCCCATGAAATCCTACCGGCCCTGAATTCGGGTAGGGCCACGAAGGTTTCGTTCAGAGAGGAGTCTGCTGGAGTAGAGGTCAGGAGTACCTCGGTGATCAGGTTGTACCAGTTTTCTTGGTACTTCACCACCGAGTACCGGACATCCAAAGACCGCCACAACCCCTCAAATGGCGTAATTCGCGCCCTGAACGCGTCGATCTGGTGGGGGCCGCTGGAACTCGAAGATGCCACGGCCGTGCCATATCGGTGCGGAGATATGAGCGGACTCAACCGGCCATAGCCCTCAGCAGTTGCGGGGTCCGAGACAAAGCACAGATTGCCGCACCGTCGGCAAGTCATCCAGCTCGATCCCCGTCGCTTCGTGGTCCATGAGACGCTCTAGGTGGTCGATGAGCGCCCTCACCAAATCCGCCTCCGCCTGGGCGGCGGAGGCCGCGTGCGAAAGGATCTGCGGAAAACCCTCCACGATCCCCAGGAAGGAGTTGGGCTCCGCCTCCAGGATGCGCAGGCGGAACTCGAACACGGCGCCACCCCCTTAGGGTTTAGTCGCCGCACTCCCCCCGCGGGCGCGGTCGCGACCGCGCGACCACGTCCCCGAACGACTCGCCGCCGTCCAGGTCGCGGAGCTTCGCGTGCAAGGCCCGCAGGGCGAGCACCTTCTCCTCCAGGTCCTCGAGGATGATCCGATTCACGCGCGCCCGCAGTTGAGTCCCGGTCTCGCCGTCCTTCGCGTAGTCCGCGAAGGCCGAGCGCGCCGACTCGAACGACCCCGCGTTGAAGACGAGCTGGCCGGAGGCCCACGGACGGCCCGACTCGGGCGTCGCGGTCGAGTTGGCGTCCGCCTCGGTGTGGGCAGGGTCCGCGGGGCGCGCGTCCTCGCGGGCCGCGATTTCCGCGTCCTTGCGCGCGATCAGCTCGCTCGCGGGGGTGAACCCGGTGACGCGGTCGAGTTCCTGCCGCCGGGACTGCGCCCGGCTGCCGCGGTACGTCCCGAAGTCAGGCGAGTGCTCGCGGAGGTAGGCGGGATAGGGGCGCGGCGCGCCGAAATCGACTACATACCGGATGTCGAGGTCGCGGGGGATCGGCTGGCCGCAGCCGCAGGCGCATTTGCGCGGGAAGCGGTTGCCGGTGACGGTTCTCAGGCGGCTGGGGGGGGTGGCGACGGTCGGCGTGGGCGGCTCCATTCTGGGCGAGGTGATGCTCTGCATCGCTCGTTCCTCGCAAAGGCGGGAACGTGGGATGCGACAGCCTAGACTCGACCTTTCGGGCCTTTCCTCCCCTTACGCACGAATACGTAGACAAGCAGGATGGCCACCACCACCGACAGAGCGACCAACGCTCCCAGCAGCGACCACTCCAGCCCGTTCAGTCCCCCCGAGTTGGCCGGAGTAGGGACCGGAGATACCACCGTGATCCCGACGGGCGACGACATCACCGAGTATCCGTTCGAGTCGGTCACCACCACCGTCACGGAATACGTCCCGATCGCGCTGGGGGTGCAGACGAGCGTCGAGTTCCCCGATGACGCGCACCCCGGGGGAAGGTCGAACCAAGCATACGTGAGGCCGAGTCCAGCACCCGCCGTCGCCGTCACGCTCAGCATGGTATGACCTCCCAACCCGAGCGTTGCGGGGGTCGCTTCCGGAACTGAGACCGTGGGGTCGGGATCGACCACGAACGTAAGGGGAGACGACGAGGAAGCCGTCACGCCTGCGTTGTCGGTGACCTTTCCCCAAACCTGGAGGCTCCCCACGTCCGAACCAGTCAACGCACAGGTCACCACGGTCGTGTTCGCGTCATTGCAGCCGGCCGACGGGAGGCCCACCCACGTGACCGGGAGATACGGGAACGTCCCTCCGCTCACCGGGATCGTGAAGGTCACGCTCTCCCCCACGTCGGCCGAGACTCGACTCGCAGTCGGGGACCCGACGACCAGCGGCGCGTTCACGGTAACCTCGGCCACGGCGTAGCCCGACTCAGGAAAGGTCGCGTTGTCCGCGACCTCGTAGCAGTAGTACGTGCTCGTGGTCGGCGCCGCCAGATAGGTCCAATTCGTCGCGCCCGGGAGCAGGGTATCTGAAGTGCAGGTGGGCGAGAACCCTGCGTACCACGCGAAGTGGTAGGGGAGCGTCCCGCCGGACGGGTTCGCCGTTAACTCTAGGGATTGCCCCGAGTCGATAACCGCAGCGAGAGGGGCGATCGAGCCCGACACCAGCGCAGAACTCACCGAGATCTCGGCGGCCGAAGAGAATCCGCTCACCCCCTCCCGGTCGCTCACCTGGTAGCAGTAGTAGCCACTCGCTGGAGACGGGAGCGAGAGGAGGGGCGAGGTCGCTCCGCCGATCGGATTGTCAGAAGAGCAGTTGGACGAACCACCCGAGTACCACTGATAGCTCAGAGGGGGAACCCCGTAAGACGCATTGGAGGTCAGGACGATACTCTGGCCCTGATCTACTGCGACAAATGCTGGCGACACCTCTCCTGGATTGAGGAGGATCGTGAACTCCCAAGTGTCGTAGAGTCCCCCCCCGTAGGGTCCCAATCCACTGTATAGCATGACGAACCCGTCTGCGGGATCATACACCATGGCCGCGTCGGACCGGTCGGATGGGCTCGTTGCCGGAGTCAGGTTGGTCCACTCCCCGCCCTTGAACGCCCAGGTGTCATTGAACTCGGGAAAGTCCGCCGTTGACGGGGCTCCACCGAAAAGCAGGACATACCCGTCCGCCGCGTCATACGTCATACTCGCCCAACCTCGCGCGGACGGGCTCGTGGACGGCATTAGCTCAGTCCACACCCCGCCCTTGAATTCCCACGTGTCGTTGAGAAAATGGCTGTCCCCCTGTCCTCCGAAGAGTAGGACGTACCCGTCTCCCACGTCATACCCCATCGTTGCAAACCACCGGGGGGGCGGGCTTGATCCCGACGACATATTGGTCCACTCACCTTCCTTGAACGCCCACGTGTAGTTGAGAAGAGATCCGCTACTACCGAGTCCGCCGAAGAGAACGGCATACCCGTCCGCCGCGTCATAGGTCAGGCTTCCAGCGTAAGTGGCTGGAGGGCTCACAGTTGGCGTCACCCCCGTCCATTCCCCGCCCTCGAACTCCCACGTGTCGTTGAGGATCGGACCGGTCCCCTGTCCTCCGAAGAGCAGAACACAACCGTCGGCCGGGTCGTACGCTCATGGCCCCGTACCTCCCGCGCAGAAGGGCCGGGCCCCGGGGTTAGCTCGGTCCACACCCCGCCACTGAATTCCCACGCATTGTTCGGAGTCAAGCCCCCGAAGAGCAGGACGTAACCCTCCGCCGCGTCATACACCATGGTCCCAAAGCTGTCGAAAGGGGTCGCGGCTGGGAACAATTGTGTCCAGTTCGCGGACGGCTCGCCAGAATCGTTCGGTGCGATTGCTCGTGTCGGTTGCGCGTTCTCGCCCGGCGGGGCTAGCTTGGGGTCATGGGTAACTCCGCCCGCGGAGCTACCAGTGGGCGTGGCCCCCGCAGAATTCAGGGAGGTCTCCGCCTGTTGGAGCATCGCTTGCCCGGCAGGAGTCGTCGCAGGTTCGACGACAAAACCTCCTTCTCCCGTGGTTCGCGCAGTTCCATTGGTCCCCAAATGCGGCCCTGCCGTCGGGATAGCGGGGTCGTTCACTCCAAGGTCCTCCTGCCGGGTGGGGGAGCCGAGCGGGGCAGCCATGAGCGCATGCGGCGTTCCCGGCACGGACGGTAGAATTACAATCAAAGCGACCAAACCCGCCAGGAGCATCTCCGGTAGGACGAGACCGCGACGTCTCACACGGGGCGGCAGCGTGCCATCCGTTTTTAAGGAGTGGGCCGGGCGCGTTCGGCGGGGGCGGGCGCGGGGTGCTGGATGCTGGATTGCTGCATCGCTCGTTGCTCGCGAGGAGAGGAACGGGCGAGGCGCGCCAGACTACCACTCAGTTCCCCTTCTTCGGCAATCCATGCCGCCCGACCAGGCCGACTCTTTGAAACCCTGCCGGGCTGCCTGAATGCCAGACCTATCACTGCTCCCGGATCGACCACCTATCGATTATGAGTGTTCGATTTACCAAACTTGACGCTGCTTCCGAAAAAGTATCCCGAGAATTTCCAGAGACTGGCCCGATGGTGACTCCATAACTGGCGAGGCATCGGGGGGGCCGACTCCGCCAGCGTCAAAGGGAAAGTTTCGGCGGTGGAGCCTTGCTAGGGTCCCTTCTTCTTTTGGTGCCGTTGAAGATCAACGACTCCGCAAGCGACTCCGGCCACAATCCCGATAGGCAGGACGACAAACATCGACGCCGTTGCCGTGGTGACATTTGATCCTGAGGTGCAAGTGGCTTGGCCTTCATACAACGACTTGTTCGCGAAAGCATTGGCGCCGGTTGAGTCGGTGACCACCAATAGGACCGTGTATTCGCCGTAGGTCGCGTACGAATGATCCGGATTCGCCAGGGAGGAATTTTGGGTTCCATCGCCGAAAGACCAGTTGTAGTGGAATGGAGAGGCTCCCCCGGCAACTTCGGATTGGAACGCCTGAACCAGCGGGAGGTTCCCGCAACCGTCGGGATATGAGACTCCCCCGGCTTCGATGCCAGTTGACAGGGTCCCCCCTGCTGCGATCTGAGCATTCTGGGTCCGAATTGGTTGAGCTGATGGAGCTAAGTCAAATGCCCACACATTCGCGTTGGCCATCATCAGTGCGAGAACTACAGTCACCAGCAAGCCGACGGTTGCAAGTGTTGAGACTCTGACCGAGGGCCGATATGTGGAACCCCTCACGTGACCACCAGCCAAAAGTCGGTGACGGTCCAAGTTGACTCGGCTGTATACTCCGCGTACACGGCCATGGTGTATGTCCCTGCCGCGAAGTGCGACGGCAACGTTACAGTCACGTATGCGTCGGGGAGGTGGTAATTGGCGTTTGTTGAAACACTAGGGTTGGTGGGCGTGAACGAAACGTCCGAGCATGGTACTTGGCAATAGAGATACTGAAGATAAACCGAGTAGCCCGAGTTGGGATCTGCAACAGCGTTAAGACTGACGTAGATAGTGTTCGAGTGAGTATTGGAGACAGAAACGTTGTACATCCCTTCTCCAAAGAAGTTGCCGACCCACGTTCGGAAGGGTTCATTGGTCACATTCATCCACGACCAACCGTTCGCGAACACTATTGATACCAAGGCGCCGGTGAAGCCCGAAGGCGTGGAGATGGAGTACCGAGACCACGACATGGATGTCACATCCTCTGCGTAAACCTTGGTGTGAAAGTTGAAGCATGGCCACGGTTCGACTGGATTCATGGACCCTGAGGGCCATTCCTCATAGTTTGTATAATCATCATAGGAGCACAAGCCGACTACATACTGATTGGACAAGTAGAAGGCCCCTCCTCCTGTAGAGTAGCTCCCGTAGTCGAACAATACGGGAGTACTGCCGGAAATGTTGTAGACGTGAAAATAGATCCCGCCGTTCGACTCATCGTCGACCAATTGGAATTGGTACGTGTAATCCCTGGCAAGATAACCATCCATTATCCCGTAGTAAGTGTTGTCAGGGCAACCGGAAGTTCCGGTGGATGCGAAGCTGAAATAGTCGCACCAAGCGAACGTGTTGACGCACTCGGGAACAATCCCCCCGCCCTGGTTCAGCCAGTTACCAGTGGCGATTCCCATTTGATCGTAGTAGTTCGCAGTGTCGAAGACAGACATGCCTTCAAACAGGGTGTCCCCACCGCCGCCGGCTTGCGGGATCGTGATGTTCATTATGATCTCACTAATTTCGCAGTAATTTTCCAACAGGCTGCAATACGAGGACCCCCCACTTGCGGAGTTGAAGATTCCTCCAAATTTCACGTGCGTCGCACCTTGCGTTGTGATGTTCCTGGTCCCGTTTGAAACGGGGGTCGGGCCGAGATGTTGAGGAATGCTGCTAGTCACTTCGCGTGTGGTATTCACTCCCGAATTGTTCGACGTAGATCCGGAAGAATCTACACGCGGAGTTCCGGCTCCTGATCGAGCGGAGACTTCCCCATTAACAGTTCCCGTTACACCCATGATAAAGGCGATTGACACGACCGCGAAGAGCACCAGCCCAGTGTGGAGGCTTCGCTTGCGCCGAATCTTCGTTCGGAGGTGATTCCCTATCTGATTAGGTCGAGAACGCTCTTGACAAGGCAACCCTTTCCCCTCACAAATCCCCGCGGAGACGCCGAAAATATCGACCATAGCAATCACTCGAGCTTACAGGTGACCACTCTCAAGTCCCAGTGAAACGGTAGTTGCATTTAACCGCGGAGTGAAGTCGATCTGAGTTTCGATTGATTCTTGCCGGAGCCCGCCGACCTGCGAATTGGCGCGCGTCGGCAGTTCTGATACTTCCGGATTACGTACCGAAGTCGGGCGAGTGCTCGCGGAGGTAGGCGGGGTACGGTCGCGGCGCGCCAAAGTCCACGACGTACCGGATGTCGAGGTCGCGGGGGATCGGCTGCCCGCAGCCGCAGGCGCACTTCCGCGGGAAGCGGTTGCCGGTGACGGTCCTCAGGCGGCTGGCGGTGGCATTGTTCGGCGCGGGCGGCTCCATTGTTGGTCGGGGGATGCTTTGCATCTCACGTTCCTCGCGAGAGCAGGGACGTGAGATGCGCGAGGTGGCGTCGTCCTCGGGCCTCAGGGATGGGAGGGATAGCAGGAAGAACTCACGCCCTGGGCCATCCCCCTGCTGTAGATGTCCAAGCTCTGGCCCGTAGATCCGACCCAGTACACGGTCAGTATGGCCTCGGTCAGTGGAGCGTTCGTCGCCACCGACAGGTTGCCGGGGTTGGCGGTCACAGGAATCGTGGCCGACGTGTTGACGTTCCACCAGCCATTCGACGCATTCTCTTCTAGATTCCAGCTTCCCGGGGCCGTGAAGATCGCAACGCCCACGACTTGGGCGAGCGGTTCGCAGGTCCGGTTGTCGTCGACCCCAAAATAGAGATCTCCGATTGTCCAGGAATCACACGCGATGATGGAGTAGTTGTACCAATTCTGGGAGCCCAAGGCCGCGTGAGCGGGCAACATGCCGTTCCCACCCTGTTCGACGAGAAGGAAATCGACTCCATTGCACGCATCCGGACAGGTTCTGCAGGGCGTGATCACCGAACCCGGATTGGTCGGGGGGTTCAGCTGATTCCAGGAGTAAGCACCGAACACTGAGGCTGCTGCAATCAGGACTGCGATTCCCCCGAAGAGGAGAGGATGAGACGTCAGCTTGGCCCAGAAGTCCCGACTTGCCAAGGCCTTCCCCCAATCGGGAAAGCCGGAGCCTCTCAACTACCCTTGGGGTTCCGAGCGAGGAGGGGGACGGGCGGGGGAAGGGCCTACCGCGAGAAGACCTCGAGAAATTCGAGAAGATCCTCGTAGTTGGACCAGGGAATTGGGATGGCACCCCAGTCCACGAGGCTCTGGTAGTACGTCGTCCTCCGACCCCGCTCCAGCGACTCGAAGACGACCCGACCCCCTGGGACGTGCCGTTCGTGGGCTGCCTGGCGGCCCTCCGGATCCGACTCGTAGAATAGGCCAATGGATTCGCCCGGAATCTCCTTGCGTTGAAGCCCACGAAGGAGCCAGCCGATCTCCACGTCGAGCGCGGGACGAACCGCCCCGTAGGGCCAGTAGATGGCGTACCGCTCCACCTCGCCCTCGTGAACGACCCGAAGAAGCTTGTCGACCGGGGACTCCGTTTTGCGGTCGTGATGGAGCTCCATGGCCGTGGCCTTGACGTTCGCCAGCCTCAGACGCGCGACAAGGCCAAACCTCACATCTCGGGCGGTGGGAATCGGCGTTCCCTCCACCCTCCGTCCTGGGGGAAGGATGTCGACAACCCACCGGGGCACGGCAGGTCGATATTTCGGCAGCCAAGCCGAGGGCCCGAGAACGATCAGCGCCATTCAGGCGACCGTGAGAAGGTCCGCGCCTCGCACGCCAAGCGCCTCCCGACGGCTCTGGACCTCCTCCTCGACCCGCCGGAGGAGATCCAGCATGGCCTGCCCCTTCGGGGAGATCTCGAGGTGCACGGGGATGGCCCCGCGGTGCGCGCGACCCACGTGGTCGGCTCGGACCCGAACGAGGCCATACCCCCGCATCCAGTAGAGCAACCGCTGGAAGGCCTGGGAGTGCATTCCCAGCGCCTTGCGGACCTGTTCGTACCGGTCTTGGGGTCCCCGCTCCAACGTGACGAGGAGCCTCCATGCCTCGGGGTGGCCCAGAACGTAGACGAGATGCTTATCCGGAAGAGCCATCACATAAGGTGATTGATAGGGGCCTATAAGACCCTTCGGTAGGCATCCAACCGGTACTGGTCCGGGTGGCTCGCTCCGAAGGGGGCACATCGTTGTTGCCCATCTCGCGCATCGTTCGTTCCTCGGGGGAAGAGGGACGGACGAGGCCATGGGCCAAGGATCCAGACCGTCGGCTGAGGTCCAGGAGTTTCGATTCCCGCGCGGGAGCCGAGGGGCCCGGGTTTAACAAGGGGCGCGTCCCGGCCGTTGTTAAAGGATCGGTCTCGAATCTTTAACAAGAAGAAGGGAGGGTCACGTTGATCCATTGAAAAAGAAGGGCCCCGGGGGGCGCCCCCGGGGCCCGGAAGGGGTTGGGCTAGGCTGGGTTTTCGAGGTCGTCTGCGGTGGAGGACCGGGCGACCTCGGAGTACGCTTGAGCGGCGAGCCAGGCGAACGAGCGATCGAGGGCATCGGCGGGGGGGTCCGACGGGTCCCAAACGGGGTACTCGGGTTCCGAACGGCACATTCCCTGACGGTCCGGCTGATAACCGGGAGGTCGTCGGTTCAAATCCGACTGGGCCCACTCATCGTCGTGAGTGGTCCGGCCTTCGGAATGTCGCCCGTCCCGATAGATTCCCCCTCTCAGGCACATCCGCCCTCCAGAACTCGATCCAGCCGGCAACCCCGGCACACGCGGGTCCGTGCAACGCATCCGGGGCACCCGCTTTCGAGCTGCCGAGAACGTCAGGTGGGAGCGAACCGGCTCACGAAGGTTCTTTACCCCCAGTGCCTGCTCGGTGGGTCCATGCGGTTCAGTTCTGTCGGGTCTGTTACGGTTTTGTTCTTCACGGTTCTTACCGCCGCGCTCGTAACCTTGTCGGCTGGGTCCGCTTTCGCCCTCTCGGCGAACCACGGAGGTGCCGCGTCGACTTCGCCGGCTGGTGGCGAAATCGGGCTTTCCATGGGGCACGTCGGCCCCAAGTCCGGCTATGTTCCCCCGAGTGTGGGTCAAACGACCGTCCTGATCAACAACACCGTCTATCCGGGGCTATACCGTTCGGTGGACACCCTAGATTCCGGACGTTTTCCGGAGGCGTGGGGGACGACTCCGGCCTACGACCCGAGCACGAACCTCTTCTACGAGCCAGTCCAAAACATTACTGAGAACAGTACAAGCCTGTATTACGGCGGATTTCTCGCGGCGATCTCTCCGGCCACCGGCACTCTCGTCAGCCTGGTCCCTGTGGGGCTAATCCCAGAAGGAGTTGCCTTCGACTCGAGCAATGGCCTCCTCTACGTGGTTAACCATGACATGAACTACATCTCCGTGGTCGACCCGATCACGAACACGGTCGTCGGTTCTCTCGGTTTGCCGTCCGGCAGCGGCGCGGACGGGTCGGCGGCCGTGAACAACTCGAGTGGGCATCTCTTTCTCGCCTCGCCCTTCGGCGTCGTTGACGTGAACATTAGCAACGACCTGAATGTTTCCATCAGCAACTACGGGGCGCTGGACCTCGTTTACGACAATCAAACCGGCGAGGTCTACGTTGTGGGGAGCGGTATCTCTGGGTACCCATACGTTTCGATCATCGGCCCGAACAACGATACCGTTTGGAGGACCATCACGCTCCCGGGAGCGAGTGGAGTCAACCCGGGGGTCCCCGCGGTCGACTGGAAGACGGACGAGCTCTACGTGCCGTGCGGGAACAACGTCTCGACGGTGGATCTCGCTACAGGCATCCTGGGGCCAACCCTTTCCCTAACTACCGCGTTGCTGGCATCTCCTGCGGCGGCCTTCGATCCGGATAATGGCGGAGTCTATGTCGTCAGCGAGGGGTATTCAGGTTACAACGTCACCGAACTGGACTCTGCCACCCATACGTGGGTCGCCAACTCGACGCAGATTCCCAGCGGCGGGTACGGCGGCATCACTTACTCTTCCGTGAGCCACCGCCTCTTGATCGCGGGGGAATGGCAGTCGGGTTCTACGGGGTTCGTCTTGATGTCGCCCACCCTCCAAATCCTGGGATATCCTGTGTCGACGGTCACCCCATCCGCCCAGAGCTACTTCGACCCGTTGACCGGGAATCTCTTCGTCCCTCTCCCGGGAGGTGGGACGTACGGGAATGTCTCGGTGATTGACCCCCGCACAGGGCATATCATCGGCTACGTTCCAGCTGGGACCTCGCCGACCGCAGTTTGGGTTGACCCGAATACCGGATTCGGGTACATCGCGAACTTTGGGCCCCCGCCGACCAATCACGTCGACAACCTGACGGTGTTCAACGCACACACGTTAGCGGACACTGGATCCATCCCGGTTGGCGTACGACCGTTTACGCTCACTTACGACCCGAATAACGGGTATCTCTATGTGGGGAACGGAGGAACGGGAGGAAACGGCAATGTGACTGTCATCAACCCCGCGACGAACACCACCGTGACCTCGATCAACCTCCCAGGTCTGACTCCCGGCGCGGCAATGTACGACCCCACCACTTCCGACTTGTACTTCGTCGGTTCCGTCGGCAGGGGAGTACTACGGAGCAATCTACACGGTTGCGGCGAATACCCTTGTGAGCGAAGTCGACCTCTACGACCAACCGTTTGGAGCTGCGTACGACGGATCTACTGGGGTGATCTACATCGAAGACACCAGCGGAGCCAGCTACGTGCTCCAAGAGTTCGATCCGGGTTCGCAATCTCTCCTCGCGAGCAACATCAGCCTCTATCACACCAGCCTCTACCTGACGTGGGATCCGGTCAACGGCCTCCTCTATGCTCCGGACGAGGTCAACCCTATCGGCGGCTGGGACGGGAACACCGTCACGGAGGTCAACGTGAGCTCCGGAGCCCTCGTCAACCTGACCGTGGGGGTCCGCCCGAACGGGATCTCGGTCAATGCCTCCTCGGGGGAGGCCTTCGTTTCCAACGTGTACTCCGGGTCGGTCATGTTCATCGACCCGGTACCCCCTCGTCCTCCTCGACGTACAACGTGACGTTTGATACCGTTCCCACGTCTTGCTCGGTGACGTTCAACGGGGTTTCCTACACGAATGGCCAGGAGGCCACCGGTGTCACTGGGGGATCCTACTCTCTCGCGGCCAACTCCTGTTCGGGAGAAACGTTCAGCTCCTGGAGCAGCACCGCCGGAACGGTAACTTCGCTGACTTCCGCCTCAACGAGCATTCTTGTTTCTTCGAACGGCACCGTGACCGGAACCTACACGACAACTCCAATCGGATACACCGTGACGTTTGACACCATGCCGACCTCCTGTTCGGTAACGTTCAACGGGGTTTCGTACTCGAATGGACAGCAGGCGACCGGGGTCACCGGAGGGTCGTATCCGCTCGTTGCCAATGCCTGCTCAGGGGAGACGTTCAGCTCTTGGACCAGCTCAGCTGGAACCGTCACTTCTCTAACGGCCGCCTCCACGAGCATTGCGGTCTCCGCCAGCGGCACCGTCACGGGTACTTTCACTGCGACATCGACCAGTTACACGATTGCCTTCGACGTGGTTCCTTCGACCTGTTCCCTCACGTTCAATGGCAACCCGTACTCGAACGGTGGTCAGGCAACCGGCGTCGCGGCGGGCGCCTACTCGCTCGATGCGGCCGCGTGCGCGGGAGAGACGTTCACGTCGTGGAGCAGCACGGTCGGCACCGTCGCCTCCCTCACCTCCTCATCGACCATGGTAACCGTCTCGAGTTCCGGGACGATAACCGCCACCTTCGCCCCAACGCCTCCGGCGACCTATCCCGTAACCTTCGTGGAGACGGGACTACCGTCCGGGTACTCACATGGTCGGTCACCCTGGCCGGGACTCCGCACACCGAGTCCTCTGCGACCATCGGCACTTCCGAAGCGGACGGGACCTACGTGTTCACGGTGGGAACGGTCACGGGCTACACCGCGAATGTGACTTCGGGTTCGGTGATCGTGAATGGCGCTGCCAAGCAGGTCGAGATCGGTTTCACTGCCCAGTCCCCCTCCACCCCCGGTTCGACCAGCCCCGGGGGCCTTTCCACCACTGACCTTGCGTTGATCGTTGGCCTCATCGTGGCCGCCCTCCTGGTCCTCTTCTTCTTCATCGCGGCCCGACCCCACCGGAACCCCGTCGTGTTCTCGGCGAAGGGACTTCCCGAAGGGACGTCCTGGTCGGTGAAACTGGACGGCAAGGCACAGTCCTCCACCAACACGACGATCGAGTTCCACGTAGGGGACGGTACCCACGCCTTCGTGGTCGGGTCCGACACAGGCTACGCTGCAATCCCATCGTCCGGGACGGTCGAAGTGAAAAAGGATCGTCGGCTTGTCCCGGTTGCGTTCTCTCGCCTCACCCCCAAGCCGTAGGGTGGGTAAGTCGGCCACTGCACTCCGTTCTCCCGCGGTCCCCCAAAGAGTCGCGCAATCTGACCGGACGAGTTGTCGAGGCCGCCCCCGCGGGCTCCGTCGACTGATTCTAGGTTTCACGGTGAGCAGATGAGCGAGCTTGAGATGATTCGAGAATGCCGTCCTGACGTCCTGCGGAACGGAATTGTCTACCGCGCGTTCTTCCGCTCTCGGGCGGAGCGAGTCTCAAGAGGAAATGCGACCCGGACCTTGGCTCTCCCAGGGGAGGTCGATAGAGACGGACTCTCGAAGGGCCAGCCATCGATCGAAACTGAGTGTCTCGTGGGCGAGCCGGACCCATTCCTTGGTCCGGGGGTTCTTCTCCGCAGTTTGCAACCCAGAATACAGTACCACCAGCTCCTCCTGGTTCATGGCCGGCAGTGTCCAACGCATCCAGGTCTCGAACAACGTGAGCGGAAGGCTGTCGTAGAAGACTCGTCGCATCTCGCGAAGCTGCTCATCGCTGAACCACTCCCACATGACGGGGACGAGGAGTCCCTCTTCGTTGTTCAGATGAGCGAGATACATCGCCACGAGTTCGTTGGCTTCCTGGATCAGGCGATCGCCCAGTTCGATGCGGTGCTCAGGTTCGGCATTGCGGAGGAGTTCGTCGCACAACTTCGAGAAGTCGTAGATGCGGCGGGCGACGTCGCCGTGTTCCTTCATAACGGTCTCGACTGCCTCTTTGTCATGCACCCGGATTTGGGAGAAGATGTCCTTCTCCTCGTGTCGGGCATGGGCCGAGAGGAGGCACAAGATACAGTTAGAGAGAGAATCTCCCAAGTCCCGTTTAAATCGCCCGACCACGATGTTCGACTGAGCCACATCCACGAAGCTCTGGGTCTGCAACTCGCTACCGAGCTGGTAGAGCATCAGGCGGATGCCTTTGTGGATCGGACGGAACAGGTTTTCCCGTTCGCTCATGTAACTGGGGCGGGTGAGAAAGTATTCTCCGGACACCTATTTATAGAGCGTCCGAACGCCCTCCCGCGTTCAAAGGATGACCAGATTCGCCCGGACGAGGGATTGCCCCGTGGCGATGTCGGCTGCTGAATTCGGGCCCAAATATCCTCCTCCGGCGGGCCCCCACGGTTGATCGATCGCAGCCTCCGTGAACGTTCCTGTGCGAAGCGACCCCGGTACAGTTCCGGCCTCCGGCGTCGGGGCCCGGCCGCCGGTATAATAGGGGCTGCCGGATGTCGAGTCCTCGGTGACTTCCGGCGCTGGGACCTCTCCACCATTTGAGCCGTACCGCACGAAGGTAGTCGAGCGTATCCCCAATCCCAAACCGGCGGAGCGAGAGGCGGCGCTCGTCCGGGCCCATTACAACCTTTTTCAGCTCCGCTCCGACGAGATCCGGGTCGATCTTCTGACCGATTCCGGTACCGGTGCGATGAGCGACCACCAGTGGGCGGCCCTCATGATGGGGGACGAATCCTACGCGGGCAGCCGGAACTTTGCCCACTTTGAGGCGGTGGTCCGAGACCTGACCGGATTTCCCCACATCCTCCCCGCCCACCAAGGTAGAGCGGCGGAGAACCTCCTGTTTTCAACCTTGTGTCGGCCGGGATCCGTCATCCCCAACAACATGCATTTCGACACCACCCAAGCGCACGTACTCCACAACGGGGGACGTCCGGTTAACCTCGCCATTCCCGAGGCCTACGACCCTGAGAGCGACATGCCGTTCAAGGGCAATGTCGACGTTGCCGCCCTTGAGAGCCTCCTCAATATGGAGGGACCCGAGCGGGTTCCGCTCGTCATGGTGACCATCACGAACAATACGGGGGGAGGGCAACCGGTCTCGTTGGCGAACTTCCGCGAGGTGGCTCGCATCACCCACGCCCACCAGATCCCGCTCTACCTGGACATGTGCCGGTGGGCGGAGAACGCATACTTTGTCCGGGAGCGAGAGCCGGGGATGCGGGCGCACTCCATCCCGGAGATTGGCCGGGCGTTCTTCAGCCTCGCCGACGGCGCAACGATGAGCGCCAAGAAGGACGGGCTGGTCAACATCGGGGGGTTTGTCGCGACTCGGGATCCGGCTGTGGCGGAACGACTCAACGAGGCCCAGATCCTCTTCGAGGGGTTCACGACCTATGGTGGTCTGGCCCGACGGGATCTCGAGGCAATGGCGGTCGGCCTGCAGGAAGCGACCGATCTGGAGTACCTAGAACACCGCATCGCCCAGGTGCGCTACCTCGCCGATCTCCTCATGGAACGCGGCGTTCCACTGCTCAAACCCGTCGGCGGACATGCCGTCTACCTCGACGTGCGACGGTTCCTCTCGCACCTCTCGCTCGAGGAGCTCCCCGGACAGGCCCTGGTCGTCGAGATCTACCGAGAGGGGGCCGTTCGCTCGGTGGAGGTCGGTTCGCTGATGTTCGGCGCCCAAGAAGGGAACGGCCAATCCCTGGAACTCGTACGGCTCGCCGTTCCGCGCCGAGTCTACTCGGCGGCGCAGCTCGCCTACGTGGCCGAATGCGTCGGCCGCGTGTACGCGCGCCGGAAGGAGATCCGGGGAATGGAATACACCCATCGTCCGGAGCGATTGCCCCACTTCACCGCAAGATTTGCCCCCATGAAGGTACCCGCGGCAGCTCCCCCCGTGCGATCGGGCTAGATCTCTTCGTCGGGATTCCTTGGGTTGGGGGAGGACCTCTCCTGAGGAGCACCGCTGCCCGCTCCCGACCCTAGAGACCGGGCTCCAACGGACGCTGCGCGGGTTGGCTCGCAAGGATCCCCACCGCATCCGAGCCGGAGGGGGGCCCGCTGGGAGCGGCTTTCTGACGACGAACGGAGGGGCTTATCCGTCGGAGGAGGCCGGCAGCTGGGGGGGCCGCCCGCACCGCGACGTAGAGGAGGAAGGCGATGGTGACGATGAAAAAGCTCGCGGGAGGCGCCTCATAAAAGGCGATAATGAGGCCGGCCCAGGTCGCGAATACCGCCACGAGGATCGCGACCAACACGGCATACGCCGGTCGACGTGTGAGACGTACCGCGATGGCCGCTGGCGTCACCATCAGGGCAAAAATGAGCAGCACCCCGATGATCTGGACCGCGATGGAGATCGTAACCGCGAGCAACAACATGAAGGAGAGTCCCAATCCCAGCATCGGGAGGCCCTTGGCCTCGGCCACGTCCTCGTCCAACGAGGCGAACAGGAGGGGCCGATAGATCAGCGCCGCCACGATCAGGATGACGGCCGACGCTTCGGCTGTGAGAGCGACTTGGCTGGAGCTGATGCCGAGGACCTCGCCAAACAGAATGGAATAGACCTCGGTGTCATACCCCGTGTATAGACTGATGAAGAGCAAACCAACTCCAAGGGCAAAGGCGAGGACGGTTCCGATTTCCACGTCACGGTTGGCGGCGCGAGGCCCCAGTAGTGCGATCCCGGTGCCCGTGGACATGGTGAACAGCAGGAGCCCGTAGACCGGATTCACTCCAAACAACACGGCGCCGGCTGCGCCGGAGAATCCCGTATGCCCAAGGGCGTGAGTGGCGAACGCGGCGCGACGTAGGACCACGAGGTACCCGATGATCCCGGCGACGACGGCGATCATCGTGCCGGCGATGAACGCGTTGCGAAAGAAACTGTACTGCCACATCACGCGGAAATCGGTAACGATGTTCCAGTCGATGCTCATGGGCTCTCATCCCCGTGACCTTCCTCGCCACCGACAATCACGATGCGGTTCCGCGAGTCTCGGAGGACCTCGACGGGGACCCCGTACAGCGCAGTCAGGCTCTCCGTGGTCAGGACGGACTCGGGCGTGCCGGTCGCGACCTTGCCGTTGGCGATGTAAATGACCTTGTCCAAACATTGGATGAGGGGATTGATGTCGTGGGCCACCAGCAACGTGGTGACGTTCCGAGAGCGGACGAGACCGTTGATCAGTTGAACCAAGTCCCGGCTGCGGCGTAGGTCGAGACTGGAAAGCGGCTCGTCGAGCAACAACATCTCCGGATCCCCCACCAACGCCTCGGCCAGGAACACCCGTTGGAGCTCCCCGCCGGAGAGAGAGCCCAACGACTTGTGCGCGAATTCAGAAGCACCCACCGCTTGCAGAGCCCGGGACGCCGCTTCGCTCTCCTCCCGGATCGAAATGGCGGGCCCCCACTTCGTTCCGGAATATCCCAAACGAACGAGTTTGTCGCACTCGATGTGCGTCTCACGGTCGATCGAGTGGCGCTGGGGAACGTAGCCAATCCTACGGTTCCCGCGGTGTGGATGGGCGCCGAACACCTGTAACGAGCCCGCAAGCGGTCGCTGCAGCCCGAGAAGCATTCGAAACAGGGTCGTCTTGCCGGCGCCGTTGGGGCCGATGACGGCGACGAACTCCCCCCGGCGCACTTCGAAGGTGGCCTCCCCCCAAACCGGCTTTCCCTTGTACCCCACCTCCAAATGGTCCGCACGAATGATCTCCGGGGTGGGTCCGAGGATTTCTGGTCCGTGGCCATAAGTCGTGCCCCCAGGCCCGGGGCCTCCCCCGACCCGCTGAGCCACGATCCCGGTCACGCTACCTTCATTGTCCAAGCGCCTTCGAGTTGAGCGCGTTGTAGAGCGCCAAGTACTCGGCGTTCATCCACACCTCGAACGAAGTGCCCGGTGGCTGGATGGTTTCCGTAACGCCCACAATGGTAACATTGTTCTGGGCCGCGATCGATTTCATCGATTGCGTGATCGGCGTGACCGTTTGCTCGTTGTAGACGAGGACGGTGACGTTCCCACTCTCCAACTGGTCCTGGAAGGTCACCACGCTCTGCTCCGGCGGATCATTGCCTTCGGCGACGGCTTCCATGAAGGCGGGGGGAGAGACGAGGTTCAAGTCGGTCCAGTTAGCAAGGTAAACGAAGATGCTCTCCGTGGAGGCGACTTCCTGTCCGTGGAAGTGATCCCGGATCTGGGCGGCCTCACCATACAATCCGTCCAGGGAGACATTGAGGGTGGCGTATTGCTGTTGGAAATAGGAGGTGTCCCCCGGAGCGATGCCGACCAGGTCCGAGTACATCGCGGCCACAGTCGCGTTCACATAGGTAGGGTTGTACCAGAAGTGAGGGTTGCCACCCGACGCGACGCCGAGGGTGTTCTGCACATTGAGCACTACCTGACCCGATGCGGCGGCAGACGCAACCAACTGGGAGCACCAGTCGTCGTATCCTTCCCCGTTCTCGATAACGAACTGGGCGTTGGCGATTGCGCGGGCATCGGAGGCATTGGCCTCGTATTCGTGAGGGTCGGCGTTGGGGTCGCTCACGATACTGGTTACGCTGACATGCGTTCCGCCCAGTTGAGTGATCAGGCTCCCCCAGAAATTCTCCGCGGCTACTACGTCAATCACACCGGGAGTCTCCCCATTTGCCGGGGCGGAGCTCGTAACCGCCAAGTAGGTGATCGCGCCCGCGACCAGAACCACCGCGATCACAACCGCCACGACCTTCATCGTCACTTTCATGTGCGGTTCTCCTTCGCCTTCGTTTCGAGATTAGCGCCCCCGCCCGGGGGGCAAAGAATGCGAGTGACCGATCGGCTCACCGTGCGGGCAGGAAGCCGGGTGCTGCTGAGCCTTGCAAACCTCCTCTACCGTCCGGTGCGAGATGGCCAGATCGATCTCACGAGCTGCGGCGCACGTCTGTTCAGGGGCCAGTCCCAAACTGCCGAAGAGGGTCTCTGCAACTCGGTGGTGTCGTTGGTATTCGAGGAGTGTGGCTTGGCCCCGGGAGGTGACGCGGCTCTTGCCGCGATGCCGCTCGACTAACCCGAGCTCCTCCAGCGGAGTGAGATGGCCAAGGGCAGATGGCGCGCTCATCTTGAGGGAAGCTGCGATGCTCTTGAGGGACGCGCCTCGCTCCGGCGTCTCCCTTGATCGAATTGCCCGAAGGGCATCGACCTGGCGGCGAGTCAACTTCTGGAGGACTTCCACGACTCAGTTTACAGCTAAGCTGAATATATAGCTAACCCTAATTATTAGGTTGGCCTAATTTGCCCTTACCTTCAGGCTATGGAGAGCCCCGAGGAGGATTGACGCCCTTTTCGAAGGGCTGCGCGGTTCCCGAAGTAAGGGACCTACGTGCAAGCTGCATTGCACCCACTGAGTCCCGGTGCGGACGACCGGGGGCTCGACAATCCCTAGGTGAACACGAGTTCCAACGTGCCGTTGAAGGACAAGGGTGCGACCGCCGTTACCCAGATCGGCGTCTGAGCAGATGTTATGTTGGACGGCAATGACGAGTAAACGTACCAACCCGCGGTGGGCGTGCTCACGTTCGACACCCTACACGGCACGTTCCCACTTGGTCCGGGGAGCCACCAGAATATCGTATGTTGGACGTGGGCACTCCCGTAGAACCCCCCGGCGCTTTGCCAGTTCAGCCCGCATGCATTGTCCGGCGACGTGACGTTGACCGTCCATACGTCCACGGGACCAGTGGTGGGAGGCGGAGAGCTCTGCCGGTATTGGTTACGTTGGTGATCGTTGATGGGTTAATGGAGACCGTGGCCACCAAGATCAGGATCAGAATGACTGCCATCACGATCCGCAACGGGAGTAACGGGTTGGACGACCGAGAGGTCTCGTCCGGCTCCTCCTCGGATTCCGAGGCGGGACTCGGTTCGGGGGGCAAGTATCCGGCCGATGGCAGGGGGGCTGGAATGTTGGGTAAGAAGGCCGCATCGCACCATTGACAATTGATGGCCTGGTACGGGTTTGCTCCCCCGCAATGTGGACAGTTGCTCGGGCCCACGACCGGGCATGCTCAACAATTGGTTAAGTTTGACTCGATGGAGGGCTTGCCGCTCGCCATAAAAGTAGAGAAGGGGTTTGGCTCGATGGACTAATTGTACGCTTTCCAGGTCACCGTGAACTTGGTGTTCGAAGTCAGCGCAGAGGTTGTGGCCAGCGTCGTGGAGCCGCTGACCATCTTGATCGCATCGACGGAGCTGAACGTACCGATCCCGCCACTCGTCCCGCTGATGGTGGCGGTACATGACGAAAACGTGTCGGTCTTGAACTTCGAGAGCTGGTTCAAGACGCCGATATAGTCGCGCTCCACGATGCACTCCGCGGAGGTCCGAGGGTCGGCGGTCAGCGTACGAACGTGGGAAAACGACTGGCTCCCATCGGTGATCTTCATGGTGTACTTCCCGGTCGAGGTTGCGTAGGTTACCGAAGCCCAGATCGTATCCCCGGCGTGAACGGTGAAAGAGCCGATGGTGGTCTCGGAAGCGGGCAGAACTTCCCACCAGGCGTAGTAGGAGACCGTCGTACCGCTGCAGTCCGCAGACGCCCCCGTTTGGACGAGGTTACCGTTCGAGTATCCATCGATCCCGACCCAGGTGGCCACATCGGTGGTGGAGTAGCCGCTCGTGCAGGTGATCTTGGGCTCAGTCCACGTCCCGGACACGACGGTGACTGTGTCCTTGGCCCCGGTAGCGGCGTAACCGGCCCAGTTGGAGGAGCTCACTTTGTGTATCGTCGCAAACGGGTTCACGACGTTAAACCCGTTCACCTCGGTAACCGAAGTTACGGCGAGTCCAACTCCCGGCACGACAAGGGCCAAGACCGCGGCGAACGCGGCGAACGCGATCCAAGCTGGGTTGGGATGCATGGGCGCGCGCACCCGGTCCTAGCTCATGAAGGTTCGGAATCTTGCTGGATTGCAGTCTTGAGCCTCCTCCACTGACATTACCTGCGGCGGGGCCCGAACCGCGGGATCCTCGGCTGGAAGAGCACTGGCCAATCCACCTCCACCAAGTAGGCAGGTTACCCTATCGTCAGATTCAATTGATATGCTCGCCCAACCCATCGGTGGACTGAGAGTGGGTCACGTGAGCGGATGGTTCAAGGCGGCCGAAGTGAAGGATGTGCCTCAGGGAACGATGAAAGGGATTGAGGTCGGCGGAACAAAGGTTTTGATCGCCCATGGTCCGTCGGGCATTCGGGCCTTCGAGGACCGTTGCGGGCACATGTCCGCGCCGTTGAGCATTGGCACGTTCAAGGCTGGCGTCATCAAGTGCAGTCTGCACTCCGCGGTCTTTGACGCGGAAACGGGTGCAGTGCGTGGTCAGCCCCAGATGCACATGGGCGGAGCGGACAAGCTTCCTCCCGAGATGGTCGAAGCGATGATGAAGATGGGGCAGATCATGGCTCAGATTCGATGCGAGAACATTCGCCCGTTCCCCGTGGCCGTCGAATCGGGCTCGGTCATGGTTTTCGTGTGATCTCGAAACCGGGCTGGCCCAACGGAGTTAGCGCGGCCTGATCACTGGCCCGGCACCGACTCTTAATGGCAGCCTTAGGTTTGGGGCAGACCGATGCGCGCGATCGCAATCAACAAGATTGGTGACTCTCCGACTCTGATGAACCTGGCCAAGCCGACCCCGGGTGAGGGGGAAGTCCTCGTCCACCTGGGTGCGGCCGGAGTGAACCCCTTCGACTGGAAACTTGCGGACGGAGCGTTCATGGGCCAGATCCCCTACGTTTTCCCAATGATTCTTGGAGTGGATGGAGCAGGTACCGTAGAGGCCGTGGGCTCGGGAGTGAAGCGTCTGGCGGTCAATGATGCGGTGTTTGGCTCGTTCTTCCATCCCCCCGCCGGAATCGGAACGTACGCTGAGTACGTGGTCGCGCCGGAATCGAACGCCATCGGGATTCGTCCTCGGGGGATGTACAACGACCAAGCAGCTGCCGTACCGACGGCCGGCATGACTGCACTCGATACGCTCGATAAGATTGGACTGGCGGAGCGGCAATCCTTGCTCATCCTCGGAGCGGCGGGCGGGGTGGGAAGCTTCGCCGTTCAGATCGCATCGAAACAGCGAATCACTACGCTCGTGGCCTCCCGCCCCGAGAATCGCGAGTACCCTGACGAAGCTCGGTGCCTCCCGCTTCTACGATTCGAAGGCGTATTCATTTCTGGAGGATGTTCGCCGGGGATACCCGGATGGGGTCGATGCCCTCCTGGACTTGAACAACACCGGCCCCGCCTTCGAAAAGAACCTGGCTCTCGTCCGGAAGGGGGGAATGGTCGCCTCCACCGTCGGTGCGGCGACCGAAACTGTGTTGGGACCCTTGGGGCTGAAGGGACTCAACGTCAACGTCCAGGTGAAGCTGGAGCTGTTAGACCGCCTCTCCGAGCAATTCTCCGCCGGCAAGCTTCGGATCCCTGTCGAGGAGAAGGTGCCGATCGAAGCCGCCCCCGACGCCATCGCCAATCGACGCTTGGGCAAGGGTCGCGGGAAGACCGTGATCAAGATCTAAACGGCGTGGCGGGACCTCAGATTGGACCTGGTTGCAAGCGGCATTGCACCCAGTTCGGCCGGATCGGGGGACTACTGCGACTCACCGCGGGGGAGGCTGGGGCTCACTGCGGCGCATCAGGCGTGCCGTATATCCCGCCAAGGTCGTGAGCGGACGGCCCGATC
Organism: uncultured Thermoplasmata archaeon; assembly: GCA_963749235.1. Taxonomy (GTDB): domain Archaea; phylum Thermoplasmatota; class Thermoplasmata; order Lutacidiplasmatales; family UBA184; genus Lutacidiplasma. Next base: position 746,614 of record CAVVLV010000001.1, on the reverse strand, counting down.
GCTGAACCGAGCTCGTCACTCGGACCCGCCGCGGGCGATACTCGACCTGCTCCATCAGGAAGAGGGGCTCGAAGACCTCGGCGACGTCGTTCACCGACAACCGGTGCGGCGGACCCCATTCGCGCGTTTCCTCCCGACCGACCCAAGATAGGAGGTAGGTCGAATCCGGACGGAGGACTCGGGCGAGGCTTCTCGCATATTCGCTCCGCTTTCCGGGGGGCAGTGTGTGGAAGCACCCCGCGTCTACCGCGCCCCGAAAGGACCCCGCAGGAAACGAGAGCGCTAGGGCATCATCGACCTGGAACCGTGCTTTCCGGGTGCTCGGAGTACGTCGGGAGTGGGCCGCCGCGATGGCCCCGGGCGCGACGTCAATCCCCGTGGCTCGGAAGCCTCGTTCGGCGAGCCAAAGTACATTCGACCCGGCTCCACAACCGACATCGAGGATCGGTCCCGGGGGTTTCAACCACTGATCCTCGACCGCACGGACCAGCGCCGGGAAGGGGTCCGGCGAGAACCATGGAAGGTTTTGGAACGAAGTATCTGCATACATTGCGGCCCACCGGGCGCGGGCTGCCTTGGACATGCCTGGGGAGAGACGGCGGCCCCCCGAGGGTTCGCGTTTGGGCATGGGCGGGCAGGTCTCCCCGAGCAGATAGGGTGGTTGATGGGCGCCCGATCGGCTCGGAGCCGGCTCCGCCCGGCGGTTAGCTGGCGGCCGAGGAGGGTCCCGGGGCCCGGGTACCCCACCATGCTGCAATCCCGGCCAAGGCGGTTAGCAGGTAGGCTGCGAGTAGGAGGTCGTACAACCAGGGGATGTAGGATAGGGCCCCCGGGTACGCGGTGACTCCGAACAAGTACTGGGCAAATTGGCTCATTGAAGAGAAACCGACCTGGCTGTACGACGTAACAATTCCGACCATCGCCAGAATCGCGAGAATCGTCCATCCCAGGGCACCAATCACGACGACTCTCCGCCCCCTGGCGAGCATGTTGTTCACTCTCGGCTGGGTCGGTGCTGCCATGAATGCCACCCCCAGGACGGCGATGCCCAACACCAGGTCGAGGGCACCCATGGCCAACACTCCGTACCAATGGACATAGTAGTCTCCCGTCGCCCCAAAGTCGGTCTGGAGGTTCTTGTCGGTAAACAGCATGATCGCCGAGAGAAGGAAATCCACGAGGAGGAGCCCGCCGAACACGGTTACGCGCTTTTCGCTCATGATCCTGTAGAGGGCGCACCGACGGACCTTCTACCGCCCTTCTGCCGATTCGACCGACTGTTCGCGGGGTCATACTAATTTTGGTTCGAAAGCGATAAACTACCCGACCGGATGCCCCCGCTGAGTTTCCCCATGGCCAAAGTCAAGGTCGAATTCGTGTACAGCGGCCTGCGGGTTCGCAATTTGGGCCGCTCGCTCCGATTCTATCGAAAGCTCGGATTTCGAGTTCACAAACGGGGACGCATGGGCCACGGAGGCGAATGGGTCCATCTGAGCTTCCCCGGCGCGGCCCAGGCGCTGGAACTGAACTTCTACCCGGTCAAGAACCAATTCTATGAACCCATCCGCAAGGGCACGGAGTTCGACCACTTTGGGTTCCGAGTATCGGACGTTGAGGCTTGGGAGAAGGTGCTGCGGACCAAGAAGTTCCCGATCATTGCTCGAGTCCGCGAGGAACATGAGAATCTGGTCTTCACGAGAGACCCGGACGGGAATTGGGTCGAATTCTTTGGCCCGGTCCCAGCGTAGTTAGGTCTGCCCTCGAACTTCTCGCGTCAGGTCCTCCGTGGACTGGTCATGCCTGGAACCGTCAGCCGGGGGTGGCGACTCCCCTCGGGCGAACGCGATCGATCGCGAGATACGGGGCTTATCTCTCCGTAACCCGGCTGTGGTCGAGGGTTGGGTTACCCCCGCGCCTAGATCGGTTGGGTTACTGAGTGAGCCCGATCTGTCGGAAAAATGTAACCAGGTCGTAGTTTAGCCGCTCTTCTACGATCTCGCCGTCTTTCCACGTGGCGACGGTACAGAACTCAACATGGAAGCTCTTGTTCGTAGGTGGCGCGACCTGGCCGCCGCCCAGGTCCATCGGACCCTTCATGGTTCCCGTGAATTCGGCGACCGAGCAGGTGTAGTTGCCTTGGGCGAAGAATATCTTGTACGGGCGGTTCCGAATATGATTGTCGGGGAACGTCTTGAAGAACTCCTTGGCCTCCACCTCGTGATTGAGCCGTCCCTCGGTCGCGTCCGGCTGACCGGGCCAATGAACTCGAGTATTCTCCGCGTGTCGTTTTCTGAACGTCTCCCAATCCTGGTTGTTCCACGCATCGTCGAGTGACTGCATCAAATCTCGATTCTCTTTCTCAGCCACACCACCACATCCCAGAGCTAGAAGGGGGTTTGGCTATTAGAACCGAATCTGACCCAATTGAGGTGTCTTGCAGCAGAGCGCCCACGACGCCCTCGGTACTTGGAGGCCGAATGAAACGTCCTTCCGCCCGTAGTCGACCCACCTAGATAGTTGCGAGCGAATCCAGCCTTCCTCGATCTGGCCGCTCAAACGGGCGCGGTCCACGGATTGGTTGTGAAAGTGATAATCTACGAAAGGTATGGAGGGCCGGAAGTCCTTCAACTCAAGGACATGGAGCGACCAACTCCGAAGGACGAGGAGGTCCTCGTGAATGTGCGCGCGGCGTCGGCCAGCGCCTTTGATTGGCGCCTGATGAGAGGCACTCCCCTCTTGGCACGCATGAGCCATGGATTCCTCAAGCCGAAGGAGCCTCGCTTTGGGGCCGACTTTGCTGGGGTGATAGAAGCGGTCGGCTCGAAGGTCACGCGGTTTCACCCGGGGACGAGGTGTTCGGCGAATGCACCGGTAGCCTGGCCGAGTTCGTGACCGTGCCGGAAGTTTACTGCATGGCGTTGAAACCGCCCAATGTCTCCTTCGAGGCTGCCGCCACGGTCGCGATCTCGGGCATCAGCGCCTTGCAGGGGTTGCGGGACCTGGGACACGTCCAATCCGGTCAAACCGTACTCGTCAACGGCGCCTCCGGAGGGGTGGGAACCTTCTCCGTTCAGATCGCCAAGTCGTTCGGTGCGGAAGTCAACGGAGTGTGCAGCACTCCGAACTTGGACTTTGTCCGCGCGATCGGTGCAGCGCATGTCGTTGACTACACCAAGGAAGACTTCGCCAGAACCGGCCAGCGCTACGACCTGATTCTCGATGCGGTGGGGAACCACTCCGTCTCCGATTTCAAGCGGGCATTGAAGACTCAAGGAACGTGTGTCGTAGTCGGTTTTACGACCATGTCTCGCCTACTCGGGATCGTGATCATGGGAAAGTTGGCGACGCGCGCTGGAGCGAAGACCTTCCGACTCAAGACGGGGGCCATTAGCAAGGAGGGTCTTGTCGCGATGGGGGATCTCATGGCCGCCGGGAAGGTGAAGCCCGCGATCGAACACCGCTATCCGCTGGCCAATTTTTCCGAAGCCCTCTGTTATCTCGAAACAGGACACGCCAGGGGGAAGCTGGTCATCGAGGTCAGTTGAACCGGCAAGCCTCTGCGGCCCATCGAGGGCAATATTCACAGTTTTATCGACGAGGCCGGGTCGGAGCCGGTCGGAATCAACGTGAACGGACTGAAGCGAAGCGATGTCAGTCCGGGGGGCTCCCTGGTCGGATAGGTTCCTATCCAGTCCGGCCGAAGGAGCTCACTTCCTAAAGGTGCAATTCGCCTTGCACTCAGCACCCGAGGGCGTCGCAAGGTTCGGGCAAGTTTGCATCCCCGCGCGAGCGGACGCGACGAAGTGGCGAGTCTAAGGGCGGTTACAACCCCGTGCAATAGCCAATACGCATAAATACGCATTCGCGACCGGACCAATTCCAAGGATTGATGTACTGAGACCACCGAAATCATCCCTAACTCGACATGCGGCTCGCATTGCGCAATCGAACTTTGGTGGCCATTTCCGTCATCGGGGTGGTCGTCTCTGTCGCCCTGGTTAGTCTACTGTCACCGGCGGCCCTATTCTCTCCCGCGCCCTACGACGGCCCCGCGACCTCCGAGGGCAATCTCAACCCCGCCGTGATCACTCCGCAATCCGCGTGGGAGGGCATCGACTACAACCAAACCTGCGCGGCGTGCGTCCCCGCCGATCCTCAGGTCGCGGTCGGCTCGGGCTATGTGTTTGAGATGGTCAATTCTTCCTACGCGATCTGGACGACCGGCGGGACGCTGCTGGTCACCGGATCGCTCGATGCCTTCTTCGGCACCGGGACCGATATTCTGGCCGACCCCCAGCTTCACTTCGAGCCCTCGAATCTTCGCTGGTTCGCCTCGGCAGACGACTTGCACAGCCAGCAGATCCTCTATGGGGCCAGCATGACCAGCGACCCGACTGCGACCTGGAACATGCAGCACTTCAACGTAGGGGGGCCCAACTACCCGCTTCGCTCCGTTCTCGGCGTGGACTCCATTGACTTGGTGATTTCTACCAATCTCTTCAACCGCGTGACGAGCACTTTTGCGGGTTCGCAGGTCTGGGTCGCCAACTTGACCCAACTTGTGGGCGGTTTCGGGCCTTCAACATGGAACTCCGTGCCGAACGCCTCGCTCGAAGCCGTTGTGCCCGCCCAGCCGGTGGGCATCACCAAGACCATGTACTTCGTCAGTGACGGGCTCGGCTCCACCCAGTCGCTCCTGCTCTACTCAATCAAGGGCGCTCCCCCGGCCATTCCCACGTTCTCTCCGCTCGCGACCCTCAAAACCTACTCCGCCGCTCCCCTGAATGCGGTCCAAAACGGAAGCCACGACTTGGTCAACGTCGGAGACGGGCGAATCCTCGGTGCGACGTGGAGGTTGGGGAACCTGTGGGCGGTAGCGACCGACGGATGCAGCCCCGTGGGGGATACGGCCGCCCGTTCGTGCTTGCATGTCTGGCAGGTCGACACGACCAACAGCTCGCTGACGGACGACTTCAACTGGAGCACCGGCCCCAGCACCTACGATTTCTACCCGGCGCTGTCGATGGACTCCGGGGGGGACCTGACGATCGCCTTTGGGGAATCGTCAGCCTTACTCGACCCGAGCCTGCTCGTGACGGGCCGGACCGTGGCCGACCCGAACGCGACCCTGGAGTCGGCCGTGTTCTTGAAGGTCGGGACGGGGCCTGACACCCCCGCTTCCCATTGCACGGGGGCGATTTGTTCGTACGGGGCCTACTTTGGGGTTGCCTTTGAACCCTTCAGCAAGAAGGTCTTCTGGATCGCGGGGGAATACACGGGCACGAACTCGACCGGTAACTACTGGCACACTTGGATCGCTTCGGTAGACAGCGTAGTGACCTACCCTGTCACATTCTCAGAGACAGGGCTACCCCATGGCACGAACTGGTCAGTCACCCTGAACGGGGAGGAGACGGCTTCGAACGAAAGCATGATCGGGCTCACCCAGCCGAACGGGACCTACTCCTACTCGGTCGCCAGCGTAATCCCCGCGGATCCAGGCACGCGGTACGTTGCCAACTCGGGGAATGGTAACTTCGCCCTCGACGGGGCTCCGTGGAACGTGACGATCTCATTCCAGGAACAGTTCCTTCTCTCCACCAGCGCCAGCCCGAGTCAGGCGGGCCTCGTCGACCCCGCGACCGAATGGGTGAACGCGAGTTCCTCGGTGACCCTCGGGGCGCTCGCCAACTCCGATTACGCGTTCAACCTTTGGACCGGCAACGGCTCGGGATCATACAATGGAAGCTCCAACCCGGCAAACCTCACGTTGGCTGGCTCGGTGACCGAGCAAGCCGACTTCGTACCTACCACTACCTACACCCTCGCTTTCACGGAGAATGGACTTCCGTCCGGAATATCTTGGGAGGTCTCTGTCAATGGACTCGAATTTGCTTCGACGGTCCCGCTCGTGACGTTCAACCTGACTAACGGGAGCTACTCATTCCTCGTCCCCGGGCCAATTAGCGGCGGCATCGGAGTGGAGTATGTCGGGTCTCCCACCTACGGAATGGAGACGGTCGCAGGGGCCAACGTCTCGGTAACAATCAATTTCGTTACTGAATACGAACTTACCGTAACTGTGTTCCCGGCAGGTACGGGTTCAGTTTCCCCCGCCAGTGGCTGGAACATCGCCGGCGCCCTGGTCGACCTCAGCGCCCTCCCAGCCCCCGGATTTGACTTCTCCACTTGGTCCGGCTCGGGGTCGGGCAACTACTCAGGAAGCGACGACCCGGCCGCCGTGACGATGGAAGGACCAGTCGCTGAGACCGCGAATTTTGAGGCGACAACCGCGAACAACGTCGTGGTCAGCTTTGGGGTACGGCCCGGTGGTAGCGGCACGATCTACTTCGACGGGGAGGGATACACGAATGCCGGCTCCTCTTCAGTTCCGATCGGGGCCAATGCCTTGTCCGAAGCCCCCTCCTCCGGATGGATCTTTGTCGCTTGGTCGGTCGGCGGGGGGATCCAAATTGGTGAAGGGACAGTCAACGTATCGGGAACAGCCTGGATCAATGCTTCCTTCGTTGCGATCGGCCACGTAAGCGTAGTGACCACGCCGGCAACCTGCGGGTCGGTCTCCATCAACGGAAACTCCTACGGGAACGGGGCTATGGTTCTGCTAGATGAGGGGTCGTACAGCGTGAGTGCGGCTTCGTGCCCCAACTACGGCCTAACTTCGATTACCGGGATGAACCACGTCTCAGTCGCTGGAGGCGAAATGGTAGTGGGCGGTAACGGGAGTGTCGTTGCCGAGTTCAGCGCCATTCCCTCGAACGGTACCGGTTCCAACCAGGGTGCCGGAACCCAAGCTTCCTCGTGGCTCGTGTACCTGCTGGCAGCCCTGCTCGTCGTGGCGATTGTTCTCCTCTTGGTGGGACGGCGCAAGAGCCCTCCGGTCCAAACACCTACCATTCCTCCCGCAGTCGCTCTTGCACCGGTTGTCAGCGTCCCTGCGGCGGCTCCCGAGCCTCCGTCCGACCCTGCCGCGCCCTGGAACGAGGACACCTAGGATCGGGCTACGGCTCCGGCCACGAGGACAAAGGACCCGGCCGGTCGGTGCAACGTGCATTGCAACAAGCACTCCGACTCGATGGCACAGGAAGGACCATTCCCCCTTTTCGGCGTCTGACTTTCAACGCTCCTAAACCGAGTGATATTTACCTCTGTAAAACATTGTTTTCTCGGGAAATTCCGGTGCGAGCCACCTGCCGATCGGCGAGCATCCGATACAAGGCTCAGATGCGGCCCGGGGTGGCCGCCAAATGATGGCGAAGTGCTGGTGCGGCAGGTGCGAGTTCAAACTTCAAACCCATGAATCGCAAGAACGCCAGCTCGCTGAAAGAGGATGCTTGGACCTTGTTCCTGAGCCTTATGACCCATGTCAGGGTTGTGACCACTGCGAGCATCCGAACAAATCGCGTCGGTCCAATCGGAGGCGAACCTACGGTCTGACGTACGAGAGGATGTTACAACTAACTGACTTTCAGTTTCGCCTGTGCGGAATCTGCAAAGCTCCGATTGAAGAAGACTCATGCGTGGCTGATCACAACCCAGTGACGGACGAGGTCCGGGGGCTGCTTTGCCCGGCAGACAACCATCGAATCGCCTTCGGCGGAACGAACGAGCGGGAAATTGCGTACCTTTTAGGCCCGCCATTCCGGCGAATGAAGGCCACGCTCGAATCGCGCTGAGAACGACGGCCCAACGCGCCAAGAACCCGGCGCACGGTATCGTTTCCACTAAGAGACGGCAACTGGCATTGTACCCTCACTTGGGCGGACCTCCGCAGGCGGACAATTCCGTTACCGAGAGAACCTCGTTCGCTATAGAAGTGGCAATGTTAGACATCTCTGATGGTTAACCGGGAGTAACATTCATGTATATTGGACATTTACTGTTATCATGGACGCTCGTTCTCTTTCGCAAACCGAGGCCAAGGTGATTCTCTCCTTGGAAGCAGAGGGGCTTGAGGAAGTCTCGCTCAAGGAGATTCAACACCGCGGATCTATCTCTCCGGGGTACGCTCGAAAACTTGCCTACGATCTTGTGCGGAAGGGATGGCTCCAGCGGGTTCGGGGGGGGCTATACCTCCTGAATCCAAGTCGGCACGGGCCGAATGCGGAACCGGACGCTGACCCTTTTCGCCTGGGAAGCCGATTGGTGCAACCGTACTACTTTGGATATGCGACTGCGGCGGAGCTGTTGGGGCTGCTTCCGCAAGCGAGTCACGTGTACTACGTTGTGACCACCGCGCGGGCAGTCCCGCTGAAAAATATCAAGGATCGATTTCGGTTGATTCGGGTCATCCCAAGACGGTTCTTCGGTTTCCAGAGACTAGAGCGACGAGGGACGATAGTAATGGTGAGCAGCTTGGAACGGACAGTGTTGGATTGCCTGAATCGTCCCGAGCTGGCCGGCGGAATGGGAGGTGTCTCACATATCTTTGCCCTTGCAAAGCCCAACCTGAACTGGGGCCGGTTCGGAAAGTACCCTCAACCGGTTCGGCAATCGCAACCTCTCCCTCCGTGCCGGCTTCCTCGCCGAGCGAGTGCGTCCCTCTATCCGACCACCCGAAGATTGGGTGCGACCAAGATTGGCACGCGTCGAAGAGCAATACGCTCCACTCGGTCCACCGAGCGTGCATGGACGACGCGGATCTCACGACGGACGTTGGCACGTAGTACCAGAACGTCGCGGACTCGGTCTTGTTCGCTGAGGGGGAAATCCGTTGATTCCGCGGGCCGATGCGAACCGGTTTGCCAACGTCATGGGAGTCGACTTGCACATTGCTCAACAAGAAGTGGTCCTCCTCTACGCCCTGAACGCTTTGAGCACCCAGGGAGTTCTAGATCGACTGGTGTTTAAGGGTGGAACCTACGCAAGAATGATGGTCACGGGGGATACGGGGCGATTGAGCGAGGACCTAGATTTCACGAACCGGGGACTGCCGAATGACCCGCAAGAGCTCCTTGAGGATGCGTTCCGGGCTCCCCATTTTGGAGTCCAGTTCAAAGTTGTGGAGCCGTACACGACCCAGCAGCGGAATTGGGCATGCCGTGTGGGGTATGCGCACGAGTGGGATATCGGCCAGTTTCGACTCGAGATCAGTTATCGGGAGGCCACCTTCATGCCCCCTCGACGGTGGAGGCCGCTTCCCCAGCCTTATTTCGGAGCGCTCCCCTTCCCGGTGCCGGAGCTTCCCTGTCTCCAACGGGAGGAAGCGATTGCAGAGAAGTTGAGGGCCGTCCAACAACGGGCGACCGAGCGCGACCTCTACGACGCAGCCCGATACGGCAAGAAGGGGTTCGATCAAGAGCTAGTTCGATTGTTGGCCGTGGGAAAACTCTGGAATGAGCGGGAGGCGTTGGATCCAGACCGAATTCTGCAGACCCTGACGGCCGGACGCCGGGAGTGGCCCGATCTCGAGCGGCTCATAGGCCGATCCAGACGACACGATTGGAACAAGATGGCCGCGGAAGCGGGACGACGCTTTGCGTTCCTTCGAGAGCTCACGACTCTTGAACGCGAATTGATCCTCGATGGACGACGCCATCTCCTTCGGGAACGCTTGGTCGAGGCACTCTCTGACTACGTTCGGAAGTGATGGCCACGCCGAGCTGAGTGAGTGCAATCTGCATTTCACCTGCTTACACGCGGTAGCGCTCGAACTACAGGATCTTCCCCGCGCGGACGACCGGGGTCCCGTCGATCGCAATCTCGGAGCCGTGCGAGCGAGAACCACGTAAAGAAACTCGATCCATTGGTCCCCCCAGGGAGAGACCGGTTTCCCCCGATTTGGAGGGAGACACTCCCTCCCTCAACGGTCTCCAAGTTGGGGACATCGTTGATGGCCGGGTTTAGCCCGAGCTTGAGAACGCTTGTACGGTCCTTGCCGGTGGTGCCGGTCTTGTATTGGCGGGAAAACTGCTCCTTTCCATACTCGAAGGAGTACGAGGTAAGCTTACCTTCAGCGAATTCGAGGGTACCCCGGGAGTGCCAGTTCCACCAGATATTCGTCCGCCGGTTCGCGCGGAAACTCCCCTCCGCGCTCTTGGAGTCGAGGGCAACGTCGAGGGTCCCGGCAGGCACCTGCTGGAGCATGCCAGATGGGGAGTCGCCCTTGTGGAATGGGTGGGGCCCTCCGACGGTCAAACGTGGAGCGCCCCCAGCTAGTGCGACTTCCAGATCGGTTCCGTTGGAGTGGGTGATCCGCACCTTCTTCCCGCGGGAGAGGGCCCTGCCGAGCCGAGCCCCGTTCTGGGCCAACTCTCTGGGGTCGATGAGACATCCCTGCAGCACGCTTTCCTCCCACTGCGCGTGGTCCAGGCCCCAGGTCTTAGCCCGGCCCTCCGTCACAAACCCCTCGGTCATGCGCACCCCGCGGAGCCCCACTTTCCGGGCGACTGCGTACCAGGGCCAGTTCCAGGCGAACGCATCGTTGAGGGCATCCTCGGAATCTTTCTCGATGCGGTCGGCGTCGCCCGGACCCCAGAAATTCACGTACACATCAGCGGCCTTCAGCGCCGCCCACTCCGGGGCGCTCGACTTGCCGAGGAGCTTGGTTTGCCCCCGGTCGATCGCGCGCCACCACGCGTCCTCGTCGTTTTGGACTAGGAGGACCTTGCCGCCCACACGGCGGACTTCATCGACCATCGCCGAGGCCATTGGCATCGTATGGTCCCATGACTCGATAATCGCGTTCTCTCCCGCTCGGACCCTAAGGTACTTTGTCACGATGTTGCGGGCCGCAGCGCGCTGGAGGGACGAGGGACTCTGGCTCATAGCAAGGGGGGCGAGCCAAGGCCTCTATTTGTATCGTGTCACTTCCTGAGCGGCGAGCTCAGGTTGCCTGATTAAATTCAACAATCCGAAACCTAGTGGGCTGGCTAGGCGGGCGGACTGCCTATGGCCCAGGAGTGCCGGAGTCCGGTAATGGACTCGGCTTCCTTTTCGCCACCGAGAAGCCCCTCGGACGCCCACCTTTCCAAGCGACTTGCGTTAACCGCGATGGCGCACTCGTCGATTTGACGGCCCGACTCCGGGGATGTCCCGTTTGCGGGGAGAAGCCTCCGGGGCTGCAGGCTCTTCCAGACTTGGGGGGCGGTCACTAACTTTCATTTGTGGCGGGCAACAAAGGCAAGGATGAATTCGTCGGCCGCCTGGTCGGCTTCGACCGTACCGGAAAACTGAACGCGCGCGGTGTAGCCTCAAGTCAGGCGAGACGGGCGTGACATTTCAGCGGGAGGGAGGAACGAATCGCTCCAAGAGCCACGTACATCACCGGAGCCGGGCCATGTATGGAGGAATCACTGAAGAAGCACCCGATCAGTAAGGCCCTACGTGCAATTTGCATTACACCGATAGTGGAGGGCAGTGAGCCTCCCACCGACAGCTCATTTGGGTTGATTGCTTCTGCCGCGGACCATGAGATCAGAATTTGACACAATAAAGGACCTGTACCGGTACAACTCCGCCGTCCGGCAAAAGTACCTTCGCGCCATTTGGAAGCTCCCTCCTCGACAGCGCTACAAGAATCGTGGAGCCTCGTTTCCTTCAGTAGTGGACATCTACATGCACGTTCTCGACGCCTACCGCTGGTGGTTCCTCGCCGTATACGGGAAGGGTAAGAAATTCGAAGAGTACCCCATCGGGCGGCGTTACTCGAAGTCGGAGGCGACCAGTGAGACAGCGGCCTTAGACCGACTCATTCGGAAGACCCTACGCGAAGTGGGCCCGCGTGGGTTGAGCAAGGCGGTGTCTTGGAAGGGCCGGAGGCCCTTCCGAATCTCCGTCCGCGAAATGCTCATCCACATGGCGGAGGAAGAGCTACAACACCGCGGCGAGATGAATGCCCTACTCTGGCAGATCGACATCGATCCACCGGTAACCGGATACGACGAGGCGTGAGAGTACCCTAACTGGTTGCAACAACCATTGCACCTACTGCTCCCCACTGGCGGCCCCTCGAAATCGGCTCGCGTTGGTGTCGATTTCGAGCATCTCGGACATTGCAGCCGGATAGGCTGATTAGGGGGCCGTGACAACCCCTTCGTTACCTTTCAAACGGCACACTTTAGAGGGAGTGTGGTCTCGTCCTTTCGAAATGGGCGAATACGAACTCAAGCCCGCTGTTAACGGGACTGTTACCAACATCTCGGTTCGTTTTTCAGACACTGCCTTCTCGGAGGCCACTTCTGAGGGTTTTCACACTATTGGATTCTTCAACCCCAGCGAGGGTCCTATCTCTTACCAGACCCAGATTGACCCGCATTTCTTCTTCCCAACCCCCAACCCCGACGACTGCCCGGATTGCGGGTGTCCGAGGGAAGCACACCCAATGGTCGTAACCGAAATCGTCTACCGGGACCTCTGCGAAAAGTGCGAGGCTCGGTGCCGGTGTTTCGGTAGCCGTTAGGGAACCCACGGCTCCCAGCAATTGTGGGTGCAACAGCCTTTGCACTTACCGAGCGTCGATTGAATTGGTTACTTTCGGTCTCTCACGCAACAAGGGCGGCCAGCGGCCCCGCGAGATTACGCCAAGCCTGCGGGGAGTTCACCAATCAGGAGTCTAACCTGCCTTTTCGCGCCCCGCTTGACCACTGAGGAACTCAGCTTCCGGTTCGGGTAGCGCTGCCTTCGGTACTTCCACGGGAATGATCCGTCGGACGAAGGAGGCCGCCACTCGCCAGTGCATAGAGGGTCCCCCTCGTTCCCCGGGCTCGCAGTGCACCGAGATCGTGCGGGCGTTGATCCGCGTCACCGTGCCCCGGTGGGTGGTCCCGCGCCGATCCTCGAACTCCACCCAGTCTCCGGTCCCGCAACGTCGACAGATGCTGAGCCTCTCGAGCCCGGGCCTCTTCCCACACCGTTTCCTGCAGGACCCGGAACTCGTCGGCCGAGAGCTCTCGGAGCCTCTCCTGCCACGCCTCGCGCTTCATGGCTCCATCGACCCTCACGCCGCGCGCAACTTGAGGTCCCCGGTCACTTCGATCCGCAGGCGCCGGTTCCCGAGCCAAGGGACGGACGGGCGGTCCCGCACTACCTTCGTGTCCAACAGGACGGGCGCCCGACTGAACCGACGGACTTTCACCACGATCTCATTCTCCCGGACCGCCACCTTCCCCGGTCGGTCCAAGAACTTCTCCCAGATCGTTCGCGCGGTCGCCGTCTCATACCCTTTCAACTGCGATGCCAGCCATCGATAGGCCGCGCTCGCGGCCACGCTCAGCACCACGTCCAGATCGACCTTCACTCTCACCGAGCTCGACAGCGCATCGACGTGGAAGAAGTGCACTTGTTCGCCGAGGGAGTTCTCGATCAGCGTTCGTCGGGCGTAGCGCGTCAGCAGCGCCGCCGGACCCCTCCGGTGTCGTTCGTGAGGAGCAGCGTCGGTTCCTCTCGCCCCAGGTTCCGCGCCGCCACCTGCCGGATCCGCCCAGGATAGCCCTCGATCTCCACCCGTTCGTCCACCACGATCGGGTGGCGATACGCCCGATCCTCGATCTCCAACTCGACGTGCTTCCACCGGTCCTCGGGCAGGGAGCGGATCCGCTCCACCTCCCGTGAGCGGCGCTCCCTCAGCGTCAGGAACTTGATTCCCCGGTGGTCCAGTTTCGCCAGACCCGCGTGCGTCGTCATGTGGGCGTCGAACACGAGCTCCTTCGGGAGCTCCCCGTCCACCTCCTTCCAGTAGTCGACGAACCGAACGACCTCGTCGGCCTTCTCCTTCTTCAACAGGTTCGCCCGAGCATAGACCATCTCTCGGCCCTCCCATTCCTGGGCGAACGCCGATACGATGGCGGGTACCGACTGGCTCCGTCGGGGAACGTAGTCCTTCTCGAGGCGGGAGACCTCGGGGTCCCCGTAGTGGCGGATCGTGTGGAAGTCGAGGTTGAACGAGCGAGTCGGATACGCCCCGCTCGCCTTCCGAGCCCGAGCCAAGCCCCGTAACAGTGCTCGATGGGGGCGGTCCCCGACCCGGTAGGAGTAGTCGGAGAGGGCGGTGGTCTTCGGTAGGACGTTCAGTCCCGCGAACCACCCCAGGCCCTCGTCATCGGCGATGGGCATCACGTGGTTGTGCCTCGGACGGCCGAGCAGCTTGAGGGCGAGCAACGAGCGGAGATATGTCGGGGCCGGGATCATCGCGGACCCCGGGTAGCGGGCATGGCGGACCAGCCCCTCGAAGCCGACCTCGTCCAAGAACGGAGCGAAGAGGAAGAGGAGGGGGGTGCGGCACTCGACCTCGATCCCCGGGTGGAGCTGAAGCTGACCCACGTCGGAGACCGGAGGGGCGAGCAGCGGGGGCCGCCCCCGCTGCTCGGCGGTGCGTCGAGGCAACCGTCCGACCCCGGCCTCCCGAAGGAGAAGCCAGACGGTGTGGAAGCTGACGGGACGGCCCTCCGCCCGCAGCCGCTCCGCGATGTCGATCACGCTGAGACTCTCTTCATGACGGAGACGAAGGACCGCCTCCCGGGCGGCTCGGCGACCGGGCGGTCCTTGCGACCGTGGGGAATGTCCCGGAAGAACGGGGGGAGCTGACCCTGACGGAACTGAGAGGCCATGACCTCGAGGGAGTGGGCAGAGTAGTGGAACAGTCGGGCCGCCTCGGCGGCCGAACGCCCCTCGAGGAAGTAGGCCCGAAGGGCCTCGTAGCGGCGCTGGAGGGGGTGGTCGGGCTCGCGGAAGAACTCCCGTGGGTCGCGCACGCAGGCTCATGTATATCACAACAATAAAGCATTCGGTTGGACTGGCCCAACCGAGAGAAGTCGCGGGAGGGAGCACGAGGACGTCGAGGAGGCGAGGTCTCTTCTCGACAGAAGAGCTCGGGGATCGCGGGTCGGGCCAGAGGGGCTTATTGTTGTGCAGGCCTGAACTCGGCGGGCTCTGGGAGTCAAAGCGACTGACGAGGACTACCGAATTGGGGACGAGGAATCCTCAGGTGTTCATTCGGTGCGAAAAGGCAGGCTAAGGCGAGTTCTCAGCCCAATATGTCACCCACGCGCGTTGCCATTCGGCTGCCCGATTAAAAAAGGGGCGTTATTCGGCCTGCTCTATCCGCCCAAGGGGCTTGTACGTAAGGACCGCCACTCCGTTCTTGCTCGTCAAAGAATCGACAAGCTGAAACTGTCCGGGTGGGAAGCCGTCCTCGAACAGCCGCACACCCTTCCCCGCCACTACGGGAAAGACAGCGAGTCGCAACAGGTCGAGTACATTCGCCTTGATCAGTGATCCGACCAACGTGGGGCTTCCGTGGACTCCAATGTTCTTGCCGGGCAGATTCTTAAGGGCTAAGACGTCGTCTCGCAAATCGCCGTTAAGGAGATGCGCCTTACCTTGCGTGGGCCAAGAGACCGACTTCAAGGTCCTTGACACAACATACTTTGGAACCCCGTTGATGTGGCTCGCAAAAGGCTCGATATCCGAATTGGGCCAGAAATGAAGCCACTCCTCGTAGGTCTTCCTTCCTAGGATCATCGCATCTTCCTCCGCAATCTTCGAGGCGGAGTCTTGTTCGACCTGTTCGTCGATAAGTGCCATAATCGCCGGCTGAATCGCCTCAAACTTCGCGACGCCGTCGAGCGTGAGTATAATGTGCGCAACAACTGTTCTCGTCAATGGCAATCACACTCTCGTGGTGGATAATCGAACGATCTGAGTCGAGCGTCACTCGCGAGTCTCAGATTCAAGAACGCCCTATTCCTACCGCCGCCCATCCGATAGAACCCGAGAATACCGATTTTATAAGAGATTCGTTGGCTGACCGTCGCCCCAGCTCACAGCGCGGGTAATTCACGTCCTTGCCACCCTCCGTCATCGATATCGCGAGTTCATCCCTTGACCAGCCCCCGACCTCATTGTTCCCAGGATTGGAGCTCAAGCGCTCGCGTACCTATCGCAAATTCGGCCGGTTCTAACGTGTTGGCATCCAGCGACGGAGGGACTTATGACCAGGTATGGGGTTCCCGTGTTCGTGAGTCCGAAAAAGAAGCTCATCGAGACTTACTTGACTACAACCGACAAATCGAAGCTCGGCCCGCTCCTTGCGGACGATGTAGAGTGGGTAGAGTGGGGCGATGGAGTCCCTGCGTCGGGAGTCATTACGAGAGGGAAGGAAGCCCACATCAAGAACTACGGAGACAACAAACTCCGCAACGAGATCCATCGGATGATTGAGGAAGACAACGTGGTAATCGCAGAGGGCTTGGTTCACGTGACCAAGAAAGACGGCGGTTCTCTCTCGGTCCGCTACGTGAACATCTTCGAACTTGAGAACGGCAAAATCAAACGAAAGTCATCTTTTGGGGCATTGATCAAGGCCTCCGCATAAGGGCGAGCTCCCTCACATCGCGGGTCTGCCTCGACCGCGCTGCCCGCGGCCATCGAGTGAACTTCGAGGAGGGGTATGCGCGATGAATTTTGCAGTTGGAATGTATTCCGGCCCTTGCACCAGCCAATACTCGACCTGATCATTCGAATATGTCTTGGAGAGGATTGTCCATTTCGCGCGCCTCCCGAAGCCTCACCCCTCGAATATCGAGATCGTGGAGGACCCCTTGGACCTCCTCTGGACCGGTGAGCTCCCGGACGAAATACTCGCCCTCCTTCGCCCATCCGTCCACGGAGTCCGAAGGATTTAGCAATCGAAGGCCTAATCGGAACTTCGACGCACGCAGGTTTTCTATTCGGTCGAAGATGGCGAGCCGACCCTCCTTGATCACGATCACGTAGCTTCCGATCTCGCGCGCCTCGTACAGGTTGTGCGATGAGTACAACACCACCTTGTCCCGGCTCGAGTTCCAGAATCAGACTTCGGATCTCCTTGGCCACCTTTGGGTCGAGGTTCGCAGTTGGCTCGTCCAGTAAGTAGATGTCACGCTCCCGGAGGAATATCCTCGCGATGGAGACCCGCTTTTTCTGGCCCGAACTCAACTTGCCCAAGTAGCTCCCACTCAAACCGCGAATCTGGAGCTTGTCAAGCACGCGCTCGATGTCGTCCTCGGTCGCCTGCTCCGCCCGAGCATAGAAAGCGAGCGCCTCCCGAACAGTGAATCCTTCGGGCAATCCATCCAAGTGGGACAGGTAGTGCAATCGATCCCGAGCGGTTTGGTGCTCCCCAGGGGCCCCACCTATGGTCACCTTCCCCCGGCTCGGGGAGAGGATTCCAGCGAGCGTCCTAAAGAGGGTGGTCTTTCCGGCCCCGTTCGGACCGAGAACCACGTAAACCGAGGGCATCGCGATCTCGAAGGTGATATCCCTGAGGACCTCCGTTCCTAGGTACCGGAAACTCACGGAGGCGCACACAATCCATGGAGCATCGGAAGACGCCTTCCTTCCGGCGGCAACCCGCGTCAAAGCAACCATGTTTCCGTTACCTATGCATTGGATAGGAGTCGCTCCCGGCGTAACAAGTGGCCGATGTTCGCTAGAAGGTAGAGGACGGTCAGTGCGACAAGCGTCAGTGCCGCGCCCGTCACCAGGAGGAATCCGTTGGTGGTGAGACCGACCGTCGCCCCAAAGACGCTAATGAGAACGAGGGTCGCCACCGGCGGAAGAATTCCCAGGAACGGGGCGATCCCGATGGGGCTGTTCATTCCCTCGCGGGGGGAGGAAAGTGCCGACCAGTACATCCCCACGGTGACGGCGAATGACCCCGACACGTAAGTCATGGGGATCGCGTAAACCCCCAGGAGCACCAGGAGGGTGGCCGAGATCGTGTTTCCGTCGGCGACGTACACGCCGACGCTCACCCCGACGGCGATGACGAGCACGATCGAGATGGAAGCCAGCGCGGCGACGATGAAGTTCGTGAAAAGCCGGCGAGGAGAGATCCCGTACGCCATTAGGTACTCGAGGACCCCCTTCGTCCGGTCACTGGTAAACACGGTGAGCGCACCCACCGCTGTGATCGACCCGAAGATAGGCAAGATGAGCGGAAAGCTGGTGGCGAATGCGGATCCGCTACCGAGTGCAACGGAGACGCCGAGGACGAGGCTCCATGCCGTCCCCATGATGAGTACCATGCGACCGGCGCGAAGGGACCTCCATACCGTCGGGCCGAGATACGATCGGCCTCTCGTCTCGTTCGCGGGCTCGTCCACTCACACCCCAACTTTCGTGTTCATTTGAGCGCGAGGAGGCCCGGAGCCCTCCACCAAGGCACGGAGGACGATACTTGGACCACCCCTACTAACCCCGTCTGATAAACTTGGCAGCCATCTCCCTCCGAATAAGTCGCGCGAAGTGAAGGCGTATACAATCCGCCCCCGAGGGATGGTCAGTTTGGCGACAAAGAGATGTGGGTGCAACGACTCTTGCAGCTTCGGCCTGCCCGAGACTCGGGCGATGGTTCAGAGGCTAATGCGACTGAGCAGATAACCGGGCGAACCACGACTGCCGGTGTCCCGTCTCTTATCCTGGGATAGACTAAGACGACTCGGAAATCGCCGCTCACTTTGAATTAAGGTATGCAGTTCGGCCGATGGTGATAAGTAAGTCTAACGGGCATGTATTTCCACCATGACGAAGCGCCTCAAACGCATGGGTCGCTGTTTCCGTTGCTTGCACACATGGAGATTGCGTAGCCGTCGGCCGTCCCTTTGCCCCCGATGCAAGTCTCGATTTTACGATGTTCCGAGGATCCATCCACTCAGAATCGGGAATCAACAGGGAGTTGCAGAGATTCTCACGCCCCACCGAGGTCGAATCCTCGAGATCATGGGCGAAGAGGGAGCCGAGGCTCTCTGGGTGTTTGGCTCCGTCCGTCGGAGTGAAGCCACGTCACGCAGCGATGTGGATCTTCTAGTTCGATGGCGGAAGCCGGTTTCGCTACTCGTCAAGGCCGGCCTCCATTCTCGACTCGAGGACGAGATAGGCCGACGAATCGACCTTGTAGAGTGGGATGGGATCCATTGGGCTCTGGCGCCGCAGATCCGTTCGGAGGCCGTCCCTTTATGAATGCGTCGCGAGGTCGAGACGACCGGTTCCTAGTGGCCGAAATGAATCGTCATCTCGCCGTCATCGCATTGGCCAGGAAGGGAGGAAGAGATCGACTTTCGTCGGATGTGGAGGCGCGGTACGCCCTCGAACATGCGGTAGAGCTCTTGGCGGAGGCCGCGAAGAAGACGAGTAGTTCTTTCCGAGAATCCAATCACGAGATCGATTGGATGCGAATCAGGGGCCTTCGGCGAGTCGTCGCCCACCCCTACGAAGCAGACGGGGAGCCCATCGAGATGGACGAACTATGGGTGTTTGCGCGAGACGACGCGCCGGGGCTCCTGCGCGCCCTCAAACGTGTAAAGTTTCCAAGATCCGCCTGAGGAGTCGCAGGTCGATCCCTATCCCGACACCCCAGATGGGTGCCTCGACATTTTCAACCACGGTCGGTGCAAGAGCCCTTGCACCCACTCCACTTGGGGAGTTCCCGCAAGTTTCTGGGACGGGGGTGGGGGTGAGCCGCCCAGGAATCCATTTCGGACGGGTCCGGTGGCACCGGCCGGCGCCGTAGGCCCCTTTCTAAGAAATATAATATATATACTTCCTGAACGCATCCTCATACCGTGAAGGTCGAGTCGAGCCTCTTCCGCGAACTGGGCGAGCGTCCCCTCCCTCGGGAGATGCTCCTCTCGAGCACGAAGGCGCGGGGCCGCCCCAAGAGGGAGTACCGACCCGTCATCCGGACGGCCCAGGATGTGGAGCGGCTCCGTCAGCATCGGGTCCCAGCCTTCCTGCTGACCTCGGAGTGGGTCACAAGTTCCGGCTACCCTGTCCGCTTCCAACCTTGGCTTGCCCTCCCGGAGCGGCTGTCGGCCAAGGTGTCGTCGAGTTTCCGGGTCCTGCCCGTGAAGGACGAAGAGGCACTGCGAGAGCCGGGCATGGAGGAATTGGTGACCCTCCTCCTCCGATTCGACCCCTTGGCCGCTCGGGTGGTCGCAACTCGGAATCGCGCGCTAATGGACCCCAACGAGCTGTATCGGCGGGTCCGTAATGAGGGTCTCGAGCGGGCCGCGACGAAGGTCCGGCTTCAGGAATTCGCCCCCGCCCTTCCCGTGGTGGGAGAGTCTCTGCCTCGCGATGAACTTCGATGGGTCGAACGGAACAATCCCGCCCTCCCGGAGTCGACGTGACCGAGCCGGATGTCCAGGCCGCGGATCAGCTGCTGCGGCGGCAAGGGATTCAGTACATCGTCATCGGGGGGCAGGCGATTGCTCAGCGCGCCGCCACAGCTACCCACGACATCGACGTCATGGTGGCCACCAGCGAATTCCGTCGAACGGTCGATCGCCTTCGGGGCGAGAAGGAACTCGCCTTCGACTGGGAAGACCACCAGCTCGCCCGCTTCCGGATCCTGCCCGGTTGGAGGCGTGCCGTTGGACGTCATCAATGCGGCCGCATTCGCCGGGACCAAATCGGGGGAGGAGTTCTTCCGCTTCCTCGCCGAGGAAGGGTCGACCGATTCTGAGGGGATCCGCT
Organism: uncultured Thermoplasmata archaeon; assembly: GCA_963749235.1. GTDB lineage: Archaea > Thermoplasmatota > Thermoplasmata > Lutacidiplasmatales > UBA184 > Lutacidiplasma. Next base: position 726,142 of record CAVVLV010000001.1, on the reverse strand, counting down.
ACGCGACCCCAGAAGTGGTCTGGTACACTCGCCTGATGACGAAGCGATGGAGGGCGTACGCCGAAAAGATCGTCACGAACGTCATCGATGGTGTCTCCTCGGGCCGGCTCAAGAAGGTCGAGGAGATTGCCCGCCGGTTCGGAACGGAGGCCACCATCCAAGAGCGGCTCTCCTACGTACGGACCGAATTGGCCCGGCCGGATATCGAATCGCTCGTGCGACGTCCCTGACCTTAGGTGGCGTTCTGGGCCGCCGCGGCCCGGACCAAGGCCTTGATGGCTTCCTCGTCGACGTCGTCTTCCTCGCGAAGGTCGATCGCCCGCATCGCGTTGCCTTCGAGGCACGCGTTGAAGAGACCCTTCGAATCCTTGAGAGAGGCGCCCTTGAGGAAGGTCAGCCTGACCCGGTTCTTGAGCGATACTACGTGGCAAAGAATCTCGTCGTGATACCAGACCGGAACTCCGGCCGGGTTCGAGGGCTTTTTCCATTTCTGCTCTTCGACCGCGGCAGGATCGGCCGCTTCGATCAGGCGACGAAGACGGGAGGTCATCTCGTTCTGCCAGTCCGGGAGCCCGCGTGTCTTGGCTGGGATCACCTTGGGAGCTGACTTGCGGGCTTGAGAAGCGCCCCTCTTCATGGGGGAGACCTAACTTCGGCAGCATTTATTCCTTCGACCTACGGAGCTCATTGACCGATGAGTGCAACCTCGGTTGCATCTGCGATTCGCCGAAGGCTCTTGCCGATTCCATTTGCTGATTCTCCGCTCTAGGTTACTCCGGTCGGCACGACTTGGCCCCTGCATCCAGATTAGGGAAATCCCTAATTCCATTACGTCCCTTGGCTCGGTCGCTGCATGTCCGTCCATGTCATCGTCGGCGCAGGTTCCGTGGGGTCGGCGACGGCCCTACTGTTGGTGGCCGAGGGCCACCAAGTGCGATTGATCAGTCGGACCGGTGGCGGACCTAACGCGCCGGGGGTGGAACGCATCCGGCTCGACGTGCCAGCGACCGGGCTGCGCTCACGCGAGTCACGGTGGGTGCGGTGGCGCTCTACAATTGCGCGAACCCGCCGTACCATCGATGGCCGACCGACTGGCCTCCGCTCGCTGCGTCGGTGCTAGGGACGGCAATCGACACAGGGGCAGGGCTGCTTACCGTGAGCAACTTGTACGGCTACGGCCCCGTGGACCACCCAATAACAGAATCCGACCCACTGGCCGCGAAGGGTACAAAGGGCCTCATCCGGGCAAGAATGTGGGCCGACGCGCTAGCCGCGCAGCGGGAGGGGCGAGCGAAGGTCACCGAGGTCCGCTCCTCCGACTATTTCGGTCCGGGAGTTATCGACACTAGCGCTGTGGGTCGTCTGACGCCCCGAGTTCTCGCGGGCCGATCGGTCCGCGTCCTCGGTAATCCCGACGCTTCCCACAGTTGGACGTATGTACCGGACGTGGCCCGGGCGCTGGTACTCTTAGGAAAGGATGCTCGTGCCTGGGGCAGACCTTGGCACGTACCGACGGTCCCGCCGATGACCCAACGACAATTCTTGGAAGCGATGGCAAGGGAGGCCGGCGCGACTCTGCCGTCGGTAGCCGCCCTCCCCAACTGGCTCCTACAGCTTGTCGGAATCTTCTCCCCACAGATCCGGGAACTCAAGGAAACTCGCTACCAATTCGACCACCCGTTCGTGCTCGATTCCTCACAGTTCACCGCCACGTTCGGCATGGAGGCGACCCCGTTCCTCGAGGCGATGCGGGTGACCCTCCGCTGGGCGAAAGTCAACCTCTTCCCCCGAGGCAAACTTGGTCCCTGATGGGCTCACGCAGTCGCGTTGGTCCCGAGAGTGGCCGCCAACTCTGCCGCCCTGAACGATCCTAGTCCCGTGTCTGCGTCCCAGCCGGTTTTCGTCGGCCACCCATTGTTCCCGGACTTGATGTCGTGGAAGTCGAGCGAGTAGTTGGTCGATTGGCCGTGGACCCCGTAGACCGTCTCATAGAGGAAAGTGTTCACGAATCCCGCTGGGCTCAGGAGGTTTCCCGCGCGGATCTCGTTGACGTCCGCCATGAACCCCACCCAAAGTGGGCTCGAAACGCTAGTCCCACCAACAACGCCCCAGCCCTGCTCGTAAACCCAGACACCAGTGTTCGGGTCGGCGTCTGCGGCAACGTCAGGCTTTGCCAGAGTGTGATAGGTGTCCGAAATCTTCGCCGACTTCTGGTAGCGCGGCTCCGATTGATTTGTGTATCCGCCGCCGCTCCCCGACCATGCCGTTTCTCCCCGGTAGGCTCCCGAAGTGCTCACACTCAACGTGGTCCCCCCCACGGTGAGAACTCCAGCGCAATCCGCCGGGATCGGCTCGGTGTTTGACGTTCCTTGGCCCCAAGCACCTGAGTCACCGGCCGAAGCCAGGATTGTGACGCCCGCACGGGCGGCTTTGTTCAGAATCGCCGTGACGTTGACACCCCCGGTTCCGGTCTTCAAGTTACAGCCTCCGATACCCTGGCCGATCGTCGCATTGCAGGCAGGCTGGGAGTAACACCCGGCTCCGCCGAAGCTGTTGGAGATCTGATTCCCCAGCTTGTGGTCGATCGCGTACGTCCACGCGCCGTACACATCGGTCGTGTTCGGCACGGCGGCCTCCATCAAGTCGATCGCTGCACCGGGGGCCGTCACATGCGACCACTCGACGTCCAACGCAGTCTCGACCGCCCAGGAACTGTCGGTACAGGGCGTCCCTTGAGGTGTGATAACCGTGAGCTTCGGCGCGGGCAGAGCAAATTGCGTGTCGAATGCCTTGAGGTCGGACTGGATGTGCGGGTCCCCACAGGCATCATCGATTACGATCGTTTGGCCGGCGCCCGTAGTTCCGTTCGCTTGCAATGTCGAGAACCCGTAGGCCTTGCCAATGTCCTTTGGGCATAGACCGGAAGAACTGCACGTTGGCCCCGCGGCGACATGTGCCACAATCAGACCTGCCGGGACGATCCCTGCGAAGGAAGCAGTCGTATCAGGGGATGAAGCAACGGCCAAAGTCGCTCCAGAGAGACAAGGCGCGACCAGTACGAGGGCGATCGAGGCGATTATCAGGGTCGAACGGCCCGTAGATGACATCGGTCCACCGAGCCACCGATACAGCACCCTGAGATTAAACCGTAGGTAAGGGGGCCCGTGTTGATGGCCCCCACCCAACGACAGCCGGTGCAACAGGCCTTGCTGTCCTCGCCCCGCGGCCTAGCATCGGGAACGTGGTACGACGGATGTCTAGAGGGCTCCGAAAATGAGGACAAGCACGAGGACCATCAGGAAGATCGTCAGCCCAAGAACCGTCTGAACTAGCAATTCAACCCTGCGGATCCGAGCCTCGACGCGCTTGATGGATTCTTCTGACGACGGGACAACGCCTCGGTCGGCCGTGCCAGTCGGACCTCCGGAGGGAGGGCCGGAAATCGCCATCGCTCCCTCAAGATTGGCGTTGCGGAAAAGCTCTCCTTTCCCCTTGGGGGGCTGAACCGCCACTCGAGGGAACTAGGTTCGCAGTGACCGAGTGGGTGCAACGTCTCTTGCACCTTCCGTCAGGCGTCTGCTGACAGTCCGATAGACCAAGGCACGCCCGACTTTGATTCCGCTCTTGCCCACGCCTTACAAAGTAGCACCACACATCCGGCAATACCTCGAATCCGCCCCGTCTGTGATCGAACCGCACTTAGTACCAACCGTGCCGGGTCACGCTAGCAGGCTGCGCGGGCGGTCCCGAATTAGTCGGGGGTTCGACGGGAAGTCCCGTGCTTGTGACCGGGGACGATTCCAACCTTGATCGCCATGGACGAGTCCCAAAGGGTTGGGTATCGTCTCCCTCGTCGGGCTCTATGTCGAAACCAAGGACCCCCCAAATGCCTGGAAACGGGCTGCCCCCAAACTCCGAAACGGCCCGGTGCGCCCACGCCACACTCATCCCAAATCCGATGAGCAGGACCAAGCCAATGAAGAGAACTAAAGCGATGGATGCTGGGGCGGGAAACAGAGAAGCGATGGCAGCAAAGAAGACGAAGATGATGAGGCAGAGCGCTGCGTTGAGGGCTACATAGGCGGTGTACCGCATGGACCGATGCCCCACCTAGCATTACTTCGGACCCCTTCTTCTTGTCGTACGATTGATCGGACCCCCTCGCTGGTGGACTTGAGAGAAGCAACTGGGGGCTAGCTTAACGGAAACCGCCCCCACCACCGGATGGCGTCGGGCGGCCTGGGGGGTGCAATGACATTTGCAGCCAGCCGTGATGAACAGGAAGACCAGCATATTATGTATGCAAAGGATGTGACCCGTCGTAGTATGACTTCCACAACAATTCGGCTGGACACGGAAACCAGGGATTTGCTTAGCGCACGGGGTCGAAAGGGGGAGTCGTACGATGACGTCCTCCGCCGATTACTTGCTGAGACTGCCTTTTCGGAGGAAGGGATTTCGGGCAAGCTTCGAAGGCCCTCCCCTCCTGTCGCGAAGCCCCTATGGGGCCGTCCAAACCGGTTGTGAGCGTCCGGTGGAACCTAACCTCGGGGTCGATACGTGGATCCTAGGGACCTCTAACGTGGGCCGCGCTCTCCCGACTACTAGGGCGGCATCCGTTCGAACCCATCCTCCCAGGGAATCGAACCCGCGCGGTTGTGAGACGCAACATGGCTGAGGTTTTCTCGGATCTGCGCTGGCGCAGGTTGGCCGCCACCGTCCTCCAAGGATCCCTGCCGCTGCGACGAGGCCAGGAAGTCATCATTGAAACCTGGACCCACACGCTCGGCATGGCAGAGACGTTGGTCGTTGAGGCCAGGAGGAGAGGGATCCAGCCCTTCCTAATCCATACAACAGAGCGAACCTTCTTTGAATCTCAACGGGCCGCGCGGCCTGCAAATGCCAACCGATTGGGCGCGATAGAAAGGGCCGCATTCGGCTCTTGCAATGGCTACATCCTGATTCCAGAAGCACCCGAGGATTTCGCTCGCCAGGCGGCACTTCCGGCGGCCCACCGTCGCGCCTACGGCCGAAGAAAGGAGGAATACTACGAAGCGCTCGCACGGAACAAGGTTCCCTCGGTCTTGCTCCTCGCTGCGACCGTTACTCGGTCGTCCGCTCGTCACTACGGCGTGAACTATCACCGATGGCGGGAGGAAAGCCTGGCGGCATCGGCGGTTCGACCCCAGGCCCTCAGGGCCGCAGCTAAGCCAATCGTGAAGCGTCTGACGCTCGGACGACACATTTCCATTCGCCACGCCAACGGAACCCGGATGGAGCTCGGGTTGATGGGATGCAACCCGTCAGTGGAAGTGGGGTCCGTAGACTCCCGGAATCTCGCCCGGGGTCATGTGGGTACGACGGTTCCGGGAGGGGTCGTCCTCGTCGCTCTAGACGAAAGAATCGCCGAGGGGAACTTCATTGCGAACCGACCGTCCCGGCATCCGGAGGGGGTCATCCGGGGTCTCCGCTGGAACTTCCAAAACGGGCGCTTGGCGCGGTACGACGCGTCGGAGGGCCTTTCCCAGTTCGAAGCGACGTTTGGTAGTGCGGGCCGTGAGCGGGATCGCCCGGCCCTGCTTGCAATCGGCCTCAACCCCCGTGTCCGCGACTTCCCCCTCGCCGAGGACCAGGAGCGAGGTGTGGTCACACTCTATGTCGGGCGTAACGAGGACTTTGGGGGACGCACCAGAGGCAGGTACCGGAGTTTCGCACTCCTCCGAGGGGCGGACCTCGCAGTTGACGATCGACCCCTGCTCAAAGGCGGTCGAAGGGTCTGAGACTACCCCCCAGCCGGGTAATGCCCCCGTCCTAGGCAGGAGGGAATGGGAATGGAAGGGGTTGGGCCCGGGGTGGTCCCCCCGGGCCCGCAGCGGGTAGCTCCTACGGCAAGAAGCCGTTACCCTGGATCGTGTACCAGAGCACCTCTGCTCCTAGACAGACGTTCGTGTTGATGCTCCCGGGGTTGATCCACGGGGCGTAGGTGCCCACACCTTGGGCCTGGAACTGGTAGACATACAGTGCCAGATCGTTGGCGATGTGGGAGATGAGGTTGTAGTAGAGCGTCCTCTCGGCTCCAACGGGCAGTGCCCCGGCTACTCCATCCGCCCAGTTCAGGACGTCATACGCCCATCCCTGGCAGTCCTGCGGAACCCCGCCGTTGTTCGCCCAACCGACCAAGCTCGCGAACGTGTCCGTTTGGAACGAACAGCTGGGGCTCGTGTCGAACGCGAGCGCCTCCTCGACCGTATCCGGCGCCGTGTAGGTTGCGTTGGCATCGTACAACGGCACAACGTAGTCGGTCGGGTCGGGATAGTCGGGCGACCAGCCGAGCACGCTGAAGGTGAGCGGGCTCTGGTAGGGTCCGGCCGTCTCGAAGTAGACGACCAGCTGCGAGAACGTCAGGTCAACCTCTTGCGTGACCTGAAGTCGGCCGCCGCTCAGCGAGTCGATGTACTGGTCGTAGATCGGGTACTGCCCGTTCTGCAGCGTGTCGCCCTGCTCCCCTTCGACCGGGAAGGTGCAGGGGGCCGAAGTCGTGCACGAGGCGAGCAGGGGGTCGTAGTACTGCGACGTCGGGTCGTTGGCCTGCGCCCACCACCACGCCGCACCGCCCACGTCCGCGGGGTTCGAATCCGGCTGACCCGCGGGCCAGGTGACATTGTTCGCGTAGTAGTTGCCCATGAAGTGCGGGATGGCGCCCCCATAGTTCAGACCGTAGGCAATCCCGTCCACGCTGAGCACCTGCTGCAGGTCCTGGGTGTAGGGGAAGGCGTTCACCAGGAACTGCCGGAGTCCGACGTACGAGAAGAAATTGCTGTAGTCGGAACTCGCCGAGCTCGAGGGGAGCTTCCAGGCTCCCGTGTAATAGCCCGAGATCGTGGTCGTGTTGACCTCCATGTTGATCGGGTCGAAGAACACCTCGATGGTCGGCACGGTGAAGACCCCGATCTTGCCCGCGGCCTGCAGGTTCAACAGCGTAGCCGTATCCGATGTCTGGATCGTGGCAAAGTCGGCCTGACCCTGGAGGTACTGCTGGATGCCGACTTGGTCGGACGGCTCCCAGAATACGTTCACCGTGTGCGCGTACATTCCGGGCGACGGTTCGCACCAGTAGTTGCCCGCGCAGTTCGGCTGGGCGTATACAGGGCTCGCCTGCAGCACGTATCCGACTCCCTTGTTGACGCTCACTAGGTAGTACGGACCCGAGCCAACGGCGTTGAACCGGGTCTGCGGGAATACGTTCGGAGAGTTGTACGAGTTGTTTTGGTACGAGTCCCACGCGTAGATGGAGGTGGTGTTGTCCAGCCAGTTCGCCCAGGTCGCTGAGTTCGTGGTGCCACCGGTCCCGGCGCCGCCGGGAAGGGCACAGGGCCCGTCACCGTTGGCCGCGGTCGTCCCAAAGCCGGGCAGGCCCGCGCCTTGGGCGCCAAACCAGCCGCACGGCTCAATGGCAGCGCCGTCCGGGTCCGACACGAGCTCGAGGAAGAACGGCCAGTCTGAGCCGCCGCCCCACGCGTTGAACGTGATGCACCCGTGTTCCTGAGTGATCGCGACCGATGGGCAATAGTTGCTGTCGTTGACGAGCAACCCACTCAAGATCCCCTGCGGGGTGGTGTTGTACGGGAAGTGCATCGCGCCATCGAACGAGTGCTGCCCAAAGTTGACGTACGACTGGGTCTGGATCCAGCCCGGCTGGGCACCGAAGAACGGCAGATCGGCAAAGGATGCCGTCCGCGCGAACGTCGCCATGACATCGGTGGGGTAGACGCCCCACGCGACCCCGTGCGTCGGGTCGTAGAAGTTCGCGTTCTTGTCGATCACGAACGTCCAGTATTGGGGAAGGCCGGTGGTCGCATTGTTCGTGATGAGGTCGTTGCCGTACAGGTCCGAGCACTGGCTCGTTCCGGGAACGCAAGTCGCGATCTCGGGCATGTACGAGTTGGTCGAGCTCCCGTTGTAGTAGACCAGCGTCTGGTAGATGTTCGCGATGACCTCGTAGCCGACCGACTCATAGTCGACCGCCGGGTCGATGCTCGTGGCACCGCCGGGGGCGACCTCGTAAGTGTCGATGACCCCCGGGTGAGGATCCTTCACGTTCTTCGCCGAACCGGAGGTGGAGCAAGATCCACAGCCGGCCGCTTGGTTCACGGCTGCGACGTTGACGGTCCAGGTGTAGTTCTGGAAGACCACCGCGTGGGAAAGGACATTCTCGATGGGACCGACCAGGGTGATCTCATAGACTCCTGGCATGGGGAGGGCAACGGTCCCGGAGGCACCGTTCACGCTGGACGAAGTCGTCGTCAAGGTTCCACCGCTTGTGGTCAAAGTCGCGACTTCGGGGGTCCACGCAGTGTCGCTCGGGGGCGATGTGTAGGTGGCCCCGACGCTGACCGTTCCACTGCCCTGGAGCCACGGCTGGGACGGAGAGGGTCCGTTGGTGCCATTCGAGAAAGTGGCTGAGATGACCGGGAATTGGCCGCTCGTCGTTGTCGTGAGCGAGGGCGTCACCTCGATAGGGAAGAAGTAGCCGGTCCCGTTATGTTCAACGTCGCCGACTAGGGCGTGTCCGCCCAGGACAAAAGTTCCAAGATTGTTGTAGGTATGAGTGAGCAGAGGATTCGTGGACGAGTTCGTCGTCCCATCTCCCCAACTGACACTCCATGTATTGACCGTCTCACCCTTGGAGACGGAAAGCGACGCAGGGACAGTCGTTCCTTGCGCCACCGACGCAATGCTCTGGTCAAACCCAGCCTGGTACGGCTCGGTTAGGACCACGTCGTTAGGCGCTTGCGAACTCTGGGAACAATACACGGCAGTCGGGGGATAACATGTCGTCACCGACTTCTGAGAAGTTGTTCCCGTGGTTGAGCCCGGTGTCGCTGCGTTCAGTCCGAAGTATCCACCCGCTCCGACGACAACGATGACCACGATTAAGATCGCGGCCGCCGCTCCCGTCGAGGCGCCTCGCCGCCCAGTCCAGCGAACTGAACGGGGCGAACCTGTCTCGTCGTTTTCTCCCATGGTTTGTTTCCCACCTCGAAGTGGGTTGGCTGCTTAGGCCGCTCAGTCGTACATATACTCGGTTTCGAAAACATCATGTCGAATGTATGCGACTGCATACTCTGCATGCGTAGATATGCTTTAACAAGAACCAGTTCGGAATTTAACCCCTTCCGAAATGTATCCTACCCAGGCCTTCTAGTTCGGGCACTCCCTTCGAACGGGGGCGGGCGGGGGCGCGAGGAGGATTTCCCGCTTACTAGGTTTATGCTTGGTGTCGAGGTAGTTGCTGAACCGGGGGATGCGAGAGGGTGCAAGATCGATGATCGCAGGCCAAGGGACGGTCGAGCATGTCGAGTTTGCATCCTCGGATCCGGCGGCCACAAAGAGGTTCTTTTCCGACATTTTTGGCTGGAAGTGGGATCGGTTCGATGGTTCGCCGTACTGGATCTTCGAAACCCCAACGGGAGCCAGTGTCGGTATGGGGAAGACCGGAAGGGGCCAGACGCCCACCGTCCTGGTCTACTTGCTAACCGACGACATCGACCGAACCCTTCTGGAAGTCGCGAAGCACGGGGGAGTCGTGGCTCAGCCGAAGGCTGAGATCTCGGGCGTGGGGTTTAGTGCGAGTATAATCGCCCCGGGTGGCTTCGCAGTGGCCCTATTTCAACGCCTGGCCTCCAGGTAGCGCGGTCTATCCCCGGTGGTCGGCGCTAGGCGACCGCGGGGAGTGCTTCCCCTCTCCTGGCTGCGGTGGCCCACGTCCCTAGACTGTTGCTCCCTAGCTGTTCCACCCTCGTGGTAAGTGAAATGGGTCCTGCCAGAGGCTACGGGGGCAACGCTGCTTAAGTCCGCGCACTCCAAGTCGGGAGGGAGGGTGGAGAACCTGACAGACGTCCCATCTTGGTCGATTACTCTGATTGGCTTGATTGCGGGGGTCATGACTACAGCCGCGTTTGTGCCTCAGGTAGTTCGAGTTTGGCGGCTGAAGCGCGCGGAAGAGATTTCCTTCACCACGTTCTTTGTGCTCTCAATAGGATCGATATTTTGGTTGACCTACGGTCTGTTTCTCACATCTTGGCCCATCATCTTGGCGAACGGCGTGACCTTCCTGCTTGTCGTAACGATACTTGCGCTGAAGCTAAGGTGGGACCGAAGCCCTTCGCCCACGGCAGGATAACCAGCCAATCCATACTCCATGCGAAGCTCCCGACTCGCCGCATTCAGTTGCGCGTGGGTGCAATGACTCTTGCAACCGGTATGAGTGAGCGCTACTCAGGCAACCCTTGTGCCTTCCAAGCAGGGTAGCGCGTGAGTTTGCCTTCAGCCACGTTGCCGATGTATCTCCCGTTCAGTTTGAATTGAATGATCCGTTCCCCTTGGCTGGCCCGCTTGGCCCAGGTGGAAGTCTTGAGCGGATTCTGCTCGATTCCCTCGATGATGCGCTCATCGTGGAGAATCGAAACCATTCTCAGGCCTTGGCTTCGGGTTCGGGTTACGGGATACCTCGCTCCCGATAGTTCCACCTGAGCCCTACCGTCTGCAATGGCTTGCCGCCAGACTTCGATCAGTAATTCGCCGAGCCCTGAGGGCGTCATGAATGGACCGACAACGCTGCGCGGGATTTATTAATCCTGGTCACGGGCCCGTGTCGAGGGAGAACGACTACCGGAGTCGAACGAGTCCGACACTCAATGCAATGGCCGACCGTCGCTGACGGCAAACCGGTAGAGATCTCGGAGCAAGTAGGGAGCCAAGCCCGGGAAGGTCTGCTCCAGGCTGCGGGGCTTGCCTTCTCGCGTCACGTGAGGCACCAGGTGCCGCATCCCAAAGGCCGACATGGCGATCAAGATTGGGACGACGTCCTTGCCCTTCTGAGTCAAACGGTAATGCACCTTTCGTTCGTCGTGGGAGTCGACGATCTTCTCGATCAAACCCTCCTCCCTCAACTCCCGGAGTCGGTTGGTCAAGACTCTCGGTGTTAACCCCTGGCTTCGGCCCAAGATGTAACCAAAGGTGGGATCGGGCCGGTACGCGATGTCGCGCAAGATGACCAACGCCCACTTCCGCCCCAAGGCTCCCAACGTAGCTCGAATGGGGCAGTCCAGGCCATCGCCCGGTAGAAGGGCTCCCACCGAAGACAGGGGAAAATTCTCGACATCCTGTTGCGAGACCCCCAACTTGACGGCTCGGCTCATAACTTGTCTATACATTGGATAGTATTTCAACAATTCACTTGGTCGACCATTGGGCCGTCACAAGGCGGGAGTGAAATCACTATCCTTTCGTTCCGTGCTGATAGAAATACTGTCTAATGTATAGTGGTCTCGATGCCCGAGACATCAAGCTCGTCACCGGAGCCTCCGACCGCGCCGAACCCCCCGTCCACCGAATCCCTCAACCTGCCGGGTATGGGTCCCGTCAAGCTGAGCTACACCGAACGAGGGAGTGGCCGGCCCATTCTCCTCCTTCATGGGGGCGCCGGGCCGATTTCAGTTGCCGCCTGGGCCGAATTGTTTGCGCGTACCCACCCCGTTCGAGTGATTACGCCCACGCACCCGGGCTTCGGGGGTACCCCTCGACCCGACGGGCTCTCCAGCGTCCGCACGTTGGCGGGGGTGTATGGCGCCTTCCTTGACCAGCTCGGCCTCGAGGGGGTCACGGTCATTGGAAATTCGGTGGGTGGCTGGATCGCTGCGGAACTCGCGCTGGCCTCACCGGGACGACTCAGCAGCTTGATCATTGTCGATGCGGCCGGGATCGATGTGCCGGGCCACCCGGTCGCGGACGCCTTTTCCCTCCCCTTCGAGGAGATTAGCCGCCTGAGCTACCACAACCCCGAGCGCTTTCGGGTGGACCTTGCGAAATTCCCACCCGCCCAGCGGGCGATCATGGCCAGCAACTTCGCCACTCTCAAGGCCTACGCAAACCCGATGACCGACCCCACGCTGATCCAACGGCTCTCCAAGGTGGCAATCCCTACCCTGGTCGCATGGGGTGACAGTGACCGAATTGTAGACGTCACCTACGGACGCGCGTATGCGGAAGCCATTCCGGGGTCGACGTTCCATCTAATGCGCGAAACTGGGCACCTACCTCAGATTGAGACACCCGATCAACTTTCCGAGCTCGTGTGGAAGTTCATGCAACAGCGCACCGAGCGCTAGAGTTCCAACGCGATCGGGACGTAACGTCCACCTCGATGGGCGCAATGCCTCGTTCACCCACTCAGGGGTTGAGGCTCAAAGCCCGCTTGGCGAAAATCAGCGTCAAAGGTGAAGGCCCGACGGACTCCCAATTCTCGCATGATCGCAAAGCTCGTGCAATCCGTAAGACTCCAGGACGTTTTCCCCTGGTCAAGGAACAGTTCTAGGGCCCTCTCGTAGTGAGCGGAAGTCACCCAGATCTGTTGAAGGCTTGGGCTCAGACGGAGTCGATTCACGAACTCCCGAACCGTATCGGCGCCAGATCGCTTTCTCATCAGCGTCAAGGTCTCGTCCAAGACATAGTCGGACGTCAGCAGACGGCCGGCCTTGCCCTCAACCAATCCTTCATGGAACGCCAGCGCGGCCCCGTGATTCCCGTCACGGACGTCGGTGATCGCAAGCCACGCACTAGAGTCCACGAAGATCATGGTCGGTTAGGATAGAGGAGTTCGTCATGATCGCGGGAGTCCCAGTGGGTTCGTCCCTTCCTACGTTGGATCGGGAAGGCGTGAAAGATTGGGTCCTTCGGGTCTACTGTGTCGGGCACAAGGTGTGCGCGAAGGGCTTCTCGAATCACCGCCTTCATCGGCTTGCCCTCCTTGCGGGCCCGCTGACGAAGCAGGTCGTACTCACTCTCCGGGACAACGGTTTGGACGAGCGGCATTGATTATGAATTATGGTAATTGGTATATAAGAACTGCATCGACCTCGGATTTTGAAATGAGCCGGATGGCGCAATCGCCCTCGGATCCCTCGGTTAGCTTACTCGATCCAAAGTTAGGACGACGTTTCCCTTCTTCTTCCCGGCATCAACGTACCTATGGGCTTCGCGGACCTGTTCCAAGGGGTAGGAACGATCGATGACCGGCCGTATACTTCCCGCTTCGATGAGCCCCCTGAGATACACCAAATCCTCGATCTTCTTGCTGGATGTGCCAAACTCCACCCGCCGGGGGCTTATCCTGGACACCCAAGCGCCCCGAATCATCGACGACAGCTTCGGATTGGCCAGGAGATATCGCCCACCCGTGCTGAGCGACTTGAGACAGTCTGCGAACGAGCTATTGCCTACGACGTCAAAGATGACATCGTAGATTTCACCGTTCTTGGCGAAGTCCGTTTGGGCGAAGTCGATCACTCGGTCCGCACCGAGTGACCGAAGCATGGCCAGCTTCTCCGCGCAATCCACGGCGGTCACCTCGGCTCCAAGGCTCTTTGCGAGCTGGACCGCAAGTGTCCCGATTCCCCCGCCCGCGCCATTGATCAAGACCCGCTTCCCCCTCAAGGTGCTCCCGTTCCCGAGGAAATGCGCTGCCTCGAGGCCACCGGTTGGGACACACGCGGCTTCCTCGAAGGTCAGATTGGCCGGTTTTGTCGTAACCGCCCCATCCTTCGAGGTGGCGGGAAGACAGGTATACTCGGCATAAGCACCAAATCTAAAGCCGGTGGTTCCAAAGACTTGGTCGCCCCTCTTGAACTGAGTCACCTGATCGCCGACGGCCTCGATTTCCCCGGCGAACTCTTGGCCCAGTATTTTTCGCCGAGGCCGTACCGGTCCCATGTAGAGGCGAAGGAATAGTCGCAACAAGAAGGAGAATCTGAGCCTTCGAAGTTCGCTGTCCCCTGCGGTGACGGAGGTCGCGTGGACCCGTACGAGGATTTGGTTCCTTTTGGGAGCAGGTTTGGCAACCTCTTCGAGTTGAAGGCCTTCAGGTGGGCCGTATCTAGTCCATACAACCGCCTTCACCGCTGAACCCCTGAGAACGCCATGATTGTCACATTCACTGTCCGGGACTCAGACGCCTCCCTCTTTTTCGGTTTGGCTCGTTCCTCGTGTTGCCAAACCCCCCGCGCGGGGACGTTCGCACTCCTGTTGCGGGTGAGTCGGTCTACGGCCCCGACGACCCCCATCAGGACACCCTCAGCGTCTCAGAGAAGGGCTCCTCAATCTGAATTAAGGACCGAGTTACCCATTGGCGCCCCGCAGACCGTTCGAATGTTGGGGTCGAAATAGCAACCATGGTCGTACCCGCTGAGTCGGTAGTAAAGATCGAGAGTACCGCGGTCGTGGATTCCATGGACGGAACCAAGGCTTTCACAAGAGAACAGAGTGTCCTTCGTTGGGGAGGGGTCGCCGGCATGCTCGGCGCGATCATCTTGCTCGTTAGCATTGTATCGTTGGACAGACTCTCTTCCTGGTCGGCGTTCTATTGTTTGTCCCCCTCTTCATCGCCCTCTATCGAACCCTGCGGGGAACGAGCCTTGCCCCAGCGCTCTTCGGCGGCCCCCTAAGCTTCCTGGGCCTCGCAGTGCTCGCCGTCGAAAGTGAGCCGAATGTCGCCATGGCCCAGATCTCGGCGCAGTATCACGCAGCGGGGGCAACGGCCGCTCAGCAAGCGACGGCAGTTCAACGATGGCAGGCGACTCAGGGCATGTTCAACCAGTTCGATACCTGCGCGTACATCTTCCTGTCTATCGGGTTCATCGTCCTCGGAGTGGCGATGTTCCGAACCCCCTCCTTCGGGAAGGTCCTGGGCGGAGTGAGCGCTGCCTTTGGAGTGGCGGGCCTGTTTACGCTGGCTTCATTCGCGGTGGACTCCGCCTCGTTCTCGCCATTCGCTCTCCTGACGTTCGCGGTGTTTCCGCTCCTGTTCGGTTGGAAGGTCTTCCAGCAATCGAAGCGCCCCAACACACGCCCCCAACCAACCCCGGCGTAGGGCAGGGGCTCAGGGCGCGCGCCGTCGTGGTTTCCCAACGACACGGAGCGGGCCGGGCCATCCGCAAGGCAAGAAGCCTGCGGCGGCCCGAACTGCCACTCTTGGACCGCGATCGAGACTCGAATTACAGATACACTCTCTCGGTCATGCAATACCACCGCGAGTATTGCGCGACGTACGTCATCGGGTTTCCGCACTTCGGGCAGTAGGATGCCGTTGAAGCGGGGGCTTCAGCACTTGTGATAGAAGCCGGGACAGGCTCGGATGGGACGGCACCCGAGCTTGGGGCCATAGAAGCGGGGAGGCTCGTTGGCGTCGCGTTCAGTTCCTCACGGGTATAGGGCAACTTTCGGGTGGTCCACAAGAACAAGAATGCGAGGATGAGAAGAACGGCGGCCGCGATGGCCAGATACCATCCCACGTCCGCGCCCCAGCTGACCGTCACTCCAGCGTTCGAAACGGAATTCCAGAAGGAGGTGCAGGGGTTCGGACTCGCGCCGCAACTTGCGCTGCCGAAGCCGGCCGTTCCATCGGAGTTGAAGGCCCCCGGTTGTCCAGCAGCGACCAGTGCGGGCAGCACGGCGGCGCCGAGGAATGAGACGAGCGTGAACAACAGGGTGATCGGAAGGAACCGTCGGGACCTGAACCAGCCCAATGCCCCGGCCACGCTCAACACCATCCCGGCGAACCCGGCAATCGTGGCGATCAGGCCGATCGCGAGGACGGCCTCATACAACTGCCCAACGTGCAAGAGGCCGGCCGAGACGTAGGTAGCGGTGGTGATGTTCGAACCGGTCTGAAGCAGAAATTGGGACCCCGGAAGGAAGCTGACGACCGTCGCGTGTCCGCCGCCGGACGACGAAGCTCCCCACCAAGAAACTCCCATCGACGCGGCGAGTAGTATCGAGGATAACAACAGCAGGATGGACGCCATCAAACGGGTCCCCTTCGTCGACATCTTCCGCCGCGGCTTGGTCACGCTATACGGCTGGATCGGTGCGGCAGGCGGAGGAGGCGGCGGCGGGAGCGTTGCTGGTGCTGGTTCGGCCGACATTCGACAGAAGGACCTCTCTCTCGACTTGAGGGTGGGACGGGGTTCAAGAACCTGCCGATACACTCGAGGTCTCGCTCCCTCCGATGCCAGCCTCAGATTGCCCCAACACGATCCGAGCCGTGAGATCAGCGGGGACTGCTCCCAGGAGCTGGGACCCCCTGGGACTCGGTCGGCACCCTTCAATACCGATTTCGCGTGGGGGGAACCGAGTAGCGCGGTCCATGAAGGTCGAATCCATCCATCCCCCCGAACCCGGGAAGGCGATTCGTGTAACCGTTGACGGAGCCCCGGTGGCCGTGTTCAACGTGGGAGGCGTCCTTTTCGGTGTGGACGCGAGGTGCACCCACGTCGGTGGCCCAATGGACCGTGGATCGGTCTCGGGCACAACCGTCACGTGTCCGTTGCACGGGTCCGAGTTTAACTTGAGCACCGGTGCCGTCGTGCGGAGTCCCGCTACCCGACCGTTGAAGAGCTACCGGGTGAAGGCCGAGGCGGATGGCCTAACTATCGACCCGATTTAGGCCCAGGTGGGGGGTTGCGTGGAGTATGGGACGCGGGGAGCGACGTGCGAAGGAGCGTGAGGAGGCCAAGCGCGATCGAGGGACCCAGCGCGTCACCAGCGCTGCCAGACGGACGACAGCTCCCGGGACCCAAGGCGATATTCTCGAGACCCAGGACGAGACGGCGCGCCGGATCTATCGGACGGGCAGCAAACCGGAGCGTCGAGGCAAGCCGGCTCGTCGCGGAACCGAGAAGCCGCGCAAGTGGAGAGAAGGTCGACTGTAGCCCAAATCGGCCGAGACCGAAGTGGCTTTAGGTGTCCCACAGCACGCCGTGCATGATGTCGCCCCGCAGAACTCGCACGATTCAACTCCAGACGTTCGTGCACGCCTCTCCCAAGAAGGTCTTCAAGGCGATTTCCGAACCCAAGCGCCTCTCCCGTTGGCTCCTGGATGAAGCTACGATCTCCCTACGGAAGGGGGGCCGCTACTCGTTCCGTTGGGAGGGCGGGCCGACCCATACCGGAAAAGTCCTCGAATTCGTGCGTGGGAAACGCATCACCCTGACTTGGCAGTGGCCAGGGATGGAGGAGCTGCTCGTGACCAAATTGAAGATGAGTGTCGAGCCCAAAAAAGGCGGATCGATCCTGAAGTTCACCCACTCGGGATTCCCGAGGCAAGAACGGTGGCTAGACCTCTACGGGGGATCCATCCAGGGATGGACTTACTTTCTGATGAACTTTAAGTCGGTCATGGATCACGGCAACGACTTGCGCTCGAACTACGACTGGTAGGCCATCGATCCCGTAGCCCGTGGGGAATCCGCGCAGGTCCCGCTGGGAGTGGGTGCACCTTTCCGGGGTTCACAGGGAATATAGCCCGCGTGCATCGAGGCGGTCCCGTCGAATGCGGTGACCGGCCCTGGGAGATGCCACGGCGGGGGGCCTACCGGCGTCCCTTCCAAATCCAATCCTTGCCGAGAGTCAAGACCGCCGGGGTGAAGAACAACTGAACCACGAATGCTTGGAGAAGGACCGCGAATCCGATCCCGAGTCCGATCGCCGCCAGCAGGGCGAGCGGGCTTGTGAGGCCCAGCAGGAGGAAGGCGCCCCCCAAGATCACGGCCGCCGCAGTGATCACGCCGCCCGCGTGCGTCACTGCGTCCTTGATGGCCTGAGCACCGCGGTCCCCGTGGGATCGTTCCTCCTTCACGCGTGTGAGCAGAAGCACGTTGTAGTCCATCCCAAGCCCGAGGACCAGAATCAGCAGGATCAAGGGGAGAAGGAAGATGAGCGCCTCGCCTTCGACGATCCCCACCACAAAGTACGTCCCGGCCCAGCTCCACAGAATCGACAGGCCGATCACCCCCAGGGCCAGGAGAGGCACAAAGGCGGATCCGAGGATGAGGAGCATGAGGACGAACAGCCCGAGGACGGCTCCGATCAGCATCTCCTCCTCGGCCGTGTTGACCAGGGTCCGGATATCCTCCGTCGTGGGGGCCGCCCCGCCGAACGAGACCTTGGTGATCTCCGGGTGACCCCCATCGAAGGAACGGACGCGTTGCTCGAGATCGTCGATCACGCCGATCGCAGCCGCCGAGTATCCGCTGGAGCCGGTTTGGACATTGAACAGGACCGTCCGCCCGTCGAGCCCCACGTACGAAGCCAAAGTTTCGTTCAAGCCGATCCGTTCCGCCGGAGGTAGGTTCGCAAAGTTCTGCCATGCCGCGAGGGGGGCGCCACCGCTGCCAACCAGCGTCGTCACGTCCGCGACACCGGGCGTCGCGTTCATCGTGTTGGCCAAGTCCTGGATGTCTTGGAATTCGATGTCATTGGGACTGCCCGAGGTCATCAAGGGAGCCGCGAACGTCACGAGCACGTAGCTGGGCGATGAGTAGCTGGCGCCGAAGTCGTTCGTGAGATGGACGAAGCCCGCCTGGGCCGAATTCGAAGGGGGGAGTCCGATGTTGGTGATATCGTAGGAAACCGGAACCTGAACGGCTACCCAGACGACCGGTATCGAGAGCAGCAAGATCAGCCCAACCACCGCCACCGGCCGTGTTGTCGCCACCCGACCTGCGCGCGCGATGAAGTCGCGATGCGTCTCGATGTTCTCCTTCCGCCGCTCCGCGTACCTCGCGAACCGCTTGCCTGAATTCGGCCAAAACACCCGAGGGCCAACGAGGACCAGAATCGAGGGCAGGACGGTGAGATTCACGAGCAGGGCAAAGAAGACCGCGACGAACAACGCGATCCCGAGTTGACTCAGGAAACTGATGCCGGAGAACATCAGGGCCACGGCCACGACCTCCACGGCCAGACCACTCGTGGTGATGCTCTGCCCGGCCCACCGGACCGTGGTCGCGACCGCCTCTTTCGGAGGAGTCCCTCGTACGAGCTCCTCTCGGTAGCGGGCGAGCAGGAACACCGAGTAGTCGGTTCCGATGCTCATCAGGAAGACCAGGACGATCGATTCGATCTCGGAATTGAATGTGGTCACATACGTTCCTACGGCGTAGAGGACCGCGAGCGTGCCGACCAGGGCGATCCCGATCATGCCGAAGGCCAGAAGCGGTGCCGAGGGGGAGCGGAAGTAGAGCAGCATGATGACCAGAAGCACGACGATCGTCAGAATCAAGAGAAGGCTGAGGGCCGAAGTTGCCAGGTAGGTGGTAGCGCTGTCCAACGCTGCACCGCCCGTCACATACGGGGCGATCTGGGCATCGTCGGGAGAGGAGCTGAGGACCTTCGACACCTCGGATTGCATCTCCGAGACATCGGCGAAGTTCACCGACGAGCCGTTCTCCATGTAGGAGTCGTCGACCCCGAATGACACCACGATCAATGTGGCGGACGCCGTCGGATTGACGAAGGAAGAGTAGATCGCGGTGGGGATGGTCAACGGGAACTGACCTATCGACTTCTCTGAGACCTCCGCATTGACCCAGGCACCGACGGCCGCGCTGGTGGGAGGCGTGGAGGACGGAAATGCCTTCCAAATCGTAAGGACCCACGCGGGTGAAATCCCGACCTCTTGGCCCAAGACGCTAGCCGAGACCGCCTGCTGGGCCGCGGGATCGCTCCAGTTCCGGAGGTTGAGGTTTGCAAGGGCCAAGGTGGCAGGTAGGGCTGTACCGGGAGAGGTGAACGTGGTCGGAATGACCGCGGGTAGTGCACTCCACATCGCTGCATTCGCGCAGGTGGTGACGTTGTTGGAACTGAGACACCCTGCGTTAAGGCTCTGGTTGAATCCGACCGACGGGGAGCCGGATCCGTTGTAGAAATCCGTCAGAAGCTGCGTTTCAACGGCATTGCCAGCGAGCCCCGCTCGTGTTTGGAGGAAGGCGGGCCAGTCGGCTTGCGGTGCGGGTGTTCCTACGGTCTGATTCGCTACAATCCCGGTCCAGACTTGGACGTACTTCGCGGTGGGGCTCCAAATCGTATTCGCAGACTGATTCACTTCGGCCGGCATCGAGGGGTTCGCATTCAACGCCGGGCCGAGGAACGACCACCCCAAGTTCACTTGGCCCACCAGGTATCCTGAGTAAGCCGAGTAGAGCGAAATCACCGAACTCACGTTCTTGAGACGGGGATCTTGGGCAAGGCCCTGAGTCACTGCGAGCGTTGCGTTCTTGCCGACCGGCCCGACGATGTTGGGGGCCTCTAGGACGACGATGGCGGAGGAGGGAGCGGATTGCGCATGCGGGAACTCCGCAACATACGCATTCTGGGCTTGGACGCTCTCATCGCCACCCGGGAGAGGGCTGCTGAAACCGCCCGAGATTACCTTCCCTACGTTTGCGGCCGGTAAGAGGCAAATGAGGAGAATCACAATCCAGACACCGAGGGCGTACCAAGGGTGATGGGCGACCCCACGGCCGAGTCGGCCCAGCGGTGATTCCTTGAGGGTTCCGGAAGCGGGCTGACCCGATCCGGGGTTCTTGCGAGGACTCTTCATCTATCTGATGTTGCGCCGAACTTCCGAACTGCTCAAAAGAGTGACACCATCGAACCCCGATCCTGAGCAGAACCATGTCACAAAGTCACATCCCCCGGAGGTCCGGCTGCACCCCTAGGCCAACGATGGACTTCGGGGTCTGAATTGTGGGTGCAACAAGTGTTGCACCCATCCACACCTGTTACGGTGGCGGTGGTGGGCCAGCTACTCCGGGGGGCGGTGCCGACGGCGTGGCATCGGGGGAGGCCTTTCCACGTCGCCGCAAGAGGATAGCGGCCCCTATCACTAGGAGGACGACGAGGATGATCCCGCCGAGAAGGGCGTAACCCTCGATGGGAGGGAGGCCTAGGAATTCGGGCGGAGTTGTTGCATTGTTCCTGGGCGGGGTCTGAGATGTCGTGAAGCTGATCGACAGAACCACTGGGCCGCCCTTCACGTCCACCGACCCCGAGCTTGGGCTTGCCGAATATCCCGCAACTGAACTGACCTCGAAGGTGAAGCTGCCGTTAGCTTCCGTGAAGTTGATCGCGGCGGAGGACGAGATGAGCAAGGTTCCGTTTAGGGTCACGCCCCATGATGTCCCACTCGGTAGCCCCGTCTCATCGAAGCCCACCCTATAGTGCCCGGGTCCAGGGACCGGGGAGAACGAGATGTCCACGGTCTTCGGACCACTGCTCACGGTGACATTGCCTGCGGTTATGCTCGCAGTGTACCCTGGGACTGGACCAATCGTGAATGGGTACGTGCCGGCGGTCTCGTCGGCCACTATCGTGCTGAGATCGGAGGTGCGCTCCACCCCGCCCACGCTAACCGACCAAGACATTGCCAGAGGCAGTCCGGTCTCCGAAAAGGTCACCGCGAAACTGGGCGGGGGGAGGGGTTGATAGATCATAGAAAGAGTGCCCTGGTCATAGTTAGTGACCACGGTTGTGCCCGTCGCGTCGTCTTGCGCGACAAATTCCGGGCCGCCCCCTACTGGAACGGTCGCCAGGACGGAGTTGGTCGCCACCGAGATGACGCTCGTGGTGTTGGATTCGATGTTCAGAACGAACACTTCCCCCAAGTCGGCCTCGTAGAGCAATGCTCCCGGTTCTGACCCGACCGGAACAACCGCCGTCTCCGCGTTTGTCGTAGTGGAGAGGACTAAGACGTCACTCTCATTGTACGCGGAGACGAACACCTCCGCTTGGGCAGCATCGTACACGACCTCGCCGGGATCCGTTCCAAGGGCAACCGTCGCAACGACCGTGTCATTGATGTCGCTGATGACGCTCAGATTCTCCGAGTTTGTATTCGCGACATAGACCAGACCTTGGGCGCTATCGTAGGCCAAGCCAAAGGGCTCGGAACCAACCTCGATCGTGCTCACGACGCTGTCGGAAACATCGGAGATTACGCTTACATTATCGGAGTTTTCGTTGGCGACAAATATTTCGCCGGTACCGTTATCGTAGGCTAGGTCCACGGGACCCGTGCCTACTGAAATGTTTGCGACGACTGTGTTGTTCGCATCGGAGATCACCGAGACGTTGCTACTTTCAACATCGGTAACGAACAACTCGCCCTTGAGACTGTCATAGACCACACCGACGGGTCCCAAACCGGCTGAGATCGTTCCGATGACCTGGTTCGACGCGGCAGAAACCACATCTACTTCGTTGTCGGCATCGTCCGCGACGTAGTAGTCGTTCACTCTCGGGTCAAATGCGATTCCGTAGGGGGTTGAACCCACCGGAACCGTCGCTACCACCGTAAAAGACGAGGTGGAGATCACGCTCACGTCGGTGGAGTCGATGTTCGCGACAAAGATCTCCGACGTATCCGGGTCGCTTGCGATGCCGAGGGGGTTAGTCCCAACCCCAATGGTTCCCGTAACCATGCCGGATTCGACGGATAAGATTGACACATTATCCGAGTCGAAGTTCGCGACGAACACGGCTAGGGCCAGGTAGTCGAAGGTGACCCCAAGGGGGGCCTCTCCGACCTCCGGGTTGGACATCACTGCGAAGCTCGAACCGTCGATGATGCTCACGTTGTCCGTCTGGGAGTTTGTGACGAAGACATCTCCGCCGCCGCTCTGGTTCGTGAAGGCGACTCCCTCCGGCTGGCCGCCTACAGGGGTCGAGTGGAGCACCGTCTCCGAGTTAGCGCCGATGACGCTCACATTGTTGGATCCTTCGTTTGCCACGAAGATCAAGGATTCAAGCGGGTCATAGACGATGCCCGTTGGATTCGATCCGACTGGAATGGTCTGCACCACCAAGTCGGTCGTATCGTTGATCACGCTCACCGCATTCGAGCCCTCGTCCGTGACGAAGACCGTGTGGTTGGTGGGGTCGTAGGCGACCCCATAGGGATTGAGGAGCACTGGAATCGTCGCCACCACGGTGTTGGTTGCGTCCGAGATCACGCTCACATTATCCCCGTCCTCGTCCGTCACGAAGATCTCGCCCTTTGCGGTGTCATACGCGACCGAGTCTGGGAATTCCCCAACCGGAATGGTGGCGACCACGATCTTCGTGGTGTCCAAGATGACGCTGACGGCGTTTGAATACTCATCCGCGACGAAGACCTCCCCTGTCCCGCTATCGTAGGCAACCCCGGCGGGCCCCTTGCCGTCACCGGCCAAGAAATTGCCGGCAACCAACGTGTTGTTGAGAAGGACCAAAGTGTTGTTCACCTTGGGTGTGGCCTGGGGTCCAGGAGTGAAAGGGTGACCGTTGGCCACATCTCGCGAGGAGATTGTCGGAGCTTGGTCCAGGTTTGATCCCAGTGGCGAGAGAGAACGGGGCTTCTGGTCGGCCCCGGAATTCCCCCCCAACGTCAAGTGCTTTGTCGATGAGATCGAATGGCCGGGCGGAGATGAAAGAGCGATCGCGAGGCCTGACGCCACGACCACCATGCACGCGAGGGCGATCGCTAGGCCCGGCCCGCTAACGCGTCCGAACTCCGACAAGATTGTCTTCCGCGCGCTCCCGTTCGCCCCCTCATCGGTCTCAACGGATTAACTGTGTGGTCGCGCCAATGCGCATTTTGGTCATTCGACCCCGTACTTATCTCCGGAGTGACCTTCATGATGGTGTCTCCGTTTCCGATGGAAATGGACTTCGTGAGGAACTGAATCGCGGCTGCTCCTAGCCTGTCTACTTTATGTCTGACGAAACCTCCCTTCGACCGGTTCTCGCGTCTTCCATGGGCAGCGAAGGGCAATCGCCGAACCATACGGATTGGACCGCGCTTGGCCGTCGCTGGTGGTCATGCGTTCAGGTTCTTGCTGACGACAAGATGGAAGGCCGCGGCACAGGGAGCCGTGGGTTCGAACGCGCCGCCAACTATGTGGAGGAGCGGTTTCGTGCTGCGGGGCTTCACCCCGCCGGAATCGATGGTTTTCGGCAACCCGTTACCTTCCACGATTCCCAGGTGGACCGCACGCACACCACGATCGAGTTGGTCCGAGAAGGAAAGGTTCAGCCGATCGTCTTGGGTGACCAAGCGGCCATCCTCGTGAATTGGGAAACCCCCGACACTATCGAAGCCGGGGCGGTCTTCATCGGATACGGTCTCTCGGTTCCCGAGGCCGGATATGACGATCTGGCGGGAGAGGACCTGAAAGGGAAGGTCGCAGTTTTAGTGCGGGGCGGGCCGACTGGCGTACCCGGGCCCATCAAGGCGCATGGCCAATCTCCTGAGGAGCGAGCCAAAGCGCTCCGCGCGGCCGGGGCCATTGGAGTCATCTCCATCCTAAACCCCACGGTCGTGGACCTTCCCTGGCCCCGTCTTTCCAGTGGCCTCATGGAAGCCCGACTCGAGCTGACGGATCCCGGCCCCGATGGTTTCCACCCGCTCCCGTTCGCAGTGATTTGGAATCACGAGCGGGCGGAAGTTCTGTTCACAGGCAGCGGCCATACATTCAAAGAGGCCGCGGCCGGAATCGGCTCGGATCGACCTCTGCCCCATTTCCCATTGGCCGTGCGGATCAGAGGCAAGATCAAAGTAAGGCGTCAGGACGTAAGATGCCGGAATTTGGTTGGAGTCCTACCGGGAGTCGACCCGAAACTCAAGAATGAGTACGTCATCGTCAGTGCACATCTCGATCACTTGGGCATCGGAGAGCCCGTCAATGGCGATTCGATCTACAGCGGAGCCATGGACAATGCGTCCGGTGTTGCCTCGCTGCTGCAGATTGCGCAACGGATGAAGGAGGCCAGCACAAAGCCCCGACGATCGGTTCTCTTCCTTGCCGTAACGGCAGAAGAAAAGGGTCTCCTAGGATCCGAGTACTTTGCTGGGCACCCAACCGTCTCCGGACAGATCGTCGCCAATCTGAACCTGGACGGTCTTCTTCCACTGTGTCCCTTCAAGCACATGGAAGTCCAGGGGCTCGCGGAATCCTCGTTGGGAGACGACATTCGAGTCGTGTGCGCCCAAAACGGAGTCGAAGCGCATGCCGAATACGAGCCGGATCGCGTTCTCTTCATCCGGAGTGATCAATACAGCTTCATTCGAAGAGGGGTCCCGGCGTTGTTCCCGATGTACGGGTATGTCCAAGGGTCGGAGGACGAGAAGCTCTTCCGGGCCTGGACGAAGGACCGGTACCACGCCCCTTCCGATGACCTCGACCAGCCGGTGGACTTCGGGGGGGCCGCCCGATTCAACAACGTCATGGAAGAGATGGTGGTGCGGATCGCTAACGCGGACATACGCCCGGCTTGGAAGCCGGATAGCTTCTTCCGCCGATTCGCCAAGTAACCGGCCCGTCTCAAACCGCTGCACGCGCAGAAGTAGCCGCCCCCGGAAGGTGCAACACGCATTGCACCCATCCGCCCGCGACCCCGGGAAGGGCGCTGTGAGCGCCAACGCTAAGGGTTTCGAGCAGAGGGGACGGTGATGGCGGCCCCCGCGACAGGTTCACCCGCGGCTGAACCACTGTCAGCCGTAGTCCTCGGAGCCGGGTACGCGGGCTTGCTTGTGGCCCACGAAGTCCACAGCCGCTCGAAGGGAAAGATCCCTGTCGTCTTGATCGATCGAAATCCTGTCCACGTCCTGCGGACGGAACTATACGAGGTCGGCAAACTCGCCTCGTCCACCGACAATGCCGCGGACTGGGTAGTACCGCTCGACCAAGTGTTCGACCGGACCTCGGTAACTATCCGACAAGGTACCGTTCGGTCAATCGACCTCGCAGCCAAGACAGTCGTGCTCGACTCGGGCGAGCAACACTTCCGTTCCCTTGCAATCTGTCTCGGCAGCGAGGCGGCTTACTACGGGGTTCCGGGAGCGGCCGAGCACACGCACCAGGTCTACCGCCTTTCTGGAGCGAAGCGGCTCGCGGCAGCAATCCGCGATGTCGAACGCGCTTCGACCACCCTCCCGGGTGAACGGTGCCCCCGGTTCGTTATCGTCGGTGGCGGATCGACAGGGACCGAACTCGCCGCCGAGATTGCCACCACTGACTGGAAGACCATCGCCGACCCGGCCGCGCGACCGCCGTCGGTCTTCCTTTTGACCGGTTCGCTCCCCTTTCTCGCCGGAATTCCCCCAAGGATCGTCGGACGTGCTCGCAAGGTCCTGGCTCGCTCGGGTGTCACGCTAATCCCCGGCCTCAACGTTACGCGGGTAGAGCCTGGTCGCGTTTACCTCGAGGATGGCTCGGCCCTCTCTGCCGATGCGACCGTGTGGTGCGCGGGCCTAGAGGCCCCTGAAATCGTCCGTCGACTTCCAGTTCCACACGGGAAAGGAGGCCGCATCGCGGTTGATCAGACGCTCGAAATTCCCGGACATTCCGGAGTCTTCGCGGTAGGCGACGTGACCGCGCTCCAAGACCCAGGGACCGGAGCTATCGTTCCCGCGACCGCGCAAGCCGCACTCGCGGAAGCCAGGACCGCCGCACGGAACCTCGTGGCTCGGTGGAACGATCGGCCACTCGTGAAGTTCCAGTACAAGGAACGAGGAGTCGTCGTCGCGCTCGGGCTAGGACAGGCGGCCGGAGCGATTCAGAGGATCCCGATTTGGGGAAGCCCAGCGGCGCTTCTCAAGCGGATAGTCCAAAGAGAATACGCACACTACGCTGAGCAGGGGGAGACGCCATCCAAGCTAATCTGAGTCGTGGGTGCAACATCCATTGCGCACACTCCTGTTCGAATGGCAGCGAGGAGGGTCCCGCGAGCGGAGCGAGCGGGGAGGACCCGCGCCCACTGGCGGATTCGTTGCTCAGTTCGGGAACAGGAGGCGCCGGTGCTCCTCGCGAAGTGTCACTCGCGGACACCGTGGATCCGCCAGAATGGCGCGAGCCTGCTCAATCGAGACCGATTGGTATCCGATCTGCTTCTGGGGATTGAAGGAAAGCGGTTCGAAGCTGACCGTGCCCATGCCGATGAAGGCCACGTTCATCAGATCGCTCCAGGGGAAGGAAACCGGGCGGAATGGGTAGGCAATCAAGATCCCTTTTTGAGATAGGCCGACCGTCCGTGGGGTCCGTAACCAGGTTGAGAGGGCAATAATGGCCGCAGCGCCTACGAGGACAACAAATATGAAAATGGCAAGACCAGGTGCAATCCGGATCGCAGAGGTTTCGCCCCAGCAAAGGAACACTCCGCCCATGAGGATTAGGGCGGCCGAGCAGGTAAAGAGGAGGAGCTCTAAGCGCGAAAAGCCGCGCGTGGGGACCCAGCTTACGTCGCGTGGGTCGGCCACCATGATTGCCGGTTCGTCACCAATGCGTCGCCCCTATCCGTGGTAAGGCTACTCCTCGATTCAAGGACTTCGACCGAGTCGCGACTGCCACAACAGGGTGGGGCGGACCCGCGAGCGGAGCGAGAGGGGAGGACCCGCGCCCGTCTCAGGAGCAGGACGAGTAGGAAAACGCCCAGCCGCCGCCGGGGCCACCGGGCGCGGACAGGTTGTCGACCTGCCACGTGCCGCCGTTCGCGGGAAAGTGGTAGGTGAAATTCTCTAGTGAAACGACGATCGCGCTCGTGGTAATCACCCCCATCGGTCCTGTGACCGACAACGAGATTTCAAATAAGGCGGAACTAACACTGACGCTTTGTGCGATTGAGCCGCAGGTCGAGACCGGCGCATGGTTCGCGGCAACGAAGGCGTTGGCGAAAACCGCTGACGGGTGCTGGGGCGGTGCTTTCGGATACGTTGTGGGTTCGTTCATGTTGGACGTGTTTCCCGGCCCCTGAAGCACAAATCCTTGGAAGCTCGAGGTGAAGTTGGTGGGGGCAATTGCCGCAGAGAAAGCCGACTCGCAGGGCCGATTAACACCCGGACCCGCCTCCGAGGAGTTGGCCAGCGAGAATATCATCCAGTTTTGCGTCTCAAAGTATCCTGAAGAGAGGTTTCCGTGGAGCAGAGTGCCACTTGCCGTGACATTCGTAAGCCCATTCAGTTCGTAAAGCTGGAAACTCGCGAGGTAACTGGCAGATCCTAGATAGGGAGCATTAAGCAACTCGAAAGGGGTCCAGAATAACGCCGTGGCGACTGCTTCGTGACGGGTGCAAGACTTGTGGGATAGTAGAGAAAGACCGCCTATTGTCATGAACGACAATACTAGCGCGACACCGATGGCGATTCCCCCAGCCAGCGAGAGGACAGGTCCCAGCTTCCGTCGTTTGAGTGGGATGAATCTAGACTCCATATGCTAACCAGGGCAAGTCTGGCCCACCCGATCAACTCCGGGCCCCGTAATACTCAATTCGGGGCACGAAGGGCCTGTCCAGGCATGGACGACCGGTCCGACTTGATTAGTGACGCCCGGTTGCACGTAGACCCACACGTTGGTAGTTGGATCCCCATGAGGAACGTCGATTGTATAGGAAAGGGTCCAGCTCCTCCCCCCTCCATTCGAGATACTGTTTGAGTAAGTCAGGACGCTCGAGCTGATTGACAGGCCGTGGCCCAGATCCAAACTGAGCGAGAGGTCAAGGTTGAAAGTTGAGGTCAACTGGTACGACTGGGAATAGGACGTGTAGTACGTGCCCGACTGCCCTTGACTCTTCGCGTAACACGTCTCGTTCTTCAAGGTCGAGTCGTAGAAGGGGGTAACCGGATCGCTCACCCGGTTGGAAGACTGGTTGGATGAGAGCGGCATCCCTACATATGACCATGTCGAGACCTGAGGGATCCGGCTAGTCTCGGCGTTGAAGACCGTAGCCCCTGTCACATCGTACGCGACATAGTATTCAAGATTCTCGCTGGGGGCGCTACTCAGCTGGGTCATGTTAGAAGAGGTGAATGAAGTGTTCTCGCCTTGGCCCTCGAATTCCCATGAGCTGGTCGTCGTCGTCACTAGCCCGGTCGCGTAGTCGAAAGAGACGTACGCGTCGTTCGTGTAGTCCAGGACCATAGGCGTCATCGGTGAGAGGTAATTCACAGGCATGTAGAAGTTGAGAACCTGCGGGGCGTAGGTCACGATCGTTTCATTCCAGTGTCCCGTCCACACCGAACTGTAGACGCCCAAGTCGGTCCAGTCCACTGGCCAATTCTCGACCGAAACGTAGTAAGCCCCGTCGCACGCCCAGCCGGTGTAAGGGTTCCAGACAGTCAGATTGTAGAACCCGGTCGACGTGGTTAGGTAATACGTGAATGGAGTTCCGGAACTCACGCAGCGAACAGCCATGTAGAGGTTACCCGGGTCGTGCGCGCCGTTTGAATCGAAAACGGTTCCTGTGAAGGCGACGAGGTTGTCCGTTCCGGTTGTCCACGTTGAATTCAGCCACGCATGGTAGTTGTGGTTCCCAATGGAATCAGAGCAGCTGGCCCACGCGTAAACCTGGTAGTAGTACCGGGAGGTCGGGGCCAAGTAATTTATGAAACTGTAAATGAACTGAGTCGTACCGACCCCTTCGTTGGACCCTGCTGGATAGGCATAACTTGTGTTCGGGCCCCAATTCAGATTGGCCAACGCGCTTGTGGGCGCGCTATTTGACCGCAGCTTGAAGGAGACTGTGACATTGGTCGAGTTGGCTTGGACACTCGACGTCAGTGTCAGGCCGGAGGTCGGGCATGAGCCGCACTGGAGCTGTTTGCACGTTGGACAGATGCAAACACCGTTGGGATCGGCCGCAACAATTCCTGATCCGTAAAGGATCATGCCGAAGAAGAACAGGGCAATCGCGATTGGAACTACAGCTCGGCCAATCGGGTGGCTCGGGATTCGCGTCATCGGGACCCTTGCAAACCGATTTAGAGAAGAGCGTTTTCCTGTTTCGTCAATTCGACTTTACTTGCAGCTCCGAACGTTAAGCCACGAGATTTATTGGCTCACAATCCGTCAGCTTTCCTCTTCCGTGAAGGAGAGTCGGACACCGAAACGGAACTGTCCCTCCGTGATCCCGAACCGCGCGTCGAACCACGCCGCCTTGCGCCAGTCGCGGGCGAGCACTTCGGCCATACCGGGGTGGGTCGCGACCACCGCCCGCGCCGGCTTCACGCGGGCGCGCAGGTCGCGGAGCTGGCCCGCCACGGCACGCTCGGCCGCTTCACGAGATTCATCCGGGAAGCCGCGCAGGAGAGCGGAATGGGTGCGATCTTGATTGCACCCCCAGCTGGATGTCGCACCAAAGGGTGCTTCCCAGGACGATCGCCCCGAACGGGTTGGGTTTGACTCTCTATCCCACGACCGACAGCGATGGAACTCGGGCGGACTCGCGGCAACGAGCGGGGAACATCCATGCTCCCTCCGGGGCTGGCTTCAACACCCAGCCTGGATTCATGAGTTGCAGGCGATACGCGGTGCGCTCTTCTCACTGCCGAAGATTGAGACATGTCGCTAGCGAAGGTATCCCGATTAGATACCTATATTACCTTCGTTGGAATTTCCCTCTCGATGCTAGAGGACGTCGATGTAGGGATGGTGGCCTTGTTCGGCAGCCAAAACCGTGCCCTAGTCCTAGCCGCCCTAGCCAACGCTTCCGGCCCACTCTCTGGTTACCGTGTGGCCAAGATCTTTGGTGGGCAGAAGATCAAAGTGAACGCAGAGCTCAATCGACTCGCAGAGGCAGGGATCGTAACTAGGCGCAAGGCAGCGTCCGGGAAGCTGGGCTGGACCCTTGAGGACCCAGACCTCCGAAGTTTGCTACGGAAGCGCATCAGGATCTGTTTTGCTCCGGACTGGGACAGGGGCCGACCGGGGTCGGGCGAGGCGGTTGACCTCCTGCTGTCCGAAATTGAGGCCTCTCTCCCTGACCCAAAGGTAAATCTCGAGTTCTATCGCCCGAGGAACTGGGAAGCGAGCCCTGCTGTCCGGGCAACACTTCGAGAGAAAGTGCGAAGCCCAGAGAAGGATGCGATCCTTCGAAAGTACGGCGCCCGCACTTCCTATCGAGAGGGAAGGAAGTTGTGAAGTCAGCTGCGGAAGTGGAAGGCATTCTTGGTGCTGAGCTCGCTCCCGATCGGCGCCTTCGGACGTTTGCGGCGCTTCTAACAGCCGACTCAGGCTTAGGAACGTCCGGATTGACGGTAGTCGGGGGCTCTGCGATAGAGATCTACACGAATGGGGCGTATGTATCCGGCGACATCGACCTCGTCGTGGCAGAGCCGGCGAAAGTGAGACCCGTACTCCAATCTTGGGGATTCAAGGATGAAGGGAAGCTATGGACACACTCGAAACTCGGGATCTACGTAGACATGGTTGGTAAGTTCAACTCGGGGTCAAACCGCCTTACCCGGGCTTGTGCAGACCGAGTACGGCAGCATTCGGCTGGGTGCAATTGAAGACCTGATTATCAAACGGTTGCGCGAAGCCCGATACTGGGGGGAGAAGTCTGCGTTAGCCCAGGCTATACTGCTAACACGCCAGTATGGGGCGGACCTCGACTGGGATTACATCGCGTTTCACTCGAAGAAGGACCACCTTGATGATCTCGTCGCAGAACTCAAGAAGAGATCCGGACTCGTGTGAAATGCGCGGGGCACCAATTGGACGCGTAGAGCCACGAGACGAATGAGCGTCTGCAGTCGGAGCGTACCCCGGCGCGGCTGACCCGGGGGTACAAATCGATTCAGAAGTGGGCAGAGACAGCAGGGTAGGTGCAACAAGCGTTGCACCCAGGGGATCGCGGAAGTTGCTAGGCCTGAGGCATCAACGTGAGAATGTCTCAGTCCGGATCAGCGCTACAGCCAGCCGTAACAAGCGTTCCTCGGCATTATTCGAGTCACTCGAACTTCGGTCCGAGTAAGCTCGAAGACAATTCGAAACTCCCCCACTCTCAAACGAAAGAGATCCCTTCCCCTACCGACACCCTTCAATCGCTTGACGTCTACTCGACCGGCGGCACCAAACTCTAGGAGTCCGCTTCTCACTCTTCGCCTCGTTTCAACATCCAGTTGATCGAAATCTCGCTGGGCGGGAGTCGAGAGCAGGACAGTCCTGCTCACGGAAGGTCCTGAAGTTTCACCCAGTGCTTCTCGTCCTTGAGGATCTCATACTGCGCCCCGATGAACTCGACGTATTCCGCCGACTTCAGTAACTTGCGGATGATAGAGTCGTACGTGTCCCCCTTTCTGCCGGCCGCCTTCAGAAGGTCACGTGTCTCTGGCCGGAGCTGAATTGTTGTAATCGCCATATGGTTTCATATCGTAGCAATATGAAGCTATATGTAACTTCGTGGGACCCCCACCCATGGCAGTGTCCGTGCGGGCGAGAGGGTGAAACATTCCTTGCACTCTCTTGACCAACGGAAGCTGCCCAATGTCCCGGCAGCGGATGGGCAAGTGGGCAAGAGTACTTCAGGAGTGAACCGTCTGACCGGACGTGCCAAGTGTGTCTCCGCCTGAAGCCCAGACCCTCCGAAGCCGGGCCCGGGCCACCCTACCCATCATGGCGTTTTGCTTTGCAATCGGAACCTTTCTGCTTCTTTCGGGCACGTTCGGGTGGAGCCCGTTCGACCAGGTCGTATGGTGGGTGGTTGGGGTCCCTGCGGAGCTCGCTTTCGCAATTGGCTTCATCCTCTTGGGATGGGTCATCGGCTCGGGGCGGCGTGCTGCAAGGAGCTGGAATATTCCCTGAGTGAGAGAAAGAGGAGAGGAGAGGGACCGCTCGTTCGGTCGGCTGCTGCAATCGAGCGTCACAGAGCTCTGCGGGCTGGGTGCAACAGCTCTCGCAACCACCTAGTCGGTTAGTTCGATCAATAGGTCTCGAGCGTGAGATTCGGTACTCTGGCGAAGTCCTTGTCCCTGCTAAGGAGAGACGCATGGTGGTGTTTCGCGGTCGCAGCAATCAACAAGTCTAGGGCGCCTACTGGCGTGCCGCGGCGTGAGCACTCGCCTCCCAAACTAGCCGCATCGATCGAAATAGCCTGCGTCGTCTCCAGGACTTCGAGCTCGGAAACAAACGCGAGTGCTTCACTTAGCCGTCGGCCACCTTGGTGAAACGCGCCCACGAGAAACTCAGTAAGGGCAGGGGCTGGAATCGCCAGGCGTTCCCCCGTTTTTGCGAACTCTTCCGCCTTGACCCTTGCCTCGGCCACACCATTAGCGAAGTCGATGCAGAATGTCGAGTCGAGACACTTCACGGTCTAACTCCACATCTTTCGGATCTTTTCTTCCCGCCGTCGATCCGCCTTACGCTGGCTTGCATAGACCTTGTCAATCGACTTGCGTTCAGCATCAGACATGTCGCTCCATATGCCTGCGAAAGAAGTGATTGGGCGTCGGGGTCGAGCCAATCGCTTGACCGCTTCGCTGAAGCTCTCCTCGCCCTTCTTCTGACGCTTCAGCAGATCGTAGGCTTCCTCGTCAAGGGCGACCGTCTTTGTGGCCATGAGCTTACATCTTCTACATGTAGGAATGATATAAGTAAGGTGAGGTTGGTCACAGAGTGCGTGCAATCCTCCTTGCACACATGTTGGAAGCTAGTCGGATCTTGAAACTGCCGGCCGAATTAGGACACATCCTTGGGCGAACCCGTTCACTAACACGGCCGCAATTCAGGGACGCTTGACTCCCATGACACTCCACACTGGTTCATTGTCGGCGTATACCTGCCAGTGCTCCACGCGTCCGTCCCTTACGATGGCTTTCCAAGCCGCTGGAATCTTCCATCGACGACTCGGCGAGAGCTCGCCATTCACCGCATAGGTCCCGCTCGCGGTCCCGAACAGTCCGATCACGATGCCCACTTCGAGATGGTGCTCGATCAGGATTCGATAGTCAGGGAACCATTGGAAGTATCCCGTCCACGCTTCCTGCACTCGCTCCTTCCCGCGAATTTCTTGGCCGAGGGAGTCGACGAACAGATGATCATCAGAGACCAACGCCAAAATTGCAGTCACGTCATGTCGGTTGATCTCATTGACGAAACGGATCGCCACCCGGGCGGGATCCGATTCCGGCATCTCTTGCTCCCGCCGCACTAACGCCGAGAGGGGCGCCGGTCCGGCGGAATGGGTAAGGTTCCCTGGGTTAAGCAAGTCTCGATGAAGCTGGGGGAGTCCTCCCCCGGCCGTTGGTCGCTACTTTGGAGAAACGCCCAAGTTTCGGAGCAACCTTCGATAGTCGGATCTCGATACCCACGTAACCTGGAGATACTCCCTCAGGTAAGTGTCAGGAACTCCCAATCGTCGGGCCTCCGCAATGGAGAACGCGTACGCTTCGACCTCAGTAGGACGGTCCACGTAGGGGAACTTCACCCCGGGCCAGAGCTCGCGCCCCTGCTTTCGTTGGAGGATGTGCAGGAATTCGTGGATGATGTCGAGGTAGACATCCATAGTAGGACTGTTCGCAAGGTGAGCGCGGGCGACTACGATCTCGTCGGCCCGGGTCTCCACCATTCTAAATCCGGACGAACGGACCTCGGGAGGGGTTCTTCGCGGAGCCACGTACATCCACCCCGGCCCTTCCATGATGTTGGCGGTCGTGTGGCGGGCAATCCTAAGAATCTCGGCATCGTCTCCCGGATACTTTTGGAACGGCACGGTCCGGTCCAACCCCCGGAAGACCTCGAGGAGAGGGTGGCGTCCGGCGGGGGCATCGATGACGGGCCGAAACACTCGAGGAACGGGGTATTTCTTGTTCGTGTGTTCGGCCCTCAGCGTAGGGCGGATGGTGGGCGGGCGCCGGCGACGAGCGGGGCTCACGGTGCTCCCTTCCGAGAATACGAGGGGGCTTCGAGCTCCTTGTTCATTTCACCCAATGTTTGTGCCCAGTAAGATCGGAAGGGGTCGAGCCATATCTCGACTTGTTCAAGCTGCCGACCCTTCCAGGTCAGCCTGTGTACTCGACCGTCCACTTTTCTGGACACGAGCCCGGCTTCTTCAAGGATTCGTAGGTGCTTTGAAACGGCTGGGAGACGCGTCCGGTAGTGGCGGGCCAGATCGGTAGCCCATGCAGACCCTACGGCAAGACGGGCGAGCTGGCTACGTCGAGTGGGATCGGCCACAGCGCAGAACCGCCGATCGAGAGCCGGATCGGACCGTTCCTTGGGTTCTGCCCGCTTCCCCTACATCGTGACGACAATCTTTCCGCGGGCGTGTCCTTCGATGAGGTATCTCATGGCGTCTGGCAGTTGGGCGAAGGGGTACCGGCGGTCGATCACGGGTTTCAACTTACCTGCTTCGATGAACCCCTTCAGGGCAAGGAGCGGTTCGGCCCGCACCGACGCGACAAAGAATTTGGACTTGGGCCCCACGATACGTGAACCCAACATGACCTTGAGCATGCGAGGGAGTACGCTTCCAATTGAGCCGGGTCCGGCGCCTACCATCAGAAGCTGTCCGGTGGGTTTGAGAACTCTTCGATAGGCTGACAATGAGTGGTTGACCTGCGTGTCAAAGATGACATCGTAGCGTTGCCCAAGATTCGTAAAATCTTCGCGGGAGTAATCGATCACTCGATCGATTCCGAGCGATTTGACCTGTTCCACGTTCCGGGTGCTGCAGACACCCGTTACTTCGGCGCCCATCGCCTTGGCGATCTGCACCGCGAAGGTGCCCACCCCACCGGACGCCACGTTGATCAGGACTTGCTGGCCCGGTCGCACCTGAGCCTTGTCGCGCAACCCCTGAAGGGCAGTAACTCCCGCAATGGGCACGGTGGCCGCCTCCTCGAAAGTTAGGCCGGCCGCTTGGGGGCCACTTCGATGACATCGGAAACCGCGTACTCGCCATATGCGCCGCGGCCCACGCCGAAGACCTCGTCCCCCACATGAAGGTCTTTCACGTCCTTTCCCACCAACTCCACTCGACCGGCCAGGTCGAGCCCGAACCGTCCCGATTTCGGCTTGAAGAACCCGTGCCCCCTTCTGAAAATGAACGGAAGGTTGAGGTTGTGCCGGTCCGCGGGATTTATCGAAGTGGCGTGAACTCGGACCAGGACTTCATGGTTATCCCGGAAGTCCGGGAACGGAACGTCTCGGAGTGACAGGACCTCCACGCCGCCATACCGGTCCCTCATCCACGCCTTCATCGTGCCTTCTCGAATCGGGCCTCCAATCGTCATTTCCTTCACCGTTCCCTTGCCGGACAGTTGTGTGGGACGTCCAAATAGTCCTGATCCGGGCTTCGGATGAGTTGGGACCGCCGAGGAGCTAGCCCCTCTTGACCTCACCCCTATTCCCGAAGCATGGCCGAAGGATGACCACCCCACCTCGACCCCAGCGACCCCGCCGCGCCATCGACTTGTCCCGTTATCCGAACGTGTACGATGCGGCGTTCTGCTGGGATCGCTCCAGAGAAGCGGAGACCTTTGTCGACCTTGCCACGTCCCGCTTGGGGAAGGCTCCGCAGACCGCGGTTGAGTTGGCTTGCGGAACGGGTGCCCTCGCCCGCCTTTGGGCATCCTGGGGGCTGGAAGTCTACGGCCTGGACCGATCGCGCTCGGCTATCTCACGAGCGCGGGCATCAAGTCGAAACCTCGTCTCCCCAGATCACTGGGTCGTGGGAGAACTTCGAGACTTTCGTTTGCCCCAAAAGGTCGATCTGGCAGCGGTGCCCCTCGATGGGTTGGGGTACCTGGTTCAGGAGCGAGGGATCTTGTCGTTCTTCCGTGCAGTTCGACGGTGCCTCGTCCCGGGCGGGGTCCTCGCGGTCGACATAACTCTGCACCCCGAAAATGCAGCACCACTCCGTATCCGAAACGAGTGGAACGTTGTGCTTCGCCCCCGGGGCTCTCTCAGAGTCAGGTGGCAATCTCAGGGGAGGCCTTGGGGAGTCCCACCGCGGCAGTGGGAGGTCGGCCGGATCGACGTGCACCTACCCAATTGTGCGGGGCAAGTCTTCTGGGAGGCTCGTCCGCACTCTACCCTCAGCCCCCAAGCGCTCCGAAGTCTCTCTCGGAAGGCGGGTGGGCTTAGGGAGATGTGGATCTACTCGGGCTCTGCTCACCGTGCCGGCCCCCGTACGCTTCGTCGAACCGACTCGAAGGAGAGCATATTGGGCCCCCGATTGATCACGTGGCAGCGTACCTGATCCTTCTTGGAGCCCAGATTCAGCCTCTGTGTTGGTCTTGCAGGCCCCGAAATGAACGGCCGCCTCAACCTGGGTGCGAATCGCGGTGCGGGAACAGTGGCGAGGAGAGGATTGTTATACGACAATCGCTTGCGACCTTTACCTGAGTGGTCCCGGTCCGGGTAGGAACCACCACCGTGCGAGGCCGAGTCCGTCGTCCGCGAAGGCATCCCGAAAGGGATGCGGCGAATTCCGGCTCGACCGGTGGTCCTTCCTCGCCGGGAACTCCGGTCAATAGGACGGACACAATGGGGGAACACGAGGTGCAGGGGAGATACGGCCGAACGGGAGCGATCGGGCGGGGGGCGCGGGTCGGTGTGCCCTTGGGCGCGATGGCGATACTCGTCCTCCTGGTCCTGGGTGCCGGAACGGCGGGCGCTTGGGGCCACTCGACCCCTCCCACTCCCACGGTCCTAGCGACCGTCCCTCTCGTCGCCACGGTGGTCGCAAACTCCACCACGGTGTTCGCCCAAGGCGTCACCAATTGCAGCGATATTTGGGCGATCTCGACCTCAGGCAACGTCTCGCTTTACGCGACGGTGCCGCAGGCCATGTCCATCTGCGAAGAGGGTGCCCTTGCCCTCGCACCGTATTCCATTTCTGTCCCGTACAACCCCGGTAATGTCAGCAACCTTCCCCGCGACGCGGAGTGGGGCCACGGCGGAGGAGGACATGGAGGCCATGGCGGTCGCGGCGGCTGCGGCTGCCGCTCTAACGAGACACTGTACGACGCGCTCGATGGCGTACTCTACGAGATCACGGACGGCGGCACCAACGTGAGCACGGTCGCGACGTTCCCCGGTGTCCCCGACCTGACCTCCGAGAACATGGGACTGACCTACGACCAGGTCGGGTGGTTCAACAACGACCTCATTGTGACCAGCAGTGCCGGTGGGATGATCTGGCTGGTCAACTCGTCCGGTAACGTCACCCTCTTCGCCCAGCTGCACACCTACATCGGCGGCCCGGCCGTGGCCCCGGGGTGGTTCGGCAGCTACGGTGGGGACCTCCTCGTCGCGGCCAAGCACCTCAACGCCATCGTGGCGCTCAACTCCTCGGGGAACGCCTCGGTCGTTGCGAACTGGACCACTCCTAACGCCGTCGGCTTCCAATCGGGCGGGGGACACGGCTGGGGAGGCTGGGACCAGGACGGTTGCGGCTCCGGAAGTTGCAGCTTCGGTCCCAACCATGACGTTCTGTTCGTCGCCAACTACTCCTCGGGGGCGGTCGAGGGCTTCCCGGAGAGCGACGTTCAGAGCTACGCGGGGCAGGGGTTCATCGCGGGTGGACTTAACGCGGGCATCGGAACATTCACTTCGGGCGGGACGACGTCGATGTTCGCCTCCCAGACTCAGCGGCTGTCGGACCTCGCCTTCATCGACTGCTTCCAGTGCTACGCCCACTGCGGGGGCGGGCACCACCACATCGGCCACTGCCACGACGGATGGGGTGGGGACCGGTAGACCTCG
This sequence comes from uncultured Thermoplasmata archaeon, assembly GCA_963749235.1. Lineage (GTDB taxonomy): Archaea > Thermoplasmatota > Thermoplasmata > Lutacidiplasmatales > UBA184 > Lutacidiplasma. The sequence goes on along the minus strand of CAVVLV010000001.1, from coordinate 687,788 downwards.
AAGGCAAGACGGAACCCGGGGGGGTGTTAGGCCCCCCCCATCGCTGAACCCCTTCTCCGATTTTCTTCCGTCCATCACCCATCCTCTGGAGGGAGTCCCGGGACTCGAGACAAGGGGTGCAAAATCTGTACGTGACGCGAGTGATCGCATTTGTCTCCGAGGCCCAGCATCGCCCGCTCGGCAGGCCTTTCATACGTGTGGGAATGAATTAGGGAACGCGGGCGTGACCCGATAGATTTTCTCGCCGGGGCCAAGGTAGATCGTACAAGAACCCAACCCGGGCCGGAGCTACTTGCTTGATGACGGGAGAGAGTGCCTTAATCCGGAGGTTCATGAGGGAGTGAGGTCTGCGTAAGTGTATGATCGTGATTGCGGACGTAGCCGTGGTGGTGTCGGACGCGAAAGCGTCCGCCAAGTGGTGGGCCAAGAATCTCGGATTCGAAATTCATACGGTGGGCGGAGCTGGGCACGCCGTCATGGTCGCCCCGCCAGGGGACCGCTTCGTCCTCCACCTTTGCCAGGGATTCGCACCACTCGAACCGGGAGACACGGGCATCGCCTTTGTCACCGATGACATGGATGCGACGGCGGCACGAATGGCCAAGGGCGGGGTGAACTTTCCCGTTCCTCCCACCAAGGAGAAGTGGGGTACAATGGCAAAGTTTGCCGATCCGGATGGGAATGTCTTCTGGCTCATGGAAGCGCCTCATCCGTTCGTTCGGGCAACCCTCAACCTTCGAGCACCTACCAACCGGGCTCGAACACCCAAAACGAAGGCGAGGCCGCACCTCCGTCGTGCTTCGACGCCGGGTTGATCGGCGCCTCCGGGACGCACCCTTAGTCCTGGACGGGAACTTTTCAGCTCCCCCGGGGCGGGCGTCGCTTCAGCTGGGGTTGGCGACGCTCACCGAGTGGATCCCCGGGAAGCTGAAGGGAAGCACTTTCCAGGTCCTTCCCGCATCGGGGCTGATGAACAGCTGACCGGTGGTCGACCCGACGTAGATGCCTGCCGGCGAGAGGTTGTCCGTCGCGAGCCCTTCTCGCTGGACCCCGAAGTGGCCGGGAAAGGCCTTCGGGGAGACGAGCTTCTTCCACTTCCGAGTCTTGTCATTCCACTCGTGAACCTGGAAGTGTCCTTCCCCGGTTACCCGGGCCATGCCGTCCAACCGGACAAAGTAGGCTTTGCCGGGTGCGGACGGCGGTGACGCGACCGTAAACCCGAAATCGTCGCCCAACGGCTTCCCAATTCGGACCCACTTGTCCATCCGGTCATGGGAGACATACATCCCACCATGGTCTTGTCGATAGAAGGTGTCGGGATTGGCCGGATCGATCGCCACATCATGGACACACTGCCCGGTCTCCGGAAACTTGTTGGGCAGGAAGGGGGCCTCCACGCCCTTGTTGGTCGGCTTCCAACTCTCGCCTCCGTCCTCCGAGCGGAACGTGCCCACCGCCGACAACCCCACGTACATTCGCCGCGCGTCCCGAGGGTCAAGGAGGATGGTGTGCAAGCATGCGCCGCCGGCGCCCGGAGACCAGTCCTTTCGCCCCGGGTGGTCATTGAGACTCTCGATCGGGTCCCAGCTCGATCCGAGATTCGAGCTCCGGAAGAGCAGGTGCGGGTCCGCCCCCAAGTACAGAGTGTTGGGTTCGCTGGATAGCCCCGGCTCGAGATGCCACAGGTTATTGATCGCCCATTTCGTCGTGGGGTCCGAATCGTCGAAACGCGGTTTGCGTTCCTTCTTGGGCGGGGTTAATGGCGTGCCGATCTCCTTCCACGTCTTCCCCCAATTATGGGACCGTTGGATCATCGGTCCCCAGAAGGGGCTGTTCACTAGGGAGTAGAGGTCACCCGGGTGTCGGGGGTCGGCCGTCACGTGGTAGACCTCGGCCCCCTCGTGGGCGGCCGGTCCTACCTTCCAAGTCTTGCGCCGACGGTCTCCCTCGACCACATACGTTCCTTTCCGCGTGCCCACCAGGATTCGCACCTTGTTGTTCTTCTCCATTTTGCTTACCCCCTATCCGCCAGCTATCGAGTGAATGATATCGACGGTCGTGGCATTCGCGAGCGACGTGGAGACCCCTGTAGTTCCGCTGACGTCCCCCCCATCCACAAAGACCCGAACGTACCGCCGAAGCCGCCCGTTCTCGTCCCGGAGCTTGAAGCGAAGGCCGGGATACCGACTTTCGAGCTCGTCCAGGAGGTGCTCCACCGAGTCGGCCTCCACCTTCTCTTTGGTCTTGGGACCGAACTGTCGGAGCCAGCCGTCCAAGTGGACCTCGAGCACAACTTTGGGTGAGGGTTCGTCGTTGAATAAGATACCCCCCTTCGCTCCTCTCAATCGCGCCTCCACGTGCCTTGGGACAGGACAGTTCGTTGAATATCGTGGAGATACAAATAGACCCTAGGGTCTCGCGGGATTCTCATGGCCGTCGGATGGAACCCCTGACCGCTTGAAAGTGATCGGGAATCCGGGCCCGGTTCCGAGTCGATTGCCCCCCACCGGGAATCAACGGAGAGCGTTTCGAGCGGAAACTGGGCGGAGCTTAAGCACCTTTATCGCTGACCCCAGCCCGATGCCCGTTGGAGTCGGTGGGGATTCCGCAATCGGCTCGCTCCTCGGGACGACCATTCGCAGGACTCTCTCGGTGGGCTGGCGGTATCTGGCTATCGGAACCGTGTTTTCGCTCGTGCTTTCGCTGGGTCTCTTAGCGAGCGCCCATCCCTCGGTCGCCTTCACGAAGACGTTCCCGCTCGAGATTCCGCTCTTCGCGGCGCTCGGTTCGATGGGGGGCCTCATGACGTTCACCAGCGACCGCACCAAGGGAGTGTTCGAATACCTCATCGCCTACGGAATCCGGCCTAGAGCGCTTTTCGCCAATGGCCTCCTTTCGACCGCCGCGATGGCCTCCATCATCCTCGGGTTATCGCTCCTGGTGGGCCTGGGAGCCGCCACCTACCGGGGCGTCTCCTTCGATTTCGATTTCATCCAATCCATTGCGCTCTATACCGTCCCGATGACCTACGCGAGTTCGCTCTTCGTAGCGACGGTCGGGATGATCTGGTCGTCGATTTCCACTCCCAGAATGGGGATGAATTCCCCGGTCGGCCTGGCCCCGATGTTCGGTGTCGGTCCGTCCATCCTGGTCCTGATCGCCGCCGAGACGGCGCCGGCGGCGGATTTTTACTACATCACGACGGGGGTCGCCTTCGCGATCGTCGCGGTGGTGGTCGTGATGCTGGCACTTTCGGCGCAGCTCATGGGGCGGGAGCGGTTCCTATCGCCCCTATGAGAGGTGGATTCGGATGACCGGGTCGGTCGCCCCACTCCCCACCAACACGTCCCCGCCCGGCGCCGGGGCCCTACACCGAATTGAGCTGCAAGGGGTCAGTTCGGGCTACCACGGGAAGCGCGTCCTCGAAGATATCTCGTTCGTCATCGAGAAGCCCGCCATCTACGTCGTGCTGGGGCCCAACGGAGCCGGCAAGACCACGCTGTTCCGGACCCTCGCTGGAATTCTCCAACCCTTCTCGGGCACGGTGAAGATCGACGGATTCGACATCGACCAGTTCGAAGCGCGGAGCCGCCTCCAGTATCTCTCGCACATCGACGGGATCCCCGATGGACTCCGGGTGGACGAGGCGCTGCGATTCTATGCAACGGTCCAGGGCGTGTCGGAACGGGAGGTCGACCGGGTCATCCGCCTGCTCGGCATCGACGAGCTCCAGGGCCGCTTCTTCTCCGAGCTCAGCCAGGGTCAGAAGAAGCGGGTCTCGATCGCGCGAGTGTTCCTTCAGGAGAGAAGCATCTACCTCCTCGACGAGCCGACCAGCAACCTCGACCCGAAGCTGGCTCGTGAGATCCGGGACCTGGTGTTGGGCCTGAGTACGAACGACCTGGTGCTCTACTCCTCCCACAATCTGTTCGAGGCGAAGGAGATTGGGAAGTACGTGCTCGCCCTTCGAGAAGGAAAGATCGGTTACTTTGGCCTGCTGAGCGAACTGCGACCGGCGAAGTACATCATCGGCATCCGCGCGGAGGGGGCCGAAGGGGTGCTCGCGGCCTCGACCAAGAAGGGGGACTACTATCTTCAGGAGCTCTCGGGACCGGATGAGGTCCCGAAGCTTGTCGCCGAGCTCATGGCGAAGGGGCTCCGGATCCGCGAGGTGAAGGAGATGGAGAATCCGCTCGAGGACCTTTTCGCGTAGTCGACCCTCCCGCCCGAGCGAACGAGAGCGAGCGGAGTTCTCGCCGACTCGGAGGCGAGGTCCTCGGAATCGAGACGGCTCGAGGTTGATCAGCTGCGATTGAGAAGGACTTCCTCTAACTGAGCGGTCACCGGCGGGGTGACGATGGCGTGCACATGGACGGGAATCTTGGCGCGCTCGAACACGACCCCGACCGGGCAGGTCCTCAACGTGATTTCGAGTGCGGTTTGGACCTCCTCCATGCTGGCGGCAGTGACCAGGTGCAGGGTTCCTGCGACGGAAGTGACCGTTGCGGATCCCCCCGGGCGCTTCGCTTCGAGTCCGATGCTCATCGCCTCGAAATTCAATTTCCGCTTCTTGGCCACGACGGCGAAGATGGTCGTGATGCACCCCGCGAGAGAGACCACGAGGAGTTCCAACCCCGAGGTCCCCAGATCGCGTCCCCCCTCGTCCGGGGGGAGGTCGACGGTCAACGAGTGTCCGCGTCCGTCCTCCAGTCGTGTCTGATAGCCTCCCTTCCAGGTCCCGATCGCTTTCATCGTTCTCGATTTCCTCCCGACTTCCACGGTCGCCTCCGCGACGAGGGGGCTGGACCCGGGGTCATCACCGGGGGTTGACCTGGGAGGGCAATATGCCGGCGTCAAGCCGGGTTCACTTGTCCGGGGGCCCGGTGTCGGCGATTCGTCCCGAGAATAGGTGCAAGGCACATGGCACCTACCCCCGAATGTCCATTGCCTTAACCCGAAGGTTAGTCGAACGGATGGCCACCCTGTGACCGCCGACCTGGGGCGGCGCCGAAAGGGTGCCATCGCCCTGTTGGGGGGGTCATGTTGAGGGGGCGTCCGCTTGGATGAACTCGATGATCCTTTCGACGGGGCTGCCCGTGCGCCCGGCGGTGTCCACGACCAGGACCGCTTCCGTCCACGGCTGGAACTCCCGATGGGTCACTTCTTCCCATGTAGGCTTCGGGAGGGGGGGTGTCGGCGCTTCTCGAACCTCCACCCTTCGGCGGTGCTCGAGCAGATCGGTGCAAACCACGTGGATCGTGTACCGCTCCGCACGAAACATTTGGGCGAGGTCTCGCCACATCTGTCGGGCCGGCTCGACCCCGTTGACCGCGTCGACCACCACACTGCGTCCGAGTCGCAACTGGTCCGCAGCCATGTCGTGGCACCCCTGATAGGCGGCCAACCCAGTTTCGAACGAATGCGCGATCCCGGCGCTCAACATAGCGGCCTCAAGCGTGTCGACGCGAAGCCAGGTAGCGTCGAACTGGGTCGCGATCTCCCGAGCGATCGATGACTTCCCGACGCCCGGGAGGCCCGAGAGTACGATCAGCTTGGGAGGTCGGTCCATGGACGATCCGACTCCGAGTACCCGACGTCGAACCGCCCGTTCAGGGTTCGGCGAGCCGCTTCGTAAGCGATGCGGACGCCTAGCCGCCGGTCGAGGGAGAGCCCCCGAATGCAGGGGCGTTGTCCTTCCACTGGGGGGCCCGACGGGGAGCCGGTGTCTTGGGCTTACCCGAGGCGGGCGGGGGCGCCGAATCCGGCGTGCTCCGCTCTCCGGAGAGAAGTCCCGCACCTTCCAATTCCTCGATGACTTTCTCGACCGCAAGCTGGATGTCGGAGGGGCGTCGAGCGCCGGTGCACACCATCTTCCCGCTGCCGAAGAGGAGGAGCACGACGCGCGGGGTCTCCATTCGGAGGACGAGTCCGGGAAACTGCTCGGGCTCATACTCGACCCGGTCCAGTCCGAGCGTGACCGCGATCGAGTTCAGGTTGATCTCGCAACCCAGGTCGGAGGTCGCGACGATGTTCTGGACCTCGATCTTGGGGTGCATCGTGATCTTCTGGCCCATCTTCTTGATCTCGGTGGCGACGGTGTGGATCGACTTTTCCACATCCAACATGCTCTTTCCCCCGGTGCAAACGACTTTGCCGGAACGGAAGAGGAGAATGGCGGTCTTCGGCTGCTTCAGGCGATAGATCAGCCCGGGAAATTGCTCGGGCTCGTACTCCGCGCCGTTGAGCTGGAACGCAATGGACTGCAGGTCGAGCTCATCACCCAGCGAGGTCGAAGCCACCACGTTCTCGATTCGGATGCGCGTCATGGCGATATTTATACTATTTAAAACGGTATATAAAGAAGCGGGGCCCCCTCCGGAGCCCCATTTCCGGCCCCCTAAGGACTTCCAATACTCGCCCTGGCGGGCCCGCGTTGGGCGGGGAATTCCGGCCGTTTTTCGAGGGAAAGGGAGACGTTCCCAGAGGAGGTTCTGACTTTATACGCCAGAAGGTCGATGTACGACTTCTCCCGCGTACCGGGCCCCGGGGGAGGGCGAGCCCGCCCCCTTGGAGGAAGCACCATTCCGACGAAACCGCGCTCCTACTTTCGCGACTGGAAGGCACCCGCCTCGTTCGCGATCTGGGGGGCCACGGCGGCCGACCGGTCCCGATTGGCGTGGGCAATCGGTCGTAGGATCGACCCGGATCTGTTCTGGCTCCAGGTCGAGGCTCCCCATGGGACCCACGATCCCGCGGAGTACGCTGTTATCGATCGCGTGCCGCCCGATCATCGTTTTTTCCTGAACCCGTCCGACCTCACGCCCGACACCGATCTGGGTAACATGGCGAGCTGGTTCGTGCGGGATGATATCGCGCCGGATGATCGGATCCGGACCCTCGCCGACTTCATGCGGCTGCCGATCCTCGCGCGGAACCTCCTCGAGGGCCGTAGTACGTACGACGCGACCAAGGTCTTGGTCGTCTCCAATTCCGACCGGGCCGCCAAACTGTACACGGCCAAGGTGGGGGATCCGGCCGTTCGTGGAGGCGATCAACTCGAAGGCCGCCACGATCATCTTCACAATCTCGACGGCGCCCCAGCGCCAGAACGCCCCCGCCGTCGACTATCTCTTCCGCCTCGACGACGCAGACCCCGGCGGGATCTCGGTCGTGAAAGCCGAGTGCGTGCAGGGCGCCCCCCGGGGTGTGCACGGGCTCTTCGCGGCCGGCTATCGCCAGCCCCTGAGCGTCCTGATCGAAGGGATCGAGCGCGCCTAGCCGTAGTGGCCCGCCGCTCGGGGAAGCGCGAGGGTGGGCCCTACGGTGAGCCGCCGCCCGGCAGTTTCACGATCACTTCGAGGGTCAGCACCCCGGTGAATCCGTTCGCCGGTGGGCTCAGGGTCACCGTTAGCGTGCCCCCGACACCGCCGCCCATCCTGGCCGTCGCCGTGAAATTCGTGATCGCGAATCCTCCGGTGAGGGACCCGACACCTTCGATCTGGCACGGGCCTGAGCTGGCGGGCGTCGTGAGCGCGATGGCCACCGTGACCTTCTGGTTGCTCAGGGCGGTAGCGCCGGTCCCGTTCATGACGGACCAGCCACAGTTGGGAGCGTCGCTTCCTGTGAACTGGTACTGTACCCCCGTGATGTTGACCGACTTCGGTTCGAGCACGATATAGGCGATCACCGAAGCACCTACGAGCGCGACCACAACGATGGCGACGAGGATGAGCCGTTTAACCCGCCGAGGCGGAGGGCGAGGAGAGTTCATTGGCTCCTTCTTGCCCGGTCGCGCCATGGTTGTATAGAGGTCGCGGCCCGGGTTACAAATAACTGTCTACGCGCCGCGATACCCCGAGAATCCCAGCGGGAAGGTGCAACCGTCATCGCACGCACCATTCGTTCGCCGAACGCGGTTTAATATCCGGAGGCCCATTTCGAAACTAGGACCATGGGGTCGCAACTTCCCTCGTCCACCTTGACGGAAGCCCCCCCCGATACGTTCGCCTCCGATCTCTCCAGCCAGGACTACAATCGGCGGGATTTCGACTACTACGAGGATGCCGAACATCGGGGGGCAGCAGTGGTCGTCTACGGCGGCCTCATCCTGGCGTTTTGCGGAATGAGTTGGGCCGTCGGGGTTTCGGTGAGCCGGGAGAACATCACAGGATTCGTCACCACCTTCTTCGGCGTGTTCGCATTCGCGTTCCTCGCTCCCGTCTTGTTCTATTTCCGTGGGGGTGAGGCCACGCTGGCCGGGATGCTGGCGGCCACGACGCTCTTCCTGGTAGGGCTCGCCGGCCTCGCGAACCCGGGCGCCTCGTGGTTGGCCGCTGTCATCCTCCTCACCTTCATCGGCGCAGGCAGTGTCGCTATCGGGGCGTTGCTGACGTACGACGCCTGGGAACAGTCTACCCAATTCCAGACCCAACCCAGCGCCTAATCCCTTCCCCCCGGGGTTCCCTGCACGCTTGTTCGGCGGATGTGTCGGGGTCGGTCCAGGAACCCGGGGCACTCTCCGGTCGCCGGGCCTTGGAGGGGCGTTCTTCTATACGAGCGAGGGTAGTTGCGGGGTGCGGAGTACATGACCACCGAGTGCGAAACCCCCGGTTGCCTGCACCAGCGACGCCTCCACCTCGAAGACGGCAAGTGCCGCGCCTGTGCCTGCACGGTCTATACACGCACCGGACCCGGCCATCAAACCAAAGCCGCGAGGAAGCAGGTCGCCCAGGCCCTCCGAAGCTGGTAACCTGGGTCCGAGAAACGGCAAGCCTCCGGGGCCAAGAATAGCCCCGTGGCCGCCTCCCTCACGATTGCGGATCCTGGACTTCGCGAAGGCTCGCTCGCCTCCTTTCGCCGCGGGACGCCTCACGCCGGGGTCACTTCGACCGTCTCCAAGAAAGCTTGAACGTTCGTGGCCAGCGCAACCCCCTGCACAGAGAACTGGATGGTCGGGCCGGGAAGCGTGATGTTGAACGTTACCGTAGTCCATCCGCGGGAGGAGAACGCCGAGTACGGCATGCTCCAACCATAGAAGGGCGGCTGAGCGAACGAGCTCGCGCCGATCCAAAGACTGAGTTCGGTCGGGACCGGCGCGTTCGCGCCAGGGATAGCTGAGACGTTGACGGTCAGGGCCACCGTATAGCTCCCCGTCGGTAAGCTCGCCGCAGGTCCATCAACGAACGTTCCCAATACGCCGGGCACGCTCGCCGCAATCGGAACGGGGTTGGACCCAAGAGTAGGTGTCGAGTATCCCGCCTCGCCGTCCACCAAGGAGGCGCCGGTGAGATCGAGGGCCCTACTGGGAGCCGGACCCCAAGTTGTGAGGGGGCCAGAGTAGCCGGCTTCGTACAGTAACACCACTCCGGCGATCGTCGACCAGGCTACGCCCCGGACCCCAAACGACGAGGTGTAGAGCTCGGACGTGAGCCAGGCCGGAACGGCGCCGGTTCGATTCTCCGCGAGGAGGACATACTGCGGAAGGTGAGTCCCGTTGAACGGAAGGGCGAGGGTATTGTCTTGGGTCCAGGATAGGGAGTACGCGCTCTCGTCGTTCGCAACGAGCGGAAACAGGTTATCGGTGGCGATGACGGTCGCGCCGGCCGGGATCAATGTCGCCAACTGCTCCACATCGTCAAAGCCGGGCGGGACCGAGTACTGGATCCGATACGCCGAACCGAGTCCCTGGTTCTGCATCAACGGGTTGACGGGGGTGAGCGCCAGGTTGACCACGATCACGATGACGAATATCCCCACGAAGATCCTACGTTGAGCTCGGCCCCGAACCGCCGGGCCGGGGAGGCGTCGGAACCCGCCTCGACGAGACGGGGCGCGCCGGATCCGAGGGCGTCGATCAGGGCGACGGCACGAGGTAAGCCGTAGACGAACGCGACGAGCATCGGCGCCGCCGCGATGAATCCATATTGGAACCCGAGCTGGACGTAGTTCAGGTTTGAACTCAGCATCGTGAATCCGAACCATGGCAGGCTCAGGATCAGGGCTCGTGGGGCGAGGAAGGGCACGAACCCCAAGAGGGCCACGATCACGACCCAATACGTGATTTTGGAGTAGAACCCCAAGGGGATGTTCGCGAACGAAAGGCCGAGGGACGCGGGTGTGTTCCCGATCACGTACCCGGACGCCGCACTCGGCAACGGTGAGATCCCTAGGGTGGGATTCAGTACGTCCAATCGGACGAAGACGAGGAGGAAGTAGACCGCCAGGCTCGCTGCGGCGAGCGCAAGGGACGCCTGGATCCGGGGCGAGCGCAAAGCCGGGCGGACCTCGTTCACCCAAGCGGTCCAAGGAAACCGATCCCCGGCCTGGGACCGCCAACGAAGCCAGGTCACGCGGGACGGGAGCAGGAAGAAGACGCCGACGAAGAAGAGGAGCACCGGAGCCAACTCCAGCGTTGCGAACGAAACCCCGACCACCGCGGCCCCGGCCCAGTACCGTTCTCGCTCCCAGAGGAGCACCACCACGATCAGTTCGAGAGGAAGAAATGCCTCGGCATGAAAGTCGTAGAGATTGGAGGAAAGAGTGGGAGTCCACGCCAGATACGTGACGGCCGAGATGAGCCCAAGCCGGGATGAGTGGGTGATGTCCCGCGCGAGAAGGTAGAGGGGGAGCGCCGCGACGGCCACGACGAGAGACTGGACCGCGAACAGGGTGGCCTCGTACGGGAGCGCGGCGTACAGGGGAGCGAGGAGGTAGAACAGGAACACTGTGTGGACTTGAAGCAGAGAATGGTAGCCTCCTGTCTCGAGGTCCGCAGTCTCGTAGAAGTTTCGTCCGTGAGCGGCCGACCAGAGCGCCTGCTGGTAGATACCTTGGTCCCACGTAGTCGTCTGGAGCTCGATCGCTCGGAGCCAGGAGAGGGCGAACGAGACCGCGAAGTAGACCACGATTCCGAGGAGGACCCAAGTTGCGGGAGAGATTCTGCGGAACACGGTCCACCGACTTGGTCCAGGAGTGTTCCCGGCGGGGTCATCGGCCTCGCGATTCATCTGCGCCAAGACTCCCGACTCACTCGGACACAGACCGGTCCCATCTTAGAGCCGAGCCCGTGAGGGAGCCCGGGTCGACCCACATTCCAACGTTGGGTTGATTCCCGATTGACCTTCGCACGAAACAAAGCCCATTGAGTGCCCCGTGCGAGTCGCGATCGGGCCGCCAATCTCGGTTCCGGGCTCCGGTCCCGGTCATCGTACGATGGGCGAGGCGGGCGCCCCGACTCTCGGTTCGGGTGCCATCCCCGCGACCGGGGTGTTCGAGTACCTCACCCTCAGGTGTTCAAATCGTCGGGAAGCGAAAGCGAGACGTCGACGGGAGGTCTCGGTGCGGAACCCCCCTTCCGCCACGCCTTGGCGTCGCTGTCTCGCGTTACGGACCAAGCCGACGAGCTGTAGGTAGCTCGCAAGCAGAGGGAAGACCAGCGCGTTGAGCAGCCGAATCGTTGGAGGTGCGGGCTCGGAGACGATGGTGCCGGGTGCGTCGCTTCGCAGATCATACAGTCGGGGGAGCTCGAGCCGCATCCAGGGCGAGGAGGCCACCAACCCGCGGTAGTATTCATCGCCGCACAGGATTTGCACCGTCAACGCCTCTCGGGCGAAGAGGAGGTCGCTCCGGCGGGCGAACTCCGAGGCGACCGGGCCGTCCTCGAGGACATAGTTCAGGCAAGGCGTCGGCTCCCTCAGGGTCGGGTCACGAAGCCGAGCCAGCTGCAACGCCAGGTAGGACCTGGCGAGGAACCACCACAGGGAACCCGATCGAGTAACGACGAACATATCGAGGTCGTCTCCCGGCCGTGGTTCGCCGAAGGCGACCGAGCCAGTGATCCCGGACACCGGATGAGGCCCTTGGCGAACGCGAGGGGGCCATCCCAGAGGACTTCGGCGTGCCGCCGGTAGTGACTCGCACGTTCCATCCGGTCCTCGGCGGGAGTAACCTGGGCGGTGGGGGCGAAGGCTCGATATCCGTCCAAACGGGCCAAATCCGGCCGTTCCTCAAGCCAGCTTCGAAGGGCGTCGACATTTTCGGGCGCGCTCGCGGGAAGGAGCTCGTGTAACTGGCCGAGCGGCACCCCCGTACCGAATTTTCCGGCGACCGAGAGCAAGGAGGTGATCCGAGCCTCCGCCGTGGTCGGCCCTTCGAGGGTAGGGGGACTCGGGCGGGAGCCACTCGAGGTCGTGTTCCCCCTGTCAGGAGCGGAACCGATCCGTTGCCAACGAACGTGGTCCGTCCGGGGCGGGAGGCGGTCCCATAGCGCCAGGGTGTGGGCCGCGAGTTCCCACGTCATGATGCGGGCAAAGTGCTGGAACCCACGTTCCCCGGCAATCATGCGTCGGAGCACCCGGATTGTTTCGCCCGGCTTCTGAAGGAATTGCCGGGGCACGCTGGACGGCGCGGTTCCGAGTACCGCGGCGATCTGACTGTTCCCGACGTGAATGCGGCGTCGTTGGAAGAGGTAATCGCGCACTCGGTCCGGAATCTGGATCAGGACCCGAGCGTCCGGGGAGTACCACCGTCCTCCGTGGTGTTGCGAGAGCCATACGGCGAGGTACGCCCCGTCGTTGATGATGCCCTCTGGGATGCGAGGAGTTTCGGTGAGACTGACCATCAACAGCTCATCCGAGAGATGACTCCCCTGACCTTCCGCGAGGGCTTCCGCATGGATCTCGTGGTGGAGATCCCACATCCAGCGCATGGTCGAGGCCCAGCGACCGGCGGCGGCCGTAGGGACGATCGGCCGAGCCATTACCGCGAACGGGGTCGTCTTGCCGTAGGCGGTGCGCACCAGCTGGTCGACCGCGCCGGGTTCGGCTCGGGCGTCCGAATTCAACAGGACGAGGGCGTCGCCCGAGGCTCGGCGAAAGACCTCCCCCAACGCACGGGCCTTGCCGCCACGGTCCGGTTCGATGACGACCCGGACCCGGGAATCTTCCTGCGCAAGCCGCTCTGCGACCCCCACAGTTCCATCGGTGCAGCCGCTCGCAACGACCCAGATCTGGCTCCACGCCACCCCCTCGGGAAGTTTCTGTTCGAGAAGGGAGCGCACGGCCGGCCGCAAGTGGTGTTCCTCATTGTGAGCGACCACCCCCCCGGCTAGAATTCGCAGGCCGGACGGGTCGGAATCCTTCACAACGGCCCACGTGCCAACCACGTCTCTACCCCCGAGTGGAAGGCTCCGATCGATCCCTGAAGGGGAACTCGCCGAGAAGCGTCAGCATGGTCGGGCCAGAGGAGGACGGGGTTACCCCCATTTTGGTTCAAAGACGGAATTAATTGGTCCAAACCCGGAACGGCCGGCGGCCCGCTATACGGGGCCTCGTTCTCCGGCCGAGACTTGAGCCGAACGCAAGGTCACTTTGCGAGATACTTGCGCAGCGGGGTCCAGTAGGATTTCTTCCAACCGGACGAGAGGTGACCCACGTGTTCGGCGGGGACCCCCGTGTGGGTGAACTGGATCCGGGTGCCGCGAGGGCTCGGCGACAGCTCGTATCGAACCTTCGAGAGGTGACCCGACGGCCAGGTCGGGTCGCTCGGCACCCACGATTGGACGATCGTCTTTCCCGGCACGAGCTTGAGGTTCGTGCCGTGGATGTACCCGCCCCACGCCATGAACTTCCCCCCGACTCGGGGACTGATCCGAGCATCGGCCTCCGTGAACTCGCGGTGCCCCCGAGTGGTCATCAGCGCGTCGTAGACCTGACGCGGAGTCCCGGGCACGACAACGGTCTGATGGATGCTACCGACCTTCATTTGGTCCTCCTCACCCGGGCCACCCCCCGCTTGGATATAGGATGCCCTAAGCGGGCGGCTGGATTCCCGGAGCGGAGGGCCAAGGGGATTTAGCGCCTCTCCCCTTCGGGGACCTCGGATTCTCCGAAGGAAGGCCAGCATGAAGTTGGAACAAGTCGGTCTTCGGGTCACGAATTTCGAGCGTTCGTTGAAGTTCTATACCCAAGCCTTGGGTCTCAAGGTGCGGACCCAGGGCGACACCCGAGGGTGGGGAGGTGGACTATGGGCCCAGCTCGAGGACCCGCGCTCCCATCGCGTGGTCGAATTGAACTGGTATCCTCGGGGTTCGCTCTTCGGGAGCCGATACTCCGTCGGTGACGGCGTGGACCACCTGGATTTCACCGTCGGGGTTGCTTCCGTATCCACCCTCAAACTCGTGTACAAGAGACTCCTGCGGGCCGGCGCCCGCCCGACTCCCTTCCACCCCGACACCACGGAGGGATGGATGGCCAGTGTGCGCGACCCCGACGGCATCTGGATCACCGTCGGACGTCGCCCCACCGCCGCCGAGCGACGGGCGATGTCTCGGAAGTCGAAAGCGAAGAAGGGCACGTAAAGTGGGTCGCGTCCGTTCCCGCTCGGCCGTTACGACGCGAGGATCTCCGGCGTCTCGGCACCCACCACGCTCTCGGATCACGATTCGAGAGGTGACCCGGTCCGATCAACTCGAAGTGGCCCGGACCCTCTTTCAAGAGTACCGGACCTGGTTGGCGGAACACCGGGAGGTCACCGATTTTGGTGATGAGGTCCTGGAGCACGGGTTGAAGTACCTGGATCAGGAGATTGCGGGTCTTCCGGGGGAGTTCGCTCCGCCGACGGGCGCCCTCTTCGTGGCCTTCGACGGCCGCGAGGGATTCGGATGCGCGGCGCTTCGCCGACAGGGGCCGAGCTCGGCCGAATTCAAGCGCCTCTACATTCGGGCGAGCTATCGGGGCGGCGGCATCGGCCGTCGGCTGACACGCCGCGCCTTGAAGAAGGCCCGAGAGCTGGGGTACCGGACGGTCCTGCTCGACACGATCCCGACGATGGTGGCCGCCGCAGCGATGTACCGCAGCATGGGATTTCGACCGACCCGAAGGTACTGGCCCCATCCGGTCCAGGACGCCCTCTTCTTCGAGTATCCTCTCGTGCGGAGGGCCGGACCGCGCCAGCGAACTCGCTCCAGGAGATAGGAATGGAAGGGTACTCCGGCACTCCGCTACCGCAGAAGCTCGGTCTCCGACCGGGGGCTCGGGTGTACCTGTCCAACGAACCCCCTGAGGTCCGGATGCGGCTGGGAGCCGTCATGACGGGCTGCACTCTCGTGGAGGATCCAAAGTCTCCCCTGGACTTCAGCCTCGTGTTCGCTGCGTCCCGGTCGGAGCTGGGCAGGGTCTTTCGACGTGTCGCCGGCGCTTTGGAGGACAACGGGATGATCTGGGCTTGCTGGCCCAAGAAGAGCTCCGGCGTCTCCACCGACCTGGGCGAGCACGAAGTCCGGGAGATCGGCTTGAGAGCGGGGTTGGTCGACGTCAAGGTCTGCGCCGTTACGGACGTTTGGTCCGGACTGAAATTCGTTCGACGGTTGAGGGATCGGGACTCTCCCCGATCGAGTAAACCTCCCTGACGAGCGCCCAACCTTCGTGCGTTCTTATAGTTGGAAAGGGGTTTTCCGGACATCGAAGTGCGAGAGGGGCCCACGATCGTGAAGCGAGGATTCCGGGTCCACGGATCGGCGAGGGGGGCCGTGGAGTGGGGTCGTGGGACGCGCGTCCTCGTACTCGCCATCCTTCTCCTCCTCGCCGGTTCGCTCTCCTACATCGCCCTCGCACCAAATTCGGCGGGTCCGCACTCCGCGGCGCCCAGCTCGGTCAGTTGCGCCCCTTCCACCGGATCGGGCCCGAATGGAAACTGGTCCACGTACCACGGGGACAACTCCCGTTCCGGCATCGCGCCCGGCTCGGGTATCACTGCGGCGAGCCCGGCATGGGCGGGATCCGTCCGCCTCGACGGGCAGGTCTACGCCGAGCCCCTGGTGTGCGGGAATTCCCTCTTCGTGGCCACGGAGAACGACTCGGTGTACGCTCTCAATGCAGCGACCGGGAACACCCTGTGGCGAACGAACCTAGGCACGCCGGTCGATGGGTCCACCCTCCCCTGTGGGGATATCAATCCGAGCGGGATCACGGGTACCCCGGTCATTGACGGGGCGACGGGGGTGCTCTATGCCGTGGCCTACCTCAGCAATTTCACGCACGTGCTGTTCGGTCTGGACACCAGCACCGGCGCCGTGGTCTCCCATGTGGTTGTGGATGGTCCCGGCTCGGATACCCACGTGGAACAGCAACGAGGGGCGCTCGCTCTCGAGAACGGGGTCGTATACATCCCGTATGGCGGCCTGGCGGGGGACTGCGGCGATTACCATGGATGGGTGGTCGGCGTCAACATCGCGCAGTCCGAGGGGTTGCTCTCCTACCCCGTGCCCACCGGACGAGAAGGGGGCATTTGGGCACCGGGCGGGATTGCCTTCGCCGCGAACGGGGACTTGTACGTAGCCACGGGGAACAGTGAGGCGACGGCGAACTTCGACTACGGCGACGCGGTGATCGAACTTTCCCCTTCCCTCCAAGTCGTGAGTTACTTCGCTCCCACGAACTGGGCCCAGTTGAACTCGGGCGACGTCGACCTGGGTTCGCTCGCCCCGACCGTCCTTCCGAATGGAAACCTCTTCCAGGTCGGTAAGGAAGGAGAGGGGTACATCATCTCGGGGACGGCGCTCGGGGGGATCAACGGGCAGATCTACGATTCGTCGGTGTGCGGGGGTGCCTACGGGGGTACCGCGCACGTCGGAACCTCGGTGTTTGTTCCCTGCACTAACGGGGTCTTCGAAGTGAATGTCGGACCTTCCGCGTTCTCGTTGGGCTGGCACACGGCGAACTTCGATGCGGGCTCACCGATCGTGACGGGCAATATCCTCTGGGATGTGGACATCTCGAATGCGACGCTGCTCGGATTCGGCCTCGCCACGGGTCAGCAACTCTTCTCCTTCTCGTTGGACGGGGCGGATCATTTCATCTCGCCGGCTGCAGACCCGGGTGACGTCTTCGTGGCGGGAGGCGACACGATCTACGCATTCACGCTCGCGTAACCGCCCGCATCGAAGTGCGTTCGGATCTGCACCCGCTGATCGGGGCAGTGAGTCCGTAGTGCGCCGTCAGACCTTCTCTAGCCGTCCGGTACGGCCGAGAGAGATCTGGGGTCGTCCGTTGTAGTCCTTGACCCAGCCTTCGATCAGGCGAATGTGGTCCCCTTCCGAGACCAGGTTCACTTCGTCCCCCCAGAGCACCAGGGAGATCTCCCCAGTCCCGTCCCTAAGGGTCGCGTTGCGGACCTGCTTCCGGCCGCCCGACCGCGGTTCCACCTCACGGATGGCCTCCAAGCGAGCGACCGTGGCTTCGAACGTCGCCACCCGGCCGGGGCGCAGGTCCGAGATGAAGGTCTTGGGGGGCGCGCCCAGGCTCATGGCCTCCCCCAAGGCTCGGAAGGGAAAAGGCCCACCGCCACCGCGCGGCCTCGCCCCTCGGATCGATCTTACCGCCTCACGCGTCGGCCCGGAGGTACAGCACTCGACCGCCCCGGATAGTGGCGCGAACCCGGGCGAACGCGACTGGGTCGTCCATAGGGTCCGAATCGAGCAGGACCAGGTCCGCCAGCTGGCCCGGTTGCACGGTCGACGCGTCGGCCCCACCGCCGAACCGACGGGCGGGAGCGGTGGTCAACATTCGCAGGATGGCTCGCCCATCGAGGCCGCATCGCCCCAGGGCGCGGAACTCGTCGTCGGTCGAGTAGTCGTGCATGTAGCCCACGTCCGTCCCGAACAAGAGATCTCCACCGAGCTCGCCGAACCTTCTCACGACCTCGTAAATGGGACCGAGATAGGTGGGGTGACTGCTCGCCGTGTCGGCGAACATCTTGAGGGTCGGGGTCATCGACATGTGACGGTCCACGAGGGCGTGAAGGATGGCCTCGTCGATCCCTTCGGTCGAGTCCGGAGGGTGCGCGAGGACATCCACCCCCGATCGGATCGCCACCCTCGTTCCCTCGAGGTTCGACGCATGGCTGTAAACGAGCTTGCCGTGGCGATGAGCGACCTCGACCGCCGCCCGCGCGACGGGCTCGGACATGTTCTTCACCGTGCCGCGTGCGATGTACGATCCTGTGAACAGCTTCACCAGATCCGCGCCGCTCGCGAGGATCCGCTCCGCAATGCGGCGCGCTGCGGCCGGCGAGGAGGGTTGGGGTACGAGCAATCGGAGCCAGAAGGAGAGATCGTCTCTCAGGTAGTACGGGATCCCCCGGGCCGGGAACAGACTGGGCCCCGAAGTGAGGATCCGCGGCCCGCGGAGCGATTCCGACTCCACTCTGGCCCGCATCGGGAGGGTGGTGCGGGGATCCGAGCCCGTGTCGACGACGGTCGTGAACCCGTGGCACGTCAGCATCTCCTCAAGTTGGGACTCCAGTCGCTCTCCGGATTGGCCCCCGGCCCCCCTCCACTTGCCCTCGGTGAAGTGAACGTGGGCATTCCAGAATCCCGCGGTAACGACCCGCCCATCTCCGGAGAGGACGGTCGCCCCTGGCGGGACCGGAAGATCCTCGCTCACCGCCGTAATGCAGCCTTCCTGGACCAGCACGGTGGCGTGCGGGATCGGGGGAAGGTCCGGAGCGGGGCACACCCGGACGTTCTGGATCGCCAGTGGCGTGAGGCCCCGGCTCGACCGACTGCGGTCCATCGATTCACTCGATACCCCGGTGGGATCGGGCGATCTGGTTGCGCAGCCGGCGTTCGACCTCGGCGTCGGAAAGCCCCTCGACGACGAGGAGTTTCGACCGGGACGCCCCGACCTGCTCCCAGTGGATCGAGGTGGGTGGGACCCCGAGCCAGTCGGCCATCAGACCCGCCACGGCCCGGTTGGCCCGTCCGTGGGTGGGGGGCTCGCGACAGGCCACGACCCAACGCTTGCGCCACGGTTCCCACGAGAGGGAATCGGTAGGACCCCCCGGGCGAACCCAGATCGGAATCTGCGTCAGAATCTCTCCCTCGCGGCCGTCGGTCATCGGTCCTCGAGCATGAATCCCTTCCGCCGGCCCGGAGGCGCGAGTGGGCCTCGCGGATCCTCGCCCCACGGTCGAGGAGAAACGGGGAAGTACCCCGACGCCAGACCGCTCCCGATGGCCGAGCCGGTGCGAATGGACTTCCTCAACCCGCCCACCCTACACATTCCCGTCGGATACTCCCACGTGGCTCGGGTCCGGGGCGGAGGGCTCGTGTTCATCTCGGGGCAGGTGGCCCTCGACGAATCCGGCTCGGTGGTCGGACCGGGCGACTATCTTCGTCAAGCGGAGCAGACCTTCAAGAACCTCGGGCTCGCCCTCGAGGCCGCGGGGACGAACTTCCGGTCCGTGGTGAAGCTGACCATCTTTGTCACGGACATCCGCGGCCTTCCCGAGATCCGCAGCGTTCGCAACCGGTATATCGATGTGGCCCATCCCCCCGCGAGCACCGCGGTGCAAGTGAGCCGGCTCTTCCGCCCCGAGCTCCTCCTCGAGGTCGACGCCGTCGCCGCCCTCGAATGAGCCGGCTCGGGGGATCCCCCGCGTTCCCCTCACCCGTGGGTGATGGTGTGGGAATGGACCCCGCCGGTCCCCCCTTCTTCAAGGGCGGCCGTGCTCACGAGCTTCGCCGCGACTGCGAAGGCATTGATCGCCTCGTTCGCCCCGGCCTTGCGGAGCTTCGAGAGGCTGTTCGGGGCACTTGCGACCGCGACGATGCGGAGCTGGCTGTCGATCCCCCGGGCGGTGATCACGGTGAGGAGGTTCTCGGCATCGGAGTCATCGGCGGCGACCAGGGCGCGGGCTCGGCCGATGCCCACGGCCCGCAGGTCGTCCTCGGACGAGGAGTCGCCGCGCTGGGAGACGTACCCTTCGGTGCGGAACTGCTCCACGTCGGCCGGGTCCGAGGCGAGGATGACCGAACGAACCCCTTCTTCTCGGAATGTCTCGGCCGTTGCGCGAGCGGTCGTCGAGGCGCCGCAGATGATCACATGGTCGCTGATGTCTTCCATTTGCGACCGTTGTAGACGTTGCGCGATGCGCTCGAGCCGTCGCTCGAGGAAGGGCAAGAACAGGACCACGACCGCCGATAAGAACGTTCCCACGCCGAGGAGGATCAGGATGACCACGAACGACCGGGCCGGGTCGGTCAGGGGGGTGTAGTTGGACCCGTTCGTCGAAATCGTCGTGACGGTGAAGTAGAGGGCTTCGCTCCAACCGTGGATCGGGGGCGTGAACTGATCGCCGAGCTTCCGCCCACCGGCCATGCCGAACAGGAGCGACAAGAGCGCGGCCACGACCACGATCAACTGGGTCGACGCCTGGCCCGGTGACGACGCCGCGGTAGAAGCCTCCCCGATGGGGGTAGATGAAGACGACCAACCCGGTGGCTGCTGCCGCTGCGGCGAGAGAGTAGACATTGGGGCTGAAGGCCGCGATGAATACGGTCAGCGTGGGCGCCAGCAGCGAGAAGATCCACGCGACGACACTCTGTTCCTCGATCCGGTACGCGAGGACGATCAGGAGGACTCCCGCGATGGCGTCGAACGGGGGATCGTATCCGGTGAAATAGTCGCGGTAGAAATCGGGGAGAACGAACAGGGAGGAGGCGAACCCCATAATGACCAGAAAGACACCGACGGTCGCGGTCGCAAGGGCGAGGTGCGGACTGTGGATCGGTCGACGAGAGAACGGTCGTCGGGCCTCACGGTCGGGGGGTTTCACGGCAGTGGCACGTCTGCTCGTGGTACCCATCGTGTCGGCCAAGACGTGCTACTAAAAAGGACCCGCGCTCGAGGTGACATCGAACGGTTCGGGATCGCCCCCGCGCGATCGTTCGTCGCCCGGGCGGCCCGAGTCGAACGGACGGGTCTCCACCCCCATCGGCCCGGGTGTCAGGACGCCGCACGGGGAAGCGAGGTTTCTTTAACCTCGCCCGGCTCCCTCTTCCTGACGGAATCGCCATCGACCTACCCAGATCGGGGCGCCCGAAGCGAACATGAGCGACCCCGATAGTAGAGAGACAAGCCCAGCGGCGAGCACGACGACCTTCGAGGACCTCCCCCTCAACGCACAACTGCGTGCGGGCATTCGCGAGATGGGATACTCCCAGCCCACCGCGATCCAGCAGGGCGCGATCCCGGACGCGGTCCGGGGCCGAGACCTGATCGGGACGGCCCAGACCGGCACCGGCAAGACCGCCGCCTTCCTGCTTCCGATCCTGGAGCGACTGATGAGCCGGCCCCGCGGCCGCATCTATGCGCTCGTCCTGACTCCCACCCGGGAACTCGCGCTGCAAGCCGAAGGATTCCTCCGCCAGCTCGGCCGTCACACGGGCCTCCGTGGGGGCGCCGTGTACGGTGGGGTCGGCATGGGACCGCAGGAGCACGCGCTCCGCGGCGGCGCCGAGATCATCATCGCCACTCCCGGCCGACTACTCGACCACATGCAACGCGGCTACGTCGACTTCCGTGCGCTGGAGATCCTGGTGCTGGACGAAGCGGACCGCATGCTCGACATGGGATTCCTACCCGACGTCCGGCGGATCCACGATCGCCTCCCTCGGAACCGCCAGACGATGCTCTTCTCGGCCACGATGCCCCCCGAGATCGTCCGTCTCTCCCGGGATTTCCTTCGGGACCCTCGGATGGTTCACGTCGCGGCGGACACCGTCGCTGCGGTCGGTGTCTCGCACTTGGCCGTCCCCGCCCCCTCTCCGCAGAAGACCGCGATGCTCTGCCGCCTTCTGGACGATGCGACCATGACGAGCGTCCTGGTCTTCGTTCGAACGAAGCGCCGGGCGGACCGTTTGGTTCGCGACCTTGCGCGGGCCGGCATCTCCGTGGGGGTCATCCATGGGAACAAGAGTCAGAATCAACGGATCCTGGCCCTGGAAGGGTTCCGCAGCGGAAGCCACCGCGTCCTGGTCGCGACCGACATTGCGGCGCGGGGGGTCGACGTCGAGGGGGTCTCCCACGTCATCAACTACGATGTTCCCCACGAGCCCGAGACGTACGTCCACCGGGTCGGGCGGACCGCACGCGCCCAGCGGCGTGGCGATGCGATCACCTTGGTTGCCCCGGAAGAGGCGCAAGACCTGCTTCGGGTGGAACGGGTCCTGGGAGAGAAGATCCCGCGGGCGAACATGCCGGGATGGGACTACAACGCCCCCGCACCGCTGCCCGTTCTCATTGAAAACCCGCCCGGCTCCCGCCCCGAGCGCAACCGACGGGACCACGGCGGGCGCTCTCCGACCCAGGGTCGGAGGGAGTACCGACCGCGAGGCGGCGCCCCGGGCGGCGATCGGTCGCGCTACCGACGGTCCCACGGTTCGCGGGTACTAGTCGTCCCGAGTGGGTCCGCCCTCTCCCGTCCGAGAAAAGGGGTTTGAACCCCTACGGGTCACATCCCTCGAGGAACGGGCGAACCGGTGACGACAAACCTGCGGATCTGTCTCACAGTTCTCTCGATCGGATTCGCCATCGAAGGGGGCGGGGAACTGTACTCCCTGGCCACACCCGGCGTGGCCCACCCGGGCGCCAATGTATGGTTCGTGGTTCCGGCGATCCTCAGCTTGATCGGGGTCCTCTTCGTGTGGGTCGGCCGACACGAGTGGAACGAAGTGCATCTGCACCGGGCTCGGAGCGCGACCCAGATCTTTGTACTGAGTCTTCTGGGTGGCGTCGTCGCCGCCCTCGTGCTCGGCTTGTTGGTGGCCTATCCTTCTTTGGGGACGCCCCTCTGGGCGGAAGTTCTGTTCGGCGCCGGGCTCGCCTCGCTTCTGTTCGGCACTTTTGTGACGTACGCGTTCCTCGTTTTCCACTTGGTCACGGTGCCCAGCAAGGTCCTCCTTGGCGCCGCGGTTGTCTGGGCCTTGTTCATCTCGGCGCTCATCACCCTCTCGCTCGCTACGGATCTACCGACCCTGCTCAGCCTCCTTCAGACCCGCACGCTCTCCGTGCCCCCGTTCGTCGCCCCCGTCGAAGGCCAAGTATCCCTCCTGTTCATCTCGTACTTCCTCCTGCTCGTCGCCTACGTCGACGCGCACCTCCTGGTGGCACGGGGGCGAGCCGCCGCGGAGGGTTCCGCTCCCCCTCCCGCCCCGGGCTGAGCACGAAACCCAATTTAACCGGGGGGAGGATGCCCGGGAGGATGCCGTACGTGGAGTACGACGAGGTGGAAGCGGTCTGCGCCGACTGCGGCCGCATCTTCCGCTCGGAGGAGGCGCTCGCGCTCCACCGCCAGGAGTCGCACCAGACAGCCGTGCGACCGGCTCGTCGCCCACCGCGTCAGGCTCCCGCCGCACCCTCCGAACGTCCGACGGAGAAGTGAACGGGGGTACTCGTTCGGGCCCCCCGGAGGCGAGGCCCGCTACATCGACCGGAGCACCGCCGGTAATCGGTCCCGGCAGTCCGGATAGTGGGGCGTCCACCCGAGCGACCGGAGGAGTCCGTTCGACCCGCCCCGGTTGGCCATCAAGTGACGGGCGACGTCGTCCCCCACCTCGCGACGCAGCTCCTCGCCGTCCACGTGCTTCGGTTCCGCGACCCCCAGTCCGTCGGCGACCAGTCGAATCAACTCCCCGAGTCGGATCGGGTGATCGTCCACCACGAGATAGCTCTCCCCGGTGCGCCCCCGTTCTAAGACGGAGCGGAAGCCGGCGGCCGTATCTTCGAGATCGACGAGCGACCAGAAGTTCATGCCGTCCCCGGGAATCCGATATGTCTCTCCACGAATCGTGTCGACCATGCCCCGGAACCAGGACCCGTTCCCGTACACCATCCCGGGTCGGACCACCATGACGTCCAGGGATCCGGGGGAGGCCGCCTCGAGCCCCGCGAGCTCCGCGTCACGATTGGTCTTCGATTCGCCGCGCGGATCGAGGGCCGATCCTTCCGTGAGGACTCCCGGTTGGTCGGTGTACACCCAGTAGCCGGATCCGACCACGAGTCGTCGGGCTCCGACCGCCGCCGCGGCGACCGCCAGGTTCCGGGACCCGTCTACCCTCGTGCGTCGGCCCCCTCTGCTCCGGCGGGAGAGTCAGGATAGGATGCGGCCACGTGGATCGCGGCAGAGCACCCCTCCATCGCACCTCGGACCGAGCCGGGGTCAAGGACGTCTCCGAGTATCGGGGTTCCCCCGGAGGCCCGGACGAGCTGGGCGCTCGACGGCGTTCGGACGAGCCCGCGAACGGGATATCCCGAGGAGGCGAGCGCCCGAACCAACGCCTGTCCCAAGTACCCGCCCGCCCCGGCGACCAGGACCGGTGCACGGGCGACCGGGTAGGCCCGACCGGCCTCGGGACCGACTCCGCTCACACCGTCCCGTATCCGCCGGAAGCGATGAAGGGTCGGGTGACGGGGGCGTTGTGAGCCGCGCCCCTGAGGATAGCTCGGCCACCGCACGCGAGCGGCCCTTGTCGAAGGGACGGTCCGTTGCTAGCAGGACTCTCCGACTCGGATCGAGCTCCCGTCGTCGGTGGACTCCCGACGACAGCGCAATTACGACGAGGTGCCATGGGCGGCGGCCGGGGAGGCGGCGGGAGTCGACTGGGGTAGGCTGATCAACCCGAGGAAGAGGCAGATGATCCCGAGGAACTCGGCGTAGTAAAGAGCCACCGGGAACGAGGCGATGTAGAGCGTCCCACCCGCTCCCAGGATGACGGCACCGGCGATCATGAGCAGGGTCTGCCAGCGACGGTCGCGCCGGAGCGAGACGACCGACGCGGTGATCAGGATCACGGTGGCGGGCGCGGTGACAAGGGTGGAGAGAATGATGAGCAAGAGAGGAGGATCCCCCGCGATGATCCCGTTGCTGACCATGGTGGTGGAGAGGGGCGTCAGGAAACTGAAGACGCCCACCACGGCACAGGTCGCCGCCGTGTACCAAGAATAGGCTCGCTCGATCCGCGGGCTGCGGAGCACGCGGGTGGCGCCGAGGGAAAGGACGCCGACGATCGCCGCGGAGAAGAACACGTACGCCTGGAGGAGAGGGACCGAGACGAAGCCAAGGAAGACGATCCCCTCTACCGCCATCGCGGCGGTTGCGAATGCGATCCCCCCGCCCCACATGAGCTGTGCCCGGTTCCGAGTTTGGACGTACCGGCGGAGGCCGCGGACTCCGAGCACGGCGAGCATCGCCGTAAGAGTGAACAACGAAATCGCGATGGCGTACGTCTGCGCGGTCACGAGGGGTCCTCGACCCTCCTGGCGAGATTCCGCCGGCCCGCTTCCGACCCCATCACGGTGCGCTGAGTTCCGTGTAGCGCGTCCTTTAAAGACGGGGTTGTACGAACTTTTCGAGGTCCCCCGACTACCCAGTCGAGCGGGAATCGGGCCGTAGGGGCCACCCCCGGGGCCATTCCGTCGCCTTCACTGCGACTTCGCGCAAGACGGACGGGGAGGACGCGCCTTCAAGTAGGAAGCCGCCTATTTGCACATGCTATGCCGAAGAAGACAAGCAAGGCGAAGGCGAAGAAGAAGAAGCGGTAACGCCGTCGCCGGCTGCACCCTCCACACTGAGGGGGATTGCCTGCGCGGACCTCTCACCACGATCTCGGGATCGCGGGACGTTCGCGGATCCTCCGCGAGATTGCGACTTCGGTACTCCGCTCCGAACGGCCATCCACTCCTCCGAGATGCAGAGCCTCGGCCCCGCCCCCTACCTTCGAAGGGAGGACCCGTCCTTCGGTCGGCACAGATTAAATCGCGGCAGGGTGTGAGGAATACGTCATGTGCGACCTGGCCCCCGAGGAGCAGGAGGAATACTTCCGGTGGCGGGAGCTCGCATCGGCACCGACCACCGTGCGCTCCTCACGCAGCCCGGCTTCTTTCCCATTGAAGCCGAATCGCGACACGGCCCCAGCGGCGGCCTAACGAAGGGGTCCCGGAATCCCGGATCCCCGCGCGCGACGTGCTAGTCCCCCACAGACGTGGCGCGACCTTCACGTGCCGGCAAAACCTCAAGAGCCTCCGCGGGACAAAGAAGGTATGAAGCGAATCCACGTTTGGGAAAACCACGTCTCGATCCCCCACATCGACCTTGTGCTCATGCGGCCCGCGACCGAGACCCTGACCGAGACCCTGGACTCGTTGTCCCGAATGGGAATCCCCGTGCGGGAAGACGAAGTCGAAGTCCACGGAGATGTCCGAAGCGAATAAGTCGCCCGCCCGAGACGACCGGCTCCCCAACGGCGGACGCCCTACCGGGCCGTGCGAACTCCGACGGGCGCTGATCGACATCGAGGGTCCCAACGCACCGCTCGTCCCCGGTCCCTGCTCGGGGGACGCGCCCGAACAGCGCTCGTTCCCAGCGGCCCCGCCGGGGGAATCGGCGTACTTCCTGTGCAATGCCCATCTGAGAGATGTCTTCACCGCCCTCGATCGCGTCCGTTCCCAGCGGCTGACCCACTAATCCACCGGGTCCACCCGCGGTCCCAGCCTCGCGATTCTTAAACCCGGACGTGATGGGTCCGCCCGGTGGGTCCATGGTCCAACGCGTAACCGATGTGGTGGGAACCGACACGAAGAACTTTGCCGGCGCGGTCGAGAATGCGGTGCGCACCGCCTCCAAGACCGTCCGAGGGATCCGGTGGTTCCGGGTCGCCGAACTGGAAGGGTCCGTGGAGGGGTCACAGGTCACCGAGTTCCGAGCGCACGTGCGGCTCTACTTCGACTACGAAGAGAAGGAGTAGGGAACCTACCCAACTGCCGTTGGGATCGCTGAGATCCGCGTCCGGGGGGCGACGCCCCAGCTCAGGACTTCCCGGAGGTCGGCGGCAGGTTCTCGAACGCAGCTTCCATCCCGGGTATCTGGGCCAACACATACGACTCTCCCGTGTGGAACGAGGTTCCCACGGGGGCCTTTTCTACGATCAGTTGGCCGGCCCTCCATCGAGCCAGGCTATCGGCCTGCACCTTGAACACAAAATCGAACGCCATGCGACCGGCCCCGGGGGACCCGACCGCTGTGAAGATGCAGAGCATCTGATTCCGGCGGAAGGGGTCGATCACGTGTCGCACGCCCTCGACATCGGTCGGGTAGTAGGACCGGACCCGGTCCGTGTCGGCGACCACCAAGACCGGCCGAGGGGGATCGACCCCCGAACGGCTGACGGCGTCCTGGATCACGCCGGGGAGCCGGATGAAGTCCGTGAACTCGGCGAGGTTCGATTCCGATTCGTCCGAGCGGAGGACCGTGCCGAGCGCCATGTTGGCGACCGCATCCTGAGGCCGAGCGTCCGGCGTCGCCAGCGTGTAGTGGCGTTCTTCGGTCACCCATCCCAAACGGATCGGGTCTTCCGCCATCGGGGGTATTCCCTCCTCGCATATGCTGACCCAGTACAAGCTTGGGTGCGTCGCCGCCCCGAAGGCGTAGGCCACCCGGTGAAGTACCTCGCGCGAGGAGCCGTGGAGGAAGGTTGCCCAGGGTCCGGCCCCGACGGCCCGGAGGTCGGGGGGGAGGGGGGTCCGGTAGGCCACGGAAAGGAATGGGCATGGACAGCGGATAAATCCCCATGTCGGAGCGTTTTCAGCATCGGGCGGCCCGAGGCGGCCCTCCGTGCGGGCGACCCGTTCCCAAACTGACGTCGCAGCCGCTCAGTGGTCCGTGCGCCGGGCCACCCACTCTTGGGTCCGTTGCTCGACCCGGCGAAGGGGAAGCGCCCCTTCGGCGAGCACCATGTCGTGGAATGCCCGCACATCGAAACGGTCTCCGAGACGTCCCTCGGCCCACGTGCGGAGCTCTCGAAACTTCAGTTGTCCGATCTTGTACGCCAGCGCTTGCCCCGGCCAGACGATGTATCGGTCGACCTCGACCGCAATTCCCGTATCGCTCATGCCGGTGTGCTCCCGGAAGAACTGGATCGCCCGCTCCCGGTTCCATCCGAACGCGTGGAGGCCGGTATCGACCACGAGTCGGATCGACCGCCACATGTCGAAGGTGAGCTGGCCCATTTTGGAGTACGGGTCCCGATAAAATCCGAGCTCCTCTCCCAGACTTTCCGCGTACAATCCCCAGCCTTCTATGAACGCGGTCGGCCCGCTCTCGCGCCGGAACGGCGGCAGGTGGTCGAGCTCCTGCGCGAGGGCGATCTGGAGGTGGTGCCCCGGAACCGCCTCGTGGAGCGTGAGGGCCTCCATCTCCCAACGCGGTCGCACGCCGACCTGGTATGTGTTCGCATAGAACGTGCCGGCCCGCCCGGTCGAAGGGGCCCCACTGAAGTAGTAGGCGGCGGGGGAGGTCGCCTCCCGGAACGCGGGCACCGGACGCACGCCGTAGGGCAGGCGAGGCAACCGGCCAAAGAGGCGGCCCAGCTCGGGGTCGATCTTCTTCGCGATCACCCGGTACCCGTCGAGCAGCTCGGCCGCCTGCGACCAGTAGAATCGCGGATCCGTGCGCAGGAACTCTCGGAAGTTGGCCGCGGTCCCCGAGAACCCCGTCCGGGTCATGAGCTCCTCAATCGCCGTGTCGAGACGTCGTACCTCGGCGAGACCAATCTCGTGGATCTGCTCCGGGGTCAGGTCCGTTGTGGTGGATTGCCGCACCAGGAACCGGTATGCGGCCCGGCCCATGGGCAACACCGAAACTCCGACCTCGTCGCGGCACGCGGGGAGGTATTCCGAACGAAAGTACTCGCGCAAGACGTCAAAGGCGGGAACCACCTCGTCCGAGTAGGCCGTCCGCGCCTCCGTCCAGAGACGGGCCCGTTCCGCCTCGGGGATCGCGGCGGGGATGTGACGGAACGGTTCGAGCAGGGCGCTCGCCATCGGGTCGGACGGAATGAGGTTCCCGATCTGATTCGGGACTCCGAGAACCGCGACCCTCGGAGGGGTGTACCCCGGGCCCGGCCCGCCCTGAGCAGGGCGAGGTTCTGCGCGATCGCGCGCGGGAGCGCGCGGAGGCGAGCGAGGAGGTCTCCGTAGTCCGAACGGGTCGTCCGAGGCTGGAGCTCCACCATGTCCCCGGCGGACGCCTGGATCCCCTCCATCTGGTTGAGCGGCATCCAGAGGTTTCGGGGCGAACCCGAGACGAACGGATAGGGGTCGAGGCCGAACTGCTCACCTTCGGTGGCGTCCTCGAAGAGGGAACGCAACAGGTCAAAATTCAAGCGGTCGTCGGCCGAGAGCCTCTCCCGGTCGAACGTCGCGAGTTCGGCCGAGCTTCGCCGAAGGTGACTCCGCCGCCGCTCGATACCCGCGTCGGAGTCGTCGGTCCACCGGTCGTTCATCCCCGGCATGCCGAGCACGGTGCCGGCTTCGGGGTAGTCCTGGATCCAGTCCCCCCAATCCCGCGCGAGGAACGCGCGGAAATCTCCCGCCGACCCCCCGTCGACCGCTGGTGCGCGGCTCATGATGGAGAACACTCCCTCGCAGCTCCCCGAACGTCGTACCCCGTATAAGCGACGGTAATTGCGCCGGCCCGGGGCAGGGGAGCTATCCTCGGGGATGGGGCACCGTCCACCTCGGGCCGCCTCCCAAAGCTCTTGACCGAGGGAGGAGGTAGTGGGAACGGAAACTTCGTTCCGAGAGGAGCCCCTCCCAGGGGTCGGATCTCCTCGAGGGGCCGGTCGACCATGGCGATCTCGGTGCGGGCCACAAAGTCGAGTTCGGGAGGAGGTTCACGTGCGCGCCGATACGCGAACGGCAAGGCGCTCCGGGGCCAAGTTCCCCGATCCGCCCATGCCCTTTGGACCCCCTCCAAGGACCGACCCGACCCCTTGGAACTGCTCCAAGATTCGAACGCCCATCGACTGCCGGCGCTCGTCCCGATCCGGTACGGTCGGATGTCGCTCTCCGCCTTCGCCTTCCTTCGCGGTGCGGCGGGCGTGATGGCCCACGACCTTTCGACGACCCCGACCACCGGGCTTCGGACCCAGCTCTGTGGGGACGCCCACCTCTCCAATTTCGGGATCTTCGGGACGCCCGAGCGGGACCAGGTCTTTGACGTGAACGATTTCGACGAGACCCTCCCCGGGCCCTGGGAGTGGGACGTCAAGCGGCTCGCGACCAGCCTCGTGGTCGCGGGACGCCAGAATCGCTTTTCACCTGTGGTGAACCGCAAGGCGGCACGCATGGCCGTCCGCGCCTACCGCGAGAGGATGAGTCGGTTCGCCCGCGAGCGGTACCTGGACACGTGGTACGCCCACCTCGACCTGGCTCATCTCGGAGGGGGGGTCAAGCGGGTCGGGCGAAAATGGATGGACCGGGCCGTGAAGAAGGCCCGTCAACGGACCGGATTTAATGCGTTCCCCAAGATGGTCAAGTTGGTCAACGGCCGCTACCGGATCCGCGAGCAGCCACCGTTGATCGTGCACTACACGAACCCCTCCCACGACGAGGAGTCACGCGCCTTCTTCGATCGGTACCTCGCGACGCTGCCGGACGAACGGCGCACCCTGCTCGACCGATACCACATCGTCGACGTCGCCCAGAAGGTCGTGGGGGTCGGCAGCGTGGGAACCGCCTGCTCGGTCCTTCTTCTCATGGCCGACCGCGATGTGGAGGATCCGCTCTTCCTCCAGTTGAAGCAGGCCAGCTCCTCCGCGCTCGAGCCCTACCTCGGAGCGAGCCCATACGCGAACCACGCGCAACGGGTCGTGGTCGGACAGCACTTGATGCAGGAAGCCAGCGACATCTTCCTCGGCTGGAGCTCGGTACGCTCCGACGACTTCTACGTTCGTCAGCTGAGGGATATGAAGTTCGCCTCCGATGTAACGACCCTAGGCCCAAAGGCGTTGATCGGGCAGGCGGCCCTCTGCGGCACCGCCCTCGCGCGGGCGCACGCTCGCACCGGGGATCCCGCCAGCATCAGCGGCTATCTCGGGGAGAAGACCGTCTTTGACGAGGCGATCGCCGATTTCGCCGAAGCCTACGCCAATCAAACGGAGCGCGATTACCGGTTGTTGCTCGTCGCGATCCGGAACGGTCGGATCGTGGCCCAGTCCGACGTCTGAGATCCCTGGGCCCGCGTCCGCCGCCGCTCCTACCGGAGCACGAGGTACCAGAACCAGACGATGACCAGGACCGAACTCCAGATCACGATGAACGTCAGGGGAAGGACCTCGGTGAGCGCGAGGGGGTTGACCCGATCCATCCACGAGACCTGGCGGATGGGGGCGAACCGCGCGTTGTGCGCGAGGTATGGACGGGCCAGGTCCACGTTCATCGTCTCGCCGGACCGCAAGGTGATCGGTGCGTTCCAGATCCCCTCGATCGGCGGGTGGTCCCGCTCGAGAAGTCGGGCGGCTTCCCGCCAGAGGTTCTGGGCATCGTTCGTCCGGTGCAGCAGCACGGCCCAGACGAGCGAGATCAGAATGCCCAGGCCCGCAAGGAAGGTGACGGCGACGACGAGGAGCGAGGGCTCGCCCAATAGATCGGCGAGCACCACGAGCAGGCCGGTGATGAGCACCGTCCCGATGGCGGCATAGTACGTCGTCCGGCCGGTGGAAAGTTGGCCCTCTTCCGCGGCCAGCCGTTCGAACTTGTCGTGAAGCCAACGCCGCGACGCGGAGTCCATTGTGGGCGCCCCGGGCGGTTCGGATGTGGGGGGGCTCGAGGGGAGCACAGGTCTCCCATGGACGTTCGGTCGTAAGGCTGTCGGTAGGCGACGCCGGCGGTCGGAGGCAGTACGACCGACCCCGCATCCACGGGTGGTGAGGGTCGAGGAAGCTCTATGGGGCCTTGTTCCATCCCCCTTTGGCCGTCGTGCGGCACCGCCACAAGCGGATCCGTGCCCCGCGACCCGGCCGAACAGAGCGGACGATGAGCGACCGAGGCATGTATGTGGTGATCGAAGGGATCGACGGCACCGGCAAGACGGAATTGGCCGCTCGGCTCGTACCCCCACTTCTCCGTCGCGGCCACTCCGTCTCCAGCTTCCGGGAGCCGACCGACAAGTTCCTACGTTCGCAGTTCGCCCGACTGGTCAAGAGCGACTCGTTGGCGGCGGCCTTGTGCTACACGGTCGACCGGGCGATACTGCGGCCTCAGATCGAGCGGGCCCTCGACCTCGGGGACATCGTGATCCAGGACCGATCCTTCTACTCCAGCCTCGCCTATGAGTCGCCCGGGTTGGATGGCGAGGCCGCGCGCGAACTGGAACGGGTCGAGCGGAGCCTGGCGATGGAACCGGACCTCGTCCTCTACTTGGACGCCCCGGTGGACCTCGCCATGAAGCGGGTCGAAGCGTCCGGACAGCGGAACGCCTTCGAGGACGAGCCGTACTTGCGTCGAGTCAAGGCCAAGTTCGAGCAGATGTTCCAGGCGCCCCGGTGGGTGCGCGTCGACTCGACCGGCACCCCCGATCACACGATCGAGCAGGCGATGAACGCGCTGCTCGCCGCCGGGCTCTAGCGTCGGGGCGACCCGGTGGGCCGGGTTACCAGTCCATCCAGCTTCGGGCTTGCCGGAACCCGAAGGAGACCCAGATCCCCGCCATCACACCGAAGAGGACGAGGATCGAGACCACGATCACCACGATGTTCTGGAAGAGGCTGAACCCGTGGGCCCAAAACGCGACGTACAGGAGGGTCGCACTCAACCAGGCGACCGGAACCAGTATCGAAGCCACGATGCGGTGCTTCAGGCCGGTGAGCGTGGTCGAAATGGGACTGTCGCTCCAAGCGCTTTCGGGGCCCGGGGGTGGTGCCATGGTCGGAGGAAGGTGTCGGGGAGGTAAAGGGACGACTCACCTCCGGTGAGCATCGCCGGTTGGAATGTGCCCCCTTCGCCAACTACCGGGAGGGAGTCGAGTGGCAAGTTCCATAGCCGCGCGCTCGTTGCGACGCCGTGGAACTTATTTCGGATGTCAACGGTCCCCGCCACTACGGGTCGTTCGACCGAGGGTGCGTCCGTTCGGCGACCGCGGAGGCCGGTTCCTGATGGACGCGAAGGGTCACACTCCTCCGGTCGATCTTTCCTTATCCGATCGCGAAGAGGCGGTCCCCGTCATCATCGACTCGTTCGAAGGCGTCTACCGGTGGCATGCGAAGCGGACCCTTCGAGAAGCCTCTCGAGTACGCGCGATCCGGGACGAGGGTCGAGTGGTCGGCGTATCGATGCTGGAGCGGTTGGCGCCGGAGGTCGGATACGTGTACTACCTCGCCGTTGCGCGTTCCCATCGAGCGCGCGGTCTGGGGAGGGTCCTGCTCGACGATGCGCTCGAGCTCTTTGATCGGGAGAAGGTCGAGGTCGTGTATGCCGCCGCGGAAGAGGACAACGTCCCTTCCCTCGCGCTGTTCCGCTCCCGGGGCTTTCGGCTGGTCGAGCGGAAGGAGCTCGGGTACCGGGAGGGTGGCCTGGGAGCGTGGGGCCTTCGAAGTCGAATGAGGATCGTGGGAGGCGAAGTGCTGCTCGGCAAGCGAATCGCCCCGGCCTCGGCGGGTCGATGACTACCTTCCGAGTAGCCGATTGGGGCCCGTTGCTCCGGGAGGGCAGCTCACCAGAGCGGGGGGGGCGACGACCCGGGAGGTGGGGTGGGGCCCGAAGGAGGAGGCACGGGCGTCCACGATGCGGGGCCGGGTTCCACCGGGGGCCACGTCGGCCGCTCCAATCGCGTCGCCATGATGCCGACCATTGTCATGATCACCAACGCCGCCCCCGCCCCGCCAACGATGAGACCGGAGCCGATGACGTAGATCGCGTCCACCGAGGCATTGGCGGCGTTCTGACTGGTCGACTCGCAGGAGTTGGTGGGTCCTGCGAACTCGCAATTGATCTCGCTCTGCTCCGCGTTCCCGACGACGAGCAGGCCGGCCCCGACGAGGACCAACCCCACCAGGACCAGTACGGCGCCCACGATCCCGGTGCTTCCGCGTGGTCGGGCCATGGCCGCGGTACACGGTCGGGAGTGATACAGTTTGTCCTGCGTCCAGGTCCCAGTCGATGTCCGTGACCGAGGTCGCCCCGCATCGGGCCGCCGCCTCCGACCGTTCGAGGTGCGCCGGATGCGGAACGCAGCGGCGGTCGGCCGTCAGAACGTAGGCGGCGGAGACGGGGGATAGTGCGGCGGCCCACCGGGCGTGGGGGGCGGAGGCCATCGCCCCATGAGCACGAGGGCGGCGACCAGCGTGCACCCCGCGCCCACCCCACCTACGACGAATCCGATCCCGGTGAAAGTGTCGGTCTCGAGGGTCGCATTCGTGGCGTTCCGCTGATCGAACTGGCAATTGCTGGTACAGCTCAGTTCCTGACTTTCAGCGAACCCGACGTTGAGGTAGCCGAGACCGGCCACCACAAAACCCACCAAGATCAGGAAGGCGCCGACGGTACTGAGAAGGCGCAGTCGAGAGGCCACGATCCCCGTATCGGTTGGGG
The DNA here is from genome assembly GCA_963749235.1 of uncultured Thermoplasmata archaeon. GTDB lineage: Archaea > Thermoplasmatota > Thermoplasmata > Lutacidiplasmatales > UBA184 > Lutacidiplasma. The sequence goes on along the minus strand of CAVVLV010000001.1, from coordinate 653,586 downwards.
TCAGATAGAGGTTCCGGGAGCGACCGGGATTCTCCCGGGGGGTCGGAGTTCCCTACGGGACGATGGCGATCTTCCCCGAGCGCCCCATGGAGACCTGGAGCTTCCCGCGGAAATCCTTGACCCAGCCGTCCGTGATCTGGACCTTCTGGCCAACCGTGTACTTCTGGATGTCGTCCCCCCAGAGGGTGAGGGTCGTCGTTCCCGTCTCGTCCTGGAGGGTGGCGTCCGCGACCTTGGAGGTCCCGCGCGAAGTGGTCACTTCGCGGGGGGCGGAGACGGCGGTGATCGTAGCGGTAAACGTCGCATTCGAGTTCGCTCGGAGGGTCGCGATGCCTGGCATGACGGCGAGGCGAACCGCGGGAGGGTTTAGCTCCTTTGGGTTCCCTCCCCGAGGCAACGCGGGCACGAAATCGACCCCAGCCAGCCCCTACGGAACTCGAAAGCACGGTGGGACCGTCCCGGCGGGTTGCGTTCCGGGAGCCTCCTCCCCGCGGACGGGGCCTCGGTCACCCGTAGAAACGCACCCCCACCGCCATGCCCGCAGTGGCTCCGAGGTAACTTTGCTCTGCAAGCTAGATAAGTGCCCGAAGATGGCGCGCCCCATGCGACCCTTCCGGGATTCCGCTCGGTCGGGCCTCCGGTTCGCGCGTGGATCGGGCCCCGGGGGGCGCACGGTTCGTTGAAGATCGACGAGCTGCCGATTTCGGTCCCGTCGGCGGTGGCCGCGCCCGAGACCGCGGAGGCCCGAGTCCGGCGGACCGGAGTGCGTCGCCCGGCGCTGGCCGTCGCGGTCGTGGCCGGGATCATGCTCTGCCTCCTGATGGGGGCCCTCGACAACTTCGTCGGTACTCACCGCCCTCCACGCCATCCTGACCAATCTCTCGGCGCCCCCCACCGGGTCGACCTTCGTCGTGAGCGCCTACCTGATCACCTCCACGGTGGCGGTCCCGATCTTCGCGAAGCTGTCCGACCTGTTCGACCGGAAACGGATCTTCATCGCCGGGCTGGGACTCTTCATCGCCGGTTCGATCCTCGCCGGCCTGAGCCAGACCTTCACCGAGCTCGTGGTCTTCCGGGCCGTCCAAGGGTTCGGAAGTGGCGACTTCTTCCCGGTCGGTCTTTCGATCGTGGCCGTGATCTTCCCACCGGAGACCCGGGCGCGCGTCACCGGGCTCCTTTCCGGGGTGTTCGGCATCGCCACGGTCGCCGGCCCGTTCGTCGGAGCCTTCATCGTCGAGCACACGACCTGGCGTTGGGTGTTCTACGTGAACATCCCGATCGGATTGATCGGCCTCCTCCTGCTCTTGGTCGCGTTGGGCCCGATCCGACCGGAGAAGAAGGGCCACTTCGACGTCCCCGGCGCGGCCCTGCTCGCGGGCTGGGTGGCGACCCTGATGTACACTCTCGTGGAGACCTCGGAGGGAGTGTGGGCGTGGAGCGACCCCCGCGTCGTTCCGCTCCTGCTCAGCGCAGGGATCTTGGTGGTCGCCTTCGTGTGGTGGGAGGTCCGTCGGGCCGTGGATCCTCTCGTCCCGCTCCGTCTCTTTTCCCGCCGGATCGTGGCGTCCAGTGCCGGGACGACGTTCCTCGTCGGCCTCGTCCTCTTCCCCCTCGCGACCTTCCTCACGTTCCTGGTCACGTACGTGACGCTCGGGAATACCGGCGATGTGGCGGATACAGTGCGGGACGTCCTCTACTTCCTGGTCATTCCGCTCGTGTTCGGGGCTGCGATCGGCGGCAACCTGCTCACCCGCGTGGCGTACCGCCCGATCGTCCTGGTCGGCATCGGGATCTCGATCGTGGGCCTCATCCTCCTGACCCAGGTTGGGCCGTCGACCCCAGTGTGGATCTTCGCGTTCGGGTTCCTGCCGGTCGGAGGGATCGTCGCACCCCTGATCCCGATCGGGTTCGGAATCGGGATGACCTTCCCGGTCTTCCTCCTCGCGGTCCAGAACCAGGTCCCGGAGGCGGAGGTCGGCGCCGCCAGCGGGCTGGTCCAGTTCTTCCAATCCCTCGGCGGGGCCATTGGCTTGACCCTCCTCTCCTCGTTCCAGGCCCAACGACTCGGGGCGATCGACCCGTCGGGCGTGGCGGCCGGCACCTGTCCGCCATACCCTACGTTCCCCACGACGGCGACGTGCGCCTCGGCGGTCTCGCAGTCCTACGTCCAACTGTTCGAGGTGCTCGTGGTGCTCGCTCTCCTCGGGTTCGTTCTCGCCCTGTTCCTTTCCGGCCGGCTCCCGAAGGGGACCAAGCCGGCCGGCGGGGGCGTCGGCTAAGCCGAGCCCCCACCCGGCGGGCCGGGTGGAAGGAGCTGCCTACAGGTCGTCGAGCTCCTCGGCGGGGTCGACCGGCCGTTTCGTGAGGGACGCGAATTGCTCCCGGATGGTGGGACCGGTGGTCGGACCCGGTCGGAGGCGAATCTCGTCGCCCGCCCGGACCGGCCCGGGACGAATCACTCCGAGATAGAAACCGGATCGCCCGGCGCGCGCGAATCGACGGACCAAGTCCTCTCGGCCGAAGCGGACGTTCATCTTGAAGCACGGGGTGCGAGGCTGGGTCACCTCGAGGACGGCCGTCCCGATCTCGAGCCGGTCCCCCGGTCGGACCATCTCCTCGGTCACGCCGCGCAACGAAAGGTTCTCGCCGAAGCTGCCCCACCCGAGGACGTCCAGGTGGAGCTCGTCGCGCCAGAACGGGTAGTGCTCGGTCGCATAGGCGTACACGGCCTTACGCGGTCCCCCGTGCACCCGTGGATCCCCGACCTCGTCCCCGGCCAAGCCGCCCGGCCCCAGTTGCACCACGCCGGTACTCGGTTGCTTGAAGAACGACGTCCGCACCTTTCGACCCCGCCAGAGTACCTCCCCTGGCCGGGAGACGTTCACCGAGACGACCCCGGCAGCGGCCAAGGGATCCTCCCTCACTCCTTCCGCGTCGACGGCACCGACCCCGTTGATCGGGGAGGGCGAGCCCACAACGCTCGGGCGGCGACGACGTGCATGATCTCCGAGGGGCCGTGCGCGATCCCCCCGCTACGGACATCGCGCCACCGCCGCTCGTGGGGAAGGTCACCGGAGTACCCCCGTCCTCCGTGGAACTGGATCGCGTGGTCGATCGCCGTGAGGGCGGTGTCGGTCGCCATCCATTTCGACAGCGCGGCGTCGGCGCTGGCCTCCTCCCCGCGTTCGAGGCGCTCCAAGGTTCGCCGGACGTACAGCCCGGCGGCGTCGAGTCGAGCTCCGTCCTCGACCAAGGGAAAGGCCACGCCCTCCTGGGCCGACAGGGGTCGGCCAAAGGCGGTGCGTTTCCCCACATGTTCCACGGCCTCCTCCCACGAGGCCCGACCCACTCCGAGATAGATGGCCGCGAGCAGGGCCCGTTCACGGGTCAACTCGGGACGAACGTATTCGAACCCTTCGCCTTCCTCGCCGAGGCGGTGGTCCACCGGGACCCGCACCTGGGTGTAGTGCACCGTCCCGCGACGTTGCCATCGCTCGCCCAGGTCCGGTTCGGACCGCGACCGGGCGATCCCGGGCAGCGCTTGAGGGACGAGGAACGCGGTGATCCGACCGGACGGGTCCCCCGAGACCCGAGCGTAGACAATCGCGGCCTCCGCGTCTTCCGCGAACGCGACCTCGGACTTCGTACCGGTCAGGAGGTATTCGTCCCCCTCGCGGACGGCCTCGAGAGCGATCGCCCGGGCATCCAGCCGGCCGTAGGCTCCGTGATCTGGTTCCCGACCAAGCGACGCCCGCGGCAGAGAGGGCGGAACCACGTCTCCTGCAGCTCGATGCGGCCCCGTTCGCGGAGGACGGAAGAGAATTCCGGCTGGAGCGCGAGCTTCGCGAAGACAGTGCCCGACCGATAGGCGAGGCGGTGGAGGAGCGCGCCCGCCCTCGAGAGGGGAAGGCCCCTTCCGCCGAAGGAGGAGGGGGTCGTCAACCCCAACCAGCCCGCGGCTCCCATCGCCTCGAACTCGGCGCGCGGGAACGCGGGAGATCGGTCGAGTTCGACCGTTCGCGCATCGAGTCGGTGCCGTACGATGAATTCGTCGAGCTCCGCCGCGAGCGGGTCCGACGGCCAGTCGCCGTGCATCGGCCGCTACACCTTCTCCCGCGCAAAAAAGGCGGGGGTTCGAGCGGGACCCCCCTTGGGGGGGTGCTCGCCCACGATCCCGTCGCGCCGGAGCTGGGCCACCCGCTCGGGCCGGTATCCGAGCACGCCGGTCAGGACGGCGTCGTTGTCCTGGCCGAGCCAGGGGGCCCCCCGCCAGACTCCGCCGGGCGTCGCCGAGAACCGCGGCGCGACCCCGGCTCCCTTCACGCGTCCGGCCACAGGATCGTCCCATTCCACGAACATCCCACGGGCCAGATAGTGGGGGTCGCGGGCAATGTCGGCGATATCGTAGATCCTCGAGATCGCGACGTCGTGCTCGCGGGCCAGCCGCTCGAGCTCCTCCCGGGAACGGGTCCGGCAGAACTCGGCGATGGCCCCGTCGACCGGCTCGCGGTGGGCAAGGCGGTAGTCCCGATCGTCGTAGGCCGGGTCTCGGAACCCGATCAGTTCCCGCAGCCGAACCCAACCCTCCGGAGTGGGGGCCGCGACGACGACCCATCCGTCGGCGGCTCGATGGAGGTCGTATGGATGGAGGCGGGAGTGGGCGGTGCCGTGGCGACCCCGTACGACGCCGCGGAGGAAGTAGTCGAGGGCAAGATTCTCGAGCAGGATGAAGAACACTTCGGTACTGGGCCACATCTACGGACTGCCCGTGTCCGGTCCGCTGAGCGGAGAAGTACCCCATGAGACCTCCCATCGCGGCGGCGAGACCGGTGACCGTATCGTTGAGGGCGGTGCCGCTACGGGCCGGTGGGGCGGGCTCCGGTTCTCCCTGGAGGGCGAGGAAACCACTGAACGCCTGGGCGGTCAGGTCGTACGACGGGGCGCGGACGCGAGCCGGATCCCCGGTCTGGCCATACCCCGAGACATGGACGATCGTGAGGCGGGGATTCGCCCTCCAGAGCTCCGCGTCGGAGAGTCCCAACCGGTCATAGATCCCCGGCCGCGACGACTCGATCCAGATGTCCGACTCCCGGATGAGGTCGAGGAAGACGTCCCGACCCTCCGGGCGTCTCACATCCAGCCCGACGGACAGCTTGTTCCGGGAGTACTGGACCCACGACTCGGAGACCTGATCGGAAGGGTCGTCCCCGGCCACGAGCGGGCGCAGAGTGCGGGTCGCGTCCGCGTACGGAGGTTCGAACGGCGCCCCCTCGACGTGGATGACCCGCGCTCCGAACTCGCCGAGGTATGTCGCGGCCCAAGGTCCGGCGACGAACCGGGCCGATTCGAGGACCTTCAGTCCCGCGAGCGGGCCGAACGCCGGGACCGGCGGAGCCCCCGGAACGGACGTCGACACAGGCGCAAAGCCGGCTTGGCCTCGATAACCCGGGGGGTTCAGCACGGAACCTCGGGGACCAAATACCGCACCCCGCTCGAACGGCCGATGACCGAGGCCCCCTGGGTTCGCTTCGAGGGCGAGAAGTTCCGCGATGAGCTCACGAAGTACAAGATGGCCAACCACCCGTTCGCGACGCACCCCTTCTTCGCCCGCCTCGAGCGGGGCGAGGTGCCCAAGCCCGTGGTCCAGGCCTGGGTCAAGCAGTTCTACCCCTGGCTCGCCTCGGTCCCGATCGCGATGGCGGAGCGGTTCGCGAACTGTTCGTGGGAGCCGCAGAACGACCGCTACCGTCGCATGATCCTCGACCAGCTCGTCGAGGAGGCCGGCGACCCGAAGGGGAAGGAGGCGGGCCATCCCGAGCTCTGGCTTCGATTCTGCGAAGGTCTCGGAGTACCCCGGAAGGAAGTCCAAACGACCCCGCTCCTCCCGACCACGATGCTGGCAATCGACGACTTCCTCTACACGAACCGGACGCAGACGTTCTACGTCTCGGCGGCGGGCTCGTCCGAACCCCCGAACGTTCCACTCTGCGCGCGACTCCTCCCCGCGTTCCAGAAACATTACGGCGTCGACGATGCCCATCTCGAGTACTACAAGCTCCACGTCACGGCCGACGTCGAGCACAGCGAGTGGATCGGTCAGATCGTGGCCGGCTTCGCATCGACCCCGGAGATCCGTCGACTGATGTGGGACCAGATGCTCCGCGGCTTCGCTCTGCACGCACTGCTGGTGGACGGAGTGCTGGCGGCGTCCGGCGGTCCGAACAAGACTAAATAGAACCCGGAGGATGGTTTCTGCCGATGACGGACGTGCCCCGAACCTGCGCTCAGAACGGCGCGGGCCGGTCGGCCGTCCGAACCTGGCTCTGGTGAACGGGAGGCGCCGGGAGGGCGCCCCCCCGACCGACCCCGCCGGTTCGCGGGCCGGGCCCCTCTCGCGTCTTCCTCGAAAGCAAACAAGGAGGGGAAAACCACGTACGGAAAAACGATTCGACTGCGACGACTGTTCCCGGACCCGCGACATCGGCTGTTCTCGGTCCCGCTCGACCATGCGGTCACGATGGGGCCGATCGAGGGTCTGGAGGAACTAGCCCCGCTCGCTCAGGAGCTCCAGGGCGCCGGGGCCGACCTCCTCATCGTGACGAAGGGGGCGGTGCGGGAGGTCGCCCCCATCCTCGCCCCCACGACCCTGCTGGGGATCCACGTGTCGGCGTCCACCGCCCTCGGTCCGACCGCGAACCGGAAGGTCCTCGTCGCGACCGCGAGTGAGGCGGTGAGTCTCGGTGCCGACGTGCTGTCGCTCCAGGTGAATTTCGGGGTTCCCGAGGAGCCGGACATGCTGACCGATCTCGGGATCGCCTCCGATCAGTGCCGCCAGCTCGGGCTTCCGCTCCTGTGCATGGCCTACGTGAAGAAGGAGAACGGCGGAACTCCGGACGAGTTGCGACACGCGGCCCGTGCCGCGGCCGACTTGGGCGCGGATATCGTGAAGACGAGCTACCCGGGCTCGCTCGAGGAGTTCCGCCGAATGTGCCGATCCACTCCGGTCCCGGTCCTGATCGGCGGGGGAGTCCGGGTCGAACCGGAGTCGGCGTTCCTTCGCTTGGTCGAGGAGAGCGTCACCGCGGGCGGAGGAGGGATCTGCATCGGCCGCAATCTCTTCCAACGCCGGCCGGTCGGGCCCCTCGCACGTCGGATCGCGACCCTGCTCCACGGATCTTCGTGAGGGGGGTACCGGGGAGATGTCGAGGGATCGGGTCGCCCTTCGGCCCCGACCGGCGACTCCGGCCGGTCTATCCGCGATCCTCGATCGGGCCCGCCAGCGCGGTTTTCAACGATTCGTTCTCCCAATGGACGACCACGCCTCGATGCTCGAAGCGGGCGCGATCGTCGTTCGCGAACAGGCCCACTCGCTCGAAGTTCCCGGGTCGTCGACCTCCATCCCCATCCATCGGGTCGACTCGGAGGCGGAACTCGCCGCCGCCTTGCGCAGTGCGCCGGTGGGCGGGATCCTCGTGGTCGAATGGACCGCGGATCGGGTGATCCCGCTCGAGAACGCCGTCGCGGCTCGGGGCCAACGATTCTCGCTTTGGGTCGTCGCACGATCTCCCGCGGAGGTGCCGGGGGCGCTCGGCGCACTGGAGCACGGAGCGGACCTCGTCATCGTGGATGTCGACTCCTCTGAGGCGGTAGACCAGCTCGAGAGCCTGGTGGAGGGGCCGCTCCCGTCGCGGTTGGAGTGGTCGACCGCCGAGCTCCTCTCGGTAGCACCGGCGGGGCTCGGGGACCGGGTGATCGTGGACACGACGTCCTTGCTCCGACCCGAGGAAGGGCTCCTAGTCGGTAGCGCCGCCGCTTTCCTCTTCCACGTCGCGAGCGAGGCCACCGGGTCGAAGTTCAGTCGACCGCGTCCGTTCCGGGTGAACGCCGGATCGGCCCATTCGTACGTCCTCCTCCCGGACGGAACCACGTGCTACCTCTCCGAGCTGGCCGCGGGCGAGGCGGTGTTGATTGCGACGCCGGACGGCGCGGTGCGTTCGGTCCGGGTGGGACGCATCAAGGTGGAGCGGCGACCCATGGTCCTCGTCCGGGCCGACGACCGGGGGACCGCCCGCACGATCTTCCTGCAGGAAGCCGAGTCCGTCCGTTTGACCACGACCGACGGGCCGACTCCGACGACCGAACTTGCGGTCGGACGTTCCGCGCGGGGCGTCCGACTTCCCGCTGCCCGTCACTTGGGTCACCCCGTAGACGAGACCATCGAGGAGCGGTGATGGCCGATCCCCCGAAGCTCGTCGTTTCGTTGCCGGCCCGGTCGCTTGCGGAGGCCGGTCCACAGATCGAGCTCGCCCGACGCGCCGGCGCGGACCTGGGAGAGATCCGGTTCGATCGCTGGTCGACCGAGGGGCGACTCCGGGCGGCCGGACTCTTTCCGTCGGGCCTTCCCTTGATCGCGACCCTTCGCTCCCGAGCCGAGGGCGGCGACGGTCCCGATGATCCGGGGGAGCGGGCGGCATTCTTCGCGACGATCGCGGACCTCCCCTTCACCTGGATCGACCTGGAAGCCGGACGAGACGACCTCCTGGAGATCCCCAGCTCGGTGCGCCCGGAACTCGGCGTGATCCGATCCACGCACTTTGCCGAGGGGACGACCGTGGCCGAGGTGATGCGAGCGCTGGACGTACCCGTTCCGCCTCGAACGTTGCGAAAGCTAGTGGTCCCGGCGCCAACCGGGATTGCGGTCCGTGAACTCGTACCGGCGATTCAACGGGCCCCCGTTGCCCCCCACCGTCTGATTCTGACCACTGGGGGATCCGGACCGTTGCTTCGTGCGCTCGGCCGCCGTCTGGGAATCCCCTACGTGTACGCGGCCCTCCCCGAGGGGGAGGCCGGAGGCACGCTCGGCCAGGTTGAGGCCAGCCAGATTCCGGTCGATCGTCTTCATCGGTTCTTCGCCGACCCGGACCAACCGCCGTTGTTCGCGGTGCTCGGCCACCCGGTCCTCCATTCCCTGAGCCCGTCGATCCACGACCACTGGATGTCCGCGACCCAGAGGAGCGGGCTCTACGTACCGCTGGACATCACCACCGACGCGGAGTTCCGGTTCGTGCTGTCCCGTCTGGCAGAGCTCGGGTTCCGCGGCTTGAACGTGACCCACCCCTGGAAGACCGCCGCCTTGGCGTACGCCGCACGATCTTCGGCCGCGGCCAAGGAATGCGGCGCGGCGAACTGCCTCACGTGGAAGGGCACGGACTGGGAAGCGGACAACACGGATGTTCTCGCGATGACGCGCCGGCTCGAGGAACTTCGCGCGGAGGGGACTTGGGACGGGGAGCGCATGACGGTCCTCGGAGCTGGCGGGGCGGCGCGCGCGACGCTCGTGGCGGCCCGTAAGCTGGGGGCACGATCGACCGTGTATGCCCGCCGACGGTCCACCGCAGAGAAGGCCGCTCTTACGTACGGGAGCGAGGTAGGGGATGAGGCGAGCCCCGTTCGCACCTCCCTCGTGATTCACGCAACCACCGCGGGAGCGGAACCGGCCACTCCTCTCTCGCTCCCGCTCGGTGACGTAGTCGAGCGAGGGGGGTTGGTACTGGATTGGGTGTACCGACCTGCCGAACCGACGGTCCGAGAGAGGACTCGCATGGCGGGCGCGCGGTACGAGAGCGGGGAGCGGCTGCTCGTCTACCAGGCTGCGTCAAGCTTCTCCCACTGGTGGGGCGCGCCCCCCTCCCCGGAATCGGTGCGTCACGTTCTCGCGGAGGTAGGATGCGCGGCCTAGGCCGATCGGCGGCCGCGATCTCCATCGTGAACGCGCTCCCGATGGGGATCGGCTGCGCCCACGGGGTTCGACTGTACGCGGCCGCCACCATCGATCTAGAACCGGCGGCGTCTCCCCACGTGGAGGTCGAGCCCGCGTCTTCCCGAACCCCCATCGTCGTCGCGTCGGTGGAGGCGGCCCTGCACCACCTCCAACCCGGAACTTCGTTCTCCGCTGTGCTTCAACTGGCCTCGGAGATCCCGGTCGCGAAGGGATTGAAGAGCTCGAGCGCGGTCGCGACGGCCGCGATTCGCTCGGTTGCCAATGCCCTTCAGGCCGACCTCGATTCGATCCCGGTCGCCCGACTGGCGGCCCAAGTGGGTCGGAAGGTGGGGGTCAGCGCCACCGGGGCGTTTGACGATGCGTTGGCAGGGCTCGTCCCCGGATTCGTCGTGACCGACAACCGGTCCGAGGAACTGCTGCTCCGGCAGGCCGCCGACCCCGGATGGACCGCGGTCGTTCACGTCCCCGGAGGAACTCATCCGGCCTCCCCTACCGTTCAAGAGCGGTTCCGCAGCGCGGCCCCGGAGGCCGAGCGCGCGATCCAGGCAGCGCGTCGCGGCGCCTGGGCGGCGGCCATGCAAGAGAACACGCTCCTGGTGGAACGAGTGATGGGCTACGATTATGGCGATCTCCGGGATCGCCTCCGACGGGAAGGGGCGGTCGCCAGCGGGGTGAGCGGGCTCGGACCGGCCCTCGTTTCCCTCGTCCCCCGGGCGCGGGCCTCCGCGGTGGTGAGTGCCCTCCCTCCCGAGCGATTCGTCGTTCCGCTGACCTCGGAGGACCATCCATGACGACGATCGTCCTCCGACCAGGACCGGTTTCCGGCCGCATCCACGCCTCCCCCTCGAAGAGTTACACCCACCGGGCTCTGGTGGTCGCTCACTTGTCGGGCCGGCGGTTCCGGGTCGAGCATCCCCTCGACTCCGACGACACGCGGGCTACCGCGGGGGCCCTCGATCGGCTCGGGACGCCGGTCGAGTATGGACGGGAGTCGTGGATCGTCCGGCCCGGCCTCCGCCCTTCGACCGCGCCCGCCTCGCTCGACTGCGGTGAGTCCGGTACGACCCTCCGATTCCTCTCGGCCGTAGCCGCCCGAAGCTCCCGCTCGACCCGGTTTACCGGGCGGGCGCGTCTCGGTGCGCGACCGATGCGGGGGCTTCTCCACGTCCTGAAAGAGCTCGGCGCCTCCGTTCGGGTCGCCGCCTCGGGGCTACCGATCGACATCCGTGGACCGCTCCGGGGAGGTCGAGTCCGGGTGGATGCGTCGCAGAGCTCCCAATTCGTTTCCTCCCTACTCCTCACTCTTCCGACGCTGCCGGAGGAATCTCGACTGGAGCTGACGGGCGAGATCGTCTCCGAACCCTACATCGAGGCTACGCTCGCCGTCCTCGACCACCACCGAGTGAAGGTGGTCCGACGGGGCCGGAAATTCACGCTGCCGGGAGGTCAGACGTACCGGGGGTCCCGGTTCGTCGTACCGGGCGATGCGTCCAGCGCGGCGTACCTCTGGGCCGCCGGCGCTCTCACTGGCGGGACCGTCCGGGTCGATGGCGTGCCGAAGCGTTGGCCCCAGGCTGACCGCGGTATCCTCCCGGTCCTTCGCAGGTTCGGCGCCCACGTCCGCATCGGTTCCGACTCGGTCAGCGTTTCCGCGGGCGACCGCCGGCCATTCTCGGTCGACCTGACCGATTCGCCGGACCTGTACCCCCTCGTAGGGGTGCTCGCCGCGCTAGCCCCCGGTACCAGTCGGATCCACGGGGCGGCACAGGTGCGGTTCAAGGAATCCGACCGTCGGGCCGGCACGCTGCGATTGGTGCGAGCGCTTGGGGCTTCGGCGAAGGAGGTCCGGGGCGGACTTCAAGTTCGAGGGGTCCGGAAGCCCCGCGCGGTGCGCCTGGGGCGCCTCGCGGACCATCGGATGGTCATGAGCGCCGCCGTAGCCGCCGTGGCCAGCGACGGGTCGAGCCGGATCGGAGATTCCGATGCGATCCGGAAGTCGTACCCGGAATTCTGGGAGGATCTGCGCGGGATCGGGGTCGAGGTTCGGTCGGTATGATGCAATTTGGAAGCCGTCTTCGGATGACCGTGTTCGGATCGAGCCATGGACCGGAAGTCGGAGTCGAGGTGGAGGGCCTCCCCTCGGGGACTCCGGTCTCCCTCGTCGCCATCCAGGAACAGCTCGACCGACGTCGGCCCGTGGGACGACGATTGGCGACCCGCCGTCAGGAAGAGGATCGACTGATCGTCGATCGGGGCCTACGGGACGGCCGCTCCGATGGGGGGCCCCTCCGAGCTCATGTGGCGAACACCGACGTTCGAAGGGAGTCCTACGACCGGTTGGCAGCCATTCCTCGGCCGGGCCATGCGGACTATCCCGCGCGGGTCCGGTACGGAGCGGACGCCGACCTGAGTGGTGGGGGGATCTTCTCGGGTCGGATGACCGTAGGGCTGGTGATCGCCGGGACCGTCGCTCGCGGGTTGCTCGCGGTCCGGGGGGTCGAAGTGGTCGCGTTCACCCGTGCCATCGGGCCGGTGGAGGCTGAAGTGCCCGACGATCTCGACCTTCCCACGCTTCGCCTCCGAGCCTCGGCGAACGAGGTGGAGACCCCGGACGCGTCGGCCGCCGCGCGCATGGAGGAGGCGATCCTCTCCGCCCGCCGAGATGGGGACAGCCTCGGGGGCGTGGTCGAGATCCGCGCGGACGGCCTCCCCGTCGGTCTCGGAGAACCGTTCTTCGACTCCATCGAGAGCGTGGTCGCCCATGCTCTCTTCTCGGTGCCCGCCGTGAAGGCGGTCGAATTCGGGGCCGGTTTCCGAGCGGCCCGGATGCGAGGGAGCGAGCACAACGACCCGTTCGCCTGGGACGGAGAACGCGTTCGCACGTTGACGAACCACGCCGGGGGGATCCTGGGCGGACTCTCCACGGGCATGCCGCTCGTCGTGCGGGCCGCGGTGAAACCGACTTCGTCGATCGCGAAACCGCAGCGCTCGATCGACCTGACCCGTCACACCGACACGACGGTCACCGTGACCGGCCGGCACGATCCGTGCATCGTACCCCGAGCCGTCGGGGTTCTCGAGAGCATGACGGCCTTTGCGCTCGCGGACCTGGGTCTTCGGGGAGGGTTCCTGCCGTGAGCGACGAACCGATCCCGACGGCCATCCTGGGCGCGAGCGGGTACATTGGCCAACACTTCGCACGGCTACTGAGTGGGCATCCCCGGTTCGGGTCGCCTCGGCTCGTGGGAGGGGAACGCTCCCGGGGTCAAACCCTCGGCCAGGTTTGGTTGCTTCCGGAGTCGCCCCCATCCGAACTCGAACCCGTCCGACTCACGCCGGAGACGCCGGCCCGACTCGCGCGCTCAGGGATTCGGATCGCCTTCTCCGCGTTGCCATCCGGCACCGCCGGCCCGATCGAGAACGAGCTCGTGCGTCGAGGGGTCTCAGTGTTCTCCAACGCTTCCGACCACCGCCTGGACCCGGGAACGGCCCTGCTGGTCCCCGAAGTCAACGGCGACCACCTCGACCTCGCCGCACCGTCCCGCTCGGGTCGGGGACTTCTCGTTACGAACCCGAATTGCGCGACGACGGGCCTCGTCCTCGGTCTCGCCCCGGTCCTCCCGCTGCTACGACCTCGGACCGTCCATGTCACGACGTTCCAGTCGATCTCTGGCGCGGGCTATCCGGGAGTCCCGTCGCTCGCGATCTCGGACAATGTCATCCCCTTCATCCGAGAAGAAGAGGAGAAGGTCGAGCGCGAATCGGCCCGCCTGCTCGGTCGGCGTCGGCATCGCGCGGTCGTTCCGTGGGATCCACGAATCGTGGCCCACTGCGCCCGCGTCGCGACCCGCGAGGGGCACCTCGAGGCCGTCACGGTCGAGGCGACGGCCCAACCTGACCGCTCGAGCCTGCTCACCGCGTGGCGTCGGTTCGACCCGCTCACCGGACTCGACCTTCCGACGGCCCCGCATCCCCCGGTCGAGCTCCGGACGGCGGTGGACCGGCCCCAACCATTGCGGGACCGTTGGGCGGGGCATCCGGCCCGGGCGCGCGGCATGGCCGCGGTGGTCGGTCGGGTCCGCTGGGATCCGCCGTTCCTCCGCTTCTTCGTTCTCTCGCACAACGCCGTTCGAGGGGGGGCGGGCGGGTCCGTCCTGAACGCGGAGTATGCGCTCGCTCGGGGGGCCCTCCCGCCCCCGAGTCGGTGAGCCCCATGGCACGACGTCGGCCGATCGTCCTGAAGTTCGGCGGCGCCTCCCTCGCCGATCCCGCCCGCGTCGTGGCCGACGTACGCGCGGCCCGGAACGAGGGCCGGCCGCTCGTGATCGTCGCGTCCGCCCGCGAAGGGGTGACGGACCGGCTGATGTCGGGCCTGCGACACGGGCGATCCGCGGCCCTCCACCGTACGATCGTGGAGGACCTTCGGGAGATGCACCCCGACCTATCGCCCGCCGGCCGCCGCCACCTCACGCGGCTGGAGCGGCTCTTCGAACTCGCCGAGCGAACGCGCGGGACGGATGCTCCGCTCGCGGATCGCATCCTGAGCCAGGGCGAGCGACTCTCGGTCGACTGGCTCGTACAGACGCTCCGACGCGCCCGCATCCCGGCGGTCGGGGTCGAGGCCGACCATTTGGGCCTCATCACCGACAATGCCTACGGCGCTTCCTGCATCCTCTTCGACCGTTCGGGACCGGCCGTACGTCTGGGTCTCGGACGCATCCTTCGGCGCAACCAAGTGCCGGTCGTGACCGGATACTTCGGCCGGAGCCTGGAGGGCCGGGTTGCGACCCTGGGTCGGGGCGGGTCGGATTACGCGGCCGCGGGGCTCGGCGCTATCCTGAGGGCCGAGAGGGTCGAGCTGGTCAAGCGCCACGTTGCGGTCTTCTCCGCGGACCCGCGGGAGGTCCCCGCGGCGCGTCCGATCCCAGAGCTGTCGTACGAGGAAGCCGAGGAGCTCGCCCAGTTCGGGGCGCGCGTGCTGCACCCGCTGACGATCGAGCCGGCCCGGGCTCAGAACATCGTGCTGCGAGTGCGTTCACTCGAGGACCCGAGGGTGGTGACGACCATCGGACCCTCCCGGACCGAGCGGCACAACCGTGCGCTGACGCTGCTGGGTCCCCTGCGGCTCTTGCGCCTCCGGGTCCCCGGCGGCCGACAACGACCCGGGATCGTCGCGGAGGTCTCCGAGCGGCTGGCGGCGGCGAAGGTGAACCTCGTCCAACTGTACACGTCCTCCGCGCTCCTGTGCCTGGTCCTAGAACCTCCCCAGGTCGTGACGGCACTTCGGGCATTGGCCCCCCTCACTCGCGAGGCGGCGGCGATGGTCGAGGGACCGTTCCGCGTCGCACTCGTGACGGTAATCGGCGACGGGGTTATGGCGGACATCGAGCGGGTGCCGGCCTCGGCCGTCGCGTCTGCCGAGGGGTTCAGCGCAACGCCGCGCGCCCTCTCCCTCGCCGTGCCCGAAGAGCGAGGTCCGGAGGTCCTGCGGCAATTGCATCGGGTCCTGGTGGAGGAAAACGCGTCGTGACGGACCCTTGGGTGAGCTTCGTTGAACGAGCCGGCCGCACCGAGTGCGCGGGGTACTTCGAGCGCACGGCCGGGCACTCCAGCCCTCGAGGCACCGCGCTCTGGTTCGACCGGGGAGAACGGCTCCCCGCTGTTTCCCCGCGAACTGGGCTTGATTCCTTGCGACGAGCGATCGGAGCTCACCTCGCTCGGGGGCGGGGAGCCGCCGCGATGGGGTATCTTTCGTTCGAGGCCGTGGGCCTGGTCGAGCCCGCCCTGCGAACGTTCCCCGCGGGGGTCCCGTTCCCGTGCGGCGAGTTCGTGCTCGCCATCGACCCGAAGAGTGCGGATCTGGGACCCCGTCGGGGCCGGGTCCCGACGCAACGCCGTGCCGCGCCCGGATCCCCCCGCTCCGACACCCTGCCACGCCCTCGGTTTCGCCGTAGCGTCGAACGGCTGCGGGCGGCCATTCGGTCGGGCGAAGCGTTCCAGGTGGTGCTCGCGCACCGACGGAGCTGGAACCGACCCGACGACCTCCTCGAGCGGGCCGGCCGTCTTCGAGCCACGGAGCGATACGCCTACTTCTACTATCTCCGCCTCGGAGATCGCGAGATCCTCGGCGCTTCCCCGGAATCGGTCGTCGAGGTCGAAGGGACGCACGCTCGCGTGAACCCGATCGCGGGGACGCTTCCTCGGAAGGTTCCCGCGGGACGGTTGGCCCTCCCCCGGGACCCGAAGGAGCTGTCCGAGCATCGGATGCTGGTTGACCTCGCCCGAAACGACCTCGGCCGCGTCGCGCGGCCGGGCTCGGTTCGGGTCCTCTGGAGGGAGCGTCGTGTTCGGTACGCCGAGCTCGAGCATCTCGTCAGCCGGGTCGAAGCACGGTTGCGGCCCGGGTTGGATTCGTGGGATGCGTTGAGGGCCACCTTTCCCGCCGGGACCGTGAGCGGGGCACCTAAGATCCGCGCGATCGAACTGATCCGCCGGGAGGAGGGGACATGGCGCGGTCCATACGGGGGGTCGGTGGGGCTCTTGCGTTCGGCGGGGCGGGCGGACTGGGCCCTCACCATCCGCAGTGCGTTCGCGGCGGGTTCCCGATTGTATACGGCGGCCGGCGCGGGGATCGTCCATAGCTCGGAAGGAGATCGGGAATTCGACGAGACCCTCACCAAGCTCGAATTGCTCGAATCGTGCGTCGGGGAGGGCGGGTTGTGAAGGTCCTCCTGATCGACCATGAGGATTCGTTCGTGTACAACATCTCGCAGGCGCTCGAAGCCCGCGGGGCGAAGGTGACCTGTTACCGGTCGACGAGTCCGCTCGTCGGCGCTCTTCGGGTCGATCCGGATGCGGTCGTCCTCTCGCCGGGCCCCGGCCACCCGCGGGATCGGCGGGTAACCGGGCTCTCGCGCGCGCTCTTGCGCCGCTGGCAGTCGGAGCGGCCCTTTCTGGGCGTATGTCTCGGCCACCAACTCATCGCCGACTTCTACGGCGGGAAGGTGGTCCGCGCTCCGTCACCGGTCCATGGGGAGACCTCCCGGGTGCGACACGGCGGTCGTGGGATCTTTCGGGATCTGCGCTCACCGCTCGTGGGGGCACGCTACCATTCGCTCACGGTCGATCCGTATCACCTTCCGTCGAACCTCGAGGTCACCGCTCGGGACGACGACGGGCTGATCATGGGGCTCCGTCACCGAACGGCCGCGATCGAATCGGTTCAATTCCATCCGGAGTCGTACTTGACCCGCACGGGTCCGCACCTCCTTTCCAACTTCCTCGAGGAGGTTCGACGGTGATCGGGCCGCTCCTCGACCGCTTGCGTGCTCCGCCACTCCTCTCGGAGTCGGACGTTCGGAGGATCTTCGACCACCTGCTCGCCCCCGCCACTTCGGAGTCCGAACGGGTCGGCCTCTTGCTCGCCCTCACCCTCCGCACGGAGACGTCGACCGAGCTGGCCCGTCTCGCCCGCGAGATGCGACGACGCGCCGAGCCGTTCCGAGTTCCCGCGGCCGACCGGGCGGTCGATCTGTGCGGATCGGGGGGCGCTCGTCGTCCGTCGTTCAACGTCTCCACGGTAAGCGCGTTCGTCGTGGCGGCGGCCGGGACACCGGTCGTCAAGCACGGGAATCGGAGTTCGAGGGGTCTGTGCGGCTCGAGCGATCTCCTCACGGCCCTGGGTCTCCCCATCGAGTCGTCCATACCGTTCGCTCGCGCGAGCTATGTCCGCTACCGGATCGCCTTTCTCCATGCACCCCTGTTCCATCCCGCGACCCGAGCGGTCGGTCCGGCCCGGCGGACCCTCGGGATACCGACCGTGTTCAATCGGCTCGGACCCTTGTCGAATCCGGCCCGGGTGACCATCCAAGTAGTGGGCGTCCCCGACCTCGCCGCGGCCGTTCGCGCCGCCGCGACGCTTCCGCACCTGGGGGTACGCCGGGGCCTCGCGATGGCCAGTGAAGAGGGATGCGATGAATTCTCTCCCCGTCGCCCCACCCACGTCGTCCGCTGGGACCCCGAGGGTCGTCATCGGATGACCGTCCATCCGGCGGATTACCTCGAAACGGACGAACGCCGTGGCGATTGGGGGCCGCTCTCACCAACGGCGTCGGCGGACGAAACGGAGCGGCTCCTCGCCGGAGGCGGTGGGGCGCGCCGGGGCGCCGTGCTCCTCACGAGCGGAGCGGCGCTCTGGGTAGGCGGGCGGGTCCCGTCGTTGGCCCGGGGGGTGCAACGGGCCCGGGAAGCGTTGGATGGGGGCGGGGCGGAGACCCTCCTGTCCGACCTACGGCGCCTGGCTCGACGGTATCGCCGCCGGTCGGAGGGGTAAAGATGGGTTTCCTAGCCGAGATCGTCGGGGCGACGAGGGCCTCGGTGACCGATCCCGAATATCTTGCGGGATTGCCCCCGCCGCGGGCCGCCCCTCGACCCAGCTTTCGGGCCGCCGTCGAGCGCGACCGTCTTCGCGGCGGCTTGGTCGCGGAGTTCAAGCGTCGGTCTCCCGGGGCAGCCGAGCCGGAGCTTCCGGCGCGGACCCCCCAGGATTTCCTACGGGGACTCTCGGGAGTCGAGGTGACCGCGTTTTCGTGCCTGGCCTCTCGTCCCCGCTTCGAAGGGAGTCCGCGGGATGTGGCGGTGGTCGCAGAGGCCACCGAGCGACCGGTCCTCTTCAAGGATTTCATTGTCGATCCGATCCAGGTTGAGGCCGCAGCCCGGTCCGGGGCGAGCGCCATCCTTCTGATCGCGCGCCTGGAGACGGAGGGTCTCTTGGAGCTCCCCCTGGCCTCGCTCGCGGAACGCGCCCATGCTCGGGGGCTGGAGGTCCTGCTCGAGTGGCATACCCGCGCAGAGCTAAGACGGACGGAGGGCGTGCCCGCGGACGTGTACGGGGTGAACGTGCGGGACTTGGATACCTTGGCCCTGAGACCGGAAGTTGCGGCCGAAACCCTAGAGGCCGCTCTCGGTCATCGCCCGCTCCTCGGCATGAGCGGCGTCGAGGGGCCGGAAGAGGCGCGCCGGTTCTGGGACCTCCAGGTGGACGGAATCCTGGTGGGCACCGCGCTCGCCCGAGCCTCGGACCCGGCGGCGTTCCTCTCCTCCCTCCGGCGTACAGGTGGGGGGGGTCGACCGATGAAGACCTTCGTCAAATTCTGCGGACTCTCGGACCCGGCCACCATCGCGGAGATCCCCGAAGGTGGGGCCGCAGGTTTCGTCGTGGACGTCCCCGGTTCGCCCCGCAGCGTATCGATGGATCGAGCGGTCGAGCTGGTGGGGCAGGTCCCACCCGAAGTCGAAGCCTGGGCGGTGGTCGTGGCGCCGAGCGGGGATCTCATTCGACGCCTGTTCGACGAGGTCGGCGTCGACCGGATCCAGGTCTACGGTGCGGTCCCATCCGACCTCGACTTCCTCGAAACGCATCATCTGGTTCCCTCACTCGCGGTCGGCCCGGCCAGGGGCGGAGTCCCCGACCCGACCGTCCCGCCGGCGGAGAGCTTCCCTCGGATCCATCTCGATTCCGCGGACCAACCGCTTCCGGGCGGGAGCGGGGTCCGGCCGGATTGGGAGGCATGTGCCCGCCTCATCGACCTCAACCCCGGTCGCAAGTTCGTCCTCGGTGGAGGTCTCACTCCCGACAACGTGGCGGAGGCCCTCGCGACCGTTCGCCCGTGGGGGGTGGACGTCTCCTCGGGGATCGAGAGTGCGCCGGGTCGGAAGGACCCGGAGAAGATGCGCGCCTTCGTCCGGGCCGTGACGGAGTACGAATCGACCCATGCCTAGGCGGTTCGGTCCGTACGGGGGCGCGTACGTTCCCGAAACGCTCGTTCCGGCCCTGGTCGAGCTCGAACGCACTTGGAAGGACGCTCGTCGGGACCGCGCCTTCCAACAGGAACTCCGTCGCCTCTCTCACACCCTCGGCGGACGTCCGACTCCGCTCTACTTCGCCCGGAACCTGACGCGACGGGCCGGCGGGGCCGAGATCTGGCTGAAGCGCGAGGACCTCCTTCACGGAGGGGCCCACAAGTTCAACAACGCGCTCGGGCAGGGCTTGCTCGCCCGCCGCATGAACAAGCCGCGGCTCATTGCCGAGACCGGAGCGGGCCAGCACGGCGTTGCCACCGCGATGATCGGTGCGGCCCTCGGTCTTCGCACGGAGGTCTACATGGGCGCGGTCGACATGGAGCGCCAGCGACCGAACGTTGACCGCATGCGTCTCCTCGGGGCGGAGGTCCACCCGGTGACGACGGGAAGCCAGACCCTCAAGGACGCCATCAACGCGGCCCTTCGCGACTGGATCGCTAACGTGCGAACGACCCACTACCTGCTCGGGTCCGCGGTCGGCCCCCATCCGTTTCCCTCCCTTGTCGCGGATTTCCAGAGCGTCATCGGACGGGAGATCCGGGCCCAATCCGTTCGCGCGTTCGGCCGCCTACCGGATCTCGCCGTCGCGTGCGTCGGGGGCGGTTCGAACGCGATCGGGACGTTCCACCCCCTTCTGCGGACCGACGTCGAGCTCCTCGGGGTGGAAGCCGGAGGGAGGACCGCCCGCTCGGGGGGGGCGGCCTCGCTCACCCGCGGCCGCCCGGGGATCCTCCACGGAACGTACTGGTACGTGCTCCAGGATTCCAACGGTCAGGTCGCCGACACGGAGAGCGTCTCGGCCGGCCTCGACTACGCCGGGGTCGGCCCGGAACATGCGTGGCTCCACGACTCCGGTCGAGCGAGTTACCGGTCCGTCCGGGACGCGGACGCGTTGCGAGCCTTCCACTGGCTCACCGAGGACGAGGGGATCCTGCCGGCCCTCGAGCCGTCGCACGCGCTGTTCGCCGCGGTCCGGGAAGCCCGCCGTCGACCGCGACGGCAGCACGTGGTCGTAACCCTCTCGGGGCGGGGCGACAAGGACCTCGAGGTGGTGTCGCGTGCGACTCGGTGAGGCCCTCGGCCGGTCCCGATCGCCTCGCGCCTACCTGGTGCCCTATCTCCTGGTCGATCGCGGTCGGCGAGACGACCTCCTTGTGACCGTCACCGCTCTTCGGGACGGAGGGGCGACCGCGCTCGAATTGGGGTTCCCGTTCTCCGACCCGATCGCGGATGGACCAGTCCTCGAGGCCGCGTGCGGACGTGCCCTCCGCGCGGGCACGGACTGGGACGACCTGGTGCGGTCCGTTCGTACCGCCGCCCGGATCCTCCCGACCGCCGTCATGACGTACGCGAATCCCGTCTGGCGGCACGGTCTCGCCCCGGCCCTGTCCCAGCTGCGGGCGGCGGGCGCGACGGGCTTGGTCGTGCCCGACCTATCGTACGAGGAATCCGGACCGTGGCGCGCCGCCGCCCGATCGTGCGGTCTGGACCTCGTTCTGTTCGCCGCGCCCGGATCGTCGCCGGATCGGGTGGAACGGATCGCCCGCCACGCTCGAGGATTCCTCTACCTGGTCTCGCGATACGGGACGACCGGAGGCGGCGCGAGCCGATCGGCCCGAGAACTCGCGCCGCTCGTGCGGGCGGCCCACCGCGCAGCGCCGGACTTGGCGGTGCTGGTGGGGTTCGGAGTGCGGGACCGTCGTACCCGGGACCTCGCTCTCGAGAGCGGGGCGGACGGAGTGATCGTCGGGACGGCCCTGGAGGAGCAACTCGCTCGAGGTCGGGGCTCGCGATCGGTTCGCGATTGGATGGTCGGTATCTCCGGTGCATCGGACCTGGTCCTACCGGAAAGGGCCGCGTGACTCCGACACTTCTGCCGATTCGAAGTTCGACGGGGGAGAACCCGCCGGCCGGAAATTCGGCCGGCCCGGGATCGCGTCGAGCGGGCCGGGGGTTTACGGCCGGATCCGCTCGAGCGAGAGGAAGCGGACCGTCCCGGCGGTTCCGACCCCCGCCAGGAGGAACTCCTTACGGACCCCCTGGGCGACGCGCACGCCCCCGGCGACGGTGGGCCATCTCGAACGGTGGGCGTCCGGCACCGCCTGGACCAGGTACCGTGCGTGGGCGTGCTCCGGGTTGCGCGGGTACGCGCGGAAATGGGCCCCGTACTTGAACCCGGTCTTGACGACGAGCTGTCGAGTGCGCAGCTCTCGGTAGGCCGCGAGGCGCTCGGGAAACCCGGGGTCGAGTCGGCGACCGCGGGCCTCGAGCCGGTCGAACGGAACGTTCCGTCCACTACGGGCCTCCTTGAGGGTCAGTTGACCGGTCGAGACGAGGTAGGCCGCCTCGAGGAGCGAGAGCTCGAGACGCTCGCCGACGCGACTTCCGTAGGCGAGCACTCGACCCAGCTCCTCCACCGCGGCGGGCTCGTGCACCGTCACCCGGTCGACCGAGAGCCAGCCCTCCGTGGGATGCGCGAGGGGGCGGGGAGGCAACGCCCCGGTCGGGGAGGGGCGTCGCACACGATAGTAGGTGAGGTCGGATTCTTCGTCGACGAGTCCGAGCAGGAGCTGCTTCTTCGCCGACTGCGCCCGCGCCGCAAGGTCGAACAGCCGCGCCAGGTCGAAGGGTTCCCGTTCGCTGATCGCCTCGACCCAGAACCGGGACGGGGTCTTGTGCAGGATGCCGCCGCGGGGGAGGACGGTGAAGTCGACGGGGGGCGCGCTGGCGCGCACCACGTAGCCGCGCTGGCGGAGGTCCCGGTAGACGAGGTAGCGGACGGCGAACTCGGGGTCGGCCCGGACCGCGTGGCGGAAGACGGCCGGCCACGTCACCGGTCGGCGCCCGTGGACGACCTCGACCCGGCTCATCTCGGCCAAGTAGACCGATTCGTACCGGTCGAGGACGAGGCCGCCCCCGGTCTCCGGCGTTCCGAAGAATCCTTTTCCGTAGACGCCGCTCGCCTCGGCCGGGTCGTCGAATCGTACGGTGGCATCCGCGAGCAGGCGGCCGGTCACGACCGGGCCCCTCGGAGCTCCCGGAGGGTCGCGAGCGCCTCCAACCGGACGCCGATCGAGGCGAGCCGGGCGGTCGCGCCCGCCTCCCGGTCGACGACCACCACGGCACGGTCGACGATCCCGCCCGCACCGCGAATGATCTCGACCGAGCGCATCGAGCTCCCGCCGGTCGTCGCCACGTCCTCGATCAGGAGCACGCGCGAACCGTTCGGGATCGGTCCCTCGAAGGCGTTCCGGGTCCCGTGCTCCTTCGTCACCTTGCGCAGGATCACATACGGCCGTCCGGTCCGGAGCGCGGTCGCGACAACGAGCGGGACCGCTCCCAGCTCCATGCCCGCCAGCCGGTCGGCCGCCCCGACCCGGGCGGCGAGCGCCTGTGCCAGCAGGTCCAAGCGTTGCGGGTCGCACCACGCCCACTTTACGTCGACGTAGACGTCGCTCTTTTCCCCCGAGGTGAGCGTGAACTCGCCGAATCGGACCGCCGCCGCATCGAGGAGCATGCGGATGATCGCGCGCCGCTCCGGAGCATGCGAAGAGTTGCTCACCATGGTACTTTCTTCAGGCCTAGCTTGAATCCCACCCAGTTGAAGGAGGCGTGCAGCCCGAGCGTGTACACGAGTAGCCATAAGACGCCTGCCCAGTTCCCGAAGACGTCGAGGAAGAGGGTCGGGTAGAAGGCAAACCCGAGCGCGATCGGGACCAGCACGAACGGGAGCTGGTCCAGGAGGAGGGTCCGCGCCCCGCTCTCGCGCCCCAGTCGCCGCTTGATGAACGAGCCGAGCGCGTCTCCCGTCATCGCTCCGAACGTGAGGATGACGGCGAGCGGGATCGCTTGGGCGACGGACGCCGCGAGCGTGGGGACGAGCGCGAGGTTCGGCGGAGCGAGGAGGATCAGCCACGCTTCGAGGAGGCAGAACGGGATGCCGGCAAACCCGCCGAAGAGAAAGCCGGACCAGGTCTTCGACGGCCCCAGGATCCTACGGCCATCCCGCTTCCAGGTCCGGCCGAAATCCATCGGCGGGCCCCGTCCTCGGGGGAACGTCGCGAAGGCGTTCGTGATGTAGGCGGGCAGGAGCACCCAGAGGACCGCGAGGGCGCTCGATAGGAAGAGATCGAGCACGGCGGACTTCCGCTACGGTTCGCGGACGAACCGCTCGATGGCGGTCGCGATGCCCGCGAGCAGACGCGGGTCGACGCTCTCCTCGGCATCGTGGATGTGCGACTCCGGGTCCATGCTGCCGAAGACAATGGCGGGGAGCGGCGCCCCTTTCGGCGTGGTGAGACCGCGGATGGCGCTCGCATCCGTTCCACCGTCCTCCCCTCGAAGACCGGGGGAGCCGACCGTCTCGGCCAGGATCCGCTGCAGGCGGGCCGCGGAGGGATCGTTCGGGGGAAGCGCATACCCCGAGCGGCAGCGAGCCGGCGGGGCGACGATCTTCGCGTGCGGGAGCCGGGCGGCGGTGCCCGAGCGGACGTAACGGAGGGCGGCCGTGAGCCCGTCGTCGAGCTCCATCTCGGGGGTCAATCGAAGGTCGACCGTGAACGTCGTGCGAGCCGACGGGGACGGGTCGATCCAGCCTCGGTCGGCGGCGGCGCGCAGGAGCCCCAACGCCGCCGGGACGGGGTTGTGTCCTCGGTGCGGGTAGCCACCATGCGCGGCCTCGCCGACGACCTGCAGGAGGAGCGCCTCCGGCGGCACCAACGCGGACGTCGTGCCTCCCACCTCGAGTCGGAAGGGGGGAGCGAGGAGCGGGCCGAGCCGCCCGACCAGCTGGTCCAGGTCGGGCCGGGGTCCGCCGAAGAGGAGGGTCACCGCTCGCGCGATCTGGTTGGCCGCATCGCTCTCGGCGTGGACCCCGAGGAGCGTTACTCCGGGGACCGAGGTTTCGGGGGGAGATCGATCGAACTGGGTGACGCTCGCTCGTCCGGTAATGACCGGCTCCGGGGCATGGCGGTCGGGCCAGTCCGGCGAGGTCAGCGGCGATCGCCAGGTTCGGGCGAGCTCGTGGAGTCCCACCAAGAGGTCACCGTACGCGATCGCGTCCCGAAGGGGAACCGGACGGTCGAAGGAGGCATCGAGGAAGGCGACCCCGCTCGAGCCGGCGACCAGTTCGGGACCTGCGTCGGGGATGAGGACGACGTCGCCGACCAGGATCCGGTCCGGGCTGTCCGGCGGAAGGGCCGCGTCGTGGTGCTTCACGGCCTCCACTCCCCCCTCCCCGCCGGTCTCCTCGTCGCAGCAGACGACGAGCCGCACATTTCGTGGGGGCGGAGGACCGGTCGCAAGCCGGGCCAACGCGATCAGCGAGCCGACCACCCCGCTACCGAGGTCGTCGTTCGAGCCTCGAGCGTAAAGGCGGCCGTCGCTGCGGGCGGTGAGCGTATGGGGCGGGCTCTTCCAGCGGGCCAGCTGCTCGGCGGGCACGGGGACGACGTCGTAGTGGGCCAGGATGAGGACGGTCTCCGGAGCGCCGACGTCCAGATCGGCGACCACGTTCGGACGGGGGAGGCCATGCCAGTCGCCGGGAACATCCCCCGAGGTCATCGGGTCGTAGATCCGGGTGGAGAGGCCCCGCGCCCGGGCGGCCCGAACGATCGCGTCAGACGTACGTAGGTAGTTCGGCTTCTCCCATCGTCCCTGTCCGGGCGCCTCGAGGTTGGTGGGGGCGGTCGCGACGAGCTGGGTGAGCAGTCGGAGGCCCTCCTCGCCGAGGAGGCGGCTTGCATCCCCCGCCGTCGTAGACGACACGAGCGGCCGCCCCCTAGTGGAAGGCGAAGACCACGACAAGAGAGCCGGTCAGGAGGAGGAGGAAGGTCGCCACGACCATGTTCTGGAACATCGTGAGGGTGTCCCCGAGCGAGGTCAAAAGGCGTGCGGTGAAGCCGGGGCCGAGGGTCGGCACCGCCGGGACGTCCCGCGACCCGAAGCGGACCTCCACCGGGCCCAGGTCCGCGAGAGCCGCCCGAACGGCCTCGGTGGCCCCTCGGATCAACGCGTCGGTGGGCATGCGTTCACCGAGCGGGTTGATCCCGCCGTCGACCTCGTGGACGACGTGATTGTCGGTGGTCATGACCTCGGCCGTATCGACGATCTGCTCGAGGGCCCGCACGATCGGGTCCCGACGGCCGAGCATCAAGTTGTTCCCGTCGAACAGTACGTAGGCGGTCGTAGCGCCCGCCGCCCGCACGACGAACGCACGGATCCCTTGGGGACCCAGGCCGTCGCGCCCGATGTTGTATCCGTCTCGAATTCCGGCTCCGACCTCGATCGGCCCGTCGACCCCGGCCGCGACCGCGGCCCGGGCCGCGGCCTTGCCATCGCGGATGAGCTTCTCGGCGGCCGGCGTGCCGTAGGTGATGTCCCCGCGGCCCTCGACGTAGGAGTTGTGGGCATCGATGAGCGCGACGCGGGGCCCCCCCTCGAGGGCGATCTCGCGACTGAGCCGGTCCGAGACACTGAAAGCGATGTCGTCGGTCGGGTTCGGCGCCTGAGTCATCAGCACGAGGGCGACATCCCCGAGGAGTTGCGCCCGCGCGAAGCTCGCCGGGTCGGGTCGGATGAGCCGGCTCGCCCGGAGCGGCCCGGATTCGCTCATCGAGTCGAGGAGCGAGCGCGCCGCCGACCCGACCCGCTTCACCTCCTCCCCTGAAGGTAGGTCCAGATCGTGGTCGCACGGGGTGTGCGGCGTCAGAACGATCCCCGCAGAGGGCCCCAGTTCGTCGGCCAGCTTCCGCGGCAGATCGCTCGCCCCCAAGGCGGCGAACGGTCCCGGGTGGACGGTCGGGAGCGCGAGGGTCACGTGGGCGCGACCGTTGCGGAAGAACGAGAGGAGACTCACTCGAAGGTCGACCGGCTGAGCGAACTGTCGGAAGAAGCCTTCGAGCGCCCCCGTCGCAGCCGGGTCTCGGTCCCGAACATGATCGAGCAGGGGTCGAATCAACCGGACCCCGGAGCTCCGGAACTCCCGGCGGAGCGGGCGGTCGGCGGCCCGGAGAAGAGCGACCGCGCATCCGAATCCAATGAGGGCGCAGAGGAGGAGCGCGACCCCCCAACCGAGCGACACGGTCACGACGAGCGGGAGGACGATGGCGAAGAGGACGGGCTGGAGAAGGGTCGGCGGGAGGCTGTACCCGTGGCTGGCTCGGGAGACGCCGAACAACGTCAGGTGGCGGAACCAGACCATCGGACCGACCAAGAATGCGAGGAGGAACGGGACCCCCGGGGTCCGACCGGGCTCGAGAATGAGGGCCGCACGCCAGATCGCAGCGATCGGCAGCAGGACCAGGAAGACGGACAGGGCCAGGAAGGCCGATCGACGGAACTCGAACCGCCCCCCGAGCGCCGCCGCCAACGGCCCGGTCGCGAGGCCGGCGACCACGGCCGGCATGGCGAACACCAGGAGCCAGTTTTCGAGGAAGGACCCGGGGGCCGTCCCGAACGTCAACGCGGCCATGGCGGCGCCGGACAGGACGATGAGGGCGAACGCGATCGGCGGCGACGGGGCGCGGAAGAAGTAGCGGGGGGGATGCGGCTCGATCGGAGGAGGCGGGGTCGTGGCGGGGAGTTCAGCGGACACGCGAACGACGCACCTCCTCCAGGATCCCCCGGAACGCGGAGCCGATCCCCTCCTCTTCCGTGATCGTGCCGGTGACGAGCGCATCGGCCCCGGCATCGAGCAATCCCCGGGCGTCGGCCGCGGTTCGGATGCCGCCTCCCACGATCAAGGGGATGGAGCAGACCGCGCGGACCGCCCGCAGGAGCTCCGTCGGGACGGGAGAGGGCGCGCCCGATCCGGCTTCCAGGTAGAGGAACCGCATGCCCAGGTATTCGGCCCCGAGGGCGTACCCTACGGCACTCTCGAGATCGTCCCGAGCCACCGGGTCGACCTCGCCTACCTCGCCGACCCGCATGCCGGGAGCGACGACCAGGTAGCCGAGTGAGATCGGTTCCAGCCCGAGATGCCGAACGAGCGGGGCGGCTTTCGCCTGCGCTCGGACCACCAGGTCGATCCGCCGGGAGTTCAGGAGGCTCATGAAGAGGACGGCGTCCGCCTCCCGGGCGAGCGAGCCTGGCCCTTCGGGAAAGATGACCACGGGCACCCGTACCGCTCGTTTGACCGCGGCGGCGGCCGCTCCCATCTTCTCCGGTGAGATTCCGGTCGAGCCGCCCAGCAAGATCACATGACTTCCCGCCTCGACGGCCCGGGTGGCCGTCCGGGCGGCGGCCTCGCCAGGGGGACTTGTCCGGATCGATCAGGGTGAAGTGGATCGGTCCGCCCGCGATCGCATCGCGAAGGTACGTTTCCACGCGGCCGGGTCCCGGCGGCGTCTTCATCGGAACGCCACCACGAGGAAGGCGACCAGGGCGACCGACATCGCGACCTTGCTCATCGTTTGCTTCCAGTGGAGTCGCTCTGGGAGGCGGGATACGGAGACGAGGAAGACCCCATCCGCAGCGAGGACCAAGACGGCGTACATAATCCCGACGACCGAGTCCGCCGAGAGGAACCAGAGCAGGGGAACGGCGCTCAGGACCACCGCCACGGCGACGGCCCCCTCCGCGACATGGGAGGAGAAGCCGAGTCCCGGGTCATCGGGAGCGTCTTCCGGCCCACGTCACCCGCGACATCCTCCATGTCCTTGATCACTTCCCGGCTCAAGGTGGCAAAGAACGCCATGGCGGCGAAGGGCGCCAGCAGGATCGCGTGTCCGGCCGCCGCGCCCCCGTACAGGAACACCATTCCCGTCAGGAAGCCGACGACGAGGTTGCCGACGAACCCGCGCGCTTTGAGGCGGAATTCGTAGCCGAGCAGAGCGGCCACCGCGATCGCGAGGAGGAGGCCGACCAGTGGTTGGAGGAGGACGACCGGCACGGCGACGACGATGCCTCCTACGAACAGGGCCGCGACCAACCCCTTCGCCGTCCCGACCGCGACCGCCCCCGTGACAAGCGGGCGGTCGGGGTGATTCGTTCGATCCCCCTCCCGATCCAACAGGTCGTTCAGGACATTCCCACCGGCCGTGACGAGGGAGGTCGAGGCCGCGGCCAGCGCCAAGACGATCCAGAATCCCAGGGGGGCGGCCACCCCGGTACCCGTCCGGCCAGTCCGCCGACCAAGGTCCCCGCGAAGGAGACCCCCAGGTTCCCTAACCGCACGAGTCGGAGCGTCGGATGCACGAGGGCCGATGGCCGAGGCACTCGCTTAACCGTTTGGTTGAAGCGGCCCGACCCTCGCCGGCCGGAACCGCGGTTTCTCGGTAGGCCTTAGGTCCCTCTTCATCGACGGTCGCACGACCTCCGCCATCGATCATGGTCCGACGGGGTGGATTGCCCTCGCGGCCCCGGGAATCTCCGTTGCCGCGTTCGCCGACCTCCGTTGCTCCCCCGAAGGGAACGCCGGGTAACCGACCCGAGGCGCGTTATATGCCCGCCACGCTGGAACCTCCTCGATGGCCCGGCGGAACGTCGTGCGTCCTCGGTTGACCTCGTTCCGATTGCCTAACGGACTTCGGGTTCTCCTCGCTCCGATCCGATCGAGCCCCACGGCGAGCGTGTGGGTGTGGTACCGGGTCGGTTCGAAGAACGAGCATCCCGGGATCACGGGGGCCTCCCACTGGGTCGAGCACATGCTGTTCGAGGGCTCCCCCCGGTACCCGAAGGGCGCCATCGACAAGGCGGTCGTGGAGGTCGGCGGTGAGCTCAACGCGTTCACGGACACGGATTTCACGGCCTACTTCACGACCGTCCCTCGGGAGCATCTCTCCATCCCACTCGACATCGAGTCCGACCGCATGACCCGGGCCCTTCTCACCGACCGGGAAGTGGAGCGCGAGCGCACGGTCATCCACTCCGAACGGGAGGGGAACGAGAACTGGCCCGAGTTCCGCGTGGAGGAGGAGGTCTACTCCCTCGCGTTCCGGATCCACCCCTACCGTTGGGATGCGCTCGGACGACGGGAAGATATCGAACGGATCACCCCCGAGGAGCTCCGGACCTACTATCGAAAGTTTTACGGGACCCGCAACGCCGTCCTCGTGATCGCGGGCGGGTTCGACGTCTGGACCATCGCGCGCGATGTCCGACGTCGGTTCGGCCGACTCCCCGCGAGCGGCGCTGACGTCGCGGTCGGTCACGCGGAACCGGCGGCCCGGGGAGAACGACGGTCCGAGCTCACCGGCCCGGGGACGACCCCGTATCTCCAGATGGCCTGGCGGGCTCCCGCCCTGGACGACCCCGCGACCCCCGCGACGATGATCCTCGACACCATTCTCGGCGGAGAGAGTCGGCTGTTCAGCGCGGGAGCCGGTTGGGGCCGATCGGCCGAGCACCCCAGCGCGCGCCTCTATCGGGCGCTCGTCGACCCGGGGCTCGCCGTCCGCGCCGGAAGCGATTGGCGTCCACGAGTCTACCCAGGCCTCTTCACGGTGCATGCTCTCGCGGCGCAAGGCGTCCCGCTGGACCGCCTGGAAGAGGCCGTCGACACTGTCCTCGAACGGCTGGTCCGGACCGGGCCGACGCGGCGAGAACTGGACGACGCGAGGGTCCGCATCCGGCGCGGCGCCGCGCTCGCGTACGAAGGAGCCTCGCGCACCGGCTTCCGTCTCGGATACTTCTCCGTCCTCCGGTCCCCCCGGTACGAGGACGAGGTCTTCCGTCGATTGCTCCGGGTCACCCGGGAACAGGTGCAGGAGAGCGCCCGCGCCCTCTTCCGGTCCGAGACCCGCGTCGTGGTCCGGTACACACCGACCGCGGAGGCAGCCGATGCGTGAGACGAACGATCCCCTTCGGTTCGAAACGACCGAGGGGCCGGCCGGGCTCCGGGTCGTTCGTCAAGCCCCTCCTGCCGGAAGCGCGAGCTTCTCGGCGACCTACGTTGCCCCGGCGGGATGGGGGTTCGATCCGGACGGGGACGAAGGGACCGCACGGATCGTGAACCAACTTGTCACGAGCGGTGCCGGGAGCCGAGATCGGCTCGAGCTCGCGCGGTTCCTGGACCGAACTGGAGCTACGCTCACGGCGCAGGTCGACCCCGAGTCCGCCGAGATCTCGATCTGGGGTCCCTCGGACGTTTGGCCGACCTTGCTCGGGGTCCTCGCCGACACGGTCCTGCGACCCCGCTATGCGGATTCGGACCTCGCCCGGGTTCGGCGCCAGCTCGCGGAACGACAGCTGCGCGAGCTCGCCCAGCCCGCCAGCCGGGTCGAACGGGAGCTCCTCCACGCGATCTTTGCCGAGGGACACCCCTATCGGGGGACCGGGATCGGGGACGCTCGATCGGTCGGGCGGATCGGACGCGGCCGCATCGACCGCTTCCACGAGCGGCACTTCACCGCCGACGGCGCCGTCCTCGTCGTGACCGGGCCGCCCTCCCTCGCCACAGTACGCCGGACGACTCGGCGACTGTTCGCAACCCTCTCTACCACCCGGGCCCCGTCGCTTTCGGTCCCCGCCCCCCGGCCGCCCCGCCGCCGCGAGATCCGGGTCGACCTGCCCGGACGCGCCCAGGTCGAGGTCCGTGTGGGGGGTGCCTCCCTCGCTCGCGGGGACGCCCACTTCCCGGGAGCGTTCCTGGCCAACGAGGTCCTTGGAGGGGCGATGCTCCTCAGCCGCCTCTTCCGCCGAGTCCGCTCGCGCGGGGGCCTCGCGTACCATGCGTCGAGCCACGTCGAGGCGATGCGCTTCGGTGGGTACTGGGGCGCCCAGGCCGGTACCGGGGCAGACCGGTGGCGCAAGGTGGTTCCGATGCTCCTCGAAGAGGTCGAGCGCCTCTCGGGGGAGAACATCCCGAAAGGCGAACTGAACCTCGTTCGGGAAAGCCGGATCGGCGAGATCGCGCTCTCCTTAGAATCCACGTCCGACGCCCACGAACTGGCGGTCGACGCGGCCTACCATGGATTTCCTGAGGATCATTGGATACGATGGCCCACCGTCCTCCGGGCCCTGACGCCCCGAGAAGTCCGGGCCGCGGCCGAGGTCGCCCTCGACGCCCGGAACTCGGTCACGGCACTGGCCGGACCGATCGGGTCGACCTAGAAGGTGTCCCCTCGGAGCGACGCGCACCCATACGCACATATACGTCTCGCACATTTCCCCGCATATGCCCGCCCGAATCCGTCCGGAGCCGTCGGTGCAAGGGATGCAGCGGAAGAACATCACGATCACACCGGAGGAGAACGAGTTCCTCGACCGCCATCCGGAGATCAACCAGAGCGCGCTGTTCCGCCAGGTCGTCGAGAGCCTGATGCTGGCCGAGCGCAACCCAGGGTCCGTCGGGACCCAGCCCGTTCGCCTCGGACGCGGGATCTACCGGTCCGGCGCGATCATGTACCAGAAGCGGCAACCGTAGAGGCCCCCGTCGGGGCCCGACGCGGTGCGTCCGCGTCCTTGAGCCGCGGTCCAATCCCCTCGAGCGCCGGTAGGATGAGGTCCTCCGCTCGCGCCGTGACGATCCCGTCCGCCCCGCGCGAGCCCAAATAGGCGTGCCGGGCGGTCTCTCGATCGACCTCGGCGAGCGCGTGCCGGGACAGGATGTGACCGAACGCCCAATCCCGCTCCCGGACCAGCTCCGTGAAGTGCGGTGCATAGTGGCCGCCTCCGACGGCGAGGGCGACCCGGTCCTTCGGAGAGGGTCGGAGCTCCGGGAGCACTTCCGCGAACGCCCGCACCGCCTCGATCGGCGGGGCGTTCATCGTCCCAAACCCGATCTCGACGAAGAAGGCGGGGAGCTCCAGCTCGGGCCCGTGATGGGTCGCTTCGAACGTCACCTTTAGCCCCACCTCCTGCTCCCGTTCGTCGAGGCGACGCAATGCGTCCGCCATCCGGGGAGGGTCGGTCGGCACGAGAGTTCGAGGCCGTCCCCCGACCTCCGCGCTCGGTCCCGGGTTCCCGAGCGGATGCACCGTGAGGCACGGGACGTTCCGTTCGCTCCGGTGAATCGAGGGAAAGACGAGCGTGGTCTCCGCCTGACGCATCGCCGTAGGAAGGCTCCGGTCCAGGTGGTCGTCGCGGATGTGGAGCTCCTGGCGATGGAGGAGGAGGGCGCCCGACGGGAACCTGCGGAGCGGAACCCCGTCCACGTGGTCGCCGGTGGCGGGCAGGGTCCCCCAGAGTTCCGCGACCGCGCGCGCAACCGGGTCCGATTCGGACGCGACCAGCACGTACGGAGGGAGTACCATCGGACTCTCGGGATGGGTCCATCGATCCCCGACCTAAGCTTCTTCGCCCGTACCGCTCCGATGCCACGTGCCGGTCGAGCTGCCGGCGGGCATGGCATGGCCCGACTCGCTCCGGTCTAGGGGGCGCCTCCGAGGGGCCTCCCGTGTAGGTGGAGGCGGTAGCGTCCCGTTGTCGGCCGCAGCGCCTCCTAGCAAAGAGGGGTCGCGACGGAAATCTCGGAACGGAAAGCGGGTGCTCCCGGCGGGAGTTTCCCCGGCCGCCCGCGGGGGGCGACCGGATTTGAACCCGCGTCAGAGGCTCGAGAGGCCTCTATCCTTGACCACTAGACTACGGGAGCGCCGGGGGGCTTAGCGGACCCCCTCTTTGAGCCTTTCTCCGGCTCAACGGAGGCTGACCGGTTGCGCCGCTCCGGGGTCCGGTTCGACGACGACGGCGGTGCCGTACGCCAGGATTTCGGTCATGATCTCGCTCATCTCCGACGTGTCGAACGCGACCGAGAGGACCGCGTTCGCGCCCAAGCTTTTTGCGTGGTCCTTGAGCCGGGCGAGGGCCTCATGCCGAGATTGCTCGAGCAACTCGGTGTACTCCTTGATCTCTCCACCCCCCAAGCTACGAAACCCAGCGACGATGTTCCGGCCGAGCCCGCGCGACCGGACGATGAGCCCGTACGTCACGCCGATCGTGCGGGTGACACGAAACCCCGGAACGAAGGGCATGCTGACAATGATGAGGTCGGCTGGGGGCGCATAGAGGGGGGGTCCACCGGGGGGTAGAGGAGCTCCGGGCATGCCGGCCCGAGCGGCCCGGCTCGCTTAACCATGACTCCGGGCGTCGCGCGGGAGGGGGCCTGCCCCCTCCGCGCCGAAGCTCCTAAGAGGGAGAGCGTCCTCCTCCTCGTTCGTGACCCCCCCCGTCAAGGCCCGGAGCGGCCACATCCTGCTCGACCCGAAGCGTTCGTACAAGGACCTCGTCCGGGTCTACCCCGAGATGCACCGCCGGGTCGTGGAGATGAACCGTCCGTTCGTGAAGGAGTCGGACCCCCTCCTCCCGGAGGTCCTCCTGGATGAGAACCTTCGCGACCTCAAAGGCAACCGTAAGCCCGCCGGGTACAATCGACCGGATCCGTTCGGGCTCCGGCTGATCTTCCCGATGTCCGACGAGCGGCGGGCGGAGTTCTATTTCACCAAGCCCGCTCGCTGCCAGGAGGTCGTGCAGATCACGGAGCAGGTTTCGGTGCTGCTGCGTCGTCGGGGCATCAAGCACACGGTCGAGTACCGATCGACTGCCCCTCGGACCGCCTCGTGGCTTGCCCGGGCTCGGTCCCACGGGACCGACGGCCGGCGTGCTGAGCTCTACGTAATCCGTTCGGCGCGGATCGGTCTTGCGCTCAGGTCGGCGGACGTCGGAACGGCCAGAACGGCGTCGAGGTGGAACTCGAGGAGGAGGACGAGGCCGTCTCGGCCGGGGCGGCCGGGGGCGGCGTCTCGGCCGGAGGGGAAGTCGGTGGGGCGGGCGGGGGGGCCTCCCCCTGGAGCCGTCGGAGCGCGTCTCGGGCCTTTTCCAGGGCGGCGGGGTAATCCTGCTCCCGGAGCCGGATCGACTCGTGGAGGAGGGCCCGGGCCTCGCTTGTATCCACCCGCCGCTCCGACGCCCGCGACAACGCCGCGTCGATGAGGTAGTGGAGGTTCATCAATTCCCGATGGAGCGACTTCCGGAGGTTCAGCTCCTCCTCGAGCCCGAGGACCGTCCGCGCGGCCTCCATGTATCGGCCGGCCTTTTCCAACGGGTCGACCTCCTGGTACCGGGCCCGTAACGGACCGACGCTGACCCGAAGCCCGTCCGACGCGAAGTTGATCTCGGTGAGCAGTTCGGAGCGGCGACGCACGAACGGCTCGCGGACCGCCTGCTCCAAGGCTTCGGTCCCCCGCCCGAACTGGGTCTCAGCCTCCTCGAGGCGGCCTGCGTCGAGGGAGACTCGGGCTTCGCTGAAGGTCTGCATCATCGGGGTCGTGTCGACGCCGAGCCGCTCGCCGACCCACAGCTGTTCCTTCAGCCGGCGGAGGTTGGACTCCAGCCGTTCGCGACGGTTGCGTCGGACCGTCTCCCGCTCCGTTCGCACCAACGACAAGGCGGCCCCGAAATCGTGTCGGGAAGCCAGGTCGTCCACCTGGTGACGCAGTTCCGGCATGCGGAGCGCTTCGCCCTCCGTCCGCGGGGGGACGCGCGCCATCTCTCCCTCCAGCTCCCGCCAGCGGGTCTCCAACACCCCCGAGAAGACCCTGCGACCGGCGCTCTCTCCCCGCGCCACCGCTTCGCGCACGTGGTGCCACTCGCGCGCGCGGAGGGCTGCCTCGGCCTCGGTGACCACGCCCTCGACCGGGTCGACCTCGGTGGTCAATCCCTCGCGTCGACCGGCATCGACGAGCCCGCGGAGTCGACCGAGCGGCCCCGCGAAGAGGCGTTCGATCGCCCAACGACCCATTTCGGTCGCCTCCCGAGCCGCGCGGATCGCCTCCGCGTAGTTCCCGGTGTCGACGTACCGCAAGCCCTCGGCCAACCGTCCCGCGGCCTCGCTCACGTCCGCGCCGAGCTCGGTCGCCTCGGCGACCTGGGCGTTGGCGGTCGCGCACGCGTCGCGAGCGCGTCGGTGGCTCTCTCGGAGGGTGACGAGAGTGTCGGAGGCCGAGATGGCGTGCTCTAAGACGTCCGCGTACTGGTGCTTCTGGAAGAGGCTGCGGGCCATCTCGAGTTCGGTGATGGCGGCCGGCGCCACGATGCCGTCCTTGGTGCCCCGTTGGACCGAACGCGCGGCGGCCTCGATCGAGCCCTCCGCGATCTGGCGCTGGAGCTCGACACGCTCGAGCTCGGCCTCGCTCTTCGAGGCGAGCTGGACGGCGTCGACGGCCCGGCCCTCGTCCAGGGCCATCCGGGCCTGATGCAACAGGTTCTCGGCGATGGTCGTGTCGGCGCCTTCGGCCCGGAGTCGGGAGACCATCGCCCGGAACCCGGCGAGCGTCTTCGACACCTGGTGGTACGTGGCCTGGAGGAGTTCTCGCTCGATCGGGCCGCCGAGCTCGATCGCCCGCGCGTACTCGCGCTTGGCGAGGGCCGCGTCCACCTGTTCGATCGAGGTACGCAGGGGTCCGACCTCCACCCGGAGGAGGTCCGCCTGGGCGAGCGCCTCCCGGGCCCGCTTCGCGACCCGCTCGGCGTGCTCGATCAATCCCCGCGTACCGACGAACTCCGCGCGAGCGGCATCCAGGAGAGCGGCCGCCCCCATCGGGACGGGTAGGGCGATGCGGCGGCGCGCTTCCGCGAGCGGCGCCAAGATCTTGTCCAGGTCGACGCCCGCGCCGCGGGCGATGTCCAGGTCGCGTTCGAGGCCACGCAGATTCTCCTCGAGGATCGGGGCGAGTAGGGCGACCAGCTCCTCATGGAGGAGGCGGGTCGCCGTGCGAGTGGCCTCGGGCGGGGCGGTCGCCCGTTCCGTGTGCAGGGCTTGAAGCCGCGTCGCGAACGGTTCCATGGGGGCCGACAGCCGTCGCCCGTCCTCGATGAGCCGCTCGATCTCCCCGAAGAGCCGGTCGGTCTCCGCCATCGCGGTCGCTTCGGCGAGCTTCTGGCGGACCGTCTGGATGGTCGCCTTCGCGGAGCCCAGATCGAGCGCCTGGAAGGCGAGCCGAGCCCCTCGGATCGGCTCGTAGAACGGTTCGGGATCGACCCCGAGCTCGCGGAGGTTCCCGAGCGTCTCTTGGGCCAGCGCGATCTCCTCGACGATCGTCTGCGTCTCGGCCCGGGTGCGGACGGCGGTCTCCTCGAGTCCGTGCGCGAGCCGGTACGCCTCGGAGTAATGGCCGGCGCGAGCGGCCGCCTGGGCCTCCTCGAGCTCGCCGCGGAATCGGCCGAGGTCGAGACCGAGCGTCTCGAGCTCGACCAGGGCGAGCTTGGCGTGCGAAACGGATTCCTCGCTGCGCAGGAGCTGTTGCTGCTGCACCCGCGTGCGGATCTCCTGGGAGGCCCGCGACGCCTTGACGAAGTCTCCCATGTTGAAGATCTGCTGGACCTCGTCGATCTGGCGCTGGATCTCATCGCCCGGGCCGCCCATGTCCTCGAGGACCCGGCGCTCCTCTTCGAGCAGGTCGACGAGGGCGCTCGCGTGGACGGCGAACACCGACGCGAAATCGCGCTCCGCCTTGCGAAGGCTCTCGATGGCGCCGAGGAGGTCTTGTTTCACGCGCAGTGTGACGTCGGCATCGGCGAGGAGCCGTCGCACCGGGGCAGTGAGCGAGTCGTCGGGGATGTCGCCGAGCCCCTGTTCCATCTCCTCGACCCGGCGCGCCACATACGGCACGGACGCATTGCGAAGCTCGACCTCGGCCTGGGAGAGCTCCTCGGCCCCCGTCGCGAGGTCCCCCGCGTCGAGCCGGCCCCGCGCGCCCGTCAGCCGCCGGGCCGCCTCGTCGGAGAGGAAGCCCCGCTCCTGGGCGTACTCCCGGACCCGGTCGAGGGTCTCCCAGCGTTCCTGGAAGAAACGGAGCGTCTCGCGGCCGAGGCGGACGACGGTATCGCGAAGGAGCTCGCGCGCGGGTCCGACCTCAACGCGATCGAGGTGACCCCGCACCCGAGTGAGGGCGGTGTCGAACTCGTCCGGGAGGAATCCGGCCTTGTGGAACCGGGCGAGCATCTCTTCGAGCGTCTGGAGCTCGTCCCGGGCCGCCTCGAGGTCCTCGGTGAGTTGACCGACCCGCTCGGCGGCCTCCTGGCTCGCCGCGAGCGCTTCGGAATAGATCCGGAGCCGGAGCGCTTCTCGGGCTCGGTTCATCGCGGCGAAGACCTCGCTCGGATCGCGTCCGAGCCGGCGGGCCTCGTTGATCCGCGGGCGAACCTCGTCGAGAAGGGACGCCACGACCGCGACGATCGGTTCCTCGGCCGCCGTGCGGGCGGACTCGAGGAGGTGGGGGATCTCGTCCGCGGGAACCCCCGGAAGCCGTCCCATCGCGTCCTCGACCACCGCCCGGGCGGGGCCGGCGTCGGTGCCGTACTCCGCGAGCGCATCCAGCGAGGTCTTGAGAGTGCCCAGCACCATCGCGGTCCGCTCTCGGAGCACCTCGCCGAGCTCCCGAACGCTCGTGTCGAGGGTCGGGACGGTCACCGGCCACCGTTCGGGGCCGGCGCTGAGGTCGGCGCGGAGCGCCTCCTCGACCCCGGCAGTGGAAGCGCCGTGTTCCTTCGCGAGCGCGACCCATTCCTCGGCGCGCTTGCGGGCGGTATCGTGGAGGAGCTTCGCCTCGGGAAGACCGTCCCGGAGCATCGCGCTCACAGCCGTGAGCGAATCGGGGACTCGACCCTCCTGGGCCAACGCGAGACCCCGTTCGAGCTGCTCCGTGAACTCGGTCCTTCGGGCGTCCGAAAGACCGGCCCAATCGGCGACCGCGAGCGCCTCCGTCCGGGCGAGCGCGACGTTCTGCGCGCCGGCCTTGTTCAGGATCTCCTCGAGCCGGACGAGGCGCGATGCGGTGTCCAGCCACGGCGCGTCCGGAGCGGGGTGCGCCAGCGCTTCGAGCTCGGCCCGATCCTCCGGGGCGACCGCGATTCCGGCCCCGGTCATCCGCGCGACCGTCTCGACCGTCTTGCGCCGCCGGTCCTCGATCGCGCCCGAGACGTGGCTCGCGAGGTACTCGAGCAGGGCCTTCGATTGGATCTCGACGCCGTCCCAGTCGGAACGACGGGCGAGCTCGCGGAGCTGGGTCGTCCTACCGGCGACCTCGGCGAGCGTGATGCCCAGGGCCTCCAGGTGGCCGACGGACTCCTCGGCCTCCTTCTGGAGAGCTTCCGCGGACTGCCGTTTCTTCTTGAGGGCCTCGGCCTTCTCTTGAAGGATCCGGGTCAAACGGGACGACGGTAACGCCCCTAAGCCTCCCGGTCCTGACGTGCGCGTCCCCCTACCCCCGTGACGTCGCGCACGAGGGCGCCGATGCACCGGGTATCGAAATCATGGGCGGGCCCCTTTATTAACCAAGCGCGCCGGCGGGGCCTTCGCTCTGACGGAGCCGGAGGGCCGTTCTACGTGCGCGTGATCTGGCGCCGCCCCATCGCGTCGAGGTACTGGACCTCGCCCCCCGGGGCGATCTGGGCCTTGGTCTCGGCGTCGATCGCGAGGCTGAACGTCTCGTACGATTCCAGGTCCATCAACTGAACCTCCGTGTCGGTCATCGAGAGGACCTGGGCGTTCCGCTTTCCGATCAGCGGGACCTGCACCTTGTGCGTCACCGGGAACACGACGCTGCGCTTGCGACGGTCGAAGATCCCGACGGCGTCGATGCGGGCCTTCGCTTCCCCGTGCTTCCCGGGCTTGGACATCTGGATGTTGATGATGCGGCACGGCTCCTCGTCGATGAGCATGTACCGCCCTTCCCGCAACTCGCGGATTTCCTGCTGAGTCCAGGCCATCGGGACGCCCTCGAGCAGGGTTGCACCGTTCCCGATTCATAAGAGTTGCTGGGGCGGGGCGACTCCTCGGGGGTGCCGAGAGGCACGAGGGTTTATTCCCGCTCCTCCCCCTCTCCCGGTTGGTCGCTCGGCCGGGGAAGCATGGCATCTCTCGCGGAACGGTACCA
Source organism: uncultured Thermoplasmata archaeon (assembly GCA_963749235.1). Lineage (GTDB taxonomy): Archaea > Thermoplasmatota > Thermoplasmata > Lutacidiplasmatales > UBA184 > Lutacidiplasma. The sequence goes on along the minus strand of CAVVLV010000001.1, from coordinate 614,133 downwards.
ACCGGCATCCGTCGAGAAGTCCGCCCGCGCGCTCTGGGGGGCCCGAGGGCTTCCCCGGCCGGACGGCGTGCTCGGCCGCTCGAACTCGCCCCTGGTCCGCCAGTTCGAGGGCAGTTACGCGGCGTCGGACGGGACCACCCAGGTCGCGATCCGCGCGGTCGCCGCCGACGTCGACGCGCGCTACCTGATTCTCGCGGGCCGTCGGGCTGTGGGCACCCTACGGAGGGTGGGCGACCCGGCGGAGGACCCCGTCGCCGCCCTCCTTCGTTCGCTCTCCATCTGGACCGGGGGAGCGGCCGGCCAACCGTTCGACACGGGGGAGCGTCGAGCCGGCATCGAGGCGATCCTCGGTCGCATGGCCGGACGGGGGCTGGTCGTCACGCGCGACGCCTCCCTTCGGATCTGCCCGTCGTGCGGCGCGCCGCGCAGCCCGGAACGCATCGTCTATCAGCAGGAAGAGGGCGACACGTTCCTCGTCCGGTTCACTCTCATCGATGGGGAGCGCCGGATCCAGGCTCTCGCGTGGGTCGACGGTCCCTGGCGGCTCCTCGGAGCCACGGCCCTGCTGGTGCATCCCGAATTGCCGTACGTGGTCGCCCGGTACCGTCGTAAGGGCGTGGACGAGCTGATCCTGACCTCCCGCCCCTCCCTCGCCCGGCTCGCAGAGTGGTTGCCCGGCGCCGAGGTCGACGTGGTCGAGGAGATGCCGGGCGCTCGCTGGTCGGGCCATCCGTACCAGTACCCACTCCGGGCCGAGTTCCCGATGGGGAGCGAGCTCACCCCCCGGGGGGGACCGTGCAGGCCGTCCCCGAGGTGGGCGACAGCGGCACGGGCATCGTGCCGCTCGTCCCCGGTCACGGCGGGACGGACGCCCCGATCGCCGAACGGTTGGGGATCACCGGATGGCCGCTCGTGAACTCCCGAGGGCGCCTGGGAAGCACGCTCGTCCACAAATACGAGGGACTCGACCTGACCACCGCGACGGAGTTCGTCCTCCGCGACCTCGGGGACAGCGGGGCCCTGTTCGCCCGTCTGCGCGTGCGCCGGGGGGTGCCGCACTGTTCGATCTGCGGCACTCCGCTCGTCTGGGCTCCCGGTCGTTCCTGGTGTCTCGAGCCGTCCCGACTGCCTCCCGAGCGGCTCGACACGTACCGTCGCCTTCTGCCTCGCGACCCCCCGATCACCCAGCTGGAAGTGGCCGCGTGGCCGGTGAGCGACACCGTCACCGAGCCGCCCGGTCCGGGGAACGCGACGCTGCTCGAATGCGCGAGGTGCGACCGATTGGCCCCCCTGGGGGCGGACCCGGCCTGTCCTTGCGGGGCCGGCCGCCGGGCGGTCACCCGCCGTCTCCTTCCGGCGATCCACGGTACCTTGGGCGCGTGGGCGCGGTTCGACCCGCTCCCCCCGGGAGACTCCACATGGCTCTACCTGAACGACCGGCGTCGCGCCCCGTCCCTCGCCCATCAGCTCGCCGTCATGAGCGGCGTCCCGGGCGCGCCGGCGGAGGTCGGACTCACCGTCCTCCCCGGGGGTCCCCTGGATGCGCTGCCCGGTCTGGTCGCCCCCCTGGGCGCGGATGCCGTTCGCGCCGCCGTCATCCACTGGGAGGATCCGACGGATTCCGCGCCCGGTCTCATCGAAGCATGCCGCCAGGAAGGCCGTCTCCTCGCTCGGTACTGGTCTCTCGCCCGGAGCGTCCTCGAGCTGATCGACCCGGCGACGCTGACGGCCTTCTCGCCGTCGATCACGGGCTTTCTCTCCGACCTGGAGGCGGAAGACCGCGCGATCCTCGCCCGTTGGGAACGGGTCCGGGTCGCCGTGCTGGCCGACTACGACGCCCAGGCCCCCGGCCGGGCGTACGGGCGCATGGCTCGGTTCCTCTCCAACGACCTCCCCGACTATCGGGCGATGGTCCGCCCCCGCCTCGGCGCGCCGGTGAACTCCGCGACCCGTCGGGCCGCGCTACGAACCTTGCACCATCTTGTGCGCGCCACGACCCTGCTCCTCGGGCCGGTCGTCCCGCACACGGCCGAAGCGATTCACAGCGCCACCACCGCCGGAGGGACGAGCCTGTTCGAAGGGACGGTGGATCCGCTCGACGCGAACCTGTTGGATGAGGATCGGAGCAAGGGGTGGGATCGCTGGCGTACGGTCCTCGGCGCACTCGACCGTTTCCGAAGCTCGATGGGTCTCCCGGTGGATTCCCTCATCCCGTCGGTGGCCGCGGTCGTCGCGACGGACGAACTCGCCCAGGCGCTTCACGGGGACCGGCCGACCATCGAACGGCTGGGCCGGGTGGTCCGCTTCGAGGCATTCGGGCCGTCCACGCCGTGGAGCGGCCGGCGACGGGATTTGGAGCCGGTGCTCGCGGAGATCCAGAAGATCTATCCGCACGAGGCCGCGCAGATCCTGCATCTCCTGCAACGGTTGCCGGCGCGTCGTCGCGTCGAAGCCGGCTCGGCCGATGAACTCTCCGTCGTGATCCAGGGCGTGCCGAAAAAGATCCTCCCCTCGATGGTGACGTACGTCGAGAAGATACCGGAACGGGTAGTGCCGACCCCGTGGAACCAAGGAGAACTCTACGTAGAGATGCCCGAAGGGCGACCCCTGCCCACGAGGATGCCGCCTCCGCTCTCAATGGACGGGTTCGGGCTGGTGCGTCGTGTCCAACGGCTCCTCCGTCACCTGCCCGCGGGGCCGGGAACGACACGGCCGCCCCTCGTGATCGCCGCCCTCGACCCGCTCGCGTCGGAACTCCGGGCGGTGGCCGCCCACCTCGCCACCTATCTGGGCGTCCCCGAAGTTCGAATCGTCGACGACTATCGGGAATTCCCCCTCACCGAGTGCGAGCACGGGCGGAGCCGGACCGGGGTCGTGTGGTGGGTGCACGTTCCCGGGCTCATTCCCCCGCGTCGTCCGCTGAAGCAGCGGCCCGCCAATCCCGGCCGGTCCCGCGTCCGACCGACCCGACCCGTACCCGAGACCCGCGAACCTGAGCGGGACTTCGCGGCGCCGGAATGGATCGCGCGGGAGGAGCAGATCCGCGCGCTCGTCCAAGAACTGGACGCTATCCTGGGCACGCCGGCCTTGGGGTTCACGAAAGTCGCCGGCGCATGGGATGCGGGCCTTCAATCGCGTTCGGATTTCGAAACCGTCTCGTTCGACACGCTCGCCGCGCTCCCGGGATTCGGTTGGACGCTCGCCGAGTCCCTGGTGGAAAAGCTGGGGAGGACTGCGCCCCCCCGACCGGTCCGTCGGGCGGCCCCGCCGACAGAGCCGGCCAGCGCCCCGGCGGAGGCCGTCCCCATCGAGCCGGCGACCCCGCCGGTGTACCTCGAACCTCGGGCGCCTCCCGCTCCGGCTCCCCGAGCACGGATGACCCCGTCGACGGCCCGGCTGACCGAGCCGCCGACGCCGCGTGGGCCGGTGGCGCCCCCCTCTCCGCCTTCGACGCTTCCTCTTCCACCTCCCCCCGTGAACGAAGGCGTCCCTCCGCCTTCGCCCCCTACTCTGCCGCCCGCGCCGGCACCATCACCACCGCTCCCCCCCGCCGCTTCTCCCCCCCTCGTCCCAGGTACCCGGAACCCGAGTTGGAGCCCGGAACTCCGACCGAGTCACCAACCGTGACGGAGGATGGTCCGAAAATTCCAGACTCACCGGAGCCGGGGGAAGTTCCCATGGGTGCAGCCCCGGAGGTCGAGCCCACAAGCGAGGTCCCGTCGCCCCCTCCGGACGCGGTCGTTCCCGCTTCGGGGGCCCCGCCTTCTGCGCTCGAGCTGGAGAGGGAGCCGTTCACCGCGGAAGCGAGCGCCGAGGGGCCAGCCGCTCCGCCTCCCGCCGAAGCGGAACGCACGGGCGTAGAAACTGCGGAGCTCCTGAGTCAGGAGGCCCTGCAGCAGCCGCCCGCTCCGCCGGAGCCCCCGGACGTGGAAGTTCAACCGAGGGGGGTCGAGGTGGCCCCGCCACCGCTCGGCGAAGAACCCCCGCCGGAGGAATCGATCCCGATCGCTTCGGCGCCGATGGACGAAACCGCTCCGCACCCCGAGACCACCCATCCTCTGGTCTCGCCGGCCGAGGAGACGCCTCCGGCGGGGTCGATTCCCCCCCTCCCACCCGCCGGACCAGACAGGGTGGAGGCCCCGGCGCCGGAAGAGACTTCGGAGGGAGTCGGGGAACCCGAATCCCCACCGGCCCTCGTGCCCGGCCGAGAAGAGACGTCGTCCGTCCCCGAGTTGGCTACGCCCCCCTCGAGCGAGGAGGTGAGTCCCCCGGTCCCCGTTGAGAATGAACCGGCTCCTCCCTCGACCGCGGAGTCCGCCCCCGCGGAGCCCACCGCACCGGAACCACCGGAGCCCGCCGGCGGCCCGCCCGAGCCGGTGGTGGAGGAGGTCCCTGCCGCCGGCGTGGACGGGAGCCGTTCCACCGAACCACCGGCTCCCCTTCCCCCACCCACCGTCGCGGTCGAGCCGGAGCTCGAGATCGCGGGGACCGCCCCGTCCGTTCCGGAACCCTCTCTCGAGCCGGCGCTCCCCGCCGCGGTCGTCCCCGAGGTCCTCCCGGCGCCGCCGCTTCCCAGCGAACCGATCCCCCCCCCACCTCCCCCCGTCGTCGCCCCGACCATCGTACCTCCCCGAGCCGGGGTGGAGATCATTGTCGCGCCCTCCTACCTGCCGGCCCTCCAGGAATTCCTAGACACCACGTCCGCCGGGCACCGGGGGGTCGCCATTGTACGCGAATCTCCTGAACGGCTCCGCACCCACGTCGGCCCGCGGCCGGTCGAGGTGTACTGGCTCACCAACCTGGGGCGGGGACTCACCCTAAAACCGAGCGACCTGGATGCGTACAGCGCGTTCCTCGAGACCGCCCTCCGACAGGACCGGGTAACCGCGTTCTTCCTGGAGGGCATCGAGTACCTCGCTCGACTGCACGGCATGGATCGGATCGTCGAACGGTTGTCCCTGCTGCATGCCCAGGCCGTCGAGCACGATGCGCGGGTCTGGGTCTGCGTCCATCCCGGGCTCCTCGCCCCCGCGGACCTCGAGCGGCTCGTCGCCGCCTTCGGGAAGTGAGCCGGGGTTCCAGGGCGGGACCCGCAAAGGGGTCGTTGGAAGGGGTTCGCCCGGACGGGCGCTGAGGGTCCCTTACGCGCAGGTTCCGACCGACCCGCACTGCTGGCTGATCTCGGTCACCGAGTTCAGCGTGATCGTGCCGGAGGCGGCGGAGCCCAGGTCGTAGTACAACGTGAATGTGGTCGCGGCGCCCGGGATCGTGGCCTGCGTCTCGATATAGACGGTGACCAGGGTGATCACGGGGACGGCCCCGCTCGACACGGTGAACTCGAGCTCGAGCTCGGTCGCCGCGGGGGCGGCGGTGGCCTCGGTGAACTTCCAGAAGTGGGCCAGGTCGTTCAGGGTCGGAGCGTTGATCGCATAATTGGTGGCCGCGGCGGCGAGCGTGGTCGGCGTACCGACCGTGACCGACAGTGCGGCCGGGAGCACCGCGGGCTGCGTGCCCACCCCGACGCTGGCTTCGGTCCAATAGGTCAGGCTGGAAGTACCGTGATAGAACCCCGAACCGGTCTCGGTGGAACCGTTCTGGATCGAGAAGGAGACCGCTACGACCCAACCCATCGTCAGCAAGAGCATGGCGATGATCGTTCCTCCGAGTACGCTCCTCCGCGTCACTCCCGCCCGCCATCCGCCGAGTTTCGTCGAGTTGAGCGTTGCCATCGTTTCGGGGCCCCTCGTGCCTAGTTTCATGGGGGGTGGTAGAAGAAGGTACGCGTCCGCTGGAAGGGGGCGGGGCGCTCGTCCGGTCGCCCCATTGGCCGCCGGATCGATGTTACGGACAAGTTCCCACCGCGCTGCACGCGAGCACGTCGACCTGCATCGTCGCGACCGTGACCGCACCGGGGGCGAAGGTTCCGGCGTCCCAGGTACAGGTAGAAGTCGAGCACCGCCAAGGGCGGGGTCGCGCGGGTCTCGAGGTACACCCGGATCGCGACCGCGGCGTGGGTGAGACCGTCCAGGAACCGGAGCTCCAGTTCCGTCGATACCGGAGCCGCGGTCGTCTCCTGGAACTCCCATCGAACCGACGGGTCGGTGGACGTGGCCGCATTGATCGTGAAACTGGCCCCGGCCGCGGGCAGGAGGGTCGGAGCCCCCACCGCGGTCGACAGGACCGTGGGCGCGGGGGTGGGGATCCCCCACAGTTGGGTAGCGAGCCATACCCAGTACACGAGCCCTTGCTGACCCACGTCGGCTCCCTGTCCCGTTTCGACCGGACCCGTCGTGAGTTGCGCAGGGGCGGCGATCCCCGCTCCGATCAGGAGCACGACGGCAAGAATTCCGGCGAGGGCGCTGCTCCCGGCCATCCATCCGAGGCGGGGAGTCAAGCGGGTTCGGTCCCCCGACGGGGGGGTCACGGGCAGACTCCAATCGCCGGACAGACCTGAGACACCTCGAGGAGCGAAATGATGGTCACCGCGGCGAGCGTGCCGGAGTCCCAGTAGAGCGTGAACGTCAGGGGTCCGGGCAATCCCCGCCGCTGCGTCTCGACGAAGACCGAGCCGGTGGCCGTGTGAGGGACGGCGCCGAGGACGTAACTAACCGTGTACTCGATCACGATCTCGGTGGAAAGGGCGATGCCGACGGTCTCATTGAAGGTCCATGAGGCCGCATGGTGGCCCGAGACCCCGGCCCGCACCAGCGCCGCCCCCGACGCCCGGGGAAGCCGGGTGGGAGTCGCCGCGGCCCCGCTCCATACGCGCGGAGCTGGGGTCGGGGTCGTCGTTGGAGCCGCGCCCACGAATTCCAGTGGGTCAGGAATCCGGTGTTCGAGCTCTCCCCGGCGAGCTCTTCGGGAGAGAGGCCGATCTGGAACGAGGCCCCTGCTCCGAACCCCGAAAGCAAGACGAGGATCACCAGGGCCGCCGCACCGAGACCCCGCGCCGCGTAACGGAACGGGCCCGGCGGTGAGCGGGCTCGGGTACGTCGTCTCCCCGCCCTGGGCCCCGCCCCCGCTCGCACGGCCGCGCCGTCCCGATGGGACTCCGTTCGAGGCGGGTCTTAACACCTCTTGGGCATCGGCAATCCCCCGTTCGCTGTCGCACTTTCCCCGCCGGTCCGAAACTGTACCCGGGAGAGGGGTCGATCGACCGATTCTCTCGTGCTCCTGGGGACGGTGCGTCCTAGCCCAAACCGCGTGGCTGGCCCCCGAACCCTGCCGGCCGTCTCCTCGGGTCACCGAACGCCTCGACGACCGACGCACCGACCGGCTGAGTGGAAGATTGAATTGGGTCCGGACCGCATCTCCACCTCGAGATGGGGCCACCGGGCGGAGACGGCCGGGGCTTCCCAACCTCACCCTCGGCCAGGAGGGCGAGGGGGTCGTTCGGTGCGGGATTGCTCGCATACCTCCGGGTCCACCCGATCGTGTGCCTCGCGATCCTGACCCCCGGGATCCCCAGGTACCTCTCGACGTCGAGCTCCCTGCTCACGGCGGTCACGGACCCGTTCTTCTTTCCCATCCAGCTCGCGATCAATGTCGCTCAGTACACCGCCGGCGCCCTCCTGATCCGCGAGGCGGTCCTCCGCTGGCACAAAGGTTGGGGGACGGTCTTCCTGCTGGGGTTGGCCTACGGGGTCACCGAGGAGGGGTTGGGGGACAACACCCTCTTCAACTCATCCCATGGCGCGGACGGGGTCCTCGGCTCATTCGGCCGGTTCGCCGGGGTCAACTGGGTATGGGCCACGTCCGTGCTCGCATTCCACGTGATCTACTCGATCGGGCTCCCCATCCTGCTCCTTCGACTCGCCGTGCCATCGACCGCCGGCCGGTCCCTCCTCTCCCGACGCGGGATCGTGCTGGCCGTGATCTCCCTCGCGGGGAGCACTTCCGTGGAGACGCTGATCGTATTCGGCGAGTTCCATTTCTGGATGGGGACGACGCTCCTGGTCGGGTGCTTCGTCACGATCGCAATCCTGGTCGGGAGCGCCTACCGGGTCCCTGCGGGGTTCTGGCGTCCGGAGAACCCGGCGCCCACGGGGCGGGCGTGGGAGTTCGGCGCGATCGGTTTCGTCTTCTTCCCCATCGCCTTCGTCCTCGAAGGGAGCTTCACCAGCACCAGCGTGCCACCCTGGGCCATCATCGCCGCGGAGCTGGCCACCTTCGGGATCCTCTTCGAGCGGGTTCGTCGGACCGTTGGCCGGTCCGGGAATGAGTTCCTCCTGGTCGACCTCGCGTTCGGGTTTGTCCTGTGGCAGGGGATCTTTGGGGTCCTGCTCACGCTGGGCCTTCCGTACACCCTCCCGCTGGTCGCGGTCGCCCTCCTCTTCTTCCTCCGTCTCCGCCGCCGCTACCCGACCCCGAGCCCGGCCAGATCGGTGTCGCCGCCGGGTGCGACGCTTTCGTAGAAAAGATCCGATCTTCGGACCGATCCCGCGCGGGGGAGGGTGGGAGAAGGGGTTGGCACCGAGGACCCTGCGCCCGACCCTACGGGTGCTTGGCCATCGCCATCACATCGGCGTGGCTGACGTCCTTTCCGTGGTTTTCCTTCACGTGCTGCTGGACGAATTTCACGAGTTCGTGCTCCTTCTTGCTGACGACCTCAAATCCGTCCTCGCACGCCACCTTCATTCTTCCGCATCCCATGGTTGCGCTCCTCGCCCGGTAGGGTGAGTAGGTTCCGATGGGCCTTCTAGGGCTTAAGGGTGCGGATGACCCACCCCGCGGAACGGTGGCTCTCTCGATCGTCGCGCGCGCCGGTGGCCCTCGAAATCGGGGGAAGTGCGCCCCTTGACGACCCTCCCGCGCACCTGGCGTGACCCGGGAGTCGGCGTCGCTACGAAGGTTTCTCCATCGGCTTAGGCGGAGGGCGTCGGCGGTTCCGGACCACCAAGAACGTGACGAGCAGGACCGCCGCGGCGATCCCGAGACCGATTTCCAAGGCGAGCACGTCCGGGGAGTTCCCAACCATCGGCGGGCAAGAGATCGAATCGGGTCCCACGGAGAAGGAGGTCACGTATGACTGCCCCTGAGCATCGCGCACGGTGAGCTTCGCCGACGTGATGGGAAGATTGGCGCTCACGTTCACGGTCGCTCCCTCGGCCGTCGCTCCGTCGCTGAACGTCCAGTTGTAGCTCAGGGGGGGAGTTCCCCCAACGGCATCGGCCGAGAATTCGAGGTGCACCGGTGCGCCAGACCCCCCGCCGCATCCGATTCCCCCGGTGTACCGAGTACGTCGGGGCGGCCGAAAGGGCCGACGAGTAGTCCACGTGCACGACGAGATCGGAGGCCACTTCGTCCCCGAGGGCATCGGAGACTCGGACCGAGACCGAATAGTTCCCCGGGGCGGGATAGTGGTGCAGGGGTTGGCGAACGGTCGCGCCGGGGGTACCGTCGCCGAACGCCCAGGTGTACGAGTAGGGAGCGAGCCCGCCGGCCGGAACGGCCGAAAAGGAAACGGGCTGCTGGGCGGGATCCGGGTTCGGACTGGCGAGCAGACGCACTCCCAGCGGATGGACCGAGAACGAGACGAGGTCGTCCCCCCGGGCAGAATCGTTGATCCAGACCCGGGCCGTGAAATTCCCTCCGAGCGCGTACGTGTGGGTGGGCGACGGGCCGGTCCCGGTCGTCTCATCCCCAAAGTTCCACGTGAAGGAGTACGGGGTCAACCCTCCTTGGGCGGACGCGGAGAAGTGGACCACGAGCGGGGAGGTTCCGTTGAGGGGGCTCGCAGAGGCATTCGCGAGGAACGGAAGACCGAACGCGGTAAGGTTTCCGTGGCCGCCGTAATCTCCGCTCGCCGCATAGAGATGGCCGTCCGCAACGACCGGTTCGCTGAGCATCAACTCGCCGCCGGGCAACGAACCGTTCCATAGGATCGTCCCGTTCGCGGCGTCGACCGCGTACACGTCCGACCCGGCGCCCGCGAAAACGAGGCCGTTCACGTACGTGAGACCCCCTACGATACCGCCCGCCGGAAGAGTGGTCGACCACGCGACGCTTCCGTTGTCGGGATCGACGGCATACAACGCCGAACCTCCCAAGTAGAGCGTGTGGCCGTCGTACGCGCCCGAGGAGAATCCGCCGCCCGTGCTCAGGCTCCAGATGGGGGCCCAGGGGCCGGTGGTCGTGATGTTGCTGCGGTTCAGGGCGTAGGATTCGCCGTCCTTGTTCGAAGCGACCACGAGCGGGATCCCAGACGGCGTCGTCAACAGGGTCGGGGTGGAGCCGAAGTCGGAGTCCTCGCCCGAAACGTTGGGGACCTGCCACGAACCGCTCAAGTTGAGCGTCGTCGCATTGAGCCCGATGATCGCGTTCACGAAGGGGGGGTATCCGGTCGCCTCATTCCCGGTCGTGACCCATACCGTATTGGTGGTCGGATCGACCGCCGGGGTACTCCAGATCGAGCCCCCGTCCTCACCCGGGGGCACCGTGTCGAAGGCGTGGCTAACGGCGTGATTACCCGTGAGGTTCAGCTCGCGCAACTGGCCGGGGACGAGCGGGTTATCGAAGCAGCTCGCGACGCCGATGTACAGCGATCCGTGGTAGGTGAGCGCGCTCGCCCAGTTGTAGTAGTTCGTGGTCTCCGGCCCGACCTGGTACTGCCATTCAACGTCACCAGTGGTGGCGTTCAGGGCGTACCAGTCGGGATCGCTCGTGAGCCCGCCTCCGCCTCCGAGGTAGAGGGTTCCGTTGACGTATTCCGGGGTTGACGACACTCCCTGCGGGGAGTAGCCGCAGGGGTCCGTCCCGAGGAAATCCTGCCATTCGATGCGGCCGGTCGCCGCGTCGACGGCATACTCTTCCCCGTTCCACGAGCCGTAGTAGACCGTCCCGTTCACGACAATGGGAGCGCTGAAGTCGGAGCCGTTCGAAGGGAGGGACCAGAGCGCCTGCAACTCGGAGACGTTCGAGGGGGCGATCGTTCGCTCGGCGAAATTCGCACCGGTCCGCTCCGGGTTCTCGAGGTAGGTATACCAATTGGTGGGGGACGGAGTTCCCCCGGGGGGGCAGCCGTCCCATTGGAATCGGCCCCAGATTCCTGGCTACCCGGTGCCGTCGCGATTACCAACACCGAGTGGTACGTTGGGAGACCCCCCGGAGGCACGGCGGCCAGAGCGCCCAGGAGGACCAGACCGACCACCAGGATCGCCGAACGACGTCGCATTTCGCTCATTCCATGTCCGTTCCGCCTCTTGAACCATGTCGTTCCGCCGCCGTCCCTCTTCCTCCCGCACACGGAATCGTCGACGCGCCGTCGCGTCGGCAACCCCGGGCGGTGGGTTTACGGAATACTGATCTCCCGGATTGCAGGGAACGCGCGGACGCAAACGGGGGGGCCCCTCCCGAGGGCTTTTCTCGCGGGGAGATTCGGTAGGACGGTCGTGGAAGTCGTGCCGGTCTACATCGCATTGTTGCGTGCGATCAACGTCGGGGGCCGCAATCGGGTCCCGATGTCGGCCCTCGCTCAACTGGCGCGGGACCTCGGCTTCCAAGACGTGGTCACGTGGCTGCAGAGCGGCAATCTCGTCTTCCGGTCGCCCGCGGTCTCCCGGGGCCAACTCGAGACGACCCTCGAAACGGAGTTGAACCGGCGACTGGCCGTGTCGACCTCCTTCGTCCTGCGGACCGCGGCCGAGTGGAGGGACGTGATCGAAGAGAACCCGTTCCCTCAGCAAGCCCGGGACGACCCGGCCCGTCTCCACGCCTGGATCCTCAAAGGCACCCCGAACGCCGCCGCCGCCCGGTCGCTGGAGAAGGCGATTCGGGGTCCCGAGAGCATTCGCGTGGCGGGAAACTGTGCCTACGTATACTACCCCGAAGGGGCCGGGCACTCCCGCGTGACCGCTCCCTTGCTCGACCGACACTTCGGGACCCCCGGAACGGGGCGAAACTGGAACACCGTGCTGAGGCTCGGGGAACTCTCTTCGGTCTGAAGGGGCTTCCGCTTAGCGTGGTGGAGTTCGCGGAGCCACGGCGGGGGCCGGAGCGGGCGTTTCGGGTCCCGACGCGCTGGTCGAGGGAGCGCCGGGGGGGTGCTCCGGGGGTCGGAACCTGAGGAAGAGCATGCTCGCAAGGATCACCACCACGACCGCAACCCCCCCGAGCAGGAGGTACCCATCGTCCCCGGGGAGTCCGAGGAAGTGCGCCTTTCCGGCGTTCCCACCGCCGCCTCCGGAACCGCCCGACGAGTTCGAGGGACCCCCATAGATGACTGTCACATTGATCCCGTCGTAATCGGGAACGAACAGTTCGTCATTCGCCGGGTCGAACGTGGGAGTGAGGGGGTTCTCACCCACTTGGATGGTCGCGACCACCGATTCCGTGGAGACGTTGATGGCACTGACCGACCCAGTGTAGCTCGCGGATTCCATGTTCGGAACATACATCTCGCCGTTCGCGGGGTCGTAGGTGGGCGGGGCGGGGTCGTTTCCGACGGCGATGGTGGAGAGGACCGTGTTCGAGGCGGCGCTCACGACGGTCACGGCGTTGTACGGATCGATCTCCGTCGGGACGTAGAGATTCCCGTTCACGGGGTCGATCCCGGGCGTCGCGGGGCCCGAACCGACGGTGATGTTCTTCACGAAGGTCGTACCGTCGAGGACCGTGAGGTTGTTCGCGCCCGAGTCGGGCTGGTAGACCTCCTGGCTGATCGGGTCGTATACCGGCCCGTCCAGGCTGAGCTCCTCGTCCCCGTAGAAGACGGGGAGCAGGCTGAGACCAGAGATCGTCGCAACCACCGTGTCCGTCTTGGTGGAGATGATACTCTCGGTGCCGGCGAGAAGGTTGGGCACGTAGACGTCCCCGTCGGCGGGGTCGTAGGCCGGCGTGAATGGGCTCGTACCCACCGGGATGGTCGTGACCACGGTGTCGTTCGCTGCGCCGAGCACGGTGACGTTGGCCCGGCCCGAATCGGGAACGTATAGGTAGCCGTTCACCGGATCGTAGGCCGCGCCGGCCGGTGAGGACCCGGGTCCGGTCGAGAGGTTGGCCACGATGTCGTTGGTCGTGCCACTGATCACGCTCACGTTGTCCGGGGCCTCGGAGTTGCTCGAAATCTGCGGAACGAAGATCTGGTTCACGGAGCCTCCGACGTACGTCGGGGTTTCGGGGGACGAGAAGATCCCTAGTAAGATCGACTGCTCGACGGAGTCGGTCGCCCCATCGATCACGGTCACGTTCGTGTAGTTCGACGGCTGATAGATGGCACCGCTCGCGGCGTCAAGAACGCTTCCCCCGCTCGCGCCCCCCCAGATCGGGATATCGGCGACGACGGTGTTGACCGGTGGAGTCTTGATGTCCAGGGGCAGAGGGGAACTTTGCCCCGTGGAATACGATCCCAGCATCGGTCCACTGACACCGAGCCCTAGGATTCCCACCACCGCGAGGGCTAGAATGGGCGTGGTGGAATATCGCCCGGTTGCCGTCCGAGGCACCATCCTCCCGTCGAGCGGTCCAGAGGTCAAAAACGTTCGTAGGGGCCCGATGCGTCGCTCCCTGGAGGTGGCGGGGCCGGGTTCGGAGGGACGGACCTCCCTCGGGCCGTCCCGCACCCGTCCCGATCCGGCCGCTATGCGAACGCCTCGATCAAGGCTTCGTCCTGAAGGGCGCCGAACACTCGATCGAACTCGGTGTAGGTGATCTCCAGATCCGTGATCAGGGACTTCGCGGGCGACTCGATGATCGAATCCAGGAGTTCGCGCTTCTCCAGAAAGTCGGCGCGCACGCAGCGACCCGAGCAGTAGGCCCGGGAGGGGAACAGCGGCGCCAATACCTCGGAGAGCCCGACGATCTCGATCACGCGCTGTCCGGCCGCGATGTGAGTCCCACAACGGCAGGTCGAGGGACCCGGGCTGGCTCGCACCCGAAGGTCCAGAGACCGTCCTTCTCGGGCCGGCGACGTTCGGCCGGCCGGTGCGCTCAATTCACTCGGGTTCACGGACCGTGCTAAGGTGTAACAGGGGATGAAGTTTGGGCCCCCCCTTTTCCGAGCGGGAGCGACTCGGCACCCCGGTGATATCCTCCGCCGGAGCGGACATCACGAAGCAGCGTAGCCACGGCTTCAGTTCCCCCGGGGGGTTTCGGCTTGGGAGGTCGCTGACCGTCGTGCCACGGCCCCTGAAGCCCGTGGATTAGGCGTCCCCGTAGGGGGGTTCTTTTCCGGGATGCTCGCCCCGCGCGAACGAGGCCATCGCCTCCTGTTGCCTCGAGGCCTTCTCGGCCGCACTCATCTTGACCCGCATCGAGAGAGACCAGTGGTGACCGAACGGGTCCTGCAGATGACCGTACCGTTCCCCCCAGGTACCTGGTTCTCGAGAGGCATCGTGACCTTCGCCCCGGCCGCGACCGCACGGTCCCAGAGCGCGTCGACGTCCTTGGAGTACAGGTGGAGCGTGACGGTCGTGGTCCCGACCGAGGAGGGCGAGGCGGTGTCGGACCCCGGGAAGACATCCGAGAGCATGATGATCGAATCGCCGATCCGGATCCGCCCGTGGATCAGCTTGCCGTCCGGTGCGAGCTCTCGTACCATCTCCTTCGCGCCGAACGCCTTCTCGTAGAACTCGAGCGCTTCGACCCCGTCGTTGACCGCCAAGTAGGGAATGACGGACGGGTACCCGGGGGGAATCGGCGCCACGGAGCGGGAGGGTCGAGGTCGCGCGCGCTTCGTTCGTTTCGAGGATGGCATGATCGGACCCGGCCGTGCAAGACGGCCCCTCTACATAATGCCAAACCCGACCCGATTGACCACGGGCGGTTCGACCCCGCACGGTCGGCACCTGGGAACGCCCACCGTTGGATCGCTCGAACTCGCCTTCGCTACCGCTTCAGTCGTACTCGATGGGGCCTACCGACCCGTCGCTTCGTCCCCAAGCCCATCCGGCGGGCGAGGCGACGGTGCTCGGCCGGGCTGATCCACTCGACCTTGAGGTAGTCGATGAGCTCCGAATCGGTCATGCCGATCCGCTTCCCCTCCTTGATGGTGAAGGCGTAGGCCTCGATCTCCGAGGGGGCATCGACGTAGCTGAGCTTGGGGTAGAACAAAGGTTTCCCCCGCTGGAATTGCCGAACGTGACAGAGTTCGTGGACGAGGTCGAGGTAGAGGGTACGGAAGTCCCCGTCCTTGAGGTGGAACGTACTGATGAGGAGGTGGCCGTCGACATCGCTGGTCCCCATGTACCCGAAGCGGGCCGAGAAGAACTCGACCTTCTGCTTCCGGAGCACCTGGGCCGTGCGCGACCCAAAGAGCTCCTGAATCGCCGGGACTCCCCCAAAGCCGTGGAAGAATCGCTCGAAGGGGTACAGTTTGGTGGGGGAGCGGCGGTCGATGCGAACTCCGAGGTCCGGGTCCTTCGTCACCCTAGTCCTCTTGGATAGCGAATCGGCGGTTCGCGTCGATTTCCCACGATTCGTTCCTTCGAACTTCTCCCGGGGGAAGCTCGTACATGCTGCCGTAGCCCAAGGTGGCGGTTGGTATGAATCTGCCCCTGCGACGGTGCGCAGGCTCCCCCGGGACGACGAACTCAGCGGCGACAGGATCGTCCGAAGGGTGGTCGATGCTTCGAATCCGACCCGTGTGCGCCACCGAACGCGGCGTGAGGGTACAGCAGAACCTATGATGCCCCTCTTGCTGGACTAGGTCACGTCGACCGATCCGACCTCCGCCCCGGGAGACGCGGCCCGCTTTCGGGCGTTCGCTCCGTCAGGACAAGCACCCTACACGATCGATCGGAAGCGCCTCGCAGGCCATCCGTTGTCCCTCTCGTCGTACCCCGCCGAGACCGTCACGAACCGCCAATTTCGCGGATTCGACCTCTCCCGCTGGGACCGGTACTTCCTCCCCCCCTACCTGACCTCGCTCTGCGACCAGCCGCCCGAAGAGGTGGTCGAGGCGATCGAGGACGACAATCGGAGCGCCATCCTCCCCCTTCCGGTCGCTACGCTCGACGGCCTGCCGTTCTATCTCTCGATCAAGGGGGTCGGCTCGAACGTGGAACCGTTCAGCCATCGCCGCCTGACCGGCGCCTCCGCCGCCGAGATCACCGACGACCTCGACGTGCGCCAACGTCTCCGGTCCCGGACCGGCGAATCACTGGGCGGGATCATCAGCGGAGAGGTGTGGCTCCGTGGCTCCCCGTACGGCGGTCAGGGGTGGCCGCATGCGACGACCGCGCTTCGGGTCTCGGAGCGAGCCCACCTGACCGACCTCGCGGGGTTCCGCATTGCCCCGGTGGTCAAGGTTGCGTTCCTGCCCGAGGCCCTCGCCGACCGCTTGCGGGGCATCCACTGGTACCGGAAGTACCGGGATCGATTCGTCCAGGAGCTCCGACTCGTTCCCTCGAATGTGCGGATCTACTTTCAAGCGCGCAGTACGGTGGGCAACGATCCGGGTCACGTCTTCGACCAATTCGGGATCGACTCGCCCGGGAAGGCCCATGCCTTCGAACTAAATTTCGTGCGCAGTGGCCTGGCCGTCCTGACCCTCTTCGCGCGGACCCTCGGCCCCGCTGCGGACCCCACCCGTTTTTCCGGACTTGACTTTCAGGACGTATGGCTGGACAAGGATGCCGTGATCGCTCCCGACGGCACGATCTTCTTCGTCGACCTCGAAGGGATCGATACCGTCTCGGTGGATCGGTCGGGGGTACGTGAGAAGATCGAGGACCAGATCTTCCGCTCCCTGTACGAGTTCATGTTCGCGTACGAGCAGATCGAACAGGAACGCGCCCGTCGATTCGGCCCATCGGGCAGTCGAAAGCGGACCTTCGAGGCCCTGGTCGTCGACGCGGTTCGGGACGACCCGTTTCTGCGAGTCCGACACGACCCGTCAGGGCTGCTTCTCCGGGTTCTTCCCGGAAGGGATGAAGAATCCTTATCGTTCGACTTTCCGTTGGTGGACGCGTAACATGACGCGCTGTGCGGACATCTATGCGTTCTTGAACCAGGTGAACGCGAAGCAGGTCACCTCGACCCTATCGGCCGCGGACGCAAGCCTGCTCTCCCAACTGGATTTGATCCAGATCCTCACCGCGGACCAATTTCACCAGGCGCAAGCCGCCGTTCAGGCCCTCGGCGGGGAACGCCAGGCGATCGCGCAGGAAATGGGGCAGCGCGCACGGATGGCCCAGGATTCGGAGGCGGAGAACCGACGGACCCACTCGTTCCTCTTCCACTTGGAAGGGAAGGAGAAGCAGGACGCGGAGCTCCAGCGCGCCTCCAGCGAGGCCGCCCAGCTCCAGTCGACGGACCGCGACCTAGCCCAGAAGCAGCAGGAGTTCGCCCAGCTCGTCGCCCAGCAATCCCTCCTCGACACGCTCACGACCTACGGCGGGGGGTACGTCGGTCTCACGAGCCGCGGGGCGGTCGAGCTTCGAGATCTCGGCCTCCGGCTGTACCGGGTCTCCGATTCCGACTTCACCGATTACTGGAATCGGGCCCAGAAGATCAACGTCGAATTGGGGCGGCTCGCCGCCGGTGGGGCGGAGTACTTTGCTCGGCTCTCTCCGGCCCTCTCGGGGGCGGACCGGTCCCTGCTCTGGGGAATCTCGATCGGTCTTTCGAAGGCGCAGCCCAACGCAGCCCAGGGATCCGACGCGTTCGTCACCACCTACCGCCAGATCTTCGGCCTTTCCGGGAACAACGAGAACCGACTCATGTCGTCCGAGATCCTCTTCTCCTTACCGCGTCCGATCGCGCAAGAGTACCCCGGATTGGTCCAGGTCCTCGGGGACGTCCGGCATCTGAACGTGCCGAGTGAGTCGGCGCTGGGCGTGGCGTCGATTCTCCTCCTCGGCCGGCGCGAGGACGGGACGATCGCCACGCCCAACCTGGCGCAGTATCTCGGCCTGACCCGCTCCTACGAGTCGGCCGCCCTCCTATCCATCGTCAACCTCCCCATCTCGGACCAGGCTGCGAAGTTCCAGTCGCTTCGTTCGATGTTCGCCGGGTGGGGCTACCAACCGTCCGAGGATGTCGAACTCTCCTCCGCCTACCTGACCGTCTCCGAATTGCCGGCGGACGGGATCAGCACCAAGCTCGCGATCATTGCAAAGGGGCTCTCGAGCTACCTTCAGTTCCCGCTCGTGGCGGCCTCGGTCCTTGCCTCCGTCTCTACGCTGGAGGCGAACGAAACCCTGAACCTCCTCGAGCATGCTTACGAGACCGTCGGACCCCGCGCCGCCCCGCTCTCCCAAGCAGAACTGATCTGCCTCGCCGTGCGGATGGTGCAGGGTATTCGGGACGAGCTCGTCGCCCCTCTCGACGCCACGGCCGCCCTCCCCCCTCCCCCACCCCGGATGCCGGGCGTCTATGGGCCCCGCTTCTTCTTCGTGCCGATCTTTGTCGTCCACCAGGCCTACTTCTCGACGTACAGTGGGATCGGGGGAGCCCATCCCGGCCACGCTCACGGATTCGGCGGCGGCGTGGGCGGGGGCGGTGGTGGGGTCGGATGATCGGTCGAGGCGCTCTCCTGGTGGTGGCTGTCCTCCTCCTGGGATTATCCTTCGGAACCACGAGTGCCCACTACCCTCCGAAGGCCGGCAATCAGTTCAGCTACGATGAGACGATCCTCCTCACGAACGGCACCGGGTCCAACTACCAGGGGTACACCGAATCCCAGGCGATCAACGGCTCTCTCTGGGTGACCGGCATCGCCCCGAACGGAACGGTGTTGGCCGGTTACTACAGTCTGGACGGCTACCAGAACAACCAGGGCGCCTCGAACTCTTCGACCGCTTCGGGAGACTTTGCGTTCTCCCCCACGACCCTCCTCTACGTCAACGGGACCGACGGCCAGACCGGGTACACGAACCCGCATGTCTGGTTCATCATGGACAACACCTTGACCGAAGGGGCCACTTTCTACGTGCTCAACACCCAGATGACCGTCGTAAACACATCGTACAGCTACGACCTGGGCACGGCCGCGGGTGGGTATGTGACGACCATCTACTCGCAGGGAAGCGGCTCGTACGAGCGGAATGACGCCTACGGAATCCTCACCGCCACTTTCACCTGGAAGATGTACTTCGACCCGTCCACGGGGTACATCGTGGGGTACTGGTACGTGGAGCAGGACTCCAACTCGACGGGCAACGGGTTCACGTGGACTGACTCGCTCCAGGTCACCCACACGAGCTACGCCCTGACCCCGGGTTCGGCCCCACCGTCCAGTTCCGGTGGCTCGAGCAACAACGACCTCCTCCTCGCGATCGTCGCCGTGGTCATCATCGCCATCGTGATCGTCGTGATCGCGATCGCCCTCTCACGGCGTCGGCCTTCCCTCCCGCGCCATTCCGGGACCGGGCAGGTGAGTTACACCGCGGCGCCCCTGGGGCCTCCGCCGCCCGGAATCCACCTGACTCCCTCGGGCCAACCCGCGGTCCAGCAGATCATCGTCAAGGAGACCGTCAAGGTGAATTGTCGCTACTGCGGCGCGCTCATCGATACGACCGCGGAGAAGTGCCCGTTCTGCGGCGCCGCACGGACCTAGGGACCGGAACGCGGCTCCGACGGTGGGTAGAAGAAGATCTCGCCCACTCGGCGCATCCCACCGGCTTCGGCGACGGCGCGCGAGGGGAGGTTCTGGTCGGCGATCTCGGACAAGACCGACCGGGCACCGGCCGCTCGGGCCCAGAGGAGCCGGGCGAACAGGAGATCGGTCCCGAGGCCCAGGTGACGGTACATCGGTCGTACTGCGAGCGAATGCATGCGGGCATGATCCGCCACGACCGCGACCCATCCCACGCCGGCGAGCCGGGGCCCGACCTCGATGAGGAAGCCGGCCTCCGCGCCGCCCTGCACCCCCCGGAACCAGCGGTCGTCGACGTTGCCCTCCACTTCCCGCATCAACTCAGCCACAGCGGCTAGGTCCTCCCCTCGGATGGGGCGGACCGTATGATGGAACGGGTGCGCCGGGAGCGGGCGTTCGAGATTGCCGGTGTAGATCCCGTACGTTTCGGACGGGCCGCCAAAACGGAAATCCGAGTACGCGGGCCGGCCGCCGCGATTCCGAACCCGCTCCTCGGCGAGGGACCGGTCGCGCGTGAAGACCGATGTGATGTTCGCCGCCGGATCGTGCAGTAGGAGGCCGGTAAGGCCGGCCGCGTCGTGGGCACACCACACCTCACCTCCGCACCGGAGCGTCTCTCGAACAAAGTGCGGGAGGAACGGATTGAACCAGGGCGAGAGGTCGGCGGTGTCCAAGCCCGCGATACGGAACGCGGGGACGGGCGGGAGCGACCCGGTCCCCCCTCGGCCCACGCTCCCGGCAGCCCCCTCCATGGTGTCGGCGGCTTCGGGTAGGCAACGACTCACATAACTCCACGAGAAGGTCGACCGGGCTTGCGAGGGGCCGCCACCGTAGGGAACCCGTAAGGGTCCGGCCGGGGCCGAATTCGGTCGCCGGTCCGTCAATCGCTCTTGAGCAGGAGTACATCTGCGCCCCCGCCGTCTCTCTCGTCGATGAGAGCCATGCCGTCTCGGCCCCTGGGGGGCCATTCGCGATCGGAAACGGACCCGGACGTGCCGCTGCCCCGCCACCGGGGGCAGGACCTCCTCGACATCCCGCTGCTCAACAAGGGCACCGCCTTCACCGACGAGGAACGGAGCGTGCTCGGCCTGCACGGCCTCCTCCCGCCCCAGGTCGAGTCCCTCGACCAGCAGGTGGTCCGCGCCTACGAGGCGTTCCGTCGTAAGACCGACGACCTGGAACGCCACATCTACCTGCGCGCCCTCCAGGACACCAACGAGGTCCTGTTCTACCGGCTTCTTCACGATCACATGGAGGAGACGATGCCGGTCGTGTACACCCCGGTCGTCGCCCAGGGTTGCCAGGAGTTCAGCCACATCTACCGGCGGGCGCGCGGCCTCTTCGTTCCGTATCCGTTGCGCGACTCGATCCGGACCCTGCTCCAGCACCGCCCCAACCGCGAGGTCGACGTCATCGTCGTCACGGACGGCGAACGGATCCTCGGGATCGGAGATCAAGGGGTCGGCGGTCTCGGGATCCCCATCGGGAAGCTGTCCCTCTACACCCTCATCGGGGGCATCCGCCCGGAACGGACCCTGCCGATCGTACTGGACGTCGGGACCAACAACATCGAGCGACTTCGCGATCCGGAGTACCTCGGCTGGAGGCACGAGCGGGTTACGGGGGCCGAGTACCGATTCGTTCATCGAGCAGTTCGTCCAGGCGTTCCGGGAGGAGCTCCCCGGTACGTTGCTTCAATGGGAGGACTTTGGCGCCGCGCATGCCCGTCCGATCCTCGAGCGGTATCGGGAGCACGCCCTGACCTTCAACGACGACATCCAGGGGACCGGGGCCATCGCGCTAGCCGCGATTCTCTCGGCCCTTCACATCACAGCCCTGCCGCTGCGGGAACAACGCATCGTGATCCTCGGTGCCGGATCGGCGGGCGTGGGCGTGGCGGACACGATCCGGGGCGCCCTCTTACAAGACGGTCTCACCGAGGCCGAAGCTCGTCAGCACTTCTTCCTCGTCAACCGGGGCGGGCTGTTGCACACCGGACGGGAGGATCTCAAACCCGAACAGCGCGAGTACGCTCGTCCGTGGGGCGAGATCGACTCCTGGTCGCGTCACGACCCGACCCGGGTGGGTCTCGCCGACGTGGTGCGCGAGGTCCGGCCCACCGTGCTGATCGGGCTTTCGACCGTCGCGGGGGCTTTTGACGAGCCCCTGGTCCGAGAGATGGCCGCCGGAGTGGACCGTCCGATCATCTTCCCGCTGTCGAACCCGACCGCCAAGAGCGAGGCCGTCCCGGAGGACCTCCTGCGGTGGACCGAGGGGACCGCGATCGTCGCCACCGGCTCGCCGTTCGCGCCGGTCGAGGTCCACGGCGTCCGCGTCCCGATCGCCCAGTGCAACAACGTCTACATTTTCCCCGCCCTCGGACTGGGAGTGGTCGCAAGTGGCGCGCATCGCGTCACGGACGGGATGATCCTCGCCGCTGCTCGGGCACTGGCCGACGAATCGCCGGCGCGGGAGAATCTCACGGCCCCGCTCCTCCCTCCGGTCGCCCAGCTGCGCCGCGTGGCGGTCGAGGTCGCGATGGCGGTCGGCTTCGAGGCTCAGCGCGCCGGTCACGCCCTCGTGACGAGCCCGGAGGAATTGCGGGAGCGGATCCTCGCGACGCAGTGGACGCCGAAGTACCCCACCTACCGTGAGCCGAAGCGGCTCCCGGTGCCGATGATCACGTCCGCGGTCTAGGCGCTCGCCCGGTTGGGCCTACTGAACGGGCCCGAACTCGAGCCGGCGGAAAGAGAGGATCGCGAGCGAGAAGGTCGCGATCGCCAGCCCGCCGAGCACCGCGCCGGCCGTAAGGTCGCCCGGCCCGAACGAATGCGTGAAAGCGTCCCGCACGGTATTGGCGGCGTACGTCAGCGGGTTCGCGTAGACGACGATCCGAAGTACGGTCGGGGTCTTCGCAGTGACGGGATAGTAGACCGTCGAGATGAAGATCAGGAAGTACTGGAGCAGCGACTGGATCGTGAAATAGAGGTTCGCCGAGCGGATGCGGGCCCCGAGCGCGATCAGGAGACCGCCGAAGAAGGTCGCTCCGAGCGCGATGGTGGCCAGGATCACCAGGAGCTCGACACCGGAGATCCGGGGGAGACCCGCGAGGGGGAGCGCGACCAGCGCCATGATCCCGACCCCGACCAGCGAGAACAGGAGCGTCGTCAGGAGGAGGGCCGTGAGGTACTCGGCGCGCAGGAAGGGTCCGGAGAAGATCTGTTCGACCATCGACCAGCGGCGGTCGAGCCAGAAGATCCGCCCGGCGAGCACGGCACCGGTGATCATCTGCGACGCGATCATCCCGGGCACTAGAAACGCGACGTAGCTCCCCGAGGAACCGACGGAGGGGATCAGTTGGTTGAACATGGTCCCGAGGATCACGATCAAGAACGCCGGCTGGCCGAACATCACCAGCAACGTGATCGGGTCGATGCTCGCCCGAAAGTTGCGCACGACCAGGCGCAAGACCGGTGGGAGGGTCACGGTTCCTCCCGGGCAAGAGGAACCGTCGACTCCGGTGGGGCCGAGACCAGGTGGACGAACGCCTCCTCGAGGGTGGACTCCGAGACGCCCACCCGAACGAGGGTGACGCCCCCCCGATCCGCCCACCGGACGATCAACGGCAGCAAGCGCTCCGCATTCTGGGCGGAGAAGGCGACGAGATGTCCCTGCCCCTGGATCATCGTCAGTCCCTCGCCCTCCCGGCTCAGGAGCTCCGCCAGATCCCGGCTCTCGACAACCCCCAGGGCCCGGTCGAACTCCGCTTCGACGGTCCGGGCGCCACGGTAACTGCGCTTGATCTCCTCCGGGGTCCCGACGGTGAGGAGGTGCCCCTCGTGCATCACCCCGATCCGGTCGCAGAGTCGGTCGGCCTCGTGGAGGATGTGCGTCGTGAAGACGATCGATAGTCCGTGTCGGGCCCGGTCGGCCAGGTAGTCGAGGATCCGCTCGCGAGTGAGCGCGTCCAGCCCGACGGTCGGCTCGTCCAGGAACAGGAGCTCCATGTCGTGCATGAGCTCCCGCGCGACCTGGAACCGGCGACGTTCGCCCCCCGACAGCGCCCACGGCTTCTGCTTACGCATCCGGGTAAGCTCGAACAATTCGAGCATCTCCTCGGAGCGGCTCTTGGCGGCCTCCCGTCCCACCCCCCAGAGGAACGCGTAGAGGCGCAGGTTCTCCTCGACCGTGACGAAATCAAGAGATTCGGACTGCAGGACGACCCCCATGCGCGCTCGCTCCGAGCGGCCGCACGCGCGGAGGTCCTTGCCGAACAGCGTGCCGCCCCCCTCGGTTGGGGGGAGAAGCGTGGTCAGGAGGCGAACGGTGGTCGTCTTCCCGGCCCCGTTTCGACCCAGCAGGCCGAAGACCTCCCCCCGGTGGAGCTCGAGGTCGAGGCCCCGCACGGCGAATCGGCCCGCGTGGTAGGCGTAGCCGAGATTCTGGGTGCGAACGATCACGTCCGGTCCCGTCATGGAGTTCGACCCCCGCCCGTGGGGGACCCGCACCGAACCCCGAGGGCTCCTAATGTTTGCCCGCGGATCTCTCTCGGCCCCAGGGCGTTCGCGCGGCCCCTTCCCTTTCGCCGTCGAATCGGCTTCACGACCGCTTTATGGACGCCCAAGCCCACCTGGAACCATGGCCGCGGGCATTCGAGCTCAGAAGGCGCTGGACCTGGCGGGGCCGGGGATCGGGACGTATGAGGACGTGGAGCGGGCCCTTCCCGGGGACTACCGCTCAGCATTGACCCCACGGGAGACGCAGGTCGCGATCTACGCGGTGAAGAACTACATCGAAGAGAACCTATGCCGCGAGCTGAACCTCATGATGGTGCAGGTCCCCCTCATCGTCGCGGCGGAGAGCGGCGTCAACGACATGCTCGACCGGGACGGATCCCGGACGCCCATCCAGTTCCACATCCCGAACGATCGGGATCAACATCCTCTGGACGCGCAGGTGGTCCAGGCCGCGACCAAGTGGAAGCGGATGGCCCTGAAACAGCTCGGACTGACACCGGGGGAGGGATTGTGCACGGACATGCGCGCCGTCCGCAAGGACTACTTCCTCGACCACGATCACAGCGCGTACGTCGACCAATGGGATTGGGAACGGGCGATCCGCGATGAGGACCGCAACCTCGATCTGCTCAAGGAGACCGTGCGCCGGATCTGGAAAGTGATCACCGGAGCCCAGGACCACGCCGAGCGGCTCTTCCCCCAGCTGAAGGACTCCCGGTACCCCGCGCTCCCCAAGGAGATCCACTTCCTCCACGCGGAGGAGCTGCTGGACGCGTACCCGGACCTCCCCCGAAAGCAGCGGGAGACCGCGATCCTCCAGAAGTATCCCGCCGTCTTCATCATCGGCATCGGCTGGCCGTTGAAGGACGGGTATCCGCACGAGATGCGGGCGTCGGACTACGACGATTGGTCGACCGAAGTCACCCTACCGGACGGGCGCGCGATGCACGGCCTGAACGGGGACATTCTCGTCTGGAATCCCGTCACCCGCCGGCGCCACGAGCTCATGTCCGGCGGCATCCGCGTGAACGGCCCAGCCCTCCGCACTCAGCTCGGCATGAGCGGACAACTCGACTTCCTGCACTACCCGTACCACAAGGGGATCATCTCGGGTGAGCTCCCGCTCAGTATCGGGGGCGGCATCGGTCAGTCCCGCACGCAGATGCTCCTCCTTCGGAAGGCGCACCTGGGTGAGGTCAGCGTCTCCGTCTGGCCCAAGATCCTGATGGAGATCAGTGCCCGGAAGAACATCCATGTCCTGACCTGAAACCATGGGGGGCGGCGTCCCGATCGGTGGGCGCCGCCGGACCCCCGGGCTCACGGGGGAGGTTGCATCTGGCGACGGGCCAATTCCCGCGGGATGATGAACGCGAGGAACCAGCTGACCTCGGCGAGCGTCACGCTGTAGAACGAGAGGGCGATCGACAGCGCGAACACCCCGGAGGTCGAGAGCCCGCGGTAGACGAAGAATTGGGCGATCGGCTCCGGCACGTTCTTCTTGAGGAGCTTGGCCCGATGGGCGTATTCCCACAACCCGGTCAATGTCAGCCCCAAGCTGACCTGAATGCCGGCGAACAGGTCGACCGCAACTTGGGTATTCGAGTAGTCGTTGAACACGCTCAGGACGAACGGCATGACGGCGATTTGGAGGAGGACCAGCATGTTGAGCCAGACAAGCTGGCTCGTGTACCGTTCGATGTACTGGAATGTTCGGTGGTGGCCGATCCACCACACGCCGATCATCACGAAGGCGAACCCATAGCCGATGAATGCGTTGTAATCCCGCTGGAGGAGGAAGGCGAGGTGGGACGACGTCTGACCGGTCGTGAGGCCCGCGGTCGCGAACGTAGGCACGGCGAGCGAGAGCGCCAGAAGGGTCAACGCAAAGGCGAACACGCCGTCGCTGAGCGACAGGATCCGACTGAGGTCCTCCCCGTAGATCCCGCGCAGAGGAACGGGCGTCCCCATGCCCGGGGTCGCGGTCGTGGGAGCTCCGTCCTTATCGGACACGGGCCAGCGGTACGACCGCGGGTTCAAAACCCCGATGGAACGCCGCACGCCGGCCCGACCGGGGGGAGCCCAACCACCCGCTCACGACGGCGAGTTCGACGGTGGCTGCCCCCCCCCACGACTCGTAGCCCTAGGCATTTTAAAGGCGGAGCCCGGGGTCGCCACGCCGCATTTAGATAGTCGCCCGCGCCATGGTTCCGTGAGAGCGACTGGTCCGACGCGGTCGGCGTCGCCGTCTTGATCATTTCGCCCGGGATCGGGGTCTTCTCGGTCGCTCTTCTGGTCCGGAATGGAAGAGTGGGTCCCTCGCGGAACGTCTTCGCCCAGATCACCCTCATCCCCACCCGTTGCCGTCGATTCATGATCCTGGTTTGGGTCGAGGTGCTCTGCTTCCTCTCGACTGGGATCCTCTTCGGCCTGTACAACCTCAGCGTTCAACTCGAGGCCGACTCGGACCTGCCGTTCACGGTCGCGTTCCTGGCCGGGATGATCACCCCGGGTGCCCTGGCCGGCGTCGGGCTCTGGACCCGACCTCAGTCCGAGGAGGAGCGGGCCGATGTTACGCGGGACGTGCCGACCATCCTCGAGAGCCTCTGGATGATCCCCTACCAAGGCTCGGAGCAACCTCCGTCCCGGCCTCCGCGACCCTGATCCACCGGAGGGCGGGCGCCGAGTTGCGTTCTCCTTGATCGGGTTGCCCAAATCTACGGCGATCGGGCACTCTCTCCACTCGGAGGGGCGGAACCGAATTCCTGGAACAGGCCCACGCTCGACGGAAGGTTCGAGGGGGGTCGGTACTGCGAGGGCGCCTTACCCCCGATACGGACGACCTTTTCGGCGACGGTCCCGCAGTACCCGCACTCCTCGCAACGCTGGTGGTCACAATCGGTGGCCGCGATGCGCCGGAGGAACCCCTTCGGAAACGCATCGTTGTCGATGACCACATCCCCGAGCTCCGCGAAGGCGTCCCGCAGGGGTTCGACCACCTCCGGAACCGCTCCGCGGGCCGAGAGGATCGATAGCGCGTTCAGCGGTCCCTTGACCTGAACGAAACTCAGCAGGTCCAAGAGGTTGCCGTGGTATTCGCGCGACGAATACGCCGCGGTGGCCCGGACGAGCCAGTCGGTCGGGCGGTTGCGGCCCGAGATCTTGAAGCGGTCGACCCCGGCCTCCTCGTAGAGGGCCAGATCCTCGGGCCGGACCCAGATCGATGAGATCAGCTTTCGAGGGTCCCGCACGACTTCGAGGCCGCACTCGAGGATGGGGAACTCGAACCAGAGGCGGTCGCCCCCCGGCTGCGAGCACAACGAACTTGTGTTGAGATGGTGCGCGCGGAACGGGCATTCCCGAATGCAGGTCTGGTTGACCAGGACCTCGACCCGGGCCCCCGCCCGAACGAGGCCCCGGATGAGCGGGAAGTTTCCGGTCACCCTCTTCGAGGATCACCGTATCCGCGCCCAGGCGAAGAAAGTACTCGGCTTGGGTCACCGAGCGAATCCGGGCGAACGACGACACGGAGAGAGGGACTTCGGGGTACGCCCGGTGGACGGCCTCCACGAGGGCGGGGATCGCGATGACGAACCCATCGACCCCCAGGTCGAGCAGGCGGGCCACCTCTTTCAGGAACTCGTCGATGTATCCGGGGCGGTACTCCCGCAGCCCGAGGTCATTGCTGTTCAGCGTCGCGTAGAACTCCCGACCGTGCTGATGGATCGCCGCGACATGGTGCCGAAACCGTTCGCTGTCGACCTCGGGGAGGATGAAGGGGGGACGCCCGGCGCCGATCAGCGAGACCGGGAACCCCCCGAAGAACGTCCGGACGGGCAGGTCGGAGACTCGGCCGATCAACGCGTCGTCGAAGTTCGTCGCCAGCACGAGCTCCATGGTCGTGGGGTCCAACTGGGAGGACTGCGTAAGCGGGCTCCCTTACCGGTAGGGGGCCACACCCTTTTCTCGGTCGGGAGTGTGGGGCTGAATGACCGGCCGACGTTCGGTACCTCCAGGGGATGAAGTCACGTGGGCCATTCGGACGGAGCTCCGCCGGCTCGACCGCGATCTCGTCGGAGTGCTCGCCGCGCGTCACCGACTCGTGGAACGACTGTGGAGCCACAAGCGCGCGGTCGGACTTCCGCTCGAGGATCCGCTGCAGGAACGACGGGTGCTCGCCGCGGCGGGACGGACCGCCGATCGCCTCGGGCTCGAGAAGGCGTTCGTCGAGGGAATCCTCCGCGCGGTGATCGCCGAGGGGAAGCGCAAGGCGTGGTCCCGCCGGCACCCTCGACCCCGTTCCCGACGTCCGACCGCTCGGCGAAGATCTCGACCGGGGGCGTGACCTCCCGCCGGCGGACGCGGCCCCGCTCTCTTTCCTCCCCCCGTCGCGCTCCTCGACCCGAACCAGGGCTGGTGGAACTGCGGATCCGGGGCGGCCCGGTACCGCACTGGATGCAGGACCTGGGCACCCGCTGGGGCGCCGGCGTCCGCCTGCATGTCTGTCGCCAGACCGAGGGGTCCCCTCGTCGGCTGCTCCAGCTGCTGGAGATCAACGCGACCCCGGCGACGCTACCGGAGATCAAGACCTTCCTGCAGCAGCGACCCCGCCCGGAAGAGGTTTCCCTCACCCAGCTCGGCCCCCACCGCCTGTTGGTGCGGCTCGTCGGGCCTCTGCCGCCGGTGTGCCACAGCGTCTTCGAAATGGGGGCGATCTGCATGAGCTGTCCGTTCCTCCCGCCGGCCGAGGGATCGTCCGAGGGAGCCCCGGAAGGGGAGTGGCGCGTGCTCGTCCAACAGGTCCGCGACGCCCACCCGCTCCTCGCCTCGTTCACCACCCCCGGCAACTCCCCCGCCTCCCTCGTCCGGATCGGTTCGTATCGTGGCTCGCTCGACCTGACGGCCCGGCAAGAACTGGCCGTGGGCACTGCGTTCGCGCTGGGGTACTACGACTATCCCCGGCGAGCCCAGCTGAAGGACGTCGCGAAGTCGCTCGGGGTGAGTCGGGCCACCGCGATGGAGAACCTCCGTCGGGGGATCCGTAAGCTCGCCTCCCAGCGGCAGGCCGAGGCGGGGGTCCTTCGGACCCGCTCCGCGCGGAGCGACCCGTCGGGCGCCTCCGCGGACATGAAGGACGAGAGCCCCGAGCCCCCGACTATGGGATGATGAGGGTTCGGAAGCCCCGTCCCTGGCGAAGTTCCTCCGCGGCTTCCCCGATCCGCGCGAGAGGGAGGCTACCGCTCACGACGGCCTCCAGGTTCACCGTGCGCTGACGCACCATCTCGATGACCCGAGGATAGTCGACCGGGCGACAGCCGAGCGAGCCCACGATCTCGTACTCGAAGAACATCAGGCGATTCAGCGGGATCGGGACCACCGCGTCGCTGTACCCGACCACACACAAGCGACCCCCTCTTCGGAGGGTGGAGAGGGCGAGCGTCACCGTCTCGGGTTTCCCCACCACTTCGAGGGCGACGTCCGCCCCGCCGGAAGTGCGCCGTCGAACTTCGCGCCCCAAGTCGGGGAATTCGGCGGGATCGAGGGCCTCCGACGCCCCGAGACGCCGGGCCGCGTCGCGCTTCTCGGGACGGAGGTCGACCGCGATCACGTGCGCGCCGGCGGCGACGGCGAACTGGACCGCATTGATCCCGACGCCCCCGCAGCCCACCACCACGACCCACTCCCCGCTCCGCACCCGGGCGCGCTGGACCACCGCGTGGTACGGAGTCGTCAGGGCATCTGCGATCACCGCGCTGCGAGCGAGGTCGAGGTCCGCCGGGAGGGGAACGAGCTCCCGGGCGGGGACCCGAACGAACTCCGCGAACCCTCCGTCGAGGTGGTTCCCGGGCATCAGGAGATGCGGGCAGATGTTGGCCCGCCCCGACCGACACCAATCACAGCTCCCGCAGGGAAGGACGGAGGGAACGAGCACGCGGTCTCCGACCGCTCGGGGAGTCGCGCCGCTTCCGAGCTCCTCGATCGTCCCCGAGATCTCGTGGCCGAGGATGAGCGGGGGCGGCTTGGCGGTTGGAACGCCGTGGTCCAGGTAGTGGAGGTCGGTGTGGCAGAAACCGCAAGCCGCCACGCGCACCAGGGCATCGCCCGCCGTCGGAACGGGGCGCGGCACTTCGCAGATATCGAGCGGAATGCCGCTCCCGCGAAAGACGGCGGCTCGCATGGTGCCTCCGTCAGCCGTCCTTCCAGACGGGCGTCCGCTTCTCCAGGAAGGCCCGAAGGCCCTCCTCGGCTTCCTCCGAGGCCATGAGCTCGTGTAGGTAGCTTCGCTCGGCGTGGACCAGGCGGGACCACGGATCGAGTTCCGGGCGATGGAGCTCCTGCTTGAGCCGGAGGAGGGCTTCCCGGCGATGTGTGCACAGGGTCTGGGCGACCAGGGAAACGGAGGCGTCCAAGGTCTCCTCCGGCACGATCCGATTGACGATGCCGACCGCCGCCGCCCGTTGGGCATCGAAGGGGGTTCCCACGAAGAGGAGCTCCGCCGCGGCTCGAGCCCCCAGAAGGAGGGGGTAGGTTGCGGCTCCGAACGGCGCGAACACGCCGAGCCGGATCTCGGGCTGGCCGAAGGTCGCCGCTTCGGAGGCGACGGCGAGATCGCAGGCCATCAGGAGCTCCATCCCGCCACCCAGGCAGCGCCCGTGGACCTGAGCCAACGTCGGTGCCGGGAGGTTCCACAGGGTCGTGAGCGTCTCGTGGAACGCGTCGAACATCGCCGACACGCGGGGCCGCAGGTGGTCCTCGACACTCAGTCCGCCGCTCCATCCTTTTCCGCCACCGCGCAAGACCACGACGTGGGCCCCCGTGACCTCGTCGCGGCGGAGGGCGCGGGTGAGGGCTTCGAGCAGCGCAATATCGAACACGTTGGCAGGGCCGTGCTCCCAGGTGACCGTCGCCCGGCGGCCGACCCGCTCGACCGAAACCGTGCCGGGGGTCCTTCCACTCATCTTCCCTCCCCCTCAATCGAAGAGAATCGACTCGACGAACGTCTCGAGCTGCAACCGGGCCTGCTCGTAGGTCGTCGACTTCTCCTCGAACTCCATATGGAGGTACGGGAGGTTGCGTCCCTCGAGCGCCCTTCGGTAGAGGACGACATCCTCGAGGGCGGGTTCGCAGAACTTAGCCGTCAGGAAGAGGACCCCCTGGGCCTTCGCTGCGTCGACCCGCGAGAGCACGGCGGCCCCTTTGGTGGTGGGAGTCGCCCGGACCCCGATGTCGAGAGGAGTACGAACGTACGAGGTGGCGAGGCTTTCCAGGGGGTCGTCACCGGGCTCGATGCGAGGGCACCAGCGATGGAGCATCTGGAACTCCTCCCCCACCACGTAGCACCCGACCTCCTCGACGAGCTGGAGCAGCTCGAGCGTAGGTTGTTCGCAGAACGGCCCGATGACGATCACTCGGATCGCATCCTTGTTCTTGCGCTCTCGCGCCTCGACTTCGGCGAGGGCGCGCCGGAGCAGGGGAACGTGGACCTCCCGAGGTAAGAGGCCGCCGAGTCGGAGGAGGAGGTAGTACTCCACCAGCGTGATGTTCCACGGCTTCTCCCGCTTCAAGGCCGCGAGTCGGGCGACGAGCGCGCGCTGCTCGTTGAAGAGCTCCAGCGAAACGCGGAGGTCCTCCGAGGAATAGGGACGGCCGGCGACCCGTTCGAGCTTCCCGAGGAGGCTCCGGTACTCCGCGACCAGGAAAGGAACCGTGGCGGGCGAGGAGAAGTTCTGAGGGAGGTGGAGCATGTGCGACGGGCGGTCGGGCAAGGTTCGGGAAAAAATCCCGTCCAAGTTGCGGCTCACGTCGCAGATGTAGGGAAACACGAAGGCGTCGAACGGATCGAGAAGACCGGTGAGGGCCATCTCGAGCGTCGACTTCGAGATCGAGCAGAGGAAGGAGCCGAGCGCGGCGTCGGCCCGCGTGATTTCGAGGTTTTCCCCGCCTCCCTGCATGGCGACCGGGAAGAGGCCGAGCGAGTGGACGAGCTCCTGCGGAGTGTACACGGGGAAGCAACCGACCGCCTTTCCCCCCGCTGCCCTCCAGGCGCGGACGGTCGGAAAGGTCGGATCTGCGAGGATCTCCTCGGCCAAGCGGACCATCTTTTCCACCGTGTCCGCTTGGGTGAACTCCCGGAAATCCGGCGAGATCTCGACGCGGGGAAGGATCCCCCCCTCGCCATCGCCTCCTTCGGGCGACCGGATCTGGAGCAGCGAGGGCATGGCTACCCCGCCCCAACGGGCGTCGCGAGTGAGAGCTTTCGCAAGCGGGCATGACCCAGGATCGCGCTCCCCAGGGCCGCGGCATAGTACGCATCCGGCGTGACGTTGACATGCATCCCGACCGTGTCGTCGAGCGCCTTGATCATCCCGACGTTGCGGACGAGTCCTCCGACGAGCGTGACCTCGGGCTGGATCCCAACGTACCGCATCAACGAGTGGGCCCGTTGCGAGAGGGAAAGGAAGACCCCCATCAAGATGTCCGGCAGCGGGACCCCCTCGGCAACGTTGTTGATGATCTCCGTTTCCGCGAGGACCGCGCAGACGCTCGAAATGAGCTTGGGGTGTTCGGCCGCGAGCGCCTTCGCGCCCATCTCCTCGAGCGGGACCTGAAGGTACTTGGAACAGCGTTCCACAAAGCGCCCCGCTCCGGCAGCGCACTTTTCGTTCATCTTGAATTTGAGGACCTTTCCCGTCTCGGAGATGGACATCGTCCTCGAGGCTTGGGAACCGACATCGACCACGAGACGTGTCCGGGGAAAGAGGAAGATCGCGCCGCGCGCCGACGACGTGAAGTCGCTGACCTGGAGGTTCCGCTCCGGGAGGGAGTAGCGGCCGAAGCCGGTCGTGCAGAGATAGTCCACGTCGCCGGGCGCGGTGTTTGCGGTCTCCCCGAGCTCCTCCAGGACCCGGCGCGCCGCCGCTACGGGAATACCGCGGGACGGAGCCGAAGCGGTCGCCAATATCCGGTGACCGTCCTCGAGCATCGCGCCCTTGATGACCCCCGCCCCGAGATCGAGGCCGACCGTGATCATGAGGCTCCTCCCGCGAGCCGGTCCCGACCGTGGAGCGCCGCGCCAAGGGCGCCGAGGTATTGGGAAAGGGGGCTGACGTTGACGGACGTCCCGATCCGGCGCTGAAGGGCCTGGACCATTCCCTCGTTCTGCGAAACGCCGCCGGTGAACGTGATCTCCGGTTCGACCCCCACCCGTTGCATCAGGGAGAGCGTGCGGTTCGCGATGCTGGCATGGAGCCCGGCGAGGATATCCTTCGGGTCCTTCCCGCGTGAAACGTAGGAAGTGACCTCCGATTCGGCGAATACCGTACAGGTGCTCGTGACCTTGACCGCCCGGTGGGCCTGGAGGGACAGGGGTCCGATCTGGGCCACGTCGTACCCCAGAGCATTCGCACACACGTCGAGAAAGCGCCCGGTGCCCGCGGCGCACTTGTCGTTCATCGCGAAATCCACGACCTCGCCCTTGTCGTTGATCCGAATCGCCTTGGTGTCCTGACCGCCGATGTCGATCACGAGGCGCGTTCCCGGAAAGAGGAAGTTGGCCCCTCGCGCGTGGCAAGAGATCTCGGTCACGACGAGCTGGCCGAAGTAGATCTTGTATCGTCCGTAGCCCGTCCCGGTGATGAACCCAAGTTCGGAACGGGGTACATGAGCGTCCGCGAGCGCGGCCTCGAGGGCGCGCTCCGCATCCTTCACGATGTCGGCACCGACCGGGTTGAGCGATCGTCCGATCACCTTCGAACCCTCTCCCAAGATCACGCACTTCGCCGTCGTCGAGCCGATGTCGACGCCGGCGACCACGCCGCTCATGCGGGTACGGCTCCCGCCGCGGCCGCGACGGCTCGGCGCTGCTCGAGGGACTCGAAGAAGGCGTCCATCCGGTTCTTGATCTGGGCGGGGGCGAAGTACCGCGGGTCCTGATGGTCCGACTCGATGTACAGCGTCGGGACCTTCTGGTCGTGGATGAGCCAGTCCCTCAGATCGCCCTGGCCGGCCGTGAACGATCGGCACGACTTGATGCCGTGAACGATGACCGCATCGGCCTCGTACTCACGGATGTAGTCAGCGATGATCTTGCGCCGAAGCGGCCAGGACTGGTTGACGTACGCCCCGAGACTGTACTCGGCGATACTTTCGAAGGGCCGACTCGGGTCGTGGCGGAAGCCGCGGTCGAACAGCCCGCCGACCTTCGGGTAGGTCGCCACGACGGAGACCGCCCCCCATTTTCTGAAGAAATCCCAGAACGTCCTGTAGTTGGTGTACGGGGGCACCCCTTCCACGAGCACCCGGAACTTCTCCTCGGGGAGGGGATAGTTCCCATCGCGCACCCGCGCCCGTATCTCCTCGTTGACGACCCCGTAGAAGTCGGCCGCTTCCGGAGTGCCCCGAAGCACGTTGATCGGGAACATGTAGAAGATCGCTTCGAAATACGCCTCGATCGGAGAGGGGCGAAGCCGTCCGGCACGGAGGAACTCGACCCAACCGTCCTCGGCCCGACGGGAGTCCGCCAGGACACGCTTCAGGGCGTCCATGTCGAACGCTTGGCCGGTGCGCTTCTCGAGGAAATGGACGAGCTCCCAAAGCTGGCTCACCAGGTAGTCGATGTCCTCCTTGCGCGGAGTCTCATCCCGCATGTACGGGACATCGAACATGAACAGCGGAGCGCCGTACGACTCGGCGAGCGCTTCCCACCACTTGACGTAGACATAGCAGCCGGAGAAGCTGCAGACGAGGAGGTCCGGACGCGGGATCTGTCCGAAGGAGGTCTTCCCGCCGAGGTCCTGGAGTCCCAGGTCGTTCTTCACGTAGCCGCAGACATCGAGCCCGTACCCGAGCGACTCGGCGTGCAGGATGTTGTCGAGCGATTGATGCTTGATCGCGCAGTTGAGCGCGACGATCTCCGGAAAGACCACGTCGTATCCGAACGAGCGCACGATCTCGGTAAGGTTGCCCCCGACCAGCATGTACGCAACGGGGCGACGCGGTCCCTCCTTCGGTCGGAGGCCCGCATAGTATTCCTCGACCAGCTTCCGCTGGAGGTCCCTCGCGTCCCGCAGGAATTCCGGGGGTATCCCGCCCGCGGTCGGGGAGAGAGCCGGATTGGCCGACATCGGATCACGCCTCCGGGGAGGTCGCAACGGGAAGGGTGGACCCGCAACGACCGCAGAAATCGAAC
Source organism: uncultured Thermoplasmata archaeon (assembly GCA_963749235.1). Classification (GTDB taxonomy): domain Archaea; phylum Thermoplasmatota; class Thermoplasmata; order Lutacidiplasmatales; family UBA184; genus Lutacidiplasma. Next base: position 578,897 of record CAVVLV010000001.1, on the reverse strand, counting down.
TCGTCTGGCAGACCGTGGGCTCCGCACTTCCCGCATTGGCGGGAGGGTCGACCGTACAGGAATTCGCCGCCCTTTCCCTCGGCCAACTCCCGTCGGAGTCGGGCCACATCCGGAGCCCGTTTCTCAACGAACGCGCCCATCCCCTCGTGGGGTTCGCGGTTGGCGAAGTGGAGGGCGAGCCATTCTCGGCCATGACCGACCGTGCTGTGCCAGGAAAGTTCCTTCCAGAAGTTCACTTGCTGCTTGGTGTACCGGAGGCATTCCGGAAACATCGCGAGCAGCCGACCGCTCAGCTTCTCGACTGCCGCATCCAGGGCAACCAGGTCGATCTGGTATCCTTGGGAGCCGGCGTGGGCGAGCCGAATCTCCTCGCCCGAGGGTTGCTCGACATACCCCGAGCCGTTCCGCACGGACGGCGCGACCTCGTTCACCAGGCCCCACTCGAGTGCTTGCCCGGGCGGGAACCCTCTCGTTCAGCATCAGCATCGCGCGAGCCCGCCGGTCGCCGACAGCCAGGGGGAGCCATTGAGTCGCTCCACCGCACGCGACCGATCCAACGCCCACGCCAACCTGTCCGAGGTACACATGGGATGCGGCGACGGAAAGATCGCACGCAAGGTGGAGTTCGTTCCCCCCGCCTACGGTGATCCCGTTCAGCCGGGCGATCGTGGGCTTGCCGCACCGAAGGAGCGATTCCACTGCCCCCTCGAAGAATCCCATGTACTTCCAGTAGTCACGGGGCCGCTGCGTGTACCGGGTCGCATACTCTCGGACATCTCCTCCGGTGCAGAACGCGTTGGTCCCCGCGCCGGTCAGCACGATGACGCCGACCGCGTCATCGAGCGACGCGTCCTCGACGGCCCGCGAGAGCTCCTGGAGCGTTCCCGTTGCGTAGGCGTTGTAAACCTGAGGACGATTGAGGGTGATTCGCGCGACGCCCCCCCGCTTTTCGTAGAGGAGGTCGTCGAACGGGGATTCTCCGGGACGCATCGGGCGGAGCACGTCCCGGGTCGCGTTCGCCGGGTTCGAGCGTGGGCGCACTTTCGCCATTCGGGTCCCCGGGTGGGGGAGACGATTCGTGGGTGATGCGGGTTCTCCCGTACCGGTTAGGGGCTTTTCCACGGAATACCGACGCCAAGTTTCCGACGGAGGAGCCCCTCGGATCCCGTTAGCGGAGGATCGGGGAGTCCCGGTCTCTCTCGGACCGCGGCCGCCGCGTCGAGCACGGGGTCTCCGCTAAGTCCAAGAAGCGGGGCAACGTACCCGTCTGATGCCGGTTCGTTTCTCCGCCGACGGCCCCGTCGCCTGGATCACGCTCGATCGTCCGGAAGCCCTGAACGCAATCGACCCCGAGAGTCAGAGCGAGTTGGTCTCGGCGTGGCAACGCGTACACGACGAGGTAAGGATTCGAGTAGCCGTCCTCACCGGGGCGGGCACCAAGGCGTTCTGCGCCGGTGTCGACCTCAAGCGGATGGGAGAGTTTTACCAGAACGTTCCGGCGGCCCGCCGCGTGGAAGTCTGGAATCGGGAGCCGGGGATCGGCGGCATCACCCGGAACCTGGACGTGGGGAAGCCGATCATCGCGGCCGTCAACGGGATATGTCTAGGGGGAGGGCTCGAAATGGCGCTGGCCTGCGACCTCCGGCTGGCGAGCGAGAATGCGACCTTTGGCCTCCCCGAGCTCCGCTGGGCGATCATCCCCGGTCAGGGCGGAACGCAGCGACTCCCGCGCGCCATACCTCCGGCCATCGCGCTCGAGATGATCCTCACCGCGCTGCCGATCGATGCCGCCCGTGCGGCGGAGCTCGGCCTCGTGAACCATGTCTACCCCGCGTCCCGGCTGCGGGAGGAGGCCCAGACGATGGCGATGTCCATCGCTGCGCACCCGCCCCGGGCGGTTCGGGCGGCCTTGGCCGCCGTGCACCGGGGCTTGTCCCTACCCCTAGGGGAGGGATTGCGCCTCGAACAGGAACTCGCCGACCCCCTGCGGGACAGCCCCGACAACCGGGAAGCCCGGGAGGCGTTTCGAGAGAAGAGGCCCCCGCGCTGGACTGGCGCGTGACTTGGCGCCACGGCCCCGTACGGCCCCGATGCGGTACCCTCTCTCCCGAGAACTGCCCGAACCCGCTACCCCGGGCTCCGGTCCCCCGCGGCCGGCGGATCGAGGGGGCAAGGCGGAGCCTCCCTAGGTCGAGTCGACGCCACCGGTACCCCAAAAGCACCCCTTCCGGGTCTACCTCTTCGAAGACGGTTCCGCGGGGTCGGTGGGGGGCCGCCTCGCTCCGCGGCGACGTAGCCAGATGGCCAGACCGATGACGACCACGACGAGGGTCCCCCCAATCAGGACACCCTCCAAGGGGGTGATGGTCGTGCCGCCGAGGCCCACTCGAGTCGGCACCGTGAGGTTCGACGGGAGGTTCTCCCCGAAGGCGATGAAACCGTACATTCCGTTCTGAAAGTGCCCCGAGACGTTGCACACGAATTCGTACCAACCGGGCGTCGCGGGAGAATGGAACGATTTCACAGATTGGTCGCCGGAGCCGTTCACGAAGGACGAAAAGAGCGCGGGGTACTCGGTGAACAGCTGCACCAATTGCGCGTTCTTGGTCGAGGTCGGAATGACGAACCCCTCGCGCGAGGAGATCGTGAACGAGTGGGCCAGGGTGTCCGCGTCGGTGAAGGTGACGGTGATCGTGGCGTTCGTGGGGATCTGCTGGAACGAGTCGGGCTGGTATCCGTAGTCATTGGTCGCCTCGACGGTGATCGAACCGGTCACCACCGGGGTGGTCGACTCCGGGCCCAGCTCGGCGGCGGGAAGAGGTCCAATCGAGAAAGCTCCGCCCCCGAGGAGGAGGAACATTGCTACCAGCACTACGTTCCACACGTTCATGGGGAATTACACAAAGTGTCGTGCGAGCCGTAGAGGCCCGCCCCCGTACATAGCCCCTCGGCGAGTCACGGGTTGAAGGCGACCGGCCGTCGTGACCACCATTCCCACGCGCCAACGGCACGCGGAACCGGTGGCTCGGGGCATTGGGCGGATCCCGACAACCAGGCTCCTTCAGGGAACGTTTAAGACCGCGCCGGGAGCTTGATTTCATGCGGGTCGAGAGCGCGCCGACGCTCGTCGAACTCAACCTCAGTCACGTCAGGGGAGAACTCCTACCATTATCTTTCGAGGAAGCAGGCTACCGTGACCGAGGTCCGCAACGATCCGCCCGCACCGGTAGGGGCCACGTCCGCCGCCCGCCGTCGGGTCTCGGACTTCGACCAGTGGCTCCTGGCGACACGCCTCCAGTTGGGGCACTATCTGCGGACCAATCGGTTCTATGGGCTCCTTGGGTTCGTGGCCCTGGTCTCGTCCCTCACCCTTGCGTTCCAGGTCGCGGCCGGGATCCCCGCCATCCAGATCGAACAACTGTACCGTAGTTCCGAGTACCTGAGCAACAACCTCGATTACCTCGGACTCTGGATCATCCTCGCGGCCGCGTTCTTCGGAGGGGACGCATTGGGCGTCGATTTCTCGACGGGGACGGGGTATTACATGCTCGTCCTTCCGATCCGCCGATCAGTGCTCCTCGCGGGACGCTACACCGCCGCGACCCTGGTCACCTTCGCGATCGTCGGGGTCAACTACGCGCTCGACATCGCAGGCGGAGTCTACTTTTTTGGCGGCGCTACGATCCCTTGGGGGCTCCTCCTCGAATCGCTCGGGATCGCCGCCCTCTTCGCCCTCGCCGCCCTCAGCGTCGCCTTCTGCGTGAGCGCCTTCGTCCGTTCTCCCTCGGCGGGAGTCCTGGCCACGGTTCTCGCCCTCTACGTCGGCTTTACGATCCTGCAAGCGGTCCTGGAGCTCGCGGGGATCGAGCCGTGGTTCTCCTTCCCCTATGCGGGCACGGCGATGGCCTCCGTGATGGACACCGACTTCGTCCACCAGCAGACCATCCCACTCGGCGCTCAGCGGTACTACACGATCTGGGTCGCGACCGTGACCGAGGGGATCGCCATCATGGCCGCCTACCTGGCGGTCTTCCTTCCCCTGAGCATTTTCCTCTACCAGCGCCAGGAGTCCACGGGGTAGACCATGCCGTCGTTCGAGGTCTCAGGACTGTCCAAGTCGTTCGCCACGGGTCCACTGGTCCTTCGCGAACTTTCGTTCCGGTTCGACGGCCCCGGGGCGGTCGGGTGTCTGGGACCAAACGGAGCCGGGAAAACTACGCTCTTGAAGCTCCTCGTCGGCCTCCTGCGGCCCTCCCAGGGACGCGCCTACCTGAACGGGATCGATCCGATGGTCGACCGGAAGAAGGCCCTGTGGGATGTGGGCGCCCTCATCGAGACCCCCGAGCCTTACCCCACGATGAACGTGCACGGGGCCCTCGACCTGGTCGGTCGGGCCCGGGGGCTGTCCACCGACGAGGTCGACCGAGAGATCGACCGTTGCCACCGACTCCTCGACCTTCCGCCGCTCGGCCACCGGATCGGATGGCTCTCCAAGGGCCAGCGCCAACGGGTGTCGCTCGCGGCCGCCCTGATGGGCGACCCGTCCGTCCTCCTGCTCGATGAACCCACGAGCGGCCTCGACCCGGCCGAGCGGGTGACCGTCCGACATCTCCTCAACGGACTGAAGCGCGACCACCTCGTTCTGATGAGCTCCCACCAGTTGCTCGAAGTCACCGAGGTGTGTGACCAGCTGATCTTCCTACACGGCGGGCGAGTGGTGCTGAACGACCGGGTCGACCGAGTCGCGAGTCGGATCCGCTCCCGGCAGGTGGACGTCGAGTTCCAACAGCCCGTGGCCCCCGCCGCGATGGCGGGCCTCCGAACCGTGGCCACGGACGTGGCGGCGGTTTCCCCCCGACGGTGGCGCATCACGTTCGACGGGAGCGATGACGCACGGGTCCAGTTGCTTCGGATCTGCGAGGGGTTGGGCGCGGTGGTACAGTTCACGAGCACTACCCTCGTCCTTGAGGAAGCCTACCTCGAGCTGATCCCGTCCACCCAGGGAGAGGCATGACCGAGATCGGCCGGGCCACTCTGCCCTCACCGTTGGATGCGAGCGCTTCCGATCCAGCCGGGCGCTCCGGCGGCCCTAAGGTCCCCCCACCGAAGCACGGGGCCGTCCGTCGTTCCGAGAGTCGTGCGCGGGCGTTCCGGCGGGGGCAGGCGGAACAACGGGGAGCCCGGTGGGGAACGCGTCGGCCAGCTCGTTTCCATCCTGGTGATCCTTCTCGGGATCTACGCGCTCACGACCGCACGGCCCTACTCCGGTCCGGCAGGAGGAGGGATCCCGAACTCGACTTCCACGGCGCCCGGTCCTCCGATCGCGGTCCAGTTCGGAACCCCATCGGTGCGCAACGTATCGTGCGCCGGAGGCGGTACCGCCTACGCAGAACGGATCCCATGGGTGAACTCTTCCTCGCCGCTCACGACGAAATCGGTTTGGCCGATCGTCTACGAGATCTGGGACGGCGACTACATCGGGGACCCGAACGCGGCCGCCTCAGCCACCCCCACCAACGTATGCGCCGGAAGTGCCCCGGGTTCGATCTGGGCCTGGTACGTCGTGCTGGCGACCTCCAACGGTACCGACCTTCTGACGTACACCCAGAACGAGCGTCTGGAGCTCGGTCACCAACGCTTCGACGGAGGTGCCCTTCGAGAGCGGTCTCGACCTGGTCCTGGTTACGCAAACCTCCTTGGCTGGGACGGGGCGAGCACTCGGGGTCCTCGGCTACGTCAACGATTCCGAGGTCCAGGGATCGGTCCCCCTGTAGGCCGGCGAGACGGACTCGGTCCCTCCCCGATCCGCCGCTTGGGCCCCGTCTGTGACCGACAGCCCGGTCCCGCTCCGGAGGCGCTCGGACGGCCGAAACGCGAGCCCGGGTCGGTAACTTCATAGGGGGGACCTCGAGTGGTTTGCGGATGACCACCCCCCGCTTCCGAGGTCCCCCGGGGGACCGAGCTCGATGGCTCGTCCCTATGGTTGTTGGCGTCGTCCTCCTGCTGTTGGTTCCCGCGAGTACTTTTGGGAGCCGGTCCTCCTCGCAGGGACCCAACTCGAGCGGGGCGAAACCTCCGGTCGCACGCTCTCCCGCCTTCGGCCCGACGATCGTGAAGAGCAGCAAGTATGACTGGCCGGAACTTCATCAAAGCCCGGCCCTGACCGGCTACGCGAGCAACAGCCCCCTCTCTTCCCTCACGGCCCCAACCCTCGGCGTGGGTTGGGCCAGCAACCTGTATGGTACCGCCCTCGACTCTCCCGTGGTCGCCTACGACCCGCTTCTCGGCGAAACCCTCGTCTATATTGGAACGGACGCCGGGAACTTCGTCGCCGTCAACCTGGCGAACGGCCACATCGTCTGGGGGATCTGGCTCGGCTCTCCGATCCGCGCCTCGCCCCTGGTCCACAACGGTTCCGTGTTCGTCGTGCCGTTCCTCAGCGCCGAGATGTTCAAACTCAACGCCTCGACCGGCGCGACCCAATGCTCGACGGACCTCCCGGGTTCGACCGAGGCCACACCGACCTTCGCTTCGCCCCCGGGCGGCGTCCCCACCCTGTATCTCGGGACCGAGGCGCCGAGCCCGCGCAGCGGCCCGTACCTGGCCATCAACGCAGGAAGTTGCAGCATCGAGTGGGAGTTCTCCGGCTACAACCAAACCGCGGGTTCGTGGGACGCTTCCTCGTACATCGTGAACGCCACCGGCGTTCCGATGGTCCTCTTCGGAACCGACGACCCCGATTCGTCGGTCTATGCCTTGAACGCGCTGACCGGGCAGCTGATCTGGCGCTTCCAGTGCTACAACCCGGTGGGGAAGGACTACGACGTTGGGGCGGGGCCTACGATCTCAGCACCGGGCCGCAACGGTTTCTCCCAGGGAGTCGTCTACGCAACGAACAGCGCGGGCATCGCCTACGCGCTGGACCTCAACAACGGGACGTTGATCTGGGAGACCGACTTCTTTGCCATCGCGGGGCTCACGGGGACCGTCGAGCCCCGGGCGCGTTCCACTCCGGCCCTCGAGGGTACGGACCTCATTTTCGGCTTCAATCAGGGCCTCGTCAATCTGGATGCACAGAACGGCCAGGTCCGGTGGTTCTACAACGACTCGGCGCGAGCCGAGTCGATCGCCGCGCCCGCGATCGCCGGAGCGAGCAGCCACTCGATCGTCGTCACGGGAGATATCGGCGGGTCCCTGGATGTCCTCGCCCGGACTACCGGGGCCCTTCTCTACTCTTACCAAACCGGAGGATGGATCGCTTCGTCGCGGCCGTATCGGATGGGAACATTCTCATCGCCTCCTCGGACGGCTTCCTCTACGACTTCATTGTCGGCGGCGGGAATGACGCCCAACTACCCGGTACCTCGATCAGCTCGCCTCTCCCGGGTGCCGCCGTTTCATCCCCCCACGGCAACCTGAAAGTGTTCGGAAACGCGACGGATCCCCTCGGCGTGGCGGCGGTCGAGGTAGCGATCCAGTCGGGTGGTTCCACCGGTCCTTGGTGGGACGCGGCCACGCACAGCTGGGCCACGGGTGCGATCAACAATCGGGCGACGCTCCGCGCACCGCGCGCTACCTCCACTTCCTGGAGCGTCTCCTTCCCGGTCCCGGCGGCGGGTGGGAGCTACTCCGTTACCGCGAACACCGAGTCCATCTCCGGTCAGTCCGACACGACCGGGACCACGGTGGATTTCTCGGTCAACTACAGTACCTCGGGCGCGTACCTGCGGGCCTCTTCCGAATACGTGGCCCCAGGGGGTTCCCTCACGATCAACGGGGGCGGTTTTGGCGCATCGGTCAGTGTCACGATCGGGCTTGCGGGGAGGACGTTGGCGACCGCCACTTCCGGGACCAACGGCTCCCTGCCTCCCACTTCGGTAGTGATCCCCAACAATGCGACATTCGGTCCGACTTCGGTGACGGCCATGGCCCACGCCTCCGAGAAGTCCAGCAGCACCACGATCACCGTCGCCAACACGTGGGACCAACTGGGCGACGGAGCCGGCCATTCCGGCTTCGAACCGAACGACCCGTCCCTGCACAATGTCATCTTCCCGGGGAACAATTACTGGCTCAAGGTCGCGTGGCGGTATGACGCCCGGGCCCCCATCGATGCCGCGCCCGCGGTCGTGGATGGGCGAGCGTACCTGGGCGATTCGGACGGGAACCTCTTCGCGCTCGATCTCCTCAACGGGGGCCAGTTGTGGAATTTCACCCTGGCCTCGGGGGCGGCCATCGACGGAAGCCCCGCGGTGGATCCCGGGCACGGACTGGTGTTCGTTGGAGCCGCGGACGGGTCCCTGGATGCCGTCCACCTATCGAACGGGACGCTCGCTTGGTCGGACCCGGTCGGGGGATCGTCGCAGCTCCTGTGTTCGCCAATGGGGAACTCTACGTTACCTCGAGCACCGGGTTGGTCGAGGCGCTCTCCGAATCGAGCGGCATGGCCTCCTGGTCCCTGGTCCTTGGGAGCGCCGCGTCGTCCGCGCCGTCCCTGAATGCTTCCGCCCACCTGCTGGTCGTGGGACTCACCAACGGTACCGTGTTCGGGTTGAACGACGCGACCGGAGCGACCAAGTGGAGCTTCGCGACCGGCGGTGCGGTGACCGCCCCGGCCCTAGTGACGAGGAGTACGGTTCGAGTTGGCTCCACGGATCACTTCCTCTACGATCTGGCCGCCTCCACCGGCGCGCTCGAGTGGTCCTTCCAGACCGGCGGGGCGATCCAAGACACCGCGACGGTCGACAACTGGCACCTCTTGTACCTGGGGTCGGACGACGGCTATCTCTACATCCTGAACTCGACCAGCGGTGCGGAAAAGTTCAACTTCTCTATCGGGTCGCCGATCGTGGGCGTAGCCAGCACCATCGGGGTCACCGTATTCGAGGACGCGGCTGGCACGATCGGGGCTCAGAAGACGTTCGTTGAGGGAGGGGCTGGTTGGCGGTACCCGACCAGTGCAGGGCTCGATACGGTCCCGGTCATCCTGGACTCCGCGGTGTTCGTGGCCGGGGAGGACGGATTTCTCTACGCCTTCACGACCCTCGGCCAAGCCCCCGTCTGAGTACGGGGAACCGAAGGTCGCCGGCCCGATTCCCCAGGGGCCTGGGTCCGGCGGTCCGAGGGTCCAATCCCCCGACGGGAATCGATATCAGGAAGGCAGATTCACGTCCGCCGCTGGCGGTTCAGCACGAAGACCCCGGCGCACGTCCCGGCCGCGATCGCACTCATGTACGCCAGGATCGCGTTGGGTGAAGTCCACGGTGAAACCGGTGGGGGAGTGGGTTCGGACGGGGGCGTCGAGTTGACCCCGAACACCTCGGAATTCTCGGTCAGCGCCCAGGTGTCACCCAGGTAGTTGAACGAATTGTCTATGTTACCGCCGAACAGCAGCACCAAACCGGCGGCCGCGTCATACGCCATAGGGAACGAGCTACGGGGCAAGGGCGCCAAGGAGCCAATGCTCGCGGTAAGGTTCGTCCAAACCCCTCCCGAGTACTCCCAGGTCATGCTCGCTGAGTAGCAGTTGCCGGGCGAGCTGTCGAGGTTCCCACCGAACGCGAGGACGGCGGACAGCTCCGGGTCATAGGTGAGCCCCGCGCCCCAAACTCCGTGGGCCCCGCCGGGCCCCGATTCGGCATCGCCGCTGACATTGGTCCAGCTCCCATCCTGGAAGGTCCATTCGAAATCCAAGGTTTCGCACGGTCCGGTAGGGTAGGCGCCCCCGAACAGGACGTCGTATCCGTCGGCGGCATCGAAGACGAGTTGGCTACTCAGATCGGGGGGAGAGGGGGTGAGGTGGCTCGTGAGATTGACCCAGGCGGAGTCTTTGAACTCCCAGGTGTCGGTGTAGTGACTCCAGGGAGACCCGCTCCCCGCGGGTAGGTTCCCGACGCCTCCGCCGTAGAGGACCACGGCCCCCTGCATCGCGTCGTAGGTCATGGTTGTCGACCGAGGAGACGGGGCCGTAGGCGTGGAGAGCTGGGTCCACCCCGCGGCGTTGAATGACCAGGTGTCGTTGAAGAACTGGTTGTCGTCCCGTCCTCCGAACAGGAGGAGCGATTGGGTGGAAGGGTCGTAGACCATCGATGCCGCCCACCGCGGCGAAGGCGTGGGGTACGGATTCAGTTCGGTCCAACCACCGTTGTGGAACTCCCAAGTGTCTCCGGCGGCCGCGACTTGGACGAAGTAGCCTCCGAATAGAATCACGGCTCCGAGCACAGGGTCGTACGCCATGGCCTCGTTGTCCCGGCCCGAGGGGGCGGGGGCGAGGGTACTCATTTCCGACCAGTGCGGGGTAGCGGTCGCCGGCTCATGGGCCGTGGACGGACCGGCCGCCTTCACTGACAGACTGGCGGCGGAAAGCGCCGAACTGGCCAGGTTCGTGGCGCTGGCATCCGAGGCGGTAGAAGGGGAAGAATGCGTCCGTTCCACGGACATCGAAATGGAACTCAAGGTGAGGAGCAGAACGACGAGGAAAAGGAGGGACGCTCGCCTCGGCGGGAGATCTGGGGGCTTGGAGCGTGGAAATCGAACCGGCTTCACATATCGACTCTTTGTACTCCTATGTGCCGAGCGCAGACCGCTTCTTTCGGCGCTCGGGTTCCCCGAATGGGCCCGCAGGCCCCAGGCCGCGCTCGGCCGAGCCGATGGGTCAGATTGGTCCGGTGGAGGATCTCTCTCCGCGCCCGTCCAAGGGTGGACTTCCTCGAACATCAGAATGCCGGCGGCGGACGTCCCATGCTCCAGTGAGATAATACCGTTCCATCGGCCCCCCCGGCAGAAAACTCCCCATCCAACGACCGGTCCGAGAAGTTGTGGACTGGTTCCCGTCTCGCATTTAACAAGACAAAATAAAGCTTAAATAATTGTTAACTTGTGTTAAACATCGTGCGGAATGCTCGAGCGGCTCCCGCGATGTACTTTCTCGGGGTACGCCTCACCCCCGAGGAAACGTCGCTCCTCGATCAGTTCCGAACGGCGAACGACCTGCCGGACCGCTCGGCTGCGGTCCGGGCGCTCCTCCGAAGTGCGGGCGGTGCACCCGCGCCCGGAGTCGAGCTCCCCGCGACGCTGAGGGCGGAGCTGGAAGAGGTCGTCGAAGAGGGCTATGCCCGGGATCTGGAGGGCGCAGTAGCGACCGTCCTCACCCTTGGGCTGGGGGAGCTAGCCCGGACCCACACCGAACGGATGACGGCGATGCGCGACCGCGCTCGCTCGCTTTCCGAGCGGAAGCGGGACCGGCGTCGGGCGGACCGCGAGGGTCGGGGACTCCTCGGGCGCTAGGTTCCCAAAACGGGGTTGGGTTGCAAAATGGAGTCGATCGCGATTGCGTGGAGCGAACGAAGCGGGTTCATCTGCCGACTGTGCCGTCAGGACGCCAAGCATAATGAGGTGCTGCACATCTCGTTCTGTCCTGTCCACGGTCTGAGTTCGCCCTTGGACCAGTTGCCGTGGCGACCGGAGGCGAGAACATCCCGCGTCTCTATACCCGTACCGGCGACGACGGGACGACCGGCCTCGCCTTTGGTGCGCGCGTAGCGAAAGAGTCCGCGCGCATCCGCGGCTACGGCGCGTTCGACGAACTCGGTGCCCACCTGGGACTCATCGAGACCTCGCTGCCCCCTCCGCTCGACGAGTTCCGGACCGTAGTCCGCCAACTCCAGCACGAGCTCTTCATCGTCCAATCCGAACTCGCCGTCCCTCCGGCCGCCCCGTCCCCGCCGCACCGGATCGAGGCCCGACACGTGACGGGGCTCGAATCCGCGATCGACCGGTTCGACGGCCGACATCCCCCCCTCCATTCGTTCGTCCTGTCCGGCGGATCCGTTCCTGCAGCCCAGTTCCACCTCGCCCGGACGGTCGCGCGCCGGGCCGAGCGCGAGCTGTGGCGGCTCCATCGGAGCGAAGCGGTCCGCCCGGAACTGCTGCAGTGGACGAATCGACTGAGCGACCTCCTCTTCGCGATGGCGCTCGCCGCGAACGCCGCCCTCCAGGTGAGCGAAACTGCCCCCGATTACTCAGTGTAAGGGAGGGGATCCCCATCGAGGTCGGCCTGGTCGGCAAGCCCAACGTCGGAAAATCGACGTTCTTCAACGCGCTCACGCTGCTCGACGTGCCCATGGCACCTTACCCCTTCACAACGATCGAACCGAACCGTGGGGTCGCCGCGATCCGCGCGCCGTGCCCTCACACCGAGAAGGGGACGGCTTGTACGCCGGGGAACGCGAAATGCGTTGAAGGGACCCGGTGGGTTCCCGTCAATCTGGTCGACGTGCCGGGCCTCGTTCCCGGGGCGCACGAAGGGAAGGGTCTGGGACACAAATTCCTGGACGACCTTCGCGCCTCCGACGGGTTCGTCCAGGTCGTCGACCTGACGGGGGCCACGGATCCCGAGGGCCGGCTGGCTGCCCCCGGGAGCCAGGACCCCGCGGAGGAAGTTCAGTGGCTCGAGGAGGAGCTCGTCGACTGGGTCACGGAGATCCTGGGCCGGGACTTCAGTCGCCAAGCCCGCAGCGTGGAACTCGAGGGAAAGAAGGTCGAGGAGTTCCTGGCCCAACGCTTGACGGGACTGTCCGTCGGTCCGGCGGCCCTGGCCACGGCCTTGCGCTCGCACCCGGTGGACCGGGCGCACCCGAGTTCGTGGACCGACGAGGAACGCCGCTCGCTCGCGCGGGCCCTGCTCCGGTCCTCGAAGCCCCGGCTCATCGCCGCCAACAAATGTGACCGCTCGGACCGGGGGCACGCCGAGGCGCTCGCCGCCGAGTTGCGTGAGCTTCCGGTGGTCGCCACGGCCGCGGACGCCGAGCTCACGTTGCGCCGGGCCGCGCGGGGAGGGCTCATCGATTATCGTCCGGGGGACCCCACCTTCCACCTGCGGGAGGCGAACCGCCTGTCGCCCGCCCAAGCGAAGGCCCTCGACGCGCTGGGGGCCGTGATGTCCGCGTGGGGGGGGACCGGCGTTCAACCCGCGCTCGAGCGGATGGTCTACGAACGCCTCCATCAGATCGTCGTGTACCCGGTCGAGGACGAGACCCATTGGACCGACAGTCGGGGGCGCGTCCTGCCGGACGCGCTCCTCGTCCCGGCCGAGACGCCCGCCCGCGAGGTCGCGTTCCGGGTCCACACGGAGCTCGGGGAGAACTTCATTCGAGCGATCGATGGTCGGACGCACCGGGCCATCGGCGCAGACCAGCACGTGGCGCCGAATTCGGTGATCCGGATCGTCGCGCGAAAGTGACCCCGGAACGTCTCACGCCGGACCGTCCACGAGCCCGACCCCGGTCGGGGACGGTCGTACGACAAACGGCAGCCCCCCCGCCCGAGCGAGGCGCCTAACGAGGTCGGTCTCGGAGCCAGGACGGGGCAGGACGACGATCGATCCCCCGGCCCCCGCCCCCGTGAGCTTTGCCCCGTCGGCGCAGGGCCGGGCCGCTTCGAGGAGAGCCTCGAGTCGCGGGTGCGAAACGCCCACCTCTCGGAGCAGCTCCTGATTTCGATTCATGAGCGTGGCCACGGTCGTGCGGTCGCCGGCCCCGATCGCCCGGATGCCGTCGGTGGCGACCGCGCGGAACTGGTCGAGCAGGGCCGGACCGTCGGGCTGGGCGAACCGGGCCCCGACGGCCCGCACGGCGTCCCCGGTCGCCCGGGGGATCCCGCTGTGCGCCACGACCCAGACCCAACCCGGGTCGGCGACCCGACGCACTTCCCAGCTCCGGGGGCCATCGCGCACGGTCCAAAGGGCGGGCCCCGACGCCGTGCCGTTGATCGAGAGGAACCCCCCCGCGACGGCCGCGCTCGTATCGCCCGGGCTCCCGACCCCTTGGGCGCCTCGCTCGACGTCAAAGCTCCGCTGGGCCAGGGTCGGTCGGTCGACCCCACCCGCGAGGGCGGAAAGGGTCGCCACCAGTCCGGCCGAGAGGGCCGCCGAAGACCCGAGACCCGCGCCGCGAGGAATGCGGGAGACCGCTCGCACGTCGACCGACGCGCCCGCCGCCCAAGGGCTTTCCAGCGCTGCGCGGAAGTAGGGATGGCTCGCGGCGGCCTCGAAATCCCCATTGAGCGAGGAACGGGCCGCCCCGCGAACGAGCACTTGGGTGTGCAGGTCGATCGCGAACAGAAGCTCCGGGGCCCCGTGGACGACCGCGTGTTCGCCGAAGATGATGCACTTCCCCGGGCTCCGGGCGGAGAGGGGGAGAGACGCTGCCGGGATTGGGGGGAGATAGTCGCTCACGGACGGGACCGGCCTCCCACGACGCGCTTGCCCCGGGCCCGGGGTAGGATCCGGCGAGTGGCCCCATCCCATCCACCCGGACCGGGTACTCCGAGCAATTGCGACAGCATCACGGCGATGGCGGCCACCTCACTGTGGGGCTGATGACCGACCCCGGCGTTGTACGTGGCCAACCGGTACAGGTCCGGGCGGCACTTTCGCGCCGCCGACGACGAGAAGAATCGCGACGCGACCCCTCTAGCTTCGGGAGCACCCGGGCCAGGGGCAGCCCGTACATGGTGAGGTGGACGACCGGCCCGTCAAACGAGCGCACGGCCCTTCGCCAGTCCGGGACGCCAATCACTTCGAAGGAGCCTCCCCATCCCTTCCCGACCGCGGCGACCCGCAGGGCGAGGTCGGGGTCGGGTGGGTGGAGGAGCATCCGTTGGGCGCCGAACGCGCGGGCGGTGAGGGCGAGATGGGTGGTCAATCGAGGATCGCGACCGGGTCGGTGACCGACCCGGAGGACGGAGACCTCGGGACGCTCAGTCCGCGGTTTCCGCTTGGAACCGCTCGATCCGGTGACCACGGTACTCCAGCTTGTCCGAGCGCTTGACGAGGCCCTTGAGCCGGGTGGGGCTCATCGCGAGCTCTTCGGCGACGTCCGAGAAGAAGCGGCCCTCGGCCCCCACGGCCGCGTAGATCTTCTCCTCGAGCTTCGAGTACTCCTTGAGGCCCATCATGGCGATGGCGAGGACCTCCGAGATCTCCGCGAGCGGCGAGGTCGTGTTGATGTTGATCGTGGAGTAGTAGAAGTGGTAGCTCTTGTCGGGCTGCTTCCGCCCCTCCCGGGCGACCCACCGGGTGTCGATCAGACGGAGTTTTTCAAAGAAGGCCAGCGTCTTCACGCCTTCCGTGCCGAACTCCTTGCTCACGTCCTCGATCGTGAGCCAGCTCTCGCCGAGTCGTTGAACGAGGCGCAGCTTGATCGGGGAATCGACCGCCCGAAGGATCGGTACGAGGTCGCTCACGTCGTTGATGACCTTGATGCGGTGCATGGTGGCGGACACGGGTCTTACTCGGCTCCCGCCCCGGAGGGCGTCGCTCCCAGTAGCATGCGGCGGTACTTCCCGTACCGGTCCCCCGGATCGAACCGGGCCGGGGTGGGGGGTCCGGGTCGGGCCGTGGCCGTCGGGACACTCGGGACGGAAGGTGTAGCGGGCGCAGGCCCGACAGACCCGAAGGATGGATTCGGTCATGTGCGGGTGAACGTCCCCTCCCCGCCGGCGGCCTTGATCGCCTTGATCGCCGCGTCGGTCGCCTTCTTCAAGGTCTCCTCAGCCGCCTTGTACTGGCTCGCGGCGACGCGGATCCGGTACCGGGGGGCCCCGACGTACTGAACCTCGACCGACTCGGGGTCGACCTTCTCCGCAGCAAGAAGGGCCGCCCGGACGTGGTCGACGCCCTTCGGGCTTGAATCCCGGATGTCGAGGGTGCCCAAGATCGTGACGTGCGGCGGGACGATGTTCTCGCTCGCGACGTGAACGAACGCCGCCGCCCACGGGACCTTGTCGTTCTCCTTCTGGAACCGCTTCGGGTCCGCCGACGCCACCTCGAATGCCTGGAACAGGGAACCGTAGCGCTCGATGAGAGAGGGTCCGAAGAGCTCGACCGCCTCGTCGCCCTTCAACTTGAGCGCGGTCGCCACCTGCTCGACCAGACGCATCGCCCGCTGCTCGTTCTTCCACGCCTGGGTCTTCTCCCGGCGCTGGTGGTCGTTGATCCGCTTGAGGGAGAGGTCGATCTGGTTCTTGGACGTGTCAATCCGGAGGACCCGGGCGACGATCTTCTGGCCCTCTCGGATGTGGTCCCGGATGTACTTGACCCACCCGGTCGCCACCTCGGAGAGGTGGATGAACGCCTCCCGCCCGTTGTACTCGTCCAGCGTGACGAAGGCGCCGAAGTTCCGGATCGAGGTGACGGTCCCGACGACGAGCTCGCCTTCCTCGGGGTACTCCGCTCGGAGCGGCATGGTTCGCCGCCGGCCCGCCTAGCCGGATGCGGGACGAACGAACTCGCCCCGCAGCTTGGCCTGCCCGCCGGTCGGCGTCGCGAGGGTCGCGCCGCAGACGGTGCAGTTGACGGTGGTCGCCGGACGGCTGAAGACGGTCTGCTCGGTCGAGCAGTCGGGGCATTTCACGATCCAGAAGGGGGCCGGTGCGTGCACGAGGACCCCTAGTGGTGTTCCACCAACTCGAGCTGGCTCGCCCGCCAGCTGGCGGGCTTCACGGTATACTTGCATTTCTTGCACTTGAACTTCAGGTTGACCCGGCGGACGGCCTTCGCCCGCCCCTCGGGCTTCGGCCGCGGGAAGCCTCCGTAGCCGCTGGTCGCGCGCCGGAATCGGCGCTGCCCCCAGGCGAGCTCGGAAGCGGGGCGTTTCTTGTCCTTCTCGACGTCGTGGTCCGTGTGGACCTTGCACTTCGGGCAATACGTCGAGATGACCTTGGGGTAATGCATCGGCCGCCGCCGAGGTCGGTCTGGTATTTAGGCTTGGGGGCGGTTTCTCTCGGTCTCCAGCTCGAAGACGGCGTGCACGATCCCGAACTGACCCTCGACCCGATTCCGGAGCTCCTCCCGAACGGCGGCCGACTCGCTCATGGGCATCTCTTCCACGTCCACATGGGCCGTCATGCAGACGAGCGTGGGGCAGACCGACCAGACGTGCACATCGTGCACCTCCCGCACCCGGGGAGTCGACTCCAGCGCGTCGATCAGCGCGGTCATCGAGAACCCCCGCGGGGCGCGCTCGGTCAGTATATCCCAGCCGCCTTGGAAGATGGGGATGGATTCGTAGATGAGGATCCCGGAGATGAGGAGGGCGACCGCGGCGTCGACCCACAGGTTTCCGGGCCAGGCCAGGAGGAGGACGGCATCCACGATGAGGGCGACCGTGATGGCGACATCGGTCCCCAGGTGCACGAGGACGCTGCGAACGTTCAGGTCGCGGGCCGCCCGCGGTATCCGGCCGAGATAGGCCGCCGAGGCGCTCCGGAATGCGAGGGTCGGGAGCGCGGCGAAGAGGATCCACGTCGGGTCGATGGGCCCGAAGAGCGTGCTCCGCTGCGCGAGTTCGAGGAGGGCCGGGTAGACGAAGACGACCCCGGCCGCCAGGATGACGAAGGCGTTCAGGATCGCGGCGAACACCTCGAGCCGGTGCGAACCGAACGTGTGTTCCTCGGTCGGGCCGCGAGCGGCCGCCGCGAGCGAGAGGTAGGAGATCGCGAACGCGAAGACGTCGGGGATGCTGTGCACGGCGTCCACCGTGACGGAAAGGCTCCGGCTGAGGAACGCCCCGGGAACCTCGACCACGAGGACGAGGACGGAGAGGCCCAGCGCGACCTCCAGCCCTCGAAGGATCCGCCCCGAGGTCTCGGATTCCCCGTGCGACGCCTCCCCCATCGCGGGCGGCACTCCGCCCTCGCGGTTTAAGGGCGAGGGTGAGCAAGCCGCCGACGGACCCTCCATCGACCCCGCTGCGGTGGAAAGCGCCCGCGCGAGCGCGATTTCCGTCAGTAGTTTCGGAGGGCCGGGCGCGAAGCCTTAAGTAAGCTGGCTTTCTCGGCGGCGCCGCCCTCTCTGGGGGGCGTTACATCGATGCCCGACCGTCCTTCCGTCGAAGTCGTTACCGAGGCGCTCGCAAAGGCCCCGGAACGCAAGTTTCCGGAGACCGTCGAGGTCTCCGTCAACCTGAAGGATCTCGACCTTTCCATCCCGAAGAACCGGATCGAGGACGACGTCCCACTCCCGAACGGACGGGGAAAGCCGGTCCGCGTCGCCGTGTTCGGCTCGCCCGAGCTCCTCCAGAAGGTCCGCGGTACCGCCGATGTGGTCATCCCGCCCGCGGAGCTCGAAGAGCTGGCCAAGGACCCCAAGGCGGCGAAGCGGATGGTCACCGAGGTCGATTTCTTCCTCGCCGAGGCGCCGATGATGCCCACGATCGGTAAGCGGCTCGGCGTGGTCCTGGGCCCGCGCGGCAAGATGCCTCGGCCCGTGCCGCCAGGCACCGACCCCACGAACCTCGTCAACGCGATGAAGCGCTCGATTCGGGTTCGCTCGAAGGGCAACCGGACTTTCCACGCGGCCGTCGGCACGCGCGGCATGCCGCCCGAGCAGATCGCCGCGAACGTCGACGCCGTTCTCCAGCGGATCATCGGCAAGCTCGAGCGCGGCCGGACCAACATCGAGTCGGTCTACGTCAAGACGACCATGGGCCCCGCCGTTCGGATGTGGTAGGAGGGTTCCATGGTCGGACGCGGCTCGGTGCCCCCGGAGCGGATCGCCCGCGTCGAGCGCCTTTCCGAGCAGATCCTGGCTCGTCCGATGACGGCCTTGATTGGCGTCCGGGGGGTCCCTGCCGCCGCGCTCCAGCGGATGCGACGCGAGCTCCGCGGACGGAACCGCCCGATCGTCGTCGCGACCAACACCGCCATCCGCCACGCCTTGGAGCGCGCGGCGAAGAAGCGGAAAGAGCTGAAGCCCCTCCTCGACGAGGTCCAGGACCAGACGGCCCTCCTCGCCGCCGAGGGCAATCCGTTCGCCCTCTACCAGGATTTCCTGAAGACCCGGTCCCCGACCCCCGCCCGCGGCGGCGAGATCGCGCCCCATGACATCGTGGTGCCGGCCGGGACCACGAGTTTCAAACCCGGCCCGATCGTGGGCGAGCTCCAGCATGCCGGATTCCCTGCAGCGATCGAGAAGGGCAAGGTCATTCTGAAGAAGGACACCCTGATCGTCAAGGCCGGCCTTCCCATCTCCCGCGAGGTCGCGACCATGCTGACCCGCATGGACATCTTCCCCCTCGAGGTCGGGCTCACTCTTCGCGCGGTCGTGGAAGGTTCCACCTTCTATCCCGCGAGCGTGCTCGCGGTCGATCTCGACGCGCAGCGCGGGCAACTCGCCCGCGGCTCTCGACTCGCGCTCGGACTCGCCCTCGAGCTCGGCTACGCGACCCCGGAGACGCTCCCGCTCCTGGTCGCCCGGGCCCACCGGCGGGCCCTCGCCGTTGCGATCGCGGCGGGCTATCCGACCCCCGAGACGATCACCCCTCTCTTCGCGCAAGCGATCCGCGCCGCCATGGCGGTCGGAAAGATCACAGGTACCTAGGAAGGTCCCCCCAAGAATTCACGGAGTGAGAACGATGGAGTACGTTTACGGAGCCCTGTTGCTGAACGCCGCCGGAAAGCCGATCGATGAGAAGGCCCTGACCGGGGTCCTGACGGCCGCCGGCGTCCAGGCCGACGCGGCGCGCGTCAAGGCCCTGCTCGCCTCGATGGAAGGGGTCAACCTCGCCGACGTCCTCGCGAAGGCCGAGACCCTCTCCGCCCCCGCCGCGGCCCCTGCCGCGGCCGAGAAGAAGGAAGGCAAGGGCGAGAAGAAGGAAGAGGAAAAGAAGGAAGAGAAGGGCGTCTCCGAGGAAGAGGCGGCCGAGGGACTTTCGGCCCTCTTCGGCTGAGCGACCCGCCCGCTCGCCTTAAGACCCGACGCCGAGTAGAGTCGACCGAAGGCCGTTCAGGCCCTCGGTCGACCGATGCCGGCACGCGAGTTCTGCGGCATCGTCGGGGTCTCGCTCCACGGCAAGGGAGCGGCCCCATTCCTCTTCCGGGGGCTCCGCGCCCTCCAACACCGCGGCCAGGAAGCGACCGGGATGGCCACCTCGAGCCACGGCACCCTCCACACGCGAAAGGGGGCCGGCCTGGTCCACGAGGTGTTCACTCAGGATCTCCTGGACGCGCTCCGCGGCTCGGCAGGGATCGGGCACAACCGCTACCCCACGACCGGGAGCAGCAGCGACCTCGAGAACGCCCAGCCGATCGTGTTCAAGCTGAAGGACGAAGAGGCGGCGCTCGCCGCGAACGGCGACCTGGTCAATTTTGAACGCGTCCGTCACCGCCTGCAGGCCCAGGGGATCGACCTGCTCGGGAACGCCGACACCGAGACGATGGCCCAGACGATCGCGCTCGAGTACTCCCGGACCCGGGACATCGAGGCAGCGATCCGACGCGCTTCGTCGGAGCTCATCGGCGGGTACTCCGTGGTCATGCTCGCCGGGAACAAGGTCCTCGCCTTCCGCGACCCGCTCGGGATGCGGCCGATGGTCTTCGGCACGATCGATGGCGGGGTGGCCGTAGCTAGTGAATCGGTCGCGCTCGAGCTGATGGGCGGGAAGGTGGTGCGGGACGTCCTACCGGGGGAGGTCCTTCTGATGGAGAAGGGCGAACTCGTCCGGACCTCCCGGATCCCGGGGAGCGGGGCGCGCGCGCACTGCATGTTCGAATGGGTCTACTTCTCGCGCCCCGACTCGATCGTCGAGGGTCAGAGCGTCTACGATGTTCGCCACCGGATCGGTCTCCGCCTCGCCAAGGAGAGCCCGGTCCAGGCGGACCTCGTCGTTCCCGTGCCCGACTCGGCCCGCCCCCAAGCGCTCGGGTTCGCCGAGGCATCGGGGATCCCGTACGCCGAGGCCCTGATCAAGAACCGATTTGTCGAGCGGACGTTCATCATCCCCGACCAGAAGCGTCGGGAGCTCGAGGTGCGGGTGAAATTGCATCCAGTACCCGGACTCCTGCGGGGCAAGAGGATCGTCCTCGTCGACGATTCGATCGTGCGGGGCACGACCCTTCGCGAGATCGTCCAGATGGTCCGTCAGGCGGGTGCGGCGCACGTCGACGTACGCATCGGCTGTCCTCCGATCGTGGCGCCGTGCTATTTCGGGATCGACATGAAGGAGCGGAAGGAGCTCATCGCCTTCGAACGGACCGAGACGGAGGTGGCCCAGGCGATCGGCGCCGACAGCGTCCACTACCTCTCGATCGAAGGGCTGGTCGAGTCGATCGCCATGCCGGGCGAGAGTCTCTGCCTGGGCTGCCTTACCGGCCGGTACCCGGTCGAGGTCCCCGAGGAGCGCCACCGATTCCAGAAGTCGCTCGCGGAGTTCTAGGGCGTGGGGACCGCCATCCTCCTCGGTGATGGGTCCCACCTCGCCCTCGTGGAGCTCCCTCCCCTGGGCCCCGGCATCCGAGTTCCCCTCGGCTCGGGCCTGGCCGCGGCCGCGACCCGTTTTCTGACCCTTTCCTCGGTGGGCTTCCCCGCCCCCCTCCTGGAGGCAGCCCGTCGGCTCCCGAAGGAGACGCGATTCATCACCCCGGACCCCCGGTGGCAGGCGTCCCTCGCGGTCGGCCTCGGGCGCCCCGTCGGACTCGCCACGGCCTCCGAGCTCCGCGCCGCGCGGACCGAGCTCGACCGACAACTCGCTTCGGAGGACCGACCGTTCTACCTCGCGCTCGCGGAGCGGACCCTCGAGCGGGCCCTGGCCGCGCCCGAGGAGGTCCTCATCTCGCTCGCGCGGGAAGAGGAGCGGCTCGAGCGGGCGCTCGGCCGTGAGGCTCGGGCCGCGGACGCGTTCATCCCGGTCCCGGGACCGTCCTCGCCGAGTACCGGCCCGCCTGGGAGGCGGCTCGCGCCGCCCTCGCACGGCATCACGCCGGCTTGGTCGACCTCCTCGAGCGGACCGCGCGCGACGTTGCCCCGAACCTGGCCGAGGTCGTCGGCGAGCGGATCGCGGCCCGTCTCATCGCCGCGGCGGGGAGCGTTACGGCCCTGAGCCGAATGAACGCGTCCCGCATCCAGTTGCTCGGCTCGCGTCGACGGCCCTCCCCCGAGCGGGGGCCGCGCTACGGGATCCTCTATCGGGGGGTGCGAATGAACGACCTTCCGATCGCATCGCCGGGGGGCGTACGCTCGCTCGCTGGCCTCGCTCGCGGCCGTGGCGGTCCGGGCAGATGCGACGACCCACGCGCCGATCGCCGCGAAGCTGGTCGCGCGCAGGGACCGTCGGGTCGAGGACTTCCGACGGAGGGCTCGATGAGACCCGGTCGCGCCTTCCGCCCCGTCGCCCCCGGATCTCACCTGGTCTCCGTCCGATCCGCGGACCGTGACGAGCTGTGGACCGAAACGGTCGGGATTGAGCCCTCCGTGTATGGCGAACGCTGGGCCTACTCGGGCGGCCGCGCGTTCCGTTCCTTCGAGCCGGCCCGCTCCAAACTGTCGGCGGCGCTCGTGCGGGAATGGTCCGGTCCGATCCCCGAGGTGGAGGAGCGCTGGCTCTACCTCGGCGCCGCCAGCGGAACGACCACCTCGCACGTGGCCGACCTGGTCGGTCTCACCGGCCGGGTCTACGCCATCGAGCGAAGCCTCCGGCCGTTCGGACGATTGCTCTCGCTCGCCCGACGGTGGCCCAACCTGTATCCGATCCTCGCGGACGCCCGCGAACCCCGGGCGTACTCCGGCCTCGTGCCGCTCGCCCACGGGTTGTACGCCGACATCGCCCAGGCCGACCAGGTGGAGATCGTCCGGTCGAATGCCGCCCTCTACCTGGATGGCCCCGGCGCGGGATTGCTGCTCGCGCTCAAGACCGCGAGCATGGGGCGGGATGCCTCGGCCCCCCAGCATGTGCGTCGGGCCGAGGAGGAACTCGGCCGCTACTTTGACCTCGAGCCGAGCGTCCGGCTCGACCCCTTCCATCGGGGACACTATCTGGTCGGGGGCATCGCCCGGCCCGAGCTGTTCGGGGACGTCAACGGCCCGCGACCTACGCCGCGACCCGCGCACTCCCCCGGGCGATCACGACGGTGACGATATCCTCGTCCGCGAGGACGTGGTCCCGGCCGACCGTTTGCCCGGGGAATCGGGCGCTCGGGCCCCAGACCTGAGCCGCCCGGAACGTTCGGCTGAGGTCCGTCGGAAGCCGGTGGAGGAGCGCCTCGATCGAATCGCCCTGACGGAGGATCACCGGCTCGTCCTTGTCGGGCGGCTTGCCGGGGGGTTTCACGTAGATCCGGATGAACCGCAAGGAACGGCCGACGCGCTCGACGAGCTCGTCGAGCCCGGCTTTCGTCCGCGCCGAGATGAAGGTCGGATCGTTCGGCTTGAGGTCGGCGATGAGCCGGGTCCGCTGGGCCCCGGTGAGGAGCTCGGACTTGTTGACCGCCGAGATCGCGGGCACGTAGACCCGATTCCCCGCCAGCACGTCGATCAGCTGGTCCGCCGTCGCGTCCTCGCGGAAGACGATGGAACCGTTGTGAACCCCGAACTCGCGCGCGATCTGGGCGGCGATCCCTCCCGCGAGATGGCTCAATCGCACCGTGCTCGAGACCGTGAGCCCTCCGCGGTCGCCCTGCTGGACGACGATGCGAGGTGGGCGCTGGTTGATCCGGACCCCGGCTCCCTCGAGCTCCTCCTGGAGGGCTCGAAGGTTGGGATGCTCTGGATCGATGAGGAAGAGGATGAGGTCGACCGAGCGGACCACCGACAGCACCTCGCGACCCCGCCCCCGGCCGCGACTGGCGCCCGGCACGAGTCCGGGCATGTCGAGGATTTGGATCGACGCGCCGCTCCACCGGAGCATCCCGGGAATGATGGTGAGCGTCGTGAAGTCGTAGGCCGCAGTCTCGCTCTCCGCGGCCGTCAACCGGTTCAGGAGCGTCGACTTGCCGACCGAAGGATATCCGACGAGGCCGACGGTCGCGTGCCCGCTCTTCCGGACCCCGTAGCCGACCCCCCCGCCCTTACCCTTGGCCCGGGTCTCGCGTTCGATCCGCAGGACCGCGAGCTTGGCCTTGAGGCGCCCGATGTGGAGCTGGGTCGCCTTGTTGTACTTGGTTCGTTGGATCTCGTCCTCGATCTCAACGATGTGCTCTTCAAGGGACGACATCGTGGAAGGGTCCGGTCCCCCCGTGGGGGGGCAAAGTTCTACTTGAGCCTGACGTGGGACCATCGTCCATCATTCGAGGTGGGAGAAACGGTCGACCCCGAAGAGGGGTATCGCGAGAGGTGGAGTCCGATGTTGCAGGGCGAAAGCGAAGCATCGCCGCATGGGGGTTCTCCCCGCACCACTCCGTGGAGTTCCGACCGGCGGAGGCCGAGGGGTTCCATCGGAGCCTGCGGTCGGCCCTGCGGACCGCGCACGGATTGAACGTCGCGTTGAGCCTCGAGCTCCGCTCGGGTGCGGGGCCACGACTGCGGCTTACGGCGGCAAACCCCGTGACCGCGCGCTGGATGGGCCGGGTCCTCATTCCGGTGTACCGCCCTTCCCAATGGGTTGCCGAGCCCCGCATCGGAATCGACCGGACCTTTTCTCCCACGTACGTAGCCCGACGACGGTACGAATGGCCGGAGCCTCTCGGTCTCGTTGCCCCCGGAGAATCGACCCTGGACAGTTGGACCTCCGCCCTCTCTACGGCTCCGGTCGGGATCGTTCTTCGATGGCAATGGACCTCGCGCTCGCCGACCGTCTCTCACTGGTGGGATCCTCCACCGGCTCGCCCCTCGTTTCTCCCGGAGCAACCTCGGTCGGGTCGCAGCCTCCATCGGGAACCTACCCTTCGTGGAGCGGAGCCGGATCCGACCTTGCGGCCCCTCTTCGGGACGCTTCGACTCTCGGTCGCGTTCGAGAACGAACCTGCGACCATGGATCGGCGCGGGATCCTCTCCGCTCTGGAAGTCGGGGGTCGTTCCGAGCGAGGGAACGGCATCGTCTTCCGGCCGCGGTTGCGGTGGGGTCGTCCTGCCCGATTCTCGGACGCGGGAATGATCCTCTCCGTCGACGAATGGGAGCGGGTGTGGCCCTCGGTCGAGTGCCCGGCGTTTGGCGGTCCGGAACTCTTCGAACGGGATGCCTGGACCCTCCCGTTGGGCCGGGACCGCACCGGCCTAGTAGTCGGACCGAGATTCGAAGCGGGCCAGGGTCGACATCTCGCCGGTACTCGGGGAAACCGGCATGGGCAAGAGTTCCCTTCTTGTGGCGGTCGGGCGTCGGGTGTTTGAGACGTGCGGGGGGGTGGTCTTCGACCCGCTGGGCGAGACCGTCCGAACGCTACGCGCAGAACTCACGAGCGAGCAACGGACCCGTCTCTTGTGGATCGACCCCGAGATCGGAACGTCGGGCGTCAACGCCCTCGAGGGGATCGGTCCTGGAACGACGGAGGATCCGATCCGTTCCGAACGTCGGCTCAACGACCTCGTTCATGCCTTGCGCCGAGTCCGGGCCGGACGGTACCGAGGAATCCTCCTACTGGGGTCCCCGGCTCGAAGAGATGGTGACCCGCGCGCTCCGAGCTGCGGCGGCCCTACCCTCAGGGACCCTGGCAGATGCGCACACGCTCCTGGCCACTTCCGGCCGACTCGGACGTCCGGTCCCGGAAGTGGCGATCGAACCGGTGCGGGAACTCGCCGACCGGATCCGGGATCGACCGGAAGACGCGGACGGAGCTCGTCGACTCCTCCACGAGGTCGTGCGGAGCCCGGTCCTCGTGCGGATGCTGGCCGAACCCGAACCGGAGTTACGGACGCGGGACCTGGTCGTCCCGGGTCGGATCGTCCTGATCTCGGGGGATGCGGGACGAGTCGGGGAACCGACGGCGCGCTACCTCCTCGCCGTGTACTTCGCCCTCGTCTGGTCCGAACTGCTCGCTCGGGAGGGGGCACCGAAGACCTTTGTCATGCTTGACGAAGCTCAGTGGTTCTCCCACGAAAGCCTCGGGGAGATGTTGCGGCTCGGCCGGCGGAAAAATGTGCATGTGGTCCTCGCGACCCAGGGGGTTGGGTCCCTCCCACCGGCGGTGGCGGACGCCGTGTGGACGAACGTCTCGGACTTCGTGGCGTTCCGGGGTTCCCCGGAGGAAGCCCGCGAGTTCACGCGGGCGAGCCGGGCCGTGTCGGCCGAGGACTTGCTCGCATTGCCGCGGGGGGAAGCGGCCGTGCTGCTGGGAAAGGGGCACTTCGTCCGCTGGGTCAAGACCATCCGAATTCCGGGCGCCCCCGCCGTCCCGCCCGATCGGGAGAACCCGGAGGGAGGAGGGTCCGTCGCGCCGGACTCGGGAGGCCCTGGGGTGCCTCTCCCCGGGGAGGAGCCCGGTGAGCCTTCGCGTGCCCCATCGACCCGTGTCGCGGCCGTCCTCGGCTACCTCGCCGAGCGAGCGGTTGGGCTTGCGCCCGGAGTTCCGCTCGTGGTACGATTGGAGGACCTGCGTCGAGAGGTCGACCCCGACGGCGTCGGGGTGCGTCGCGCGGGATCCCTCCTCCGTCGCTCCGGGGTCCTGCACCGTACCGAGAGGGGGGAGACCGGGTCAATCTGGGTCATGGACCGGGACCGCCTCGTCGCACTGCGAGAACGAGGGTGGGCCGAGCCGCTGCCAACTTCCGACACATCACAACCCTCTTAGGGGGGCGCCGGCTCGTTTCCACTGATGGAGGCTCCGGCGGAGTCCGCGCCCCCCACCCCTCCTTCCGGTGGTGGGCTCATGGCCCCGGCCACCACGCTCGAGCGATGTGCGACCGGGATCGAGGGCTTGGATAACATCCTCTACGGAGGGATCCCGCGCGGGAATATGGTTCTCGTCGCCGGTAGCGTCGGGACCGGCAAGACAACCCTCTGTCTGGAATTTCTCGTCCGCGGGGCGGAGCGGGGGGAGCGATCGCTCTTCCTCTCGGTGACTGAATCCTCGGACAAGCTCATCCAGAACCTCTCGACCTTCGAATTCTTCCGAACTGAGCTCGTGACGAACGGTTCGCTCGTTTTCGTGGACCTCCCCCTGCTCTACGACAAGCTCGGCCTCGAGCATGAGGAACTCACTCCGGACGAGATCGTGATCCTCATCCGGACGATCCGCGACCTGGTCCGGAACCTCGGGGCCAAACGGCTCGTCCTCGACAGCCTGACCTCGGTCTGCTACCGGATCCGACGGGACGAGCGGATCCGGGACTTCATGCTCCGCCTGGGACAGGAGTTGAGCGACGCGGGATGTACGTCCCTGCTCGTCTCCGAGATCGGCCCGACCCCGGGTCGCTACTCCCTCCACGGGGTCGAGGAAGCGATCGTGGACGGCGTCCTGCTGCTCTGGAACGGACGCCGGCAGGGCGACATCCTCCGGGTCCTCCAGGTCATCAAGATGCGCGGCACCTCGCACTCCCAAGCCCAGTATGTGATCGAACTGACCCCGATCGGGATGCTCCTGGCCCCCCACCTCAAGGGCGGACGCCCGGAGGGTGGGTCCGCGATGCCATGACGATCGACATCGGCGAGCGCCTGCGGGGCCTGCCCGGCGGCAGTGCGGTCACCCTCAAGCTCGACCCGCGGGAGTACGCGGACCACTACTTCGCGGTCCTGAATGCGACCTTACGCGACGTGGGCTCCGAGACGGACGCTCACACGATCTACGTCACGATCACGAACCCCGCCGCGTTCGTCTGGAGCCTCGCCCAGGCGCTCGACGTCCCTCAGGACCGGATCTCGTTCGTCGATGCGATCAGCCACATCATGATGAACTACCAGAACCCGCTCCCGAACGCGACGTACATCGAGAGCCCGCGCGCGCTCGAATCCATCATGCTCCGGGTGGAATACCTACTTCGGAAGTTCCCCCACCCCCGCTCGATCGTGGTCATCGATAGCGTCAATTCCCTCGCGATCCACAACCCTCCCGAGCTCCTGTCCGAGTTCTTCCACATTCTGATTAACACCCTCAAGACCCGCCAGGTGTTGACCGTCGTCCTCGAGACCTCGGACGAGGAAGCTTCCAGCGTGGAGGCGATGCTCAACCTCGTGGTCGACGAGACGATCGACATCGCACGGGTCGGAGGATGACGATGGGGGACACCGACCGCATCTTCGGCATCCCCGAGATCGACGGTCCGCTCGCCACCGCCCTTCCCGCGGGCTGGCTCGCGGTCCTCACTGGGCCGTCCGGCTCCGGCGCTCCGCTGCTCGCGAAGCAGTTCGCGAACGCCGGCGTCGGGCTCGGTGCCGGTTCTGTTCTACACCACCTACGAGCGGACCGTCGATGTCCAGAAGGCGTTCGAGGATTTCGGGTGGGACCCGACGGCGATCAAGGTCGTCAATCTCGCCGACGAGTACTACGAGCGGGTCCTGGTCCGGGGCCTGGAGGTCGCGACCGCTCGCGAGAAGGGGATCCCGCTCAGCCAGATCACCGACCGGCGCCCCCGCCGACCGAACCGGGTCGGCGTTCAGCCTGACGAGCCGGATGCTGAGCGATCTCGCGACCATCGACACCCCCTTTCGCCTCGTGCTCGACTCGGTCGATTTCTTCTTCGAAGTGCTCACTCCCGCCGACGTCACGACGGTGGCGCGGCAGATCCGGTACCGCTGCCAGACCATCGGCGGCCATGCCATGCTCGCGGTCCACTCGCGCGAGCACGACCGCGGACATCCTGGGCGCCTTGGAGGACCTCGCGGACGTGGTGGTCGACCTGAAGGCGATCCCGCACGGGCGGCGCTACGAGCACACCCTGTATCTCGAGAAGGTGCGCAATCGGCCGGACCTCCAGCGGATCGCGCGGGCGTACGTCACCGAGCACGGGTGGAGGGTCGAGGACGACGAGGAACCCGCCGGCCAACCCGCCTACCGGCACGTAACCGAGTCTTTATCGCCCGCGCCCGGCTGGTGAGGGTCGAGGGAACCTGTGGAGGACGTCGTCATCCGTCAGCTCGAGAAGGTCGAGCTTCGGAGCCCCATCCTGGTCGAGGGGCTGCCGGGAGTGGGGAACGTCGGCAAGCTCGCGGCCGATTACCTCCGCGATCAACTGCCCGCGAAGCCGCTCGCGACGATCCATTCGAAGTTCTTCCCGCCGCAGGTGTACGTCAACGAGGAGGGGATCATCCGGCTCGTCTCGAACGACCTCCACTACTGGAAGGCCCCCGCGGCCGCGCAACGGGACATCCTCGATCCTCGGCGGCGACTACCAGGGGATCTCCCCGGAGGGCCAGTACGAGATCACGGAGCGGGTGCTCGACTTCTGCGCGAAGCTCGGCGTCACCGAGGTCTTCACGCTCGCCGGGTTCGCTCAGGGAAAGGTCGTCGAATCCCCGCGGGTCCTCGGGCGCCGCCACGAGCGCCTCCGCGCGTCGAGACGATGAAGAAGTTCGGCGTGGTCTTTTCCCGGAACGACCCCGGCGGCGGCCTGATCGGCGCGAGCGGCCTCTTCCTCGGACTCGGGCGGATGTTCAACATGGAGGGGGTCTGCCTCATGGGCGAGACGAGCGGGTACTTCGTCGATCCGCGAAGCGCCGAGGCGGTGCTCAAGGTCCTCTCCCGCGTCCTCCATCTCGACATCGACTTCACCGCGCTCGAAGCCAAGGCCCAGGAGATCGACCGGATCGCCCACAAGGTCCAGGAGGCCGAGCGCAGCAGCTCGGAACTCCCGTCCGGCGGACTCGACCCCGACGCGCGACGACCTCGGGTACATCGGCTGACGGTCGCGGGAGAGGCCCGCCGATGGCGACCGGGGGACCTCTCGCGACCGACCCCCGCCTCCTCGCCGCGCTCGCGGCGGCCGCCGATCCGGACGGGTTCCTCCCGTTCGACCGGTATATGGACCGCGCCCTGTACGCGGAGGGCGTCGGATACTACGCTCGTCCGAGCTCTCCGTTCGGCCCCGCCGGCGACTTTTACACCGCCGCCGAAGTCCATCCCCTCTTCGCCGCGACGATCGCGGGACGCATCGCCGAGATCCGACGCCGTTTCCCTGCCGAACGTCCGTTCGTCCTGGTCGAGGTCGGCCCCGGCGAGGGACACCTCGCTGCGGCGATCGTGAACGAGCTCGGGCGATCCGAAGGCCGAGCCGGCCCCGTGAGCGTGGTCTTGATCGACCGCTCCCCCGAACTCCTGCGTCGGGCGGTCGGCCGGGTCCGTGCCGTCGCCGAACCGCTCGGCACGCCGGTCCACGCCCGCGACTCCATCGGTTCGTTGGGGGTGTTCGAAGGAGTCGTCCTCGCCAGCGAGCTCCTGGATGCGCTGCCGGTCCGACGGGTGCGGCGCACCGACGACGGGTGGGTCGAGCTGGGCGTGCGACTTCTCGACGGCGCAGTCGTGCCGGCCGAGTCGCAGTCACGACGGCCCGTGATCGGGCCGCCACTGCCCCAGCATGCGCCCGACGGTACGGTCTTCGAGTTCTCCCCGGCCGCCGAGGGACTCGTCCGCGAGGTGGCGGACCATTTGGTCCGAGGCGCGTTGTTGATCGACGACTACGGAATGGACGAGGGGGAGCTCCTCGCCGGCCATCCCGGCGGGACGCTCGAGGGGATCCGGGCGCACCGTTCGGGATGGGATCCGGTCGAGGCCCCGGGCGCGACCGACCTCTCGGCGTTCGTGAACTTCACACGGATCCGTGCGGTGGCGGAGGCGGCTGGCTTGAAGGTGACCTACGATCGTCGGCAGGCCGAGGCCTTGGGAGATTGGGGCTTCCCTCAGCGGTTCGAGTCCGCGATCCGGTCCGCGGGGAACCCGGAAGCGGAGGTCCGGATCCGGCTCGCGGCCAAGAACCTCCTGTTCGGGTTCGAACGGTT
This sequence comes from uncultured Thermoplasmata archaeon, assembly GCA_963749235.1. Classification (GTDB taxonomy): domain Archaea; phylum Thermoplasmatota; class Thermoplasmata; order Lutacidiplasmatales; family UBA184; genus Lutacidiplasma. Next base: position 548,265 of record CAVVLV010000001.1, on the reverse strand, counting down.
CCGTATCCTCGAGCTCGAGCCGGCGCCGGCCCCCGACGCCCCGAACGCCTAGGTGACGGGGCGACGGGCGGAGCCGGGCTGGATCGGTTCGGCGACCTTCGCCGCCACCAGGAGTTGGGCCTTGTCCGCGGGCAGGGAGAGCACGTCCTCGGTCCGGAGGTCAATCGTCTCGGTGCCGACCTCGATCGGACGTCCGTCCTTGAGGACCCGAACGTAGGCGCTCGTGGGGACGACCGGGGCGGGCGCGGATGCGTTGACTGCGGCCACCGGCGCCGCGGCCCCCCGCGATGGGGAGACGGGCGGGACCGACGGAGCCGGAGCGGCCCCCGAGGCTCCGGTCTCAAGGAACGGCGTGGTCGTGCGTCGATGGTCGAGGATCGTATCGAGGATCCGGTCGTACATCGTTCGTTCCTCGGGCAGGGCGTTCGGGAGGTCGCGGCTCCCGCCGATGCTCGCCTGGAACGCCGCGGCCAAGATCTTCTGCGCGCGCCCCTCGACGATGTCGCGGGCGACCTGGCTCGCGCGCTGGTAGGTCTGGCGGGACATCTCGCCCTTGCGACCGGACGGGTTCTCCCGAAGGTCCGCCTCGTACGACTTCCGCACCTCCGCGAGGTACCCGGCCGTCACGACGAAGAAATCGTGGGGAAGCTTGGCGAGTCCCCGGGTCGCGCCTTCGTTACGTCTCCATTCGAGGAGGAGAGAGAAGTGGTCGGGCATGGGTCCGGGGGAGCGACCCACCGCCCAAGGACTATAGGAGGTATGCGGTCTCCCTCTCCCGTTCCGGGAGCGGGGCCACCCCTCCGCAAGCCGGTCCGTCCATGCGCAACGGGAACGATCCGGCCCTCACCCTGGACGCGTTCGTCGAGCTGTGGCAGCGCCTCCGGGTCGCGAGCACGGAGCCGGGGACCATCGTTCTGGTCGAGGGGGAGCGCGACCGACGTTCGGTCCAACGCTTGGGTCTCGCCGGACCCGTCGTCACCGTCCACCGCGGACGGACGCTCTCCGAGACCGCCCAATCGCTCCTCCACATGGCCCGGCGGGTCGTCATCCTCACCGACTGGGACACGGAGGGGGGCCACCTCGCCCATCGGCTGGCCGAGTTCCTCCAGCCCGAGCACCTGGAGCTCGATCTCGAGACCCGGCGACGACTGGCCCGCGTCCTTCGGGGCGAGCTCGTCCACGTCGAGGGGCTCTACGGTTGGGCCCGTCGATTGGCCGAAAGCGAGGGGGACGTGATCGAAGATCGGCTCGCGGCCGGCGAAGGACCGGAGGACCGACGCGCGTCCTCGCGGTGAACGGCGGACACGAAGGGTGAGCCTACCGGCTCAGGGGATCGCCTTGTACCTGGGTCCGGCGGGTCCACCGGCGGTTGGCGGCGCGCGAAGGCCGGTACCGCTCCGCACCCTTCCCCTTCCATCGAAGGCCCCGGCCTTCCTTGCCGGCGCTCGTCAACCCGCGGTTCGCGCGCCCCTTCTGCGACGGCGCGGCGATCCAGTTGATCTTCGGATCGGCGAGGATCTCGGGGTGATCGGGGTCGACCAGGATGATCTCATAGAACTTCTGCTTCCCGTCCTCGCCCACCCAGTACCGAGTTGAGCACTTCTAGGTTCGGGTAGTGCTTCTGGGCCCGCTCCTCCGCGATCCGTCGGAGGCTCTTGGCGAGCGTCATGCGGAGGATGCCCTTGTGCTTCGGACGCCGGCCCGCGATGATGGCCCGCTTGCGCTGGCCGCCCCGTCGGACGCGCACGCGGACGACAAAGAAGCCTTCCTTGGCCCGGTAGCCGACGGCACGCGCGCGGTCGAGGCGCGTCGGATGCTCGAGTCGGGTGACGGTGTGCTCCCGGCGCCAGGTCAGGAGGCGTTCGTGCCGTCGTTCCGCCCCCTCGTCGCCGAGGGTCTGCTGGAACGATTGGGCCATGTACCGGTAGGCGGAGGTCGTCATCGAGCGGGGCGGGGGACCCGGGTGCGGATTATAAAGCTGCCGAGCGGAACCGGCCGCTTCTCGCCGGGGAATGGGGGGTACGGACCACGGCCACTACGGGCTCGACGCGGCGGCCGTCGGCGTGCTCCAGGGGAGGTGCGGAGTGGAAGGGCGAACGACCTTCGCCGTCGCGTGGCTCTCGGTGTGGACGGCGCGCTCCAAGTGGCTCTCCATCTCGCGGACGAGCCGGTCCATGCGCGGTTTCTGGTCCGCCGGGACGTCGGTCGGGGCCTGCCAGACTACGGCCGCCCCGCCGCTGGTGGGGTACAGGCGAAAGGCGAGGGAGTGGGCGGCCGGCGGTACCGACGGGCTCATCCGCTCGAGCTCGCCCTTGACGTGGGTCTCCATCGGTTCGGTCCTCTCCGTTCGTTCGACCCGGTACCCGATCGAGCCCAGGTACTCCGTGAGGTACCCCGCGAAGCGCTCCCGCCCGATGCCGCGAGCCCGTAGCCAATCGCCGTTGCCTTCACCCATGGGATTTCTTCCGATCCAACGCGCGCTCGAGGCTCTTGAAGAGCCCGAGCATCATCCGGAGTTCCGCCTCCGAAGGCGTCGACCGGCCTAGGACACGACGAAGCAGGAGGATTAAACTCCGTCGTTTGTGCGCGGGATAGCCGGAACGCGCCAGAAGCTCCCCAACCCGCTTCAGGAACAGCTCCTTTTCCGTCCCGTTCAGTTCGATCTCCTCGGGAGCCGGCGTCGTTTCGGGGTCGGCGGGCCCGCGCGCCCGGTGCACGGCATAGAGGACAATGGCCGCCGCGTGGGAGAGGTTCAAGGTCGGAAACTCCCGCCGAGCGGGGATGTGCACGAGCAGGTCGCACCGGGCGAGCTCCGTCCGCGAGAGCCCGTTGTCCTCGGGGCCGAACACGAGCGCGACCCGACCGGTAAGGGGGAGCAGCATCTCGCCGAGCCGCTCGGGGCTGACCGAACGGCGGAGGTAGGCGTTCGAGCGACCGGTGGACATATCGGTCGTCCCGACCACCAGATCGGCCTCTCGCACGGCCGACTCGAAGGACGCGAACTTGGTCGCCTTCTTCAACAGGGTGAGCCCGCCCATCGCCCGTCGCTGGGCTTCGGCCCCCACCTTGCCCCGGGGGGCGACCAGGACGAGACGATCGACACCGAAGTTGCGGGCAGCTCGGGCGACCGCACCGATGTTACCGTCCTCCTTGGGGCGGACGAGAACGAGGTCGAGGCGGATCGTCACCCGGCGCTGCCCTCCGCGAACAGTCGACGGACCATCCAGTCCGGGTCGAACGGGACCAGGTCTGCGTACCCCTGGCCGGTGCCGGCGAAGAGGATCGGCTTCTTCGTGACGAACGCGAGGCTCAGTGCCGCACCGCCCCTGGCGTCGGCATCCAGCTTCGTCACCACGAGGCCGTCGACGCCCAGGGCCTTGTCGAAGAGCCGGGCCTGCTCGACCACGTCGTGGCCGCTCAGCGCGTCGCCCACGAAGATCGTCATCTGGGGCTTCACCACCCGACGGATCTTCTTCGCCTCCTCGATCAAGTTCTCGTTCGTATGCTGGCGACCGGCGGTGTCGACCAGGACGACGTCGACCCCCTTCGCCCGGGCGTGCTCGACCGCATCGAACGCGACCGCGGCCGGGTCGCTCCCCTCCTTCTGGCGGATGACCCGAACGCCGAGGCGCTCGCCGTGGACGAGCAGTTGCTCGATCGCCCCCGCTCGGAACGTGTCCGACGCGGCGATCACGCTCGAGAACCCTTTCGCGCGCAGCCACCCGGAGAGCTTGGCGAGCGTCGTCGTCTTGCCCGTGCCGTTGACCCCGACGAACAGGATCACGTAGGGGTGTTCCGTCGCACCGCGGACGAGGGCCGGGAGATCGACGGGTTTCTGCGCCAGGATGGAGCGGACCGTTCGTTCGAGGCAGCCCTTGATCGCCTCCTCGGCGTCCACCCCGAATCGGAGCTTGCGGCCGGAAAGCTCCTTGCGAAGGTCCCGGCGCATCCGTTCGATCACCGGAAGTGCGACATCGGACTGGAGGAGGACGATCTCGAGGTCGTCGAAGACCTCGTCCACGGTCGCCTCTTGGAGGCGCTTCCCGAGAAAGCCCTCGGTGAACATGCCGTCCGTCGCGGCCGGAGCTGGAGCGGTCCGGGACACGGGTCGGGGGCCCTCGGAGCGCGCGGCCGGTACCGGGGTGGGGAGGGGGGACGGACCGACAGCAGGGGCGGCCGGAGACGGGGTCTCCTCGTCGGTCGAGGGGGTCCGTCGCAGGCGGGCCTTAATTGCGGCCCACATGACCCGCCGGGGCCGGACCCCGGGAGACGGACTCGAGCCGACGCGACAGGAGCTGGATGCGCTCTTCGAGCGCGCCGCCCTGTCCTTCCAGGTCGCGCACGGCTTCCTCGATCTTGGTCGCCCGCTCGGCCAGGACCTCGAGGACCTTCGCCCGGTCCATCTCTACGACGATGCCGGACCCGATCCCGAGGAGGACCGGCGCATCCTTCACGACCGAGCCGCGTACGAATGACTCGCCCCCGAGCGGGAGGAGGAACTCGGTCCCCGGGGTCGCGCGGTCGACCCCTTCTAGGCTCTCCCGAGCGCGCAGATGCTCCACCCGCGATGCGGATAGGATCTCGTGTTGCTGGAGGATCGCGGACAGCTGATTTCGGTACGCCTCGAGGCGCATCAGGTCCTCTTGGAGGCGCTCTTCTGTGATCGGCTCGGGCGCGCCGCTCATGCCGCGGCGCCCTCGGTGACCGTCTCGATCCGGATCAGGTGCCGCTTCACGTGGTGGCACCCCCCGATCTCGGAAAGGGCCCAGTGTACCGCGGTGTCCGAGTTGTCGGCCTCGTGTTCCTTCGTGAACACCTGCCAGTACCCCCGGCGTGCGTAGAAGGAACCCCGGACGGTGAACGTCGGCATGAACATCCTTTGGCGGCGCGCCCACCCGGGCGGCCCTCTTAAACCTAACCTGCCGGCGGGGGGGACGGTCGCCGCCCGGCCAACCCGGCGAGGATGTGGTCCGAGGTCCTCCAGGCTAGCGCGAGGATCGACATCATGGGGTTGGCCCCGGGAGCGGTGGGGAGCAGGGAGCCGTCGCCGATCCAGAGTCCGTCCACGCCATGCACCTCCCCGCTCGGCCGGGCCGTCGAGCGTCGGGGATCGGGCCCCGCTCGCGCGGAGCCCATCGGGTGGGCCGAGAACAGGGCGACCGAATTCTCGCGGATGCCGGCTCCACGCACCCCCTCCGCATACGTCTCGAACTGGGCCGCCGACATCGGCTCGGCACCCCCGCCCGCTTCCACCGGTGGGGTGTGGAGGGAGGTGAGGCGGGTCGCGCCGGCGGCCACGGCGATCCTTCCTCCCTCGATGAGCCCCCGTGTCAGGTTGGCCCGGTCCACACCCGAGAGGCGGTAGTCGACCTCCGGTCGGCCCTGGGCGTCGACCCGGATCCTCCCTTCGGCCACATCCCTCACGAGAACGATCAACACCGCGTTCCGTTCCGAGCGTTCGAGGCGTTCGAGGAAGGTCCGGGCGCCCGTCCACGGAGTTCCGATCGCGGCCAACCCGGGGTGCGCCGGCGCGGCCTCGATCCAGGGTCCGTGCGCCCCCGGTGAGCTCGCCTGAAATTTGTAGACCCCCACCGTTTGATGCGGGCCCTCCCAGGTGCGTACCGGGCCCGGGGATTCGGCCGCGAACGCCGTGGTCGGGTCGAGGCGCAATCCGAGCCCAGTCCCCGGTGGTCCGACATGCGAACGGAGCAGGAGGGCCGGAGTCTGCAGCGCCCCGGCGGCGAGGACCACCGTCGGCGCCCGCAGTTCGATCGGATACGACCGCCCATCCACCTCGACGTGGGCCCGGACGGCCTGCACCCGACCGCCCGAGGTCTCGACGGACTCGGCCCGGGTATGACAATAGAGGCGAGCGCCAGCGCGCATCGCCTCCGCGAGGAAGACGGTCGCCGGCGATCGTCGGCCCCCGTAGACGCAACCGAACGTGCAGGGGCCGCAGCGCGAGGCGCACCCGGCGGCGTTCCGGGGGATGATCCCCCAGTCCGGGCCTTCGCGGTAGCCGAGGCGGATCGACCCCCGTCGCAGCATGTCGTTGGACGGATTCACGTCGCTGTCCGACGTCGAGACGCTGAGTCGGCCCACGATCTCCTCGTAAATTCGATCGAAAGAGGGGCCGTCCACCCCCTCGAGCCCGGCACCCGTCGCCCATTCCGTCCGGGCTTCAGGCCGCGGTGGAAGGCACGTCATCCAGTTCACGGTCGTGCTCCCTCCCGGGCCTTCACCGGCGAGGAGGCTGATCGCTCGGTCCGAGGTCGTCGCCAAGCCCCGTTCGAAAAAGAGACGGTCGAACGCCTCCCGCTCTCCGCGCGGGTAGGCGAGTCCGGCCACCCAGGCCCCGGCCTCGAGCACGGTCACGCGATAGCCGGCGCTGGCGAGGCGCCAGGCCACCAGCGAACCGCCCGCCCCGCTACCGACGACCACGACCTCCGTCGATTCGGTCCCTTCCGCGGCCGGGGGGTTCGCGTTCAGGCCAACGAACGGATCGGGGACACCCGAGGAGGGAGGTGTGGGCGCGTAATGGATCCGCTGCCAGAGTGGGTGTGCAATGGCGGATCCCACGGGGCCGGTGAAATAGGCCCAGGCGGCCAGACGCTTAGCGGACTGGAACCCACGACGCTTCACCCCCAGCGCGCTCGTCGCCCATCCGAGAAGATACCGCTCTCGGGCGGCCCCATTCAACGCCGAGAATCGCACCGGCCTTCCCGTGAGAAGCAGGTTCACGAATCGGTTGTCCAGGGCGCCGAGCAGCTGGGCAAACTCGCGCTGGGCGCCCCTCGGGAGCGAAGCGACCCCGTCCAAGATGGCGCGATCCGCCCCGGCCTCCGACCCCGAGGGGTAGGGAGGTCCGGCGCTCGAGCCGGACGTGGCCGGGAGGAAGGTGTCGACCAAGTGGCGCAACACGGGCGGAACCTCGGGAACGTTGGCCGCCGTTCCGGTAGGGTTCACTTCGCCTCCCGCGACGTCGTCGAGGTGGAAGCCTGCGCCTCCATCCGTCCGCGATCCCGCAGCCATCGGAAGCGACGTTCCCACAGCTGGTCGCTGGAAGAGACGACCTCCCGGAAGGGGGCCGGAGGCGGGGGGGGCGGGTCCGGAGGGGGAGTGGGGACGGTAGGGGCGGGTGGTTCCACCGCCCCTTCCAATCGGACTTCGAACGTGCGTTGGTTCACGAGGCCCTTGCGGCGATCGTTGCCCATCGCTCCTCCACTTCCGGCTCGGTCAGCCCCACCGTCGGTGAGAAGATGACGCGGTCCCCCCATCGCCCCAACACCCCCGGGTAGTCGTCGACCTCCAGGGGAAGGACGACCCCGTCCGCATGGAGCTCCTCCGCGAGCGTGCCGAGGGCCGTGGGCCAATCGCCCGCCGCCGCGGGCGCAGCGGTGAGGCGTGCCGAGGGGTCGTAGCGTGTCAGGGTTTCGCGGGCGAACGTCTCCCCTCCGGGGGCGACGACCAGTCCGACCCGGCAGCCCCGCTTCATCATGAGGTAGGCACCAAGAGCGCCCCGGCGCCAGTCGACAAGAGCGACCAGCCGACCCGCGACGCCGAGCGGTAGGCCGCCCGGTCCTTCCACTCGGTCGAAGTACAGGTACGTTCGTGGCCCGCGCACCTCGACGAACAGTTCCACGTCGGGATGCTCGAGGTCGACCCGGAGCTGGCGATCCGCGAATCGGTCCAGTACGTCCCCACCGAGGTCCCGCGCCAGTTCCTGGCTGGTGAACGGATGCTGCCCGGTTCGGCGCGCCCGTACGGCGAAGCTCGCTCCGTGGCGCAGCCGGGGCTCCGCCAGTTCCAGGAGTCGCGCGGTGAGGAGAGCGCGGTCGGTCGGCACCTCGTGAACGACGCTTGCCGACGTCACCCCAAAGACGCGGGCGATCAAGCGCAGCGCGGGGTCGGCCTCTTCGGCCTCCACGTAGAGGTGACCGTGATCGGACCGAACCCGTCCCGACAGACCGGCGTGAACGAACTGGTCGAGGAGGTTCCGGCGCAGGGCCCCCTCGAACTCCCGTCGAACCGGCGCCGACTTGAGAGCGAGCTCGCCGTAGCGGACGAGGAGCTGCACCGTCATGGAGAACCGTTAAGACGGGGGTCCCCGTAAAGCAGTTCCGGGACGGCTCGCCGAGTGACCGAAAGTACTTCTCCGCCGCCTCCCGACCCGTGGGGTCCGTTCGAGAACGCCCTCTTGAAGCAGCTGTCGACCGCCCTCTCCGCGATCGGGTCGCCCGCTGAGCCGGACGCGATCCGCGCCCTTGTCGATTGGGACGGGGGACCCCAGGGAGATGCCGCGTTCCCGGTCCATCGCCTGGCCGCGGCGGCCAAGACTCCTCCGGCCGAATTCGCGGACCACCTGTTCGACGTGCTGCGGCCCTCGGGCGACGTCGAATCGGTGACGGCGATGGGGGCCTACCTCAATTTCGTCGCCGATCCCACCCGGATCACCGATCGAACCCTGAACACCGTGCTCGGCCTCGGCGACCAGTATGGACACTGGCCCCCCTCGTTCGAGCCGGCTTGCGTGGAGCATACGAGCGCGAACCCGACCGGTCCCTTCCACATCGGACGAGTCCGCAATGCGATCATCGGGGACACCCTCGCGAGGGTCATGCGGGCCGCGGGGACACCCGTGACCACTCGGTACTACGTCGACGACATGGGTCGCCAGGCGGCCATGATCACGTGGATCTGGAGCAAGCCCGAGTCGGAATGGCCGCCCGAGATCCGGGCCGCGATTGAGGGCGCCCCGGCGAGCGACGAGAAGCCCGACTCGCACCGGGGACGACCCTACCCGGCGATCAGCGCGTATCTGAAGACGCATCCCGAGGCGGCCCAGGAGGTCGCGGCCTTGGTCGAGCGACTCGAATCCGGGACCGCGCCGCCGGAGCATCGTGCCCTCGCCGAGGAGATCCTCGGCGGCATGATCCAGTCCCTAGCCCGCCTCGGGATCTCCTTCGACGAGTTCGTCTGGGAATCCGATTTCATCCGCAACGGGGCCGTCAACCGGGTCCTGGAGCGGCTCCATCAGGCCCCGAACGGTCATCGGGAGGAGAACGGCGCCTGGGCGATCGACACCTCCTCCTACGGCCTGCCGAAGGAGAAGACCCAGGTCGTCTTCCAGCGAGCGAACGGAACGAGCCTCTACGTTTCTCGGGATGTCGCCTACCACCTTTCCAAGTTCGCGCGGTTCCGCCAAGTGGTGGACGTGCTCGGCCAGGACCACCGCCTTCACGCGCTCACCCTGCAAGCCCTGCTGGCCGAGATCGGCGAGCCCCGCCGACCGGAGTTCGTCATCTACCAGGACATCACCGTCCCCGACGGGGGCCGGATGTCGACGCGGGGCGGCTCCGCGGTCTGGCTGGACGCCCTCCTCTTCGAGGCGGTCGAGCGGGCCCGAAAGGAGGTGCTCGCCCGACGGGAGGACCTGGCGGCGGGCGAGGTCGAGCACATCGCCGAGGCGGTCGCCACGGGGGCGGTCCGGTACCACATCGTTCGCGTCGCCCCGGAGAAGCCGGTCGTCTTTCGCTGGGAGGACGCCCTCTCCTTCGAAGGGCGGAGCGGACCGTTCTGCCAGTACCTGGTACGCCCGGGCCGCGAGCGTCCTGCGAAAGGCGGGGGTCGAGGGACCCCCCTATCCGTTCGAAGCGGGGAAGATCCTGGACCCGGAGGAGACCGCGTTGATCCGGGTGATCGCCCGACTCCCCCGCGTCGTCCACTATGCGGCCCGGCAGGGGCACATCCATGCGCTCGCCGGGTACGCGCACGACCTCGCCGACCAGTTCAACCGGTTCTACCACGCCATCCCCGTCCTGCGCTCCGGCGACGAGCGCGCGAGCCGGATCGCCCTCGTGGCCGCGGTCCGCCAGACCCTCGGCAACTCGTTGGACCTACTGGGAATCTCTCGCCTCGAAGCGATGTGATTCCGGCCGACCTGCCCCGCCGCGTCGCTTTCAAATAGTCGGAAGTGCCCGGGCCGGTGGCCTGCGCCGCGGGCCCGGAAACCAATCGATGACTGTCGTATCGGACCTCAAAGCATTCCTCACCCAGGCGACCTTCGTCACGTTGGCCGTGGCGTTCGTCGTAGGGGTGCAGATCGGCATGGTCGTGAGTTCCCTTGTCTCCAGCATCGTCGACCCCGCGGTGGGCGTCGTCTTCAAGGCGAACTTCGCCTCGGTCGGCCTCGTTACCATCAACGGGAGCACCTTCACGCTCGGAGCCCTGTTCGGGGCGGTCCTCAATTTCGTCATCGTCCTGCTGGTCGTGTTCTTCGTGATCGTCTACCCCTTTGCGCTGTACACGAAGCGTCAGGCGGCCAAGGCCGCGGCCGCCCCCCCGACGACCAAGAACTGCCCGTTCTGCTTCTCGACCATCAACATCCAGGCGACGCGGTGCGCGTTCTGCACGGCGACCGTACCTCTCCAGCCGGCGGCCGCGGCCCCGGCGCATTAGTTCGTCGACGAACTCCGGAGCGGGTCTCGTACGCCCGCGGCCTCGAAGCCGAGCGCCCGCAGGCGGCACGAGTCACACCGACCGCAGGGACTTCGGCCCCCGGCGTAGCAGCTCCACGTGAGCTCCCAAGGGACGTTCAAGCGCTCGCCCCATCGGACGATCTGCGCCTTGGATCGTCGTAGAAGGGGGGCTCGCACCCGGATCCCGTGGCCTTCGATCCCCTGTCGAGTCCCGAGGCGAGCCACGCGTTCGAAGGCCCGCAAGAAGGCGGGACGGCAGTCGGGGTACCCCGAGTAGTCGATGGCGTTCGCTCCGAGATAGATCTCGTTCAAGTGATGGCTCTCGGCGTACCCGAGCGCGACCGAGAGCAGGATCGTGTTACGGGCGGGTACGTAGGTGGAGGGGATGGTGGTCGTGCGGGACCGCCCGCGAGGCAAGGCGCGGCGGGGTCGGGTCAAGGAGGATTCCAGTAGGGGGCCCAGGGGGAGGTCCACGACCACGTGATGACGGACGCCGAAATGGCGCGCGAGCGCCCGAGCGGAGCGGATCTCCCGGAGGTGGCGCTGCCCGTACGCCACCGTGAGCGCGTGGACGGGTCGGGACGCCCGGCTCGCCAGAGCGAGGCAGGTCGCCGAGTCCATCCCACCCGAGAGGAGGACGACACTGCCCCGAGGGGAGCGCGCCGGGCTCATCGGATCCATCCTCCGACGGCCAGCAGGGCCGCCGCGATGCCGACGGCCGAGATCATCCCGAGCAGATTCGTACTGTGCTTGTTGAGATACCCTCGGTTCTCCAGCGACTCGCCGAGCACCGAATCGATCTGGCACGCGACGAAGCCGGCCACGGTGGCGACGCCGATCACGACTACGGCCGGAAGGGTCGGGGTGGAGAAGAGCAGGCACGCCAGGTACCCAAGCAGGCCCGTCGCAAGGGCACCCATTGCGGCCCAGAGCTCCCCGGGGCCGGAGACGCCTCCGTTCGTCCCTGGGGGGACAGGACGGAACGTGAGGATGCTCCGGGCGCGACCGGCGAGAACTCCGAGTTCGCTCGCGAACGTGTCCGCGGCTCCGAATGCGAGCGCACTGATGTAAACCACACTCACCGATGGACCCGACCAGAGCGGAGGGACCCAGCCCATCCCGATGGCCAGCGCCGTGGGGACGACGATGTGGGCCACCACGTTGGCGACGCCGCGCTCGCCCGCGGCCCCCTCCTGCAGGTGTTTCTGCCGTTTCTCGTCGATCCGGTAGCGCGTGACGATGACGCTCGCGACCACGAAGAGGATCAGCAGCACCAGGAACGCGAATCCCGCCGTCACGACGATGACGATCCCGAATGCGGACGCGACGGTACCAGCCGCGGGAGTTAAGGCCCGGGCCAGCACGGCTCCTAGGGCCAGCGCGACCGTCACCAGGGAAGCGACGAGCGCCGGCAGTAATGCAAGCACCAAGGCGAATCCCGGGTCCGAGTGGGCGGGGGCCTTAACCCCTTCTCAGAGGGCGAATCAGCCTCGCGCCAGGATCCGGTGGACGGCCGATCGGAATCGGCCCGTCTCGATCGCGGGGCGGACCCCGCTGGCGGCGAGCTCGGCGCGCATGACCGTCTCGTGGCCCGGTGGCACCACCAGGGCCGTCAGGAGGCCCAGCCGGTCCCCCGCCTCGATATCCAGGGAGCGGTCGCCGATGATCGCGCTCGTCGCGAAATCCAGGGACAGGTCTCGGGCCGCTCGCTCGAACAGGGCGGTCCCGGGCTTGCGACAGTCGCAGTTCGCCTCCGGGACGTGCGGACAGTAGTAGAATGCGTCCACATGGGCGCGGTTCGGCCGCAGCAAGTCGTTCACGCGGGCGTGAATCTCCTCGACATCCTTCACGGTGTAGAACCCCCGCTCGATACCGGATTGGTTGGTCACGCAGACGATCGCGTAGCCATGGTCGCGGGCGAGCGCGAGCGACTCGCCAACCCCCCGGTAAAGCTCGACCCGTTCCGCCTCCCTAAGGTAGTGCAGGTCAGGATTCAGGGTTCCATCCCGGTCCACGAAGAGGGCACGCCCCCCGCCCGGTGACCCGCTCTCGACCCCGGGGTCCATCGACCGCATCAGTCGGCCAGTCCTTATGGGTCCTTCTCCGCGTGACCCGGGGACCCCGTACTCGGGACCTCATGGCAGAGAAGGCGCGCGGGGACGATCCGCTCGACCCGCTCGACCGGGCGCTGGACGCCGCGCTCGGACGAGTTCCGTCGGACGAGGCTCTGGTCGTGCTCGTCTCCGGCGGCGTGGACTCAGGACTGCTGGCCTGGGAGCTGCGGGGTCGATCGCCGTTGGTCCTGGCTACCTTCGGACTACCGGGGAGTGCGGACCCGGTCGCGGCCCGTCGCGCCGCAGTGTTGCTGCACCTTCCCTTCTACGAGCAGCGGGCGACGCCGAAAGATGTCCTGACCATGCGAGAGCGTCTCATCGAGTGGGTCGGTCCGCTTTCCGCGACCGAAGCGTCGATCGAAACCGCGATGGCCCTCGCCATCCAGACGGCCCCCACGGGGTTGCTCGTCTGCGGCCAGGGCGCCGACGAACTGTTCTTCGGGTATGCCCACTACCGGGGCCTACCTTTCCGATCGGCGGAGGCTCGGGCGGAATCGGACCTCGCCCGCTTGCGTGACGTGGCGTGGCCCCGGACGCAACGGGTCGCGCGGGAGCTCGGTCGACGGATCGTCGCCCCGTACCTCGACCCGGAATTCGTCGACGCGGCGCGTGCGATATCCTCGGCGGAGAGATTCCGATCCGACCCCGTGAAGGCACTGTTCCGGTCTTGGGCCCGCCGACGTGGGGTACCCGAGGAAATTGCGCTGCGGCCGAAGAAGGCGCTCCAGTATGGGAGCGGGGTGGACCGGTTGCTCAAGAAAGCCTCCCGAAGGCCATAAGCTCGTCCGCGTGCTCCCGTTTCGGAGTAGCCATAAATACGCGAGGTCGGGTCCCCGATTGTGACGGACGACCCGGGCTCGCTGTTCTGCCCGCTCGAGTTCCGGTACGGTCGGCCCCTCGTGCGGGAGCTCTTCTCCCGGGACGCCCGGCTCGCCCGGGCCCTTCGGGTTGAGGCCGCGCTGGCCGAGACCGAGGCCGAGCTAGGAATGATCCCGGCGCCGGCAGGTAAGGAGATCGCGGAGGCGGTTGCGAAGGGCCGCGTACGGCTCGAACGCGTCGACGAGCTCGAGCGTTCCCTCAAGCACGACGTGATGGCGATCGTCCGGGCGCTCGCGGAGGCCTCGGGCGAGGGCGGAGCTTGGGTCCACTTCGGTTCCACGAGCGCGGACATCACGGACACGGCGCTTGCGCTCGAACTCAAGGCGAGCGCGGGAGTGCTCCGGGACGACCTCACGGCCCTCGCTCGCGCCCTGCAGGCTCTCGCCCGGACCCACCGGGCGACCCCCGAGGTCGGCCGCACCCACGGACAGCATGGGGTCCCGATCTCCTTCGGATACAAGATGGCGGTCGGCGCCGCCGAGGTCGTGCGGCAACGGGACCGTCTCGACCAGCTCGTGCCTCGCTTGGCCGTGGGGAAGATGGCAGGCGCGGTCGGCACGGGAGCGGGCTTCGGCCCCCGAGCCACCGCGGTCGAGGAAGGGGTCATGGGCCGGCTCGGGCTCGTGGCGGACGAGGCGCCCACCCAGATCGTGGGCCGGGACCGGATCGCGGAATTCACCAACTGGCTCGCCCTGGTGGCGGGCACCGCGGAACGGCTCGCCACCGAGGTCCGCAACCTTCAACGGACCGAGATCGCCGAGGTCCAGGAGCCGTTCGACGAAGCGCGCCAGGTCGGGAGCTCGACGATGGCGCAGAAGCGGAACCCGATGCTGTCGGAGAATGTGACGAGCCTCGCCCGCTTGGTCCGGGCGTTCGCCCTTCCCCCGCTCGAGAACATGGTCCAGTGGCACGAGCGGGATCTCGCGAACTCCGCGAACGAACGGGTCGTCCTCCCGCACTCGATCCTGCTGACCGACGATCTTCTGACCAAGCTCACCGAGGTCTTCGCGGGGCTTCGGGTCGACTCGCGCCGGATGGCCGAAGAGGTCGACCGCTCCGCCGGCGGTGCGATGACCGAGAACCTGATGCTGGCCCTGACGGCCCGTGGGGTTCCCCGGACAGAGGCGCACGAGCTGCTCCGCCGCCTGACCCGGAACCCCACCGAGGGTCCGCCTCTTGCGGCCCGCGCGAAGGCGGACGCCGAGGTCCGGAAGCTGTTCAGCGAGGCGGAGATCGACCAGCTCTTGGACCCGGTGCACTACGTGCGGGCGGCGGCCGAAAAGACGGACCGCATCCTGGCCCGACTCGAGCCCGTCCTCCGTCCATGAGCGCGCCCGTGGCCGAGTGGACCGCTACGATCTCCGTCCGCGCGCCGACCGAACAGGTCGCCGGGTGGCTCGAGCGCGCCCTGGCCCCGGAAGCGACCCGGGAGGTACCCCGCGCTAAGGCCCAGCTCGGGCGGCCTCAGCCCACCGTGGTGGAGATCGTGATCCAGGCTCGCGATACGGGCTCGTTGCGGGCCGCGTTGAACACGTACCTGGGGTGGGTCCATCTCTCCCTCGCGACCCTCCCCAAGGCCGAACGCGGGACCTCGCAGTAGGCGAGTCGAAGCCGTTATCTCCCGCCGGGGGTCGGCGGCCTCGTGGCTCTTCCGGCGAAGCTCCAGAACGACATCAAGCAGTTCCAGCGGCTCCAGCAGGAGCTCGGAAACCTCCAACAGCAACGACTCCAGATCGACCTCAAGGTCCGGGAGATCGGACACACGCTCGAGGAGCTGAAGGGGATCGCCGAAGAGGCGGTCATCTACCGCCCGGTCGGCGGATTGCTGGTTCGCTCCAAGGGACGGAAGGAGGTCGAGGAGCTCCTCACCGAGGAGAAGGAGACGCTCGAGGTCCGGCTGAAGGCCACCGAACGTCAGGAGAACCACCTCAAGGAGCGGTACACGACCATGCAGCAGGAGCTGACCCAAGCCCTGCAAGCCCAGGGGCTCGCCCAAGCGGGCTCCGGGGATGAGACGCCCTCCGAATAGGCGATTCGACTACGCGCGCCGGTGGACCAGGCGATCCGCCACTTCCCCGATCAGGGGTTTCCCGCGGGCCGGTATCGTTCGGCTCGACGCAAGACGAGCGAGCGCTCGGCGGGTGAGCGCCGAGATCCGCTTCTCGGAGTAGTCCAGGCTCCCCGTCGCTCGGATGACCTCGCGGGCGCGTTCGACGTCCTCCGGGGGCGCATTGGCGTTCCCCAGAACCCGGTCCAGGCGCGCCCGGTCGGCGGGGGCCCCTTTCTTCCAGGCCTGGACGACGAGGAGGGTCCGCTTCCCTTCCTGGAGGTCGTTCGCGCTCTTCCCGGACTCGTCCGCGTCGAACCCCGCACCGAGCACATCATCGCGGAGCTGGAAGGCGACGCCGAGATCGGTTCCCACGGCTTCCAAGTCGACGAGGTGAGACTCGGAGCTCCCTCCGAGAAGAGCGCCGATGCGAAGCGGGGAGACGACCGTGTAGATGGCCGACTTCAAGCGATGGACGTCGAGCACGTCGCGTTCGGTCACCTCGCCGGGGGGGAGCGTACCGTTCCGGATATCGAGGAGCTGGCCGTAGGCCGTGAGGCGGGTCATCCGAACGTACTCGGCGAGAGCCGCCACCCGGGTGGCGGGAGGGGTCCGGGTCCGGAGCAATCCCTCCACCGTGTACGGCTCCTCGAGGTCGCCGAGGGTGATCCCAATCCCCATCCCGTACTCCTCGCTCGAGCCTACCCTTCCCGCGGTCCGATGGGCGGTCGCCATCATCCGATGGACGGTCGGCCCCCCCCGTCGCTCGTCTGAGTGGTCGATGATGTCGTCGTGGATCAGCATCCAGCTCTGGAAGTGCTCGAGCGCCGCCGCCGCGGAGAGGGCCGGGCGGGGGTCGCGCCCGGTAGCGAGGTGGTACCCGGCGAGGACGAGGATGGCTCGGAATCGCTTCCCTCCCCGGAGCGTGAATTCGCGGTTCGTGTCGATGAAGGGGCGCACGGTTCCGGGGGCCGCCGGTCGGGAGGCGGCGTAGCTCGCCCGGATCTCGGATTCCAGGGCCGGCAGGTATCGGTAGAGCCCGGCGAGGTCCACGGGGACGAGGGGGGCATCGGGGTATTTAACCCACCCGCGGCGCGCGGCCGCTCGCATCGACCTTTGGGAGTTCCGGCTGCGCGTCCAAGACGACCGTATTTAACGGAGGGACGGTTCGACCGCCGATGGCGACCCCCGCCTTTGTCGAGTTGGCGAGCGGCCTCGTCACGGCGATGGGCCAACAGCTCGACGCGGCGAAGCCGATCCCGGAGGGCCTCGTCCTTCGCACCGGGGACGGATTCCTGTACGCGTTCTTCGAGGACCCGAACCAGGTCTCCGTAGAGAGCGTGCGACGCGTTCTCGGGGAGGGCGGCGCACCGCCCGTGCACTTGGTCGTCCTGACCCCCGGTCACCTTCCCCTCGCGATCTCCGCGGAGGTCGCGCGGGCCGGAGGGACCCTCGTCGAGGGAACGCGGTTCCATGAGCTGGTACGTCAGCTCGGCCTCGAGGTCTACCTCGGGGACGGGCCCCGCCCCGCACCGGTACCCGCCCGTCGGTTGCTCCCCAGCGCCCAGCAATTGGACGCTATCATGGGCCGCGCCCGAACTTGGCTCGAGTGGGGGGTTCCGGCCCTGGCGCTCCGATTCTATCGTCAGGCCGCCGGGTTGAAGCCCGAGTTCCTCCCGGCCCGGGTCGGGATCGGGCGAGCGTTGCTCGGCCTCGGGCTCGTGGCCGAGGCGGAACGGGCGTTCGACGAAGTGCTCGCGATCCAACCGGTCGACGTCGACGCTCGCCTCGGAAAGGCCGCGACGCTGGGCGCGATGGACCGTCCCCTGGACGAGATCGCCGTCTACCGCGCTCTCCTCGCGGAGGACCAGGCTCGCCTCGAAGTTCGTGCCCACCTGGTCGCCGCTCTGATCGAACTCGGCGACTGGCGCGGCGCTCGCATCGAGCTCGAGGCGCTCCTCGAACGCACTCCCGAGGACCCGCAGCTCCGCTTCCTTCACGGCGTGACGCTCGAGCGGACCGGAGCGAGCCGGGAGGGCGCTCGGGAGCGCGCGGAGGCCCGCGGGCTCGGGCTCCCGTACGAACGCGAGGTCGCCCTCTGCCAGCATCTCGGCCTCCCAGTTCCGGACAAACCCGTCGCCGCCGACACCACAGAAACCCCGGGAGCCGCTGCTCGCACTTCCGCGCGGCCGTCTAAGAGGCGCCCTCCCACACCCCGCCGGTCCGCTCCGGCCCGCAGCACCCCCGCGAAACGAAGGGGAAGCTCGGGGGCCCGACGGCCCCCCCGCAAAAGTAAGTAACCCGACGCCGCGTCGCAAGGCCCGGAGCAGGCGGTGCGGGTCGTTTCGGTTCTTCCCAGCGCGACCGAGACGGTCTTTGCGCTCGGCCACGGGGCCGATCTCGTGGGTCGGAGCTCCGAGTGCGACTTTCCCGAGGCGGCCCGCGTCCTTCCCGAGGTCATGCGACCCCGTGTGTGGGATGCCGACTCCTCTTCGGCGTCCATCGACGACCGGGTGAGGGCGGCCCGGGCCCGGGAGGAGAGCCTGTACGTGCTGGACATCCCCCTCCTTCGCGAGTTGGAGCCGGATCTCCTTCTCACGCAGGATCTGTGCGGGGTCTGTTCGGTGACGGGAGCCGAGGTTCGGGCGGCCTGCGGCGAAGCGGGAGTCGAGCCCGAGATTGTTTCCCTGACACCCCGCACTCTCGGAGAAGTCTGGACCTCCATCGAAACGGTGGGACGGGGCCTCGAAGACGCGAACGCCGGCGAGGCCCTTGCCACCCAGCTCCGCGGCCGCACCCGACCGCCCTCCGCCACCGAAGCCACCCGGGTTGCGGTGGTAGAATGGCTGGACCCCCCGATCCTCGCCGGCCTCTGGGTCACGGAAATGGTCGAGGCGGCCGGGGCGACCTCCCTCGGCCCTCGCGCGGGCGAACCGGGGATCCGAACCTCATGGGAAGCGATCGCAGCGGCGGGGCCGGACCTCGTCCTCCTCAGCCCCTGCAGTTTCTCGATCGGCCGCACCCGCTCGGAACTTGCCGACCCGCGCCTGCGAAGCGAGGTCACCCGGTGCCGCAGGGCCCGCTTCGGCACCTTCCTCGCCGACGAAGCGTACTTCAGTCGGCCCGGCCCTCGGTTGGCGGACGGTGTCGACCTCATGCGCCACTTGATCCGGAACGAAGCGGGGAAACCGCCGATGCCGGTCGCCCCCCTTCCAGGAGAGGCACCGGCATGAGCGTACCGCCCCCCTATCGGGTCCAGTACTCCTACACCACCGGGGCCCCACTGCAACCCGCTCGGATCACAACCTCCCGGACCGAGCTCGTTCAGCTCGGCATCGCATTCGCCGTCCTGACGCTCGATTTCACCCTGATCCTCGGTTACGGCGGCTTGTTGTTCTCCGGGTCGACGGGGTTTGTGGCGATCTCCCCCACGATCATCATCGTGGCGGCGGCGGCCGGTCTGACGGCCTTCGTCGCGCACGAGATGGCGCACAAGATCTCGGCCCAGCGCCACGGCTGTTGGGCCGAGTTCCGCTACGCGCCGATGTGGTTGCTCTTCTCGATCTTCAGCTCGTTCCTCGGATTCCTCTGGGCTGCCCCGGGGGCCACGGTGGTCGGCGGGATGGCGGACGCACGGGATTGGGGACGCACGAGCCTGGCGGGGCCCCTCACCAACATCGGGTTTGCGGCCGCCTTCTACGCCGGGGCGGTCGCGGCGTTCGAAGACCGGGTCCAGCGTGTGGATCTGGTTCGTCCTCCTCGGCTACCTCAACGGCTGGTTCGGCACGTTCAACCTGATCCCGATCGGACCCCTCGACGGGCGCAAGGTCTACCATTGGAGCAAGGAGGTGTGGATCCTCGCCATCGTCGTGGCGGGGACCTTCGCGATCCTCTGCTACTCCGCGCTCGTCTTCGGCACCCCGCTCGTCGTTCGGTGAGCTTGTGGCGCGACCCGAGGTCCGTGAGCTCGGGGAAGGGCGGAAGCTCCTCGACCTCGACTTTCGGGACACCGAAGGCCTCGTCGCCGCGTACCTCCTCCCCGACCCGGACGGATGGACCCTCATCGAAACCGGACCCACGACGTGCCACCACGCGTTGCTCGAAGGTCTCCGGTTGGCGGGAGTCGCCCCGTCTGAGGTCCGCCGGGTCTTCGTGACGCACATCCATCTCGACCACGCCGGCGGGGTGGGCGCCTTGGCCGATGTCTTGCCGAATGCGACCTTCCTGGCCCACGAGGTCGGAGTGCCCCACCTCGTCGACCCGTCCCGGTTGATCGCGAGCGCCCGGCGCGCCTGGGGGGCCGCCTCGGACCCGCTCTGGGGCACGATCGTTCCGGCGCCGTCCGCTCGCGTCGTTCCCCTCCGCGGGGGGGAGCGGTTCCCGCTCCGCTCCGGGGAGCTCGAGGTGATCGCGACCCCGGGTCACGCCCGCCACCACCTCGCTTTCTTCGACACCCGACTTCGGGCGCTCTTCACGGGGGACGGGGCTGGGGTGCGGCTGGAACGCACGTCGCACCTTCGCCCCGCAGTGCCCCCACCGGACCTCGATCTCGAGCTCCTCTTCGCGAGCCTCGAGGAGATGCGTCGCCGGGAGCCGCGTCTGGTCCTATTCAGCCACTTCGGACCGAGCCCCGACGGGGCCGAAGACCTCGTACGCTACCGGGGGATCGTCGAGGATTGGCGCGACGTCGCGCTCACCGCGGCCCGGGAGCGGCCCGAGGCCGGCTTTGTCGCGGAGCGCCTGCGCGACCACGATCGGGACCAGGTCGCGGGAGAAGGCCACGCGACGTCGGGCGCGGACCGCGAATCGCTGGTCTCCGGGTACGACCTCGCTGCCGCCGGATTTCTACGCTATTTTGAGACGCGGGGCTGGATCGGGAAGGCGAAACCCTGACGGAGATCGCCCCGGCCGCCCGGCGGGCGGCGTCGTCCGCCCTCCTCTTCGCGCGAGCGGTGTACGCGTTCAACTGGTACAATGTTGGGGCCATCCTCCCCCTCGTGGGGAGCGCGCTCGGGGCCACCACGCTCGACCTCGGGGTCGTTCTGGGCGCGTTCCTCGCCGGTGCCGGGTTGTTCCAGATCCCGGCCGGTATGGCGGCGCTGCGGTGGGGAAATCGGGCGGTTAGCCTCGCTTCTCTCGTGGTCATGGGTGCGTTCTGCCTCGCTTCGGCGTTCTCCCCGAATTGGATCGTCCTCGCGCTCTTCCGTTTCGGGGCCGGCGCGGGCGCCGCCTTCTTCTTCGCCCCTGCCCTCGGACTGGTCGCGTCGTACTACCCCGCCGGGACGCGAGGCCCCATCATCGGGCTCTACAATTCCGGCTTCAGCCTCGGCTCGGGGATCGGCCTCTTCGTGGGGGCCTTCATCGGAGCGGAGTTTGGTTGGGCGTGGGCCCTAGCCCGTCGGCGGGCTCGCCCTCTTGGGCTCGGCCGTTGTCGCGCCGTTCCTCATCCCCCGTATCGACCCCGCACGTCCGCCCCGGGCGGTCCGGGCGTTGTGGGCGGCGAGCCGCCCGGTCCTTCGATCCCGATCTCTCTGGGCTCTCGCCCTCTCGTTCATCGGACTCTGGAGCGCTTTCTACGTGGCGGCGCAGTACCTTCGTCCAGTACGCCCACGAGGTCCATCCCGGCTGGAGCCTCGCGGTGGCCGCCGGCCTTCCCACCCTCATGATCGTGGTGGAGATCGCGGGCGGTCCGTTCGGCGGATGGCTCGCGGAACGGGGCCGGGACATGCGGTGGCTCCTGGTCGGGTTCGGGGGCGCCTCGGCCGTAGCGATCATGCTGCTGCCGTTCGGGACCTTCCCCGAGCTGGTCGTCCTCTTCGCCGTCCTGGGTCTCCTGGACGGGATCATCTGGGCCGTGCTGTACCTGCTCCCCACCTACTTACCGGAGACCGAGGGGGAGGGATTGGCGCTCGGACTTGGTCTCTTGAATGCGATGAACATCTTTGGGGGCAGCGGGCTGGCGGTCGCGTTCGCCTACGTCGCCACCGTCACGAACTTCACGGTCGCCTGGCTGTTCGCGGGGGTCCTGGCGCTGGTCCCGCTCCCACTCCTCGTCCTCGTGACCGGGCACCAGCGACAACGGACGACGGACGTGCCTAGTGTGTCGGCGGCGAGCGCTCGTCCGGATCCACGAGCGTGACCAGGTTGGTGGGGCGACCCTCGACCGGGAAACCGGCGGTCAACACGATCGGACCCCGACCGGGAAGTTCGGACGCCCGCACGATCTCGACCGCGTGCTCCCGGAACTCTTGCAAGCGGCCGTAGGTCGGCGACGGCCGGGTCTCGACGCCGCGGACGAGGGCGAGCTTGCGCCGGGTCTGCGACAATCGGGAGAGCGCGAGTACCGGGCAGGAGGGCCGAAGCCCGGCCACCAATCGGGCGGTCCGTCCGGAATGGGTGGGGGTGACGATCGCTCGAGCTCCGACGCTTTCGGCGAGCGTCACGGCTGCTTCGGCGACCGAGAGTTCGTGCCCCGCGGGGCTGTCCTTTGACCCGGCTCGGATCGCTTCCCGGACCGGGCGAGGATCGTAGGCCCCCTCGGTCGCGACGGCGATCCTCGCGAGCCATCGGACCGCCTCGATCGGGTAGTGTCCGACCGCGCTCTCTTCGCTGAGCATGACGGCGTCGGTCCCGTCCAGGACGGCGTTGGCGACGTCGGTGGCTTCCGCCCGAGTGGGACGGGGACTGTCGACCATGCTGAGCAGCATCTGCGTCGCGACGATCACGAACTTTCCCCGGGCGTTCGCCAGACGTACGAGGCGCTTTTGCTCGAGGGCCAGGCCCTCGAGCGGGACCTCGATCCCGAGGTCCCCTCGGGCGACCATGATCCCGTCGCTGTCCTCGAGGATCCCGTCGATCGACCGGAGCGCCTCGGCGCGTTCGATCTTCGCGATGAGCCCCACGTCCCGACCGCTCGGCCGCCGGTCCAACCAACGACAAGCCGCGACGAGATCGACGGCGTCCTGGACGAACGATAGGGCGAGGAAATCGATCCCACCCTCGAGCGCGGTCTCGGCCAGCCGCCGGTCCGATTCCTCGAACGCCGAGGTCTTGAGGCGGGCGCGAGGAAGGAAGGCCCCGGCCTGGGATCGGACGATCCCCCCGTTCACCACGCGCGTGTCGATCGAGGACGAGTGGACACCTGTGACGACCAGTTCCACGCTCCCGTCCCCGAGGAGGATCGGGTCCCCGACCTTGGCGGCACCCTTGAACGAAGGAAGTTCCAATCCGACTCGGCGGTCATCTCCGGGCGCTGGGTCCGAGTCCATCGTCCACCGTTGTCCGGTGGCGAGGGGGAGCACCCCCTTCGCGAGGGTCCGTATCCGGACCTTCGGTCCGGGGACATCGGCGACCACGGCGACTTCTCGACCGGCCTGCTTCGCGGCCTGGTGGATCTGGACCAAGGACTCGCGGTGTTCCTCGTCTGTCCCGTGGGAGAGGTTGAGGCGAAGGGCATCGGCACCCGCCTTGAGGAGGGCGACCAGCTGCCCCGGCGCCGCGGTGGCGGGACCTACCGTGGCGAGGATCTTGGTGCGTCGCACGTACGAACCATGGCGGAGGGTGTAATATCACAACCACCCCCCGTGGGTTCTTTAGGCAGGGACGCAACTGGTCGAACGCAGCCCCGTGGTGTAGTGGCCAAGCATGCTGGCCTTTGGAGCCGGCGACAGCGGTTCGAATCCGCTCGGGGCTAGAAATCATGAGCCGACCGGCCCGACCATTTTACGCCCGCGACCGAGAGGAACACAAACAATATAGACATCTGATGTGTCGGATGTAGTGATGGCATCGAAGACGATTGCGCTCGACGGAGAGACGTACGAGCTACTCCGACGCCGCAAGCGGTCGGGCGAGACCTTTAGCGACGTCGTCCGCCGCCAACTTCGTCCCCCCGCCAAGATCACCGACCTCGCCGGCTCCCTATCGGCCGAGCCCCCGCGAGTCTGGAAGGAAGTCGCATCGACACGTCGGGCTACCCGTCGACGGGATCAGACACGCCAGGAACGATCGGAGCGAAGTGGGAACCGGTCGTGAGGTCCCTCGACGCGTGCTACTGCTTCGACCTCCTGCGGGGCGATGTAGGCGCCCGGAATCGCGCGACCGAATGGGAGTCGCAGTCTGAGCAGCTCACGATCGCAGCACCGGCGTTAGCGGAGTTCCTACGTGCCGGTTACCGACGTGGGGGTCGCTTCCTGGATCGCAGTTTAACACTTTCCAGGCGACTCGGGGTGCTCCCGCTGGACGAAGATGCCGCGGACGAAGCGGCTCGTCTGGGTGGAGAATGCGACCGCCGGGGGACCTCGGTGGGGAATCTGGACCTGCTCATTGCGGCGATCGTGCGGAAGAACCGGGGTATCCTCGTCACGAGGGATCAAGACTTCCAGCAAATTCCCGGACTTCACCTCGAGACTTACTGAATTCTGAGTAGCGGGCTGTCCCGGCTTACTTGGGCGATGGCCCGTCTCTTGATTCGTATTGGACAAAGGCCGGGAACACGGGGCGAATCCGCTCGGGGCTAACCCGTCGCGTCGCTGGTCTCAGCCACGACAGGACACATCGCAAGACGGGCGAATTGTCCTCCGTGGCCGCATCTTCAGGGTCCCGGTTCCTCTCCCGCCGTCCCGCTGCAGATTCGTGACGAACCGGGGGTGCTTCCTCCCGCCAAAGGGTTACATCATTGACCCGGGTGATCCCGGTGCCCACGGAGAAGTACCCCTTGTCGAGCCCGGAAAACCTACCGCCGCCTATCCACGCCGCGCTGGAAGGTTTCTGGGCCGGCGCGCAACTCACCGCGGCACAACGCACGAGCGTCGAGTTCGGATGTCGTCGGTACGGACTCATCCTCGACTTCCTTTCGGCGAGCCCTCCGAATCCCACCTCTCGGGTCCTCGATCTGGGCGGCGGTTCGGGCTCGTTGTCGGTGGCGCTTCACGCCCGCTTCGGCGGGCACTATGATCTCGTGGATTTCGTTCTGCCGCCAGCCGGGACGGAGGCCCACTACGCGCGCTACGGCGTCGAGTCGTTCCGTTCGGTCCGACTCGACCGTCCCGAATCGATCGAGGAACTCCCTCGAAACTACGACTTCGTCCTGTTCGTGGAGGTGCTCGAACACCTCCTGGTCGACCCGATCGTCCTCTTCCGCAGCATCTACAACCGGTTGGGTCCGGAGGGCCGTCTTCTCCTTACGACGCCGAACATGGCGCGACTCGGAAATCGATGGAAGCTCGCCCGCGGTCGCTCGATCAAGGAAGGGGAGCGATTCCCCCAAGACGGGTCGGGGGGGTTCGGCCACGTGATCGAATACACGCTCGACGAGCTCGATTATCTCCTGAAGTGGGAGAGTTTCGTACGGGAGCGGGCCCGGATCGTCCAGCACCTTCCCCATCTGAGCTCGAAAGGGCTCCGCCGGCGGGCGATCCCCTGGCTGAACTCCGGGTTCGCCGAGCGCCTGCGGCTCGGGGACGACATCCTCGCCCTCTACCGCATTGTCCCTCGGCCCCCGCCGGGGACCCCCCGACCGGCTCGCATCTGAGTCGTCCCCAGTCACCCGGGGGAAGATCGGATCGCGCCCGGAAGTGGGCGTCCCTAGTTACTTGGGCTTGGGCGACGGAGGCGACGACCGTAGGCCGTGAGCCCGGGCCGATTCGCTGCGGATCACGCGGATGTTGACGTCCTTCTTGTACGTCCGCGCCACCAACTTGGCCCCCTGCGCCCGGAGGGCCGTCAGGAAGGCCTCGGTTTCCATCCCGTGTCCGTCCCTCCACTTGGCGACGAACAGGGTCGATCCCTGATGACCCGGGATCGCCGACCCGAGCGTCACGAGCTCCCGGAACTCATCATCCGACAGCGGCACGAAGGGCGTGGCCAGCATCGAACGTCTCCGGGGATAGCTCTGCTTGAACTTCTTCATTCACTTGCTCCGATCCAGCAACCGGGCCCCGGTTCCTGACTCTCCGCAGGCCGGTGAGCCGGAGATGGCAGATAAGGGACCGCAGCGACCCGAGAGTCCCCCGAATCTGTCCAGCCCAGGTTGGACCCCGTTAGATCCCCCCCTCTTCCAGCGACAGACCTAGATCCGGACCACCGACAGCCTCGGCGCGTCCGAGCGGGGATACCCCGACTAGCCGGCGGACCCGGGTGCTCGACCGCTAGGACGACTCTCGGTTCTGCAGGGTGCCGTCTCGGGAAGCGAGGTTGAACTCGGGAGCATCCGCGGGGGGCTTCGGTGGACCGGCCCCCGGCGAGACGGAAACCCCGCCCGTTACCCGATTCAGGGAAATCCACGACAGGACCGCGACGCCGAGCAGGAGGATCCCAAGGAGAATGTTGCCTTGGACGGTCGTGAGCCACTTCACGGAGATGAGGACGCGGGAGAGCCCATACGAGACGAAGATCCCGTCGACGGCCATCACGAACCGTCGGAAGAACTCGGGCGAGACCGCCGTCAGGAGGAGCGTTCCGAGCGGGACTCCGATGATCACCGGGATGAAGAGGTAGGGGAGGAGCCCGAGCGCGGGAAGCGAGACCAGCTTGGTCCCGAAGAAGGAGTCGAACACGAGGTACGTGGCGAGGGTGAGCGAGGATTCCGCGACTCGGATCTGGGCGATCGTGCACCGGAACTCGTGCTTCGACATGCCCTGGTTCCGGAGGAACAGAGCCAGCGGGGGCCCGGAGATCGTCGTGAGGGAATAGAGGAACCCGATGCCGGGACCCACCGCGGCGCTGCCCCGCTTTTCGTTCTTGAACGGTCGGGAAAAGCCCCACAGCTGCAGCGCGATGAGCGGAAGGAGCACGACATAGACCACCAGTTTCACGTCGTTGACGGCGAGATACGCCAGTCCGATCGTCCCCAAGATGACCCCCGGCAGGAGGGTGAGCACGATCGGACGCGCCCGATACCACGTCGCCCCGATGTGCTTGCGTTCGCGAATCAGCAGGGCGGCGTTCACCGCCACTTCGACGATGACCAGCGCGGGATTGAGAACCTTGTTCGAGTACCACAGAATGGCGATCGGAGTGATCGTGGAGGAGAAGCCGTACCCGACCGCCCCGTTGATGATGGCCGCCCCGAACGCGAGGAGGGCGAGCCAGATGTTATTGATCGGAATCATGGGTGTGAGTGCCGCGGCCAGATTCGATTTTGCATGTATAGCCAGTCAATGGCGCAAATTTCGTACCAAGGCTACCAAACACGTGGCCGCCGCGGGACCTGCGGGGAACCGAGATCCCCACCCCGGCGGCCCGCCCTCGGGGGAGGGCGGGCCGGATGACAAGCGGCCCCGGGAGCGAGTCGAGGTCTTAATCTCCCGAGAGGCTCCCGGGGTCGTATGGGGCGCCGCCCGACGACTTCGGACCTCAACCTTCCTCCCCCCGACGAGCCCCACCCCCCGTACGGTCGGACGAACCATCCGTTCTTCATGCACGACATGATCCTTTCGCAGCCGGCCGCCCTCCGGCGAACGGCCGATGCGGCGCTGGCGGCCGCAGAAGAGATCCGGCGTCCCCCGGCGGGAAGGCCACTCCTCTTCGTCGGACAAGGGACCTCCTTCCACGCAGCGCTCGGTGGCGCGACGGCGGCCCGCTTTCTTCTCGGTCCCCACGTGCTCATTCGTGCGGTGCCCTCCTTCGACCTCCTGCTCGATCCCGACCTGTTCCACGCGGCCCGGTGCGCGGTCATCTTCAGTGCATCGGGTGAGACCGCCCTGACCCTGCAGGCCCAGGAAGCCTTGGCCGCGGCTAACGTGCGGCAGGTGCTCATCACCGGCACCCCCGGATCTCCCTCGGCGCGGCTGGCTCACCACACCCTCGTGACCCAGGGGGCCGACGAGAAGGCGTGGACGCACACGGTGAGCTTCACATCCGCGCTGACGGCCGTCTACGCGCTCCTCTCGGTCTGGTCGGGACGCGAGGAGGAGAGTGTTCGAAACCTACACCGGTCCGCCGCGACCGTCCTCGCCGCGGAGCCTCGGTGGAAGGCACTCGCAGATCGCCTCCGGGACCGGCGCCGATGGCTGCTCCTTGGCTCCGGTCCCGCCGAGGTGACCGCCCGGGAGGGGGCCCTCAAGCTCCGGGAAGGCGCGGGCCGGTTCGTCGCATGGTGCGGGGTCGAAGAGTTCCTGCACGGGATCCTCCCCTCCATCGACGACTCCGCGGCCGTGGTGGCAATCGCCACAGGTCCCCTTGATCTCGCCCGGGCGCGGCACGCGGTGCGGGCCGCCGGCCTGGCGGGGGCCCGCAGCGCCCTCCTCGGCCGCCTGGAAGGCTCCCGCCTCGTGGGGGAGCTTCCCCTCCCCAAACTCCTGCCCGCCTTCTCTCCCGCGGCGGACGTCATCCCCCTGCAGCTGGTGACGTACTGGACCGCCGTGGCCGAGGGGCGCAATCCGGACGTGATGGGGTACGACGACCCCAAGGTCTGGGCGGCCCGTCGGAGTTTTGGGATCTAGTCGTCCACGTCCGCGGGTCGGGGCACGGGCACCGGCTTCGGGGTCTCGCGCAGGAGCGAGGGGACGATCGCCGCCAAGATCAGCGCTGCGGAGGCGAAGAAAACGATGTGGATGGACTCCAAGAACCCGGCGGCGACCCCCGGGCCGACCCCCTGGACCGACGAGCCGAGGAAGATCGAAATGATCGCCGCATGCGGCAAGACCTGGGACATGACGACCAACGTGATCCCGAGCGAGATGGTCGCCCCGGTGTTGACGAACGTGGTCCCGATCCCCGATCCCACTCCTCGGCGGCTGGGCGGGACCGACGTCATCATGACCGCGCGGTTCGGAGCGGCAAAGAGCCCCATTCCGGCGCCGACGAGGATGAGCGGGGGCGTGAGTTGGAAGAACGTCTCCCCGCTCGTGATCGTCGTCAACCACAGAAACCCCGAAGCGGAGACGACGAGACCCGAGAGGACGAGCCAGCGGGGACCGTACTTGTCGGAGAGCCACCCGCTGATCGGGCCGAAGGTCGCCAGGGACGCCGAGACCGGGATGAGATACAACCCCGCGGTGAACGGGTTGAGGAAACGGGGCGGCCCCTGGAGGTAGAAGACCAGCACGAACGTGAAGGCCCCCCGCGCCAGGGCGTTCAACAACATCGCCGTGGCCGTGGCACTGAACTCGCGGATCCGAAACAACGACAGGTCGAGCATCGGCGATTTCTCCCGGGTCTCGATCCAGGCGAAGACGGCGAGAAGGGCGATCCCGAGCAGGGCCATCCCCAGCCCCGTCCAGCCCGGGACGTTGCCGAGGGCTCCGAGCGTCACCCCGAGAAGGACGAGGGTGAGGCCGAGCGCGAACACGATGTTCCCCAACCAGTCGATGTGCGGTTTCTCGGACGGAAGCACGAGCTCGTGGAGGTCCGTGTAGGCCCGGATCGTCGCGATGATCCCGATGGGGACGTTGACGAAGAAGATCCATCGCCAGCCGATCGTGGAGGTGATGATCCCTCCGAGGACGAGGCCCGAGACGGCCCCGACCACGATCGAGACCTGGTTGATCCCGAGGGCCCGACCTCGCTCGTTCGGCGGGAAGGCGTCCGTGATGATCGCGGCCGAGTTCGAGAAGAGGAAGCCGGCCCCGACGGCTTGGATGAGACGGAAGGCGACGAGCTCGGTCCCCGTCTGAGAGAACCCACAGAGCAGGGACCCGATGGTGAACACGGCGAAGCCGAGGACGTAGAGTCGGACGCGGCCGAACATGTCCGAGAGCCGACCGAAGTTGAGAAGGACGACCGAGGTCAGGAGCGAGTACCCGAGGAGGATCCACAGGAGCGTCGTCGCGCTGGTCTCCGGCAGCTCCCGTCCGATGGTCGGGAGCGAGATCAGGACGATGTTCGTGTCGATCGCCGCCATGAGCGTCGCGATCGTCGTGTTCGAGAGGACCAGCCACTTGTACTCCATCAGCCGGCCTCCCCCACGCGGCCCCACCGAGCGGTGGGGAGGAGGAGTGGCGGGCGGCCCTCCGCCCGCTCCGAACGCATGGAATTCAGCTCTCGCACCGGGTCCGTTCTATCCGAGCGGCGCCGGGTCGGAATGGTAGCCCGCGATCTGGGCGGAGAGCTTGTCCACGTACTGCCGGAACATCACGAGCACGTCGCGCGAGGTGATGATACCGACCACCTTCGCACCCGACAGGACGACGATCCGCCGGATCCCCTCCTTCACCATCAACTCGACCACATCCTCCGCCGGCGTTTCCGGAGTGCAGGAGCGGACGATCGGGGTCGCGATCTCGCGGACATGCAGCGACTTCGCGTCGGCCCCCACGGCGATGACCTTCGAGAGGAAGTCCCATTCCGTGACGATGCCGGCGAGTTGCTGCTGGGCGCCGAGGACGACCGCATACCCCTTGCGTCGCTCGGTCAAGAGGCGGGAACAGGACTGGACATCCTGGTCTCCGTCCACCGTGACGACCTGCGTATCCATGATGTCTCGGGCGGTAAGGACCATCGGGATTCGGCACCCCGCCGACCGTTATGAATCTCGCCTCCGCCTTCCCGAACGCCTCCGGCCGATCGACCTCTTACCTCCTCCGAGCCAGCCCGAAGCGCCTCCCGTTAAGAACCGCTGCGCTTGCCCCGTCTATCGGTGCGGCGCCGGAACCTTATGGTAGCCTCAACCGTCCCGGACCTCGACCTGGCCCTGCTCCACGGATTCCGTTACGGTTGCCGGCCGGATTGCGCCCTCTGCTGCTACGCCGAGCCCCGCGTCGAGGAGGACGAGCGCGTTCGGCTCGTTCGGATCGCTCCCGAGATGGACCTCACTCGACGGTCCGACGGAAGCTTCCTCCGGGCTCGGCCGGAGGGCGGCGGATGTCAGTTCCTGAACGGGACCCGGTGCGCGGTCTGGGACGCCCGTCCCGGCCCCTGCCAGGAATTCCCCGTATCGGTCCACGTGGGCGAGCGACTTCAGGCCACACTCGTGCTCAGCTGCCCCGGGATCGAACTCCATTCGCTCGCCGACCGGAGGGCCGATGCCGAACTCCCACCCCCTATCGGGTTGGATACGGAGCTCGCCTCGGTCCGCCGGCGCGTCGGGGGCTCCGCCGGTCGGCAGTTGGAGGCGTCGCGTCGCCGACGACGACGGATCGTTGCCGGACTCCAACGTGCCGGACAATGGTCCGAGGAGACGGAGGTCCGAGCCACGTTCCGCGTCCGACCCCCCTGGCCCACCCCGGACGACTTCCCCGTGGAAGACCCGCCATCCGCGAACGAGGGACTCGAGTACCTCCCGCTCTTCTTTGGCGGACGGGCCGGACCCCTCGCCCTGGCCTCGGGCATGGGCGGATGGGAGGTTCTGCAATTGCGCCCGGAAGGAGGCCGTGAACCCCCCCTCGCGGTCGTCCCTCCTCCCACCCGCCCCCCGGAGGTCGACGCGGGAGGGCGGCGTCTGCTCGAAGGATATCTTCGGTACTTTCTGGAACGGGACGCGTTGTTCGGCACGGTCCTGACGGAGATCGAGGTGGGCGGCCCGTTCTCGGTCTCGGACGAGATCGAGCGGGAGCTGCAGGCGATCGGCGCGCTCGTGCTCAGTCGGGCCGAGGTGCGCCGCAAGGCCTTCGGAACCCCGACGGGCACCTTGACGGAACGGGACGTTGGCGATGGGATCCGTGCCACGGACCAGGATCTTCTGGATCGCCCGACGTGGGGCGATCACCTCTAGCTGGGGTCAGGACGCGGGAGGCGCACGCCCAATTCTCGCTCGATCTCCTTCACGAGGGTCTCGGTATCGTCCCCGTCCCAAACGGGTGATCCCTTCACGGCCGGATCGCCCCATCGGGTGGGGCCGGCGTGACTCCAGTCGCGCTCGAAGGAGCTCCGCCATGCGGAGGGAAGATCGTCCGAGAGCCGCGGGATTGGGGCGCCTAGGGCGGACGCCCCGGCCCGGGCAAGGACCCGCGCAACAGCCTCGGGTCGATACCCCCCGCCGCCCGTCACGACGAGCCGACCTTCGCATACCTCGGTCGCGAGTTCGAACACGGCCCGGTCGATCTCGTCGTACGCCCTCGACGTGTACTGGAGGGCGGTGAGGGGGTCCCCGACGTGACCGTCCGCACCATGCTGCACTACGATGAGGTCGGGCCGAAACGAACGGACGAGCGGCGGTACGATCCATTGAAAGAGCGGCCCGAGGGCCTCGTCGCCGCTCCGGGCGGAAGGGGGAGATTGACCTTCAGCCCGTTCCCGTCCGCCAGCCCGGTTTCGTCCGTGGTCCCCGTCCCGGGAAAGAGCGTTCGTCCGTCCTGATGGAAGTCGATGTCCAGGACCCGTCCCGAGCTGTAGTAGCCGTACATCACACCGTCCCCGTGATGGGCGTCAATGTCGATGTACGCCACCCGATGACCCGCCGCGACGGCCCGACCGACCGCCAGGGCGACGTCGTTGAAGATGCAAAACCCGCTCGCCCGATCGGGGTGGGCGTGATGGAGTCCCCCCGCCGGGTGGAACGAGGGAGCCTTGTGCTCGAGCGTGAAATCGACGGCACAGGCGGCGCCCTCGGCGATGCGGGCCGCGGCCTCGAAGCACCCCGAGAAGGAGGGCGTGTCCCCCGCGTCGAGCGGGATCGGCGCGCCCCATCGTTGTCCGGCTTGGTGGACCAGCTCCACGTACTCCGGCTCATGAAAGGTCTCGAGGTACTCGCGGGTCGCAACCGGGACCTGCCGGGCCCGTTCGATCGGGTGGTCCGCGGGGAGAGTCGCCTCGAGAAGCCGGACCGACGACTGGCGGCTCAGTTCGGTGAACGGATGGTCGGAACCGAAATCGTAGTCGGTGAATCGGTCGTCCCAGACCAGGAGCCCTCGGGCTTCGGTCATCTTCGATCCTCCCGCCGCGCGGGCCGTGAAGTTCGGACGGAACAGGACCGCATGGTTCGTCGGCCCGGGGGCCGCACGCCCACATAAGACCTCGGCCGAGCCCACCGAGACCGGGCCGCCAAGATTAAGAGCGGCGTCTCCACCGTGGGCCGGGATTCACGATGGCGATCGAGGACGAGTTCGGGAGCAACGCGGTCAAGGTCTACAAGGCGATGAAGGACCTCGGGTACCTCTCGGAAGAAAAGATGGGGACCGCGGAACGGGTCACCATGGCCTCCAAACTTCCCAAGAACATGGTGCTCAACGCGCTCCAGGAACTCCAGAACAAGGGCTGGGCCCGGCGCAAGGTCCGCGAAAAGGCTGCCGGCTACTACCTGCTCAAGTGACGGGCTAGAGGGAGCGCGGGGCCGAGGTATCGGTGCCCCAGATCCGCTCGAGGATCCGGCTCGTGGAACGCAATGTGACCTCGGTGACTGTCGTCACCCGCGCGACCTGGGCGCGCGAACGGCGCTCGCCGTTCCGCTCGGCGGCCAAGTAGATCAGCGCCGCGACCAGCCCGTGGGGCGACAGGCCCGATAGTTCCGGATCGTGGCGGGCCTCGTCCAACATCGCCTCGACGTTCGAACGGACCTTCGGGGAAAGGGCGAGCTCCTGGGCGTAGCGCGCGAGGAAGGCCTTGGTCCCCACTCCGGGGACAGCCACCCCGCATCCGCGTTGAACGACCTTGAACGTGCGTCCGACCTCGGAGCGTCGCGCTCCGACGGCCTCGGCGACCTCCCCGAGAGTACGAGGGATCGAATACCGGCGGCACGCGGCATAGACCACGGCCCCTACGCTCGCGGGAAGGCTGCGGCCCCGGAAGAGGCCTCGCACCTTGGCCTCTCGGTAGATCTCCTCCGCCTCCGCGTGCACCACGGGAGGGAGCCCGATCCGATCCGACGCGAGGGCGATCTCGCTCCGAGCCGGGGAACGGTCGATCGGACCGTCCGCGACGCGGGCGGTCTGACGTTGCATGACGCGCTTCAGGTGCTGGAACTCGTACCGTCGGTGCCAGTCGAGGCGCTTGCCCTGACCGTCCCGCGCGAGGGACAGGGTCGATCCCAAGGACCGCCGGGCCCCCCCGGGTCGGGCGAACGGCCCGATGCCCCGACCACTCCCCTCGGATCCCCCCGCTTCTCGGAGGGGGGGAGGGGTCGCGAGTAGCTCTCCTTGCTCGAAGACGAGCCCGCACTCGGCACAGTGGACCTCGGATTGAAGAGGGTCCGAAATTCGGTGCGTGCTGTGGCACATCGGGCACGTGGGGCCCGAGGGACCGCTGCTGGAAGGCGTCCCCGGCTCTGTCAAGGTCTCTCACGGTACCTCGACTGCCGGTATATATCGGGGAGGCGGCGCCGCGGACCCCCACCGGCCGCCGGTCGAGCGGAAGTCTATACGTACCCTGCCTCTCTCCGACCTCCGTGCGCACCGGCTTGATCGTCATCGGACTCGCCCTGGCCATCGTGGGGGCGGGGGTCACCCTTTCCGGTTTCCTGGCCCCCGGAGGGACCCCTTCGACCACGGCGCGACTGAACTCGATCTCGGCTCCGAACATCGTCCCCAACCAGACCCGGGTCGCGGTGATCTCGATGACCAACACCTCCTCCGGCTCCCTGGAGCTATCGTGGTCGTCCACGCGCAATCTCACGGTCACCGTCTACCAAGGGGTCCGCTGTACCGGCGCGTCCGGTTACTGCGTCTCGGGACCTGCACTTGTCGCGTGGGCCTCCAACACGTCGGGTACATGGAACCGAACCGGCCCCCTTGCCTTCCCCTACCTGCTCTCGATGTTCAACTCCGCCCTCGTCAACATCACCCTCCGTGGAACCCTCGCGGAGTCGTTCACGACCGGTACGAACTCCCTGCCCACATGGGCGGTGGCGATCATCCTCGCGGGGGGCCTGATCCTGCTCGCGATCGGGGCGCTCGCCGTCTTCCTGGGCCTCTTCCTACGGACCGGCGTGTACTCAGAGCCCGAACCGGTGCTGCCGCGCTACGCCCACGCGCTCGACCGCCCCGTCGACCCGCTCGACGAGCCGTTCGACGAGGAGGGCGACTCGGACCCGGGGCGACCCGGCCGGCCTCCGGATCACTGACCCCAGAACGGCTGGCTCGCGCGGTGCAGCCGGACGACTTCCTCGAGGATCTCGGTCTCACGGGGCGTGAGCGTCTGCCCGCGGAGTCCCCGGGCGGCCGATTCCGGTAGGCTGACGAGGAGGACGTCCCCCTCCTTCAGGTTCCGACCCACCACCGCCCCGTCGATGGAGGCGGCAAGCTCCTCGTTCTCTTCCGCGGCCGTGACGGACTCGTTCTCCTTCTGGAGCGCCTTCAGGAGGCCTACCTCCGTGCCGTCCCGATGCATGAGTCGGACCCCGGGACGGAGGGTCCCACCGGTCACGCGGACGCCCACGATCGCGGGCTTCGACACCCGGAAGATGTAGCCGGAGAGGACCTCGAGACGCGCCGGGTGGATCAGGGCGAGACGCCGTTGCGCTTGCAGTTCGCCTAAGCG
This sequence comes from uncultured Thermoplasmata archaeon, assembly GCA_963749235.1. GTDB lineage: Archaea > Thermoplasmatota > Thermoplasmata > Lutacidiplasmatales > UBA184 > Lutacidiplasma. Next base: position 513,397 of record CAVVLV010000001.1, on the reverse strand, counting down.
GGCCGTTCGCCATGCCCCGTACTCCTCGAGGATCCGGTACATGACCTCTCCTCGGAAGATGCGGACCGGGCTCGCCTCTCCCTCCGGCTGGGCATCCGGCAGGATGGGCACGTTGAAGGCGAGCACCGCGCGATGGGTCGGGTCCTTGACGGTCGCGATCCGCAGTAGGGTCGGACGTCCCACCGGGCCCACTCCGGCCTCGTGGACGGGGATCTCCTTTTCCCGACACTCGAACGCCAGGGCTTCGAGCCCTCCCAGCGTGTCGGCATACAGCGCGACCCCCGTGAGCGCGACCTCCGCGACCGGTTGGCTCTCCCGTTCGAGCTGCTCCGTGACCCGAACCCGTTCGTCGTCGTTCTGCACGACCTTGAGGAGACCGCCCGGGAGCGCGTCCTCGATGCCCGGGACCGCGAGATAGACCCCGGCGGCGGCCGTCACCTCGGAGAGCGATTCGAGACGGACGTGCTTGGCGCCCTTGTCCCCCTTCTGGGGAACGGGGCGGTAGATACCGCGGATCCGCGCCGAGAACGGCGCCGTGCGTCCGGTCGCGACGATCTCGTCGCCGACCCGGAGCCGGCCCTGGTAGAGGATGATGTTCGCGACCGGGCCGACCCCCTTCTGATCGCTCCGTTCGAGGATCGTCGCCTCACCCCCCTCGGTAATGACCCGAAGCTCTTCCTTCAGGAACCGTTGCGCCAATCCGACCAGGAGCGCGATGAGCTCCGGCACGCCGACGCCGGTCTTGGCCGAAACCGGGACGATGCCGACGTTCCGGGTGAAGTCGCTCACCCGGTCGTAGCGTTCGGCGGAGAATCCGGAGCCGTCGAGCTCCTCGGCCACCGCGTACATCCGCGCGTCGAGGAGGCGCTGGAAATCGGGGCCCCCGCGGGCGATCTGCTCGAGCAGGGGCGGCGGGCCCGCCGCCTTGCGCCACCCGGTGATCAGGTCGATCTTGGTGAGGGCGACCGCGAACGGCGTTTTTTCGCGCCGGAGGATCTGGATCGACTCGCGCGTCTGCGGCATCACGCCCTCGCGCGCGTCGATCACGAGGATGGCGAGGTCGGCGAGGGCCCCGCCGCGCCGGCGCATCGTCTCGAAGGACCGGTGTCCCGGCGTGTCGACGAACAGGAGCCCGGGGATCGCGAACTGTTCCGTGCGGAGGATTCCCTCGGTCAGCCGCCGCACGGCGGAGCCGGGCACCTCGATGGCCCCGATGTGCTGGGTGATCCCTCCGGCTTCGCGCGACGCGCGCACGCTTCCCGAGATGCGGTCGAGGAGCGTCGTCTTTCCGTGGTCTACGTGACCGAGCAACGAGACGATCGGTTCCCTAAGCTCGGTCATCGCCGGTGGGACCGATTCGGACCCTTTACCGTTTCGCGAGGGCGAGGGCCGGCTCACGCACCGACCGGGGGGCGGATCGCGCACCCGGTCCGACCGAACGTTCGCTCGGACGGGACGGCGTGCCTCGGCCGGGTGCAGACCGTGGAGCGCGCGGTGCTCACAGGTCCCAGTTCGACCGGAGATCTTGCGCGGCCCCTTCGGGCGCCATCGGATTCACCGGGATCCCGGTCCCCAGCTCGAACCCATCGGGTCGTACGAGACGGGGGGCGATGTGGAAGTGCCAGTGAAAGCCGGGGCTCGGTCCGGTCCCCGGGAGCGTGTGTAGGAAGTAGTTGTACCGACGCCCGTGGTTCGACCTTCAAGATCGCCCGCAGCACGGCGGGAACAACCTCGGCCAGACGATCGATCTCCTCGTCCGAGCTCTCCGAGAAGCGGGCCGAGTGGTGAGTGGCCATCACGAGGACCTCATACGGGTACTGCGGGGCCCATGGGGCGAACGCGACCAGCGTTGGGTCCTCCCATACGAGCCGGGTCCGAAGGGCCCGCTCCGCTCGTGCCACGGACTCCCAGCCACACGCGCCGTCGTGCGACAGGGTCCATCGCTCCGCTCCCGCGAGCTCCTCTTCGAGGTTCGGCGGGACGAGCGGGAGGGCGACCACCTGGGCGTGGGGATGGTAGAGCGTCCCGCCGGATTCCGGCCCGGCGTTCTCAAACAGGAGCACCGAGCGGACCCCCGGTTCCTCGCCGAGCGCTCGGACCCGCTGGCGGAACATCCCGAAAATGCTCCGACGATGCTCAGCGGTCAAGAAAGGGAGCCCGGGGCCGTGGCGAGGGTTCTGGATGATCACCTCGTGGATCCCGGTGCCCGGGCGCGCGGCATGGGCTTCGTCTCCGCCGGGGCCCGAGGGGAGAGGGGCCTCCCGGGCCAAGGTCGGGAACTTGTTGGGGATGGTCCGGACCGACCAGCCGGGTCGGTCGGCCCCCGAATCGGCCCGACGCACGGCCTCAATCTCCGCGGGGGTTCTCCCTTCGTGCCCTTCGCAAAAGGGGCAATCCTCGACGTCGGGCGACGGCGCGGGGGTAGCGTAGTCGCTGGGCCGGGCCAATCGGCTTGCGGCGATGACGACCCACCGGCCCGTGATCGGGTCGACCCGCAATTCGGACACGTTCGCGCCCTCGATCTCGCCAGGTCGTGCGGCCTAATGAGTGCCGGCGGTCGGGAAGACCCATCTCCCCCAGCCGACCCGCGATGAGGGGGACGAGGAGTTCGTCCGGCTCGAGCCCTCCGTGGGCCCCGAGGGAGTACCTCGGAGAGGGAACGCTCCCTGGGGGAAGATACGTGAGGCCGGCGGGGCTGGGGACCAGCACCAAAAGGTCGCCCAATCGGTCCCGGATCTCGGGATGGAAGGGGGGCGGACCGAAGAGTCCGGCCCGGAGCGCGGTCGGCATCGCGATCACGCGCGAACCCGGAGGGAGACGGTCGTTCAGAACCTTCCGCAACGCGGGGAGGCGACCCGGCGTTGCCGAGAAGAAGCCCGAACGTCGGTCCCCGGCGGGGGGATGGGACAGCAACTCCATGACCTTAGGGTCCTGCTCGATCTGGATGCGGGCCGCCAGGGTCGCCGGCACCTGTCCGTGGTCGCCGGTGACGAGGAGCGTCGTGCTCTTCCGTCGCCGAGCTCCCACCCGGTCGCGAACGAACCCGATCAGCCGCGCCAGTTGACCGATCTCGAAGTGGATGAGCTCGGGCAGCGGACCGCGTCGATGCTGCACCGTGTCCAGCTCATCCCAGTAGACGAAGATGACCGGCGGCGGTCGCGCTCGGTTCAGGAGTTCGGCGAGCAGGTGAGCCATATCCGAGGCGGAGGCGTACGGCACGTACTCGGCGCCGTCGTACAGCAGCCGAGTGAACCCGGTGCCCGCGAACTTATCGCGGGAGAGTGCGACTCCCCGAACCCCCCGGCGAAAGATGGACGGGGCGCCCGAGACGAGCGACGGGGACCACCTCGGTCCTACCAGCGACTCGGGGACCGTTACCCCGAGGGGGGTCATTCGGATGAGGTCGGCGACCACGCCGAACCGGGGGAGATACTGTCGGTACCCCCCGAGACCGTGGCATCCAGGGGAGGTCCCAGTGGAGAGGCTCGTCAATGCGGCCGTGGTCGTCGTCGGAAAGACGGTCGTGATGGGCCGGGCCCGCTCGCGCCACGAGGCCGGCGGCCGGTGTAAAGAGCGGCCTTCGCCGGACCCGAACGCACCCCAACCCAGCGCGTCGACCAGCAGGACGACCACGGGTCCCTCGGCCGCACCGCCGTGGAAGGGGTCGAGGTCTGGCGCCAACGGCGGCAGCATCGGGGGGTCGCCCTCCGGGGTTGCTCCGATCGCTTCCACCACAGAGCGCGTGATGTTGGGCACCGATCGGCCACCGTAGGCCGGCACGGGCAGGTCGAGTGGCCTTCGCTCCTTCAGGAGAGAACGTACCTCGTCCTTGGGCGAGACCCGGTCCCCCGCGCGCGACCGCATCGTCCTCGGGGCCGTGAGGCCGGGGTCACCTAATTAGCTCGGGTGGGCGGGAACTCGTCGAGCGACACCTGGCGCTGCGAGCGGCGGGCCAAGCGCTCCGCCCGGACCGAGACCGTCCGGACCGTTCGGGCACCCCCCGGAGGGCTGCGGTCCCAGAGCTCGCGTCCGAGTCGCAGGACCGCCTCGCGGAGCGGCTCCGGCCCGTCCGACATCGCCGGGAGCGAACGCATCCGGGAGCTGCGAGAGAAGTCCCCCCATCGGTACGCGACCCCGGCGGCACCATACCGCCATCCCTCGGCGGCCAACGCATCCCCCAGATCGCTCGCGAGCTGGCCGAGGGTGGAGACGAGCTCCTCCCACGTGGTTGCGTCGCGCTCGAATGTGCGATCGGTCGAACGGGCGCGCGGACCCGAGTAGGAGCTCGGCCCCTCGCGCGGAACGCCCCGCGCGAGGGCGGAGAGCTCCCGGGCGAACGACCCGACCACCTTCGCCAGGTCCGCGGGCCGCGCCTCCGCGAGCGCCCCGATCGTGGAGAACCCGGCCTCGGCGAGGCGCGCTTCCGTCTTCGGGCCGACCCCGGGGATCGCCCGCACCGGCAACGGGGCGAGGAACGATGCGACCTCCTCCGCGGGAACGACCACGATCCCCCCGGGCTTGGCCCGGTCGGTGGCGATCTTCGCCACGATGCGGGTCGTCGCGACGCCGAGTGACGAGGGGAGTCGCATCTCGGATCGCAGCGCGGTCTGGATCTGCTCCGCCAATCCGCGGGCTCGCTCCGCCGAGCCGGGTCCGACGCGAAGCGCCGCTTCGTCGATACTCATCGGTTCGACATCCGGCGCGAACCGGGCGAGGAGGCGCCGTACTTCGAGGGCCACGTGTTCGTACTTCCGGAAATCCGGCGGCAGCCAGACCGCCGTGGGGGCCAGTCGGGCGGCCGCGCCGACGGGCATCGCACTTCGGACCCCCAGGGCACGGGCATCGTAGCTCGCGGAAAGGACGACCCCGCGCGAGTGGCCCGAGCCGGGGGAGGCCCGACGATCACCATCTGGCCCGCGAGGTCCGGACGTTCCCTCAGTTCGCACGAGACGTAGTACGCGTCGAGGTCGATGTAGACGATCCACTCGGGCTCGGCCGCGACCCGGGGGATCCCGGGCAACGTCCCGGTCGGGTGCGGCGGGGAGGGATCGTCGTCCATCACTCGAAGGGAGGGCCTCGCAAGTCGATAATCCCGTGCGGGGAGGGGAACGAGCGCCTAGGGGCCGCCGAAGTCGACCGCCTTGGCGTCGACCGTGATCCCGCTCGACGTGATGGCATACGGCTGGACGGTCCGCACGTGCGGCGTCCGCCGCATCTTCAGGATCCGGAGCGCGAGGCCGACCCGGTGCCCGTCGGCACCCGTCCGGTACCCGAGCATCAGGACGCCGTCCGAGACGTATTCGGAGAGACCGTCCCGGCTCACCTCGGGGTGCTGCGGGTCCGCTTCGGCAGTGAGGAGCGTGGTCGCCCCGGCCGCCCGGCACGCCGCTGCGAGGGCGAAAAGGGTCCCGCGGCGATTCGGCTCGTCGTCGCTGAGCATGTTGAGGAGCGAGACGGAGTCGACAACGATGCGATTCGCGCCCATCGCCTCGAGCTCCTTGCCGAGCTCCCCCTGGATCCGGTGCAAGCTCTGACGGGTCTCCTTGGGATCCAGTCGGACGATCTTGAGTGCGCCCGAGGCAATCGCGGCCTCGACCGGCCAGCGGAACTGATGGGCGGTTTCGACCAGCTGGGGTACGTCCTCCTCGAGCGAGAGGAAGACCCCCTTCTCGCCGTGTGCGACGCCCGCGAGCAGAAACTGAAGCCCGAGGCAGGTCTTTCCCGTGCCGGGCAGACCCGTCACGAGCACGACGCTGCCGGCGGGGAATCCTCCGCCGAGCATTTCGTCGAGCCCGGCGACGCCGGTCGCGACCTTGGGGCGCGGTGCTTCAGATTCGCTCATATTGCGTGGTCACCAATCCGTTCTGAGCCCCCACGCGGATCACGAAGCGTCCGTGGTACTCCGCCGGGACGTGGGCGAGCACCGGCATGAACTTCTCGATCAGCATCGTGCGCTGGCGGTGGGAGTGACTGGGGCTCGTCGTCCAACTGAAGTGCAGTACTCCGTCGACCGAGTCGATCACGGCCTGCTCCATGGCCGGCGGAACGACACCCTCCGACAGGATCAGGTAGACGACCGCGCTCCACTCCTTGGCGCGTCGGCGGAGCCCCTTCAGGAGGGTGAGCATGTCGACGGACTCCACCCCGCGACGGACCAAGAGGTCGGTCAGGGAGTCCACGACGACGAGCTGGCGTCCGGCGGTCGCGTCGATCCCCTCGACGAGCGCGCGGAGCGGGCCCCCGTCGGCGAGCCGGGAGGGCGACCCTCCCCCGAGCAGTGGGCTCGGCACGGAAGCCCACGCGGCGGGGACGACGGTGTCCGCGAAATACTCGCGCGAGAGGTCGATGAAGTTGAGATGCCGCGAAAGGACCTCCGCGTACGTCTGCTCGAACGAGCCCCGAAGCTCGTCCAGCACCTGCTCCTGGGATCGGCTCGTGCTGACATAGACGACCCCCTCCGGATAGACGAACGGTCCCTTGGCGCTCCCGAGGTAGAATTGGTGCAGGCGAGGGAGGTCGTAGTGGAGCATGAGGTGGACCGCGCTCGTGAGAGCGAACTCCTGATGCCCGGCGCCGGCCTCGCCCCAAAGAAGGACGACGGAGCCGGCCGGTACCCCCCCGGTCAAATAGTCGAAATCCGGGACCCCGGTCGGGACCCGGGCGGGGCGTCCGGCGAGGTCCGGCGGTCGCGGGGCTCCCCCGGCCGTCTGCGGCGGGAGCAAGAATGGTCGTGGAGACTGGGCGGCCATTGAGTGCAGAACCCCGGGCGCCCGACGCGGGCCCCCGGTATTAGTAGACTCCTCTCGAAACGCGGGGCTTCTCAGTCCGGCGAGCTCTTCAGGAACTCGCGGAGCATCACGGTCGCATAGGCCCCCTTGGGGAGCGCGAACCGGAACCGGACTCCGTCGGGCCCGTCCGGCGCGACGAACAACGGTGGCAAGGGCACGAGTATCGGACGCCAGGCACCCTTGCTCGCGACCTCCGGAGCCGCACGCAGACGGAACATCGCCCGATCGACGCCTTCCTCCTGGAGGAGCTGGTCCAGGATCGCACCGGGAACCCCGGCACCGGGGGGCGTTTCGTACCCGGCAAGGGGACCTGCAACGAGGGCCCGGCCCCGGGCGATGAGCTCCGTGCATTCGACGAGGTTGTCCGCAGCGACCGGGATCCCCTCCTGGCTCCGCACGGTCCCGTCCCGGCCCAGACGAAGGAGGTAATCCCCCTCGACGGGCCGATCGAAGGGGAGGCCCTGCTCCGCCCGCCGGGTCATCCAGAGGTTGAACAGGTAGGCCTGGAACGCGTGCACGAAGAGGAGCCGCAGGTCGCGCGAGAGCGCCCGGAACGTCCGCTCGGGAGGATGGCCGCGGGCGAGGTGCTCGAGCAACGTCCGTTCGAACCGGTACTCGCTCGGGAACTCGCGCAACGCTCGCATCGCGTCGTGGTGATCCGCGTAGGCCGCGCGGGCCGCGTCGCCGACACCGAGCTTGCCACCGGGGGGCCGGTCGACGAGGTAGACCTCGACCGCCCGGGCGAGATCGCCCCGAACGACCCACCGGCCGACCTCGTGCGTAATGGGCCGCACCTCGCCGAATCGTTGGGGGCCAAAGAAGTTCGGGAAACCACCCGCGCCCCGAAGCTCCTGCTCGACCGCACGGTAGACCGCGCTCGCCGGCACGGGGGGAGCGCGAGCTGGTCCAGACGGAGGTCGAACGAGTTCCCGTAGTGATGGCCGAGGACCAAACCGTCCCGAGCCCGGTACGCCTCGACAATCTGGACCCTTGGTAGGTCGAGATCGCGATCCGGTAGCGGGCCCCGGTAGGAGACGAGTCGTTCCGCCACGGCCCGGCGATCCTTCGTTCCCGCCCAGTCGAGCGAGGAGGCGGCGAGTCCGAGCCGCCGCGCGATCGCGCCGCTCAACTCATGCTGCTCCCAATCCTGGCTCACGACCCGCAGGACGGAGAACTCCCCGTTCTCGTCCGGCAAGGGGTAGCTTGAGATCTCGGTGACCCGGAACGCCTCGGGCGTCGCCTTCAATCGGGCGGGGACCCCGGGGGCCCGGCTGGCAAAGAAGCCGATCCCGATCGCCCGCTCCTCGGCGGAGGGCCGAATCGGGTCCGTCACGGGATTGGAAGTCGGGGCGCCATTATTAGATGGCGGACCCGCTCGCCCTCCTCGTTCGATGATCGAGGCCACGGCTCGAGTGTTGAAGAACATCATCGAGCTCAAGGTGGGCGAGGAGGATTGGACCGCTAAACCCTCCGGCGCCGAGGACCCCGGAATCGGTCGCCGGATCGCCGCATTGTTCGCGACCGAGTACCCGGACGTACCGGATGAACGACCCTGAGACGCTCCATTCGACGGTAGCGTACCACGCGAAATCCGACGAGATCCACATCCGACTTGGGGACACGGTCGTGAAGACCAAGGGGACGGCATTTGGGCCCCTCATCCTCGATTACGGCGGCGTTCATTTCACGATCAACGAGCGATTGACCGGGCGGTTCACGATCCTCCGGGGGACCGATGCGGTCGCCACCGGCCAGCTCGGCTTCCGCTCCTGCGTGATCCGGGACTATCCGGCCGAGCTCGAAGTGATCTTCGGGAATCTCGCGATCGGCTACGTCATCCGAACCTTGACCTGGGAGATGTTCGGGTGACCCGGTCGAAGGGAGCGTCGCGCGGCCCTTACCCGTCTGCCCGAGCGGGTCGGGTGGTCGGCCTCGATCTGGCGGGGAGCCCTCGACGGACCACAGGCTTCTGCTGCCTCGGACGCGGCCTGCGGGCCGAGACCCAGGCGCTCCACACGGACGAGGAAATTCGCGCCGCGATCCGGGTCGCGAAGCCGGACGTCGTCGCGATCGACGCCCCGCTCTTCCTTCCTCTCGGTCGCTCGACCATTGAGGATCGAAGCGGCCCTCACCTCCGGGGTTGCGACCGGGAACTTCTCCGATTGGGAATTCGCTTTTTTCCGGTAACGCTTGGCCCCATGCGCATGTTGACGAGCCGCGGGATGCGGCTCCGCGCGGAGCTGGCCGATGCGGGGATCCGCGCGATCGAGTGCTATCCGGGGGCGGCGCAGGACCTCTGGGGGATCCCCCGGAAGCAGGCCGGGAATGCCGCGCTTCGCCGGGGGCTCGAGACCCTCGGGGTCGGGGGCGATCTCAGGCGACCGGATCTCACCCACGACGAGCTGGACGCGGTCACCTGCGCGCTCGTCGGCCGGGATTTCCTCCGAGGGGATTTCCTCGCGATCGGCCGAACGGAGGAGGGAGTGATGGTGCTCCCCTCCCAGGTCGCCTGCCGTCGCCGGTATCGGGCCCGGGGAGTGCGGCCCTCCGACGGTCCGCCCCCTCCGCACGGGCCCTAGCGGGAGAACCGGCGTCGCGAACGAGGCGCGGGACCGACCGCACGCGCCGCGGCGAGTTGTCGTCGGGTTCGCGACCGTGGGCGCGGGAGCTGGAACACATGGTACGGGATGGGGACGAGCATGAGGCCCCCGATCAGGACCGTCACCGCCGCGATGGAGTACGCGAAGTGGACCCCGAAGGTCGCATACAACCATCCCCCGAGCAATGTGCCCAAGAGGCCACCCGCCCCGGCGAACGCGTTGTACAATCCGAGCGCCCGCCCTCGGGCGGACCGTCCGACAAGCCGTACCAGGAAGAGGGTGCTCGCGGTCGAGATGAACGCCCACGTAACCCCGAGGAGCGCGTTCAGGAGGGTGACCCAGGCGAGGAGCTGCGGACTCCCGAGGCCGAGCAGCACGTAGATCGGCCCCCAGAGGAAGAGCAGCAGAAGGAGAACCCGGGCCCCGATCGATTCGAGGAAGACCGACTTCGGTGAGTGATTGTCGACGGCCTTCCCCGAGTGGAAGAAGAGGGCGGTAGAAGCGCCCGCCGAGCCCAGGTACACGATGAAGATCCCGGCGTCGGAGAACCGCGCGTTCTGCCAGAGGAAGACGGGGAAGGGTCCGTAGAAGATGTCGAATCCCACGCTCATCACGCCCAGCGCGGCGAGGAAGAGATACTCCCGGCCCGGCAGCCGCTCGGCGGAGGCGCGGGTCAGGTCGACCAGACCTACGACGCGCACCCGGAAGTGGCGGATCCGCTCGACCACGCCGCGGTGAAGGTGGACGAGGTCGGAAACCAGGCGGCGGTCGAGCCGGCTGGCGGGCTCCTCGATCCACGCGAGCGCGACGATCGCCGAGAGCAGGGCGAGGGCGCCGGAGAGGAGAAGGAGACCGGTCATCACCTGGATGACGGGCGACGCCGTCCCAATGACGAACAGCCACACGAACCCGATCCCCAGGCCGGCGGTCGTTCCGAGTCCGGAGATGAGCCCGAAGAACCCGATGTCCTGGGGCCACCAACGCTTGTGGCGGGTCTCGAGCAAGAGCATCGTGCCGATGGGAGCGCTCGCGGCCGAGGCCAACCCTTCGACCACGTTGAGCCAGAAGTACGTGAGAAGGTCGTGGGCCAGCGCGATCCCGATGATGCTGAGCCCGGTGGCGAGGAACGATCCGACGAGGAAGTACTTCCGGTGCGCGACGCGGTCGGAGAGGTTGCCCCACAGGATCGTGAACGGGACCTGGCTCATTGCGCTCGCCGCGATGATGATCGTGACGGCGAATGCGGTCGCGCCGAAATGTTGGAGCGCGAGCAGCGGGATGAGCGGGGTGGCGATGCCGTCCGAGATCGCGAGCGGAAGGTAGGCCAGGAACCAGAGGTCGCTCGAGGAAGGCCGAAGGACCGTGGTCGCCTTGACGTCGACCGACACGCCCTCCTCCCGGTGCGGCGTGGATTTGGGGGGTCCGGTGGATAAAGGCTGACTTCGTCCGGCAACCCCGGTCCCGCGCCGGGTCTCCCGAGGGTCCGCGTCGTTACGCGACGGGTACCCCAAGGGTCGTGAGCAGGGTCCGGTGCTCTTTCGCGGAGATCCACTCGACCTCGAGGTACTCGCGAAGGTATGCGTCGCTTACTTTCAACCGGCGGGCTTCCTCGATCACGAAGCGGTACGCCTCGACCTCGGTCCACCGTTCGACGTAGCTCACTCCCGCTTCCCAGAGCTCGGCCCCACCGTCCCGCTGGAGGATGTGGCAGAGTTCGTGATAGATGTCAAGGTAGAGCGTCAGGGCAGGGCTTTCGCGGAGATGTCCCGCGCCGACCACGATGCAATTCGTGTCGGGGGAGACCACGGGCTTCCACTCCCGTCGGACGAATTTCGGGATCTCACGGGGGGCGACATACATCCACAGGTCGGCGGCGACGAGCTCGATCTCGGTCGAACGGAAGAGGCGAGCCCGCACTTTCGCCTCTTTGTGGATCTTGCGACCGGGGGGAAGCCGGTCGAGGCCCGGAAACACCTTCAGGATCGGGTGCCGACCGAGGGGAAGGTCGCGGGCGATGCGGAAGGCCGATGGAGGTTCGGCTTCGAGGGCGGGTTTCTTGGCCGGGCTCATCGTGCCGTCCCCAGCCCGACGGGGAGAAAAGGGCGAGCCCCCGGGACGGCCGGTTGGCGAGCCGTTTTCTCGCGGCGTGGGTGACGGTCCTTCGTGCCGCGAGCCCTGTCGGCGAATCGGCCAGTCGCGGGGGTGCGGATCGGTCACGCCGAGAGCGAGGACGGGTCGAGCGGCGTAACCGCGATCCTCTTCGACCGCGCCACGCCGGTGGTCGTCGATGTACGGGGGGGCGCCTCCGCGACGTACGACACGGCCTCGCTCTCGCTCGATGCGACGTTCGGTCGACGCTGGGGGCTCTTCCTCGCGGGGGGCAGCGTGCACGGCTTGGATGCCGCCGCGGGCGTACGGGAATTCCTTCTCGGGTCCGGGGGCGGGACCCAGGTCTTCCGAAACCCGCACCGGATCGTCTCCCTCTCGGGCGCGGCGTTGTTTGACCTTCCTGCCACGGTGGGGACCCTCCCGGACTATCGCGCCCTCGGGTATGCGGCGGCCCGGTCGGCGGACCGAGGCACCGTGTCGACCGGTCGGGTCGGCGCCGGGGCGGGGGCGTCGGTCGGAAAGTATCTTGGACGAGCGTCGGCCATGCACGGAGGGCTGGGCTGGTCCTCGCGCCCCATCGGGCGCGGCCGGGTCGGCGCGCTCGTCGCGATCAACTCGGCTGGGGCCGTCCGAGATCCGGCACGGGGAACTTGGATCGCGGGAGCGCGTCGTGGGCGGGGCCGGATCGGTACCGCCCCGATCCGGACCGAGTGACGTGCAAGCCGGCACGGGTACCACGCTGACCGTCCTTCTGACCGACTTGGAGATCCCCCGACCGACGCTCCAGCGCGCCGCGGCGGTCGTGCATGCCGCGCTCGGTGGGGTCGTGGTCCCATTCCACAGCGCCACCGACGGAGACGTACTCTTTGCGGCATCCACGGGGATCGCAGGTCCCCCTCCGGCGGAATCCCGTCCGGGGGGACCGCCGACGCCCTCGGCTCGCTCGCCTCGTCCGCCGCGGTCGACTCGATCCTGGGGGCCGTCCGGACGGCGAACCGGACGCGCTAGCCCGTCGGCGTTCGGCGGAGGGAGGTTCCGCGGAGACCCCGGATCAGGTCGGCCTTCGTGACGATCCCACGCAACTCCCCCCGGCGCGCGACCAGGACCGCGGGGTAGTGGGCAAATAGGCCCGGCAAGAGCTCGGCCGGGAACTCCTCGTCGACCTGGGGATAGGCCGGCTCGAGGATCTCGCGGACTCGGGTCCGATCGCCCGGGGATCGACCGAGGGCGCGCAAGAGCGCCCCCTCCGAAAGCGAACCGACCACTTTGCCGTGCTCCATCACGGGGAGCTGAGAGAAGGCCCCGCCCTCCATCCGCTGGGCCGCGACGTGGAGGGTCGCGGACGACTCGACCGTCACGACGGACCGAGTGAGGACGTCCCGCACGGCGAGGCGGGGGCTTTGGAGCCCCTCCTGCTCCTCCAGGTACGAAAGGAGACGCTGAACCAGTTCGTAGGAGGGCCGGATCTGACCCCGCTCGATCCGGGAGAGCGTCGCATTGCTCCGTCCGACGGCTCGGGCCAATTCGCCGAGCGGAATGCCGAGGGCGACGCGGCGGCGGCGGATCTCGACGAGGACGTTCACGGGAGGATCGCACCCTATTCGATGCTTAAAACCGAGCGGAACGGGGGTGCGGCACCACCCCCAAGGGGCCCGAATTCGCCCGAAAGGTAAAGGAGGAGCACCCCCATCCTCTCCTCGGTCCCTATGGACGCCCCGCCCCGGCGGATCTCTTGGATCAGCGCCCCGCCGGAGATCTGCACCCTGTGCAAGGAACCGCTCGGAGACCCCGCGGAGACGAGCTCCTGGAACGGGCAACCCGCCCACCGGGACTGCGTCCGGGTGCACCTGATGCAGCGGGACCCCGCCTTCCGGGAGTCCGGCGACTCGGACGAGCCCAGCGAGGACGCGGACGAATCGTTCGACGGGGTCCTTTCACGGGACGACGACGAATCGGATTTCGGATAGGCCCCGTTCCGACCGACCTGCGGGCCGCCGATGTCGCGCTCGCCGCTTCGCAGGGTTTAATAAGGTAGGGTCAGTGTTCGCCCCGACAGCGGAACCCCGGGAGTTGTCCCGAGAGGCCACAGTCAGGAAGGTTCGATGCCCGAAGTCGTCATCACTTGCGATTGGACGATGATGAGTGACCACCACGGGAAGGAGTTCCTGGGGTTCGGGACCACCACGCCCGCCTACCTGCTGCCCGAGGCGGTCTACCAGAGGATGTTCTTCCCGGCCATGCCGGTGGACGAGCACGGCTACCCCAAGATGGCCCCCTACGGCATGCGCAAGATCGAGGCCTCGCTCATGGACGCCGGCTTCGACGCCCGCATCGTCCACCCGAGCCATCTCAATAAGTACATGCCGGGCGAGGCGAAGGTCCTCATGATTTCGGGCCACGACTACTTCGGCCTGAACCCGCCGAGCTCCACGTTCGGCGGCGTGATGAAGAAGGAGACGTTGAACTCGGTCAATTTCAAGCGGATGCTGACGCAGCCGGCGGTGGTCGAGGCGCGGAAGCGGGGTCTCAAGATCATCGCTGGCGGCCCCTGCGCCTGGCAGCTTTCCCCCGCGACGCGGATGAAACTGCCGTTCATCCAGGAGTTCCTGGACTCCCTCGGCGGCATCGATTCCGTAGTCGAGGGCGAGGCCGACATTTTCGTCCGGGACATCGTCGGAAAGGCGCTCCGGGACGAGTTCATCCCGCCCCACGTCGTGCTCGGGGCGAAGGAGGCCCCACGGGTCGACCAGATCTCCTCCATCAAGTTCCCGAGCGTCAACGGACTCATCGAGATCGGCCGGGGCTGTTGCCGCGGGTGCTCGTTCTGCTCCGTCACGACCCGGCCTACCCGATGGTACCCCCTTGAGAAGATCGAGGAGGAGCTCAAGGTCAACGCCAAGATCGGGGTCCGCAAGGGGCTCCTGCACTCCGACGACGTCTACTTCTACGGCAGCCCGAACGTCATGCCCCACGAGGAGAAGCTCCTCCCGCTCCTCGCGCTCGCCAAGAAGTACTACGAACAGGTCGGATGGAGCCACGTCGCGATCGCGAGCTTGATGACCAAGCCGAAGCTGCTCGCCAAGTGCGGCGAGGTCCTCCTCGACGAGAAGCAGGACTGGTGGGGGGTCGAGGTCGGCGTCGAGACCGGTTCGCCGCGCATGATCACGGCGGCCATGCCCGGGAAGGTCGCTCCCTTCAAGGCCTCGCAATGGCCCGAGCTCGTCGTCCAAGCGGCCGGCCTGATGAACGACAACCGCCTGTTCCCGGCCTGCACGTTCATCGTAGGACTCCCTCAGGAGACGGAGGACGACGTCGGGAAGACGATCGACCTCATCGACGACCTGTGGGACTTCAAGGCGATCCTGGTGCCGATGTTCTTCGTGCCGCTCGGCCACCTCAAGTCGCGCGACTGGTTCCGCCGGGACCGGTTGAGCCCGATGCAGGAGGAGCTGTTCAAGCGGGCCCTCACCCACGGGATCCGCCAGTCGAAGGCGATGCTCAACGACTTCTTCGACTACGAGGGTCGGCGCACCTCGATGTACCGCTACGGTTTCCGCGGGTTCATCTACTTCCTCGAGACGCTCGCGAAGATGCACGGGCTCACGAACGCGCCCCGGCGGCCTCCGCGCGCGATGCAGGACCCGAACGCGACCCCGGATCGCCTGCCCATCCCGACCATCCCGGTCCGCGAGTAGACCGGACGGCCGATCACGCCTCGTCGTCGGGGAAGTCGGCCTCCGCAGCCAACGGCTCGGACCGGTGCACCGGCCGGAAACGCCCGACGGGTTGGTCCCCGCCGGCCTCGACGACCCGAAGGTGGGTCTCCGCCCCGTTCCCGTCGTACGCCCGCCACGACCATGATTCGAAGGGCGATCCGAGAATCAGGTGGCGACGTCCCCAGCTCCGGAACAAGCGCAGGTCGGCGTCGGACGGGTGGAGCGCGCCGGACGGGTGCGAGTGGACCGTCCCGACCACCGTGAGATCGGCGGGGAGCATGTAGAGGTGGAAATTGGCGTGCCGGCGGCCCGCGGTCGTGCCGGGAAGCAGCAGGAGTTCGCCGATGACGCCGGGAGGATCGGCCCGCAGTACCCCCCGAACTCGTTCGGGTAGGCGCTGCGGGCGCTGGCGAGCGCGCTCATGAGCGCGCGACGCGAGATGGCGGTCGGCGAATCGCCGAGCCGCGGACCACCGGGGGCGCGCTTACGGTGGGGGCGAAAGATCGGCATGCGCGTCGGCCCCTCCGGCCGCTTCTTCGGTCCACGGTAGGATCGATTTTCCCTTCAGTCGATAGAGGAAGCTCGAACCGAATCGGACGATACGGGCCCGGCGCGGCGACCGATAGATCGTGAGCGAGGCCCCGGCGGGCACCGCGACGTCCGCCTGGCCGTCGACGATCACGACCGCGTCGCGGTGCGGGTCAGCGACGCGAAGGCGGATCGTGCGGAGCGGTTCGATGACGATCGCCCGGGCCTCGGCGCGGAAGGGAGCGATCGACGTGAGAACGAGCGCGTCCAGGCCGGGGTCGACGATCGGCCCGAGGGAGCTCAACGAGTAGGCGGTCGAACCGGTGGGGCTCGCCACGATGATCCCGTCGGAGCGGACCCAGCCCGCCACCTCCCCGTCCACGGTGACCTCGAACCGCGCCATGCGGCCGACTCGAGAAGAGTGGAGGACGACGTCGTTGGTCGCATCCGGGAGAGGAGTGTGGTCGATCTCCGCCGCGAGCTTCATCCGCTCCTCGAGATGGTAGAACCCCGAGAGCAGGCGCTCGATCGCCCCCTCGAACTCCTTCGGCCGATGGGCCGCGACCTCGGCGAGAACGCCGACGGTCCCGGCGTTGATCGGGAGGAGGGGGGTCGGGTTCCGGCCGAGGGTATACAGGAACGTCCCGTCGCCGCCGATCGCTACGAGAACGTCGGGACGCATCAGGTCGAGAGGTTGATGGGGGAGCGACGGGCCGACGCTGGGGGCCTCGTCGCTGACGACGAGTTCCGCACGGGTCCCCACGAGGTCGATCGCCCGGCGAGCGAGCTCGAGCGCGACCGGCTTCTTCGGGTTCGCCGTGATCCCGACCTTCACAGGTATCCCTCGGCGGTGGCCGCGTGCGCGAAGGCGGGATCCCCCCAGGCGAAGACGCTCGTTCGGCGGTCCACGGTCAACGGGAACGCGTCGAGCGACTGGCCCGTCACGTCCTGCAGCCCCCCACCGGCCTCGAGGAGGATTCGGTACGCCGCCGCGATGTCGGTGACCCTGAAGATCGCCGGCCTTGGTCGAGTTCTCGAACAGGTAACCGTCCGCGCCCCCTTCCGCGACGCCGAGGATCTCGAGGCTGGCGCACCCGAGCGAGCGCACCCGTCGTCCCTTGGCCGCGAAGCGGAAGGCGCGTTCGGTGGCGTGCCGGCCCAGGTTCACGAAGAGGACCTCGGTCTTGGGAGTCCAGGCACGGGCGACGATCGGTCGGCCGTCCCGAAAGGCGCCCCCGCCGCGGCTCGCCCAGTACGTCGTCCCCCGGTAGAGGTCCCGCACGAGTCCGATGTCGACACCGTTGAGGTCGCGGGCACCGAGTGCGAGGGAGACGGTGGAGAACGGGAGGTTGCGTAGCGCGTTGTGCGTGCCGTCGATCGGGTCGACCACAAGGGTGCGCGTGCCGCCCCGGGCGACATGGCCGATCTCCTCGGAGACCAGGTCCCAATCGACGCCCTCGGCGTCCAGCACCTTCAGGATCTCGGCCTCCGCGAGGCGATCGATCTCCTCGGTCGGACTCCCGCTCGCGCCCATTGCGACGACGTCCGCGCGGTGGGGCGAGTTCGTCAGGTCCCGGAAGACGCGATGGACCGCGACGCTCACCCGGTACAAGATGTCGAGGTCGGGCCGGGCGGTGTCGGGCACAAGGTCGGCCACCGGGTCGGCGTTAAAGAGGACTTCTTCGGCGGCCGGCGAGGTCCCGGTCCGGCCAGACGTTAAGTGGGACGGTCGCTCGGCCGCCCAATGGAACTCCAATTCCTCGGCGGTGCGTCCGAGATCGGTTCGCTCGGTCTGGTCGTGCGCGACCAGGGTCGCACGCTCCTGTTCGACTACGGAATGACCCCCACGGACCCGCCCTCCTACCCTCGCCCCGCCCCCACCAACATCGACGTCGCGGTCCTCTCGCATGCCCACCTCGACCACTCGGGGATGACGCCCCTGCTCTCCCGACTGCCGAAGGCGCGGTTGATCGCGACCCCCCTGACGCTCGCCGTCGCGGACCTCCTGACCAAGGACGCGCTCAAGGTCGCCCGGCTGGAAGGGTACCTCGCCCCGTACACGACGGGGGACATCCACTCGTACCAGGCCCAGGCGGTCGCGGTGGAACGGCACGCGACCTTCCGCCACCGTGGCATCGAGATCCAGTTCACACCCGCCGGCCACATCCCCGGCGCGTCGATGATGCTCTACCGGGGCGAGAAGGACGTCCTCTTTACCGGCGACCTCCAGACGCACGCGACCCATCTCGTCGGCGGCGCCGAACCCCTCGAGTGCGACATCCTCGTCATGGAGTCGACCTACTCGGGGAAGGAACACCCCGACCGCAAGGAGACCGAGCGACGGTTCCGGGACAAGGTCGCCGAGACCGTGGAGCGGGGCGGCAAGGTCATCGTGCCCGCGTTCGCGGTCGGCCGGGCCCAGGAAGTGCTCATGGCCCTCGCCTCCGCCGGCTTCGAAACGTACCTGGACGGGATGGCCCGCGCCGTGAACTCCTTGTACCTCGCGGCACCGGAGTATCTGGCGGACGGACGGCGGTTCCGTCGGGCCCTCGAAGGGGTGCACATCATCGAGCACCCGGGGGATCGGAAGAAGGCGGTCCGCGACGCGGAGGTCATCGTGACCACCGGCGGGATGCTGGACGGGGGCCCGGTCCTCTACTACATCGGCGAGCTCTACCGGGACGCGAACTCGTCCATCTTCCTGACCGGCTTCCAGGTCGACGGCTCGAACGGACGCAAGCTCTTGGACGAGGGAACGCTCACGATCGATGACACGACGATCCGCCCGGTCTGCGAGGTCGAGAAATTCGACTTCTCGGCCCACGCCGGCCATTCGGACCTCGTGCGATTCGCGCAGGCGACCCGCGCGGAGACGATCGTCCTGATGCACGGCGACCACCGGGAAGCCCTGCGGGAAGCCCTCGCCCCCACCGCGAACGTGATCCTTCCCAGCAACGGCCCCTCGATCTCGCTCTGAGACGCCACCGGGCGTCCCGACCGGGGTCACTCCGATCGACGGCCCCGTCGGCGACGGTCGGGTGGGGGGACCAGATCCTCGAGCTCTTCCGGGGTCTCGACGAGGGCCTCCTGCATCGGGGGGAGCTCTCCCTTCGGCAGGACGAGGTCCCGGATCCGCTGGAGCAGTTCCGGGACGCCGTCGCCGGTGACCGAGGAGACCCGGAGCCGGTCGTTGTCCCTTCGCAACAGGTCGGACTTCGTCTCCACGGGGATCATCGGCAGGTTCGGGAACTCCTTCCGCCACCGCCCGAGGAGCTCCTCCTGCTCTTCGACCGTTCGGCCGGAGGTGCCGGTCGGGTCGAGCAGGAAGAGCACGACCGTGGCCGCCCCTCGGACGGTCGTCTCGGCCTCGGCCTCGGCGGCGTTGGCGTATCGGGTCCGACCGAGCACACCGGGTGTGTCGACGACCTGCAGGCGGTCGAACCCCAGGTCCGCGTGACCGAGGGCTATGGAGAGCGTCGTGAACGGGTAGTCGGCGACCTTCGGGTGGGCGTTCGAGAGGCGCGCCACCAACGAGGACTTGCCGACGTTCGGGAAGCCGGCGATGACGAGGGTCGGGAGTTCCGGGTCGACCTTCGGTCGCTCTTCCAGGAATCGGGTCACTTCGCGGAGGCGGAGAAGGTCGGGGTCGATCTCGCGGACGAAGCTCGAGAGGCGCCCGTAGTAGCTCCGTATCTCGTCGCCGAGCATCTCGGGGCCGTGGGCCCCCTTTGCGCTCCGTTCGGCGTCGTGCTGCAGCCCGCGGATCCGCTCCTCCGCGCGCCGGACCCGGGTCAGGGCGCGGTCGAGGGTGCCGTCCCCGAACCGGCTCGAGACGAGGGACCACTCGAACGGGGTCAGGGAGGGCTTGAGGAAACGACGGGTCTCGAGACGCAGGTGGCGCACGACGGTCGCTCCCGACCGGACGATCTTGAGTTCGGCCCGCCGCCGGTCCCGTTCCGCCTTGGAGGCCCCGCGAGGGGTCGCGAGCGATGCCCGATGGAACGCGATGTCGAGGATCTCAACGGACGGCGGCGGGGGCGGGGCCGGCGCGCGATGGCGGCGGGGCCCCGGACGTTGCGGACACATCGCACGATCGCAACCCCCCCAGCCGAATACCTTTGCGTCGGGCCCTCGGCCGCGGCACCCAACGGATTTATGGTTCGTTCCGCTCGGCCGAGCGGGGAAGTCAGGTGCCTCGCTGGATATCGGACGAACCGGGGGAGGAGGCGGCCCTTCTCGAGTCGCTGGGGATCCCGTCCGTCGACGCGCTCTTCGCCGACGTCCCGAAGAAGGCCCGGATCGGACGGATCGGGATCGCCGCCGGTCTGGAGGAGCCCGAGGTCGTCGCCCACATCGACAAGATCCTCGACCGGAACCGCCCCCTCTCGAAGTTCTCGAGCTTCCTGGGTGGGCGGATCTCGACCCGCTACAGTCCCGCCGCGGTCGATTCCATCCTCTCCCGGAGCGAATTCTTCACCTCGTACACCCCCTACCAGCCGAAGCCAGCCAGGGCATGCTGCGCGCCCTGTTCGAGTTCCAGAGCCTCTGGGTCGAGCTGACCGGTCTCGACGTGGCGAACGCGTCGCTCTACGACGGTGCCACTGCCGCCGGCGAGGCCTTGCTCCTCTGCCGCCGGATCCATGAGGGAAAGAAGTTCCTCATCCCCGCCAGCCTTCCGTGGGAGGAGAAGAGCGTCCTCGCGAACTACGCGTCGGGGGCCGGTCTCGCTCTCGAGGAGATCCCCTACGATCCGCGCACCGGGCGACTCGACCTGGAGGCCGTCCGTCGCGCCCTCTCGGGCCACGACATCTTCGGGCTCATGGCCGACCTGCCGAACGGTTTCGGCCACGTCGACGAGGGGCTCTGGGACCTCAAGGGGATCCTCGGCGACGTGCCGCTCGTCGTCTCGGCGGACCCGCTCGCCCTCACCGTCCTGGAGCCGCCCGGGTTCGTACGGAGCGGACGTGGTCGTCGGCGAAGGGCAGGGGTTCGGCATCCCTCCCTCGTTCGGAGGGCCGCTCCTGGGGTTCTTCGCCTGCCGGAAGGAGCACGTGCGCTCGGCCCCGGGCCGGATCGTCGGGGCCACGGTCGACGCGGAGGGGCGGCCCGCGTTCGCCCTCACCCTCCAAACCCGCGAGCAGCACATCCGCCGATCCCGCGCGACCTCGAACATCTGCACGAACCAGTCGCTCATCGCCCTCGCCTTCGTCGTCTACGCCAGCCTGGTCGGCCCGCGGGGCCTTGCGAACCTTCAGACGTCCATCGCCGAGAAGGCGCGAACGCTGGCGAGCGCCTTGGC
This sequence comes from uncultured Thermoplasmata archaeon, assembly GCA_963749235.1. Taxonomy (GTDB): domain Archaea; phylum Thermoplasmatota; class Thermoplasmata; order Lutacidiplasmatales; family UBA184; genus Lutacidiplasma. The sequence goes on along the minus strand of CAVVLV010000001.1, from coordinate 492,357 downwards.
CGGGGTGGAGGGGATCCATTCTCCCCGCTTCGATTCCCCGTACCTGGGTGAGTTCACGATCGAACTGAAGCACGGCACCGCCGACGGATTCTTGGACCGTCTTCGCCGTCACAAGGTGCTCGGCGGGATCCCGCTCGCCGACCCACGGCCCGGGTCACCCGCCGGTCCGGCCCGCATCCTGGTGGCGGCGACGGATGCGACGACCGAGCGCGACATCCAGAAGTACGTGAAGGCCGCGCGGAGCGCCCTGGCGTCCATCGGAGGCGGCCGATGACGTTCCGACAGGCCCGGTGGGACGAGCCCAACGTCTGGGACCTCATTCCGGGCTCGCCCGAGGCCCCGCCGCCCGGCGGTCCCCGGGATCCCGGAACGCCTCCGTCGCCGCGAGGCGGTCCGATGGCCCGAGCTATCCGAGCTCGAAGTCGTCCGTCATTACACCCGCCTTTCGCAGATGAACTTCGGGATCGACACCTCCCCCTACGCGCTCGGGTCGTGCACGATGAAGTACAACCCCAAGGTCTCCGAGCTCCTCGCCCGACGGAAAGGGGCGGCGGAGCTGCATCCGAACCAGCCCGAGGCGACGGTGCAGGGGGCGCTCGAGATCTTCTGGCGCTTAGAGAAGATCCTGACCAAAGTGACCGGACTTCCGGAGATCTCTCTCCAACCCTCGGCCGGAGCCCATGGGGAGTACGCCGCGCTGCTCATGGTGCGGGCGTACTTCCGGGACCAGGGTCTCCTCGGGCAGCGGACGGAGGTCCTGCTTCCGGACACCGCGCACGGGACCAATCCCGCCTCGGCGGCGATGGCCGGCTTCACGGCCCGGGAGATCCCCTCCAAGGATGGCTGCGTCGACCTGGCGGCGCTACGGTCCGCGGTCTCCGACCGCACGGCGTGTTTCATGCTCACGAACCCGAACACGGCCGGACTTTTCGAGAGCGACATCCTCGAGATCACGGAGACCGTCCACGCCGCAGGAGGGATGCTGTACTACGACGGGGCGAACCTGAACGCTATCATGGGGATCACGACCCCCGGTCGGATGGGGTTCGACGTCGCGCACCTGAACCTTCACAAGACCTTCGCGACCCCGCACGGGGGAGGCGGCCCCGGTGCCGGAGTGCTGGCCGCCGGCGAGCGGCTGGCCCCGTACTTGCCCATTCCGCGGATCGTGAAGACCGGACGAAAGTTCCGCTTGGACTACGACCGTCCGAAATCGATCGGGAAGATCAAGTCGGCCTACGGGAACTTCGGCCTCGACCTCCGGGCCTACGCCTTCGCCATCTCCCACGGCGAGGAGGGGCTCCGCCACGTCTCCCGTCGGGCCGTGCTCAACTCGAACTATCTCGGAAAGAAGCTGGGGGCCTATCTACCCCGGCCGTTCCGAACGCTGGTCAAGCACGAGTTCGTCCTTTCGGGAGCGCCGCTCAAGGAGCGGGGCGTGCGGACCCTGGACCTCGCGAAACGCCTCCTGGACGAGGGGATCCACGCGCCGACGATCTACTTCCCCTCCCTGGTCGAGGAATCCTTGATGATCGAGCTGCCCGAGACCGAGAGCAAGTGGGCGCTTGACGAGTATGCCGACGCGTTCGAACGATCGGTCCACGACACCGCCGAGAACCTCCGTGCGGCGCCCCGGAACCTTTCCGTATCCCGCATCGACGAGGTCCGCGCCGCCCGCGTCCCGCTCCTCTCGTGGAAGGACCTTCGAGCTGCGACCCAAAAGGTTGAAACGCCCACGGCCGTCCCTTCCTCGACATGAAGGCGCGCGTAGAGAAGGTATTCGCGAACCTCGACCCCAAACCCGACGTCGTGCTGCTCGCGAACTCGACCGACCCGCACATCGACCGGAGCTTCTTCTACCTCTTCGAGGTCCCGAGCGGTCTGTTCGAGGGCTCGGTCGTCCTCGCCCATCCGGACGGGACGCTCGACGTCACGTCCTCGCCGCTCGAGGCGGAGAGCGCCCAGCTGGCCGCCCGGCACGACCCCCACGTGAAGGTCCACGTCGTCGGCCGGGGGAAACCTCGAAGCTCCTCCAGAAGCTCGTTCCTTCTTCCGCCACGGTAGGCCTCAACTTTCCGGAACTGACCCACGAGTGGTTCGTGCAGCTGACCGAGACCCTCCCGGGAGCCAAGTTCGTCAATGCGCGGTCGGGGATCCAGAAGGCCCGGGCCGTGAAGGATGCCGGGGAAGTCGAGAAGATCCGGACGGCGGCCGAGATCGGCTCGAAGGTCGGCCGCAAGATCCCCACCCTGCTCCGGACCGGGATCACCGAGCTCGAGCTCGCCGCGGAGATGGAGTACGCCATGAACCAGCTCGGCGCCAACGGATGCTCGTTCTCGACCATCGTGGGCTTCGGCGCCCACAGCGCCGAACCGCACTACTCGCCGGACGCGACGCCGTTGCGGCCCGGACAATCGATCGTGTGCGATTTCGGGGCCTGGCACCGGCGCTACGCGTGCGACATCACGCGATCGTTCCGCTTCGGACCGAGGGACGACGAGATGAAGGCCGTCCACGAGTGCGTCGAGGCGGCCCAGAAGGCGGCGCTCGCGGTGCTCCGCCCCGGCATCTCCGGAAAGGAGGTCCATCAGGCCGCCGAAGCGGTGGTCGCGGCCTCCCCCTGGAAGGGGCGGTTCACGCACGGGCTCGGCCACGCTCTCGGGCTCGCCGTCCATGACGGCGGCCCCGGACTGGCCCCCAACGTCGACGACCTCCTCGAGGCCGGGATGGTCGTCACGGTCGAGCCGGGGATCTACCTTCCCGGGAAGGGCGGCGTCCGGATCGAGGACGATGTCGTGATTACGAAGACCGGATACGAGTTCCTCACCACGGCCCCCCGGGGCTACGTCGAGGTTTCGGCGTGAAGTTCGGGATCCTAACCGGCGGGGGCGACTGCCCGGGACTCAACCCCGCGATTCGGGCCGCGGTCTTTCGGGCGGCGCACGGGGGACACTCGACCCTGGGGTACCTGGATGGATGGAAGGGGGTCCGGGACGGCCTGAGCCGTCCGCTCACCGTGGACGAGGTCCGCCCGATCCTCAACCGGGGCGGTACGATCCTCGGGAGCTCCCGGACCAACCCGTTCGCGAACGAGGCCGATGCGGCGAAGGTCCTTGCCCGACTCCGAACGGATGGGGTGGACGCCCTCATCGCGATCGGCGGGGACGACACGCTCTCCGCGGCCCGCGAGCTCTTCCGTCGGGGCGGCCCGGTCGTCGGCGTTCCGAAGACGATGGACAATGACGTGAACGGGACCGATTGGACGTTCGGATTCCACTCCGCGGTGGACGTCGCGGTGGATGCCTTGGAACGCCTCCGCGACACGGCGTCGAGCCACCACCGTGCCATCGTGCTCGAGGTGATGGGTCGCCACGCGGGATGGGTCGCGCTCGCGACGGGCCTCGCCGCGGGCGCCGACGCGACGCTGGTCCCGGAGGAACCGTACGACGAGGCGGCCCTGATGGCACGGGTCCGCCGGGCGGTCGCGTCCCGAGGCTACGCGCTCGTCGTCGCGAGCGAGGGGATCGACCTTGGACCCCGACGCGGCTCGACCGGGGGGAAGGACGAGTTCGGCCACGAGCTCCTGCAGGAACGGGAGGTGGGTGCCGAGGTCGCCCGACGGATTCAGGAGATCACGTCCGTCGAGACCCGCAGCGCGCAGATCGGCCACATCCAGCGCGGGGGTCCTCCCGAGCTCTTCGACCGGATCCTGGCGACGCGATTGGGCGCCGGCGCCGTCGACCTGGCGCTCGCCGGCCGCTTCGGGGAGGTGGCCGTCCTCGCGGGGCCGGTCGTCCGGGGGATCCCTCTCGATCAGGCCCTCGGAACCCCGAAGGTCGTCCCTCCGGACTGGCTCGACCTCGCCCACACGTTCGACGCCTAGGGGGGCCCGTGGCCGTCCGAGCGCTCTGGTACTCCCGCGGGACCCTTTCCCTGCTGGACCAGAGGGAGCTCCCTTCCCGCATCGTGGTCCGGAAGATCCGCACGCTGGCCGCGACGGCCGATGCGATCCGGACCATGGCCGTCCGGGGAGCGCCCTCGATCGGGGCGGCCGCCGCGTACGGAATGGTCCTGGGCTACCGGGAGGGACGGTACACTCCGGCGAAGGCGGCCGCCGTTCTCGGGCAGACGCGACCTACCGCCCACGACCTATTCGTGGGGATCGAGACCGTGCGACGGGCGTGGGCCCGCGGGGAGGATGTCGAACGCGCCGCGGATGAGTACCGCGCGCAGATCGTCGAGGAATGCCACCGGATCGGTACCGCCGGGGCTCCCCTGCTCGCGAACGCCCGCAATGTGCTCACGCATTGCAACGCGGGCGCCCTCGCGACGGTCGAGTGGGGCACGGCCCTGGCTCCCATTCGGGTGGCCCGGTCCCGGGGCGCCCACCTGTTCGTGTGGGTCGACGAGACCCGGCCGCTCCTTCAAGGCGCCCGGCTGACGGCCTGGGAGCTCGCCCGCGAGCACATCCCGCACGCCGTCATCGCCGACAACGCGGCCGGCCACTTCCTGGCCACGGGGAAGGTCGACGCGGTCATCGTGGGGGCGGACCGCATTGCCCGCAATGGGGATGTAGCGAACAAGATCGGCACTTACGAGAAGGCGGTGGTGGCCCGCGAGAACCGGGTCCCGTTCTACGTCGCCGCCCCCTGGAGCACCTTCGATGCCACGAAGCGCACGGGCGCGTCCATCCCCGTCGAGGAACGCGACCCCGAGGAGATCGCCGTGATCGCGGGCCGGCGGATGACGCCGGCGTCCTCGCCGGCGCGCAACCCGGCGTTCGACATCACGCCGGCCCGATTCGTGACCGCGTTTGTCACCCCCGCGGGGGTGATCCGGCCCCGCCAGGTCGCCGGGGTCCTGGCCCGCCTCCCGGCCTGACGCCCGCACGGTCCCGATCGAGATGGGCCCCGTCCGCTCGCCACGGGGTGCATTCGACCTATCGGAAAGCTTCCGAATCCGGCAAGGGAGGCCCCCGGGGGCGGAGAAACCCCGGGGGCCGTTCGGCGTTGACTCCGACCGACCTAGGTGAGGCCTAGGAGCGGCTGGTTCAGTAGGTGGACCGTGCCCCGGATCGCGGTTCCGAGCAGGGCGGGAACGTCGACGCCGAGCTGGTTCAGCGCGAGCACGAGACCCAAGATGCCGACGATGGCCAGACCCCAAGCTTCCGGCGTTTTCATCGACCTGGATCGCTCCTCGTGGTAACTCTCCGGAGTCGGGGGTTCCCTAGATAAATCTCGACCTCCACTCGCAACATGGGTCGCCTCCCTGGCGGACCGGGCGGGCGCGGGAGGCCGCCCTCGAGGCTGCGTTCGGAGCAAGGTTCATACCATCGAGCGGTTACGCGGTCGAGGCTGCCCTGGTAGTCTAGTGGTCTAGGATCTAGCTCTGTCGAGGCTGGGACTCGGGTTCGAAGGAGCGGCGGGATTCCCTCCCGCCGCCCGGAACTCCCGACCAGGGCGCCCTCCCCGGGTCGACACGACTTAACCTCACGGCGTCTGGGTTCCCCGTGGCCGACGATCCGAAGCCGAAAGCGCAGGGGTCCTCCTCGCGCTATCTTTCGCACATCGTCGGGGACGCCCTCCGCGACGCGACCGAGCGAAAGCTCTTGGAGCGGGTCCGCGCCGAGCCCGTTCCCCACCACCTGGCCATCATCATGGATGGGAACCGGCGGTTTGCCGGGGCCCATGGGTTGGATGTGACCGACGGCCACGCGGCCGGTCGCGACACGCTCGAAAAACTGCTCGACTGGTGCCTCGAGGTCGGCATCCGGGTCCTCACGGTTTACGCGCTCTCGACCGAGAACTTCAGCCGACCGTCCGAGGAGATCGACGGGTTGATGGAGCTCTTCGACCAGGCGCTCCGGGACATCGCGGTGGACGAGCGGGTCCACCGCCACCGGATCCGCGTCCGGGTGCTCGGTCGACGCGAGCTGTTGCCGCCCCGGGTCCAGGAGGCGATTCGGATCGCCGAGACCGCGACTCAGGACTACTCCGACTATCGCTACAACGTTGCCCTGGCCTACGGGGGGCGCGATGAGATCCTGGACGCGATCCGCGCGCTCGCCCAGGAGGTGCGGGATGGAAAGCTGGAACCGAGCCAGATCGACTCGGAGGCGGTCTCGCGACGCTTGTACACGGCCGACCTCCCGGACCCGGACCTCGTGTTCCGGACGAGCGGCGAGGAGCGGATCTCGAACTTTCTCCTGTGGCAGTCCGCCTACAGCGAGCTGTACTTCTCGGACGTGCTCTGGCCCGGCCTTACCCGGACCGACTTCCTCCGGGCAATCCAGGCGTACCAGAAACGGCGCCGGCGGTACGGTACCTAGCCACGTCTCGGGGATCGGGCGGGTAGCTCAGCCTCCACATCGCCCGGGCCCCGAGGAAGAGCAGGCCGGCGACGACCCAGATGACCCCGGCGAGAAGGTAGGCCGGGGCGATCCCGATCACCGCAATGATCAGCGCTCCCCCGAGCTGGCCGGCGGGGATGATCGCCCAGCTCCCCAGGGAGTCGATCCCGAAGTATCGGCCCTGCATCTCGGACGGCACCAGTAGTTGGGCCGCCGAGAGCCAGGCGGTGCCGGCGAAGCCGCCGAACAGGCCGAGCGCGAACAGGGCGGCGATCGATACGGCGGGCACCGGGACCAGGGCGAGCAGGATGGTAACGCCGCCCGAGGCGACTCCGTAGGAGAGGACCCAGGCCTTGCCGGCCCACCGAACGGCCCCGACACGGCTCACGAGGAGCGAGCCGATCCCTGCGCCGGCGACCTCCGCCGCGAGCAAGCTAGCGAAGAGCAGCGCCGAGCCGTGGAGGACGACGGTCGCGAAGAAGACCAGGAACGTCCCGACGATCGTCGAGCAGAAGTTGAAGAACCCGGCGGAAACGGTCAGCTCCAGAAGGCCCCTCGCCTTCCGAAGCCAACGGAACCCCTCCTTGAGGTCCGCGAAGTAGCTGGACCGAGCCGACCCGGTCCGTGCGGCCCGACGGGGCGACGCGACCGAGACGCCGACGAGCAGCGAGGCCGAGAAGAGGAACGTCGCCACGTTCGTAGCGAGCCCGGCGACGGGACCGATCGTAACGATTAGGGCACCGGCCAGGGCCGTTCCCGCGAACCCGATGGTCGCCCGGCTCGAGCGGATCAGCCCGTTCGCATCCGGAACCAGCGCGACCCCGACCAGCGACGGTACGACGGCCTGCTCAGCCGGGTTGAAGACCGTGCTCCACGCGGAGACGACAAAATTGGCCGCGAGGAAGACCCAGAGGTTGAACCCGACGACCTCGAGGTCGATCACGAGGAGCGCGATCGTGGTGGCCCGAACGAGGTCGGAGATCACCATCAACCACCGGCGGTCGTACCGGTCGACCAACGTACCCCCGATCAGACTGAACAGGATGCCGGCCACGAGGGCTGCCGTCGCGAGTCCGGCGACATCCAACGTGGAGCCGGTCGCTCGGGCTACGATCCAGATCGTGCAGATCCCCGAGATGGCGCTCCCACCGACCGATCCGATCCCGGCGGTTAAGACCCGGAAGTACCCGGGTTCACGGAACAGATTGCGGTAGGAGCCCGTGGCCGTCCCCATCCCAACCGGGAAGTCCAGCGGGAAGCCCGTTTATTAGACGACGCACAGAAGGGGGCCGTCTCGGAGGCCCGGATCGGCCTCGCAGATTCGGCCGCGAAGAAATCGGACCCGGGACGAGGACACCGGGCGGATCAGGTACGGTGGGTCGGAACGGGAGGGACGGCCCGGGAAGCCTCGATGAGGAGGCTCGCAATAGCCCGGGTAAGGGGGATTTGTGTCCTTTGTTCGATCCATCCCCAAGCTCCCCCGTCGTTCGCCTCCAGGAAAACGAACTCCCCGCTCTCCCGAACGATGAGGTCCATCGCCGAATAGCGGAGGCCGAGACGGGCCGCCAGGGCCACCAGCTTCGCGGTGAGCTCCGCGGGGAGGGTGATGGGGGCGCATCTCCAGCGTTCGAGATCGTCCTTCGGTCCGCTCGGGGTCGGGAGCGTTGGATACCGACGCCAGTCCACGGCGGTCTCGGGGTCCTCCTGGGAGAAGATCTCGACCGCGTAGACCTGAGAGCCGACCACGTACGCCCGGATCTCCGAGCGCTTTCGGACGTATTCTTGGAGGAACACCGGGGATAGACGCGCGAAAACGAGATTCTGTAGGCGGGGATCCCCGGCGGTGACCCGGTTTGTCCAGACGACCCAGTCCACCCCCTCCAATCGAGTCGTGAACGACCGATGCGTGAGAACCTTCAGGGCGAGTTCATTTCCGTGCGAGGCCAGGAAGGGACCGATCCGGTCGGGGTCGCTCGTCACCAGGGAATCGGGGGTTGCGAGACCTAGGGAAGCCGCGATCGAGGCGGCGAACAGCTTGCTGCCCGAACGGCGGCCCGAATCGAGAGGGTTCACCCACGGCGTTGAAGGGATGAGGTAGAACAGGCTGCTGAGGAAAGAGGACCACTCCTCCATGGCGAGGAGTTCGTGGGCGAGGTCCATTCCCGGGACGTGGATGCGGGGGATCGAGATCCCGCACCATACGCACGTCACCGAGGCGAGATCCAGGGGGCCCGAAGTGGTCCCCAACACTCCTTCGAGGAGACCCTTCCTCAGTCCCAGAGAAGAGGGGTGAAGAGTGACGTTCTCCCCGTCCAGGATGGCGCAGGGGACCCCCTCCGCTTCCAAATGGCGAGCCAAGAGCCCCTCATGGCCCTCCGGGTCCCCCAGAAGCAGTACAACCATGGAAACCGAGTAGCATGACCGCCCAAGTCACAGGATTGGAATGGCTTGGGTGGCCAATCCTGGGACTAGTAGACTTTCGTGGCCGATGTCTTCAGCCGGTCGTTCTCTGCGGAGACCTTCTTCTCCGCCCAAAGGACAACGAACGGTGTGTTCTGTTCGCCCATCGACAACACAAACTCAACTGGGATATATATGGTACAGCCTTTCTTTCAGTCCACTTCCCTGGCCCATGGGAGGTCTGTTATGGTCCCGGGCACGGTCCCGACCCCACCTCGGGGGTAGGCCCTCCGCCTCGTACGTTGTGGGGCGGGCGCCATGGCCCGGCAAGCCTACTTCGGGGGTCCGTCCATCGGGCGGGGGCTAGGCGCGGTCGGCCTGCTTTCGAATTCGGGGCATGATGTAGAAGGCCACGAGCGCGATCGCCGGGACGGTCGGGAGACAAAGCAGTCCCCAGACCACCGACGGGCTGGATGCGGACGCGAGGACCAACCCCCCCACGATCGGGGCCAAGAGGCTACCGACCCCAGCGACCGAGAAGAACGCCCCGTTGTACGCCCCTAGGTCCCCTTGGGGCGCCAGGTTGGAGGGGAGGGTGGTCAGTGGGATCGATTGCAGGTTCTCCCCCAGGGTCAAGATCAGGACCGAGGCGAAGAACGCGGCGACGAGCCCCACTCCCAGCACCTCCGGGAGCCCTAGGAGGAGGAAGCCCACGACGTACAGTAGGCCGCCGCCGATGAGGAGGGACGTGTGCCGCCTCCCGAGCACGGCCCGCGTCATCGGAGCCTGTCCGACCACCACGACGAGGCCGTTCACGGCCAACCCGGCCCCGATGAATAGGTAGGGCACCCCTAGAACGGTGTTCACGTAGAGCGGGAACGTGACCGCCCATTGGTCCGCGGTTAGCTCGAACAGGGCCACGGCGGCGCAGAGAGCGAGGAACACCCGGTCCTGGGCGAGGATCCAGAGGCTGTTGCGGACCGAGCCCGCTCCCCGCGCGTCGACGGAGCTGGGGGAAAGCGTCGCCATTCGGGTTCGTTCATAGGGGGACGGCTCCAGCAGCAGCGTGAGGACCACGACCGCGGCCAGGACCATGGCGGCCGCGACGATCGCGACGTACTCGAAGCCGACGAAGGCGATCAGGAAACCTCCGACGAAGACGCCGACTGTGAAGCCCAGGTTGGCCGCGATCCGGAGCCACGTGTACCCCATCGTCCGCTCCGAGCCCTGGACAAAGTCCGCGACGTACGCTTGCACGGCGGGGCCCCCCATCGCGCCGACGGTCTGCAGCACGGTCACGAAGAGGATCAGGCCGTAGAGCCAACCGATCTGGACGGCGTACGCGATGAAGAAGAGGGTCAGCCCCTCCCCGAGGAGAGCGAGGAGGAGCACACGACGCCGCCCTATCCGATCGGCGAGGAGCCCCGCCACCGGGAGGACCGCGAGCGGCAGCACACTGGTTAGGGCTACCAACAGTCCGATTTCGGCATAGCCGACGTGGAAGACGTTCCGAAGGTAGAGGAAGAAGAACGACGCGACCATGGTGAAACCGGCGACGCGGACCGCGGCGCCGACACTCAGCCATTGGACGTTCCGTTGCATCCGTTCGGCTCTCCCGGTGGGCCGTGGGAACGGCTCTGACGCGTTCCCCTAGGTCGTAGAGGGTACTTTCAGGGCCTTAAGGAGCGCTCGTTCCGCGCAAGGGTCCACGCACTCGGGCTCCGTGCCGCTACGAGCCGCCGCACCCACGCGGCCCGGGCTCGAATCCCCCGCGGGAACGCCCCTATCGGCTTTGTAAAGTCCGCTTTTTTCTTCCCCTACTAGAACCCATCGCTCGCGACCTCCTTCTCCACCGTCTTCCAGAACAGCCCCAACTGATTCTCTATGGGTAGTTTCCGCTGCCAGGCCTCCGTCGGCGTCTCCAGCTGCTCCGTCCACAACGCGTCGTGGATCTGATGATTGTACCACCCGATGAATCGGTCCAGAGAGTCCCATCTCCATCGGTGGCGGTCATATTCCCGCCAGAGCCGTTCGACCTTTCCATTCGTCTGCGGGTGGTGGGGCCGACTGACCACGTGCCGAATCCCCTGCTGGTCCAGGTACTGTTGAAAGATCCCCGGCCCACGCTCGTGGTCCAAGACGGCGTTCGCGAAGAACTGACACCCGCGGTCCGTGTTCACCTCTCGAATGCTCAGATTCCATCGGCCCGCTCGGCGGAGCGCGACTTGGAGCGTGGCGATCGCATGCTCCGTGGTCGCCTCCGGAAACTCGCCCCCCGAGAGAATCATGCGACTGGCGTCATCCTCCCAGAGAATACAGTGGGGGTGGAGTTCGCTCGTTCGATGGAAATCCCCATGGACCAGGGACCCCGAGTGCTCTCGCTCGGTACCGGACTCGAGTCCGTCGCCGCTGTTTCCGTGGGTTCGGCTGAACCCACCCTCGCTCCGTCATGAACCGGTAGACCTGCATCTTCGGAATGTGGATCCCTTCTCGAAGGAGGGCCAAGTACACCTTCGTCGCTCCGCGATGGGTCCGTTCGTGAGCCGCCGAGATTTGGCGGCATTGTTCGTCCGTGAGAGGCGGCCCTCGTGGGCGCCGAGCGGGGTTGAGCTGGGGGATCTTCCCGGTCACCCTCCATTGCTGGCGAATCTGCCGGAGCCGTCGAGGAGTGACCCCCCACCGAGCCGCCATCTGGCCCATCGTTTCTCGGGTTCGCGGGCGACCCTCCGCCTGTCGGATCAGCCACTCGATCCGACGGTTGGTCATCCGGGCCATGCCCAGAGACCGCTCGAGGAGTAAGGCATCCTGGTGTCGGTGCCACCGGCGCACCGAGTGACCCGAACTGGCCCCTAACCAGCCGTCCGACAGGGCGTCGGGGGGAGGAAGTAATTCCTGGACTCCAGACGCCCCTATCGGCTTGGAGAGTATTAAATACAACCGCATTTCTACCAAACTCGGCTACTGAGAGGAATCTCGGAGGCGCGAAACATGATGTCAGGACAGCAGCCGATTCTGGTGCTACGCGAAGGAACTCGCCGGGAAAAGGGGAAAGGGGCGCTCGCGAACAACATCCAAGCCGCGAAGGCGATCGCGGATGCGGTTCGAACCACGCTCGGCCCGCGCGGCCTCGACAAGATGCTGGTCGATTCGATGGGCGACGTGGTCGTCACGAACGACGGCGTCACGATTCTGAAGGAGATGGACGTCGAGCACCCGGCCGCAAAGATGCTGGTCGAGGTCGCCAAGACGCAGGACCAGGAAGCCGGCGACGGCACGACCACCGCGGTCGTGCTCGCGGGCGAATTGTTGAAGCGCGCCGAGACGCTCATCGACCAGAACATCCACCCCACGATCATCTCCCAGGGGTATCGCCTGGCGTCCACGAAGGCGCTCGAGATCCTCCAGCAGATCTCTCTGCCGGTCGCTCCCACCGACTACGCGACCCTGCAGCAGATCGCGGTCACGTCGATGGCCTCGAAGTCGGTCTCCTACAACCGCGAGCTGCTCGCGGACATCGCCGTCAAGGCGGTCACCGCCGTCGCGGAGAAGAAGGGCGCCGGCCTCTACGTCGACCTGGACAACATCCAGCTCATCAAGAAGCAGGGCGGCGCGATGACGGACACCTCGCTCATCGAGGGCGTCATCATCGACAAGGAGAAGGTCCACTCCGGGATGCCGAACCGCGTCGAGAACCCCAAGATCGCTCTCCTCGATGCCGCGCTCGAGATCAAGAAGACCGAGATCGACGCGAAGATCGAGATCAACGACCCGAACCAGCTGAATGCGTTCCTCCAGGAGGAGGAGAACATGCTGCGTCGGATGGTCGACCAGGTCAAGAAATCCGGAGCGAACGTCGTCCTTTGCCAGAAGGGCATCGACGACCTCGCCCAGCACTTCCTCGCGAAGGAGGGCATCTATGCCGTCCGGCGCGTCAAGAAGTCCGACATGGAGAAGCTCTCCAAGGCGACCGGGGCGAGCATCGTCTCGAAGGTCAGCGAGCTCACCCCCGAGGACGTCGGGACGGCCGGCCTCGTCGAGGAGCGCAAGATCGGGGATGACGCGCTCACGTTCGTCACCGGTGCCAAGAAGGCCCGGGCGGTCTCCCTCTTGATCCGGGGCGGGACCGAGCATGTCCTGGACGAGATCGAACGCTCGATCGACGACGCGCTCAACGTGGTCGCGGTCGCCGTCGAGGACGGCCGATTCGTCTACGGGGGCGGCGCAGCGGCGAGCGAGCTCGCCCTCCACCTCCGGGACGAGGCGGCAAAGATCGGCGGACGCGAGCAGATCGCCTACGAGGCGTTCGCGGAAGCCCTCGAGACGATCCCGCGCACGCTGGCGGAGAACGCCGGTCTCGACCCGATCGACATCCTGATCGAGCTCCGCAAGGCGCACAAGGCGGGCCAGAAGAACATGGGCGTGAACATCCTGCAGGGCGGGATCACGGACATGGCGGCCCTCCACGTCATCGAGCCGATCCGGGTCGGGCGCCAGGCGATCGAGAGCGCCACCGACGCGGCGGTCATGATCCTGCGGATCGACGACGTCATCGCGTCCAAGTCGAACCCGGCCCCGAGCGGCGGGGGCCCGGGTGGCCCTGGCGGTATGGGCGGCATGGGTGGCATGGGCGGTATGGGCGGCGGCGACTTCGGCGAGGACTAGACCCGCTCTCCCAGCGATCGCGTCGCAACCTTTTCCGGGTCCCCCGGGGGCGATCCCCGGTGGGACCGGTTTCTTTCTTCCGCTCGGTCAGCGCGGAGCGCGCGCCATGAACTCGCCGACCTTTCGCATCGCTCGCGCCCGGTGCGAGATCTCGTTCTTCGCGTCGTCCGGGACCTGGGCGAAGGTCCGGTCCCATCCTCGGGGGATGAAGATCGGATCGTATCCGAATCCGCCCTGGCCCCGCGCGCGGGGCGCGATCGACCCTCGGACCTCGCCCGAAAAGGTCCAGGTCCTGGCGCCCTTCCGAAGCCCGGCCACAGTCTCGAAATACGCGCCCCGCGAACGGGTCCGGAGCAATTCGAACATCGGGCCGAAGCCCCAGGTCTCGAGAAAATGGGCCGAGTACACCCCCGGAAACCCGTTCAGGGAAGGGATGAACAGGCCCGAATCCTCGACCAGAACGTACCCCCGAGGACCCCGCACGGCGGCGAGCTTGGCGCGGACGACCTCCTCGAGCGTCGCGGCCTGGGGCTCCGGGAGGTCCCTACGGGTCCACCGTACACGGACCCCGAACGGGGCCAGGACGCGCCGCACTTCCCGGACCTTGCCGGGATTCCGGCTTACGAACGTGACGTCGATCGGGCGCGCGGTCACCAGGGATACTCGTCGTAGGCGATGATCTCATCCGGGCTCTTGCGGCCGTCGACCGGGCCCGCCGCCTTCCCGTTCGGCTGGGCCGGGTATCCGACCGGGAGCAGGCCGAGCGGGTGGATTCCCTCGGGGACGTGAAGCACGGTGCGAATCTTCTCGTCGTTGAACTCGATGATCCAGGTCGTCCCGAGGCCCTCCGCCGTGGCCGCGAGCTGGAGATGGCTCAGCGCGACCGCCACGTCGAGGGGGTAGGCGGAGATGTACCCACCGATGGTAACCGGTATGTCCTCCTCCACCGCGAACGCGACGATGACCACCGGAGCCTCGGCGATGAGCCGCCCCCGATTGGAGGCCTGGGCGAGCAGGCGCTTGGTCTCGTCATCCTGGACCACGACGAACCGCCACGGCTGCATGTTGTGCTGACTCGGGGCGAGCCGCGCCGCCCCGAGGATCTTCTTGAGCGTCTCGGGTGCGACCGGTCGGGACGCGAACTCGGTGCACGGCCGGAACGTGCGGATCGCCTCGAGAACATCCATGGTGCGGCCGAAAAAGGTCCCGGTCAGGCGTGAGTGCGAGGGGCTTCTCCCCTCTCGGAGCGAGGCATTCGACTGGATGAGGGCGGGGGTGATTAAAAAGAGTTGCTGGGTCCAACCCGGGTCCGGATTCCGGGATTTTCGTTTCGCGGCGGCGTCAGCGTGTGCGACCCCGTCGGGTCCGAACCTTTCCGCACACCTCGAACCAGTTGCCGTCGGGATCCCGCGTGTAGACGAGGCGCCACCCGCGCTCGGTCCAATCGGCCACGATCGGAAGCCTCTTTCGTCGGAGCAACCGTACCCAGCCCTCGATGTCCCCCACGACGAACCCGAAATGGTCGAACTGGGTTCCGGCGACCACCGGCTCGAAGTACGGATTCCCGGGGGGGTAGTAGTTCAGCTCCAACCCGTGGGCGCTCCCGGGAAACTTCAGGTCCACGATCTGTCCACCGTGCTCCATCTTCCCCCTCGAGGCGACCCGGTAGCCGACCTTTTCGTAGAATCGGATCGACCGCGCGAGATTCTGTACCCGGAGCCCGGTGTACACCCACTTCAACCCTCGGAAGGTCATGCTCCGCCGGACGGCCCCCGGCAAGATAAGGGCGGGGACGAGACTCGGTGGTACCCACGGCCGACCTGGTTCCGCCTTTGAACCAATTCCTTAACCTCCCCACCTAGCTGTCGCTCCCGCGTGGGCCTGACCGAGCTCTTCGTCGCGGTACTCATCGTGGGTATCTCCGTCGTCAACGCGGCGGTGCCGATCGCGGCGTGGGGGCGCGCCCGCGACGGCCGATTCCTCCTCCTCGCGGCCGCGAACGTCGGCCTGGCCGCACTCGGGTTCGTGTGGGCCTGGGGTCAATTGCCGGTGAGTCCCCCCTCGTACACCGGCGTCCAACTGCCCGTGCTGTTCCTGACCCTCCTCGTGACCCTGCTCTTCCTCGGAACGACGGTATGGCCGCGTCGGGCCTAGCCGATGGCCGAGGACCCTCTTTCGCTCGAGACCCGGCGGAGGCTCTATGAAGCCGTGCGACGCGCGCCCGGCAGCGGGGCCCGCGAAGCGCAACGCTCCGCCGGCACGGGATGGGGGGAGACGGTGTACCATCTCGACCGTTTGACGGACTCCGGTCTCCTCCATCGTGAACGGGCCGGCCACCAGGACCACTACTTTGCAGCGGCCGTCCCGATCGGAGACCGGCGTCTCCTGCGCCTGACTCGCTCCCCGTCGGCCCGGCGGCTGCTCGTCTCGTTGCTGGAGTTGCCGTCCCCGACGGTCCCGGACCTTTCGGCTCGGACCGGCCTGAGCGCCGGTCGACTCTCGGTCCACTTGCGTCGGCTGCTCGAAACCGGTGCCGTGCGGAGCGGCCGCGCGGGTCGACTCCGCACCTTCGAGCTCGTGGATCGTGAGGGAGTGGTCCGGCTCTTGAGCACGTATCGGAGCGGGTTCGCGGACGAGTGGGTCGAGCGCGTGCTCGCGACGTGGTCCGAGGTGTTCCGGCCATGAAGGGAGCGGGTTTGGACCAATCAATTCCGTCCTTGGACCAAAAAGGGGGTGAGGGGGCAAGACCCACCCGTTCTGTGATGCGGCACGCGCGGAGCCAAACTCGAACGCGGCGACGTCGGCTCGGTTCCGCGGTGGCCCTGCTCGCCACCGTACTCCTCGCCGTCGCCTTGGCGACGCTCCCGGTCAACGGGGCCGGTGCAGCTCCCACTGCGTGGACGACCTATTCCACCTCATGGACGAACGGCGTGGTCCTCTGCTCCTTCGATGCCACCGCTCCGGTTGTGACCGTCTCCTCGCCGACGATGAATGACACCGGACTCTGGGCCTCCCTCGGCGAGATCCAAGAGGTCGGCCCGGGCGGGATCGTCGCCTCCGCCGAGCTGTCGCAGGGATCTTGGGTCGCTTCGAATCTCTCCACCGACGATTGGTTTGAGCTTTCGTATTCCGGGCAGGTACCGATCGTTGCCGTCGGAGCTTCCAGCGCCTCAGGGTCCGTCGATCTCCAGGTCGATTTCATCCTCCCGGCGTATTCCGGAGCGACTCCCGGGCCGACGAACGAGGTCACGCTCGCCGTGCACTTGACCAACTGGAGCTGGCAGAACTCGCACGATTCCATGGACCTCCTCCTCCCCTTCGCGGCGGCCTTCCCTGGGGGGGAGCATCTGGCCGTGGGCGGTCCGGCCGGAGCCCTCTTGACCGGCGTTTCGAACGCGAGCGGAGACTCGCTGCAATACCTCAGCGCCTCCCAACAGGCCGTGGCTTCTACGCCGGGCGGGGCCCCGACGAACCTCTCCGTCACGCCGAGCCTGGTCGTTCTCCCGGAATCGGCGACGGTCACGATCGCATTCGGCACGCAGGCGGGCGCCTTCCCCTCCCTCAACTACACGACCGCCATCGGCATCGTCCTCCCCGCTACCGTCGCCGGAATCCCCATCCTCGACTTCGCCGTGGTGGGCAGCGTGGCCGTGGTCGCCTCGTTGGCCATCGCCGTCGGCGTCCGAACTGTTCGCGGTCGCCCCTCGGACCTGGAGTACGCGAAGGAGGAAGAATGAACGACGGGAAGGGCCTGGTATCGGGGGTCGGGGAATGGCACATGCGCCTCGACTGTGGCCACGTCGTCGCGGTCCCGTGGGGAACACAACCCCCCTTCGTGCTCGCCTGCGTAGTTCAACACCAGCACGGCTGCTCGGCAGAGCGGGTCGCCCGAGACCCGATGTTTCCTGGAATCGAGGGGCGAGCGGGCCCGCGCATGAGCCCAACCCAGTAGGGAAGCGACCCGTACGGTCGACCCATCCCGTGGCCCACATGGTCCCGGGGCGACGGGTCTCTTCTCGAGCCGAACGGTAGGTGGAGATGAGAGGCCGGATGTTGGCTGTCTGAGGAAGATTTCGAACCCGCCCAGGTGGCCCGGGCGGGTCGGAAGGAGTTCGCCTACGGTGTGACGACCCGATCAGGCGTAGATCTTGTCATCGTAGCAGTAGTATCGACCGTACTGCGCGATGTAGGTGGTCGGCTTCCCGCACTTGGAGCAGAACGGGGCCGCGGCGGGAGCTGCAGCCGGGGGTGCCATCGGTGCGGGGGGAGGCGCGGCCTGGGGCGGGGGAGCGTACGCCGGCGGAGCCCCCTGCTGGGGGTACCCGGGTTGGGCGTAACCCTGCGGCGGGTATCCGCCGCCACCGCCCATCTGTCCCTGGTTGCGCGCGGCGGTGATCAGGGGGTCGAACTTGATGTACGCGATCAGGAGGATGATCCCGATCAGGATCCCACCGAGGATGAACCCGAGGATCATCCAGATCAGGGTCGCGCTCTTGGCCTGCTCGTACTGGTGCTGGTTGACCATGGCCTCGATGGCCTTGGTCTTGATCCAGATCAAGATGTCAAAGACCCCAAAGATCACGATGAAGATCGCGGGGATGAGGGCGAAGGCGACCGCCCCTCCACAATACGCATCGTAGCCGATGAAGCTCGAACAGACGCTCGCCAGATAGGCGATGTACGCGGCATAGGCAAGGCCGACCAAGAACAGGAGAATGCCGAAGATCAACGCGAGGATCCTCGCGATGTGGAGCATCGACTTGATCGATTGCGCCTCGGGGGGCTCCGGGGGCTGGTTCGAGTACCATTGCGTTCAAGTTTCCACCGTGCCGTTCAGGGCGGCCACGCGACTCTATAGTATATAAACTTGCCGGAGAACGCGCCCTCAGCAAAAGGGCCGGGATGCAAGCCGAGGGCCTGCATTCGCCCCCCTCGCCCCAGCTTGGTTTCCCGCCACGAGGGTCCATAGACTGGCTCGCTCCGTCCCTCGAGACAGAACCTAGACGGGAGGGTCGGTTTCGGGCGGAGGTTGAGATTCCTGCTCGCGCTACGGGCCTTGGTGTGCTTCACCATCGTGTTTGTCGTAGTGCTAAGCCCGATCGCCGGAGGTGCAAGCCCGGCTTCCCGAGTTCTTCCGGGGAGCGTCACCACTTCCAACGAACTGACCCGGGGCATGAGTCACTCGACCCCGCGCATCACGGCCGGGTCCCCTCGGGGCCCGGCTGTCTCGGCCGTATGGGGATGGACCGAGGAGCCGCCTGCGTCTTCGCCCCCGGGACTCGCCGGGGCCGCCATGGTGTACGACCCGGCGGACAACATGACGCTGCTCTTCGGCGGGTGTCCCAGCTCGGGCACTTACTACTACAGCCACGCCTGCCCGGCGTTGGGGGACACCTGGAAGTTCGTGAACGGGATCTGGACCAACCTTACGGCCACTCTCATCGGTCCCGCTCCTCCGGCCCGGGCGGACGCCGGGATTGCCTACGACGCGGCCGATGGATATGTCGTCCTATTCGGCGGCTTCGACGGGAACACCCTCTACCAGGACACTTGGACCTTCGTCGGCGACGTTTGGAGCCCGGTGCACCCTGCGATCTCCCCGCCGGCCCGGTTCTCCCCGGGAATGGCGTACGACGCCGTCGATCACGAGGTCGTACTATTCGGGGGAGCGAACGAGACCGGTTCGAATTCGTTCAACGATACGTGGACCTACCATGCGGGCTCGTGGTCCCTCGCGCACCCCGCTAACGCGCCGGCCCCCCGGTTCTCCCTGGCGATGACGTACGATGCGGCCGACCGCTTCGTCCTCCTCTTCGGCGGTTGGAGCGCGGTCCAAACGTCGAGCTTCGGCGACACGTGGACATTTGCGGGTGGAGCATGGATCGAGCTCTTCCCCGCTCCGAGCCCCTCCCCGCGGAATTACCAGGTCCTGACGTACGACGCGGCCCTCAACGCCGCCGTCCTGACCGGCGGCCATGTGGGGTCGAACGTCTACAACGACACGTGGGCCTACAACGCCTCGGATGGCTGGCCCCTGTTTGCCACTCCCTCGGCGCCGAGCCCGCGCTGGGCTCAGGATCTCGCCTACGACCCTTCTTCCGAGCTCGTCTGGCAGTTCGGCGGCTTTGCGCTTTCGGGTTCGTACGAGTCCGATACGTGGGCCTTCGGCTCGACCCTGGAACTCTCCGCGCATTCGGCCCCGACGACCGGGGCCGCCGGCTCCCCGGTCAGTTTCACTGCCTGGGTGACTGGGGGCCTTCCCCCGTACTCGTACGGATGGACCTTTGGAGATGGGTCTCCTTTCTCGGCCGTCGCCAATGTGAGTCACACGTTCCACGCTCCGGGCAATTACACGGTCAACGTGTCGGTATCCACGGTACTCAGCACTTCGGCCCATGACAGCTTCCGGATCGAGGTCGTTTCCCCGCTCACGATCTCGGTCAGCCAGAATTTGTCGACCTTCGCGCTGGGCCAGAGCGTGACCCTCACGACCGATGCTCGCCAGGGGTTGCCCCCGTACACCTACACGTGGGCGTCCTTGCCGTCGGGGTGCGCCAGTGCCAACACGTCGGTCCTCGTGTGTATCCCTGCGGTAGCCGGCACCTTTGCGCCCCGGGTCACGGTCACGGACGACATCGGCGAACGGGCTACCGGCAACTTCTCGTTCCAAGTCACATCGAGCTCATCTTCGAACAACCTGCTCGGCGGCTTATCGACGGTTTGGCTGATCGTCCTGATCGCCGTGGCCGCGGTGGCCGTCGTAGCAATTGTAGTGGCTGTGGCGGTGGCCCGTCGATCTCGCGGAACCCCACCCCCGCCCCCTCCCTAGTCCTTCGGTCTGGGACGACGCGGGCCCCGGATTGGCTTCTCGGGATGACGGCGTTCGACCGAGCGCCACTCGCCGGCAGCGGGCGGCGATATGCCCTCCTCCGTACCTTTGGGGTGACGCGGTGCGGCCGAGGAGGGGAGGGGTGCCCCCCCAGGGAAGACCGCCAGCCCGGTCCGCAATCGCGGGAGACCCCCTTGGGGTCCCCAACCCATTATCCGTCCCGGGCGTGCACCCAAGGTGGAATGACTGACGAGCCGCCCGGAGTGCTTGACACATCTCGACGCCCCCCCGCTTGGTTCTCCGTGACCATGACCGTGCGAAACAACGCCGGGACGCTTCGCGATTCGCTGGAAACGGTCCTTCCCCAAGTCGCCGGCGAGGGCGAACTGGTCATCGTGGATTCCCTGTCGAATGACGGAACCCAAGCGATCCTGGCGGAGGTCGCACGGACCCACCCTGAAGTCACGGTGATCGAGCGGTCGTGCCACCGGGGCGACGGACGGAATCTCGCCGTCGCGTTGGCCCACACCTCGATCGTGGTGACTCAGGTAGACGGTGACAACCGGTATGCGCCCGGGGTCCTTCGTGCCCTCGCGCTGCACGTGCGGGACCATCCGTCCTGCGACGCGGCGTTCGGGATCGGCAACGGAGACTTCGACCCCTCCTCGACGCACGTCTACGCGTGGCGGAAGGAGGCGTTCGAGCGGGTGGGTGGCTACGAGCCCCGTCAGGAGCGGGAGGAGCCACCGCTCTGGCTCCGGGCCTTCCGGGGCGGGCTGAGGTTCGAGCGGGTGCTGCTGCCAAGGTTGGCGGACGACCTCAAACCGAGGCGAGCGGGGAGCTCCCCGACCGTGTCGCCCTGGCGGCGCGGTACGCACATGATGTGGGGAGCGCGGATCTTCCGCGTCATTGGATTCCGGTATCCGGAATACGTCCGACTCCTGCGCTTGACCCGGCGGACCACCGCACGGTTCCTCGCCGGAATCACGATCGGAGGAGTGGCCTATCTCCAAGGAGCTTGGCACGGGGATGGCCCCGACATCCTTCTGAGGGACATCCCGCCTACCGCACCCGGGCTCGCTCCTGAATCCTCACCCCCCCAAGGCCCCGGCCCTCCTTGAAAGACCGGGATCGGAACCGGACCTTGCCCTAGGAGAACTCCCAGGTGTCGGTGTACCGGTAGCCGTTGGACTGGCCACCGAACAGGATCCCGTATCCGTCGGTCGCATCCCACACCAGCCGGGGTCCGCCGCGCGGGCTGGGAGCCGAATGCGCAAGGGGGGTGACGTTCACCCACGTTCCGTTGACGAAAGTCCACGTGTCGCTCAACGGCGAGTTGACATTGCCATATTCCGTCGTGAAGCCGCCGAACAGGACGACCGCGCCGGTCGCCGGGTCGAACGTCGCGCCGGCCGCGAATCGGGCGCCGGGGCTCGCCGAGGGTGAGAGCAGCGTCCACGCCCCGCTCGCGAAGCTCCAGGTCGCGCCCGAGGAGGTCCCCGTCATTCCGTCGAACCCTCCGAACAGGATGTCCGAGCTCGTGGCGGCATCGTAGACCAGGGTGGGGGAGCGGAGCGGGTCCGGGCCCGTCACGTTCAGTTCGCTCCACTGGCCGTCGTGGAACAGCCATGTCGCGTTGTAGATGAACTCCGGGCCCGAGAACCCACTCTCCCCGCCGTAGAGGAGGAGCCCGCCCACCGAGGGGTCGTATGTCGCGCCCGGGGAGAACAACGCCGGAGGCGAGACGGTTTGCTCCGCCGTGACGTTCGTCCACGTCCCGTTGAAGGTCCACGTCTGGTCGTTCGTGTTCCCGAACGTGTCCGTCCCTCCGAACAGTACCGATCTCCTGCGCGGCCGCGTCGTAGACCATCGCCATCCCCCACCGGGGGGACGGGGCGACCGTCAGGGACGAGGAGAGGTTCGTCCACGTGCCGTTCGAGAAGGCCCAGGTGTCCCCGAGCGAGTAGGAGTTCGGTTGGCCGCACTGGGAGACCCCGCCGAACAGGATGACCTCCCCGAGCGCCGCGTCATCGACCAGTCCCTCCGAGTCCCGACACGCCGGCGCCCCACCCGCGGTCGCGCTGATGTCCGTCCAGGAGAAGGAGCCGACGGGAGGCGTCACGACCGAGAGAATGGTGGAGGCGACGACCGACGTGTGGTTGGTGTCGGTGACGTTGACGCTCACCGTGTAATTGCCGATCGCCGTGGGGATGCACGTGAAGGTCGACAGATTGCCGCCCGCGCATCCGGCAGGGAGCCCCGAGTAGACGAAGGTCAGCGGGTAGAACCCTCCGGACGTCGAGGTCGAGAAGGAGACTGACTCCGAGAGCCAGATCGTGGAGCTCGACGCGGTGAGGGTCGCGCCGCGAAGGGGCGTAGCCAGCGGGAAGGTCCAGGTGTCGTTGAACCGGACACCGTTCGATTGGCCGCCGAATAGGAGACCGTAGCCGTCCGCCACGTCCCACACCATGCGAGCCCCACCGCGCGGGCTGGGGGTCGACGAGTGCGGGACGGTCACGTTGGTCCACGTCCCGTTCGCGAACGACCAGGTGTCCTGGACCGCGACGTTACTCGCCCAGAATTGGTAGGTGAAGCCCGCGAACAGAACGATCGCACCGGTGACGGGGTCGTAGGTCGCACCGCTTGTGAATCGGGCGGAGGGACTGGTCGAGGGGTGAAGGAGGATCCACGCATCGTTCGCGAACGACCAGGTCTGATTGATGGGCACGTTGGTGAGACCGTCGTATCCCCCGAACAGGATGCTGGCGTTCGCCGCGGCGTCATACACGAGCGAAGGAGAGCGGAGCGGGTCCGGGCCCATCACGTTCAGTTCGCTCCACTGGCCGTCGTGGAACAGCCATGTCGCGTTGTAGATGAACTCCGGGCCCGAGAACCCACTCTCCCCGCCGTAGAGGAGGAGCCCGCCCACCGAGGGGTCGTATGTCGCGCCCGGGGAGAACAACGCCGGAGGCGAGACGGTTTGCTCCGCCGTGACGTTCGTCCACGTCCCGTTGAAGGTCCACGTCTGGTCGTTCGTGTTCCCGAACGTGTCCGTCCCTCCGAACAGTACGATCTCCTGCGCGGCCGCGTCGTAGACCATCGCCATCCCCCACCGGGGGGACGGGGCGACCGTCAGGGACGAGGAGAGGTTCGTCCACGTGCCGTTCGAGAAGGCCCAGGTGTCCCCGAGCGAGTAGGAGTTCGGTTGGCCGCACTGGGAGACCCCGCCGAACAGGATGACCTCCCCGAGCGCCGCGTCATCGACCAGTCCCTCCGAGTCCCGACACGCCGGCGCCCCACCCGCGGTCGCGCTGATGTTGGTCCACGAGAACGGACCGCTCGAGCCGGTTTGCGACGCGAGGTGCGGGGGGCCGTGGGAGAATAGTCCCGGGGTGTCGACCGCGACGGTCACTCCGAGCGCCCCCAGGAGCAAGACCCCCACGACCAAGACCACGAACGACCCCCGGCGAGGGAACGGGGCGCTCATGCGGTCCCCCTTCCCCGGGCCAGGGGAACCACGTCCGGCGGGCTCGCGACCGGCAAATGACGGGAATCAAGCGGGAGGAACGGGCCGGTGGAAAAGCTGGGATCGGTGGGAGCTTTGGGCTCGGGGCGGGTGGAGAGCGTCATCAGTATTCCTTCCGGTCGACTGGCCCTAAATACCCCTGCCGGAGATATCGCGTGAATACACCCCGGACCCCAGATACACGCTGAAATCCTCCCACGGACACGGGGCGATTTTCCACGGAAGAGCGACCCCGGCGACTGGCCCCAGAGCCAGGGTTCAGGCTACAGGCGGCGGGGCGCACGCCCCCGACGGGAGGGCGAGTCCCAAGGACCCTACTCTCCCGGTCCTCGGTGAGGGAGGCCCCGCAGTTCCCGATACACCATCTGTCCCTTTGAGGTCAATTGGTAGACCTTGAGCCGCCGGGGCTGCCCCTGGACGTGCCCGAGCTGCTCCTCGACCAGGCCGGACTCAACCAAGCGGCCGAGGGCGTTGGCGATGTTACTTTGACCGGTTCCCAGTTCCTCCGCGATCCCGGCCTGGGTCTGTCCAGGCGAGGCGGGTGCGTACGGGCCGATCCCACCTTGTTGGCCCAAGTGAACGACCACGCGCTGGGAGAGTCGAAGTGGAGTCGTTGCCGGGGCGGCGCCGGGTGGAGGAGGAGGAAGGGTTTCGTCGACACCGGAGGATTCGGAATCCGCTGACCGCCGTCGGCTCGCAAGGAAAAGACCGACCAGCAGGGCGGCTGCGATCACCGCGGCGAGAATGATCCAATCGAGGAAGGAAATGCCACCGAAACCGCCTCCACCTCCGGTTACGGGGGTCGTGAAGGAGATCTGGACCGTACCCTCGGCCGAGACACCCCGGGCGTCCACCACGTGGACGGTCACGGTGTACGAGCCGGCGAGCGAGCTCGTGCAGGTCAGCACGGAGGCGTTCGCCGTCCGGCAATCGGCCGGCAGACCCGTGTAGGTGTAGGCGAGCGGAAGCGTGCCTCCCGTCACCGTCGTGGTCAGCAGGATGGAACCACCGACTGGGGCCGAGGAGGGTGACGCGCTGAGGGGACTAACCCTAGGGTCCGGGTTGACGAGGAGGGCCACCGCACTCGCGTTCACTTGGTGGCCCAGACCATTGGACACCTGCACCGTGACGACGAATGTGCCGGGCCCGGTGGGAAGGCAGGACAGGGTCGCGAGGTCCGTGGAAACGCAACCGGTCGGCAAGCCGGTATACGTGTAGCTGAGCGTCCCGGCACTCCCGAGGGTGGTGGCGGTCCATGAGATGTTCTGCCCCACGTCCACGACGGTCGCGGAAGCGATCAGGGAAGCGCCGAGGAGCGGAGTGGTCGGGAAGACCCACGTGTCCGAGTACCCGGTAGCCGTTCTGTTGACCGCCGAGCGAAATCCCGAAATTCTCGGCACTGTCCCAGACCAGCCGCTCTGCTCCCCGGGCGGAGGGAGCGGTGTGCACTTCGCTCGTGAGGTCGGCCCAGGTGCCATTGACGAAGACCCACGTGTCCTCGAGCGCAGCCCCCGATGCTACAAACCCCCCGAACAGGACGACCGACGCGGAGGTGGGATCGGTACGCGACCCCCGCGTCGTAGCGGGCCGACGGAGCGAAGGAGGGAGAGAGGAAGGTCCACGCCCCGTCCGCGAACACCCAGGTCGAGTCGGTGTCGGTCCCCGTGGTCCCGTCCGCCCCCCCGAACAACAGGTCCGCGGAGATCGCCGTGTCGTAGACCAGGGAGGGCGACCGGAGGGGATCAGGGCCGAAGACATTCAGTTGCGACCACTGGCCGGCTTTGAACAGCCAGGTCTGGTTGTAAGTGACCGTGGGTCCGTTGAAGCCCGCTTGTCCCCCATAGATCAGGACGCCACCGAGGACGGGGTCGTAGGTCGCTCCCGCGGAGTACAACGCCGGCGGGGAGACGGTTTGAGAGCCGGTCACGTTCGTCCACGTCCCGTCGAACGTCCAGGTTTGAGTGTTGACGTTCCCGTAGACATCTGAGCCGCCGAACAAGACGACCTCCGACTCGGCCGGGTCGTACACCATGACCATCCCCCATCGCGCCGAGGGGGCCGTCGCCACCGAACTCGAGATGTTCGTCCACTGGCCACTCGAGAAGGTCCACGTGTCCCCGTCCGAGTAGGAGTTCACCTGGCCACACTGCGAGACCCCGCCGAACATCACCGTCGTTCCGAGTGCCGGGTCGTAGACCAAGCCCTCGGAGTCCCGGCAGGCGGGGGTCTTCTTCTCGAACGACGAGATGTTGGTCCAACCGAACGTTCCGGAAGGGCCCTGGGAGACGTACGTCACCATCACCGATGTCGTCGGCGCCGTCGCGTGGTCGGCATCGACGACGTGGGCGACCACATTGAAGCTTCCGGCATACTCGCTCGCGCAGGTCAGGCGGCTGGTATTCTCGCTCGCACAGTTCGGCGGTAGCCCGGTGTAGCTGTAGGTGTACGGCGCCGAGCCCCCGGTAGCGGTGACGTTGAGGTCCGAGGTCGAGCCGACCGGAAGATTGGAGGGGACCGCGGTGAACGAGGTGATCGCTACGGGGGAACCAATCGTCAGGCTCGCCGACGCGGTGCCGTTGCTTCCCGTCGGATCGTGGACCCGAACCGATACGGTGTACTCCCCGGTTCCGCTTGGGGAGCACGAAAGATTGGTCGCATTCACGGACACGCAACCGGAGGGGAGTCCGGAATAGGAGTAGGTAAGCGGGAACTCACCGCCGGTAACGGTGGCGTTGACGTCCACTCGCTGGCCCGGTGCGATCGCGGCGGGTGTCACCGAAAGCGCGGGCGGCGAGAGTGGGACGGCCAGCCACGTATCGTTGTTCCGGACGCTGTTGGCCTGTCCTCCGAAGAGGAGGACCACATCGGTCGCCGGGTCCCAAACCAGCCGGGCGCCGCCTCGAGGTGCAGCGGAGGACCCTGCGAGGGTGCTGGTGGCGTTGGTCCATGTATGGTTCGCGTACACCCAGCTGTCTCCCACGACGTACTGGGTGACCGCCCCCCCAAACCCCCCGAATTCTAGGATGCTGGCGGTCACCGGATCATACACTTCTCCGAAGGAGTACCGCGCGGAGGGGAGTGTGCCCGAAACGGAGATTCTCGACCAAGAGCCGGACGCGAATGCCCACACGTCATTGCTGGGGGCGTTACTGTTGGAATCCCAACCTCCGAACAAGAGACTCTGGTTGGTGGCGTTATCGTAGACCAGGCCGGCAGAGCGCAAGGGGTCTGGACCGGAGACCGACAACTGGGTCCATTGGCCGTTCTTGAAGAGATACGTCCCACTGTAGGTCGTTCCACCGAAGCCGCTGACGCCCCCATAGACTAGGACGCCCCCCAGGGACGGGTCGTACGTCGCCGCCGCCCCGTACATTGCCGGCGGCGATGCCGTCTCGTTCGACGTGTTGTCGAACCACGTCCCGTTGAAGAGCCACGTCTGATCGTTGGTGTTTCCGAACGCGTCGGTGCCGCCGAACAGGACGACCTCCCTCAGGGCCGGATCATACACCATGACCATGCCCCAGCGAGCCGATGGAACGGTCACCATGGACCCCGAAATGTTGGTCCACGCCGCGCCCGAATAGGTCCACGTGTCCGCGAGCGAGTAGGCATTCGGCTGCCCACCGCATTGAGAGACCCCACCGAACATCACTACCTCGCCCAGGGCCGTGTCGTACGCCAGCCCCTCGGAATCCCGGCACTGGGGCACGGGACCGGCACTCGCCGTGACGTTAGTCCAGACCAGCGAGAGCGTGGGGCCGGTGACCTGAGGTGATTGGGACGCCGCGGAGGTCACGTCCGGGGCTGAGAACGCGACCGGAACCGATCCGCTCGGCACTAATGTGAAGACAAAGGAGGCTGCGATCGCCACAGCGAGAGTCCGGGTTACGACGGCCCCCTTTCGGGAACCTCGATTCGCCCTCCCGACGTAGGGACTCGAGAGAGCAGAAGGGAGGGGGGCCAATGAGGGACTGACTCGGCCTCTCCCATTCGTGGAGGGGCTGCCCCTGAAAGTTCGCCGCTCCGAGACGGACGAGTCCAAGTCTCGGACTTCTATCATGAGCTCATCCCGCGCTGGGAGGAGGGGTCCGGGCGAGGGCTCCGCGGCGTAGCCAGAGGAAGGGAGTCCCGCCGACGGATTTGGCGAACGTCACGAAGGCGTCGTTGTCCGGGACATCGTCCGAGAGAAGGAACCCTCCCGGTCGAAGGTGCGGCCAGGCCGTCTCGTACTCCCAGAGCATGTGGGCCCGGCTATGGTCGGAGTCGTGGAAGAAGATGTCCCATGGATCCGGTGCGGCCACTTTGGGCAGCAGCTCCTTGGCGTCCCCAAGGGACAGGTGCCACCGTTTCCGAAGCCGGTCGGGGACGGCTTGACCGACCTGGTCGATCGAATCCACGTGGGCGCGATCCAGGCGACCGTCCTGGTTCACACGACCCGAGGGGCCGATGGTAGGAAGATCGATCGACCAGAGCTCGCCCCCTCCGTTGTCCGAAAGGCCCTGAAGGAAGTAGGCGCTGCTCACTCCGCGCTCCACCCCGGTCTCCACGACGACACGCGGTCGAGCGGCCCGCACGAAAAGGTAGAGAACCTCGGCATTCGGGCTGCCCATCCCCGTGGCCTGCGGGCAACGGGAACGGATCTCCTGGGCGAGACCGGTCCGTCGCAGGTCGTTCAGCCAGGTCCGCATCTGGGGGGGTGGGGTGGAGGTCAGCTTCGCGATCTGAACCGGGAGGGCGCGTGCGTTCCGGTAGGCCCGACGGAACGCTCCAAGATGGGCGGGGGCCGTGAAGACCGACTTTCGGGTCTCCGTCCAGGTACTCCTCGGTGACCCAGCGGGGGAATCCTCCCAAACGGTCCGCAAAGGTCGCCATGTCGGCGGGCCCGCGCTGGGTTTCCGAATTCATTAGCTTGGCGGGACGGAAGCGAGCGGGTGCAACGCTACGAGATCGATTCGTCGCGCAAGAAGCACCAACTCCAGGTGGGGCAGGTATCCTTCCGGCTAAGGGGCGAAATGGCCCGAGGGCCGACGAGGAGCGAAGGTCACCGGGCGCGGGAGACCGGACCAACTGGTGCGGACCCGTCCTTCCCTTCGGCCGCCCGGAACTCCTCCTCGGTAACGTCCCGCTCGATAGGATGGTCCCGGCCGTACTGGGCGACGATAACCTCGAACGAGAGGCCGGAGCGAACCATCCCGAGGATCTCCGCGAGTCGACGTCGCTGGCGTCGGGCCAGCCGGTCGTAGGCGATTCCGGTCGGGGAATGAGGGTCGACGGCCCGATGGCCCGCCTCCGGGCTCCGTCGGGGAAGGTCCCGGGTACCCTCGCGCGGGCCATTCTCGCTCATCTCAACGTTCAGAGGTCGAGAACGGTATTGACCCCTCCCTCCGGTACGCTTCCCGTCGCGGGTTCAGGCCACTGAAGAACGGTGCCGGAGCGTGCCCATTGGAGCCGCGACTCGATCCGAGCCGTTCCCATCACTCATATCGCCGGGGGTGGGTCCCCCTCCAGGACGGATCATGACGAACCTCGCCCGGATCCGAGGCGTCATCGCCGCCGTACCCCGGGGCAAGGTGATCACGTATGGTCAAGCTGCGGAGGCTGCGGGATTCCCGCGTGCGGCCCGGCTCACGGTTTGGGCGCTCCAAGCGGGAGATGGACTACCATGGCATCGGGTGGTGGGTGCGGGGGGCCGCATCGCCTTGCCGGGGGAACAGGGCCAGGAACAGCGACTCCGACTGGAGATGGAGGGCGTGACCTTTCGCGGGGCGCGCGTCCGCATGGATCGTCATGGGTGGGCCCCGAGAGCGCTCCGAAGTCGTCGAGAGCCGTGAGCGAAGGTCGATCTTATCGCCGATCATCGGATGGGAGTTCTCCCGTGATCGAGAAAGCCAAGCGGCTGGAAGCGGCCAACCTGGAGCGAGCCGAGGCCGCAGTTCGATGGGAAGACGCGGACAACACGGCCACCCAGACCGGCCGCACGTCGGACGAGAGCAAAGCCGAACAGGACGATCGCGCCCTGTCCGCGGCGGATCGCAAGATCAAGAAGATCGAGTCCGAGCCCTGACTCAGCCGGCGCGGGGCCCTGATGTGCCTCACCAAACGTAGTCTTAAATATGGCTGACAGAACAGCTTACCCTTGCTGACATCTGTCTGACAAACAGCCAGAATCGGCATGGGAAGCGGCGAGAGGCTCAGGCAGTGAGGGGGAGCGCTCGATGCATCTGAAACGGATCAAGCTGAGGAATTTCAAGTCCTTCTCCGGGGCGACCGAGATCCCGTTCCAGCCCGGGTTCACGGGCGTTGCGGGCCCGAACGGCATGGGCAAGTCGAACATCTCCGACGCGATCTTGTTCGTCCTCGGACCGACCAGCTCGAAGGCCCTCCGGGCCGAGCGGTTGACCCACCTCTTCTTCAACGGCGGGTCTTCGAAGAAGCCGTCGACCGAGTGCGAGGTCTCCCTGGTCTTCGACAATGCCGACAAACTGCTCCCGCTCGACTCGGCCGAGGTCGAGGTCACGCGCTACGTCAAGCTGGCCCCGAACGACCCCGACGGCTACTACTCCTACTTCTACGTCAACGGCAAGCGAACGACCCAGACCGAGATCGACTCCATCCTGTCCCACGCCCGCCTGAGCGGGGACGGGTACAACCTGGTCCAGCAAGGCGACGTCAACAAGATCGTGACGATGGGCCCGGTCCCGCGTCGCGGCCTCGTGGAGCGCCTCGCGGGGATCAGCCAGTACGACGACGAGCTCGAGCATGCGGCGGCAAAGCGGGTCGACTTGGACTCGAACCTCGCCCGCATCCAGACGCTCTTGGGAGAGGTGCAGGGCCGACTCGGGACCTTGGGCAGTCAACGCCTCCAGGCGATCCAGTACAAGGAGCTCCAGGACGACCGTCGCCGGACCGAGGCTCGCCTCGCGCGGGCCGGTCACCGGCTCGCCGAACAGGAGCTGACCACCTGCCGGAAGCAGGTCGAGGCCGCCCGGGCCGAGATCGACCGCCTCCAGTCCGAACGGACGAAGCTCGATACTCGCCAGAAGGAGCTCGCGACCGCGATCGATTCGGTCGACCGCGAGGTCGCGGAAGCCGGCGGCGCGGCCGCCGTGAAATTCAAGGAGGAACTGGACGGGAAGAAGATCGCCTTCGCCCGGCTCGACCAGAACTTGTCCCACCTTCGGGAGGCGTGCGACGCGCTTACGGCCCGGCTCGAAGAGCTCGCCGCCGCGGTCGGGTCGGACGAGACCCAGAAGGAGACGTTCGAATCCACCGAGAAGACGCTCTCGAAGAAGCTCGAGGGCCTCCAGGCGGAGGCCGACCGGCAGACCCGGGAGATCCAGGGCGCCGCGACCCCGAAGGGGAAGGGGCCCGACCGGCTCGCCGAAGCCCGCAAGTCCCAACTCGAGCTCCAGCGACAGGTCGACGCCCAGCAGAAATCCTGGCAGGACGCGGTCCAGCGTCGGGAGGCGTCGAGCGCCGCCCTCCACACGGCCGAACAGGTCCAGGCCCAGTCGGAGGACGAGCTCCGGGAACGGGAGGTCGAGGTCAAGGACCTCGAGCTTCGGATGAAGGAGACCGCCCCGGGGAAGGGATCGTCCGAATCCGGGAGCTCGGGGGACCTTCAGAAGGAACTTCACTCGCTCAAGGCCCAGGAGCAAGCTCTCACCGCCGAGGCCGACCGTCTCGAGCGTGAAGTCGGCGAGCTCAACCGTCGGTACGTCCAGCTGGACGCCCGGCTCAAGGCGCGCTCCGAGGCCGGCGGCCGGCCGAACCAGCTCGCGGCCGTCGACTATCTCCTCTCCCAACGGAATCTGGGCAAGATCGGCGGCATCCGGGGCACGGTCGAAGAGCTCGCCCAGTATGACCCGAAGCACAAGACGGCCCTCCAGATGGCGGGAGGCAACCGATTCCAGGCCCTGGTCGTCGAGAGCGACCAGGTCGCCGAACAGTGCATCCAGCTCCTCCGCCAGGAGAAGCGCGGCCGGGCGACGTTCCTCCCCCTCAACAAGATGCTCCCAGGCCGCCCCCACGGGAAGTCCCTGGTCGTGGCCAAGGCCACCGGAGCCCAAGGGTTCGCGGTCGACCTGGTCCACTTTGATGAATCGCTGCGGGCCGCCTTCTGGTACGTCTTCGGCGAGACGGTCGTCATGGGCGACCTCGCCCAGGCTCGGGCCCAGATGGGCGGAGTCCGGCTCGTCACCCTGACGGGGGACCTCATCGAAGCGACCGGGGCCATTTCGGGCGGCTACCTCGACCCCTCCAGCCAGGGCCGGGGCGCCGACAGTGCGGTCGAATTGAGGCGGCTCGGGGACGAGCTTCGCGAAAAGAGCGAGGCCGAGTCCGCGGCGCGCATCGAGCTCCAGAAGACGAGCGACCGCCTTCGGGTGGTCGCCCAGGAACTCGCCACCCGGTCGATCCAGGACCAGGCGCACCAATCCACCCGTAAGATGCTGGACGGCGACCTGACATCAGCCCGCGAGAAACTCGGCGCGGCCCGGGCCCGCATCACGACCGCGGAGAAGGAGGCCCAACAGGCGACCCTCACCCTCACCGCGGCGGAAACTTCCGTTCAAAAATTGGCGGCCTCGCTCGCCCAACTGAAGGAGCGGATCGCGAAGGCCCAGGAGGAATACCTCGGCCAACTTCCCGAGGCGATCTCGACCCGCCTGCGCGCCCTCCAGGAGTCCGCCCAGAAGACGGCGGACGAGCGGATGAAGGCGAACGGGGAGCTCGAATCGACCCGCGCCTCCCTGACCGCCCTGATCGCGAACCTCGCCACCCACCGGACCGAGCTCGACAAGGTCGAGGCGGAGCTGGCAGCGAAGAAGAAGGAGATCCTGAAGTCCGAGAAGGACGCCCGCGACGCGCGGGCCGCCCTCGATGCGCTGAAGTCGGTCGAGTCGAAGCAGAGCGAGACCCAGAAGGTCCTCGCGGACAAGAAGCGGACGCTCGAGACCGAGCGCCTGGACGTCACGGGAAAGCTCGGCGAGGTCCAGGCCAACCTCACGACCCGTCAGGGACTGGTCGTCCAGGAGGAGACCCGACTCGCCCAGGCCGAGGCCAAGTACAACGAACTCCAGGAGGCGCTCCGGGAATTCCCTGAGCCCGAGGCCGACGAAAAGCCGGTCCCGTTGGATGAGTTGAAACGGAAGATCGCGACGCTCACCCAGCAACTCGAGGGGTTGGGAGCCGTGAACCTCCGTGCGGTCGAGGAGTTCGACGCCGAGAAGGCGCGCTTGGATGAGTTCGGGACCGAAGCCACCCGGCTCACTTCGGAGAAGGCCGAGCTGGTCGCCCTCGTGGGCGAGATCGAGAAGAAGAAGCGCCTCAAGATCGCCGAGGTCGTCGTCCAGGTCAACACGAACTTCAAGGAGATCTACGGGGAACTCAGCGCCGGTGGCGAGGGCGAGATCGCCCTCGAGAACCCGGACGACCCCCTCGCCGGTGGACTCCTGATCAAGGCGCGTCCCGTCGGAAAGACGGTAGCGCGGCTCGAACAACTGTCGGGCGGGGAGAAGTCGCTCGCGAGCCTCGCGTTCATCTTCTCGCTCCAGCGGTACGACCCGAGCCCGCTCTACGTCTTTGACGAGGTCGACATGTCCTTGGACGGGCTCAACGCCGAGTACGTGGGCCGCCTGCTTCGGCGGAATGCCGAGCGGGCCCAGTTCATCGTGATCTCCTTGCGCAAAGTGACGCTCAAGTTCGCCCACCACCTGTTCGGCGTAACGATGCGCGGCGACGGCTGCTCCCGCGTCATCGGGATCCACCTGGACGACATCCACGACGTGGAAGCGCGCGAAGGGGCCCGCACGGCCGACGCGCTTCCCCCCAACACCCCGCTCGAGGCACGATGAGCCTCGCTACGACCGAGGCGACCGACCTCATCGGGCCGAACGGCATTCCGCGGGAGACCGCGGAGAAGGTGCTGCGGTACCTGGTCTTCCATCGCTCCCTCCTGGGGGAGAACGAGGACGCGGCCCCGGTCCTCGAACGGTACCTCACGTTGGTCCAGAGCCTGAAGGAGGGCGTCCACCTGGTGATCCCCGACCCCTTCCAGCGGGCGACCGCGCTCCTGTTCGAGCTCGTCATGGACGAGGAGTTCGACCCCTGGGAGATCGACCTCGTGAAGTTCACCCAGTCGTACCTCGACCGAGTCCGCGAGGACGGCGACCTGAACTTCGCGATCGCCGGACGGCTCGTCTACATGGCGTGGAACATCCTCTACTTGCAATCCGAGGCGGTCTTGAAGACCCGGGACCTCCCCGAGCCCAACCCGGATGGGAGCCCGGAGCTCATGGCGTCCGACGTCCAGGACGAAGGATACCTCCCCCTGCTCACGACCCCGGAAGCCGTCGACGTGACGACCGAGCGTTCTCGGTTCGGCCAGCCCGCCCCCCCTCCTCGAGATGGTGCGGCACCCCGAGACCCGACCGGTCTCGCTCCTGGAGCTGGTCCGGGCGTTCGGCGAGGCCGAGGCCGATGCACGACGGAGTCTCCGCGTCGAGGAGCTCCGCGAGCGGCTCCGCGAGGAGCAGCGTGCTCCCCCCGAGGTGCTCGTCCACGGCGACATCCCGGAACACGACCTCTTGGACACCTGGGAAGCCGCTTGCCACCACCCGGTCGGCACCGAGTTCCCGATGCTCGAGCTCTGGAGCCCGCTCTCGGGTCGGGACCGGCTCGTCGCCATCTTCCTCGCACTCCTCTTCCTCGCCCGGGAGCGTTCCGTGGAGCTCCGTCAGGAGGTCCTGGGACAGTCGCCGGTCCTGGTGGTCCGGACCGCCGAGACCCGGGTCGCGGTCGTGGAGAAGGAGGGAATGCATGCCGTCCAAGCTCGATGAGCTCGTCTTCCAGATCGAGGCCGTCCTGTTCGCCGCAGGGAAACCGATGAGCGTGAAGGAGCTGACCGACGCGCTCGCGCTCGCCGACTACCGCCCCGTCCAGAAGGCGGTCCGCACGCTCGAACAGACGTACGAGCACCGCCAGTCCGCGCTCGAGGTTCGCCGGGTCGGCGACCGCTACGCGCTCCAGCTCCAGGAATCGTACGTGCCCGCGGTCCACGCGGTGACGCCCGTCGAGATGGCGCCCCGGACCGTGAAGGCCCTCACGCTCATCGCCTACCACCAGCCGATCCTCCAGAGCCACCTCGTCCGGATGCTCGGCGACGTGGCCTACGAGGAGGTCCAGCACCTCCGCGGGATCGGGCTCGTCAAGACCGATCCCAAAGGTTCCACGCTCGAGCTCACGACGACCAAGCGCTTCGCCGAGTACTTCGGCATCGCCTCGACGCGACCGGAGGAGATCCGCCGGTTCCTGGAGCAGAAGCTCGGCGTCCCGCCGGCGCCGGTCGCCACCGCCCCACCTGAGGCGACCGCTTCCTCGGGCCCCGACGCTCCCGGCCCCGAGTCGCCCGAACCGACGGAGCCGACCCTCGAGGTCGCGCCCCCGGCCCCCTAACGGGCCGCGGTCGACGGGTCCGGAGCGGACGTCCCGATCACAATGCGCCGCAGCGCGGGCACCGCACCGGCTCCGCCGGGCGCGGAGCGCCGCAGTACGGGCAGAGGAAGGTCGCTCCGGACGCAGGCAGCGGCATTCCCGTCGGAGGGGGCATCCCGTAGAGGTCGCGAGGCCCCGATGACGGCATCGCGTAACCGGGTGGGGGGCCCCATACGGCCGACGGGGGTGCCGCCGGCCCCGACCGGCGCGGACGGCCGAAGGCGATCGCCAGCGCCACCGCGGACGCGATCCCGAGGACGACGATGAGTACGACCGCCACCCATGGGAACTGGTTGGACGAGCTGGACGGAGTGCCCAGGCCGGGCGTGGGACCCGTGTAGGTGTAGTTGTCGACGGTCGAATTCGCGAGCGCGGCGAAAAGGAGCGGGGCGGCGAGCCCGCCCCAGCCGGTCGTCGCGTCCCAGCCAGGTCCCGCGGAAAAGACGTAGTTGTTGCCGACCGTGACATCCAGGAAGGGGTCGGAGGAGAGGGAAGTGTTCGCGAAGAAGCTCCCCATCCGGTACAGTTCGGGGTCCAGGTAGCCGAACGAATGGCCGCTTACGGCGATCTCGTCGGCCAGGAACCCGGCGAAGAGCGGCGCCGACACGCTGGTCCCGGCGAGGACGTCAAAGTACAGGTTCTCCTGCGCGTCCGCGTAGACATAGGCGAGCGTGGCGTTCGCGGGGAACGCGAGGTCCGGTCCGGCGCGGCCGAGGAACCCCGTTCCTTGGAGATTCCCGGCGGCAGCGATCGCGGGTTGGGCCGCGGAATCGAACTGCCAGGCCGGCTCCGGGATCACCGTGCTGAGGCCCCCTTCCGACCCCGCCCAGCCTCCCTGAGGTCCCTGGTCGTTCCACCAGGCGACCATCCCCGAAATACCGGTCTCGTTGGAATCGTAGGTGACGTTGAGTTCGTTCCCGTTGTAGATGGCCGTCGGGGTGCCGTGGATCGAGATCGAGACTCCCCCGACCGATAGGACCCCGCTCGTCTGGAAGGCAGCGGTCGCCGGCCAGGTCGGCCACGGTCCCGCGGACCGCCCGGAGACGGCGTTGGGAGCGTCCCCCTGGTCGCCGCTCGCGATCGCGACCGTCACGCCCGTGGCGGCCGCTTCTTGGAGCGCCGAGTTCCATGCCGTGTCGTTCAGGTCCGGCAGCCCGAACGAGCCGCTCACGACGCCGAGCGTGAGGTTGGAATAGGGGTAATTGAGCGCGGCCGAGAGCGCCTCCGAAAGGTCGTCCGCCACGTCCGTGAGGGCCCCGGCCTGCACCGTCGTCCCCGGAACGTAGAAGTTGAAGATGGAGGCCCCGGGGGCGAGGTCCTCGGCCATCTCGAGGTCCAGGGAGTTTTCGAACTCCGCCCCCGACGAATCGTTCACCGCTCCGAGCGAGGCCGGCAACGGGGCGGTCACCCCGTTGATGGTGACCGGTACGCCGACCAGGTGCGGGTGGGGCCACCCCGGCGCGGACGTGTTGTTGAAGTACGTGTAGACGACGTTCGGGTCCCACGGCGGCAGGTTCGTGTTCGACGACTGGTTCCAGGAGCTGAACAGGAGGGTCGCGATCGCGACGTGGGTCGGGTACGTCGCTTTCACCCCCAGCGAACCTCCGGGAAGGAGCTCGCTCGCCCCGTACGCTTGCGTGTAGTCCGACCCGACGAACCACTGCTGCGAGGTGTTCGAATCGACGAACGCGCCCGGGTCCCGAACGGGGAAGGGACGAGGCAGCGACTGCGTCATTTCGAGGCTGACGGCGAGGTTGGCAGCGTCGGTGAGGCCGCCGATCCCCGAGACGATACCCGCCAGCCCGGAAGGCAGGGAAGCCGTGCCGACCGCGGTGTATATCGGGGTCCCGTCGTGGACGCCGAAGACCCGAAGTTGGACTCCGAACAGCGAATCGACCGCGCCGGCCGGTAGGACCGCGCTGACGGTCGCCCGGTCCGGCCCGACCGAAAGTTGGGTCGCTCCTTGGGAGAGCAATTCCTCGGAGACCGCCGCGACCGTCGCGGAGCTCGGGTCGAATTCGGCGCGGAATTCGGGGGCGGAGAGGAACTGACGATACTCCGCGGCGGCGGGATCCTCGACCGCCGAGAGGAAGGTGGCCAGCTGGGCGGAATGGGAGAAGGGCAGGGTCAGGGTGATCCCGACCGACACGTCGGCGGCGAGCGGCGCGGAAGGGGCACCGGCGGGAAGCGGCAGCGCGTCCGTCGTGAGCGCGGGCGCCGGGGCCGGGGCCGCCCGGGGCATCGGGCTCCCCACGGACCCGACGGGGGTCAGGAGGAGCAGGACCACGGTCACGAAGAGCACGCTCGCGGCGGTGGGAAGGCGCATGGTGGAAGACTAGCGGGGCACCCCTAATGAGGCTCGCCCCACCCCGGAATGATCCGGGCGAGGCAACCCTTTAGGACGCCGGGGCGGTTCGCTTCCTCGATGCCCTCTCCTGGCGCGTCGGAGCGACCCGCCTGCGTATTCTGCGAGATCATCGCCGGCCGGGCTCCGTCCTACCTGCTGTATGAGGACGCCACGACCATGGCCTTCCTTGACATCTTCCCGTTCACGCGGGGCCACTTCCTCGTCATCCCGAAACATCACGGCGAGCGGCTCACCGACCTTCCCGAGGCGCAGCAGTTCTCGCTCATCCGGACCCTGGACCGGATGTGCCGGCGGGTCGGGCGACTCGCCCCCGACTACAACGTCGCGCTGAACGCCGGCGCGCCCGCCGGCCAGATTGTCTTCCACGTCCATTTCCATGTGATCCCGCGGTACGGGGAGGCCAACCCCTTCCACCCCCGTTCGCGCGTACCTCTCGAGAAATCCGACGCCGAGCCGGTCGTGGCATTGCTTCGGCCGCCGTAGGGGACCGTGTCGACCAAGCTCCGTCTCCCCGCCTTCGCCGGACAGTTCTATGAGGAGGACGGGGCCGACTTGGCCCATCAGCTCGAGGGGTGTTTCCGTTCCGACCGCGGCCCCGGTGACCTGCCGTCCCGCCAACGGGCCCCGACGCGGCACATCCGGGCGGGGGTCGTCCCGCATGCGGGGTATGAGTATTCCGGACCCATCGCGGCCCTCGCCTACTACGCGATCGCCGGCGAACGACCGCCGGAATCGGTCCTGATCCTGGGCGTGGACCACTACGGGGCGAGCCGCGGGGCCGCGCTCTCCGCTCGGGATTGGAAGACCCCGCTCGGCCCGACCGCATGCGACCCAACCCTCCGGGGAGCCCTCGACCATCCTCCGCTGGAGGTCGATGAGGCCGCCCACGCTCGGGAGCACTCGATCGAGATCCAGCTCCCGTTCCTCGAGTACGTGCTCCCGCACCCCCGGTTCGTGGCGCTCGAGGTCGGGTTCGATTCGTTCGCCCGCCTCGAAGAGGTCGCCCGGGTCGTCCGAGCCGCGGTCACGGACCGCGACGTACTGCTCCTCGCGTCGACGGACTTCTCCCACTACGTTCCCGCGGCGACGGCCCGACGGCTGGACGCGCTGGCGATCGACCGGATTCGGGCGCGCGACGCGCGCGGACTCTACGACACCGTGACGGAGCAGGAGATCTCCATGTGCGGGATCGCCCCCACGACCGTGACTGCTCGCCGCTCTCGCCGACGAACCGCTTTCGGTCCGGCTACTCCGTTGGGGCCACTCGGGGGAGGCGACCCCGATGCGGGACGTGGTGGGGTACGCGTCGTTGTTGCTCGAAAGCGCGACGCCGCTCCCGCCCTCCGTTAAATAGCGCGGCCGGGTCGCGCCCCCCGGTCCGCATGATCCTCTCGGACGCGAAGATCCGCGAAGAGATGGACCGGGGCCGGATCGTCATCCGACCGTTCCGGGCCGACTGCTTGGGGACGAACTCGTACGATGTTCACCTGGGACCGTACCTGTCCGTCTACCGCTCCGGGGCCCTCGACGCGAAGCGTGCGAATCCGGTGCGGGAATTCCGGATCCCCCCGAGCGGCTTCGTGCTCATCCCCGGCGCAACTCTACCTGGGCGTAACCGAAGAGTACACGGAAACGCACGGGTTCGTCCCGTTCCTCGAGGGGAAGTCGAGCGTCGGGCGGCTTGGTATCGATATCCACTCGACCGCCGGAAAGGGGGACGAGGGGTTCTGCAACTACTGGACGCTCGAGATGAGCGTCAAGGTGCCGGTCCGGATCTACGCGAAGATGCCGGTCGGCCAGCTGATCTATTTCGAGATCTCGGGACCGATCCGACGGAGCTACTCCGACAAGAGCTCCGCGAAGTACCGACGCGTTTCTTCGCACCCGACCCCGTCGCGGATGTACCTGAATTTCCCGAAGCGAGCCCGGCGTCCGTTGCGCTGATCGGGGCCGGTGCGCCGCGTCACCCAGTCGTAGGCGGGTTCCCACCGACCAGATAGAACGCGGGCCGCCCCGGTCGGGCACGTTCGCGTCGTCCTTTGGGATCATGGGGCGCCGCCTCGGACTCGGTGTAGACCGCCACAGAACGGAAGCCGAACCGTCGAGTAAGGTAAGCCTCCGAAGACCGGAGCGTCGTGACCTCGTCCAAGCCGGACGGCGGGACGGCCTCCTCGGACCGCAGCAGTGACCCGACGCGCTCCACGTACCGGGGGATCTCGGCCCGATGGGCGGCCAGTTCGGGATGGGAGCTCGTCCGCGCCATGATC
Organism: uncultured Thermoplasmata archaeon; assembly: GCA_963749235.1. Classification (GTDB taxonomy): domain Archaea; phylum Thermoplasmatota; class Thermoplasmata; order Lutacidiplasmatales; family UBA184; genus Lutacidiplasma. The sequence goes on along the minus strand of CAVVLV010000001.1, from coordinate 452,463 downwards.
TCGCGCACCCCCACCGGCTCGCGTCGGTCTCCCTCCTCCCGGAGCCAGCTCTCGACCGTCGCCTTCCAGGGTGCCGCGACGTAGAAGATGACCTCCTCGGGCGGGGCGCCGCCCCGCCCCTCGGCGGCTCGCAGCACGGCCCGAAGGTCCTCCTCCACCCGGTCCAGGAAGGTTTCCCGGGCCTCCGCTTCGGGAGATTCGACAAATGCGTCGGGCGTTGGCAAAGGGAGGGAGGCAACCAGGGCGCTCTCCCGCCCCGCGCCGAGCTCCTCGGCGAGGAAGGGGGTGATGGGCCCGAGGAAGCGGATCCACGACCGCCCCACCCGGTCGGTGGCGGCCCCCGCGGCCCCACCGCGAGCGTAGTACCGGCGGACGAGCGCGGGGACCTCCACGTAGACGATCTCCGCGGCCCTCCGGAGGTCCATCCCCTCGAACGCCTCCCGGGCGGCGTCGGACCCAGTCGTGGGTACGGGAGATCAACCAGGCATCGAGCTCCGGCGGTCCCCGGCCGTCTCCGACCGTCTCCCGGACCAACCGTCCGACGTCGTCGACCCGCTGGGTGGCGGCGTCGACGGTGGTGGGGTCGAACTCGATATCTTGAGCCGGTGAGGCCGACGTGATGTAGTAGAGGCGAAGGCCATCCGGCCCCCATCGGTCCATCCCCTGGTCGATCGGAGGGATTCGACCGCCCTTGGCCGAGATCTCCTTCTTCGAGATCTTCACGCCCGCGGGCCCCGTCGTCCAGCCGTGCACCAAGATCCCCTTCGGCTGGAGCTCGGGTGGAAGCAACCGGACGTGGGTGTAGAGAAACACCGGGAAGTGGACGCGTTTGTGTTCCTTCCCACCGATGTTTAGGTCGAGCGGATACCAGTACAGGAACTCGGAGCGTACCTCCTCCAGGAGGGCCCGGTCGACGGTGGGCTCTCCCGTCCCCCGACCCCGGAAGACGAATTCAAAGAAGGCAGGGGTCAACTGTTCGGATCGGAGTCGACCGGCCGAGACGAACCGTCGGACCACGAAGTAGGCCATGTAGAACGTCGAGTCCGCGATCGGCTCGATCGTCCAGGCCGGGTCGAGGGGGAAGGGCGTCCCTAGCCAAGGACCCTTGCGGGTGCAAGGTCGATCTGCGAACCAATCCAGGATCGACGGGAGCTCCCGACCGTACTCAGGGGGAGCGGTCAACAGGTTCGCCGTCGCGGCAAGGGTGGCCGCCTTCCACTCGGGGTCCCCGTAGTGGAGGAACCACTGGTCGGGGACTCGACGGATTACGACCGAGTGTCCGTTGCGGCAGACGACCGGCTTCGAGAACTCCTGCATCTCGAGCCCGGCTCCCTGCTCCCGCAGAACGGCCGCCACCCGGTCCCGGGCCTCGCGGACAGGAACTCCAGCGAGCGCCGCGATCGTCATGCGGCCGTGGAGGAATTCAAGTCGGTACAGGCGCTCGGTCGCCTGGGCCAGACCGTCCCGGTCGGCGAGCCCCTTGGCGCCGGCCGCCCGGAGCGCACGCTCGGCGGGAAGTCCCTCGCCGATAGTGAGCTCACTCTCGGAGGAGCTCAAAGCCTCCGGCCCGATCTCGAGGAGGACGGTGGGTTCGCCGATCCGAGCACGGGAGGCCGAGGGCAGCGCCCGGAGGGCCGCCGCGTCCGCCGGCGCGTGCGCCGGGACCGACATCACCACGCCGGAACCCACCACCGGGTCGACCAGAGGGCTCTCGAGGATGGGCACCCGTACGTCGCGGAGCGGGACCAGGACCTCCCGGCCGAGGAGCTCCGAGGCAGCGATCTCGTGACCGACGTGGCCCCCATGCTGTTCGACCATCCGTTCCGCCCCGGCCCGGGCCAGGAGGAACGTCCCGCCTGCGTGATGCCACGCCACGAGCCGTTCTTCCGGGGCGAGCCAGAGGTTGGTCACGCCGTACACCGTCTCCGGTCGCAACGTGGCCGCCAGAAGGACCCGGCCGTCCTCCAGGCGGAACGGGACCGTAGTGAAGCGGATCGTTTCTGCGTCGCCGCCGGACGACAGGTCGGTCTCCGACGGATCGACCGCGACCGGGCCGCAGACCGGACAGACCGAGGCGAAGTAGGTGCCCTGGACGAGCGCCCCGGCCTCCCGCAGCGCAAGAAACTGCCAACGGATGAACGCCCGGTAATCCTCGTCCACCGTCGTCGCGAAGGTCGCCTCATCGACGAGCACGCCCAGGCGCCGGAGTACGCGGAGATACTCCCGACCGAGGAACCGGGCGGCTTCCTCCGGGTCCTCGATCCGGGCGACGGTCGCCGCATCCACCCCGCGCTCCTCGAGCTGGGCCATTGTGGCGGGCTCTCGCTCCTTGACGCGATGGGCCCACGTCACGGCCGGAAGACCCGAGGCGTGTACCCCGAACGGGAAGAGGACCTGGGCCCCGGTCGTGCGATGGTATCGGTGGAGCACGTCGGCGTACGCGTACCCGCGCAGGTGACCGACGTGGAGGAAGCCACTCGGACCCGGATAGGCGACCAACGCGAAGAACTTGCGTCGCCCGGGGATCCGGTGAGCCCGCGCGAGCCCAGCGCCGGCCCACGCCTCCGGCCATCGGGCAGCGTCGGGGAGCGGCATCGGGGGAGTTCGACCCGGCCACCGTATATGAGGGATTCTTGGGAAGCGCGACGGTCCGAAATCTCCGGGCCCGAAGCCTAATGTGGTTCGGACCAGAGTGCACTTTCGTGCGGATTATCGAGGTCTTCCACTCGGTGCAGGGAGAGGGCCCCCTCTCCGGAGTGCGCACCACCTTCATCCGGACCGCTCGATGCAATCTCCGGTGCGCTTGGTGCGACACGGCGTACTCGTTCGGGCCGGGCCGCGAGCGATCCATCCCGTCGCTGCTCCGCGATGTGTCCCGGCACCACACCCGGTATGTCTGCCTCACCGGAGGGGAGCCGCTGCTCCAACGGGAGTCGGTCGACCTCGTCCGCCAGATTTCCCACCGGGGACTCACGACCGTGATCGAAACCGGGGGGTCGCTCGATGTCACTCCGTACCTGGATCTCCCTCGGGTGATCCTGAGCGTGGACGTGAAGTGTCCCAGCTCGAAGATGCAGGGGAAGAACCGGTGGGCCAACCTCCCCCTCCTCCGGTCGGGGGACGTGATGAAATTCGTGGTCAGCGATCGAGCGGACTACTTGTACGCGAGACGCGTCGTTCGAAAGTACTCGGGTCCGGCCACGATCGTCTTCCAGCCGGTATGGGGAACCGACGCGGGCCGACTCGCCGATTGGGTCCTCGCTGACCGCCTGGATGTTCGCGTCATGCTCCAAGAGCACAAGGTGCTCTGGGGCGAGGTCCCCGGCCGATAGCCACGGAAGGCTAAAGAGGGCCTTCCCCCCGTCCGCCCGCTCGAGGATGTCAGGAGAGGGCGGCCGCGCGCATTCGACCCCGTCGGTCCTCGACTCCCCCTTCGGCAAGGCCCGTGGGATGGTGTTCCCCCGGGTCGTGCTCGTCGGCCACGGGGTGCTCGCAGACCTGGGTTCGACGTGCCGTCAGTTCGATTTCCCGGACCGGGGCGTCGTGATCACCGGACCGAAGACCGCCGAGCTCGCGGGATACCGGGCGACCGAGATCTTGAAGGAATCGAAGTTCGACGCATCCACCATCATCGCGAACATCGCTACGGAAGAGGAGGTCGACCGCGTGGAACGGGAGGCGCGGGCCGCCGGCGCGCGATTCCTGGTCGGCGCCGGGGGCGGCAGCAAGATCGATATCACGAAGGTCGTCGCGAACCGCCTTCGGGTCCCGTTCGTGAGCCTTCCTACCTCGGCCGGGCATGACGGGATCTCCTCCCCGCGCGCGTCGATCCACGGCAGCGCGACCGCGACCAGCACCCAGGCGGCCGTACCGGTCGGGGTCATCGCGGACACCGAACTCATCGTGAAGGCGCCGTTCCGGCTGCTCGCCTCTGGGTGTGCGGACGTCATCTCCAATGTGACCGCGGTCTTGGACTGGCGACTCGCGGTGCGCCTACGCAACGAAGAGGTACTCGAGCACGGCGGCGACCCTTTCCGAGTACGCGGCCCAGGAGATCATGGACCACGCGGCCTCGATCAAACCGAACTTGGAGGAGTCGGTCTGGATCGCGATCCGGCCCATCCTGGTCGCCGGGATCGCGATGAGCGTGGCGGGATCCTCGCGACCCTGCTCGGGCAGCGAGCACCTCTTCAGCCACGCGCTCGACCGGGTCAGCGAGCACCCGAGCCTCCACGGCGAACAGTGCGGGGTCGGCGCGATCATGATGATGTACCTCCACGGCGGCGACTGGCGTCGATTGAAGAGCGCGCTCCACACGATCGGCGCTCCGACGACCGCCCGCGAACTCGGCGTCCGGACGGAGGAGATCGTGCACGCGCTCGTCATGGCGCACTCGGTGCGCCCGGACCGCTACACGATCTTGGGAGACAACGGCCTCACGCGCGAGGCCGCCGAACGGCTGGCCAACGTCACGGGAGTGATCGGATAACATGGCGGAAATCACGCTTATCGGCATTAGCGAGGCGCACGAAGGGTTCGAATTCGTCTACGGTGGCGGGGCCCCGGTCTGCCGCACGTGTCCCTATCGGCACGCGTGCCTCACGCTCGACACCGGCCGGCGGTACGCGATCACCAAGGTCCGTCCGATCAAGCACCCGTGCGCCCTCCAGGAGACCGACGCCCACGTGGTGGAGGTCAAGGTCGTCCCCAGACCGCTCCTGGTCGAGGCCCGGAGCGCGGTCGTCGGGAGCTCGGTCGACGTGAGCCGGTACCCGTGCCGCCGCCTGGACTGCCCGAACTGGTGGGACTGTGCGGGACCGAACCTGCCCGCGAAGCAGCGGTACCGGATCGAGAAGGTCGACCCGAACCCAGCCGAGTGCCGCATCGGCCGAACGTTGAAACGGGTGGACGCCGTCTGACCTTCGATGCGGGGCTGTGGGGTAGCTACGGGACGAGGGTCACACCTCGCCCTGCTCTATTGGTCCATCCTTCGGGCTTTGGGAGCCCGGGACCCCGATTCAAATTCGGGCAGCCCCATCGGCGGCGCGACCTCCGCGTGACGGACCCGCCCGCGCCAGTCGTCCGCCACGCCGGGAGGTCGTGCCCGCGCGCCGCCCGTGAAAGAACCGTTCGACGACCTGAAGGTGGCGGAGCATCGCGGTCTTCTTCGCCTGGTGCGACTGCATGCGACGTAAGATGCTGTCCAGGGCTCGGACCGCCGCGACCACGTGCGGCCCCTTGTTCAGCATCACGCACTCGGCCCGCTCCCCCATCGCGGCGTCCGTCACCTCCGCCCGGGACGGCAGTCCGCTCTTCGTCAAGCCCTCCAAGACCTGGGTGGCCCAGATCGCGGGCATGTGAGCGGCCTCGCAGAGCCACAGAATCTCCTCCTGGACCTCGGCGAGTCGCTCGAAGCCGACCTCCACCGCGAGGTCCCCCCGGGCGATCATCACGCCGACGGGAGGGCTGCGGAGGGCCGCGAGGAGGATCCCCGGGAGTTCGGCGAACCCTCGTCGAACTTCCAGCTTGAGTACGACGCCCATGCGTGGGCGCCCGAGCCGGGCGAGCTCGGCTCGCAATTGCTCAAGGTCCGAGGGAGTGTGGACGAACGAGAGACCGACCAGGTCCGCGTGTCGCACGACGAACCGAAGGTCCTCCAAATCCTTCTCCGTCAAGGCGGGCAGGTCGAGCTGGGTGTCGGGGAGGTTGATCCCCTTGTCCGCACCCAGCCAGGTCCCTTCGGGAGGGGCATGGGTGACCTCCACCCGCAGCCGCCCCTCGGTCGCCGACCGCACAACCCCACCGATCCGCCCGTCATCGAACCAGATCGACTGGCCGGTCCGGACGGACCGAAGTCCCTCGGGCAGCGTGCAGGCGATGTGAGCCGGGCGGAGCACTCGCCCGTCGGCTATCCGTCGCGCCGCTTCGCCCGGTTCCGGGCGGGCGGTCACGATCAGCGTGTCACCGCGTTCGAGGCGGAGGCGTTGCGGGACGGGCTCGATCGGTCCGATCCGCGCGCGATCCTCGCGTCCGTCGGCCGCGAGTCCCGTAAGGAGGTTCCCACGTTCGAGGTAGACCGTCTTAGAGAGCTCGGCGCGGACGCACTTGCCGGCCCGCTCCTGAAGCCGCAACGTCCGTCGGGCCCCGCGGAGGTCGACCACCTCGACTTGTTCGGGGATCCGACGTCGGGCGAGCCAGTCGTTCGGGACTGGAACCGATCGTCCAGCGGGGTGGAGCGTCCCGTCCTCCTCCTCCGGGACTAGCCACACCGACGCCGGCGCGGTCACCTGCCCGAACGCATCGCGCGTCGGACGAACCTTGAGGACGGCCGGTCCCGGTCGGATCGCTCCGGTACAGGATCTTGGGACCCGTCAGGTCCATCTCGATCCGGCAGCGGCGGCCGGTGGAACGCTCCGCCCGACGGACGTGCGCGACCATGCGGGCCCACTCGTCGGGTCCCTCGTGAGCGCAGTTGATCCGCGCACAGTCCATCCCGACCTCCACGAGTTCGCGCACGAGCTCATAGTCCGTGGCCGCCTCGGCGGGCATCGTAACCATGATGCGCACGCCTCGACCGGGATGGGTCGGACCCAGGAGCGCTTGGGAATTCCTCGCGAGGAGGTGGCGCCCCCGCTCGGGGTCGGGCCCGGTCGGGGCGGGGCGTTCCGGGCGAGTCCCACCCTGAAGCGAGTGGAGCCATCCGAGAACCGCATCCAGGTTGTACAGCACGTGCCCTTCCGACCGGCCGAGCGAGGAGAGGCCCCAGTGGGTGAGGCGGGCCTGGTCCCGTCGAAGGTCGAATCGGCGGAACGCCAGGTAGTGCAGGAGGTTGCGGGCGCTGTCCCGCTGCGAACCGTACGGACCGAGCTCGGCCGCCGCTTCCAGATCGACCAGGCTCGAGCGCACCCGCTCGAGCCGGGAGGCCAGGGAGGCCACGGACGCGACCGTCGGTTGCGCGGGAATGGGACCGGGCGCCATCACTCCTCGCTCTCCGAGACCGGGCGGGAGGGTTATGTCCGAGGCGTCAGGCCGGATTGACCTCGCGCCGCGGGACCGTTCTCTCGACGGCCCACCCGCCGCCCGGCCGAAGAGAGTGCAGAGCTAAGACCGCCCCCGTTCTCGGTCGGATTCCACGGGGACGGGTCATCAGTGAGTACTCCCACGATCACGGCGGTCATCACCGCCCACGACCGGGTCGCCTTCCTGCCCTTCGCTGTGCGCTCCGCCGTGGAGGGGGGAGCGGACGAGGTCGTGGTCGTCCGTAACTTCACGGGACCGATCGAGGGCTGCGAGGGCCGCTACCTCGACATTCTCTGCCCCACCCCCGATACGGCGGAGAAGCAGTGTCGCGGGCTCGAGGCCGCTCGAGGAGATGTCGTGGCCTTGCTGGACGACGACGACGTCTGGACGCCCGAAAAGGTCCCCCGCGTTCGCGAGCTCTTCGGGGCGTCGCCCACCCTGCACTATTACGACCACGCCCAGCGCCCCATCGACTCCCAGGGGCGTCCGATCCAGGCGAGCCACCCGGAACTGGCCGGCACCCACCCCGAGCGCTTCGACGGGTGGGACGGCCAGGACTTTGGCGAGCTCGTCCGCAGCATCTGGCCCGGAAACTGCTCGTCGACCTCGGTTCGGCGAAGTTGGGCCGTCGAATGGATCCCGGCCGCGCGTGAAGCTGGGTGGTCAGCCGACCTGTTCTGGCTGGTCGCGGCCCTCCTGAGCGGTCGATCCGGAATGCGGATCACTGCGGAACCGCTGACCCTGCTCCGCCTTCACGACCAGAACATGTCGCATGCTCGAGGGGCGACGCCCGAGGAGTTCCGGGCCCGCCACCGAGTCGCATCCGAACGATTCGCTCGTGCGAACGGAACGCTCGCTCGCATCGCGGCCGAACGGGCCGGGCCGGACGCGCCGATGACCCAGTACTTGATGCGGGCCACGGAAGGGTTCCGTTTCTTCGCCGCCCTCGAGGCCGGAGAAAGGCCCCGTCGAGCTGCACTGCGCGCCCTATCTCGGGGGGCGGGCCGGGGGGATCAGGGGGTACGCCTCGCCGCCCTGGCGGCGGTGGTCTCGCCCGGGCTGGCCCGTCGACTCCTGTTCCGGTCGAGCCTCCGCCGGTGGAAGCTCGGCTAGAGCGGACCGCACCCTGCGAAGGAGGGGGCCGGCTCCGCTTTCCCCGAGGGGGCGAAGACTCAAGCCACCGACCCGGCCTGCCCCTTCCCATGTCCGAGGAGGAGGAGGCCCCCGCGGGCCCCCCGGCGAAACCCGGGGCGGCCGCGTTGCACTCCGCCCGCCTCCCGTGCGAGGTGTGTGGTGGGGAGACCCCGCACCGCATCCTTCACCTGGAAGGACGGGGTCCCGGGCCGCGGGCCTCCGTCGTGCGCGGCGTGGCCCGGTGCCGGAACTGTGGCCTTTCCCACCCGTTCGTCTCCACCCTCCCCACGACCGACGAACTATGGTTGATCGTCTCGGACGGGCCCCGCTCCGAACGGAAGCGTATCGCCCTCCCCGCGGATCGAAAGGTCCAGCTCGGGACCGGTGTGCCGGAGTACCCCGAGCCGCTCGAGATCCACAAGATCGAGGACCGGGCGGGAAAGCCGGTCTCCTCGGGACGTGTCAAGGACGTTCGCACCGTGTGGGCGGTCCGGAAGACGGGACCGAACGTCCTCTACTCGCTGGTCGAGGGCCGTCGGACGCAGGCCGGTCGGCTACCGATCGCGCCCGGGACGATGCTGGAGGTCGGCGCGACCATCCAGCTGCCGACGACGGTGGCGACGATCGTGGGCCTCCGGGCCCGCCAGCAAACCTGGCGCCAGGCGGGCGACCGGTTCGCAGCCGAAGAGGTGCAGCGCGTCTACGTGCGCCGGGGCGAGAGGCCCCCGGCCGGCAGTAGCGATTGGAGCAACGAGCGGGAAACGCCGAGGTCCTTGGCCAGTTCGACCTCGCGGGTCGCCCGATCCCGGTCCTCGCCGGGTGACAGAAGGTAGCGGACCGTTCCCCGCGACCGTACGGCCGATTCGGGGGCCGCGGTCCATCGTTCCTCGGCCTCCACTCGGACCGTGCCGAGCGCGAGCTCGAGCGGCAGGTCCTTCAGGAAATGCTTCGTCCCGTGGACGACCCAGGCGCCCCGCGGAACGAACTCGCCCGACGCGGCGGATTTTGAGACCTGGTCCGGGGTCACCCAGAACGCCGAGGCGGAGGCGAGGCCGGCCCGCCACGCCTTCGAAAACGCCACGGCCCACTGGCCCGCCTCGCGGAGGGTGACCTCGGTCACCTCCGGGCTCCCGGGCGCCGGCCGCTTGACGATCACGCTCGCCGCCCCGTGCAGGTCGGCATGGAGGTAGAAGTCCCCGTCCTTCAGGTTCCGTCGAACGACCAGGTCATTGGACGCCGCGTCCCGCCCTGCGATCACGATCGCCCCTTCCGAGCTCACGAACCAGCGGAACTTCTCGAACCAGAACTGTTTCTTCGGGGGGGCCGCCCTCGCGCGGGCTCGCGCCGCGACCACGGCTTCTCCGGTGGAGGGATGGGTGGCCCTCGCTTCCGTCTCCTCCAGGGCGTGCCGGGCTCCGGCAAGCTTGGTCGCCTGCCGCTTCGATTCCTCGAACAGGTCCTGGGCCGTCTCCCGCGGTGTGCGACGGCGGGAAAGAGTCACCCGTTGGCCCTCCAGGACGAGCTCCACCGGCAGATCCCCCGGACTGGCGGTCTCGGCCGCGAGGAGGGCCGCCTCGGCTTCGGGATAGTGGGCCAGGATCAGCTCGGCGCGCGCTTGCAGCTGCGCGACCTCCCCCTCGAGCTGGACGACGGCGGCGCGCTGTTGGACGAGCATCCGGTCGATCTCCTTGCGCTCGGAGGAGGCCTGGAGCGCCGCCACGTCGGGAGCGGCGGGTACCACCGTGCGGAAGTAGTCGCGGGCGGCTTCGGAAAAGTGCGCGCGTTTCTCCTCAAGCACGCCCTCGACGCCCATCCAGCGGGACGAGGGGTACGGGGTGGCATCGAGCAGGGCGCCCTCCCGTGCATAGAGGAATCCGGCCGGCGGTCCCCGACCTCGGACCGCAGGGTCGCGAGGGCGGCATGAAGGGCCCGGGCCCGCAGGGGGGCGTCGCCGGAGGCCGGCGCTTGTCCGTCGACGGCGATGCGGGCCACGAGCTCCTCCGCTAGCGGTCCTCCGAGGCCGAGTCGCGCGGCGAGCGTACTGGTCAGGTCTGTACGAGATCGCGAGAGGATCTCCTCGATCGCTTCCGCGGTAAGCTCCCAGGGGTCGGCGCGGCCGGGGGCCCGGGCGTACTCGGCCCCAACCCGCACCACCCGATGCGCCCACCGGCGCGAGTGCGCGACCGCGGCGATCTTCCCATCCACGGCGACCGTGAGATTGCCCGTCCCGAACATCTCGAGCAGCACCAGGATCCCACCGGCGGCGTCGCCGCGGGTGAACCCGATCTCGAGGGATCGCTCCCCGGCGGGCTCCGTCACGCGATCCAAGACGGCGCCGGTGAGCACCCGTCGGAGGTCCCGGGCGAACGGGGAGAGTTCTTCGGCCCGTTCGGAACCGAAGGGGAGGATCGCGGTGTACCGTCCGGGCACGAGGAGGAGTTCGAGACGTCCCTCGCCCGGAACCCGAAGAGCGAGCGACCAGCCCCCGTCGGGAAGGTCGAACGCCTTGTCCACGCGGGCCCGGGGATGGGCGCGGAGCTCGCGCACCACCGCGAGCGTGTCGAGGGCGGTGAACCGGTCCTTCGGTGTCGGAGTCCCCGGCATTCTCCCCTCCACCGCTCGGAGCGGTCGACCCGCCGCCACCCATTAAGGGTGCGTCGTGCTGGGAGGCCCCGTGACGGAACGAGGTCCGCCGACCAACGAGCCGATGCGGGCCTGGGCTCGGGAGGTCGCGGACCGGGAAGTGCGTCCGCGGGCGGTCGAGATCGACCGGGAGGATCGGATTCCCGTAGAGCTCCTCCGTGCGTTGGCGCGCGACGGCTTTTTCGGACTCGGCCTCCCGACCGAATGGGGAGGACGCCCGGCCCGGACGACGGAGCTCTCCGCCGTCCTCGAAGAGATGTCGGCGGCGAGCGCCGCCGTGGGGGTCACCCTTGCCGTGCACGTCTCCGTCTGTTCCCTACCCATCGCCACCTGGGGCACAGCCGCGCAGCAAGCCGAGTGGCTTCCGCCCTTGGCCCGCGGCGAGCGGGTGGGCGCGTTCGCGCTGACCGAGCCCGGGGCCGGTTCCGACACCGCGGCTTTACGCACCCGGTACGAGAGGACCTCCGACGGGTACACGTTGACCGGGTCGAAGACGTTCATCTCGAACGCGGCCAACGCGGGCCTCCTGCTCGTCTTCGCAACGCACGACCCCGGGCTCGGATCGAAGGGGATCTCGGCGTTCCTCGTGCCTGGGCCCAGCCCCGGCTTCTCGGTCGCCCAGCGGTTCGAAAAGCTCGGACTGAGGGGGAGCGAGACGACCGAACTCCTCTTCGACCACGTACGACTGGCGCCCGAGGCTCTCCTCGGTTCGGAGGGGGCCGGCCTCCACGTCGCGCTGGGCGCGCTCACGGGGGGGCGCGTCGGGATCGCCAGTTGCGCACTCGGGGTGGCCCGAGCGGCGTTCGAAGAGATGCGGACCGCGGTCCGGGCCGACGACGCGGACTGGAAACGGATCGCGCTGGCCCGTGCCTTCACGGAGCTCTCCGCCGCCCGCGCACTGGTCGAGCGCGCCGCCGACCGAAAGGATGCGGGGCTCCCGTTCCAGGCGGAGGCCTCGGTCGCGAAGTTGGTCGCCTCCCGGGCGGCCGTCTCGGTCGCCTCGGCCGGCGTAGACGTCGCCGGCCCCGACGGAGTGCGGGGCTCGGCGGCGGCCGGACGACTCTTACGGGATGCCCGCGTCTTCCCGATCGTCGAGGGCACGAGCGAGATCCAGGAGCTCCTCCTCGGTCGTACGCTCCTCGAGGCGGCCCCGTCGCAAAGGGCTTAGCACGGACGTCCCTGCGGCGTCCGTGCCGCGCCGAACTGTCCCACCCCGGCGGTCTCGCGGGGAGACCCCTTCGGCCCACCGCTCGGTCCCGCTGGCCGAGCTCCCCCTGGACGCCGACCTGCGAGCCGTGCTGGAACGCGACGGCATCTCCGCCCTGTTCCCACCTCAGGCGGCGGCATTGGGGCCGGTCCTCGCCGGTGAGAGCGTCCTCCTGGCCTGCCCGACGGCGAGCGGGAAGTCCTTGGTCGCCTACCTCGCCCTCGTGCGGGCGGTTCGCGCTCACCGGACCGGCTTGTACTTGGTGCCGCTGCGCGCCCTAGCCCAGGAGAAGGCCGAAGAACTCGGCCGATTCGAGGAGCTGGGACTCAAGGTTGGCCTCTCCACGGGAGACTTCGACCTGTCCAACGAGCAGTTGGACAAGCTCGACGTCCTGGTGGCCACGAGCGAAAAGGCCGACGCGCTCCTGCGTCGCGGGAGCCCGTGGCTCGACCGGCTGGGGGTCGTGGTCGTGGACGAGGTCCACCTATTGCGCGACCCCGAGCGAGGGCCGACCCTTGAGGTAAGTATCACCCGCCTCCGACGGTCCTACCCCGACCTCCAACTGGTCGCGCTCTCGGCGACGGTCGGGAACTCCCGCGAGGTCGCCGATTGGTTGGACGCGCGCCACATCGCGAGCGACTTCCGTCCGGTTCCTCTCAAGCTCGGTGTCTACTCGGACGGGCGGATCCGGTTCACGGACACGACGGATCGGGAGATCCCCCCGCCCGGCGAAGCGGTGCCCCGCCTCGTCCGCACCGTGATCGAGGAGGGAGGGCAGGCCCTCGTCTTCGTCAACAGTCGACGGGCGAGCGAGCAGGTCGCCGAAGGGCTGATCCCGACGGTCCGGGCCCTGCTGACCCCGGAGGAGCGGGTCCGGGCCCGCACCTGGGCCGCGGAGCTCGTCACCGGTTCGGACGAGGAGACCGCCGGGATGCGACGATTGAACGGGATGCTCCCCGCCGGCGTCGCGTTCCACAACGCCTCGCTGACGAATCCCGAACGACGCGTCGTCGAGCGGGCATTCCTCGACCGGACACTCAAGGTCCTCGTGGCGACCCCGACGCTGGCCGCCGGCATCAACCTCCCCGCCCGCCGGGTGATCGTCCGGGACACGACGCGCTACGACGACCGGGTCGGGATGCAGGCTCCCATCCCGGCTGGGGAGATCCATCAGATGTTGGGTCGGGCCGGCCGACCTCGGTTCGACGCGGCGGGGGAGGCGCTCCTGATCGCTCGCACGGAGGACGCGATCGAAGGCCTGCTCGACGGGTACCTGTCGGCCCCCCCCGAGGACGTGGTAAGCCGCCTCGCGGCCGAGCCCGCGTTGCGCATGCACGTCCTCGCCCTGGTCGCGAGTGGCGCGGTGCACGAGGAGTCCGAACTGACCTCCTTCTTCGCCGCGACGTTCTACGGCCGCACTCTTCCGCTCGTGGAGCTCGAGACGAAGGTCCGGAACGTTCGGCGCTTTCTCGAGGAGAACGAATTCCTGCTTCCCGGAACCCACCTGAAGGCGACCCGCTTCGGCGCCCTGACCAGCGAGCTCTACCTCGACCCGCTCAGTGCAGTCGTGCTCCGCCAGGTCCTCGAGCGGGCCCCCATCGGGGTCGGGGCCTTCGCCCTCCTCGCCGCCATCGCGGCGACCCCCGACCTTCCTCCCCTCTACCTTCGGCGCGGAGAGGAGGCCGATCTGCTCGGCCGGTTCACGGAGGAGGCGGAGGAGCTCTTGGTCAAGCCGGACGAGCCGCCGATCCACCTCGATTTGGACGGACTCCTCGCCTCTCTCAAGACGGCGACGATCCTCGAAGCGTGGATCGACGAGGTCCCGATCGTCGAGCTCACCGAACGGTACGGTCTCGGAGCGGGCGACCTCCGCACCAAGGTCGAGGACGCCGAATGGCTTCTGTTCGGCGCCGGGCGTCTTGCGACGGTCTTCCAGCGGCGCTTGGGTCGGACGATCGACGACCTGTCGCTGCGGGTTCGGTACGGGGCGCGGGAGGAGCTCTTGGACCTCGTGCGCCTCCGGGGGATCGGTCGGGTGCGAGCACGGCTCCTCTTCCGCGCGGGCTTCGCGGATCGGGAAGCGATCCGACAGGCTCCGTTCGAGCGGGTCGCGAGCGCCCTGCACTCGCCCGTGCTGGCGCGGAGCGTGCTCAGTCAGCTGGGTCGGAAGGAGGACGCAGAACGGCTGCCATCAGCTCCGGTGGCCGAGCCTCCTCGCCCCCGTCCGGTGGGAGCGCGCTCCACCGTACGTCGTCTCGATGAGTTTCCGGACGACGGCCGGACGTGACCCATTCCTCGACGGGAGTCAGGACGCGCACGATCGACCGCGTGCCGCCCGTCCCACCGGGGCGGATCTCCCGTCGGACGTACCCGGCGCGCTCCAAGCGAACGATCCGTCGCCACAAGGTCGTGGCCGGCAGCGGTCTCGTCCCCTGGATCCGCGCTAGCTCGGCCTCGCAGCGTCGGACATCGCCGACCCGCGCGGCGTGGTCGCGGGTCACCGCCTCGATCGCCCGGACCACCCGAGTCTCCACTTCGACGAGGGAGGGCGGCGCACCCCAGGGCACACCCGCGTCGCCGGAGAGCGAGGGGCCGCCGATGAGTTCCCGTCGGAGGAGGTCGAGGGCACGGCGGGCCCCGCCGCCCTCGGCCATCGTCTGCTCCACGATGCGGACCACCGCCGAGTCCGCGATCGGTCTCCCGAGCGCCCGCTCGGCGCGGTCGCCCAGCAGTACCGACAATCCACGGTTGGTGTATGCGGACAGGCGAACCGGCTCCCCGATCGGGAACCGTTCCCCCGCCGCCGCGACGGCGGAGACCCAACCCTCGGAAGAGCCGGCGAGGATCGTCCAGGTCGGAGGGAGGCCGAACTCCCCCTCGGGGAGGAATCGGTCCGGATCTTCGAGGGCGCGCAGCAGGGGACCGAGGTTCGGGCCCCCCACGTGCAGGTCATCCACGAGGAGTATCGCCGGCCGTGCCTCCCTCCGCAAGCGGCGCAGGAACCCGGCCAGGATCTCGGCCACGGCGAACCCCCGACCGTCGAACCCCTCGTCCAGGTGCCGCAGCAGCGCGGTGGCGACTCCGTGGGTCCCCCGGAGGCCCGTCGACCGCACCGCGATGACCCGAGGAGCGGGGCCCGGAGAGTTCGAACGGAGCCGGTCCGCCACCTCGCGCGCCGCCCGGCGAGCCACGGCGCTCGCCCCGCTCCCAGACGCCCCCACGACCCCCACGATCCACGGCGGAGGGCACCGGGGGAGAGGGGGATCGAGCCGTCGGACGACCTCGGCCACTTCCCTCTCGCGGCCGAGGACCACAGGGGGGACCCAATCTCGGGCGAGGACTTCGGGGTGGGATACCTCGAACATGGGACATTGTATTACTAAGTTGTATAAGAATACTGATTAAACACAAAATCGGCAAGTGAACGGTGGGAGGACGGAAGTCCTACGGCTCGGGGTCGGCGGGTTCCTTAAATCCGCCGAAAGCTCCGACGCCCCCGGAGACTCCGATGGGGACTCGCGTGACGTTGATTCCCGGTGACGGGATCGGGCCTGAAGTCACGCGCGCGGCGCAGTTGGTGGCGGAGGCGACCGGGGTCTCGATCGATTGGGAGGTCGTCGACGCCGGTGAAGCGGCCATCAAGGCGACCGGAACTCCGCTTCCTCCCGCCGTCTTGGATTCGGTCCGGAAGAACCGGCTCGCGCTCAAGGGCCCCATCACGACCCCGATCGGGGGCGGATTCCGATCGGTCAACGTCGCGCTCCGCCAGGAACTGGACCTCTACGCCTCCGTCCGACCGGCCCGTTCGATCGCCGGGGAGGGGACCCGATTCCCGGAGACCGACCTGATCGTCGTCCGGGAGGCGACCGAGGGCCTCTACTCGGGGGTCGAGCACTGGGTCGACCGGGAGCATTCGGCCGCCGAGACGGTCAACGTGATCACGCGGAAGGCGAGCGACCGGATCTGCAAGTTCGGGTTCGAGATGGCCCGGCGCGAACATCGGCGCCACGTCACGGGGGTCCACAAGGCGAACATCATGAAAACCACCGGGGCGCTGTTCCAGACCGCGTTCCGGGAGATGGCCGCGAAGTATCCGGACATCACGGCCGACGAGCGCTTGATCGACAACATGTGCATGCAGCTCGTCAAGAAGCCCGAGGAGTACGACGTCATCATCACGACCAACCTCATGGGCGACATCCTGTCCGACCTGTGCGCCGGCCTCGCCGGGGGGCTGGGCGTGGCCCCCGGAGCCCTCTACGGCGACACGCTCGCCGTCTTCGAACCCGTCCACGGTTCGGCGCCCAAGTATGCCGGCCAGGACAAGGCCGACCCGGTCGCCGAGATCCTTTGCCTCGAACTCCTTCTTCGTCACATCGGCCAGCGGGAGGCGGCCGACCGCGTCTTCCGGGCCGTATGGGAGACCATCGCCGAGAAGAAGGTCGTCACCTACGACCTCGCCCTACCGGGGTACACGGCGCACCCGGTCCCGCCCTCCTCCTGTTCCGCGATGGCGAGGGAGATCGCCCGAAAGGTTCCCCTCGTCGACCTTTCGAAACCGCTGCCCCGGCCCGTTGCCCCGTCGGCCGCACCGATCGACGCGGCCCTCATTACGTAGGACGGGTGGGCGCGGTCCGCCGAGGACCACTAGTTTTAAGGGTGCCCCACCCCCCTCGACCAGTCAGGGCCCGTGTCGGGACCGCGCGCTGTCCGCATTCCACGTTCCCGCGGGGAGCGTCCTCGGGTCGAGGTCGTCAGGCCTGCGGCGATTTCGGGGCGACGACCCAATCGGGCGGGCACGCAGCGAGCGGTCCGCACCACCATCGTCTACGTGACCGTCGTCCTCGCCCTGACGCTGGTCCTCACCGCGCTCGACCTCGCATCCGCGGAGGCGAGCCACCCGGGCGTGGAGCAGGGTCTCGAACTGTTCCTCGCGGTCGCAGCGCTCCTGATCATCGGCAGCGCGATCTTCGCCCTCTCCCCCGCTCCCCGGTACGTGGAGGTTGGTGAGCAGGAGGTCGTGGTCATCGGGAGATGGGGGACCCGGCGGACGTTCGGGCCCCTTTCCGGACTCGCTCCCCGGGTCGTGAAGCACTTCCCCGACGGCGTCCTTTCGACCCGGGCCGTGGACCTCGTCGAGATCACCGATCAGCTGGGCCGCCGGCGGGCCTATGAGGTCGAGTCCGGCCTGTTCGACCCGGAGTAGGGAACGAACCTCGGATCCGGTTACTCGAGGAGGTCTTCGAGTTCGCCGGCCACGAGGGTCAGGAGTTGGTCGAGGGCCCGGTTCTTGAGCTCGGTGATGTGACCGCTGTCGGTCTCCATCCGGGCGAGGAACTCGTCGCCGTCGCGAACGAACGAAAGGGAGAGGAGGTGCCTCCGGCCGTCGGTCCGACGGATCTCCGGGATGGGAGGGGGCGCGGGCGCGGCGGGTGCCTTCTCCTTCGGCGCGGGCTTCTTTATGGCGAGCTTGGGCGGGGGCGCCTTCTTCGAGGGGCTAGGGGTAGGCTTGCGCACGGCGGCCTTGGGGGCCGGTCGGACGGACTTTTTCGCGGCCGGCTTCGAGGTCCGGGCGGCGGTTTTCGAGGAACGAGACGGAGCCATCGGAGAACGCCTTGAATCGGCCGCACCAAGCCCCCCTATTTAGAGGTACGGCCGTGGGAGGATGCGCCACCGGCGGTGACCGATGGAGCGGGACGATTTTTGACGGCCGGTCGTGTGGGGGTCCCGATGGCACCGGCGTCGTCCCCGCACCCCTCCCCGCGGGAACGGGGCTCCGACGGGGACGCTCCCCCGGTACGTCCGGAGATCGCGATCCTCCTTCTCGGGCTCGCGCTCCTCCTCGTCTTCCTCGCGCTCGAACCGTACCTCTCCTATGCCCTCTTCGGCTCCGACTCGGGAGAGTACTACACCCTCACCGCGGCGCTGATGTCGACGGGCTCGATCCCCCACGGCGCGGCGTATGGTGGGTGGGGAAGCGCGTATCCGGATTTCCCCGGGATCTACCTCCTCGCGGGCGCGAGCGGGGGCGCTCTCGGTCTCGACGCGTTCTCCGCGCTCACGGTCGTGATCCCCGTCGTCGCCGTGCTCTCGGTCTTCCCGCTGTTTCTGCTCTTCCGCCGGCTCTATCCTCACGACTCGGTGGCTCTCCTCGCCGCCGCGCTCGGCTCGGTCGCGATGCCGAGACTGTTCTCCATCGCCCACCCGGCGCCGCTCGCCCTCGGGGACTTTCTCGCGGTCGCGGCCCTCTGGATGTTCCTCGAGAGTCGGCGGGACGTGCGATGGTATTTTCCGCTCGCCCTTACCGGGGGCGCGCTCATCATCACCCACCACCTGTCGACCTACTTCTTCGTCATCGGGGCGCTCGGCGGGCTCCTCCTGCTCGAGCTGTGGCACCCGGGCCTGTGGAGCAAACGCTTCCCGACGCGCGAACTCGTCTTCCTGGGCGGGTTCGTCACGGCGACCTTCGCCTTCTGGTTCTACGGCACCTACTCGTTCGTCGCCAAAGTGCTCTTGCCGGGCCTCGCGCAGAGTGCGTGGGTCGGCTTCGGTGGACTGGAGGCGGCCCTGGTCGCGGCGCTCCTGGTCTCGGGATTCCTGATCCATCTTCGTCGGCGACACTACGCCGCGCGACGATCCTGGGTGCGTTTGCCGACCGACCGGAGCCTGCTGCGCGACGCCGGGATCCTCGCGGTCGTGGTGTTTGTTGGGATCGCGGCGCTTCTCGTGTTCCCCCTTCCGGGCACCACGCAGCGAACCCAGCCGGAAGCGATCCTGTGGTTCGTCCCCGTCCTCGGCCTCGGGGTGCTGTGCGCCGGAAGTCGTCGTCTCTTGACCACTTCCCGCCTCGGACTGTTCGCTTTGACGTGGGCCGGCGTCCTCGGTCTTTCCGCCATGGTCGCCCTCCTCGCCTCCGGGTTGGGTCCCTCCTTCCAAGGTTTCACGGCCGCCATCCCGGCATCCCGTCATGTCGAGTACATCCTGATCCCCGTCGGTCTCGTCGCCGCGGTCGGTGCGGCGCGGCTCGTCTCCCGCCTCGACCGCTCGGTCGGTCGGCGGGCAGCTCTCGCCGGGGCATTGGGGATCGTGGTCATCGTCGCGGCGAATGCGGCGATCGTCTATCCCCCCAGGCGTTCCTCGGAGGGTTCGAGGAAGGGATGACCCACGGCGACATGGCACTCTGGATGTGGGTCGGCATTGCGGCTCCGGCGACATGGAGCGTCGCGACCGACCATCGACTCTCGTCCGCGATCTTCGGATTTGACGGAAATCCGGCCACGTGGACCACGACGCCCGTGCTCTTCACCGGAACTCCGGGGCAGTCGGCGACCGCCTATGCCGAACTGCGAAGTTCGGGCACCCCCTACGTGGATCGACCGATCGACCTCGTGGCTGTGGACTCGGTCATGTACGGCGGCGTGGCGCTCAACCCGTCGGATTCGGCCGCGCCCCTGAGCGCGGCAGCGATCCAGTGGCTCGAAGAGATGCCCTTCGTGCCGCTGTACGAGGACGGCTCGAACGTCGTCTACCTGGTCGTCGCGCTCGGCGATCCCGGTCGGATAGGGCGCGAGCGTTCCGTCCTTCGCCCACATCGAGATCGGGACGTGGCCCTGCCGCGCGAGGGCCCCGACCAAGCGCTGGGCCCAGGCGAGCTTCACCCGCTTCCGGGTTCGGATCGCCCGGTCGGGTTCATCGACCCGGAGGAAGTCGAACCCCCAGAGCAGGATGCGGCGGGCGCCCACGTGCTCGGCGAGGAAGACGGCCCGGTCCCCGTCCGTGAATCCGCCGACGTCGATGACTCCCCCGCCGGGGGGACCCGCCCAAGAGCCCACGAGCTCCCCCGGGAATTGGGGGACCCACTCGGCGACGGCGCCCTGGTTGTCCCCGTGGGCATGCACGACGACCACGCTCCCGCGCTGGTTCGCCGCGACCTCGGCCGGGATGGGGCCGTCCAGGTCGGTGACGACCACGTCCGGCACGATCCCCGCAGTCAAACACGTCGAGGTTGCCCCGTCGGCCGCGACCACCGCGAGGGGATCCGCTCCGGCGGGACGTCGCCAGAGGGGGGGCGGCCCGGCGCCGGGGGCGAGCCCGACGATGACGACCTCCCGACCGGCCAACTTTCGACCGATACGCTCGAGCGGCCGTTCGAGGGCGGCCTTCGGAAGGACCCGCTTCAAGCCGGCCAGGGCGGCCTCTTCCCGGTCGAATGGGAGGCCGAGCTGCACGCGGATGCGCGCGTAGTAGGGGGCCCAGTCGGAATACTCCACGGCGGCGCAAACCCGGCCAACGCTTTATAATGGGGTCCCTGCTCCCGCCGGCGAGGAACCGCGTGACGCGACCGCTCGCCCAGGAAATTCTGGCTCATCTGCCCGGAGAGACCCGTCGAGGGCCCGAACCGCCTCCGCCCACGAACGACGACGCCGAGCTCGAGGCGGTCCTCGCGTCCCTCAAGACCAACATCAAGGTCGTGGGCTGCGGTGGCGGCGGCTGCAACACGATCAACCGGCTCGCCGAGGAGGGTCTGTCGGGCGCCGATATGATCGCCTGCAACACCGACGCCCAGCACCTCCTCGCGATCCATGCTCCGAAGAAGATCCTCTTGGGCCGTCGCTTGACCCGCGGACTCGGGGCCGGCGCTCTGCCGCAGGTCGGCGAGCAGGCCGCGCGCGAAGCGGAGGACGAGATCAAGAAGGCGCTCGCCAACTCCGACATGGTGTTCATCACGCTCGGGCTCGGCGGCGGGACCGGTACGGGGTCCGCCTCGGTGGTCGCGCAGGCGGCGAAGGACGCGAACGGGGGGAACCCGCTCACGATCGCCGTCTGCACGCTCCCGTTCGCCTCCGAGGGGCTCGTCCGCAACGAGAACGCGATGTGGGGGTTGGAAAAACTCCGCTCCACCATCGACACGGTCATCACGATCCCGAACGACCGCCTGCTCGAGCTCGTTCCCCGGCTCCCGATCCAGACCGCGTTCAAGGTCGCCGACTCGGTCCTCGCCCGCGCCATTCGCGGGATCACCGAGATCATCACGCGGCCGGGGCTGGTCAACCTGGACTTCAACGACCTCCGGACGATCATGAAGGGCGGCGGCGTCGCCCTCATCGGGATCGGAGAGTCCGAGAGCGAGAACCGGGCCGAGGATGCGGTCATGGAGGCGATCCACTCCCCGCTCCTCCGGGTCGACATCGCGGGAGCCACCGGGGCCCTCATCAACGTCACCGGCGGCCCCGACATGACCGTCAGCGAGGCCCAGAAGGCGGCGGAGGTCGTGCAGAAGACGATCAGCCCGACCGCCCGCATCATCTGGGGTGCAGCCGTCGATCCCACGATGCAGAGCACCATCCGCGTGATGCTGGTGGTGACCGGAGTTAAATCCCCCCAGATTTTCGGGGGGTCGTCGGCGCCGTCGGGTCCGGGCCGCAAGTCGGGCCCCGAATTGGACGTCGTACACTAGGGTACCATGGCATTCCTCGACCGCGCTCGCCGTGCGCAAGACGACTTCGACGGTCGCCTGCGCACCTTCGGCCACGGCAAGTACGGCCGCATCCTCCGGATGGCCCGTCGGCCGACCTCGGAGGAGTACGTCAAGGTCCTCGGGATCACGTTTCTCGGCGCGATCCTGATCGGTTCCACGGGATTCATGCTGTACATCTTCTTCAACCAGGTCGGGCCGTGGCTCTGGGCCGGCCTGTCGACCCTGTAGACGGTGGGGAACATGGCAGGCCGAGCGAACGAGGAGGAGATCGGCCTCCTTTCCGGCACGCCGCCGGAGGCCGCGAAAAAGCCCGCGGCGACCCCGACCGCGGTCGCGCCCGCCGCCCCGACACCGGCCGCCCCGGCCGCGACGCCGAAGCACGACAGCCGGGCCTTCCTCTCGCTCCAGGCCGCGGACGATACCGTGCGCAACGTCACCGCCGGCCTCATTACGACCCTCTCCGCCGTGCTCACGAGCCGTCTCCCCGGTCCCACGGTTGCGAAGCTGACGATCGAGATCGGCTACACGTCGACCTACCCGGACGAGGGGGCCGAGTGGCCCGTGCGATGGTCGCCTCCGGGGAAGCGGCATCTGACCGAATTGTTCCCGCGCAAGGAGACCCACTCCGTCCCGCTCCAACCGAACCAGGGTGTGCCGCTCTCGTTCGAGGTCACGGCGCCCGTGGGCGTGCGATACGGGGACCGCGTGGAGGTCCGCCTCGCCGCGGAGCTCGAGGACGATGGGAACCCGATCCTGCTCACGCTCGCCTGCGTCGCCCGCCAGGCCGTGCTCGCGATCAAGACTTCGCGCGGCTACGAGCGGGAGGTCGCCGACACCCTGCTTGCCCGGACGGAGGAGAAGCCGGACGTCGTGTTCGCGCTCCTCGTCCCGAGCTCGCTCCGCGGGTACGTCTTCGCGGAAGGGATGAGCTTCGAGGCGGTCCGCGAGATGCTGAAAGGGATCCGCAAAGCCCGCGGCCTCGTCGAAGGGGAGACGACGCTCAAGGAGGTCGAGCCGCTCCTCGTGCCCAAGATCACCGTCGAAGGGTTCGTGGAGGGCGCGATCGTCGAGCTGATATCGGGACCGTTCAAGGGCGAGAAGGCCCGCGTCAAGAAGATCGACCAGGCCAAGGAGGAGATCACGGTGGAGCTCATCGAAGCGGTCGTGCCGATCCCGGTCACGGTCCGGGGCGACCACGTCCGCATGCTGGAACGGGGAGGTTCGAAAGGTGGCAGTTGAGGTCAGCGTCCTGGTGGAAGGCGGCAAGGCGGCGGCCGGAGCGACGCTGGGCTCGGCCTTGGGCCCGCTCGGCGTCAACGTCGGCCAGGTCGTCACGAAGATCAACGAGGAGACCAAGCAGTTCGCCGGCATGCGCGTGCCGGTGATCATCCGGGTCGACCCGAACACTCGCGCGTTCACGCTCGTCGTCGGTCGGCCCCCCGTGGCGGCCCTCCTGTTGAAGGAGGCCAAGAAGGAGAAGGGCTCGGGCAAGCCGAAGACCGAGACCATCGGGGACGTCTCGCTCGCCGCCATCAAGCGGATCGCGGAAGCGAAGGGGGACGACCTCGAGGGCCGCACGGACGAGGAGCGGGCCAATCAGGTGATCGGCAGCTGCGTCTCCCTCGGCATCACGGTCGGCGGCCAAGACCCGCGAACGCTGCTCAAGGAGCGTATCGCGGCTCGGGGCGCTCGATGATGGGCAACCCCGGCGGTCCTCCGCCGGACCTCGCGAACGCCGAGATCGTCGACTACAGCGTGCTGGAGGGGGACGGTCGGGTCCGCTTGAAGTTGAAGGACGGGTCGATCGTGGAGATCCGTCTCGAGATCATGAACATCCTGCGCGCGGGGAACGACCCGAACACGGGGCTCCCGGCGTACATCGTGCAGTCCGCCCCGCTCGTACGGCTCGTCGAGTGCCCGAAGGAGCTTCGCAAGGCGCCGATGCGGCCCGGCGGTCCCCGCGACCCCAAGGCGATCACCGGTTTCGGCTAGACGCCGGTCGGGCTCGATTTCGCCTCGAACGCCCGGGCGGCATCCGGCCATCCGTAGAGGCTCTCCTCGAGTTCCAGCTCTCCGACGGTCACTTTCGTCACCCCGATCGGGTACGCCGCGAGTCGCTCGTAGAAGTGACGAGCCGAGTTCGCCGTGAGCACCCGGACGAGCACTCGCTCGAACCCCCGTTCATAGAGGGTCCGAACCATTCGGCGCACGAGCTCCCGTCCGATCCCCCGGTGCTGGAACTCGGGGAGCAGGTAGATCGAGACGAGCTCACCATCGTATCCGAAGCTCGGCTTGCGGGTGGCGGCGCCGACCGCATAGCCGATGATCCCGAGGGGCGGTTGCTCCGCCACCAGCACGGGCTCCTCCGGACGTGCGGCGAGCTGCTCGCGCCATCGCCCTTCGCGCTCGACCAATTGCTCGGAGAGACGCGCGAGCTGGTCCTCGGAGGAGACGCCGCGGTCGGCGACCAGCACCGAGCGGAGATGGACGTCGGCGAGCCGCGCGGCGTCCGCAAGGGTGGCAGCGCGGTACGTCACTTCCCGGGGGGGATCGGGCGGCGTCATGAGCGACGTCCGGAGGACGGGGGCGTCCGAAATAAAGCGTCCGACCACCCCGCGCTGCCCGGCCCCCCCACGCCGCAGCGCCTTCCCAAAACCTCATAATCGGCCGGCCCGGTCGCGCCCTCGTGGACGACCTGCAAGAGGCCCCCGCCACCCCGCCGGAGAACCCGGGCGGGGACGAGCGCGCAGGGTACTTCGTTGCCGGTGGGATCCTCATCGCCATGGGATGGGTCTTCGGCGTGGTCGTCAACGTAGCGCTCCATTGGGCCGCGCGGACCTCGCCCGCCACGGTGTTCGGCGTCCATATCGGTCCCAATTTCGGCGAGTATGCGTGGGCGGTCCTCGGCTTCGGTCTCGTGACCGGAGCGATGGGGGTCGTCCTTCTCGGGGTCGGCCGCGCCACCCCGGGCGGTCCCCTGGTACTCCCCGGCGTCGAGTACCTAGACCCGACCGGGGGCGCTGGGCGGCCGGACGATCCGACGGGAGGGCGGCGCCCGGGCTTCGACAGGGTTCTTGGTCTGGCGCTGGGACTGCAGACAATCCGAACAGAGTCGCTCGTCGGCGTCGAGACAGCCGCGGCAGAACGTCCGCCCGCAGATCGTACACCCGAGCGTGGCCGGAATCCCGCACCGCGCGCACTGACCGACGAACATCGCGGGTCTCTCCCGTGGAGACCGGTCAGTCGAGAACTCCGCTCGTTTTAAGGCCTTCGACAAATCCCGCCGCGTACGCCCGGCGGGTCACGTACCGGGCGGCGGCGCGGGCCCGGGGGCTGGCCGACGGAAAGCTCACGCCGAACCCCGCGGCCCGCAGCATCTCGACGTCGTTGTCGCCGTCCCCGAGAACGATCGCTTCGGACCAGCCGATCCCGAGTCCGGCGAAGACCCGGTCCAGCGCAGGGCGTTTGCCCGCACCGGACTCCATCAAGTGGATCGCATACCCGGTGGCTTCCACGTGGACCGGGCGTCCCGCGAGCGCGCGGCGGATGCGGGCCACCGAAACGTTCGCCTCCAGGGCCACTTCGCTCTCGCGCCATCGATCGGTGAAGAGGCGCCGTACCGGAAGACCGGCCCGCACGAGGATCCGGAACGCCGAGCGGGCGAGAGCCGGGTTGGCCAGCCGCTCGATCCGGTTCTCGCCGTTCGGTCCCGAAGTCCAGACCAGACCTCCGTTCTCGGCGACGATCGGGCCGGAGAGTCCCAGCGAGCGGTGCAGCGCGAGAGCGATGGGGAGGACGTTCCCGGTCGCCAGCACCACCGGGATGCCGCGGTCCTCGAGCGAGCGTATCGCCGCGACCGCCCCCGGATCCAATCGGCGCGACGCGTCGGTCAGGGTCCCGTCGACGTCGGTCACGACCACTCGGTATGCGCGACGCGGACGGGGGAGCGCACGCCGACGCGAAGGGGGTACCATGACGCTCCTACGGAGACGACGCCGGATCCCCGCTTCGGAGTCGCGCGATCGCGCGCCGCAAGGATTCGGCCACCTCACGACCGTCGCGCTTGCCGCGTACTTCCCGCATGACGTCCCCCATGAGGGGAGACAGCGCGGCCTCGCCCCGCTCCTGGACCAGGAGAGCGTTCGCACGGACAACCCGATCCACGATCGAATCGAGGTCCTCGCCCGGAGGGGTCGAAAACCCCGCGCGATCGACGGCGGCATCGACCGACTGCGCCCCGGCGACGAGCGCGGCCAACACCGCCGGGATCCCCTCCTTCGAGAAGCGGCCCGACGCGGCCGCCGCGAGAACGGAGTCGAGGAGGTCGAGCGCGAACGGGGCGGCATCCGGACGGTCGCCGAGCGCCGCGGGGACGTCCTGGGTCAGGAGACGGGCCACCAGACCCGAGGGGTGACCCCGCTGGACAAGGGCTTCGAACTCCTCGAGGCTCTCGGTACTGTCCAGTTGCCGGATGAGCTCCATCGGAAGTTCGTACTGGCGCGCCAATCGCTCCCGTCGTGTCGAGGGCCGCTCGGGAAGGTCGCCGCCGAGCCTCGTGAGGAGTTCGCTCGTGACCTCGACCGGAGGGCACGTCGGTCTCGGGATACATCCGATCCCGGCCCGGGAGAGGGCGGGAGAACCGGGTCCGACCGTCGGGAAGTGGGTCGCGCGTTTCCTCGGGTATCCCCTCGATCGCGGCACGGGCTCGCGTCGCGACCCGCTCGAGCGCCCGAAGAGCCTTTTCTCGGGACGGGGCGGACACGAGAACGAACGCATCGAGCTCCCCCAGACCGAGGGCCGGGCGCATCTCGCGCAGGAGCCCCTCTTCGATCCCATGGCCGGGTAGCTCGTCCGAGTGGAGCAAACCGCCCAGGCCCACCGCTCTCGCGTAGCTCGCGAGCTCCCTTCCGAGTCGCTCCTCGGTGCCGGCGGGGGACGCGAGAAGGCCGTGAAATCCTCGCAGGACGAGCGCGAGGGCGACGCCGCCGGTTCGATGGACCTCCGCCATCGGTCCGTAGTGGATCTCCGTGAACAGGGCCGTTACGTCGCGCGGAGGGTCGTCCGGAACGGAGGCCCCCGCGACGGACGAGCTCGTCCCGAACCCCCAGCAGCACTCCCTGGCGGTCGACCTCCCGATCGACGTAGTCCTGGATCTTTCGGAGCTCTTGGACCCCTTTGATCTCGATCCGTCGACCTCCTTCGGTGGAGACATTGAGGTCTTCCCGTATCGTGCCGATCCCCCGGCGGACCCTCCCGGTCGCGCGCAGGAGCGAACCGATCTCGGCGGCGACCTCACGGGCCTCGGCCCCGCTCGTGATGTCCGGTCCCGTTGCGACTTCGATGAGCGGGATCCCGAGCCGATCGAGCCGGTACGTGACCCCGTCGGGCGATTCCCCCATCCGGCGGGCGGCGTCCTCCTCGAGACAGATCGAGTCGATGCGGTGAGTACGTCCGTTCACCTCGATGTGGCCCCCCGTGGCCACCAACGCCGTTCGCTGGAAACCGGAAGTCGTAGAGCCGTCGACCACGATCTTCCGCATGACCTCGACCTCATCGACGGGACGCGCTCCCACCATGAGGGCGAGCAGGAGCGCCGCCTCCAGGGCGGGCGGGTCGAGCGGGTGCGGAGGCTCCTCGTCCATCTCGACGTGACAGCATGGTGGGACGACCTCGTATCGATACTGGAAGCCGCGCGCGGCTTGGAGGGCGGCTGCGGCGTCAACGGAACGATTCTCGCCGCCGGCCGCCCGGAGAGAGCGGACGAACGTCCGCGTGACTTCCTCGGAAAGTTCGGTCGGACACGCACAGAACAGCTTGCCGGTCGAGAGCTGCTGGTGCACTTCGAGGCCGGCCTTCATGTCGGCGGCCCTCCTGTGTGACGGTCGAGGAACTCTCCCGCCCGCGGGGTCTTCAATCGCTCCACGACCCCGGCCGGAGTATCGGAATGGCCGAGCGCCCAGAGCATCTTCGTGTACGCCGTCTCGGGCAGGAGGTCGTCGAGGTAAACCACCCCGGCATGGTGGAGCTCGCGGCCAGTGGCATACACGTACGGGTCGGCTCGACCGGCGAGGCACTGGGTCGTCATCGCGACCACCTTGCCCGCGGCGGTCGCGGCTCGGATCCACTCGAGGTGATCGGCCCCAACGTGGCCGAGACCGGTACCGGCGAGGACGATCCCGCGCAACTCCCGGACGAGGAGCTGCGCATAAGTCGGATGCAGCCCCGGATAAAACCAGAGGAGGGCCGCCCGCGGGTCGATCGGGCCATCCAAACGGGCCGGGCCGGGCGTCCGGGGGCGACCGAACTCGGCCACCGTGACGCGGCCTCCTTCGACCTTCCCGAGCAGGGGTCCGTTGCGGGTCTCGAACGCATCCCTACGGCTCGAGTGCATCTTGCGAACCCAAGTGCCCCGATGGATCGCGAAGCTCGTATCCGAGAGGCCGGAATGCATCACGGCGACCACCTCACCGAGCGGCGCTTCCCGTGCCACCTGGACCGCGGCCTGGAGGTTAGAGGGGCCATCCGAGGAAGGCCGGTCGGGAGATCGCTGAGCACCCACGAGGGCAACCGGCCCGGGGAGGTCGACCAAGAGGAAGCTGAGGGCAGCCGCAGTGTACGCGAGCGTGTCCGTCCCGTGAGCGATGACCACTCCGACGGCCCCGTCCTTAAACGCGGTGACGACCTTCTCACCGAGCACGATCCAATCGTCGGGCCGGAGATCCTCGCTCAGTCGATCGAACACGGGGAGGATTCGCACCGGTCCCGACCGTTCGAGCTCCGGATAGAAGGCGAGGATTTCGTCCTCTCCCTTGACCGGGCGGACCCCTCCGGTTTCGTAGTCGACCCGGGACGCGATCGTCCCTCCGGTCGTCAGCAACGCGACCCACGGCTCCCCTTCGCGCCCGCGCCGGGCGGCCGGCGTTGCGGGCGCGGCGCGCGCATCCCGGGAGACGTCCGGCAGCACATGGAATCGGGCGCTGGACCCGATCCGCAGCCCGACGTTGTAGCCGTTCGCCAGTTTAAGTTGAAGGATCCGGTCGGCCGTAAACCCATGATTGGGAACGACGGTGCCAACCCAGGTCCCTCCGTGGCCGTCCTCCAACTGGATGCGCCGACCCATCGGCAATAGGCGCAGTTCGGGCCACGGGTCCTTCCCCTTTTCGTCCCCCATCGAGCGAATCCGGGTGCCGGATGAATCGGGGAGAGAGGCGCGCTATAAAGTGTGGCGCGCCCATCGTAGCGCGCGTCCCCGGGCTTTTATAGCCGACCCCGCTCGCCGCCGCCGGGACATCGTCCCAACCGATTGCCCGTGTGGGGTAGCTACGGGCCGGGGTCTTCCCCCGACCTGCTGCAATGGATTATCCTAGAGGCCTGCGGAGCCTCAGACCTGGGTTCGAATCCCAGCACGGGCGTCCCAAATTTCGGGGCGTTGGATTCTTTATAGGGAGGAATAGGGGTGCCCACTCATGCCCCGAAAACCCCCGCGGCTCAATCACCAGAAACTGCGGGAAGACCCCCTGATCCGAAGCTGGTTCGATGAGAATCAGCTCCGTTCCGTCAGGACGGCGGACGTCAACCTGCGACAGTTGGGCCTCTGCCTCCATGAGGTCGGTCTTGGCCCTTCGGAACTGCTGGCCGAGGCCCGCTCGGATCCCTCCCGCCTTCGGAAGCGATGGGTGGTGTATGCAGGCGACCTTCAGAAGCGGGGACGCCTCACGACGTACATCGCGAAGACCTTCGTCGGGGTGTCCAGCTTCCTCCGACATCACGAGGTCGATTTCCACGGTTTCCCCCGACTCGCCGTGATCCGCGGCGTCTCGATCGAGAACGAGCGGGTTCCGACGCAGGACGAACTCGGGCGGCTGCTCCGCGCCCTTCCGCTGCGGGGCCAGGTATCCGCGCTGCTCATGGCTCACTCGGGACTTCGGCCGGGCGCGTTCTCCGTCTACCGGTCCGGCGATACCGCCCTCCGGCTGGGCGACCTGCCGGAACTGGACGTACGAACCCTCGAATTCCGAACCCTGCCCTTCTTGATCCGGGTTCCGGGGGCGCTGAGCAAGAACCGCCGTGCCTACGTGACCTTCGGTTCCGAGGAGCTTGCTCAGACCCTCATCGCCTACCTGAAGGAGCGACGCACTCGGCCCCGGTGGAGGAGCGGCGCGACCGTGGACCCGGAAGCTCTCTCGGGACAATCCCCTCTTGTCGCAGTTCGCGACACGCAGACCGAGAACGGGTTCGTGACGGTCAAAGCGCTCACCGCCGAACTGCGGACGGCCATCAACAAGGTGGTGCCGAGCGACACCAGCTGGAGGCCCTACGTGCTCCGGAGCTACGCCTCCACGCAACTGCTCCTCGCGGAGGCGAAGGGGCGTATCCCGCGGGACTTCCGCGAGGCGATCCTCGGGCATGACCTGGGCGTGAGCGGCCGGTACAATCTATCGAAGAAACTTCAGCCGACAATGGTCGAGGAGATGCGGGCGGCCTACCGGCGCTGCGAGCCGTTCCTTTCCACGGTCCCTTCGCGCACCGATCAGGACGCGCAATCCAAGATGGCCAAGGTGATGCTGATGGGCTTGGGATACACCGAGAAGGAGCTCGCCAAGCTGGATTTCGACAGCTTGGACGTGGGCGCGTTCCAGGAACTCGTGACCAAGAAGATGGGACAGAACGCCGATGCGAACGGGACACGCCAACGCCTCGTGGAAGGTACGGA
The DNA here is from genome assembly GCA_963749235.1 of uncultured Thermoplasmata archaeon. Taxonomy (GTDB): domain Archaea; phylum Thermoplasmatota; class Thermoplasmata; order Lutacidiplasmatales; family UBA184; genus Lutacidiplasma. The sequence continues at coordinate 422,268 of CAVVLV010000001.1, read as the reverse complement.
ACTGCCCCGGTACCTCGATGAGGGGTGGACGGTTGTCACGACCGTGAATGGGCACCAGGTCGTGCTCAATCCGCCGGGGTCACGATAAGGCGGTACCACCCAGGCACCTTGGCTGCATACTCGGAACGTGGGATCTCGTCGGGCTCGCCCAGGACGAGGATCCGAACAGGGTTCGACGCGTCCAGCCCTTGGACCATCGCCTTCAGCTCTCGGAGCGAAACCATCAGGTCCGCTCCACCGAACCGCGGGAAATGAGATGGCGGCCGCGAGGACTGTGCTTCGGACGATGCCTTGGAGGAAACGTGGATGCCTCCCTGCGCCATCTCGGCCGCCACCGCGGTCAGCGAGCGGACTCGACACTAAGTAGCGAAGTTGGCCAGTGAATTGTGAAAGGCGGCTCCGTTCATCTTCCGCGAACGCCGGCGGCCGTATCACCCTCGACCCTCCCTCCTCGAGAGCATGGACGCCACCACTGAAAATGTCCACCGCGAACTGCTGCTGCCCACGCCGACCGAGGAGCCGCCCGAGATGCCACCGCTGGTCTGGACCTCGCTCGCCCCGTTCTGGCTCGAGATCCACCGAGAGCCGGCGGGGCGGGTCCGATACGCGCTCGGGTCTCCCCAGGCGACCGACCTCGAATCGATGTTGATCTATCTCGAGAACACGCGCCATCGCGTCGCGGCGGGGTCGCCGATCGCGTGCCCGCTCGCCGACCTCACCACCCGCGGGATCTTCGCACGGGCGGTCGCGGTGCAACGGCATCACCACTTGCCACTTCGCATACCTCAAGATGCGGACGCGGCAGGTTTCCTCCTTCGGACCCTCGGCTCTCAGACGCTCCAGGACCACGACGTGGTCCTTCAGCTCCTGTTCCAGCGGGCCCGGGTCTGGGAGTCGGGTCTCTTCTCGGCCCGTTATATGAGCTACGCGGAGCGGCACGGCCGCGCCTTGCGGGCCGAGATGGACGCCCGTCGGGCCGAACCAGCCTACCACGTCGAGCTGCGCGCCCACTTGATGGGCCCGCAACCGGACCAGTCGCTGATCGCGCTCGGGGCATGGCTCGAACAGTGGACCACCCTCGGCGGCGTCCCCTGGCGGACGTGGAAGGTCATTCCGCGCAAGAAGGAGCAACCCTTCCACGCGGCCTTCGCGACCCACGACTTCGCGCGGTTCTCGAACCGGCGCGGGCGCCGCGATGTCTCCGCGACCGAACTCGGACACCTTCTCTCGATCCCGTGGGCCACGTACCACCCGGAGTGCTCGTACGCAGGAGCTCCGCGGGGAAGGGCGGGTAGGGAGAGCCTGGTTTCCCGCTCCCCGGTCGCCCCCCAGTTGCCGACGGTTCGGGTCTTGCGGTACCACCCTGATCCCGAGCCCAGTCCCCGTCCGCAGTTCATCCTCGGGGCCTATGACGGTCGTCACGTGGCACTCCCCCCGGAGTGGAATCACGCGGCCCTACTGGGGCGGACCCAGTCGGGAAAGTCCACCCTGGCTCTGAATCTGGTTCTCCAGATCCTCGCGAAGCAACCCGATGCGACCGTAGTCGTGGTCGAGCCCACGGGGACGCTCGTAGGGGGGATCGAGTCGCGCCTCTCTCCAGAGATTGCCTCGGAGACAATCGAGATCGACCCGGCCCACGCCACCTTCCAAGAAGATGGCACAACCATGGTCTCGGTTCCCCTCAACCTGCTCCGACAGCCGGACCCGGTCGACGACGAAGAAAGCGATACAGAACGTGACCGCTGGGCCGAGGCGCTCGCGGGCGACCTCCTCGCCGCGATCCGGAGCGCGTGGGGCGAGGAGAGCATCGGCGGGAGGGCCGAACTGGTCCTCCGCGCCTTGGTCCAAGGGTTGTCACAGACACCGGGTTCGAATCTGGTCGACGCGTACCACCTGCTCTCGTCCAAGCCCGCGCTCCAGAGATTCATCCGGACCGCCCCTCCCGGGCCTCTCCGCGACTTCCTCGAGCGGCACCTGCCGCGGCTGGACTACCAGTTCACGATGTCGTCGCTCGACAAGGTCGGCAAGATCGCGACCAACCCCCTGTTGCGGGTCGCGCTCTGCCAGCGGAGCGGGGCGGTCTCCTTCGACCGCCTGCTGAGGCACCGCCTGCTGCTCCTGAACCTCTCCAAATCGGCTCTGGGAGCCGAAGGAGCGAACTTCCTCGGCGCGGTCTACCTGAGCCAGCTGTGGGCGGCGGTCCAGCGGTCCGGACGGCCCGACCACTCGGTTTACCTCGTCCTCGACGAGGTGCACAACTACGCCATCCCCGCGCTGGCCGACATGCTGAGCGAGGGAGCGAAGTTCGGCCTCCACGTCGTGGTCGCGACGCAGTTCCTCCACCGCGTCCCGCCCCGGGTCCGGGCCGCCCTGCTCGGCAACGTGGACGCGTGGTTGTTGTTCTCGCTGGGCGTCGAGGACATGGACGACGCGTGGAAGATCGTCAACGGGCAGACCCACGGCTGGACCCCCCAGGACCTAGTGGACGGCCTCCGGCCGCACGAGGTCGCCCTGGCCGTGTCAGGGGGCCTCGTGAAGCTCACGACCGACCCCAGCCCGCCTCTGGGTCCCTTGGCGACCGAGAACCACCGGACCGTGACCGAGAGTTCCCGAAGATACGCCCAGCGGGAGGACTCAGAGGCCTCCCCGTGGCTCGTCGGGCCCGAGGTGGTCCAAGGCGTGATGGCGGGCCTCTCCACGGGCCCGAGGACCCGGGAGGAGCTGGAGGACTCGACCATGCTCCCTGGGGCCCAGCTGGACGGTGCGCTCGCGCTGGCCGCTTCCGAAGGCGATGTGGAGCCCAACGAAGACGCCGGGCGACTCCGCCTCACTTCGCGGGGACAGGTCCATCTGGCGGCCCTGGAGGGCCGTCGGAACGAGGGGGAGGAGCACATTGAGACGCTCACCGAGTTCGCAGTCTTCCTGGAGAAGCGCGGGATAGCTCTCAGCGTCCCGAAGCAGGTCGCGGGCATCCTGACCCCCGACGGCCAGTTCCAGTGGGGCTCGGCGACCTACAATGTCGAAGTCGAGTGTTCGACCGTGGCCAAGGCGGCGGGGCAGGTCATCCGGAACGTGAAGAAAGCCCGCGCGGCTGGCCACCGGGTCCTGATCGTCCTGCCGGACCGCTCCGCGGTGCCGAGGACCCTGGCGTTGGTCGAGGATGGGTTCCCGGGCCTCTCTCTGTGGGCCGACGGGGTCGGGCTGGTGTGGAAGGAGGGGAGGGCGGCGTTCCGGCCGTTCGCCACTCCTGGGATACAGGTCTGGCCGTTCCTGAGCGGGTCTGGGGCTGTCGAGGCGGAGGTGGCGGACCGGCCCCCGTTGCCGGTGGTTGAGACCGACCCCCTAGTCAGCCAGGTTCGGGAGGTCGTGAGCGCCCTTCTGGTCGCGGGAAGAGCCGAATCCACCCCCCAAGAGGTTCTCGCGCTCCTGAGGGCCTCCGAGCGTGGAACGTACTCCGAGCAGCAGGTAGGCACTGCATTGCGGTCCCTTGGACTAGACCGAAGACGGAGCCGGCTTGAGGGAACACGGTTTCGAGTCTACGACTTGCGACCTGCTGGACCAATCTCTGACGCAGCTGTCCCAATGGGCCCGTCCCACCCCAAATCCGCCCAACCGGAGAGCCAAGGTGGGACAGAAGGTCGGGCCAGCAGTTCGCCGAGAGAGAATGGGGCCCCTGGCCCAGCTGACACGGCTGTCCCAGATGATTAGGAAAGGGGGTGGTGAAAGATTGGGAAGTCTGATCCAGAGGCGGAGCAAAACTCAGCTGGATTTCGCGCGATCGAACTCCTGGATGTGCCAAAAACCCACTGGGGGGTTCGGCTTGATTCGGGTCCGCGTAGCGTAGCCTGCACGCAGGATGCTTCCAGCAAGGAATTCGAACGCTTCCGGGGTTAGGGCAATTCGGTCGACTCCCACCACCGCGAAGTAGCGAGCGTCGTCGATGGCCTTCTCAAATCGACCAGGGTTCGGTTTCAAGACGCGCTCGACCAGCTTGAAGTGTAGCTGGGCCCCCTTAATCGCGACTTGGCGTGCCCGGCCCCCCGCGTAGACAAACTCGAAACCCGACTCGGCCTGCCGTAGTTCGACCGGGCCGGGAGCAGTGTAGTACATCACGAACCAAACCAGGAACGCGTCCCCGGCGACAAGGGCCAGAAGGATCGGTTCGAAGCCGTGGACTGCGAGCTGCCAAGCGATGAGGATGGCGAAGAACAGGAAAAATCCGACGCCAGCCCAGCGCGCTGGCCGATTCATGTTGCGATAGTGCAGTGATGAGACCGAGGATAGGTCAAAGGTATCAGTTCACCGAATTGAGCAGGCCGAACGCGCGCGCGTGCGCGTTCATAGAAAGTACTGAAATCTAGCGAGCCGTTCACCGGTCGCCCGAGGACCTCATGGCCGCTCGGGACCCCCGCCTCCTTCTCGCTCCCGAGGACGAAGGACCGATCACCCTCGACCAGAAGCAACGCCAAGAGATCCTCCGGCGCCTCGAGCGGCTCGAGGCCGAACGCGATGAGTTCCGCCGTGAGAACCGCGAGCTCCGTCGGAAGCTCGAAGAACGGGAGCGGGAGCTCGGAGAGCGAGAACGTGAGCTGGATCGGCTCAAGCGTCATCTCGCCTCGCTGAAGGTCGCCACCCCTCCCTCCAAGCAGGTCGACCGACCCTCGATGCCCGCTCCCGCCGAGCCTCGTCCCAAGGGCCGGCATCCGGGGGGTCAACCCGGCCACGCTCCTCACGTCCGTCCGCGACCCGACCATGTGGACGAGACCCTAGACCTGACGCTCGACCGCTGTCCGGAGTGTGGGAAGAAGCTCGACGACCCATCGGACTCCTACGAGCGGTTTGTCACCGAGTTGGTCCCGGCCTACCTGTTCGTCCTGAGGATCCTCGTCCACCGCTACTGGTGCCGACGGTGCCATCGCTACGTGCAGGGAACGACCGACCAGGCGCTCCCGGGCCGCCAGTTCGGCCCGCGCCTCGCGAGCATGGTGGTCCTCCTGTCGATGATGGGGCTCCCCGTGCGCCGCATCCAGGAGGTGTTCCTCACGATGGCCGGCCTCTCGGTGAGTGTCGGGGAGATCCAGGGGCTGTTGGAGTTCACCGCGGAGCAGCTGGGGCCGGAGTACGCGGCGATCCGCGAGGAGGTGCGCTCGGCGCACCTCGTGCAACCCGACGAGACCTCGCTCCGAGTGGGGGGCGCGAACTGGTGGGCCTGGTCGTTCGCCTCGGAGCTCGCCGCCTACTACGAGCTCGACCCGAGTCGGGGGCAGGATGTCGTGGAACGGGTGCTGGGTCGGGACTTCCCCGGCACGGTGGTCTCCGACGACTGGTGCGCCTACAACTGCCTCAACGGGAAGCGAGGGGTCTGCTGGATCCACATCAACCGTCATCTCCAGGCGGTGGAGGTCGCGCATGGCATCCGCCCTCGAGGTCCGCGCGACCTATCGCCACCGCATTACGAGCGGCGCGGGCACCCACCGACCACCTTCCTTCGATTCGCTCATCGACTGAGAGCGCTGGTGCGCTCGGCGGTGGAGTGGTCCGAGAAGACCCCGGCCTCAGCGCTCCACGCGAGGGAGAAGAAGGCCCGCGCCTACGAACGCCGGATCCGTCGCTGGTGCGACCCGAGTTCGAAGGACGAGGATGTGGCGCGGATCTCGCGGAACCTGGTGAAGCGGATGTCGCACCTCTTCGAGTTCGTGCGGGATGCTCGGATCCCATGGCACAACAACGCCGGGGAGCGAGCCATCCGCTCGATCTGCGTGAAGCGGAAGATGAGCGGCGGGATGCGGAGCGCGGTAGGCGCCCGGACCTACGCTCGTCTCAAGAGCGTGCACGAGACGACGAAGCGGAAGGGGCAGGAGTTCCTGCAGGTCATCACGAGCGCACTGACCCGGATCCTGAGCGGTCAGCCTTCGAGGGCGCGCTCAACCGCGTGAACAGTTACGGTCAAAGGACGTCATGCGTCGATTTCCGCGTCAGCCGTGAAATCCGTTCACCGTGATAACAATCCCGGCGCGGGGCGGACCCGCGAGCGGAGCGAGCGGGGAAGGCCCCGACCACGGGCGGGTCTGGCACTTACAGATTCGCGGAGCCGCTGGCCGTGACGTTTTGTGTGGTGCTCGAAATGCTCAGAGAGTCTCCGGTTACGTTCCACGAACTCGGGATAACGATGGTGATGTGTTGTTGAGAGACGAATGCGGCGTTAGGGATCACCCAGGCCGAGCCGTGCAAGGTAGTGCCGAAGCTGTCGAGCCACTCCCCGCTCGCGGAAGTAAGAACCGCAAACCAACCCGTGGCGTTCCCCGAGCACGAACTGAGATTCGAAACCCATTGTGAGCATCCCGGAGCCCCCGTCCCCAGCGCAGAACTACCGGCGTTGGTGAGGTTAAGCGCGACCATCCATGTGACCAAGCCGCCCGCGTCGTACGTGGCTGGAAAAGTGTTGTCGAGCGGAGGGGAGGTCAAACCAAGGGTCATGTTTACCCAGGTCGAGGCGTCTGCGCCGGAACTTTTCGGTATCGAAAAATCGACCACGTAGGGAGCGTAAATCGTGGGGTCCAGGCGGTACACATTCCCGCACCCTTGAGTTCCGTTGAAGTTCTGAATTAGAGACCCGCCCGGGTTCGTAATGAACATCTGAACGGGTTGAACGGCGGCGAAACCGACGATCCCACATCGCGAATACTTGACGGTGTTCCCGATAAGGTTGCCCGAGCCCCAGTAGGCGAATCCGTAGTAATACGTCACGTACCCTCCCGGATTGTTCGACGTCCACTCCGATCCGCCTGCGGCCCACGCCGTCTTGGCGGCAACCGAGGAATCGACTGGAAAGCTGGTCAACATTAGAGCCCAGTTCCAGGGAGACGCGGTAGAAAGCCAGGTCGACTCCGCGCACGTGCTGTTGTACGGCATGGGTGCGTAGACGTGAGCGGTCCCGAGGACATCGGTTGCTACCTCGATGCTATGGCTTGCGTTGGAGAAGAAGACGAACTGCCAAAACGGGGCCGTCCCGGAGTTGAAAGTCCCGTTAAACAGTGGGATCGTGGAGTTCCAAAGGGTAACTCCGGGAAACTCAGCGCTGCAGGAGTTGACACTCTCGTTGATCCGAGGCCAAGGAATCGATGTCGGGCTGAACGGTAGTGGAGTAGCGATTCCCCAAACCCCGTACAGCGTCCAAGGGCCACCTAGTTGATTGCGTACGGACTCATTGATGGCGCGTAGGGCGCCATACAGCGTAGGCCCGTCGTCAATCACTGGAGGGCTGGCTGTGGCGTTCGGTCGGGTGACCGCCCATCCTGCGAAGACTCCACTTGCAACGACAATCCCGACCACCAAGCCTGCGAACGCGGCTCGCCGTCTCGGCTGGTTTGGTTCTCCGCTACCCATCGGCACGCCCCGGGCGTCACGCCCCCGGAGTTCTAGGGGTCAGGACAATTTGACCCTGCCGGCCCGCCGTTCGGCGTGTAGGCCCACAGCCCGATGGCGTCAGCGGTGTTAGATGACTGAGAACCCCCCTCCCCGTAAACCACGAAGCATTCCCCGTTCGACCCATTCGCGAACGCCTCCCACGAGAGCGTGTTGGATTGGGTCTCGGTAGCAGTTTGGGACCATGTTACGTCCGCCACGGATGTCGAAATATCTACGTCGTAGATGTCAACACCGATAGAGAAGTCAACCGACTGCACGCCCACGGTTTCAGTGACAGTGCTCGTCGTGACCGAGCCGCCAATAGGGTACTTGTACTGGATGAACTGGCCCTGTCCTCCTGTACCCCAGCCCGACACATAGTAGAGGTGGAACTCCGTAAAATTCTGAGGAGTCATGAAGGTGGGAATCGGGGCTGGTCCAGGGGAAAGCGGATTCCCGAAAGTCGCGTAGCGATCCACAGAGATGTTGGTCGCTCTAGTCATTGCAACAAAGCCCATTGTGCCCGTGGTTAAGAAGCGCTGGTCCACATTCAAGCTCTCGTTTTCTGCTGAGTAACTCTTGCTCGCTCCGGCGCTTGTCGCGGAGGCAACGCACCCAGTAAACAGCCAGAAGAGCTGCCAGCAGGTTGTGGAGCTGGTCGTCAACGTCGTCCCCTGAGTATACGTGATGTAACTTCCAGCCGCACCGTTTGTTTGCATCACATTACTGGGTCCCACCCCGATCGGGTAGTACGGACTGACGTAGATTTGCGGTACGACGATGTTGTAGTCACCGTACGTGTAAACGAGGAAAGTGACATTGAAATTTCCGTTCCAGTTGTTTCCGTTCTTGTTGTTCTGCGTGAAGAAGTTCAATGCGAGACCCCCGGTGCACCGATTTACCGCAAAGCTAGGCAAGTAGAGCGAGTAATACCCGGCCGTTGTCGTCCATCCATAGTTGTTGTCGATGGCGACGCCGCTAGAAGAATAGCAGTAGAGTGTCACAACCGATCCGACAGGGGCCGGAGAACCAGTTGTGTTCGTGAAGTAGCCGGACACCGCGCCCATGGTGTTTGCCTTGTCGGTCCAGGTCCCGATGGTCGACCCTGCATAGTTGTGGTGGCCATTGGTGTCCGTGCAGCTCGCTGAGGCGCTCACCTTGTAGTCGTACGTCAGGTTCGGGGCAAGATATCCGACAGAAACTGTCGTTGGATACAACATCCCTCCTACTCCGACAGTTGTTGCAGCCGGCCACAGGTAAGAAGTGTTGAGACCGAAGTTGACGTTGGCGACGCCGTTGGGCTCCCCACTCGAGGAGCTTAGATAGAACGTAATGGACGCATTGGTCTCATTTGATGCCGCCGCCGCAACCGGGTACAAGTTGTAGTTTGTGGGACACAGACCGCAGCTGCCGCAATTGGGGCAGTAGCAACCCCCATCGGATCCCGCAATCGCGTCGCCCGTCGCGTACATCAGCCCACCGAAAAAGAGCACAGCAATCGCGACCGAAATAATGGCGCGGCCGATTGGGTTAACCCGAGGCTTCATGATCCGCCTTGGCGGCGGATACACTTTCAAGACGATAGAACCCTGAGTGAAAACGGATTTTGCTAACCCAAGGTAACTCAATTCGACGACAATAATTGTATCGAAATCCTCCCATTTAGAAAATCCCGGCCGGGCCTCCTACCCTATACTCCGCCAATGGTGCAGCGAGTCGTAACTGTCCAACCGTGATCCCGAACCGCGCGTGGAACCACGCCGCCTTGCGCCAGTCATTGGTGGAGGGACCCCGGAGAGGAGCGAGGGGGGAGTACCCGCGCCGAAGGTATGCGCGGCTACTTGTCTGCGGGCGGGGGGGGGGGGTGACACGGGAGCATGCACGGGGTGTCGTGACCTGCGGTATGCGATCACTCCCACGATTGCAACGACCGTGACCAGGACGATGATACCGGCCCAATCGACCTCGGAGAGTCCCAACAGACCGCCAGTCCCACTGGTGCTAGGTTCTTTCATGAACTCTAGTGTCGCGTTCACCCATCGAGTGTAGATCTGAAGTTGACCGGAGTATGTATCGGTCGTAGCGAGTCGAAACTCAACAGCGTCGGAGTCCGAGTGCGTCAGGAATGTGACCGCGTACCCGTCGACGGACCGGATCGAGTAGTTGTAGGTCCCATTGGTCACGTTGAATTCGAGCCAGGGTTGGGTCGACCACTCCGTTGTCTGGCCGAGCGTCATGGACCAATTCGTGTCCGAAGGCAAGTTCGACTCACCGATGAGGAACTGGTCGAGAACGAGGGAAAACGCGATCTGAATCGATTGGTTAGAAGCCACGACCGAGACCTCCCCCGTGGTTGGTGTGGAGTCGTACCAGAACAGGCCACCCACGATGAACGGGTAGGAACCCGCGACCTCCGTGAAATTGATCCACGGGGAGGTCGACGTAAGCGGTGTTCCGTTGAGCGAGACCTCCCATGGGGTTCCGGCGGGAAGGCCGGTTTCGGTGAACGTCACTTCGTGGGCCAGCTCGGTGAACACTACCGACACCGATGCAATGGCTCCGCTCAGGATCAACGTGCCCCCGGTCGCCTGAAACTGCTTGTTGGCGGAGGCTACTGTGTAGGGGTATGACCCGTCCGCGAGAGTTAGGCTAATGGTCGTCCCCGTCGAATTTGCCGACGATTCATCGGTCGCATTGACCCACCATTCCGTGCCCGTAGGCAGTCCTGACTCGGTGAATGTCGCGACCGGAGCGTACGCTCCGCTGATGATCGAGAGCGTCCCCGAGCCCTCGTTGGCGACGAGGATATCTCTACTCAGCGGGTCAAATGTCACTCCGAATGGATCCGAGCCCACATTAATGGAACCTAGAACGGAGTTAGTCGATGTATTGACTACACTCACGTTGTTGGAACCGCTGTTGGTGACATAGAGGTACCCGTTGAGCGGGTCCAGAGCAGCTCCTTCTGGGGCAAGGCCAACGGGTGTCAACGACGTCAGGTTGTCCGTGGACAGATTGAACGCCCAAAGCAGGTTGGAGTAATCGTCCGTCACGTAGAGTTCGCGATTCTGTTTGTCGATCACGATGGAACTAGGCCCGGGATTCACCCAGTCTTGGATGGAGCCAACTATCCGATTCGTCCGCGTGTTGAGTATCGTGATGTTCGCGGGTCCAAAGCAGAGGCAACCGTGCATTGCGATAAAGAGGTAGCCGGAACTTGAGTCGAAGACGATATCGGCGGGGTTAGCTCCCAGGACCCCGCCAAGAGAGATGGTGCTCGCCAAGTGATCGGTCGTGCTGTTGATGACAGATACCGAGTCGTTGTACAAGCTGGTCGAATAGACCATACCATTCGTGCCGTCGTACGCAAGTGCAATTGGGAAGTCTCCGACGGGGGCTAATCCGAGGATGGAACCAGATCCATCGACGTCATAGACCTCGCTTCGGGCACCGCTCGCGACGTACGCATGTCCATTCGAAGAGTCGACGGCGATACCCGTAAGGGCGTACCATACCGGGCTTGCGGATACGAGCTGATCCGAAAACCCATCGACTTGAACCAGTTGGCCGGAGTAGAAGGTTGTGGCGTCTACTTCCCCCGTAAGTCCGTTCCACGTGACCTGATCGGGTCCAGGGTTGAGGGCGAGGAACCTGACGGTTTTCGAGACACTCTCGTTGATGACCGCGACATTGCCTGCCGTCCAATCCGCAGCGTACACAATCCCGGTATCATTGTTCTGAGAGAGCGCGACGGGGTCGTAGGAGACTGCGATAGAAGCAAGGGGCACGTTCATGCGCGCATCGACAACGCTCACATTGTCGGATCCTCCATTGGCAACGTACATGCGGTTGTCCCGCCAGTCAAACGAGATAGCGTCCGGACCGAATCCAACGCTCACATTCGCCACGACCCTTTGGGTCACGCCCGAGATTACGCGCAGCGGATTGGAGTTCATAGTTGCGATATAGACCCCCACGTAGACGGCTCCGGTTCCGGGGTCGGCGCAAACCGCAAGGGGTTGGCCAGCCACGGCGACAGTGGCAATTACGGTAAGATTAGCTCCCGAAATGACACCGACCGCGCCCGCCTTCGCCTCGGCGGTGTACAGGTCGTGATTGTAACTGTCGTATGCGATGCCTTCAAGTCCGGTAGATGCACCAAGAGGAATCACGCGGAGTACGGTGTCATTGGAGGACGCGATTTCGGTGACATTGCCAGAATTGTAACTTGTCGCGAAGAGATTCTCACTGGAGTCGTCGTAGGCAATGCTGTCCATTCCCCCGCCCACCGGTATGGACGCAATGATTGAGCCGCTGCCCGCACTCAAGACTGTGACGTTACTCGACCCATTGTTCGCGACGTAGACCTCATTGTTGGCAGGGTCGAACGCGATTGCGACGGGATCCTGGGTTGTGGGACTGAAATTTTGTAGGGAGTCAGTGCTGGTGTTGAAAGTGATCATCATGCCGGGTTGGGTGCAGGTCGCGAAGAGCTTCTGGAATGGCGCGGCGACTGCAACTCCCGAGTAGCCGGAACAGCTAGGCGGGAGGACGTTTCCAGCCAGCAACGATCCATTCTCGAGGTCGAGAGTCTGCGACACCCCGCCAATTCCTTCACCGTGAACGCCTCCAGCTGGCGAAACAGAAAGTTCACCAGGCGGCCGGCTTCCAACTTTCGCCTCGGTATGAATCCAGCCTGCGGGAGAAGTCGCTTTGGTGAGGGAATGATCGCCTGCGAGATGAGACAGAGGGAATGCCGTCGTAGCTACTGAGAGTCCAAAGGAACTGCACAGTATCAACACCGCCAACACAACGAGGGTGGTACGAAGCGGCATACATGCCTAGTATAGTACCTTGCTCCACATAGATAGCAAGAGCGACACGTGACGGCCCTTTGCCCCGTCGGTGGTGTTAAACAGGCTCGTTCAAGCCTTCGAGAGACACCCTACATCGGGCGTTCCCAACCCATCAACGCCGCCCCCGTGATTGGTGATTCCGTGGAAGCATGCCGTGCTGTTATACAGAAAAGGCGCGGCAAACCCAGACAGATTCGGAGCAGCCGCCTGGAAGAGTACATCCAGAATTCCAGCCCAAACGGGGCCCCCGATTGAGGTCCCGCCCACCACTTCCCATCCCCCATGGAACACGATAGGAACACCTGTGCTCGCGTTGGCCACCATACTGACATCAGGAAAGTACCTGATTGAGTTATGGAGGACTGAATGCTGCCACGCCGTTGCATTGTAGTGGGAGTTGGCCCCGTAAAGCTCACCTGGGTTTCCGTCCACCCTGGGCCCGTTTTGTCTGAGGAAACACTGCCCTACCGGGGTGTTGCTGTACCAAGCCTTCTCGGTCCCGTATGATCCCGAAGAGCCGACGCTCGTTACTGTCGTCCCCCCGACGGCGATGACATTGGGATCGGAAGCGGGGTAATAGGCGGTCACACAACTGTCTGGGGCAAAATCACCCACGCCTGCGAACACATTCATCCCGGCCGAAGAATAGGTGCTAAAGTTGCCTCCGTACCGATCGCCGCTGTTTGCACAAAGACTTTGTCCCGTATACGGGTCCAGCTCTCCGCCAACTGCACAAAACCCCCAGCTGTTTGAAACGATCATGGTATTGTTCTTCGTGCTGTTGCGATCGAGATAAAATGACTGGTCACATGCCATGATTCCACCGGTCCCGTTGTTGTTGCTCGCGAGACACAGAGAGATCTTGGCCCCCGGAGCAGCGACATGGGCCCACTCGACGTCCAAGTCCGTTTCCGTCCCCCATCCGGCGGCGAGAGGACATGAAGATGCTCCCGGACCTATCAAGTTCAAAGTGGTAGGCGGCAATCCGAACTGAGAGTCAAAGGTGTTGAGATCGGTCTGATAAGCCATGCTCGGGTCGCAGTATTCGGCCAACCCGATTGCATACCTCGAACCGTTTACGCCTCTGCCAATGAGACCTGACTCATTGTAGAAACTGTAAAAGTGGCTGGGGGTGAATGAAACGAAAACAGGCGTGGAGGCGTTGATGAATCGTCCAGCGCCCGCATTGATCGAAACCCCCGCAACGAACGTACCGATATACGCGTAAGTGTGGTTGTAAATGTACGTGCGATCGTAGCCGGTCGTGCTGTTGTAGAAAGTCTGGGTTGATTGGTTACCATCTCCATAGGTCCACTTTAGTGTCGCACCAGTTCCGCACTCCGTCACGGCTGTGAGCTGCACCTTAAGGAGGGGCAGCCCGGAGTTAGGTGAGGCAGTGTAGGATACTAGTTGGACCGGGTCCTGATTGCAGTTTGGAAGAATGCCTGGAGTGACATTGCCATTGGACCAAAAGGTGTCAAGGTAAGCGTAATTGCCGTTAGAGTAACCCGGAGCAGAAATTGCTTGGGCCTGCAGGTCCGTGATTGGTGCGATCTGGGTGATTCCAATGCCAGCTACAACCACTGCTGGGAGTTGGGTCAGAGAAACGCTCATCGGCACAACCATGATTATCACGATCAAGATCGGAATCACGCCGCGACGGAAAGGGCGTCCCCGAGGCCTCATGATCCACCTTGACGGCGGATGCACTTGCAACGCGATAAACGGTCAAGTCAATCAGATTTTACTTGCCCTTTCCTAACTCGTTCCGCGAGATTCAATTGCCCATAATCCATCAACGTTCCTCTTCGCGAAACGGGGCGCGAATCCCGTTGCGGAACTGCCCCTCCGTGACCCCGAACCGCGCATGGAACCACGCCGCCTTGCGCCAGTCGCTCGCGAGCACCTCGGCCATGCCGGGGTGAGTCGCGACCACCGCCCGCGCCGCCTTTACGCGGGCACGCAGCTCGCGAAGCTGGCGCGCCGCGGCGCGCTCGTCCGCCTCCCGCGAGTCGTCGGGAAGGCCGCTCGTGATGTCGCGGAGGCTGAACCGTCGCGAAACGTGGCCGTCCTCGTCCTCTGGATCGGCGTCCGGGAGGGCCACGCGGGCCTCTGCGCGGGTCCTCGACGAGTCGTGAGGACGGGGGGGCCGTGCAGGGCTCACCGGCGGCCTCGGTGTTGTCACCGGCGCGGCGAACGCCTCGATCGTGGGGACGACCTGGGGTTTCAGGCCGAACTGGCGCCCGAGGAAGGCCCCCTTCTCTGCCGGAAGGGTCCCATGCCAGGCGTGGGAGACGGGGTCCCAACGAAGTCCCATCCCGCGGAGGACTTCCCGTACCTCGTAGGTGCGGGCACTGCCCGGGATCCGGACGTGGGCGTGATTATTCGCGGTCGTCGGGAACGGGTTGGCGCGGTCGACGGAGGCGCGTGGCGCGCTCATCGCGGTCATCGACACGGAGTGAGCGCGGAGGCTGAGGGCCGAGCAGCGCGAGCAAGGCCCGAGGCCGTGCCCTCATGATGGTCGCGCGAACTGCTGGGGTCGCGTGACCTTCATGAAGGGACCGCGCGTGCGATGACTGACCGCGATGAGCGCACCCGTAGGCTCGCGAGTTCGCCGAACATCGCGAATCCTCCTCGTAATCAGCCTAATCGTCATGATAGCCGGTCTCGCACTCGTCGCGTTGTGGTTGGACACGCTCTCCCAACCCGGCGGCCCGGGGTGCACGGCGGGCCAGCCCTGCCCGACCTCACCTTGGTACTCGGAGACCACGCGAGATTCCGAGATCCAGGCGGCGTTTCCACTGCTCATCCTCGGTACGGTTCTTCTCGCCGTCGCCGCGGCCGCGCGACCGCGGGCGTAAAGTGGGACGCGCGCGGCCGATGCTATGAACGCTTCGTCTGCACGAACCGAGCTCGTGGCGATTGACCGATTGGGAGTTGAACCGCCTTACATCGACCTCCGGTTTCTCAGGGTTGTTCGCGCGCGCAGTATGCTATCGGCGCCTGATGCGCACTTGGACAGCGGCGGCCGCGAACTCCCAAATCGCCTCCCGGCACAATGACTGTGGCGGCCGTCTTACGACGCCGCAATCGGCCGCTGGCGGCTCGACGACTCAGGAGCGTGAGGCTGGTAGGGAGAGCGGCGCCGGAGGACCGAGGCGGTGATCCGTGCGAGCTTCCGTGCGGCGGCCACCGCCCCGCTCCCCATCCCCTTCCGACGGGCGACCCGATGGCCGACTCGATACACGTCCCCTTTCCTCTCGTGCCGACGGACGTTCCACTGGCCCTCGACTAGGACCCACTTGAGAAGGTGATTCGCGTCCCACACTAGGGGGCCATGGTAGCTCGTCGTCCCCGACTGATGGACCGATGGGCAGAGGCCGCAGTACTTCACGACGGCATCGAGGCTCGTGAATCGTTCGATGGGACAGAGGAAGGCGACCAGAGCCACCGAAGTGAACTTGCCTACTCCGGGAATCGTGGCGAGCAGCTGAGCTTCCGGGGAGGCCTCGAAGGCCTCCCGAATCGCTCGATCGAGGGAGTGGGTGATCGCTTCGATCGCGGTGAGCTCCTGGAGTCCGCGCGCGATCTCCGGGAAGCGCGGGTCCGCTACGCTGGGGCGGAGGGTGCGACGCTGGAGGAGGCCCGGACGGAACGAGATCCCCTTCTGGAGAAGGACGGCGTAGACGTGGTTCGCCACGCCGGTCCACAGGTGCGTGTAGAAGACCCGCTCGCGGACCAACTTGCGCAGTGCCCGCTGATCCGGTGTGGGAACATACGCCTGGGGTATCGCTTGCAGTCGCGCGAGTTTCGCCAGTTTCTCGGAGTCCACTCGGTCGGTCTTCAGCGTCGTCTTGCTGACGAGCTTGGTTTGGAACGGGTTGGCGAGCAGGACCTCGGCCCCCGTCGAGGCCGCGGCATCGTAGATGTGTTCCCAGACATTGCACGCCTCGAGCACGACCTGTATGGGCCCCGGGAGTCCCTCGAGGAATCGTCGGATCTCCTCGTCGCTGGTTCCCAACTTCTCCTGCCGCCGCCGGTGTCCCAGCAGATCCACAGCGGTCGCCGCAATGCTGCTCTTGCTCACGTCGAATCCGACATACGTCGAGATTTCCATTGGTCGCCTCCGAGGCTTGGACAGGAGGCGACGGGCTTGGGCTCTCTCCCGCATGGACGAAGCGTATCATGTCCAATGACCTTGACCGCAAACAGCGCGCGGGCTTTATCTGCGACCCGCGCGGTCGACGACCGACCGCGAGGAGCGCGCGAGCAAGGGTTGCGACCGGGGTCAAGTTCTGGGACTGGCAAAATGCGGCCGATGCTTCGACATACTGAGACTGGCAGACTACGATTTGGCCCGATTGTTCGGGGTGATGGTCAGTTTCAGAACCTGCAGCGAGGACCATCGAACGGAATCACTTCGCCGCTCCAGGTCGAGATGTTGCATGCGAGCGTTTTCGAGAATGCACTCGTACGCCGCTTCCGTCACGGAAACCTCTGGGGAAGTTGAAATGCTGAGCGTGAAATCTGTCGGCCGGACGACCCCGTTGGACCAAACCTTCGGAAGGCCCCTCAGGTCAGCAAGGGTGAGTTTTAGATGAGGATCGTCCCAGCGAACTCGCTCTTGCGGCCGAGCCAATCTACCTTCCAATCTTAGCTCGTGATCGTCCACGATCAGTTTGACGGGGCCCATTTTCGGGGACGCCCAGATTCCCATAGCCCCGAGCCCAAGGCCAATGCCAATTATCAGAAACGGGCCGACCCAAGACACGAGGCTTGTCTTTGGGATGGTAATCGCAAGGTATCCGCCGAATGCGGCGAAGGCGAAGAGGAAAGCCGAAAGGCCCAAAGCAAGCCATCGTCGAGATCTTTGGTATCCGAAAGTTGCGATAGCAACACCCGACAGGTCAAATTCACGTGATGACACCGATGATTCAACGGCGCCCGGGTGTACCTCCCCTGATTCCATGAGCACGCAGCTCTAGCGAAACGGGGCCGCCCGATAAGCGACGCGAACGCGAGCTTAATGTGGGACTCGCGCGGTCGAGGACCGACCGCGATGAGCGCGCGAAGCCACTCGAACGCGCCAGATTTTGCGAGGGAGTTGAAACATTACATTTACCTCACCGACGGGAGCCGCGCCGTATTGTGGCGACAAGTCACTTGGCACGCTGACGACATCTACCTTACCGATCCGAATGACCCTGGTGCGGGAAAGGTCTCATGGCACGCTACGGGGGATCTCAATCTCGGCCAACCGCACTACAGGCCCCAGAAGGTCGTAGTCGCGAGTGTGCCCCCGTCCGCCGTCCATGGTTATGCGAGTCCGCTTCAATCGAAACTTAACACTCACGGATTGGAGGGGATCCTCTCGCGCCCCGAGCAGTACCCCCCGTCTCGAGACCGTCCCTCTACGTTCATCGACGTAAGAGCTCAACCGCCGAACACAAGGTTCCTAGCTCTCGAGATCGGTGTGCGGTGTGGCCTTGAGTGTCACCCGGCGGCCACTCTGCCCACTGGCCCAGGGTTGTTTCAGGAACTCATCCCTAGTGGCGCGTCCAGAGCGGCCGACGATGTTTGCTGACTCGATGTTGGGTGCTTCGGAACTCCTTCCCTGACGCCTGACGCTCGAGGGATTCAGCCTCGTCGACGAGGCGGGGCATCCACTCGCCCGAGCCCGGCAGGTCTCGTGAACGTCGGAGGCCCGACACCAGAGCGGACAGACCGGCCTAATGAACTGGAACCGTCACGGCAATAGACCCAGGCAGAGCGTTCCCCATTCGCCGGCAGACGAGATCGTCGACGTGGAGTTGTAACTTCCAACAGATGCAAAGTTGCCGATCTGGTCTTCAGCAGCGTAGCTGGCCGTCGGGCTGGAGATGTAGCTGAGCTCCGTGAAGCTCCCGCTTGCCGAAATGGTCGCCGTGCTTCCCACAATGTAGGTCTCGCTGAAGATTTCCTCGTTCGCCACAGAGGTAATTCCCGGGCAGTATGCCGCCGTGTTGGACGCGGACGACGAGTTAGTGTTCCCCGTGGCCAAGAAGAAGGGGCCTGAGGTGACAGCGCCTGTGAAGTCAGCGAGCAAAACTAGGTAATTGTCAGGACCCGTGGAGTTAACGTAGACGGTCACTGTCCCGGCAGAGAGATCCTCCACACCCCACATTCCCTCGCCCGCGGTGTCCGCTCCGTGGTTCCCGTTGCCGAACGTCAGTTGCTTCGCGGTGTATCCGTGAACGGCAGCCGATATTGGACCCCCATAGTAGTTGGGTCCGATCCCGATGATTAGGTCCGAGAAGGCGGCCACCGTAATGGTGTCGTGGCAGGTGGTGACTACACTGCAGTCCATGGCTGCGTACGAGCTTTCGACTGCACCTCCTGGAGAACCATGACTGGAAGTATTGAACCACCCCGCAGAAATGCCCGCCAATAGTATGAGAATCACTACTAGCAACAGAGCGATAATGGCAACGTAAGCGGTGGCGCGACTCCTTTGAGGTGATGGGGGTGGAACAGGGTATGCTTGTTCTGGGGCCCGGGCGTTTGGACGAGAACCATCGGCCGGTGCGACCGAAGAGACGACAGAGGCTCCACAGTTGGAGCAGAACCGAATTCCTGACCCGAGGGGAGATCCACAGGTTGCGCAGAAAGCGTTCGACCCAGGAACGGCGGAATTCCGATCGGGTGGTGTAGCGTTCATCTTCGCGCCCTGGTTTCGACGGTCCGACTCGGTCTCATGGCAGCCCCACGGCGATCATAGGGCTCCAGGACGTGCCTGAGATCTGGACCGATTCGGGCAGAATGGAGTATGCGCCCACGGTGTAGGGAGGGTTCGACGCATTGAAGGAGAAAGTCCCGCTAGACGCATCCGCGCTGTACACAGTGGCTCCACTGCCACTCACGATAGCAAAAGTCACCGACCCGCCATTGGTCGTCGACCAAGTCCCGGATATCGAGACACTGTCAGCCGTGCCGATTTGCGCGTGCGCTGGATTCAAACCATTGGTCTGAAGGGTCGTGTTGAATTGCAGCGGCAGCGGAACAACCATGAGCAGGAAGACGATGAGGATGATCACCCCCACTGCAATACCGATCTTTCGGACAGCGCTACGGGGCGGGGGCGATTGCTGGGCGTACGAGGGAGTCCTCCGGGACTCTGGGCGGTACTGATCGTCGCTCTGAGGTTCGTCTGCCAAACTTGAGTTTCTTGGACTTCCGTACGGAGAGTAAGACGACGGTGTTGATTGGGGGGGTGGTGCAGGCGGTGGCGGTGGCGGAGGTGGAGGAGGGGGCGGTGGCGGGGGCATGCCAGTTGTAGCTGCATTTCCCGCTTCTTCGGATTGGTTTGAGGGGATTAGCACGCGCCCGCCACAGGATGGACAGAAAGCGAATCCCGGGGAAAGGGGCTGGCCGCAGGAGGAACAATGGCGTGAGGACACGCTCCATTGTACTCCCAGGATGGGGTATATAGACCAGTTGTAAAGGGCTGCTTACGGTTGGCAGTTGCCATACTCCAAGGAGTGCGTAGAGGAGCGGCGGTGTCGGCTGAGACGCCTGGCACGGAAACTCATCACTATTGGAGCGCGAGTCGGAACGCCTCCCAGTTCATCAAGCCGGTGCGGGAGCGAGGAGCCGATATTGACGGCCTGTGTGGTTGACAACGCCGGAACGGTCGGTCCGTTGGACGAAGCAAGTGTGCGCCGGATCGGGGTCGATTGAATACCGGATCGTGGCAGCCAGTTCAGATGCGACACTGTCCAGGTGAGCCAAGAACTCACCAAGGTCCCTCTCGCGTCCATTGACTGGAAGGAGGGCGAACCCCTCCTCGTCGATCGAGAGATTGACCAGAATGTAAGTACCATAGTTCTGGATTACGAGCATCCAGTGTGGCCGCGTCTCCGCGTGCGCCGCGATGTAGTCCGACGCACCGATCGCTGCGTTGAAGAAGGCTCTGACTCGTGCCTCGAGTCGCTCCCGACTCTTGATCAATCGCTCGGCGTCGCGTTGCTCCTTGTCGGTCACAGGACTATCCCTTCGGACGAGCTCCGCACGCGGGGCAGACGAGCGCTGTCTGGTCCATAAGGTTCCCGCAGAATCGACAGGGAATCCGCACAATCTCTCGAATGATGATTCGCTCGTGGAACTGGGGAGCGGGAGGGGTCTCGGCCTTCATCCCTCGGACGGGGTTCTCTCGGGACCTCCTGCGTGCCACGGAGACTGCCCGGGCGATCCCGTTCAAGTCCGTGCCCCATTTCTCGATGTCCTCCTCGTCTGCATCAAAGGAGACCGCGTCGACAAGCAGGGCCGAATCGAACAGCCCATCTTCGGCAACGACCTTTCGGATCTCGTCCAGAGGAAACGAGAGCAAAGGTTCTCGCCCGCCGTAGTCCTCCACAAAGATCAGCCGTCGGTTTGTAAGGACGAGGAACCCAACCCTCCAATCTGGGCCGACCAGGGCGTTGAACGGACCCCAGTACTCTTCGCCTAACTCGCCCCCAGGCGGGGGGGTCGCGGAGACCAGCATCCCCTCGGGGACCGGCTTCATCGGCGCTATGGGAGACGTCTGACTTGATAGCACTTCGCGCGGTCGATCTGCCCCAACCGTTGAGCGTAGTCTCGGTTTCGGCAGAGCAGGTCCTGAGCGACGAGTGGAGCAGGCAAGACTCGCGCTCGAAGGTACTACCACGAGACGCCCGTGGTCGCCGTCAATTCGACGTCACGTAGTCTTAAGAAGGTGGAATACGCACAAATACACACTCGGAAGGCGATTCAGATGCATCCATTGCACGGATCCTCGTGGTCCGTGGTTCACTCGGTACCGGGAAAATCGAGCTTCATATTGGTCCTCGCCGCGGCAATGGCTATCGGTGGGGTCGCGAGCGGAACACACCTTGGCGTATCTGACACGTCAACAGCAACCTCTCTCAGCGCTACGCACCTTTCCGGAGCCCGTGACCTTGGACCGAACCTATTGCCCGCCAACGGAGGAGAGCGGGCCCTGGGAAACCTGACACACTCGGTTTCCGAAAGGAAGCCGATCTCGTCGACGTGGGGAGCGTTCCCTCCCAGGGAAGCGTCTGCGTCCTACGCTTCAGGATACGCCCCGATGGGGATTGCCGACCTCGGCCAAGCTTCGGGCGGATCTGCCTTCTACACTTCCTCATCGTTCGCGGGGTCCGCGCAGATTGAGAGCCTCAGCGTCTGTGGGACCACTACACCATGCGGCAGTACGGAGCTCTCCTTCCAGCTGAACCTCAACGTCGGATTTGAAGACGGAGGAAACTGGTACGACTATTGGGTCCAAGACGTCGCGCTCGTCGATACCGGCTCACAGAGCATCATCGCGGTTGAAAATAACATCTGGAATTTGTCCGCATCTGGCGCCTCGATGTACAACTCCACCGTCAGCGGGTACGGGTCGGTCTCATCGTACGATGGTGTGGGATACTATGGGGACGGGGTCTACGTGCCCGTAAGCTACAGCGCGTTCCAATTGATCGCCAACACTTCACTCAATTCGAACCGGCAGCCGGTTGTCAGCTTCATGTTCGATGTGGGGGGCGGGTTCTCCGCCTACGACGTTGTGACCTTCTCTTTCGCAACGCAACTCGATTACTCGGACGACTTCATCGTCGATGGGTACACGTCCAATCCGGCCGGCCTTGCATACGATGCTGAGTGGATCATGGGAGGCCCGGGAGGTGGGGCGAGCACCATTGACGAGTCCTCCAACCTCCAGTTGGGGCTGCAATATTGGAACGGCAACAACTACGAATCGATCAACAACGCTACGGACTACGGGGAAGATACGGGTGAGTCAATTGGTACGGCCTACGTCACCGGCGAGTTCTATGACTCCGACGGTGCACTCTTCGCGCAAGTCTCCTCAGGGTCGGAGAATCCGGGTGTATTGTGGTATGCCACCTACATTGCAATAGTAGATGTGCAAGGACCGGGCTCCTCCAACGCAACGGTGATTCCCGGCGCAGGCGGAGTCCCCTACATCGGAGGGATCGCCGCCATCGCGATAGGAGCAACATCGTTGGATTTTCAGGTTGCTTGTAATGGCTTCACCGACGACCTGGGAACCCACAGCCTCGCGCCAGGCAGCACAACAATCTTGACCGTAGGACCTTGGGCCTGGGTTAACTTCACTGAATCCGGCTTGCCCTCTGCCTCGTCGTGGGGCGTGTCCGTCGGATCAACCGCTTCCTCAGCATCGGAGCAGAAAGCGGGGACCGGAACATCCTTCGCATTCTACCTCCCGGTCGATTTACAGTACCTGGTACACTCTCTCCGGGGGCTCCGGTTACCTTCCAACACCCTCGGATGGTGCTCTCTCATTTGGGGATTCTGGCCAGGTTGTTCCGACGGTCTGGGAGGTCGTCCACGTCTCATCGAGCCCGGTGAGTGGGAGTGTCGACGTGGGGCAGCCTGTCACGTTCATGGTAAACCTCACGGGGGGAACTATTGGCGATTCCTTCGCATGGACCAGTCTGCCGACAGGTTGCTCCATCGCGAACTCGGCTAGCATTTCTTGCCTTCCCTCAGCCGCTGCCGATTACTCGGTCGGGGTCGAGGTGACCGATTCGGGCGGTTTCACAGCGACCAGCACGGAGCTTTCGTTCATCGTTTACACGCTGCCATCGCTTATCCTGGACTTGTCGTCCGGGTCGATACTACAGGGCACCAGCGTAACTCTCGGCGGGACTGGCTCCGGAGGTCATGGTACCCTGACCTATGCGTGGACCGGCCTCCCTTCCGGCTGTGCTGCAGCGGCGAGCGCAACTCTGACGTGCTCGCCTACTTCGCCCGGGACCTATGAAATCACTCTCACCGTTACTGACCAGAACGATGGGCACGGCATCAGCAGCGCGAATCTCACCGTCAACGCGGCCCTCCTCGGGCTCCCATCGGTCGAGGGGTACGGGATCGTCGTGCTGGTCGTGCTCGTCCTCGTCGCATTCGTCGTCGTACTCTTGGCAAGGCGGCGCCGCAAGACGTCTCCTGCCGAGATTCCATCGATCGCTGAGCGAGTCCGAGAACACACCCCCAGTGTCGGGCCAGCTCCCCTAGGGACAGTCGTGCCGGCATCCGAGGTGTGGGTGGAAGCCGCCCCGCCCCAACAGATCACGGGATGGACATATGGCGTCGACCCGGCCGCGACGGGGAACGAGCCGGCGAGGGCACCGGCCTTCTCGACCGAGCCGTTAGTCAACCCGCCAGAACCTATCTGCTGGCATTGCAAATTCGAGAACGGACCGGCGAGCAGATACTGCGCGAAGTGTGGGTTGCCGCTGGAGCCCCCCCGCGTCACGATAGACTAGGAACCCGCTGAGCGCGGCGATTACCAGTGACGAGGCCAGGCTAGTCGAACCTCCCTGAACTCACTCGCGCAAATTCCGAGCGATAAGGGGAGGTGCGGCGTTCAGAAATCGAGCGATTTTGACCATGCCCCAAATGCGGGCATTATGGGTTTCTATAGCGTGCTAAGTGTGACTACAATGCTGAACTCGCCAGCAGGCATCGATCCCCGACAGGCCCCGAATGTGTCGAAGTAAACGAGGAGTTCAGTGTACGGGAGTTGTTGACCCGGACCTAGCTCATAACTCCCAATCAAAATCGAATCATTTGTTGGATCGGCCAAGTAGACGACGACCCAACTGGCCGTTTGATAGTAGGTTCCCTCGGAAGATGTCCCAGTCACTATGCCGTAGTAACCATCAGAGCCGTCGATTCCGTTGGCTCCAACTATCTCATGCGTAATCGTATCCGAGTTGGTTATCGAAACCGTGAGATTTGCTATCAAGGGTGTGCGACAACTGCCGTTTGCCGTATATGAAAGTGGACAAACTCCCGAACACAAGTCTTGACCACTCGTACCAAGGTACCCGGTGCTTGTGCCCGCGTAATTGTAGTCCAATCTAACATGGTTCAACATGAAAGTTGTAGGGGGAGTAGTCGGAGGCCCGGAGGTCGATCCGGAGCCATGTTCGCTCAACTCGAAACAGGCGACTCCCGCGACCACAATCAGAACCACCACTACGATCGCAATCACGGCAAGGATCTGAGTTCGGTGGGGTGGAATGTGCCTGGCTGATTCCCTCGCCGAGGGCCATACTTCCGACCCGGAACCCACCGGATCGGTAGAAACGGCTTCCGCGCTAATGACGCTCGTAACCGGTTCCAGCAGGGGCGGACTCGAAGGCAAGCTTGGTGCTGGGGGGAGCTGAACCGGCGTGGGTGTATCTTCCGCAGGGAGTTCCTTCCCGCAGCCTCGGCAGAATCTGAAACCGGGTTGTGATAGCTTTCCGCACCAGGGGCAGAATGAGTCACTCATTCGGTGGGTGCCTCATGTCCACACTTCCGACAGAATTTGTACTCGACCTTGGACGGCGCTCCGCAGAACGGGCAATAAGCCCCGCCGGCACCTCCTGCATTGCTCGGCTGAGGAGGTACTGCCAATGGGGCCGGCGGCGGAGGAGCCGAAGGGAATGAGGGGACCGGACTAGAAGTCCAAACGGGGGGAGAATCCGCGTACAAAGGGCCCCGGTCCCGGCCCATGTAGGTGGGAGTCGATTCTCTGGGCTGATGAGCGGGTTCTTGGCTAGCAGCAAGGCCGGCGATGAAGACGATGAATCCGATAAACCCTAGAATGACTCCGAAGCCGGCCGTGCTCAGGAGGTCAGCGCCGTTGAAGCCCTGGGTCCCAATAGATCCGAATGAACCAAAGAAGAGGAGGGCGCCGAGAACCATCATCACGACGCCCGCCGCGACAATGCCCCCCCGCATGGCAAGAGAGAATCCGGACGGGCCTATGAGGTTTGGTTTACGGATTCTCGTTTCTCTTGCCGTGGCCCACTCCGCCTGAAGAGCGGGACGCGCGGGTCACGGGGAGTCGGTCGTGCAGCTCTATCTCCAGAGAAGTAGTGCGGACCGCGATGTCTCCTGCGGAAAGGCGCTCTCGGAGCAGAGAACTGCCTATCATGTATGCGGTCATGACGTGGCTGGAATTGGAAAAGTGGCCCCTCATCTTCCCCGAAGTCGCGATTCCCAGGGGACTTCTTCGAGGGCGAGTCGACGTGGCAGCAGCTTCGAAGGGTTTCCGCCACTCCGCTGCAGTGGAAGTGAAAGCGATCTACGTCCAGGACAGTCCTGAAGACCAACTGTCCAAGGTGCTGGAAGCGCGCATCGGACGCGAGCGTGCTCCGGTTGTCAATCTTCAAGGGCCATCCGGTTGGACTGATCCCCAGGAGCTGGCTGACTGTCCTGCATTTCGCTTCCGCTCAAGCAGGTGTTGGTGAAAGGGTTAACCGAAGGATTCGCACCGTCGGGTGATCGTCCCAGTCGATACTGGTGGCGTTGAAATTCATCGACACGCGAATACGGCCCTCCAGCGCGTTGATCAGGTCGATCTCGGCGCGTTCCAAGGTTTCGGAGAACGTCACCAAATCCGGAATCCCTTCCACAATGCCGAGGAATTGATGGGGGCCGTAGGCAAGGATCCGCAGTCGAATCTCCAGCACGGGCCGCCTCTAACGGAGTCAGTCCCCGCACTCGCCCCTTGGGCGCGGTCGCGATCGCGCGACCACGTCCCCGAATGATTCGCCCCCGTCGAGGTCGCGGAGCTTCGCGTGAAGCGCACGAAGCGCGAGCACCTTCTGCTCCAGGTCCTCGAGGATGACCTGGTTCACCCGCGACCGAAGCTGCGTCCCGGTCTCCCCGTCCTTCGCGTAGTCCGCGAATGCGGAGCGGGCCGACTCGAACGACCCCGCGTTGAAGACGAGCTGGCCGGAGGCCCACGGACGGCCCGACTCGGGCGTCGCGGTCGAGTTGGCGTCCGCCTCGGTGTGGGCAGGGTCCGCGGGGCGCGCGTCCTCGCGGGCCGCGATTTCCGCGTCCTTGCGCGCGATCAGCTCGCTCGCGGGGGTGAACCCGGTGACGCGGTCGAGTTCCTGCCGCCGGGACTGCGCCCGGCTGCCGCGGTACGTCCCGAAGTCAGGCGAGTGCTCGCGGAGGTAGGCGGGATAGGGGCGCGGCGCGCCGAAATCGACTACATACCGGATGTCGAGGTCGCGGGGGATCGGCTGGCCGCAGCCGCAGGCGCATTTGCGCGGGAAGCGGTTGCCGGTGACGGTGCGGAGGCGGGTGGGGCCTCCCGGGGCGGTCGGCGGTGTGGGGGCGCGTTCGGCGGGGGCGGGCGCGGGGTACTGGATGCTTGGTTGCTGCATCGCTCGTTCCTCGCGAGCGAAGGAACGGGCGATGCGCTCAGAAGCTCACGAACGCCCGAGCGAAGGTAAGCACTCAGGTTTCTGGAGCCCCTGACGTTGCACCGAACCCCGGGTAGCCAGTACCTCTCAGCGCGCTGCCCACCACATCCAAGAACCCGATCCCTCGCTTACGACATGTTCGATAGACGGTCAACAGCCGCTCTAGCACCCACGCTCCCATCCAGGAGCGGCGTCCTCCGCTGATCTTTCGGAACAGCACTCCCTGGCGGATCTGGGTCTCGGCCTCGTTGTTGTGCCACGGGACCCCGGGCTCGATCGCGAAGGTGAACAGCTGCCCTCTCCGATGCCTCAGCTCCTTCGCGATCCGCACGGCATCGGAGTCCTTCCACGGTTCGTTCAGGAGGCGAGTGAGCGATCGTCTCGCCGACCCCTCCACCCGACGCCTCAGGCGGGGCGAGGCGTCGGGGTGGCCCTCCGACCAGAGGATCACCCCCCGAAGGACCCTCCGGACTCCATCAGCGAACCGAAGGAACTCGTCGGGCGGATGCCCCGCGCTCATGAGCTTCGCCTCGACAGGCTTGAGGAGTGGGCGCGGCTCCACTCGGTGGATCCACTCAGCCCTCTCCAACCACCGATTGACGTGGAGGAGGTCCAATTGATGCTTCGCGGTCGTGAGGCAGTCGTACGGGTCCCAGGCATCGCGCACGAGGGTTCCCTCGTATCCGTCGAGCATCTCCCGCACCACGTCCTGGCCGCGGCTCGGGGCGATCCGATAGACGACGGCTTTGAGGTGAGAGAAGACCCACATCCAGCCGTTCTGGCCTCCGATTCGGAAGCTCGTCTCGTCGCCGTGGACCACGGAGGCGGTCCGCACCTGTTCCTTGAGTCCCTCGTAGAGCGGTCCGAGCGCCTCGGCGACGGACCGCTCCATCTTCAGCACCGCCGCGGGACTCACCTCGACTCCGTGACCCTCTCTCAGACAATCTACGATCTTCGGGACGCTGAGCCCGAGCATCCGCAGGTGCACTACTCGAGACATCAGGGCGAAGCCGAAGGGGCGGTTGCGAGGGTAGGGGCACTCGGGCTCCACCCGACGGTGGCAGCCCGGACAGGTGTAGCGGGCGATCTCCACGTCGAAGATCTTGGGTTCGGGTGGAGGGAGGTCGGTGATCGTTCTCCGACGGATCTCGAAGGGCTCTCCGAGCTGGGTGCCACACTCCCGACACCGCTCCAGCGAAAGCCGGAGAGGGGGTGAGTTGGTCACGGGGCGCTCTCGGGAGTGCCCCGGGTGGCCCTCCTGGCCGCCCGTAGGCCGAGGCTCGCGGGGACGAGCGGGCCGTCGGTAGAACACTCGGCTGGAGGGGATCCCTCCCGCCTCGGCCGTGAGGTCACTGGCGGCGAGGAACGGGGCGGAAGTCTTGATCCGTCGGAGTTCCTCCTGGGCCCGACGGAGCTTCTCTCGAAGCTCCCGGTTCTCCTTCTCCAGCTCGTTCGCACGCTCGAGGCGCTTGCGGATCGCCCGCTTCTCCTCGGGATCGAGCGTGAGCGGTTCGTCCTCCTCGACGAGCGAAAAGACCTCCACCGCGTCCCGAGCGTACACGTCTCCCTCGAACGAGGGAGAGCACGTTCACCGGAAAGTACTTTGGTTCGTACGGTCGTCCGACTTCGGGCGGTCCGGAAAGGTGAGTGGTTACGAGCGAAGTACCTTAATGACAAGTAGGAAGTGAAGGTCCCGGATGTGACCGAAGAGCCTCCGATTCGCTGGACACACGGAGAACGTTGGCCCGTAGGGTGGGACCTTCGCCCAACATTTGGGCTCTGCCGTCCTAGAGGGTTGCGTCTAGTTGAAGTGGTCAACAGCAGCTGGCTTCGATTGAGAATGGGCTACCCCACTGCTCCGGGTACCCCTGTTCCGGACAAGTATGGCAGGACTGATAGCGATGAATGGATTGTCTGGGAGGAGAAGACACGCGACAATGTCACTTGGGCCCTTCGGCAACTTGACTTCGGCTTTCGAATCCTTCGGTCCCTCCAGCGCCGGGTAGATATGTTGGGAATCTCGCTAGAGCGGTTTGACCCCAAGGAGGGTTGGACGTGGGACCATGAAGGATACCTCATCAGACGCGGCCAACTCGGGCAGGCCCCGCACGAGATATCTGCTCTCAAGGTCATGATCGAACAGAGGGGGCGGTAGTCATGCCACTGGTTGTCAGGTTCGCGGAAATCGCGGGCCTGAGCTCGGCAGAAAGCTCTGATGCTCGGGAGGTCGGAGCTGCAGAGTTTCTTTCCATTGCGAGCGATGTCTGGGAGGCGCTCAAACCGGAATTCCGCGCTCAGAAGCTTACCGTTTACGAGACTTTCCCTGGCGAGCACCTCGGGGGCCGGCGTGTAGAAGGCGGAGAGTTCATTGGGGAGGGAACGGTCAATCCGCCTCTTCTCCGGATGCTGGCCGCAAAAGCCAATCTGAACGGCGAAGGCGGTTCCGCGTCGCTGAAAATCCACTCGAATCATTCAATCGAAGTCGAGGGATTGCTGGAGGTCGACGGACTACCTCGCATGCTCGCGATCCTCCAGCTGAACCTCTACCGTGCATGGGCGGAGGGGTCGACCGACTGGCCCGGGGCAGGGGATGTTGTGTTCGAGATTCAGAAATCGGGGATTTCGCATCTTGCCGGGCTCTGGGAGGCCTGTCTCACCCACACTCAGGCAATGGTTCCGGTGCTTCGGAAGTGGATTGAAGGGATTTCCCAAGCCAGCCGACCGAAGGACCGAGGCAAACACAGGATCCACTGGGCCGCACTTTCCGAAGCCGGTATAGCAGACGAACCCCCGATTTCTGGTGTTTTCGCTCTATATCGATCCCGAATGTCGGGGAAGTCATCGCTCTTGGCCGCGAATCTCAAGGTTGAAGCGGCTGAAGAGTTATCGGACCTGATCGGAACGTCACCCGACCTGTTCCAGAAGGCCGTGTTTCGCCAGGCGGTGGCACATGAAATCGACTCTATGACGATTACACCCGCGTTTCCACCAACTGCGGAGCGATTCCAGGAACCCGCATTGGCTGTCTATGGCCAAGGAGGAAGCGAGTACTTCGTGTTCCGGGACCCCGAGACGCCCAAGCGAGCCGCAAGGAATCTTGTTCGAGCGGTTCGGTCGAAATTGAGGGAGCGGGTCCTCGAGCATATGGAAGAGGGCCAAGCATGGAACGCGACACTAACGGGACTTCGGCCGCCACATAACGATCGAAAGCGACGCGGGTCTCTTGCCGGTTGGGAGTAGCACTCCTGTCGACCTCGGCTCAGGCGACGACACCCCCTGAAAGGGGGGTGGTCTCGCATCTCGTGATAGCGACTATCGCTCGTTCCTCGCGAAGGCAGGAATGAGCGAGGTGGCAGCGAGAAAGCGCTTCTACAAAAATCCACGTTACGTTGGGGCTGTGGGATTTTAGTCCCCACTCACGAAGTGCTGTGATTCTAATGGACCATCCGGAAAGGAGCCTGTGTTGGTCGCCCCCCAGTGGAGCCCTACCCCATTGATTGGCAGTAATTCTCGAACTCTTCGAACAGCGGTCGCTCCAGGTTGATTGAATGGACAGTCCAATCCGGTCTCTGGAAGAACCCTATCTTGGCCTCGAACGTATCGCGGGGACTCCCCCGCAGTAATTCTAGTCAGCCTTGTCGTCAGGCCCGTTCCAGTTTCCCGACATCTAAAGCGCTCGGGGGTTCACCCTCACTTCCGGTGGCTTAGTGGTACGGCGCCAGCCGCTGGGATGATGGTTTTGCTCCCCCCCAGTGCCCGGGATGGCCGCTGCGTCCCACTTCCGGGCGGCCCTCGGCATTGCCACGAGGGAGAACGACGTCGGACTACGTAGCAAGCGCGGTGGGGCGAGCCTCGGGTTCATCCCTCTGCGGGGGCGTGGGTGGACCTATCTTAGCCCCTCTAATGTGTGGATGCTGGCCCGCTCCTGCTCTGGAACCCCTATCTAATTGTTAGATTCCACTGCGGGACCTACGGCCTCCCGGTCATCGGTCATCGGGGAAAGCGGGTCCGCAGAACGGCGTCGCGTGAACCGTATTGTCTCCCCGACTACCCTCCCTTCGACCTTTCGTGGGGAGCGTTCAAGCAGCAACCCTTGACGCACAGCCTCGGATTGGAGAACCGAATAGATTTGGGATGATATCGGGAGGTGGACTTTCCGGACTGGGCCAACGAGGGACACCGGAAAGGACCGTTCCACGGTGAAGAAGAATCGCTCGTGATCATCTGATTTTGTCAGCCCTCTTCTCCAATCGCGAACCAAGACCACTCCGTTGGAGCCTGTCCCACTCTGAAGGTAGTACGAATCGATTCTGTTGGACTTGTAGCGCAAACCGACCCGGTCGTCCTTGACCCCGAAATCAAGAGGCGGTTCCCTTAGGTCAGGCCCAATCTTGGCGAGGAACAGAACACTTCCCCCTCCTAGGATTACGAGAGCAGCAATTCCGACGAGAGTGAGTCCGTGTTCAAGGATCTGGATAACTACATCCAGGACAATGACCCCGACGAACGCTGTCAATCCAACTTCCAGATAGACGACCGGCCTATGTCGACGAGCTCGCTCTGTTAGGTCAAACCATCTCCACCCTTGTGGGTCGGATTTCTCGGTCTCCATCACTCAGATGTTCACTGTTCCTTGAGTAAGGGCTAGGCCTAATGCCCCCGCAACCAAGCCGGCTCCGGCCAAAACAAGAATGGCTGATGGCGCATCTGTATCGAACGCCCCGATTGCCATGGCAACCGCTGCGGTAAACCTAGTGCGCCTGGTTCTGTTGGAGCATCTTGCATGCGAGGCTAACCAAGTCGGGCGCGTTCGCCTCGGCGTCCTTGAATTCGATGTATCAGTGGGGATCTCCAGTACCAGGCAGAATTTCCTGCGTAGGATGAGACACTAAGTGAATGATTTCGAACATTAGCCAGGACAGCTTCGTATACGTCTTTAGTTAGTAGTGACCGACGGTTCCATAGAAAACGGCCAGTTACCCCATACGCCAATCGTTCTGCTATCATCAAGTCGTACGCACTGTAGTCTTCCAACAAGAATGAAGTCCTAGGGTCGGCCCAAAGGTAGTGGTCCGATCTGCCGTGTTTGTAGAACAGGTGGATGCCAACTTCGTCTATTCGAATATGCCGCGCTCCGGAGAAGAAGCGGGGCAGGGCAACCAGGAGGAAGGCAACCGCACTGGCTTCACCGGCCAAGACAACGATAAAAGTCTGACCGCCTGAAGTGGCAATCCCCCCGTGCTCAAGAGCCGAGAGGCGCCAAGATAGAAGGAACAATCCCTCCGTAGCGAGGCCAACAGCAATGATGATGGCGAAGTAAAGAGTTCCCCGCTTCCACTTTTGATCTGCTGAGACCAGGTCGCTTAGGTCGTAATCCATGGACGTCGTGGGCCAGCCCCCCTCTCGGTTCAGAAGACGTACGTGGCGGCATCATAAGCGGCTGCCGCAATCGCGCATCCCGACATACCGAAGTCGATCTTCTGCTCACCCCTGTTGCCGAGGTTGGCCAACCCGAGCAGTTTCCCACCGGATTCCCCGTAAGCGTAGCCGATGAATTCGTGGACGAGGTAGACCTCCAACCGGCCAGTCAGTTGGAGCGGTGCGATGAATTCGGTGCGACTTCTCAGATGACCAAGAAACTTGTAGTAGAGTTGGGTGATTCCAATCGTGGTCATGATCCACCCTGGTGACGCGATTGCCCCGTCAACTCTTAAGTATCGGACTCGAGGCGGGGAGTGGCAGCTGCGCTAACCAAGGAAAACTCTCAGCCCGTTACGAAAGTTCCTTTCGGAGGGGGTTTCCGAGAATGTTCAATGGGTACTTCCACCATTCCGTTAGGAGGTCCCGCTCCATTTTCTTTGCGGCACGCTCGTTGGGTTGGGAGTAGACACAGTAGTGGATTTCGTATCCGTTGTTCCAGGCCCGGCCCAGAGCCTTCTCGGTGACCGAGTCGCCATAGCTATGCTCGTAGATTCTGCGGTTTAGGTCGGTTGTCATCCCGACGTAGACCTCAACAAAGCGTTTCTTTCCTCGATGATTAGCTAGCGCGAGAACATAGACCCCCGGCCCGTAGTGGGGGACTTCACTCGGAACTAGATGATTTCCGTCGGGATGGTAGAGCGGTTTCCAATCAGACCAGCCACCCATGTCGCTGTTCAACCGAACCATCTACTTTTAAGTTCCGAGACGGCCAAACCTTAACATCGACATCTACCCAGTCAGCCCACGGGCCCTTCCTGCCCCCCTGACGCAACCCCAGTCCGAAACTGGGCCTCCGTGATATCGAACCGCGCGTAAAACCGAGCCGCCTTCTGCCCATCGCGTTGAAGGGACTCGGTGAGCCCTGCTGAGACGGCGACCACTGCTCGCGCCGCCTTCACGCGGGCACGCAGGTCGCGGAGCTGGCGCGCCGCGGCGCGCTCGTCCGCCTCCCGTGAGTCGTCCGGGAGGCCGCTTGTGATGTCGAGGAGGCTGAATCGCCGCGAAACCGGCGCGACCTCGTTCTCCGGGTCCGCGTCCGGGAGGGCCAGGCGGGCTTCGGCGCGCGTCCGGGTCGAGTCATGGAGAGGGCGGCGGGTCGACGGAGGGCGCGGGTCTGCGGGCGGCCGCGGCGAGGGGGCCGGCGCTGCGAACGCCTCGATCGTGGGGACGAGGTGGGGCTTGAGGCCGGTACCTGACGCCCGAGGAGGGCGCCCTTCTCGGGGGAGAGGGTCCCGTGCCAGACGTGGGAGATGGGGTCCCAGCGGAGCCCCATCCCACGGAGGACGTCGCGCACCTCGTAGGTGCGCGGGCTGCCCGGGATCCGGACATGGGCAGGATTGGCTGTCGGCGGGAACAGGTTGGCCGTGTCGACGGAGGCGCGTTGCGCGCTCATCGCGGTCATCGGCGCGAAGCGAGCGCGGAGGCCGAGGGCCGAGCGGCGTGAGCGAGGCCCGAGGCCGTGCCCTCATGATGGTCGCGCGGGGGGCCGTGGCCGCGCGACCTTCATGAAGGGGCCGCGCGTTCGATGATCGACCGCGATGAGCACGGACGCCAGCCGAGCGACACGAGAGTTCCGGCTGGACGACGACTTTTGGCGATACCACAAGAAACGCACCCACCGGCATACAAGGTGGGCCTCCCCGCTTCTAGTGGCGAGCCTTGTCTGTCTCCCGCTAGGTGTCCTTCTCTGGGGTGTCGTGCTTCCGAGGGATCTCCTGCTCGGGTTCTTCGGCTTCGGATTCATGATCTCCTCGATGGCGTTCCTGGTGCGGTCGAACGACCCGACCCGCCTGGTGCTCGACTCTGACGCCATCACCCTCTACCACGAGAAGGGGGAGAAGACCGTCCTGCCCTTGAGGGCTGGATCGAGAATCGACCTCTACGATTCGACTCCTATCGACTCGAACGAGACGGCGCACGGATTCACGATTGGGTCAGCCGGGCCATTCAAGGGCGAACGGTTACTTCTGTACGGCCACTCGCTTCGAAACGAACCGGTTCACTTGACACAGGAGGCTTTCCTCGCACTCCGCGAGGAGATGATGGCACGACACGCCGTAGTGATTCGCGACGGCCCGGTTTCTAAGGATTCGACCTCGGTGATGACGAGCTATCGCCTACGTTGAGGAACCGGCGCCGAGACCGCGAGTGGCCCGCGGGCGGCCGTGGCCGCGGCACCTTCATGAAGGACGCGCGCGGTCGATGAGCTGACCGCGATCAGCGCGCGAGGCTACGAGCTAAGCGGGAGCCCGAGGCTCTTGCCGACCGCCGCGGCGACGACCCAACTCGCAGGTCGAGCGGGATGGGACAAGATTGCCCTTGCCTGATCTCTCGTCACGAACATCGGGTCTCGATATTGGATTGTGCCGTTCACACGGTATCGGAAGTTGATACCGAGGAAGTAGGGGTATGCAGGGGGAACGACGTCAGACCAGTCCACACGGACATGGCGACTCCCGACAACGAACTCCACTTGGTCTGTCGTGAGCCGCACCCTCCGGACAAACGAGTAAAATGTCGTCAGTAGCAAGACAAGTACGATGGTGAGCACCGCAAGCACGAGGGTCACGAAGACTGCGGTTGAGGAAACTGTTGAGTGAGTTGTCGAGAACCTGAGAATACCTAAAACACTAGCTGCAAGGGTAAAGACTGCCACGAGACCAAATATAGGAGGACGCAACCAGCCTCCGCCCACCTCGACGCTTTCCTCTCGCCGTCCCATCGCTTCTGGCACGAGACTTCAGTACCCCGTCGCAGTGGACTCCGCCGCTACGTCCGTCGCGATACCGGCTGCCCCAGTCACAATTCCAGTGACGTCAAGTGCCAGTCCAGCGAATGCCAGGCCCTTGTTTTGAGGCAAATCTGCTCCGAGCCCTTTGATATCCAAGGCCATTCCGCCAACACCAAGGACAAAGGCAGCAATATCCATTCCGAGAAGGGCATCCACAACGTCGTTGGGTTGATAGTTGGCCCCATTCGGCTCGGTCGATTCGAACAGCCAAGTGACTAAGGACAGCGCTAAGCTAAGCACAGAGACATAGAAACCTACCTGAGCGGCCAGGTCGCCTGCCGTATTGATCGTCTTGTAAGATGCAATGCCCAAGCTGGTGCCAGCAACGACGAGCCCCGATGTGCCGACAAAATCTGGCGGGTCGGGGAGGGGCTGAACGGTTGTAGAGGTGAGCTCTGAACCTAGGATGCTAGATAGCGTGTAGTTCAAGACAGTCTGCTCAGCACTGACCATCGTTGCCTCCGTCCCCGCGAATATAGATGAAAATCCGCCCTCAATCGACCCGAGGGAACCTCCCCCCTGGGCTGATACGGACCCACTGCCCGCCACAGAAATCACCACCGATATCAGTATTCCCAAGACCAATGCAACTCCAATCGAGAGGGGAAGTGTGATTCCTAAAACGATGTCAACCATTGCGGTGATCACAAGGGCGACCGCAAGAAGCGGAGCGAGGGCAAGGGACTCCCCGGCAATTGCGGCTGCGATAGATCCTGTCCCATTCACATACCTCATCACGGAGTTCTCGGATACAATCTCGAAGTCCACAACTGTGCCCAGAGCGGATTTCATGGCGTTCCAGAACGGTGTGACGACTGCCACAAACGCTTCTTCGACCAAGCCCAACACCCAATCGAGAAGCTTCTCCAACGCCGCCAGGATTGCCTCTCCAATACTCTTCAGAGTTGCCACGGTTCGGGCAAGCAAGATTCCCCCAATGGTGAGGGTCTCGTGGATTAAGTGGTCAAACTCCACTGTCGCGGCGACCACGGAGGTATACGTGAAACCAACTAGTGAGACGAAGGCGCCGAGGGGGTTTGTAACAACGGCGCTTGCCGCATTACAGAACGACCCAATCCATCCCCCAGAAGAGGGAGTCGGGGGCGGCGCTCGCCAAGCCGGTACGCCGTAGAGGCCCTGGCTCGCGATGGTGGCGTTGGCCAGGGCGTTCAGGACCTGGCGCCAGAAGCCCCAGGACATGAACCTCGGTCGTTATGTTGAGTAAGGTTCCATTTACGCCTCCAGTATTGTTGTCAAGGAGCCCGGCGAGAAGCAGATCGAGGGTTGATGCCGAAGTGATGTTCAATGTTAGGATTGTCTGAAGCGCCGCAGTTGCATCAGTCGAGTTAAGGAGGGTAGGGTCCGAAGGCAGACCCCCTGTGTTGTTCGTGGGCGGGGTCGTCACTGCGACGATTCGGATCTGGGAGGAGCTGGTATTGGAAACACCCGTTTCTTGAGCGCCGTAGCTCCCGCTCCCAGACGCGAACGAGCGGTTCTGCCAGTAGGCCTGCAGGGCCCACATAAGGCCAGCCGAGCTACGGAACGATTGATTCAGGGTAGCCATTTACCTTTCCGGCCAGCAGTCGCCTGATTCCTCTCGAGCGTAAGTTCTTTCCGGCACCGCGCGCCCTCGCGAAGCGAGGGCAACGTGCTTCCTCTGTCCCTGGAGCAGGCGCTCGAGGATCACCTAGACGGGAAGACTCCCCTCACTCCGGAGCAGGCCCGGAAGATCCTCGAGCGCCTGCGACGGCTGGACCGGGTGGAAGAGGAACTCGACACCTCGCGCGATGAGATCCGCCGATTGCGGGAGGAGCTCCGTCGCTACAAGTCGACCCTCCACCTGCTCGCCCCCGACGACCAGACCGCCGAGGCGTGGGGCGTGCCCTCGAGCCGCGTCTTCTATCGCCGCACGGTCCGCGAGGACCCTCCACGACCCGCGGGGGGCCAGCTCGGCCACCCGGGCCGAGCCCGCCCTCGACCCGAGCCCAACGCCCCGCCCCTCCGCCTCTCCCTCGACCACTGCACCGACTGTGGAGCACGACTCGGATCTCCCTTCGAGGTCCGCAGGCGAACGATCACCGACCTCCCGCCCCCCGAGCCGCTCGTGTTCGACGTGGAGATCCCTCGCTACACCTGGCCGGGATGTCACCGTCGAGTCGAGCCCCCATCGCCCTACCCTCGGAACCGACCGTTTGGGTTCGCGCTCATGGCGCGGGTCGTCCACCTTCGAATGCTCGGGTTGAGCGTTCCGAAGATCGTCGACTGTCTGAGAGAGGGCCACGGGGTCATCGTGAGCCCCGCCGCCGTGCTCAAGATGGAGCGGCAGGCCGCCGAGGCGCTCGGGCCGCTCTACGAGGGGCTCAAGGAACAGCTGCGCACGGTCCCCGTGGTCCACGGGGACGAGACCTCCTTCCGGATCGGCGGCCAGAACGGCTGGATGTGGGTGTTCTCCCACCTCAAGGCCGTGGTCTATCGGATCGCCCCGAGCCGTGGTCAGGACGTCGTGCGGGAGATGCTCGAGGGGTACGAGGGAACCCTCGTGCGCGATGCCTGGGATCCCTATGACTGCCTCACCACGGCGAAGCACCAGCTCGATCTCCTCCACGTGAATCGGTGGTTGGAACGAGCGGAGTGGATCCACCGGGTGGAGCCACGGCCTCTCCTCAAGCCCGTCGAGGCGAAGCTCATGAGCGCGGGGCATCCGCCCGACGAGTTCCTTCGGTTCGCTGATGGAGTTCGGAGGATCCTTCGAGGGGTGATCCACTGGTCGGAGGGCCACCCCGACGCCTCACCACGCCTGAGGCGTCGGGTGGAGTGGTCTGCGAGGCGATCGCTCACCCGCCTCCTGAACGAACCGTGGAAGGACTCCGATGCCGTGCGGATCGCGAAGGAGCTGCGACACCGAAGAGGGCAGTTGTTCACCTTCGTGATCGAGCCCGGGGTCCCGTGGCACAACAACGAGGCCGAGACCCAGATCCGCCAGGGAGTGCTGTTCCGGAAGATCAGCGGAGGACGCCGCTCCTGGATGGGAGCGTGGGTCTTGGAACGGCTGTTGACCGTCTATCGGACGTGTCGTAAGCGAGGGATCGGGTTCCTCGATGTAGTGGGCAGCGCGTTGAGAGGAACTGGCTACCCGGGGTTCGGTGCAACGCCAGGGGCTCCAGAAACCTGAGTGCTTACGACCGTAGATCATGCCCTAGTTTTCAGGGTCCGAGAGGAGAGCAACCCATGATTCCCGAAAGGTGTCTGGGTGGCTATGGACCCTGACACATTCCATGCCCTGTACGAATCATTGCCCGCAAACTTGGTCGTCCCCGAAAGCAACGGGCCGTGCCCCCGATCTCCGTCTATTCTGATCCGCTCCCCCTCTCTGGAAAACTCACGCACGCCGTGGGGCTCGTATAGTGGTTATCTTGCCAGGGTTGCCGTAGTAAGTCACATTGCGGGTCCTGACTCGCATCCCCTTGAGTTCCGCCTCGCTTATGACCGCACATGCTGCTTCGTGAGTCAACCCCGCCCATCTAAGGAGTGACAGCCTGATTTGAGCCTCAAATCCTAGGTTCCCCCCCGTATAATCCTCGATCCAAAGGGGGCGTCTGCACATCCTTCCAAAGCCATATGGCTGGGGACCCGCTACCCCAAGTAAACTTCAAGCCATTCTTCAGGATGTCCAATTGGATCGGACCGCGTCCTCCACGTTTCGATCGATCCAAGCCATCCGCCACTTGATACCATATCAGCACACCACCAAACACTAGCACCAGCCCGAAGAGAACCAGCACCTCTTGCCCCATGAGAGTTTGGGACAGGCGGCCGGCGTGTCCTCCCACGTTCGGCCCGACGACTGCTATCCCAACAACCCATAGGACAAACAGTCCGCGGACCAGCCAAGAAAAGAATCTGCGTGTTGGATCCACTAGGTCGAACACCGCAGTCTCGGCGCGAGTAAGATCATACGAATCTGCCGTTCTAGTCATCTTAGGGCCAACTCCAACACTAGCCCGCAGCCAATGCGGCCAGAGAGAGGTCAATGCCCATAGTAACCACTCACCTCTCCGGACCGCCCGAAGTCGAACTACCGTACGAACCAAAGTACTTTCCGGTGAACGTGCTCTCCCTCGTTCGAGGGGGACGTGTACTCTCGGGACGCGGTGGAGGTCTTTGCGCTCGTCGAGGAGGACGAGCCGCTCACGCTCGACCCCGAGGAGAAGCGGGCGATCCGCAAGCGCCTCGAACGGGCGAACGAGCTAGAGAAGGAGAACCGAGAGCTTCGGGAGAAGCTCCGTCGGGTCCAGGAGGAACTCCGACGGATCAAGACCTCCGCCCCGTTCCTCGCCGCCAGTGACCTCACCGCCGAGGCGGGAGGGATCCCCTCCAGCCGAGTGTTCTACCGTCGGCCCGCACGTCCCCGCGAGCCTCACCCTACGGGTGGCCAGGAGGGCCACCCGGGGCGCTCCCGAGAGCGGCCTATCCCCAACTCACCTCCGCTCCGACTTTCGTTGGAGCGGTGTGGGGAGTGTGGCACCCAGCTCGGAGAGCCGTTCGAGGTCCGTCGGAGAACGATCACCGACCTCCCTCCACCCGAGCCTCGGATCTTCGACGTGGAGATCTCTCGCTACACCTGTCCGGGCTGCCACCGTCGGGTGGAGCCCGAGTGCCCCTACCCTCGGAACCGCCCCTTCGGGTTCGCCCTGATGTCTCGGGTGGTCCACCTTCGCATGCTCGGGCTCAGTGTCCCGAAGATCGTGGCCTGCCTGAGGGAGGGGCACGGGGTCGAGGTGAGTCCCGCGGCGGTGCTGAAGATGGAGCGGTCCGCCGCCGAGGCGCTCGGACCGCTCTACGAGGGACTCAAGGAGCAAGTGCGCACCGTACCCGTGGTCCATGGCGACGAGACCAGCTTCCGCATCGGGGGACAGAACGGGTGGATGTGGGTGTTCTCGCACCTCAAGGCGGTCGTGTATCGGATCGCCCCGAGTCGGGGTCAGGACGTGGTGCGGGAGATGCTCGACGGGTACGAGGGAACCCTCGTGCGCGATGCCTGGGATCCCTATGACTGCCTCACTTCCGCGAAGCACCAACTCGATCTCCTCCACGTCAATCGGTGGCTGGAACGAGCGGAGTGGATCCACCGAGTGGAGCCACGGCCTCTGCTCAAGGAGGTCGAGGCGAAGTTGATGAGCGCGGGGCATCCGCCCGACGAGTTCCTTCGGTTCGCTGATGGAGTTCGGAGGATCCTTCGAGGGGTGATCCACTGGTCGGAGGGCCACCCCGACGCCTCACCACGCCTGAGGCGTCGGGTGGAGTGGTCTGCGAGGCGATCGCTCACCCGCCTCCTGAACGAACCGTGGAAGGACTCCGATGCCGTGCGGATCGCGAAGGAGCTGCGACACCGAAGAGGGCAGTTGTTCACCTTCGTGATCGAGCCCGGGGTCCCGTGGCACAACAACGAGGCCGAGACCCAGGTGAGGCAGGGCGTGCTGTTCCGGAAGATTAGCGGCGGCCGCCGCTCGTGGATGGGCGCATGGGTGTTGGAGCGACTGTTGACAGTCTATCGAACCTGTCGGAAGCGGGGGATCAAGTTCCTCGATGTGGTGGGCAGCGCTCTGAGAGGTGCTGGCTACCCGGGGTTCGGTGCAACGTCAGGCGCTCCAGAAACCTGAGTTCTTACTCACGTCCTTGTAACTGTGCCGAGACAACCCCCACCGCAGAATACGCCGCGCCGGTCAAAGTGCCAGTCGGTACTTCCCCGGTTCTGAGCACGACTCGCACGCCCTTAGTGCCGGCTGACTGGACGGTGTCTACTCCGCGCGTGACCTCCTCTGGCGTGATTGCCGCGTACTCCATTGCCCTCGGGTTTCAGTCAATGGCGCGCTCCGCCATGTAGCTACTGGTGGCGACAGGTCGATACGCGATTTGGCTCAGTAGGCACCCCCTCGCCGAGTTCCACACGCTCAACATGACAGTCATCTTCTCCTCAACTCCGAGGGTCGTCGCGCCGCGCGGAGGTGGTCGGGCTACCTTCATGAAGGGCGCGCGCGGCCGAGTCGGGGACGGCTTAGAGCCTCCCCGAGCGGACGAATAAATTCAAGAGATTCGTCCAGAGACGGGACCGCGATCGGCGCGCGGGCGATGGCACGACCGCGAGGAGCGTGGGCACTACGTTCGTGCGGATCCACGACGTTTCGTCGCGCCAACCCCATATAGGGCTGTGTTCAGATATCGAGTAGAATGGCGATTACCCCTTCCGGGACGATTCTCGTCCAGACTGGCGGGCAGTCGGGGGCGACCGGCGGCCTTTCCATATTCCTGGCTGCCCGCCCGAG
The DNA here is from genome assembly GCA_963749235.1 of uncultured Thermoplasmata archaeon. GTDB lineage: Archaea > Thermoplasmatota > Thermoplasmata > Lutacidiplasmatales > UBA184 > Lutacidiplasma. The sequence continues at coordinate 381,143 of CAVVLV010000001.1, read as the reverse complement.
TGGCGTTGTCGGAATCGGATGGTGCTCTTGTGGGTGTTCGCGTGATGCCCACTTCTCCGTTATGGCGACCCAGTGCCGCGGATGTGGCCAGATCTGCCAGACCCACGGTTGAGCGGTGTCCAGTCAGGCGCTGACAGCGCGTGCGGTCGAGGGCGGACGGCAGCGAGCGCGAAGTCAGCAGCTACTACCGCGGGCGCCGACGGGTGGTCCCGTACCGATGTTCTCGAATTCTATTCAGGATTTGCCAGTCGCGTCCGCTCCGCTTCTTGGGATCGACTCGGAGGGCTTCGTCACACCCGATGCACAAGTGGATCTTTGCCCCACTTCTCCCCCGGATACATCTGGTAAGGTAGTGCGGAACGATCTGTCCGCACCTTATGCACCGAGGAGTGTGTCTTTGCGCCTGTCCCATCGCTGTCGCTCACCTGAACGAGCGCTTGTGGGTTTCAAATTTCAAAAAGTGAACGGTGTCAGTCTTGGGATCGTAATCCCAGAAAATGACGAGCTGCCCGTGACAGATGTCAACATGACGGCAGTCGGTGGGGTTGACGTTTCTCTTGCCAATGATCTCAGGGTAGTCGATGATTACTGCGATCTTCCGGTCTACCTGGTTCCGTGATTGGGGGTCGCGTTTTGTGAGCTTCTCGACCGCCGGGAGAAACCCCTCGTCGTAGGTTACGCTGCGGCCCACCTGCAATCACCCGTGCGTGGTCACGAGCCGCACAGCTTGCTCGCGGGTCAACACACGGTTGCGCCCTGAACGGGCTCTCTCCTTTGCCTCCAGAAGCTCCTGCTCGACTTCGGGCGCGAGCTTGTGTTCGCTCTCGCAACAATTCTCAATGAACGCCCCCCAGTCGATCCACCTCCCCTTCGGAGTGTCAAGGAAAGGTTCAGTGGCCTTCGCCTTGGTTATCAGGGCCTTCAAGGATAGCCGACCTGTACTCCTCGAGGACGCCATCGCAAGTGGAACGAATCATATCAGAGACCTCGACCCCCTGAGAAGTGGGCCCAAGACGATAGGCCCGTCCTTCACCCGAGTCGGCGGGAATCACACGGCTCTGAAGAAAGCCGGATCCGACGAGTGAGTCGATTTGATCGGCAAGTGGCGGGCTGAACATACCATAATTGTGGTTCTTGAACCGGATACCGATGGCCAGCCGTCCAGTGCGAACTGCGGCGTCACGTTCGACCAAGTAGAGCATCTTGTGCAGACGCACCTTGGCCATTGACCTCTTTGAGAGGAGGCACACTAGGGTTTGCTGCAGGCGGTCCCGATCGAGTTCAACTAGAGGCAATATTCAACCTCAAAGTTTCCAAGGACTCGGGCCGTCATAAACCCCCGGGGAGTTCGAGAAACACCCCGTGGTGTGCCCGCTTCCTCCCTTCTCCGCCGGTTTGACAGGTGGCTTGGAGTCAAGTTTACACATGAAGTAGATAGCGTTTAATATCATAAGATACTGTTCCCATTATGCCTCCCTCAGCCCGGGCGAGCCCGATCAACCCCATTGACGCACTCGTAATCGGCGGCCGTCGGCAGGTGTTGCTGCACCTGCCAGAGGACCTATACCAACGACTCAAGGCGAAGGCCGAGCGGGAACGGAGAAAGATTTCTGCGCAGGCCGAGCTATACCTTGAGATCATGTTGGCCCTTGCGCCCCCGAAAGAATTCGAAATGATTCAGGAGTTTCAAGGGGGGACCCACCCATGACGGCGCAATTCGAGCAGATTCGCAAAAGAGCGTATGCCCAATCCCCTGGTGAATCGATATCCATCCCTAACCTGCCTTTTCGCGCCCCGCTTGACCACTGAGGAACTCAGCTTCCGGTTCGGGTAGTGCTGCCTTCGGTACTTCCACGGGAATGATCCGTCGGACGAAGGAGGCCGCCACTCGCCAGTGCATAGAGGGTCCCCCTCGTTCCCCGGGCTCGCAGTGCACCGAGATCGTGCGGGCGTTGATCCGCGTCACCGTGCCCCGGTGGGTGGTCCCGCGCCGATCCTCGAACTCCACCCAGTCTCCGGTCCGCAACGTCGACAGATGCTGAGCCTCTCGAGCCCGGGCCTCTTCCCACACCGTTTCCTGCAGGACCCGGAACTCGTCGGCCGAGAGCTCTCGGAGCCTCTCCTGCCACGCCTCGCGCTTCATGGCTCCATCGACCCTCACGCCGCGCGCAACTTGAGGTCCCCGGTCACTTCGATCCGCAGGCGCCGGTTCCCGAGCCAAGGGACGGACGGGCGGTCCCGCACTACCTTCGTGTCCAACAGGACGGGCGCCCGACTGAACCGACGGACTTTCACCACGATCTCATTCTCCCGGACCGCCACCTTCCCCGGTCGGTCCAAGAACTTCTCCCAGATCGTTCGCGCGGTCGCCGTCTCATACCCTTTCAACTGCGATGCCAGCCATCGATAGGCCGCGCTCGCGGCCACGCTCAGCACCACGTCCAGATCGACCTTCACTCTCACCGAGCTCGACAGCGCATCGACGTGGAAGAAGTGCACTTGTTCGCCGAGGGAGTTCTCGATCAGCGTTCGTCGGGCGTAGCGCGTCAGCAGCGCCGCCGGACCCCTCCGGGTGTCGTTCGTGAGGAGCAGCGTCGGTTCCTCTCGCCCCAGGTTCCGCGCCGCCACCTGCCGGATCCGCCCAGGATAGCCCTCGATCTCCACCCGTTCGTCCACCACGATCGGGTGGCGATACGCCCGATCCTCGATCTCCAACTCGACGTGCTTCCACCGGTCCTCGGGCAGGGAGCGGATCCGCTCCACCTCCCGTGAGCGGCGCTCCCTCAGCGTCAGGAACTTGATTCCCCGGTGGTCCAGTTTCGCCAGACCCGCGTGCGTCGTCATGTGGGCGTCGAACACGAGCTCCTTCGGGAGCTCCCCGTCCACCTCCTTCCAGTAGTCGACGAACCGAACGACCTCGTCGGCCTTCTCCTTCTTCAACAGGTTCGCCCGAGCATAGACCATCTCTCGGCCCTCCCATTCCTGGGCGAACGCCGATACGATGGCGGGTACCGACTGGCTCCGTCGGGGAACGTAGTCCTTCTCGAGGCGGGAGACCTCGGGGTCCCCGTAGTGGCGGATCGTGTGGAAGTCGAGGTTGAACGAGCGAGTCGGATACGCCCCGCTCGCCTTCCGAGCCCGAGCCAAGCCCCGTAACAGTGCTCGATGGGGGCGGTCCCCGACCCGGTAGGAGTAGTCGGAGAGGGCGGTGGTCTTCGGTAGGACGTTCAGTCCCGCGAACCACCCCAGGCCCTCGTCATCGGCGATGGGCATCACGTGGTTGTGCCTCGGACGGCCGAGCAGCTTGAGGGCGAGCAACGAGCGGAGATATGTCGGGGCCGGGATCATCGCGGACCCCGGGTAGCGGGCATGGCGGACCAGCCCCTCGAAGCCGACCTCGTCCAAGAACGGAGCGAAGAGGAAGAGGAGGGGGGTGCGGCACTCGACCTCGATCCCCGGGTGGAGCTGAAGCTGACCCACGTCGGAGACCGGAGGGGCGAGCAGCGGGGGCCGCCCCCGCTGCTCGGCGGTGCGTCGAGGCAACCGTCCGACCCCGGCCTCCCGAAGGAGAAGCCAGACGGTGTGGAAGCTGACGGGACGGCCCTCCGCCCGCAGCCGCTCCGCGATGTCGATCACGCTGAGACTCTCTTCATGACGGAGACGAAGGACCGCCTCCCGGAGCGGCTCGGCGACCGGGCGGTCCTTGCGACCGTGGGGAATGTCCCGGAAGAACGGGGGGAGCTGACCCTGACGGAACTGAGAGGCCATGACCTCGAGGGAGTGGGCAGAGTAGTGGAACAGTCGGGCCGCCTCGGCGGCCGAACGCCCCTCGAGGAAGTAGGCCCGAAGGGCCTCGTAGCGGCGCTGGAGGGGGTGGTCGGGCTCGCGGAAGAACTCCCGTGGGTCGCGCACGCAGGCTCATGTATATCACAACAATAAAGCATTCGGTTGGACTGGCCCAACCGAGAGAAGTCGCGGGAGGGAGCACGAGGACGTCGAGGAGGCGAGGTCTCTTCTCGACAGAAGAGCTCGGGGATCGCGGGTCGGGCCAGAGGGGCTTATTGTTGTGCAGGCCTGAACTCGGCGGGCTCTGGGAGTCAAAGCGACTGACGAGGACTACCGAATTGGGGACGAGGAATCCTCAGGTGTTCATTCGGTGCGAAAAGGCAGGCTAAGGCCGAGATGCCATCACTCCCACCGCAATTCTCGGCGACCATCTTCGGAACTCCGCTCTGGATTGCTCATCCGGGCTCCACCTCTCAGCATCGCGCTGCCCCTGCCCTACATGCGTACGAGCTGGAGGATCATTGGAAGATCCATCGGGACCAGTACGACCCTGACGAGGCACCGGGCCGCCACATACTGTTCGACGCTCCCGAAGTTCCGTTGGCATGTCTTGCCGCGGCATTCGCTGGCTTTGTGACGTTCTTCCTGCTCGAGCGGCGTGAGCGGGAGAAGAAAGAGGATGACCGGAAGTCGTGGCTTCCAGCTCTGATGGCGGTGATCGTGGCGGCATTGGTAGGAGTTGCCATTTACATCCTCGCGGCCCTCGTGCGCGTTTCGCTCAGTCCAGGGTAGCTCGTTTAGGACGCAGGCGGAGTGATGTGGACCCTCACCTCGCGTACGGTGGGAAGGTCGTCCAGCTCCAACCGCGTCGCCTCACGATCCTGAATGCGCTCCAAGTGGTCGATCAGCGACCTCACCAGGTCCGCCTCGGCCTGTGAGGCGGAGGCCGCATGCGACATGACATGCGGGAACCCCTCCACAATCCCGAGGAAGGAGGGTGGGTCGGTCTCGCGTTCCCGCACGTCCAGGATGCGCAGGCGGAACTCGAACATCTGACCTCACGGCGGAACCGAGGCGCGCCGTCAGGCCGAGCGCGACCTCGCTACGACGTCCCCGAACGACGGGCCCGCGTTCAGGTCGCGGAGCTTTGCGTGGAGCGCCCGTAGGGCCAGCACCTTCTGCTCGAGGTCCTCGAGGATGACACGGTTCACGCGCGCCCGGAGCTGCGCGTGGGTCTCGCCGTCCTTCGCGTAGTCCGCAAACGCACTCCGCGCCGACTCGAACGACCCCGCGTTGAAGACGAGCTGGCCGGAGGCCCACGGGCGGCCCGCCTCGGGGGTCGCGCTCGCGCTGGTGTTGGCGTCCGCCTCGGTGTGGGCGGGGTCTCCGGCGCGAGACTCAGCCCGTGCCGCGATCTCCTCGTCCCGCCGTGCGATCAGTTCACTCGCGGGGGTGAAGCCGGGGACCCGGTCGAGTTCCAGGCGGCGGGTCTGCCCCCGGCCGCCACGATACGTCCCGAAGTCGGGCGAGTGCTCGCGGAGGTAGGCGGGGTACGGGCGCGGCGCGCCGAAATCCACGACGTACCGGATTTCCATGTCGCGGGGGATTGGCTGGTCGCAACCGCACGCGCACTTCCGCGGGAAGCGGTTGCCGGTCACCGTCCTCAGGCGGCTGGCGGTGGCATTGTTCGGCGCGGGCGGCTCCATTGTTGGTCGGGGGATGCTTTGCATCTCACGTTCCTCGCGAGAGCAGGGACGTGAGATGCGGAGCGGAGCTGCGGGCGGCTTACTTGCGCAACTTGGTGTAGGCCCTTAACCCCGCCTGATTATGCGGAGTTGCCAATGGCAAATGTGGGTGCGGAGGGCACGTTCAACCTGGCCACGGAGGAGGTCGCCCACTATAAGACGCGGGCGAGACTTCGCTTCAGTGGCACCCTCGGCGGGGTGCTGTTCCTCCTGATTGCGACGTTTTCCGCCTGGCTAGGGGCGACCGAGGTCGCGGTTTCTCAGCAACAGATTGTCGATTTCCTCTTAGCAGCGTTCTTTGGCATCGGAGGGGCGATTCTTCTCGTTTTTGCGATTCGGAGCGGAATTCCTAGGGGTCCGCACCGTCTTCACTTGACTCTTGAAGGACTTACCTTCGACTTCCCCGAGGGACGCCAGCTGACTTTAGATTGGCAGACCGGGCCCCCGTTCAAGCTTGTGGACTACCGGACTTCCAAGGGCGGACCCGTCATGGGCTATGCAGCCCAGCTATCGTGGAGAATGCGGGAGTTCGGGCTATCGGGGGAGGCGTGCGACTCAGTGTTGGCGGCCGCCCGAGGGCACGGAGTGGCCGTGGTTCGCTACAATCCCTGGTTCCTTGAACCGCCTGGAACGACCGGATATCGGGTGGAAGTACGGGATTCGAAGTAGGCCTCTCAGAGGTGCTCCAAGCGAGGAGGGGGACGGGGGGGGCGCGTTCGGCGGTTGGGTCCTGGATGCTAACTTGCTGCATCGCTCGTTCCTCGCGAAGGCAGGAACGAGCGAGGAGGAGGCAAGTCGGCCTCAGCTTGTCGTGATGGATTTCAGGCGCCGCCGGGGCCCACTGGCTAAAGTTGGGCCTTGGCCCGGGGGATTGCCGAACTTTGGGGCGGCGCGCTCAGGGCTGCGAGAACCCCTCCAATAGCCGCAGCAACGGCCAGGATCACGCCCGCGACTAGCAGTGGTGACGGTTCCGGCGGAGGAGGTTGCGTCCGATCGACCAGCTTCGCGCAGGGACCCGACCAAGTGACTCCTTCCGACAGATCCGAAACGACACACTGGTCAAACTCGTGAGGCATCGCAATGCACTCTATGTCACCTCCCGAAGCTCCATCCGTGGGGACCGTTACCCCGCACGGTAGACAAGCAGTAGTGTTCGAGCTCACCGTCACAGCAAAACGCATTGTGTTTCGAGGATCGATGGCGCTTGACTTACGAGCAAGTCGGGGTTCAATCAGTCGATGAGGAACGACGTAGGACCCGTCCGAGCGGACTAGCTTCGAAACTCCCCCGGCGGTACCTCGATGCCTCTTGCATGCACAGGATTCGATCCATGGCCAACTATGGAATGGCAAAATCCACAGATATACTTTCTATGACGACCTGAACGCCTCGTTCCCCTCTCGAACTCCCCACGAATGCAGTGCGATGCCAACCACCTCAAGAATGACTGTCTCACCCATTTCGACTCCTCGCGCCGTCGGGCCCAATGAGTTGAGGAAGAGGTAGAAAGCGCCGGCCATGAATAAGGGTCCGGCGAGGGCGATGATCACAGCCCAAGCCGCCGGTCGGCCCGGCCCCTGAATGGTCAAGTTCGACCACAAGGCGAAGCTCTCAGTCACTCGGGCCGCCTTTTCAACATCTCAACCCCGCGAATAAGAGGACGGGTGGGACAAGCGCGTGGGATGCTCTGCACCGCTCGCTCCTCACGAAGGCAGGAACGAGCCTGGTGGAGGCAACCGAGGTGACGATTCCCAAAGGATAGGGAAGGGACGGGCGTTTAGGCCCGGAGAGTATCGCTGCTTCGATGCCCCGCTGGTGGATGCTTCAATCGAACGGGGAGTACATCCTCAAAGGCGAGCTGAAGCGTTGGAAGCAGGACTACTGGCACATTTGCCAGTATCTCCGAGACGTGCAGTACCTCGATCGCGCGCTCCTTTGGCAGGCGGGCGAGTCCGCGGGAATAGTTGGAGTCGGAACGATTGTGCACGAACCCGCTCGATGCCCCAATCCGGACTGGGATGGGATCGCGAACGCCCGATGCATTGGAGTTCGATACGATGGGATCCTGCCGACGCACATCGGATCCCAGGACCCTCTCCTGGCAGATTTTGACTTGATTACCCGGCCAATCAAGCGCGGGGGTATCTTTCCGGTCTCCGCCGCCCAGGCGCAACGAATCGAACCCCTGGTGCGGGAACTGACTCCACCGCTAAAACAGGCCCGAAATCGCCACTGCCCCTATCTGCACAAGCACCGAGCGCCCTAGGGCGATGCAGGACATGGAGCCCATAACAGGGCAGAGTGTGGGAGCAAAGGACTCGGGAACCGCTTACCTTGCCAGGAAAGGTGTGGTTCTACGCGTTCTGCTCGACACTAACGTCATTCAGCATCTCTCGTCATTTGGGGAGTACATTTACGACGGGTATCTCTCGCCGGCATACGAGAAGCGACTCGCGAACCTTGACGAAAAGCTGAGATCAGATGTAGAGTGCCTCCAAATTATTCTGGGAAAGGCTCCTACTCGCACCCCAGTCACGCCGATAGTATCAGCGCTCTCCGTATCCGAGTTGCTTCACACGGGCAGCGAAGTGAAGGCCGCCCGGCTTGTCGGATGGGGACTAGAACTGATGGAGTTCGCGTCCCCCTCAAGAGCCATTTCGGTCCACCGGCCATCGCAACGCCGACTCAGCCTGGCCTCGAATCTGCCGGGGGCCATCGATCAGCTGCTCCTCGGGGAATGCCGTCGCCTGGAATGCGAGGCTCTAATCACTACAGACTACAAGTCGATACTAAACCGGCGGACCCATCAAAAAATTGACGGTGCCCTCGTCCTCAGTCCGACCGAGTGGTGGGCCCTTTTGTGTCCCTGGTGGCCCCTCTGGGTGTAGACCAACCTTTCTCCCAGGAAGACTCCCTCCGCAAAGCCGCAGTCCGGTGAGTTACTGGAGTTGCTAGCTGGGACGTAGGAACAGGGATTAGGTCGGAATGCATGTCCGCCCTGACTTGATCTTGCCGCAAAAGCGTACACTCGGTTGGGGCGTGCAATGAATGGCTCGTTACCGAGTGGGGTAGAACTTGCCCCCGAAGGCTCGAGGGTTCGATCGATTCCAGCACGGTCTGGACGCCCCTGGGACGAAGGCGAGCTCTTACTGGTTTTGAATTCCCTACCGCCAGGCATTCAGGACTACAGTCCGAGGCACAGATTTGTTATCGAGCTGGCTGTGTTGTTGGAGAGGACCCCGGGTGCTGTTTCCCTTCACCTAGCTAACTACGTCTATCTGAGGGACGGACCCCCGCACGGCAAGTCCCACGTAGGGGCCGCAATCCGTGCCGTCTTTGAAGAGTACAGTCCCAAGCCCGCCCTCTTGCGTCAGCGTGCCGAAAGTGTGAGGGCACGACTTGTGTCGCGCTCGCTGGTTCCACGAATCGAGGGGACCCAGAGTACTCGACAACAGGCCGACCGACAACTCGAGGACCTAGAACGCATGCTTCGGAGAGCCGACGCGCCGACTGATGCTTACCTGGCATATCGACGGAAGGGCTCGGACTACGTCGGACTCTTGGTTGCGCTCTACTGGGCGATGAGCAACCCTGACGCGGTCAGAGGTTGGATAGGCATCGCTATGGATGCCTTTCGCGGGGCAGGGACGCGAAGCGAGGGAGCGGAGGCAGTGCTGGCGGGCGCAGCGAGCTCGCTCGCGGCAAAGGTGCTCGACAGGGACATTCCGGGCTTCCATCCGGAGGAGCTGTCACAATCTGACGCAGCAAAACTCGCAGATCAGATTCTCGAGTTAGGCCCGGTTGCTGCTTGGAAGTTGACGCGGAGGCGACTTGACGAGCTTAGGCGCTCCCGCCCTGTAGATCTCCGACGGATCGTTGGCCAGTACTTTCAAGTCGATGCGTCGCAGCTTTGCAGCTTCTGTCTCGGACGGTTGCTCGCGATTCGAGAAAGGGAGGAGAAGCGCCGCAAAGTACGGACAGGGCCCCGCCGTTGAATCTCCCGGTCATGGGTACCCCCTAAGGGTTATACTCGGGGTACCTCATGGGTACCCCATGGATGACGTATCAAAGTACCCTTACGCTGCGAGCGTTGGGCGAGCCAAGCTTAGTTGGAAGACTAGAAAGGTCAAGTCGAACCGACCGGGCGAGAGCGGTCAGACGAAGGAGAATGCTGACCACGGGTCGTACTATGCGATCCTTCCTAAAGAACAAGTACGGCAACTAGGTTGGGAACCCCCTCGACAGCTCCAAACCCAGATTGAAGGAGATCGGCTTGTGCTAAGCCCCGCCCCGCCGCCCAGTCCAAGGATCGAGCGACTTCCTTCGCCTCCTCGAGACCAGGTGATCTGTGGGGATGTTCTTGAGCAACTTGCCCGCATCCCAGACGGGAGCGTTCACCTCGCAGTCACCTCCCCGCCGTACAACGTCGGAATATTCTACGACCGTTACCGAGACGACCTGGCTTACGGCGAGTATCGTCTTTGGTTGAGCCGAGTCTGGAAGGAGTTGTATAGAGTTCTGGTGCGCGGCGGCCGGTTTGTCCTGGAGACCGCCCCCACGAGCATCGCAAATTTCTACCCGATCCATACAGATCTCACGAATGATGCTCGAGCCGCCGGATTCGTATTCCGAGCCGAGATTGTTTGGTACAAGCAAAACATGACTGCCCCTCGGACTGCATGGGGGAGTTTCAGAAGTCCCGGACATCCGCACGTGATTCCGTCGTGGAGGTACGTGAACGTTCTCCACAAACTCGACTGGAAGCTGGCTGGGAATCGCGAAGATGCGGACATCACATCCCAAGAGTTTGTGGACTGGTCAGATGCGATGTGGCTCATTTCGCCTGATACGACCCGCCCTGGTGATCACCCGGCCGCGTTTCCGGAAGAGTTGATAGAGCGGATTCTACGGTTCTTCTCATTCCGGGGACAGACAGTGATTGACCCATTCGGGGGGACAGGCACTGTAGCGGCTGTCTCGAAGCGAACCGGCCGCCATTTCATTCATATCGACCACAGCGACGAGTACTGTTCGATTGCTCGGGAGAGGACTTCTAAGGTGCAGTTCGGGGAAGACGGGCGGAGAGGACCGGTGGCTCGTGTAGAACGGGGCCCCGTCAGTCGGCGGCGCTCGCGCAAGACACACTGATTCGAGCTTCAGCTAATGCGCTCCATGAGCGAAGTCGCGGAGAACACCGTGAACGGCTTCACGACAGAGTTCCTTCGCTCACGGGGCCCCCACGTGGTCACTCGTCAGGTCCGACCACCCCGCGTTCCGGGCTCCGGCTACCCATCATCAGACGGCGATGCGTGGATAACTGCTTGAGGTCGTCTGAACTGAGTCCGAAAATCTTGGCGACCTGCGAGTCGAGCTCGGGTTGCCGTCCCGATGCCGTCGCCGGGGCATTCGCAATCTCACGACCGATGCCTGCGAGAACTTGGCACTCCTCGGATTTCGAGTCGTAGGTGATGCATGGTAGGAAAGCTACGTTCCATGCCGTTAGCTGACGAGTCGGGACCCCTCCCTTCGGGTTCGCGAGGAGATAGGCGATGGTGCGAATGGGACCACTATTCAACAAGCCTCCGATGTACAATGCCTCGGCCTCATCGTTCACCGGCATGAATCGGATCGACTGGTCGGGGAGGAGCAGTTTCTTCTTCCCCAGGAAGTCGACCTGAGCCGGCAGAGTCGACGCCTCGAGCTGCTTCGAAATCAGACGGCACGCTACCTTTGGACGCGAGCGAACAGCATTTGGGACCTCGATCCCGAACCAGGCGTGAGCGTACCCTTGTGTCACAAACCGCCGCGCCTCAAGGAGCCGACGATGGTCGACCAAGAATTGTCGGAGCAAAGGATGGTCCTCCAGCTCCTTTTCCTCGAGCGGTGAGCCGTCCGGATCCAGCGGAAGCACGGCATGGCCGAATTTGTAGCCGAAAGGCCTCAACCCTCGGGCGAAGGTTACGGGGAAGACGAAGTCCGTCTCGACTGTCACATTCTCGTCTAGTGCGTTCCTGGCGGTGGCGACCTTTCCTTTAATAGTGGGCTCCGTCCGAAGAAGGAAAAGTTTCCAGCCGTCCGCCTTGAACCCCATCGAGACTGGATACTGATCACCGAGTCGACCCAATCCCGGCGGACCAGCCTTGGCCTGCATTTTTCGAATCACCTGCAGAACTTTCGGAGGGGCGATCAGCCATGGCGCCTCCGATGCTCCGATGTGAGTATCTGACTCGATGACTCGCGTTGGCGTCGCCGGTATGTCTTTGATCCGTGCCTTCCATCGAGTCCACTTTAACCGTCGATCGTCCCCATCCGACCCGGTGTCGGCAGTCAGGGGAGTGCCGAACTCAAAGTCCGTAGTGGAGCCAGTCGAAGCAGTGTTCTTGATTACCGGAACGTAACTCCAACACAATGCGCCTTCGTGGATGTCGGTCACGAGACTCATGTCAATGATCTTCTCTACCTCGAACTGCGTGACCCATCGTCGATAACCACCACTTGCGATCACCGAGAACATCGAACTAGTCATGAGAAAAGCCAACTTTCCCGCGGGTTGAACGTACGATCGGAGGCTGCGCCAGACGAATGGGGTGCATGCAAAGTACTGCTTCTCCGCGGGGGCCAGCTTTCGGCCGAGTCGGGTGAAGTCCTTCTTCGCCGGGGCCAATACAAGTGAATCGACCGGAGACTGGGCAAGTTCCCATCGAACTTTCTCAGTGTAGCTCTTTGGCGTCCTGCGCGGAATCACCCATGGCGGGTTTCCGACCACGAACGGGAACCGTCCCTGAAGTCGGGGGGCGAAGAAATTTTCGAGGATGGATGCCCATAACCCATTCCGCTTGTCCACGTGGAGTTCGTGAATCTTTTCGTGCAGCTTGATTAATAAGGGTCGCTGAGTTTCCACGGCTTCGGGGCCCACTTCCGTCCGCACGGCGGCAAGGAAGGACTCGGTCGGTTTCGTACAGTTGTCTCGCAGAACGCGAAGGAGTCGCTGTGTGTCCCGAACCGTCACTTCCGGGGGCTCACCCGGCCGGAGGATGGGCACCTGAAACTCACCGACGCGGGTGGGGATCAGAAAATGCGGTGAAGTCCCGACTCCGGTGAGCTCGGGCAACCGCAGGCTGTCAGCCAGGTAAACTGGCAGTCGAAACGGCTCACGTAAGGTGGTAGATTGAAGTGTGTCCACGAGGACAAGGGTGTAGTTCAGCCTCGTAGTTGCCACCGCTATTGGATTAAGATCATAGCCGACGACCGACTCCAGGACTCGGTTCAATTTCTGCTCCGAGCTACCGGGCTCAGCATGAAGAACTCGCTGGATTGCCTCGACAAGGAACGTTCCACTACCGCACGTGGGATCCAGTATCCTGCCCTCACCAGAGTAACCGACACTGTCGAGTACCAAACGAGCCGCCCAGGTCGGAGTGTAGAACTCGCCCAGCGACTTCCTGAGGGCCGGTGGAATGATGCCTTGGTAGACTCTTCGAAGAACATCTGATTTTACTCCTTGTACATCAAATTCTCCCATCCGGGCTGCGAGTCCGTGAATTGCGGCATTCACCGCGTCAGATGGCGGCCGGTTTTCATCGGCCCAGGGCCACGAAAACACGTCTCGTTCGATCACAGTGCCCAACGTCTCAGGTACTTTCCTCTCAGACGCCCTCATCCCTTGGGCTGCATCGTCCAGAACGGAGCGAAGAAGCGAGACTCCCCCTGCCTAGGCGAAGCGTGTCCACATTCCGTAAAGCGAGCAGTTTGAGCAGGAGCGAGTAATATGTGTGAATGACAAATATCGCGCGATCCCAGTCTTCTTTGTTGCGACCCCGTCCACCCATTTGAAGGATCCGAACGAGGTTCTGGTCTACCTGTTTCTCGACAGTAAACTCAACTGCGAGCGAGAATAGATCTGCCCACTGATTGAACAGTGTGTCTACGAATTCTGACCCACCGGCGTCCAATTCGTCCCATAACGCTCCAAGAGTAGCCTGCGCCAGAGGCAAACTGAGGCCAAACTCGCTTAGGATGGTCTTCGCGCTGAGGTGCGGTTGGCCCATGCTTTCGATCAACCGGGCTGCCAACTGCGAGCCGACTGGCCAATCAATCAGTTCGTTGCCTTGTGGCAGGGGAACACCCGTCGAGTCTACGAACTGAAATTCAGTCCAAGGCTCGTTGAAGCTGAGAATGGCAACCCGGAACCCATCAGTCAGGATTCCCCGCCAACGATGCCAGTCGACCCGGTCCTTTGACTGAACGTATTCTCTGAGCTTTCGAAGCCCCTCCTCGCGGGGGGCCGGGTGGTCCAACTCGCCCGGGCTTTTGAACTCGAAAATCACGCCGCCCAGTCGCGCGTCAGTTCGCCCCGTGATCAGCCTTTCTTCGAGTTGAATGTCTTTGGACCTGCCATCCTCTACCAGCCCAGCTGCAAGTCCCTCCAGGAATCTCTGGCGAAATGTGGCCTCTCGTCCCGGTCCCCTCAGTTGGTTCGCGAGTCGAGGGACCGAGTCAGAGAAGAACCTCTCAACCGATGACATAGGCCCGTCGAACCCTGCAAGCCGATGCAGCCAGAGTTCCCCACTCCCGTCGGCCTCCGGAGGGGAACAGGGGCTTAGTCCTTTGGTCGGATTCCTGTTAGTCGAATTGGTTAGGTATCGAGCGTTTCGTCACCTCCTCGCGGGGTTGGACACCCAAGTAGAGTTGACCCGAGTGTGGCCGAATGGATCGCCCGAGTCTATCGGGAGGGGAAAGGTTACCGTGTGGTGGTTGAGGGGGTGCTCGATTTCGCGGTCGAGAGCCTTGACCAGGTCGAGGAACAGACCGCGGACGCGATCCTGAAACGCCTTCGGATGTCCTACCCGAAGAGGGCGCTGCCGTGGGGGGACCCGACCGCGGAGAGGGTCATGGAGTTCGAGGTGGCCGTGCTCAATGCCGGGAGGAAGGCTGAAACCGTCCGAGTCGTCCCGTGGCTGTGGAAACGACCATGGAGCCGCCATGGCCGGGAGCCCGCATCTTCCTAAGCTCTGGCCAGACCGAGGGCACCCCTGAAGCCGACCTAGTCATCGACGTGCAACACAAGCTGGAGGATTTGGGATTCGAGGTTACGATTGCAACGGGGACGACCGTCCCCCGGGGAGTTTGGCCGGAAATCTTGCGTCGCCTGCGAGAGTCGGAGTACTTCATCCTCATCGACTTCAGGAGAAGGGGTCTTCCGGGCAGGCCGCTTCCCGATGGGTGGAACCGCTCGTTGGTCTCCCACCAGGAACTCGCGGTGGCCCTGTCCCACGAGACACCCTTTCTGGCGTTCACCGAGGAGGGTATGCTGGGCCGGGTCGGAGCCCTCCGTATGGTTCCTTCCGCTACCATTCAGTTCAAACGGTCGAACCTCGTTCAGAAGGTGCAGGAAGCCGTGTCGAGCGCCATATGGCGCCCGGACTGGAGAAACGAGCTTCAACTCACGCGGACGACTCGTGACTCTGACAACCAGGATTGGGTAAGATTCGGTCCGGGACCCACCTACCTCGGGGCAAAGTACTACCAGATCGGCGTACGTAATGCGAATGGAACCACGCTGGCGACCGATGTCCACGCCTTCCTTGAGAGCTGGAGCGGGGGGCCTTCAAGACGCCGGACTGTCCTTTCGCCCCTGCTGGAATTGAAGTGGGACGCTGTCGCGCCCAGAACCGTCTCCATTCCGGCGGGTACCACTCGCCGATTCTCTGCGATCATTCTGTTCAAGCACGAACCGGGTGTCGCCCAGCTTGGGGTCAACTTTCTGCTGATCGACTCCAATGCCTTCCGAGAGGAGTGCCGCTTCACACCCACCGGGAAGTACCGTATGAATTTCGTGGTCTACTCTCGGGAGTTCGCCCCCGCCCGTCAAACCTTTGAGCTCAGGTTAGGGCTTGACCCCGAGCACACCGAACTGGTACGATTGCGCCGGGGAGCCCCCGGCTCATAGTGAACCATGTCTGAGGAGCGACTCAAATTCACTACCGACGACATTCTCGTCTGCCTTCAAAATGCGACGGAACTGCGGAAAGACGCTCTCAGATCAACGGCAGAGACAGAACTGACCCTCCTCACGCTCGCCATCGAAGAAGCGGCAAAGGGGTTCGTGGTCGTGTTTGAACGGAGATTGGCGGCCGAAGGGATTGACCCGAGCTCGCCCGAGTCCCTATCAGGGGTCACGGATCCTGGGCTGCGAAATCTACTGATGCGCCACCAGGAGGTGCTGACTCCAGAGGCCGTGCGAGATGCCTTCAAGGAACACAGAGCAAAGCAGCGATACCTCACTTTTGTGGCCGATCTCTGTCTCTACCTTGCGCCGGTCACACTTCCGCGGGGCTCGCTCCTGTTCGTATCTACGCCCAACATACCGCTTGGGCTCCGAATCCGTGCGCTTTTCTGGTTTCTGGACCACCGTGACGGGCGACTAACCGAGGACGACCGAGCTGCCCTAGCCCGCCTGGACTCGATTGACTTCGCCGCGCTCGAAAAACTCAGGCAGCGGGCACTCTATGTGGGCCTCAGGACGCCTACTGGAGGCTGTGTTCCACCTGAGGCGGACGAAGATGTTCTTGGCTGGCTCGAAGACGTGGCGGAACTACTCGTCAGCATGCTCGACGGGATTTGGATCCTGGCGGCGGCAACCGAAAAAGGCGGACCCATCCCCCGGTTTAGAAACTCGAGGGCAAGTAGTTCGTCGAAA
This sequence comes from uncultured Thermoplasmata archaeon, assembly GCA_963749235.1. Classification (GTDB taxonomy): domain Archaea; phylum Thermoplasmatota; class Thermoplasmata; order Lutacidiplasmatales; family UBA184; genus Lutacidiplasma. The sequence continues at coordinate 364,913 of CAVVLV010000001.1, read as the reverse complement.
CCTTAGGCCCCGGGGCCCGGAACGGGTTGGCTGGCTCGTAGGCTACCTATCCTTTCGGCCGTTGGAGGAACGAGAGAGGGGATGGTCGCGGAGGCGGTCGGCGAAGGCTACGAATGAACGATGGACTCGTTCCCGGGCCGGCTCGCGAGGTAAACTCACCGACTGAACGAAGATCGACACCGGTCGGAGGGCCGGCGGACTTCCGAAGGAACATCTATCACCATGCCCTCTTCTCGCCTCCTCGGAAAGATGGCAGGAATCATCCGGATCGTCTTCGGGGTTCTATTCCTCCTCGCGGGCATCTTCTTCCTGCTGACGATCTTCGGCTTTCTCCTCGGTCTGATCCTGCTGATCCTCGGTATCATCTTGGTTGCATCCGGGGCCTCGGCGAGGGGCGACAACGAGAGGATCACGCGTCAGCAAGAGCAGACGAACCTCCTCCTCCAGCAGCAGATCGCGCTATCGGCCGCGCAAGCGAATCGGGCGGCTTACCCCCCCCAGTATGCTCCTATTCCAGCCCCGCCGCCTGCCCCATCGGCGGGGGAGCGGTTTTGCCCCGTATGCGGTCAGGGAAACCTCCGAGCGTCCGCCTTCTGCGCAAAGTGCGGGAAGCCGCTCCCTCCGCCCCCCTAGATTCGGGGAAGTGGACAAAGCCCCAATTCACCTCAGGGACAAATCTTTCGACCTCAAATTTAGGGTGCCCGCCAGCACGGGCGTCCAGCCCTCGGGAGTTCGGCCGACCGATGGGTGCGGACGCACAGTGCACTTCACGATTCGCGAGGGCGGGCCTCTGACGCGGAAGAGGGCTTCCGTGTAGGTTCGGGCGGCGGCTGGGGGGAAGGGGTCCTCGATGCCCCGAGGGGAGGCTGCATTCCGTCGTGCGGTTCGAGCGACGCTCCCTCGAAGGTCATGCCGGGTGAGAGCTCTGGGAAGCGCTCGGGGGACCGGATGGTCTCACACATGACCTTCGACCTCACCGCACGAGCTTCGTGGTCGTGCCGAACCAGGAGGACGACATCGCAATCGTGCCGGTTCTCCCGCCCGGGTCCGTGGGCCGTGACGACCACGGTCAGTCCGAACCGGTTGAGCGCCTCGATATAGGGGCGGAGAGCCCCCGGTGCCCCCGAGAAGGCCGCGCTCGCCCGCTCGGTGTTGGTGATCAGCAGCACCTTCGGAGCGGCGTCCGGCGGATTCCCCAGGGCCGCATCCCGCAAGGCCTCTGGAATCCGCATCAGGTCGCTCAGCGTGGCGAACGAAGAGTCGGCCGGTTCGGAGCGGACGAGCATGGAGGCGGCCAGGTTCCCCGACATATCGTCGAGCTTCATCTCGCCCACATCGATAGTTCGGAGGCGAACCCCCGGAAACTCGGCCGCGAGAGCGACATGCCAGCTCGGGGACTCGGAATCCACGCTCCGGATGTCGAACCAGGCGAACTCCGGATCGAGTTGGGCAGCGAGTCCCACTGCGACTCGAGTCAGGGAGCCGTGGCTTTCGCTGGTGAGCGCAACGGAGGTGGGCCCCCGCCGAAGGGATTCGATCAGCGGTCGGATCCCGTCGGGGACGACGGAGTCGGCCATAGGAGATAGGGAATGGGTCTAACCCCATAAATCGACCCCTACTCGCAGTTCGCCTCCTTTCCGAGTTCGCGCTCGAACATGGCGGAAGCTTCTACGGACCCCTCTCGGGCACGAGGAACTCCTCCGGCGCGGGACGAGGGAGTTCGGACCCGAGATCCTCGGCGGATCCCGCCCGGGGCTCCCGAGCCGGGGACGATTCGACCGGGGAGGATCCGGGGGTCGGCGGGGTGACCTACGTTTCCGAGGTGCGTTCGGGTCTCACGCCCTCGAGGGGGTCTGAATCCCCGAACAGTGGGACGCGATCTCCCTCACGAGGGAGGGAACCGGGCGGGTCGCATCCAAACCGACGCCATAATCGAACTTGGTCGATTTCGCGTAGACCTCCCTCGTCGCTTGGCTCCCGTACGGGTGCTCTCGTCGGCGGTCCCGCTCGATGCAGACCCGCAAGGGGGCGTTCAACGTGAACACGAAGTGCGGGTACCGGAGTCGAGCTGCGAGATCCTCGAGCTGGGTTTTCCAGTAAAAATTCCCGTCGAACACGACAGGAGTTCCCCGAGCCAGGAACCCTTCCGCCTCGGCGGCCGCAAACGTGTTGGCCCGGAGGAATTCGGAGAGTCGGCCGGCTACCCACAACCCCTCCTGCTCCAGGATCCGATCGATGGAAAGGTAGTCCGCGACCAAGCGGTCGGTCAACGCCCGGGCGACGGTGGTCTTCCCCACTCCGAGGGGCCCCCGGAGCACGACGTAGAAACTCATCGGGCGGTCAGGAATCGGCTCGTTGTTACTCGACCTTACCGGGGGAGGCCGCCAGACTCTCCCTCCAGAAGTCGAGCGAATCCTGAAGGGTCTGGGCCAACGTGAAGGACGGCGAATACCCCAGCGCTCGGAGGCGCGAGATGTCGGCTCGGTTGTCCCGCTCGTCCGTCGGTCGGAGCAGGGACGGCTCGGGAGTGATCTCGATCGGGACCCGAGCCAGCTTCTGCAGCTGTTCGGCGATCGTTCGGATGGAGTAGCTCCGTCCCGCCCCGACGTTGATCGGCGTCAACGGATCGCCGGCCTCGAAGATCCGCCACATCGCCTTCAAGACGTCCCGGACGTCCGAGACATCCCGGAGCGGCTCGAGGTTGCCGACCTTCAACTTTCCCGATTGTCCGGTGCGCTCGATGGCCGCGATCTGTTGAGCGAAGTCGTTGATCACGTCGCCGGTCTTGCCGGGTCCGCTGGTACCGAACAGGCGGGCTCGGAGGATACGGAGGCCGAAATTGAGGGAGTACCTGGAGGGAGAGCATGTCCTGGCACGCCTTCGATACCCCGTACGGGTTCGTCGGGTTGAGCGGGAACTCCTCCCGGATCGGCAGCTCGTCCGGCGAACCATAGCCCGCACCGGAGGAGGCGAGGAGGGTCCCTCGAACCGGGGGATGGGTTCGGAGGGCTTCGTAGAGGTAGATGGTACCCAGTACATTGATACGGAAGGTCTCCGCGGGGTCGGCCCAAGCCACTTTGGCGTAGCACTGGGCGGCGAGGTGGAAGACCCCTTCCGGGCGCACCGCGTCGACCAACTGGGCCAGCCGGTCGGCGTCCCTCATATCCAGGCGCTCCCACGTCACTCCGGAGCGGGGAAGATCACGGGCCCGAAGCTCGTCCTGCGAAAGATACGTCCCGATGACTTCGTGGCCGTCCGCCACCGCCTGTCGGACCAGGTGCCGTCCGATGAACCCCGACGCGCCGGTGACGAGCAGTCGCAGGGCTATCGCCTCCGAGCGCTTCGTGCCCGACGCACCCCGCCAGTTCGGGGGGTCAACTCGTCACTCATCGGGACCTCGAAGTCGATCCATGACCTAAGGGTTCCTGCTCAGGGTCCGCCCGAACCGACGGGCGAGGATGGTCTCGATCAGGAAGATCCGGATGAAGGCGAACGACTGGGTGACCTTGCTGCCGCCCCGGGTGCGGAGACCGAAGCGGAAGCCGACCTCGGCGAAGGGTCGACCCTGATTCATGACGAGGACAAAGAGGAGGAGTTTGTACCCCCGGTAGCGCGGGTCCAACGGGCGAAAGATCCCCCGGCGGAAGCCGAAGTATCCGGAGACCGGGTCCGAGACCGGACGCGCTTCGGGGAGAAGGATTTTCGCGATCCCCTCCGCGCCTCGCGAGATCACGGCGCGGTCCGGTGGGCGGGGTCCGGGTGAGCCGCCGGGGGCGTACCGGCTGGCGATGACGAGGCTGGCACCCGCATCGAGCGCGCGGACGATCTCGGGGATCTGCTCGGGAGGGTGCTGGAGGTCGGCGTCCATCACGATGACGTACTGGCCGCGCGCCGCCTCGATCCCCTGGCATTGCGCTCGGAGGGTCGTCTGCTTCCCCTCATGGAAGATCGGTCGAACCCGCGGGTCACGACCACGGACCTCCGTGACGAGTTCCCGGGTTCCGTCGGTGCTCCCATCGTCCACGATCAGCACTTCCATCGAAGGGAGGGAGAGCCCCAGGATCTGGGAGAGGAGCTCGCCCAGGTTCTCTCGCTCGTTCAACGTAGCGAGCACGATGGACACAAGGGGCGGGGCCTCGCTCAGACCGCCGACCGTCCCGGGGGGAGCAACCGGAGACGGGTCCGCCACGACCGCGCGGTCCGACGGCGGCATCGTACCCGGACGGAACATCGAGTCAATCCCCCGAACCGGGAACGCCCACGGAACTCGATGAGGAATTCGGAGCACCGGAAGTACCTTTCGCCGTGGTAGGCACCGGGTCGGGCGTACGCCAGAGATCGACCAAGAGTCCGATCAACAGAACGGTCAGCACCGCATCCAAGACCTCGGTGGGCCAGAGGACGCCTTGGGTCCATGCGACCACGCTCAACGCGTACTCGTAGTTGAGGGACCCGACGACCGCGATCCCCCAGAGCCACCAGCGCGGCCGCACCCCGACCAGGGCCACGGGGAGGAGCCACACGAGAATGTTGAACGAGAGGTACTGGGTCAGGAGCGCGACGCCAGTCAGGGTGATGGCGGCGGCGCGAAGGGGCGAACGCACGGTGAAGAACACCACCACCACCAAGAGGAGGGTCAGGACGGCTTGGCCCGCGGCGAGCGCATACCCCGACGGGAGGTAGTTCCCAAGGAGGAGGACGCCCCAGAAGTTGAGGGAGAAGCTACGGCGACCGAGCTGGGTGAGGAACACCGGGCCGAGGAAATCCGAGCCCCATGCCAGGTACGCGATCGCCGTTCCCGCCGCGAACACCCCGACCAGAGCGAAGGCCGCCGCGAACCTACGGCGGAACGAACCCGACATGCTGAGAACGGGAAAGAGGAGAGGGAAGCGTTGTGTTGCGAGGAAGCCGGCGACCCCGGTCGCGCGGGTCTCTCCTCGGGTCGCGAGAAACAGGGTGAGGAGGATGGCCAGGGGAACGAGGGCGTTGCTCGCCCCATCGATCTGGCCGGCGACGAGGGGGAAATAGAGCGGACTCGCCGCGACGACCACCGTCAGGTAACGCCGGTCGGGGCCGGCGACCCACCAGGTAACGGGAACGATCGCGGCCGAGATCGCACCCCAGACGAAGGCGATCCCGCCCAGCCCGCCCAGACTCCCGAGCCCGTTGATCAGGACGGCGGAGAGGCCGTCCGGCTCCAAGATGGTCGTTCCGCAATCGGGGACGTTGAACGGATTCGTGCCGCGCCAGAGAGCCTGCCCCTGCGCCAGGAAGCCCACAATATCGCTCGGGTTCCCCGGAGAGGAGCACGCGTACATGCCGGTCGCAAGATCGAATCCCATGACCGCGCCGAGGCCCACGATCACGACCCCGGCGATGTGCCACCAACCGAAGGCGGTGAAGTCAATCCGCCCCGTGCCTCGGCCCAGCGCGCGCAGGAGCGCACCCCGGAGTCGGGTCCCTCGCTCGGTCCAAAGGTAGAGAAGCAGCAGGCTCCCGAGGGCCAGCAAGCCCGTGAGCAGTTCGGTCAGGCCATTGTAGATCGTCATGCGAGCGTCCCGATCTCGGGCCGTCCCAAGAGACGGCCGGGAAACGGCAGCGCGGCCTCCCAAGTCTGGCGGATGTTCTCGGCCCGCTGCGATCGGTGCTCCGTCGCGTTGAATCCGACCGATTGCGGGGGTGCGGGCGGGAAGTGACGCCCGCCGCTACCAGGATCGACGGCCGGTGCGACGGCCGAGACCCCAACACGGTACGGAGCGGGACCACCCCGGAGGGCATCGAGTGACATCTCGACGGACTCACTCGGTCGAGGTTCATGAAGGGAACGTCAGGTTTCTCGGGGCGGGATTCAGGTGCCCCTCGGAGTTCTTCACGGGGCGGGGGCAGGATCGGCCGGTCGGTCCGAAGACGCCTTATCTTTGCCGTTCCCGAGGGTCAAAAATGCCACCCACCGACCCGGCCCCTCTGACTTCGTCGGCTCCCGCGGGCCATCCCACGCCGATCGCGAAGACCGCCGAGACCTTCGACCGGCATTACGCGAACCGGATCATGCTCCTCCTCGCCGGCATCGTCCTCGTGGTTCTCTACATCGAGGGCATGCTCACCCCCTCGCTCCCGACGATCCAGCACGATTTCAACGTCGATGCCGCCCAGGTGACCCTCATCATCTCGGCCTACGCCGCCGCGGGCGTGGCGCTGAGCCCGGTGATCGGCAAGCTCGGCGACATCTACGGGAAGCGGAAGATCATGATCGCGGTCATGTTCACCTACGCGGCTTCCGTGACCGTCACCGGCTTCTCCCCCACCTTCGCCTTCATGGTGGGGGCGAGGACCATCCAGGGAGTGGGATTGACGATCCTGCCGCTCGGCATGTCGCTGATGCGGGAGGAGTTCCCGAAGGAGATGGTTCCCCGGGCCCAGGGGATCCTGAGCGCCATGTTCGGCATCGGGTTCGCCATCAGCCTGCCTCTCGGGTCTTGGGTCTCGCAGGACTTCGGGTGGCGGTGGACCTACCACTCCGCCGTTCCGTTCGTGATCATCATGGCCGTCCTGGTCTTCCTCCTGGTCAAGGAGTCCCCCTACCGTCGCCCCGACACCCCGGTGGACTACCTGGGGGCGCTGTTCCTCGGTCTGGGACTGGCGGGGATCGTGGCGGCCCTCTCCCAGGGAGAATCGTGGGGATGGACGTCCGACCTCACCGTGGGATTCGCCGCTTTCGGCGCGATCATGTTCCTCCCCTTCGTCCTCGTCGAGCGGCGACTGACCCTCAAGAAGCGGGAACCGATCGTGGACATCCATCTCCTCGCGGAGCGGAATGTGACGGTGACGAACATCGTCCTGACGGTCGCCGGGCTGGGGATGTACCTGGCCCTGTTCAGCCTGATCTACCAGTTCGAGTACCCACTGGCCTCCGGCGGCTACAATTCCTCGTGCGTCTCGCTCGCGAACTGCAACTTCAACATCCTTCGCGCCGGGATCGACATCCTACCGCTGGCCATCGGGATGACCATCGTGGCCCTGGCAGCCAGCGTGGTAGTCTCCAAGGTCGGGGTCAAGCCTCTCGCCCTCACGGGGGGGTTGATCACCGCGCTCGGTTTCCTGCTGGAGGGCTACGCGACCAATCTCACCAGCGCGCTGGTCATCGAAGTGGTCGTCGGGGGTGGGATCGGATTGCTCAATGCTTCGATCATCAACCTACTGATCCTCACCGTGGACCCAAAGGACATGGGCCAAGCCACGGCGATGAACAACGTGTTCCGGAATGTGGGAGGCAGCGTGGGCGCGCCCATCGCGGGTTCGCTGCTCGCCACCTACATCCTGACAAGCGGAGTTGCGATCTACTTCCCCGACCACCGCGCGTTCCAGTATGCCTTTGCCATCGCGGCGGCCATCACGGTCATCGGCACCCTCACCGTGGTGTTCGCGCAGGAGGTGCTCGGCCCCCGTCGGCACGAAAAATTCGCGCATCTCCCCACGTTGCCGGGTCGGGCCGGCCGGGGGGCGCTTCCCGCGGCCCCGCCCCCGGCCGCGGACGCTCGGCCGAGTGAGGGGCCCGCCGCATCGCTGCGGTAACGCCGGGACGCTACTCCGACCCCCGTTCTTGGGCCGCCCCCTCCGGACGCAACCACAGGGGTCGGGCGTCCGCGGGACGACCTCGATTGAAATCCCCAGTCGGTCGTTCGGTTCAGATTTATATAGGCGAAGTCTAAGACGGTCCAGCGCTCCCGACCCCCGGGCCCCTCGGTCGGAGCCCTCCGGAACTCTCCATGCCCTCGCGACCCTCACAACCGCGAACCTCCCGACCCCCTCGATCACGACCTTCCATCACGACGACCCGGCGACTGCGCGAGCTTCGGGAAACGTCGGACCCGGCCGCGACCGACCGATTGTTCATCGCGGCGCTCCGAGTACGGATCCCGTCCCGATTGTGGACCGCGACCTTCTCGTCGGACCATCCCGAGCTTCGGATCGAGGTCTTGAACCGGACCGAGATCGCCAAGGGCCGTTCCGTGTCCGATTACTGGATCAGCGGTGCCCCACCCGGCGTCTGGGCCCGGGAGATCGCGGGCTTCCCCGATGTGACGAAGGTCGACAGCCTCGCCGAGGTAGGAGAAGGCTCCCTCTACCGGATTACCTACCGGAACCCGCCCATCGTCGGGCTGTACCAACGGTTGGGACTCCCGATCCAGTTCCCGATCCGTATGCAGGGCGGCTCGATCACCTGGGAGATCGTGGCCCGGTATGCCGATTTCCAGAAGGTCATGACCCACGCGCGGGCCGTCGACCCCCACGTGGCCATCGTGTCCATCCGGCGTCGCCCGCTGCGCACCCACCTGCCCTTGCTGACCGAGGCTCAGCACCAGCTCCTCAATCAAGCGATGGCGGCCGGTTACTTCGCGGTCCCGCGGGGGATCACGCTCACCGCCCTCGCCCGGAAGTTGGAGCGGAGCAAGTCCGGCATCTCGGAGGCGATCGCCCTGATCGAGAAGAAGCTCTTCGAGACCGCCCTCCGTCCGGAATTGGGCGGAGGGTGATCCCGCGTCGCGCCTGATTCCTCCGACCGGCTATCACCTCCCCCGGTCCACGGGGACGATTCGAACGGGTTCCCGGTAGGCTCCGGGCTCGCCCGTATGGGACCGAACCCGTTCGGTTCCCCGAACCTATTCGGCCCGGGCTCATCATCCGAAGGCCCCATTCCTTGGCCGGGAAGCGCCACCGAATCGCAGTTGACCGACGTAAGTATCGCCCCCACGGACGCCGAACGAGGGACCTCGATCCTCGTCTTCGGCAGCGGAGAAAGCCCGATGTCGATCCTGGCCGCGGCCCTGGCTCGGCAAGCGCAGACGCACTTCGGGTGGGCCCACTGCTCGGCGACGACCCAGGGGATGGAAGCCACCGCCCTCCACCTCTTGGAGTCGAACTCGGAACCGCGAGGCCCGTCCGAGGTCCAGCCCCGTGACATGGCTTCGCCTCCCCCCTTCGGGGCCCATCTCGACCGCCTGGTGGTGTCGGAAACGATCCCGACAGCCGAGCGGTCCCGCTTGACCGACTACCTTCGCCTCCCGGTCCTCCTGCAACGGTTCCTGTCCAATGCCCGCGCACCGGACGGTCCGGCCATGCTGGTCCTCACGAACGCGGACGCGCTGCCGCCGAGCGTGACCGAGGAAGGACTGGGTCGCTCGGAGATGCACCAGGTCCTCCGCCGGGAGCGGGCGTCCCTCATCGTCACCTACCGGGGGATCCCACCCGCCGGGCTGAGCCGCGCGTTCGAGCGCGTCTACCGGATCGAGAGCGCCCCGGGATCCCAGTGGGGAGACGCCGTCGTCACGCGGGAGCGCGGGATCGAACCCGGCGGGATGCCGTCGCCGGCCACGTTGAGCGAGTTGTTGCCCTGGCTGGGCCTGGCCCAGGTGCCCTTCGGTGGCCCGGGACCGGGTCACGGTCACTACCTGCCGTAGCGGGCTCTGCCGAACCTCGGGCCTCAGGACGAGCCCCGAACGACGCCCCCGAAGTCGGTCCGTTTGACCCCGGGAGTCGGGGACGCGAACTAATGAAGGCACGAGGCCCCTCTATTCCGAACCAACATGGCGCGCACCTGCCCCGATTGTGGAACTTCCGTGGAATACTCCACGCGAACCGCCTACGTCTTGAACGGAACCTGCGGGCAGTGCGGCCTCGTGCTGACGGTCGTGCAGGATGCCCCCGGAACTCCCTCGGGCGCGCCGCCGACCGGAGCCGTCCCGGCGACCCCCCGAGCGGCCGGCGAGACGACCGCCCGGGCCGGAGAACCTCCCTGCCCGGCTTGCGGTTCGGCCCTAACCTTCCGGAGCAGCTCGGGCGGCGGCATCGAAGCGACCTGCACCGGATGCGGGGCCGCGGCTTCGTACGTCCCGGCGGGCTCGGCGCCCCGAGGCGAGTTCGCGGCCCGACGGCCCCGTCCCGAACGTTCGGGCGATTCGAGCGGCGGGTTCCCGGCTTCACGGGCCCGCCCCTGCCGTGAGTGCGGCGGCCCTCTTCGTTTCTCCACCAACCCCGACGGAACGGTCGCCGCGGAATGCGGTCAGTGCGGCAACCGGTTCGTGCTTCCTCCCCGGCGCGATTCGGACGAGGGAGGGCGGGGGGGCGGCGGACGTCGCTTCGATCGAGGGTCGCGGCCTCCCTTCCGCGGCAGCGGGGGGCCCCGTAGCTACGGGCGCCCTCCCGGTGGCCGCTACCGGCCCCGCGAGGAGCGGAGCGGGGACTCGGACGACGAGCGGCCCCGCCGACGACCTCGCCGCGAATAGCGGCCCCGTTCGGACGGATCACTCGCGCGCGCCCCCGATCCGGGACGGCGGGAGAGAAATAGCCGCCCCGGCTGAACGCACCGGGTCCGGATGATCGGAGAAGTCCCGCGCGCGTTCGATACGATCGCTCCGGCGTACGACGCGACCCGCGACCCCCTGGACAAGGCTACGCTCGAGGGCGTCGCCCAGCACCTGAGAACCGAAGGAGTCCACGGGATACTCGAGGTGGGAGTTGGGACGGGACGCGTCGCCCGCCCCCTGCACGAACTCGGTTTCGAGGTCACCGGGATCGACGCCTCCCGGGGCATGCTGGCCCTCGCCCGGGCCAAGGGGCTCCCCCGTCTGGTCCGCGGCAGCGCCTACCACCTCCCCTTCGCGGACGATGCGTTCGATGGGGCGTTGATGGTGCACGTCCTCCACCTGCTCGAGGAACCTCGAACGGCGCTCACCGAAGCGACGCGGGCGTCACGCCGGGGCGCCTGGGCCCTCGTGCACCCACCGGGCGGCGAGGTGCGATCCGCTCCCAGCGAGAACGAGCCCCGCCGGATCGTCTTTCGTTTGCTCGCGAAACAGGGCTACCCGGTGCCGGCTCGCGGGGGCGGGCCTCCCGAGAAGGAGCGGAGCATCCTTCGCCAGTTCCCACCCGATTCCGTGACCGTGATCACCGATCGGATGGTGACGGAACCGCTGGCCAAACGCCTGGACATGATCGCCCAGGGCGCGAGCCGGCACACGATGAACATTCCGAAGGACGTGCTCCGCCAGGCGGTCGAGGTCGCCCGGTCCCAAGTCGGCGACCGTACCTTCAGTTATCGACGGATCGAGGCCTTGGCCCGCTGGTCGGCTGCGACGGTCGCGGCGTACCCGGCCGCCCTGCCGGAGCCCTAGCGCGCGAAGCGGTGCTCCATCACGTACGGGAGCACGCCCCCCGCGCGATAGTAGTCGACCTCGGTCGCGTTGTGAAGGCGAACGTCGACGTGGAAGGCCCGGACTGCTCCGGTGTCGTCCGTGGCCCGGACCTCTACGCTCGCGCCGGGCCCGAGCTCGGTCGTCCGTGGGAGCAGCAGGTCGAACAACTCCCGGCCCGTGAGGCCCAAGGAAGCGAAGCTTTCGCCCTTCGAGTACGAGAGGGGAAGGACCCCCATCTCGATCAGGTTCGTCCGGTGGATCCGCTCGAAGCTCTCGGCGATGACCGCCCCCACCCCGAGGAGGCGGGGCCCCTTCGCGGCCCAGTCCCTCGAGCTCCCTTGTCCGTAGCTCTTGCCGGCGAAGACGAGGAGGGGAACGTGTTCCGCCCGGTACTTCCCGGCGGCCTCGTAGACGGTCATCGGGGTTCCGTCGGGGAGGTGGACCGTGAACCCGCCCTCCTTCGGTCGGACCAGGTCGTTCTTCAGCCGGACGTTCGCGAACGTCCCGCGCACGAGCACCTCGTGGTGACCCCGTCGGGCTCCGTACGTGTTGAATTCCGAGACCGGCACGCCGCGGGAGCCGAGGTACTGACCGGCCGGCGTTCCTTCCGGGATCTCCCCGGCCGGGGAGATGTGGTCGGTCGTCACTCGGTCCCCGAGGACGAGAAGCGCTCGGCTCGAACGGGCGAGATACCCGTCGTAGGGGAGCCACGGCGGCGGAAGGTGGAGATAAGGTGCCTCGGCCAGATACGTCGAGTCCTTCGACCAGGCGTAACTCGCTCCGCTCGGCGGGTTCAACGACTCCCAGTGGACGTCACCGACCTCGATGGCAGCGTACTTCTCGCGGAACATCGACGGCTCGAGGCTCGCCTCCACGACCGTGCGGACCTGCTCCGGGCTTGGCCAGAGGTCCCGCAAGAAGACGGGCGAGCCGTCGGGCTTCTTCCCGAGGGGTTCGCTCGTCAGGTTCAGGTCCATCCGCCCGGCCAGGGCATACGCCACCACCAGCATCGGAGACGCGAGGTAGTTCGCCCGAACCTCGTTCTGGATCCGTGCCTCGAAGTTCCGGTTCCCGCTCAGCACGGCCGCGACGTACAGGTCGCGGGCCCGGATCTGCTCGGAGACGGGAGCGGGCAGCGGCCCGGAGTTCCCGATGCACGTCGTGCAGCCGTACCCGACGAGCGCGAAGCCGAGATCCGCGAGGGGCTTCATGAGACCGGCCCGCTCCAAGTAGGCGGTCACGACCTTCGAACCGGGTGCGAGCGAGGTCTTGACGTGCGGTGGGACGGCGAGTCCGGCGGCGAGCGCGTTGCGGGCGATGAGACCCGCGCCGACCATGACCGAAGGGTTGGAGGTGTTCGTGCAACTGGTGATCGCCGCGATCACCACGGACCCATCCCGGATCGGCAGATCGGGCGAGGGGGGCGGAGGGGAGGCAGTCGCCGGGCGCCCCTTGCGGTAGAGGCCGAGGCCCTGGGCGAACGACGCGGGGGCCACGGAGAGCGCGACGCTCTCCTCCGGGTTGCGCGGACCCGAGATGGTCGGGACGACCGTGCCGAGGTCGAGGTGGACCACCCGATCGTAATCGATCGATCCAGGGGCGGGGGATCCCCAGAGCCCGGTCGCTCGGGCGTAGGCCTCCACGCGGAGGACGAGCTCGGGGTCGCGACCCGTGCCTCGCAAGTAGGCTAGGGTAGCCTCGTCGATAGGAAAGTACGCCGCCGTAGCCCCATACTCGGGACACATGTTCGAGATCGTGGCACGGTCCGGGACGGAAAGGGGCCCGACACCGGGCCCGAAGTACTCTACGAACTGGTCGACCACGCCGGTCTCCCGCAGCAGCCGGGTCACTGTCAGTACCAGGTCGGTGGCGGTCGCGCCGGCGGGCAGCACGCCGGTCAACTCCACTCCGACCACGATCGGTCGGGGGAGCGTGTACGGTTCGCCCAGCATCACGGCCTCTGCTTCGATCCCGCCGACGCCCCAGCCGAGCACCGAGACCCCGTTCACCATCGTCGTGTGGGAGTCGGTGCCGAGCAGGGTGTCCGGATACGCGACCGCGTCGCCATCGGATCCGCGACGGACGACGACCTCGGCGAGATGCTCGAGATTGACCTGGTGGCAGATCCCGTTGCCCGGCGGCACGATGTGGTAGTTCATGTAGGCGGTCTTCGCCCACTGAAGGAACCGGTAGCGCTCGTGGTTCCGTTCGTACTCCCGGTCGAGGTTGATGAGGTAGGAACGGGGCGAGCCGTAGCTGTCGACCTGGACCGAATGATCGACGATGAGGTCGACGCGGACGGCCGGATTCACGCGCTGGGGAGGAATCCCCCGAGCGACCGCCGCGCTGCGGAGGGTCGCGAGGTCGACCAGCGTCGGCACCCCGGTGAAATCCTGGAGCAGGACCCGCTCGGGATAGTACAGGAACTCGACCCGATCGTCGACCGGCGCCCCGTTCGCGAGGTCCACGAGGGCGCGGAGGTCGCCCCGCTCCGGGTCGAAGTGACGGACCACGTTCTCTAGAATGACACGAACCGTCCGCGGCCGGCGGGCCCATTTCGCGGGGTCGACACCGGCGACCCGCTCGACTCGATACACCCGGGCCGAGGTCGATCCCAAGGGCACTATCTCACTCGCGTGAAGCGGGTCGGGGGCGGTCATGCCGGCCCGACACCGGGGGGCCTCTTGGCGATTTGGGAGGGGGTAGGCTCGGGCCCGAGGGGCCGGAACCGCTCCCAGCGGAGCGCGACCTGGGCTCCGATCGGAGGTCGCGCAAACGGTTCCAGCGCCCGCAGTTCGGCCCGCTCGCCCGAGGCTCCGCGCAGCACCACGACCGATTCGCGTCCGACGCTCCCCGACGCGACTACGGTGTAGCGGGGGGCGGCCGAGGGGCTCGGGTCGATCGTCAGATCGGCCGGCGCCACGGCGACATCTCCGCGAGGACTCGACAGGACGTTGTACCCCAAGAACCGGGCCGCCCGGGGCCCGGAGGGCCGTTCGTACACCTCGGAGGGAGTGCCCCATGCTTCGAGACGACCGTCGAACAGCAGGCCGACGCGGTCCCCCAGGAAGAACCCCTCCTCCCGGTCGTGCGTCACGTGGACCGCGGTCGTATCGAGGGAGCGGAGCACCCGCCGGAACTCCGCCCGTAGTTCCGCTTTCACTTCGACGTCGATCGAGGCGAAGGGTTCGTCCAGGAGGATCACTTTCGGTCGGGCCGCCAGGGTCCGGGCGAGGGCGACCTTCTGCCGTTCCCCACCCGACAGCGACGCGGGAAGTCGGTCCTCGAGTCCCTTCAGACCGAGCAGCGCCACGAGGCGGTCCACGTCCGTGTCGATCTCCGCGCGGGGACGCCGCCGGAGGAGAGGGGCGTAGGCGATGTTCTCGAACACCGTTCGATGAGGGAACAGGGCCGGGTCCTGGAACATGAGCGCGATGCCGCGCCGGTGCGGGGGAATCTGGGCGAGGTCCTGCCCGTCGAGCCGGACGTGGCCCGCGGTCAACGGCTCGAGTCCGGCCAGGCATCGGAGCAGGGTCGTCTTGCCGCTCCCGTTCGGTCCCAACAGGACCGCGAGCTCCCCGGCCGTGACGGAGAACGAGACGGCTTCGAGGACCGGGTCGCCTTCCCAGGCCGCCGAGAGACTTTCCACGGAGAGCCGGGTCTCAGAGCTCGACACGACGGCCTCCGGCAGAGAGGGCAAGGAACACCGCGAGGCTCAGGAGCAGCAGGAGGCCCGCGGCGGTGTCCGCGATCGGAAGTTGTCGCGTGTTGGCCAGACCGTAGAGCGCCACGGGTAGGGTCGTGAAGCGGGGGGTCACCAGGAAGAACGTCGCGGTGAACTCCCCGAGACCGAGGGCGAAGGCCAGCAACCCCGCGGTGATCAGCCCGTCCCGGACCCGAGGCAGGTCGGCGTCGAGGAACGCGCCGAACCGGGTCGCGCCGAGGCTCTGGGCCGCCTCCCGGACGCTCCCCGAGAGTCCGGACAACGGGAGGGAGAGGGTCTGGAGGGCGAAGGGGAGCGCGAGGACGGCCTGGCTCACGATCACGAGGGCCCAGACGGTACCCTCCCCGCCCAGGAGCGGTCGCCAGAAGGTCGCGAGCGAAAATGCGAGCACGATGGGAGAGACGAGCAGTGGCACGAAGAGGAGGACCCCGAGGCCGGCTCCCCGCGCGGCCCGTCGACCGATCCCATAGGCCGCGGGGATCACAAGCCCGAGAGCAATCCCGGTAGCGGCCCCCGCGAAGAGAAGCGTGTTCGCGAGCGCGCCCGGGATCCCGATCCCGATCCGGGTGGCGGTGGCGGGGGAGAAAAGCGCGATCCAGGCTGCCCCCGGCCCTCCTCCTCCGAACGGCTCCACCGTCCGATAGAGGACGGAGCCCAGGACGACCGCCACTCCGCCGAGAACCGCCACCGTCTCGACCGCGAGCAGAGTGACCCCCAGGTGGTGTCGCGGGATCGGGCGCGGCTCGGGCGGCCGTCGCCCGGCCATCGGTCGAAGTCCTCGTACCAAGAGGAGATAGAACAGGGTCGGTGCGAGAAAGAGTCCGACCATCGCGAGAGCAAGGACCCCGGCTCCCCCCGGATCGAGAAGGACTTGGTCGAGGGACCAGATCCGCGCTTCGACCGTGTAACATCGTTCTCCGCAGAGAAGGAGGGGGGGCGCGAAGGAGAGTGCGGAGAACAGGAAGGTCAGAAGGCCCCCCGCCGCGGCTCCGACCCACGTCGGTCGACCCCACGCATCCCGGTAGGCCCGGGTGGGACTCCCGCCCAGGGTCGCGACCGTCTCCTCGAGATCCCGCGAACCGACCTCGCACCCGGTGGCCGTCAGCAGCACCACGAGGGGGACATTGAACACAAGGTTCGCAAGCACGATCCCGGGAACACCCGAGCCGAGGAACGCGGTCGCGGGCAGCGCGCTCGAAACGAGGCCACCCCCGCCGAACAGGTCCTCCACACCGAGCACCACGACGAGGCTCGGCAGCAGGAACGGCACCAGGAGGACCGAACGGACGAGGGTCCGACCGGGCCAGACGTACCGTCCGACGAAGAGGCCTGCCGGGTACCCCAGGGCCACCGCGACCGTGGCGGAGAGGCCACCCTGGAGGAGCGAGTTCGAGATCGCCTGTCGATCGAGAGGGTCGGAGAGGGCCGCGGCGACCCCGCCCGCTCCGCCGACGCTCGCGACCGAGCCGGCAAAGAGAAGGACCACCGGGATGAGGGCGAACGCGAGGACGAAGACGACGATCGGAACGAGAGGGCTCCCACTTCCGAACGCTCGGGTCATCCGGCCCCCGTCGCGAGCGCGAGCCACGTGTCGATCCAGCCGGGCAGGTCGGCCGCAACCGTGGCGGGGGTCGTGTCGTTGTTGAGCGCGACGATCGTACTCGGGTTCGGGGCGGCGGCGAAAACGCTCGGGAGAACGACCGTCCCGTTCGCCGGATACTCCCACTCATTCTCGGGCACGAGGTTCTGGACCGTCCCGCCGAGCAGCCAGTTCTCGAATTGCTCATCCAGGGCGAGGTGGTGCGTCCCGCGGACGATCCCAACCCCGTAGATCGTCCGCCACCCGTACTCGGTCCCGTTCCACCAGGCCCCGGTCGAGTTGTACTGGCCCGCGGCCCCGTTCGCGGCCGCATACGCCGGGTCGGTCGTGTAGCTGACGACCAAGTCGGGGTTGTGCGGCGGGCTCGTGAACTCCCCGAAGGCCGTCCCCCAGTCGGGGGCGGGCGGAGGTATCTCGGGGAGCACGGAACTCCAGAACCCCTGCCAGTCCTGGTGGAGGACGTTGAGATAGTACTCGACCTGCCAGACCAGGAACTCCTCGCCCGTGATGTCCTGCGACGGGTCCTCGATCTGGAGCTGACGCGCCCACGAAGCGTTTTCGACGAAATCCGGGAAGGTGAGATGGGCGATCGCCCCGTCGGTGGCGTTCGCGAAGGAGGCGTTGTAGTCGATCCCGAGGTACCCCCACTCGTACGGGACGACCGCGTCGTCGGGTGAGAGCTCCTGGACCAGGGCGGGGGACACGTTGCCCAGGGCGGGCGGAGCGTACGGGACCAGGAGATGGTCTGCATCCGCTTGCGGCCCGGTGATCTCGTCCAGCCCGATCACCAGGTCCGCCCCGGGAGCGTTCTGCTGGGCGAGCAGCGTGCTCGCGAGCGTACCCGCGGGGCATTCGACGTCGATCTGGACGTGATGGGCGCTCTCGAACGCGCCGAACACGGTCGACCAGGCCGGCGCCCCGCAGTCCGCCCCGCCGAAAAGGCTCGGGTAGGTGTAGATCACGAGCGTTGCCGGCTCGTTGGTGACGAGGGTGTAGATCCCCAGGCCGGCCACGATCACGACGACGACGAGGACCACCGCGAGGAGCGCGCGTCGCGCCCTCCCCGGCCCCCGAAGACGCCGATGGTGTGACGGGGTCGTTCCCTCGGTCATCCCTCCGCACGGCCGGCGGAGAGGCTTCCTATGTTCTGCATCGCGTTCCCTTCGCGGGCATTATCCCACAGGTTCCTGGGGTCGACGAGGTCACCCTCGTCCTCTCAGCCGGTAACCAGCTCCCCCTGTTGCCCTCGTCAAGGGGGTGGGGGGATTAACGCTTCCCGTCGGGCCGGACGGGTACCCCCCGCTCGAGCGGGCGCTCGAAAAAACTCACGTCCCAGAAGCGGTCGAACTTGCGCCCGACCTCGTGGAGCCGTCCGGCCTCTCGGAATCCCCACCGCGTATGGAGGGCGACGGAGGCCGGGTTGGGAAGGGCGATCATCGCGACAGCCCGGTGGAGGTCCTCCTCTTGGATCGAATCGAACAGGGCCCGGTAGAGTCGGGACCCCAGCCCCTGGCCGACGGCGTCCGGTCGGAGGTAGACGCTGACCTCGACCGTCGTCTGATAGGCCAACCGAGGGCGGTAGGGGCTCGAGGAGGCAAAGCCGGCGACCGTTCCGTCCCCGGCGCGGGCCACCCACAGACGGTACCGGCCTCCCGAATGAAGGTCGAACCAAGCGAGCCAGTCCTCCGGTGGCTTGGGCGAGAGGTCGAAGGTCGCGATGCTGGTGGCGACGTAGTGGTTGTAGATCGTGGTCAACCGCTCGAGGTCGTCCCGCTCGGCCGGCCGTACGACGAAATCCGACATTCGGTCGTTCAGTTCGCTCCGGCTAATGACCCTTCGTCGGTCGTGACGCCGCTACGGCGAACGTCCGCGGCGCACCCCGCCGTCTTATACGGGCGCCCCCTCTTTCCGGACGAGGAAGAAGGTCCGTGTCCGACCCCATCGAGAAGCTCCGATTTGGGACGGAGCTCGTGAAGCGCGGCTTTGCCCGGATGCAGCAGGGAGGCGTGATCATGGATGTCACGACCGCCGACCAGGCCGCCATCGCCGAAGAGGCCGGTGCGGTTGCGGTAATGGCCTTGGAGCGGGTGCCGGCGGACATTCGGGCCGCCGGAGGGGTGGCTCGGATGGCCGACCCTCTCAAGATCCGCGAGATCCGGGACCGGGTCTCTATCCCCGTGATGGCCAAATGCCCGGATCGGTCACACGGCCGAGGCCCGCATCTTGGAGTCCCTCGCGGTCGACATGATCGACGAGTCCGAGGTGCTCACGCCCGCCGACCCGTTCCTCCACGTGGACAAGAAGGCCTTCACGGTCCCGTTCGTGTGCGGCGCCCGCAATCTGGGCGAAGCCCTCCGACGCATCGACGAGGGGGCGGCGATGATCCGCACGAAGGGAGAGGCCGGCACCGGCAACGTCGTCGAGGCTGTCCGCCACATCCGCCAGATCTCGAGCGAGCTCGGGGGCCTCCGCCAGATGCCGAAGAAGGACGTGACGGCCTGGGCGAAGACGGAGCGGGTCTCGGAGAAGGTCTGCGCCGAGGTTCGTACGCTGGGTCGCCTCCCGGTCGTGAACTTCGCCGCCGGCGGGATCGCCACCCCGGCCGACGCGGCCCTGTGTCGTCTCCTCGGGGTCGACGGGCTGTTCGTCGGCAGTGGGATCTTCAAGGCGGAACACCCGATGAAGGTCGCACGTGCGATCGTCGAGGCCTCCCTCCACTACGACGACCCAGCGATCCTGGCTCGGGTCTCGACCGGACTCGGCGAGGCGATGCGCGGGGTCGAGATCGCCGGACTTCCCGCCGACGCCCTGCTCCAGGGGCGCGAGTCCGAGCCGTTGAACGTCCGCCGACGAGGTCCCACCGCAGCCTGACGCACGCCGCGACGGGCCGAACCGTCCGGCGCTGCGCGTATAGCCCTCCGAGGGGGTAGGGCGTCCGTGCGGATCGTCCAGGTCACGCCGTTCTTCGCTCCCCACACGGGGGGCGTGGAGTCGCACGTCCGGACCCTCGCCCGCGAGTTCGCCCGGGAAGGCCACGACGTCACCGTCGTGACCGCCCGGTACGACCGATCCTTATCGGCCGAGGAGACCTTCGAAGGGTACCGGATCGTTCGGGCGCCGACCCTGGGAGTCCTCCTCAACACCCCGATCAACCCGGGCACGACGCGGGTCATCCGGGGCCTGGACGCCGATGTCTTCCACCTCCACTATCCACCGCCGCTCACCTCCTACTTCGCGACCCGAGGGCTCGTCGGGCGCAAGGTCCCGGTGTGCCTCACCTATCACTGCGACCTCGACCTCCCCGGAGCCGCGGGTCGGCTGGTCTCGGGCGCCTACCAGCGTTTCTTCCTGCCGCCGACCCTGCGGCGGGTCGAGGGGGTGGTCGTCCACACCCGGAGCTACGGCATCACCTCGGGGAGCCTGCGCGGCCGGGAACTCACGGTCATCCCGTCCATGGTCGACCTGGACCGGTTCCGGCCCGGTCTGGAGACAGGCCCGCTCAAGTCGGAGCTCCGTCTCGACGGGAAGCGTGTGCTGGTCTTCACCGGTCGACTCGTCCCGCACAAGGGCGTCAACGTCCTCTTGGAAACCCTGACGGAGCTCCCCTCGGACGTCGTCCTCCTGGTCATCGGGTCGGGCCCCCGACTCTCGAGCCTGCAGGGTCTCGCCCGTCGACTGGATGTCGGGGATCGGGTCCGGTTCTGCTCGACCGTCACCGACGAGGAACTTCCCCGTTACCTCGCGCTGGCGGACGTCTTCGCCTTCCCCTCGCAGAACCGGCTCGAGGGGTTCGGCCTCGCCGTAGCCGAGGCCATGGCGATCGGCCTCCCGGTGGTGGTCGCGGACATGCCGGGCGTCCGGGAGGTCATCGAGCCCGGCGTCGAAGGGCTGCTCACGGAGCCGCTCATCGCCAAGGACGTCGCCGCGAAGGTCCGCACCCTGCTGGATGACCCCGCTCTCCGCCGACGGATGGGCGCCGCGGGCCGGCGTCGGGCGGAGTCGCGCTACGGCGCGGCCACTGTGGCCGGGCAACTGCTCACGGCGTACGCAAACCTGCGCGCAGCTGGTTGATCTGGACCTTCAGCCGCTCGGCCTCCGCGCCGGCGGCCTTGCGCCACTGCGCGTCGGACGAAGCGTAGAGGATGCTGCGGGAGGCGCTCACCAACAGGGCGCGGCCCTCGGAATCGACCCCTTCGCGGACCACCGTGGCGAGCGATCCCCCCTGGGCTCCGATCCCGGGCACGAGCAGGGGGATCCGGTTGCCGAGCGTGGAGCGCGCGATGCGGAAGGCGTCCGAGAACGTGGCACCGACCACCGCGCCGACGTTCCCGTGGGCGTGCGCGAGGCGGCGCACCTCGCCGACGACGGCGAGCCAGAGGGGGCCGCGGGGCGTCGGGATCTCCTGGAAGTCGACCGATCCCGGGTTCGAGGAGTGGGCCACCACGAAGACCCCGTGGGCCGAGTCGTCGAGGAGGGGGCCGAGGGTCTCCCAGCCGAGCCACGGACTGACCGTGATCGCGTCGAACCCGAGGGTATCGAAGGCGGCGGACTGGTAGAATCGCATGATGTTGGGGATGTCGTTCGCCTTCAGGTCGAGGATGCGGAGGCGGGTCGGGCCGATCCGTTTCGTCAGGCGCACGAGGGCCCCGATCCCGGCCTCCCCGTACGGAAGGTAGCAACCGAGTTGCATCTTGTAGGCCGCGGCGTGCTCGTACGTCGCGTCGACGGCCCCCCGGAGGAAGACGTCCAGCTGACGTCGGGCCGGCAGCCGACGTACCGCCTTCGGCATGAGAGCCGGGTCCGGGTCGAGGCCCACGCAGAGGAGGGAGTCGCGGGCACGGAGGATCCGGTCCACCCGGTCGATGAACCGCTGCGCCACCGGGGGTCGGTGAGGTGGGTCGGGGGAAAAGGATTGTGCGGGGGCGTCGTCCCTCACCGACCGAGGAGCAGGGGAGGCTTTTATCGCAGCGGCCCGCTGGCACGCTGGTCCTGCCCATGTCGGCGACTCCGGAACCCTCCTCTCCCCGCGAGGTCCTGCTCAAGGATGTGAAGGTCGGCGAGGGTCCGGTCGAGTTCGTCGCCCGCGTCGTGACCTGTGAACGGCGCGAGATCACGCGAAAGTCCGACGGCGGCCGTCGTCCGCTCCTCTCGGGGCTGTTGAGCGACGGAACCGCCACGGTCCGATTCACCTGGTGGGACCCGCCCCGGGAGGGGATCGAGCGAGGTACGGTGCTGCGCGCGGTCGGACCGGAAGTGGGAGAGTTCCGGGGGCGGGTCGAGGTCACGTTCGGCTGGAAGTCTCGGGTCGGGCCGGCGAGCGAGGCCGAGCTTCCCCGGATCGATCCGGCCGACCTGCCCGCGAAGGCGTTGCGAGATCTTCGGGCTCCCGATGAGGGGTTCCGGCTCGTGGCCCGCGTCGTGCAGGTCGCCGAGCGCTCGGTCGCAGTGGGGGAAGAACGGCGGGTCGTCTACGAAGGGGTCCTCGCGGACCCGAGCGGATCGATCACCTTCTCGGCGTGGTCGGATTTTCGGCTCCGGCCGGGAGACGCCCTCGAGATCGTCGGGGCGTACTTGCGCACGTTCCGGGGGGCGACCCAGGTCGTCCTGGACGAGCGCGCCTCGGTCCGCCGGGTCGACGGAGCGGACCTTCCGTCCGCGGACGATATCCTTCACGCTCCGCCGCGCAGCATGGCCCGCGTCGAGGAGGACCCCGCGGGAGCCTCGGTCTCCGTAGAGGGTCGGGTCGTGGGACTGCTTCCTCCCAGCGGATTGGTGTACCGGTGCCCCCAGTGCCGGCGATCGGTGCAGGCCGGTCTTTGCCGAATCCACGGGTCGGTGACGGGGGAAGCGGACCTCAGAGCCCGGATCGTCCTGGACGACGGGACCGGCTCGGTCACGGTGAACGCCGGTCGCGCGGAGACCGAGCGCCTATGGGGGGTCACGCTCGAAGCGTGCCGCACTCGACTCCGGGACCAGCCGGACCCCGCCCTCCTGGAAGCTGAGCTCCTCGAGTCGTTGCTCGGCCGCCGACTCCGGGTCCGGGGGTCGAGCAGCAAGGACGATTTCGGGGTCACCATCACGCCCGACACGATCGAAGCGGCGGAGATCGACTTGGAGTCGACCGCGACGCACCTCTCCAACCGCCTCGGAGGGACCCGGTAGTGCCGCGGCGGGAACCGGCGTGGCGGGTGACCGCCTGGGAGCTCGAGGCGGCGGTCGAGGAGGAGCGCGGCTCCGGGGACCGGGCCGCCTCCTACCTGATCTCCCCCTTCGGGAGCCGCTTGAACCGGGTCTTCCTCGCGGGGACGCTCTCCCCGGCGGAACCGGTCGGCCGGGACGAAACCCAACCGTTCTGGCGAGCGCGGCTCACCGACCCGACCGGGACCGTGACGGTGACCGCCGGGAGCTTCCAACCCCGAGCGATGGCCCAGCTCCGCGCGGGGACCCAGGCCCGGTCCGCCCTGGTGGTCGGCAAGGTCCACCTCTACCGAGGGCGAGACGGGGTGGGCTACGTCTCGGTCCGGGCGGAAGCGCTCCGTTCCGTCACGGAGTCGGAAGAACGGTCCGCCCTCGCCGAGGCGCTCGGCCAAAGCCTCGACCGGCTCGACCTCCTCGGCCGCCTCCAAGCCGACCCCGGGCTGGAAACGGCAACCCTTCTTTCGGAGGGTATCCCGACGCTCTGGCTCGCGGCGGCCCGCGAGTCGTTACGCCGGTACCCGGACGCGGACCGGAGCCCCTTCCGGGCCAGCCTCGGCGCAGCCGTGCAGCGCGTGGCGGGCCGGACCGGGGTGGTCGCTCCGCCGCCTCCGGCTCCGACCGTGACGATCCGCCGAGATCCGACCCCTCCAGCGGCCCCTCCCCCGACCGCAGCCGAGCGGGCCGAGGAATCCCTGGTCCTTGCCGTACTGGACCAAGTCGCCGAAGCATCGCTCGACGGGTACGCGGACCGCCGCGAACTCCTCGCGCGGGTGAGTTCGCAGGGCCTCGCCGGATCCCGGGCCGAGGCGGTCCTGGCGCGGCTTGAGGACGAGGAGGAGGTCGAGGAACCGATCGTCGGCAAACTGCGCCTGCGGACCGAGCCTTCCCGGGAGAGGTGAGACCCCCTTTCAGCTCTCGAACCGTTCCCCTCCGCCCACCCCGGGAAACCGGCCGCGGTTCGGAGCATTTATATCGGGTTCGGACTCGGGGGCGCGGGGGAATGAGGACCACCTGTCTCTCCGATACCGTGACGAGACCTGCGACGAACTGACCCCCACTTCCCCTCGAGACCGGACGCATGGCAGAAACGGGCCCCTCACGCACGACGCTGGTCATCCTCGTCGTGATCATCTTGGTCGGTGCCGGCGTGGGCATCTGGGGAGCGAACTACCTCCTCCACCCGCGATCGATCTCAACGCCCCTGTCGGTCCAAGTGGGCGATAACGTGACGGTCAACTACATCGGTGAGTACGGTAACGGGACGCAGTCGGGAAGGACGTTCGATACCTCCCTCTACAGTGTCTACCTCAACAACCTCTCGTACCCGAAGGCGTTGCAGTACACCGGGCGCGGCGGCGTGGCGTCCGATTACTCCCCGCTGCCGGTTCACATCGGAGCCTTCCAGGGGACCTACGTGGTCAACGGGGTGAACTACTCGGGCGTCGTCAGCGGCTTCTGGCAGGGCGCGCTCGGCCTCCAGGTCAACCAGACCCGCTGGGTGACTTTCCCCGACACGCTCGGCTACGGGCCGGCGGACCCCGCATGCACCCAGGTCGTCCCCCTCCAATTCACGGTGCCGGTCCTGACGAGCGTCGCGACCAGCATGTTCGCGACCCAGTATCCGGGCGTCACGCCGGGACCGGGTGTCACGTTCACCGACCCGACCTACGGCTGGCAGGACCTCATCTTTACGATGAACTCGACCGAGATCACGTTGGAGAGCCTCACCTCGATTGGATTCGTGGCGACGGTCTCCGGCTGGACCGCCACGGTTACGGCGGTGAACGCCACGACGATCACGCTCCTGGACAACATCACCCCGCAGAACTACGCGAGCATCCTCGGTACGTTCCCCTCATCTCGGGGGTGTGCCGGCGGCAACCCCTCGACTCAGTTCATCATCTCGGGCGTGAACCTCGCGAACGGCACCTTCACCGAGGACTGGAACTCGCCGGTGGTCGGCTACTCCTTGACCTTCCGGATCACGATCGTCCAGATCGTCACGAGCTGAGCCCGCCCGGGCCCGCTTCGGATCACCCCCCGAGGGTGACCTTGCCCCGCTTCAGCAACTGCTCCAGCTGCGCTTCCGCGGTGGCGGCGAGCAGATCCTGCGTCGGGCGTTGGCCGGCACGGGTGTAGGCGCGGACGGTCCGGCGGGCTTCGTCCCGTCGGGCCCGCGACTCGGCCATGATCGTGTGCGCCTCCCGGTCGACCGCGGCCATCTCGGCGCTCAGTCGGTCGATCTGGTCCATGACGGCGGCCCGGGCCTTCCCCTTCGCCCGTAGCTCCGCAACGACCGAACCGGCATCGACGAGCTTGGCCCGGATCGCCTCCATCTTCCCGTCCCGGTCCCGGCGCGCCTGATTGAACTCGGCCACGAGCCGGTCGACCTCGCCCCGGCAGGCCGTGACCCGGCCCTCCGCTTCCTTGCGCAGTCGCTCGTGCTCGGCCACGACCGCGGTCCGGGCCTCGGCCTCCTTGAGCGCCTTGCTCCGTTCCCGGAGGTGAGCGATCAGGGCGTTCTCCTCGTCGATCTTGAGGGCCGAGGTCTGTTGGCGGAGCTCGAGCTCCGCGATCTCCCGCTTCAACTGGGCCGGACGGAGCCGGTCGGCGGGAGGGAACGTCGTCCGAAGCTCCCGAAGACCCGCGAGGGCCGCCTCGGCGTGGCGACGGGCGGCTTCCAGGGCCCGACGGGTCGTCGCCAGTTGGTGGCCCAGCTCGCCGTGCTCGGCGTACAGCTGTTCCACCTCCACCTGAGGGGCCTGGCGTCGGTCGTAGAGCGACTTCTGCTCCGAGGAGAGTCGGCGCATCTCCTCGATGAGGGGCTGCCGTCGCGAGTCCAGGGAATGGTACTTCGACTCGAGCTCCCGGAGCCGTGTCTTGTCGGAGAACTCCTGCTGCTCCTCCTGCTCGGAGAGCATGGCTCGGGGCGACACGCCCGGGCGAGGTACCGCAGGCCAGAAAAGGCCTTCCGGTACGCGTGCGACGGTGCGTCGGGTCAGGACCGGCGGTCGGCCACGAACCAGAAGTGCGCTTCGGTCTGCAACTCGGCCTCGACCCGTTCGAAACCCGTCGCCGTGAGGCGGTCGATCGACTCTCGCCGGAAGTACCGGTACGGGGCGGCGTCGGGCGCGCCCCCCAGCGGGGCCTTGCTCCGGCGCCAGACGTCGGGTGCGACCTCCTCGCCCTGCCCCGCGACCGGGTCGGTCACCGATCGCACTGCGTAGAGGTGGCAACCTCCCTCTCGGAGGACGCGGTGCACTTCCCGGAAGACCGCAAGAAGCTCCTCGTCGGGGAGCATCATGTAGAGAGCGTGGGAGTAGACCGCCACCAGCGAGCCGGTCGGCGTGGACCCGAGGGCGGAGACGGCGTCGGCCCTCTCGAACACAAGATGGGGGGGATTCCGCGGGTCGCGCGACGCCCGCTCGATCGCGACCCGAGAGTTGTCGGTCGCGCGGACCGAGTACCCCGCTTCGGCCCAACGACGGGCGTCGCGTCCAAGGCCGCAACCCAGGTCGAGGAGGGATCCCTCCGTGAAGGTCTTCCGAAGTCGCTCCAGAGCCCAGGCAGAGAACGGGCTGGGGGGCCCCGCGAACCGCTCCTTCTGCGTTGTGTACACTCGGTCGAAGTTCGCTTGGCGGCTCGCGAGGTCGGGCCAGGGGACCCGCTCGGGGGGTTCGGTCATCGTCTCGTTCGGGCCGATCGCGCGACCGGCGCACGCCGCGGCTGGGCGAACTGTTGCGCGGCGAAGAGCGCCGCGGGGACGGCCGCATCGATGTTCACGACCGCGAGGGGAGCGCAGGATTGGAGCATCGCCGAGAGCGCGGCCTCCCCCTTCCCGCCGCGCCCGTATCCGACCGAGCAGGGAACCCCTACGACCGGGGCGTGCACGAGACCAGCCACCACGGTGGGGAGAGCTCCCTCCCGGCCCGCGAAGACGAGATAGATGCCCGGCCGGGAGCGCTCCAGCGTACGGAGAGCGCGGAGCAGCCGGTGGAGACCCGCCACCCCCACGTCGTACGCGGTCACCGTGCCGACGCCGAGCTCTTCCAGGACCGACCGCGCCTCTTCCGCGAGCGGAACGTCGCTCGTCCCCGCCGTGACGAGAGCGACGACCCCCCGGCGGTACTGCGCCCCTAACGGTCCTTCGACGCGGACCACCCGGCCGCCCGCGAGGACCCGGAGCCCGAGGCCCGCCTGGGCTTCGCGGCGGAGCGCGCGCAGCTGGGGATCCGTGGGCCGGGAGATGAGGGCGCCAAGGCCCGCGGCCCGGAGCCCCCGAAGGATGCCCAGGAGATGCTCGACGGACTTTCCCTCTCCCAGGATGATCTCGGGGACACCGACCCGACGCGGTCGGTCCCGGTCGACCCGAGCGAACCGGCCGACGGCGAGTTCCGGAGCGGCCGGGCCCCGGACCGGCCGGGTTCGAGCGCGGGACATGGAGGACGGGACCCAAGCCGTGATATAGCGCGTTCCGGTGGTCGAGCGGACCTCGGTAGAATGCCCGATTTCTCGTTGTCCCCGGAGCAAGAGAGCCTGCGGGACCTCGCTCGGAAGTTCGCCCGAACCGAGATGGCTCCGCACGCCGCGGAGTGCGACAAGAACGCGCGCTTTCCCGAAGAGATCTACCGGAAGGCGTTCGACTTGGGACTCATGAACCTCAATGTCCCAGCCGAGTACGGCGGGAGCGGGTTGGGGGTTTTCGACCAGTGCCTGATCGTGGAAGAACTCGCCTACGCATGCGGCGGGATGACCACGTCCGTCATCGCGAACTGCCTCGCCCTCGAACCGATCCTGCTCGGGGCAACCGCAGAACAGAAGCAACGGTTCCTTGCTCCGTTCTGCGCCGAGTACCAGTTCGCCTCCTTTTGCCTCACCGAACCCTCCTCGGGGAGTGACGCGGGCGGGCTCCGCACGCGCGCCCGACGCGAAGGCGACCACTACGTGCTCGACGGAGAGAAGTGCTTCATCACGAACGCGCCCCACGCCTCCCTCTACACCGTGTTCGCGACCGTCGACCCGGCCCTCCGGCACAAGGGGATCACTGCGTTCGTCGTCCCGCGGAAGACCCCGGGCGTGGCGCCGGGCAAGGACGAGGACAAGATGGGACACCGGGCCTCCTCCACCAGCACGGTCCGCTTCGACCAGGTCCAGGTGCCCGTGGCCGACCGCCTCGGAGAGGAGGGCGACGGGTTCTCGATCGCCATGCGCACGCTCGACCAGACCCGCACCCCGATCGGGGCCCTCGCGACGGGGATCGCGCAGGCCGCTCTCGACCACGCCGCGGGGTACTCCTTGAAGCGCCAGACCTTCGGGAAACTCATCTCCGAGCACCAGGCCATCCAGATCAAGCTCGCCAACATGGCCCAGGCCGTGCATGCCGCGCGCCTCCTGACGTGGCATGCCGCGTGGACCATCGACCACGGTTCGAAGGGGACGCTCGAGTCCTCGATCGCGAAGTGCTTCGCCTCGGACGCGGCGCTGCACGTCGCGGACGAGGCGATCCAGACGTTCGGCGGCTACGGTTACATGAAGGAGTATCCGGTCGAGAAACTGCTCCGGGACGCCAAGCTCACGCAGATCTACGAAGGGGCGAACGAGATCCAGCGGACGGTCATCGCCCGCGAGTTGCTCCGGGCGTACGCCTGACGCGGAGGTACCGCGATGGAGATCGCCGTCTGTGTCAAGCCCGTCCCCGAACCCGAGACCCGGCTCCGGGTGGCCCCGGACGGCCGTACCCTCGACCCGGAGGGAGTCAAGTTCGTTCTGGCCGGCTACGATGAGTCGGCGGTCGAGCAGGCGCTCCTCCTGAAGGAGTCGGTCCCGGGATCGACCGTCCACGTGCTCACCTGCGGCCCGGCCCCTCGCGCTGAAGAGGTCCTCCGCGCGGCCATCGCCCTGGGCTGCGACCGGGCGACCTGGGTGGAGGCGCCCGCCGCGCTCGCGGCGGACCCGGTCCGAGCCGCCATCGCGATCGCCGCGGTCTTGCGCTCCGCCCCGGCGGACCTCGTCCTGTGCGGCAAGCAGGCGGGCGACGACGAGGCCGGTCTTTCTCCGGCGCGCTCGGGGAGTCGCTCGACGTGCCGGACCTGGGGTTCGTCGTCGACCTCCGGTGGGAGTCGGCTTCGAAGCGGTTCCGCTTTCAGCGGATCACCGAAGCCGGCCTCGAGCGCTGGGAGAGCCCACTCCCCCTCGTAATCGGACTCCAGCAAGCATGGAACGACCCGAGAACGGCGAAGCTGCCGAACATCCTCAAGTCCCGGAAGGCTCCGATCGCAAAGGTCGCCGCCGACCCGGCGGCCTCCGTTCCCCGGAGCGAGCCCGAAAAATTCGAGCTCCCCGCCCCTCGCACCGGCGCTCGGATGATCGAGTACAAGACTCCGGACGAGGCCGCCCGCACCCTCGTCCGCATCCTCCGCGAGGAGGCGAAGGTCTTCCCATGACGGTACTCGTCGTGGGCGAGGCGACCGGGCCTAAGCTGGTCGACGCGGCCCGGGAGTCGGTCTCCGTGGCCCGGTCGTTGGCCGGGGGCCCGTCCGGCGTGGTCGGCTTCGCCGCAGGGTCCTCGTCTCGGGCGATCGCCGCCGAGCTCGGCCGGCTCGGGATCGCGCGCGTCTGGGTGGCCGAGGACCCCCGTCTCGACCGGGCGCCGGTCGCCGCGACCGCACACGCCGTTGCCCTCGCGGCCGACGCCGCCGGGGCGGAGATGATCCTGGTCGGGGGCACGACCTTCGGTCGGGACCTCGTTGGCCGCCTGAGCATCCGATGGAACGCCGTCGTCGCGAGCGGCGTGACCGAGGTCAGCCGGACGGAGGGAGGGCTCCGAGTACGGCGGCCCGTGTTCGGAGGACGCGCCACCGAAACGCGGCGTCTCACGGGTCCCCACGTGGCGCTCGCGTTGCGGCCGCACGCCTTCCCGAGCCCGGACGAGACGGACGGAACCCCGCAGATCGAAGTGATCCCCGGGACGAGTCTCCCCGAGAAGCTGTTCGGACCCCAGCGCACCGCGCTCGAGGGTGCGGCCGCGGGACAAGGCCCGTCGCTCGGTGACGCGTCCATCGTCGTGTCGGGAGGACGCGGGGTCCGCGATGCGGAGAATTTCCATTTGGTCGAGGAGCTCGCCGCGTCCCTGGACGCCGCGGTCGGTGCCTCCCGCGCGGTCACCGACGCGGGGTGGCGCCCCGCCTCGTTCCAGGTCGGCCAGACCGGCCGTTCGGTCTCCCCTCAGCTCTACATCGCGGTCGGGATCTCGGGCGCGATCCAGCACCTGGTGGGGATGGTCAGTTCCCGGGTCATCGTCGCGATCAACTCGGACTCCTCCGCCCCGATCTTCCGGGTCGCCGACTACGGGATCGTCGGGGATCTGTTCCAGATCGTGCCCGCGCTCACCGCCGAGATCCGGCGCGCGCGCGGGATGTAACCGGGGCGGCCTGCATGCCGACCGGCGGCCGCAGCAACAAGCGCATCTCCGTGGTCGGCTCGAACCCGAGCCGCACGTAGACGGGCCGGCCCTGCGTCGAGGCGTGCAGCAGGACCCGGAACGCGCCGTGTTTCCGGGCTCGCTCGAGGAGGGCGAGGACGATGTCCGTCGCCAGGCCGACCCCCCGGTATTCGGGATCGGTGTACATCGACATGATGTACGGTTCGACCGGGTCCGGTAAGCCCGGCCGAGGGTGGGCCGGCATCCACCAGAGCGCGCCGGAGCCCACGGGCCGGCCCGACACCTCGGCGACGACCGCCTCCACCTCGCCCCGGGCGATCAGCGCGCGGATCCAGCGTCGGTAGACGGGCGCGTGGTCGCGGAGCGACTCTTCGGTCCGGGTGCCGATGTCCCGCCACATGGCGAGGCGGTGCTCTACGAGCAGGTCCAGGTCCCGGGGAACCGCTCCCCGCAACCGCACGTTCTGCCGAAGGCGGCGGCGCGCCGAGGGCGCCCGCCGCGTCATCCCATCCCGCGTACCAGATCGAACCCGTCCTGGACCAGGCTCGCGACCGAAACCCCTGCCGCCTTCTGGGCCTTGCGAACGAGGGTGTGCACGCGTTGCTTGCGCCCCTCGGTCTCGCTCATCATGGCGTGGAGGAGCTCCGTCGCGAACTTCGGGTAGGCCGTGTAGATGCGGGAATTCCACTTCACTCGGTCCATCGATTCAAAGTCCCGGAAATCGGCCAGGATGCCCGAGCGCTCGAGACGCCGTGTGTAGTCCGATAGCCGGTCGGCGGACGGGTCCTTGTCGGCCTTGGCAGCGAGGGCCGTTTCGGCCGCGATGAGCCCGCTCCGGATGGCGTAGTTCATCCCTTGGATCACGATCCCGTTCGAGAACACGAAGCCGGCCGCGTCGCCCGCGACCATCCATCCGTCACCCTGGAACGCGGCGGGCCGGCTCGCCCATCCCGAAGCGATCAGCTTCGCCCCGTACTCGACGAGCTCGGCGTCCTTGAGCCGGGACGCGATCGCCGGGTGGGCGCGGTATCGTTCGATGAGGTCGTGGGACGCGACGCCGCGGCCGAAGAGCGACTGGAGGTTGACGATGAGACCGACCGAGAGCGTGTCCTGGTTGGTGTAGAGGAACCCGCCGCCCATGACGCCGGGTGGGAACAGGCCGGTGACCCATTCCTCTGCGTGACCCTCGCCGGGGCCGACCGAGAACCGCTCCTCGATCTTCCCGGGGTCCAGGCGGTACACCTCCTTGATCCCGAGCTCGGTCGCCGTCCCCTCCAAACGAGGTTCGGGCCGGATCGGGGTTCCGAGCGTGACCCGGGAGTTGGTCCCGTCCGCGATGATCGTCACCGGGGCGGTCATCGTCTCTCCTCCTTGGACGATCCCGTGCACGCGGGTGCCCTCCCAGTTCAGCCGGTCGACGGGGACCGAAGTGACCACGGTCGCGCCCGCTTCCTCCGCCTTCTTCGCGAGCCAGGCATCGGTCTTGGCTCGAAGTACGGTGTGGGCGATGTAGGGCGGAGTGCGCCAGCCTCCATAGCCGAGGTCGAACGAGACCGCACTGTCCACGGTCAGGAACCCGAACCGTTTGCGGACGAGGTGGCGCTCGAGCGGCATCTCGGTGGCCCAGTTCGGAAGGATGTGGTCGAGGTCGCGACCCCAGAGAACGCCGCCCGAGAGGTTCTTGCTGCCGGCCTCGGCTCCCCGTTCCAGCAGGAGGACGTTTCCCCCGCCCTGGGCAAGGCGGATCGCGGCCGCGGAACCGGCCATTCCCGCGCCCACCACGATGACGTCAAAGTCGTCTGTCATGGGTGTCGGCCGAAAGGCCGACCTTCGGATTTAACGGTGCGTCACCCACCCCAACGGGCCCGTCAGTGCGGGGGAGGGGTGGTGCCCGCCGGAACGACCGGCTGGTAGGCGCCCTGCTGAGCGTTCTCGATGATCTTCTGGAACTTGAACGCCTTCGGGATCCCGTGCCAGTCCTCGTTGCCGACCCGGCTCCCTCCCTCCGAGCTCACGCGGAGGGTCCCGTAGCCCAAGATCCGCTGGCCGAACGACATGTGGACGTCGACCCCGCGCACCTGCGTCACCGGGATCTCATCGAAGTCCCGGCTGAAGATCCCGTGCTGGACGATCACGCGGCGGTTCGTGACCGCGTACACCGTGGAGCGCCACCGGAAGTAGCGGACGAGGAGCCAGAGGAGTCCGATCAGGAAGAGGAGGGCGAAGAGATCGCCGATGGACGCCTGGAGGTTCGACGGGACCTGCCCGAGGTACCCGGGCCACTGGTCGCTGTTGAATCCGATGGAGGACCCTTTCGTGATCAGGGCGAGGATGCCGAAGATCAGAGTGAACAGGAACGGCCCGGGGAAGTAGAACAGCTTCGTCGCCCGCGTCTCGTCCAGGAGATACTCCTGGTCCGCCAGGTACGTCGCCTTGAGAAGTTTGGGCATTGTGCGGACCGGTGCGGTCGAGGCCATCGGGAGTCCGAGGTGGTGAATGGGTCTTAAGCCCACCGATGGATGCGAGCCGGCCCGACTTATATCGGCGGTCCGGGTGGGCCCGCGCGATGGGCGTCACGGACTGCCACGTCCACATCAATCCGATCTGGGAAATGCACCCGGATGCCGTGCGGTTGCTGGGCTTTTCCGAGGGGGCGACCGGTCGCTACCTCCGGGACCCGACGGCGTTCTTGGAGTATCTCGATGCCTCGGGCGTCGAGCGGGCGGTGCTGGTGAATTACGTCGCGCCGGAGGTCATCGGCTACACGGAGAAGGCGAACGACTTCGTGAGCGAGTACTGCCGTGCCGACCCCGACCGGTTCATCGCAGTGGGAGGACTGCGACCCGATCACCCCGATCCGGCCCGGGAGGTCGCCCGGCTCGCCGAACAGCTCCACATCCGTGCGATCAAGATGCACCCCCCGCACCAGCTGTTCCGCCCGAACGCGTACGTGGACGGCGAGCGACCGAAGCTTCGGGAGTTGTACGCCGCCTGCGCCCGCCACCAGCTTCCCATCATCTTCCACACGGGCACGTCCGTGTTTCCCCGCGCCCGCAATCGTTTCGCCGACCCGATGATGATCGAGGACGTGGCGATGGATTTTCCGGACCTGACGATCGTGCTGGCCCATGGGGGGCGGCCGATCTGGATGGAGAGTGCGGTCTTCCTCACCCGCCGTTTCCCCAACGTCTGGCTCGAACTCTCCGGGATCCCGCCGTCGCGATTGCTCCACTACTTTCCGACCCTGCCGCGTCTCGCGGATAAGACGGTTTTCGGGACCGACTGGCCCGGTCCGGGCGTGACCGAGATCCGCACCAACTTCGACGCGTTCCGCGCCCTTCCCATCCCGGCGGACGCGCAGCGTCAGATCCTCGAAGAGAATCCGCTCAGGGTTTTCCCGCGGCGGGCACCGACTTGAAATACTGTGCGCCTCTCCTCACGGCGTGACGCTCGCTACGCCTCCTTCCGACGCCGAAGGGGCCCCCCCCGCCCCGTCGGGTGAGGAACCGCCCCCGATCGTCGAGATCGTGGAGGGCGGCGAAGAGGTCGGCCGCCTGCCGCTCCCCCGCCGACCCCGTGGAGAGGTGTTCGGGATCGCGAGCCAGCTCTTGGGCGCCGCCCGGATCCGCGTCATGTGCGAGGATTCGATCTCGCGGATGGGCCGGATCACGGGGAAGATGAAGAAGAAGATGTGGATCCGGGAAGGGGACCTATTGATCCTCCGACCCTGGGGCTTCCAGGAGGGCAAGGCCGACATCCTGTTCCGGTACAGCCGGACGCAGGCCCAGTACCTGGCCCGCCGCAACCTGTTGCCTCCTTCCGTGAACCTCTTCCAGACCGGCGACTCCCGCACCGAAGCCGCGCCGCCGTCGTGAGCCTTCCGATGTGGGCCGACCTCGGTCGACCGTTGTCGTCCGCCGAGATGGAGGTCGTCGAAGCGAACGCCGGGGCGCTCGGCGTTTCGGTCGATGCGCTGATGGAACGGGCCGGACGCGCGATCGCCGAGGAGGCGATCCGTCATCTCCCCGGCGTCCGCGCTCGCGTCGCGATCGTGACCGGATCCGGCAACAACGGCGGGGACGGCACATGCGCGGCCCACTATCTCCTCGAGTGGGGGTATCGGCCCGAGCTCTGGCTAGTACGCCCGCCCTCGCAGATCTACGCTCACGCCGCTCGTCGCTGCTTCGAACGGGTCGCCATGCGTCTCCCCGTCCACGTCGGAGTGCCGACTCCGGAGGAGCTCGGGGCCTTCCCCCTCGTGCTCGACGCCCTGCTCGGCACCGGCCAGTCGGGACCCCTACGGTCGCCGTACGCCGAGACCGTTCGGGCTATGGTTGCGAGCCGCGTGCCGACCTTGGCCGTCGACCTTCCTACCGGGGTTCGCGACCCGGCCGGCCTGGTTCCGACTTGGACCGTGACCCTCACGGCGCCCAAGCTCGAGATGGACGCCGCCCGTGCGGGGGAAGTGACGGTACGAGACATCGGGATACCGGCGACCGCGTGGGGGCAGACCGGCCCGGGCGAATTCCTGTTTTTTCCGGCGGCGACCTTGACCTCCCAGGGGCGTCGCGGACGCGTGGTCGTGATCGGTGGGGGGCCGTACGCGGGTGCTCCTGCGCTTGCCGCTCTCGGCGCCCTGCGCGCGGGCGCGGAGCGCGCGACCGTGATCGCGCCGGCGGGGGCCGCGGAGCAGGTCCAATCGTTCAGTCCGAATCTGGTCGTACGGGCCGTCGGACGGGGGGCGTTCGGGGCCCCCGACGTGGACCCGATCCTCCACGTTCTCGAGTCGGCGCCTCCCGAAGCGGTCGTGCTCGGCATGGGAGCGGGCGCCGATCCGGCGACGTTGGCAGCCCTCGGTCGGCTCGAGACGGCGCTTGCCGGTCGTTACCCCATGGTCGTGGACGCCGACGCGCTTCGCCCCCTCGTCTCCTCCGTCGGCGGGGGGAGCCGCGGGAGCCCGTTGATCGCGACTCCGAATGTGGGGGAGTTCGTCCGGGACTTTGAAGGCGACAAGGAAAGCGCGCCCGAGAAGACCCGGCACCACGTGGCCTCGGTCGCCCAACGGCACGGACTGACGCTGGTTCGGAAGGGGGATCCGGACGTGATCTCCGACGGCACCGTGACCTTCGAGAATCACCACCACTCACCGTACCAAACGGTCGCCGGGGCCGGCGACGTACTGGGCGGCGTCCTGGGCGCGCTCCTGGCCCAAGGACTCCCGGCGACCCACGCCGCTCGCCTCGGCACCTACTGGGTCGGGGAGGCCGGCATCCGAGCCGCCGGCGGCCGCGGCGCCGGACTGCTCGCGACGGACCTGATCGAGGAACTGCCCGCGACCCTCGTCGCCGGTCTCGGCCGGGTTCGGCACGCCGAGTGAATCGTTAGGCGTACCGGACCCGACCGCGGATCTCCTTCGCCCGCTTGCGGACGTCCGCCGCCCCGTTCGGGTTTCCCACCGTGTACTCCTCCAGGAAGACCCGCACGAGATAGTCCGCGTTCGCGTGAAGGGCCTTCAAGTCCTCCTCCACGAGGTGCAGGTCGATCCCGAGCTCTTCCACGCCCGGGCTCCGGCTCCCCATCGAGAGGTCGAGGAACGCGGGCGGCCCGTGGGGTCCTTGCGGGTAGAGCACGTTCGAGCTCGTGAGGTCGCCGTGGGAGATCCCGCCGGCGTGCAGGCGACCGAGCGCGTTCCCGAACCCGCGGATCGCGGCCTCGAGATCGCCCGGGGGGAGCGCCGGGTCTTCGAGGAGCTGCTTCAGAGTCGGGCCCGGGATCTCCTCGAGGGTCAGCCGGTGGTGGACCAAGTCGATGTCGTACAGGAGCGGAGTTCGCACGCCCAGGCAACGCGCGTCGACCAGGAGGCGGGCTTCCGTCCGGGTCCTCTCCCGGCGCAATCGCTCGTCCAGCGCCTTCGGGCGGTAGCTCTTCGCGTCCCGTTCCTTGACGAGCGCCGGGAACCCCCACCAGTCGACGCGCCTCAGCTTGGCCTCCGCGCCCCGGAAGGCCGACGGACCCTCGGACGGTTCGGCCACGGATGGTTCCCCTACGTCCGGCCGAGGGCGGCGGCCCGCCGGACGATCGACTCGCGCGCCAGGCGGGCCGCGAGCGCGCTCGTGTTCCCCGTGTCGTAGTGGGGACTGACCTCCATGATGTCGAGTCCCGCGAGACGGGGGGCGGCCTGGTCGATCACGTACTTGACATCCCGCGGGGTGAGGCCGAACGGCTCGGGAGTCCCGGTACCGCCCGCATACGCCGGGTCGATCGCGTCGATATCAAGGGAGATGTACAGCCGGTCGGTCTTGAGCATGTTGAGGGCGCGCTGGACTGCTGACTCGATCCCCTCCCGGGCGATCTCGTGAGCGGTGATGTACGACATGCCGATCGACTTGTTGTCGTCCATCTCCTCCGCCGAAACGGAGCGGACCCCCATGACGACGATGTTACGGGCGCCGACCTTCTCCAAGATCCAGACGCGACGAGCACCCGTGGCTCCGCCGGTCGCCGAGGTAGCTCGACCGAAAGTCCATGTGGGCGTCGAGGTAGAGGACCCCCAGGCTCGGAGCGGAATCGGGGTACGCCTCGACCGATGGGGGGGAACAGGCGTGGTCCCCTCCCAACACGATCGGCACCTTGCCCGCGGCGTACAGGGGGCGGATCTCCTCCCGCAGGGCGTCGGCCATCTGTTCGGCGCTCCCGAACTCCTCGGTGTTTCCGAGGTCGTGGATCGGGAGATCCGCGAGGCTGAGGCCGGTCTCGAGATCGTAGGACTCGAAGTTCCACGAGTGCATCCGGATCGAGTCGGGGCCGAACCGAGCGCCCGGACGGAACGAGGTGGTCCGGTCGAACGGGACACCCACGATGACGTACTCCGCCTCTTCCAGAGACGTCTCGGCATCCGCGAAGGTCGTGGGCCGCCGCACGGCCGTGCGACGCTGCCCGTGTATATAGGGCTCAGCCCGGCGGGAGAGGGGGGCTCGCGAGGGCCTCGGACGCGGGCGCTCCCCCGGCGAGACGTTTCCGTATCCCCATCTCGCCGTACAGGAACTCCATCCAGATCAACGAGATCACCGTCGTTCCCACGGCCATGGCGAACAGCCCGTCGTACCCGCCGTACTGGATCGCAACCGCTCCGACGAGCGGGCCGAGGCTCCAGAGGGTCGAGTTGATCAGCGCGAACATCCCGAGGTACTCGGCGCGGTGGCCCTCCGGAGCCGCGCGCGCGACCCACGCCTGCATGCCAGGACCCACGAAGGAGAGACCGGCGTTGCGGACCGCCTGCCCCGGCACGGTCTCCACCCATTCCGTCGAGAACGCGAAGATGCCGTACGAGGCGAGCGAGAGCGCGGTGCCATACCAGATCCCCTGGATCTCGCCCCGACGATCGATCCAGCGTCCGATGGGAACCGAGACGACGGTCGCGGTCAAGAGGCCGGCGATGGCGACCACGCTCACCTCGATGTCGTTCGCGCCCAAGCTAGCGGCGAGGTACCCGTAGAAGCCGGCGACCGCGCCGCTCCCGATCGCGCGGATGGAGACGGCGAATGAGAAGGTCGCGACCGGCCCCATGTCCCGGAGCGGCCGGCGCTTGACCGTGGGCGGGACCTGGATATCGGGGACGAGAAACACCACGACCGACAGCGTCCCGATCATGACCGCCACCACGAACGGGAAGAGGGCCTGGAGCCCGAACTCGAACGTGATGATCCCGGCGAGGACGAAGCCGATGACCGCCCCGCCGTTCGAGGTGGCGTTCAGGAGCCCATACCCCTCGCCGCGCTCGTGCGACAGGGTCACGTCGGCGACGTAGGCGGTGTACGCCGGCCCTCCGATCGCGAGCGCCAGCTCGGCGGCGATGAAGAGGGTCCCGGTCGAGCTCCCAGCCGGGGGCGAAGATGATCAGGAGGAAGAGCGGAAAGGCGGCCGCCTCCCCGAGCAGCAAGAAGGGTCGGCGTCGACCCATCCGATCGGAGAGCCGTCCGACGAGCGGTCCGATCAGGCTGGCGGGCACGTAGGCCAGGCTCAGGATGACCAGGGCGATCGGGAGCGTCGCCCCCTTGACCTCGACCAGGTAGAGGGGGAGGAAGACGATGAACAGCCCGCCGCGATTGCTCGCCAGCAGGGCGTAGAGGGAGAGGGAGACGAGCTCGCGCCGGACCACGGCGCACGAGCGAACGTGGTTACAAGAGGTGCGCGGCGACCGTCGTGGGGGGGACCGGGGCCACCGGCCCACCGCGGCAAAGAGGATGGGTTAAGAGCCTCACGACCCCTTCTCCGCGCCGGGGAAGTCCGATGACCGACAACGAGCTCGTGGGCCGGAAGAGCGAGGAGGACGGCGTCGAGATCCTGATCCTGAAGAACCCCTCCGTCAACGCGCTCAGCACGGCGCTCCTCCGAGACCTCGACCACGCCGTAGCGGCGATCGAGGCCGACCCGAAGGTCCGCGCCGTCATCCTTACCGGGGACGGCCAATACTTCAGCGCCGGCGCCGACTTGAAGGAGATGGCGACGATGGACCTCGCGACGGCCCCGGACGTCGTCCGCCGAGGACACGCTCTCTTCGCCCGGATCGCCGGCCTGCGTCCGCCGGTGGTCGCGGCGATCAATGGCCTCGCGTTGGGCGGCGGTCTCGAGCTCGCGCTCGCCACCGACCTGCGAATCGCCGGGGAATCCGCGAAGCTCGGCGCCCCGGAAGTGAACTACGGCCTCCTTCCGGCATACGGAGGGACGCAACGCCTCCCGAGGGCGGTCGGCACCCCAAAGGCCAAGGAGTTGATCTTCACCGGGGCGATGATCCCCGCGGCCGAGGCCTTGCGGATCGGCCTCGTAAACAAGGTCGTCCCGGCCGGGCAGGAGCTCCGGGCCGCTCGAGATCTCGCCCACACCATCGCCCAAAAGGCGCCGAAGGCCGTCCAGGCCGCCAAGCGGGCGATCACGGAAGGCCTCGGGAAGCCGCTCGCCGAAGGCATCGCGCTCGAGACCGAACTGTTCGCGACCGAGGTGCTCCCCTCGGACGACCTCGGTGAGGGGATCCTGGCGTTCGCCGAGCGACGGCCTCCGAAGTTCCAGGGAAAATGACCATGTCGATCGAGTTTTCCTTCACCTCCGACCAAGAGGCGTTCCGTGCGGCCGCCCGCGCCTTCCTCCAGAAGGAGGTCGCGCCGATCGTGGCCGAGATGGACGAGCGGGAGGAGTTTCCCGCGGCGTCCGTACGTCGGATGCAGGAAGAGGGGTACTTCGGCATCCCGATCCCCGAGGAGTTCGGCGGTCTCGGCCTCGGGAAGGTCGGCTACTGCATCTTTTTGGAAGAGCTCGGCAAGGTCGACGCCTCCCACGGCGTGATCGTCGGCGCCCACACGTCGCTCGGCACGACCCCCCTGCTGTGCTACGGCACCGAGGAGCAGAAGCGTCGCTGGCTCGTGCCGGCGGCGAAAGGCGAGAAGCTCCTCGCCTTCAGCCTCACCGAGCCCGGTTCGGGCAGCGATTCCGGGGCGGTTTCCACGGTCGCGGAGAAGAAGGGCGACGGGTGGCTTCTCACCGGCAACAAGATCTACGTCTCGAACGGCCGGGAGGCCTCGACGGTCATCCTGATGGCCGCGAACGACGCCAAGCTAGGGGCGAGCGGGGGCGTCACCGCGTTCCTCGTGGACACCGACCGGCCCGGCTTCAAGGTCGGGCGGTGCGAGAAGAAGATGGGGCTGCACGGGACCTCGACCGCCGAGCTCATCCTCGATCACGTCGAGTTGGGTCCCGAGGACGTCCTGGGGGAAGTGGGCAAGGGGTTCCACGTCGCCATGACCGCCCTCGACGTCGGACGCGTCTCCCTCGGGGCCGCCTCGCTCGGCGCGATCGAGGTCGCGACCTCCCTCGCGCTCGACTTCGCCCAGAACCGGACCCAGTTCGGTCTGCCGATCAGCGAGTACCAGGCGATCCAGTTCAAGCTCGCCGACATGGGAATGCGGGCCCAAGCCCTCCGCTACCTGGTCTACCACGCCGCCGCCCACCAGGACCGGATGGGGATCGACCCCAAGTCGTGGAGCCGGCTCGAGCGGGCGGAGAAGACCCGCGAGGCCGCGATCGTGAAGTGCCTCGCTTCGGAATGGGCCTGCGAGGTCATCGACGAATCGTTGCAGATCCACGGCGGGCTGGGGTACATCCGCGGTACCCCGATCGAACGGGCCTACCGGGATGCCCGGATCAGCGAGATCTTCGAGGGGACGAACGAGATCCAACGCCTCGTGATCTCGCGCGACCTCATTTCCCGGGGGTTGTAGGGGTCGGGGCGGCCGCCGAGGCCGCGGCCTGCTCCCGGAGCACCCGGCGCAAGACCTTCTGGACCCCCGTCCGCGGGAGCGCGTCCCGGAACTCCACCGACCGCGGGGCCTTGAAGTGGGCGATCCGCCCCCGGACGAACTCGCGCAGCTCGTCCTCGGTGACGGTCGCGCCCGGCTTCTTCACGACGAACGCCTTCACGACCTCGCCGTGCTCGGGGTCGGGGACCCCGATGCAGGCCACGTCGGCGACGCCGGGGTGCTGGAACAGTATCTCTTCCACCTCGCGCGGGTAGACCTTCATCCCGCTGACGTTGACCATGTCCTTCTTCCGATCGACGATGTAGGCGTAGCCGTCGGCATCGATCCGGGCGACGTCGCCCGTCCGGAACCAGCCGTCCTTCAAGAACAGGGCGGTCTCCTCGGGCTGGTGGTAGTAGCCGAGCATCACCTGCGGGCCACGGACCGCGAGCTCCCCGACCTCGTCCGGCCCGAGGACCCGGTCGGGGTCGTCCAGCGCGACCAGGCGCTCGTCGGTGTTCGGGAGCGGGATCCCGATCGACCCGACCCTCCGCTCCCCTTCGACCGGGTTGACGTGGGTCACGGGGGAGGTTTCGCTGAGCCCATACCCTTCGACTAGGCTCGCGCCCGTCAGCGACTCGAATCGACGCGCGACCTCGAGGGGCAATGGCGCCGAGCCCGAAAGACAGTAGCGAATGGAGCGGATTTGGAATCGGGCGAGATCCGGCTGCTGGTTGAACGCCTGGTACAAGGCCGGGACGCCGGGGAACTGAGTGGGGCGGTATCGGTCGATGAGCCGGAGCAGCTCTCGGATCTCGGGCCGGGTCTGGATGATGAGGGTGGAGCCTTCCGCGAGGCCCATGAACATCGCCACGGTGAGCCCGTAAATGTGGAAGAACGGGATGCTGGCCATGATGACCTCCTCGCCGGGGCGGCGGGCGGTGTTCCAGGCGTTCGACTGGGTCACGTTGGCGACCAGGTTGCGGTGGGTGAGCATCGCGGCCTTTGGCCGACCGGTGGTACCACCAGTGTACTGCAGGATCGCCACGGTGGTCGCCGGGTCCCCCTTCCAGGGCGGGGGAGTTCCTGCTGTTCGCAGGATCGCCCGCCAGGGGCGGACCCACGCCTCCCGAGGGAACTCGGTCGACATCTTCTGGCGCTTGACGACCGTGTTGACGAAGAGGCTCTTTGGGAACGGGTAGAAATCCCGCAGCCGGCCCACCACCACGGTCGGGATGGCGTAGTCTGCGCGGACCTTCGCCACGTTGGGATAGAGGATCTCGAGCGTGATCAGCGCCTTGGGCTCCGCGTCGAGGAGGATCCGGGTGAGGTCCTGCCCGAGGTAGAGCGGGCTGACCTGGACGACAACCCCCCCGAGCCGAAGGACGGCAAACACGGCGATGGGGTAGAGCGGCCCGTTCGGAAGGTAGATCGCGACCCGGTCGCCCGGACCGATCCCGTCGCGCGCCAGGGCGGCGGCAAGGCGACCGCTCGCCTCCCAGAACTGGCGGTACGTCCACTTGGCTCCGTAGTAGACGAGGGCCGTCCGGTCGGGGTACCGGCGCACGCTCGCCTCGATGAGATCCGAGAGCAGGAGGTCGGGGATCTCGACGGTCGGAGGAACCCCCTTCCCGTACTTCTTCAGCCAGATCCGTCCGGAGAGCGGATCGGCGGGCTCGCCCATACCGAGCTCACCCCGGACCGTCGATCTTGGCGAACTGGACGCCGGGCTTGTAGCTCGGCACGAACTGGACCCGCTGATGGATGGCGAGGTCGTTCACCGACTTCACGCTCGGCATCCAGCCGGTGATCCGGCCGCCCGCGTCCAATTCCACGACGACGTACGCGTAGGGGGCGTCGTTCAGGAACTCGTCGCCCGGCACGTTGAGGATGGTGAACGCGACCACCCGGCCGGTCCGGCCGAGCGCGTGCTCTTCGAGCGCGCGGTGCCCGCATCGCGGACACGCGAGGCCCCACGTGGCGGTGATCAGGCCGCAGTGGGAACATCGGAACCCACGGAGGGCGTCCCCCTCCTCGTATCCGTGAACCCACTCGTCGACCGTGTGCGACGCGCTCGGAAGAGCCTCGCCCATCGCCATCCTACCGGCGGGAGAAGATGTGAACCGAACAGGATCCGCCGGTCGCACCGACGTTGTGGGCGAGGGCGACCCCCGTCTTCGGGACCTCGCGTCCCTTCGCGAGTCCGTTGAACTGCTCGAAGATCTCGACCACCTGGGACGCCCCAGTCGCGCTGACCGGATGCCCCTTCGCCTTCAGCCCGCCGGAAGCGTTGACGGGAAGTTTGCCGTCGTGCGCGGTCACCCCCTCGAAGGCGGCGGGCGCCGCGGTCCCTCGCGGGAAGAACCCCAGGTCCTCGAGAGCCAGGACCTCGGCGATCGTGAAGCAATCGTGCAGCTCGACGAAGTCGATGTCCTTCGGTTCCAGGTGGGCCTGCCGGAACGCCTTCGCACCGGCCGTCCGAGTCGCAGGCAGGCCCAGTAGGTCGGGTCGGTCTTGCATCTCGGTGATCGAGCCGGCGCGCGCGGAGGCCCGGATCACGAGGGGCTCCGACTTCGGGGAACCGACCCGCTCCTTTGCCGCCACGACGACGGCGGCCGCTCCGTCGGAGAAGGGGCAGCAGTCGTAGAGACGCAGGGGCGAGGCGATGACCGGGGACGCGAGGTACGTGTCCATCGTGATCGGCTTCTGGAAATGGGCGTGGGGGTTGTGCGCGGCGTTCTCGTGGTCCCGCACCGCGATGGCTCCGAACATCTCGGGCTTGGTGGGAAACGTGGATTGGTACGCGTTCGCGAGCGTGGCGTACAGGCCGGGAAACGTGGCGCCGTTCTTCGTCTCGAACGGGTAATCCGCTGCGATGGCGAAGTAGCTCGTGGCGGCGAGCGTATCCAAATGGGAGAGCTTCTCCGCTCCGACGACCAGGGCGGCGTCCACGAACCCCCCGGCGACCTGGACGAACGCCTCGTGAAGGGCCGCGCTGGACGAGGAGCAGGCCGACTCGATCGTGCACGAAGGCACGTCGGGGATCCCGAGCCCGCCGTTGATCAGGGGTCCGACGTGGGCCTGGTGCTCCGCGATCCCGAAGCAGTTCGAAACGAAGGTATACCCCAGGTCCTTGGGCTCGAGCCCCGACTGCTCGATGGCGGCGAGGGCGACACGGGTGGCGGCCTCGCGACCGCTCTCCTTCATCTTTCCGAAGCGGTTCGACGCCGCCCCGACCACCCAGGTTTCCCGCACGGAGCCCTTCCGGTCGAAGCTAGACGAAGTGCGGAAATAACCTAGCGGCCCAGCCCAGTGACGTTACGGGGTGGGAGCGGCGTCCTCCAGGAGCGGCCGGAGCTTCTCGAAGACCCGCTCGGCCTCTCGGGGGTCGTCGGTCTTGATGAGGACCCGCCCGGTCCGGCTGATGGTGGTTTCGGATCCGAGCGCCGCGATCAGCATCACTCGGGCATCGATGACCGAAGTGCCGTCGCGCTCAAGGGCGGCGCGGACCCGGGCCAGGTCGAGGCGCCGCGGCGGGTCGGGCACGGCTTCGAAACCCCCCCCGCTGGTGCAGAGCCGCAGGGTTCGATACATCGGTCGATCCGGAACGATGCGCTGCCTCGAGATCCGGTAGGCTATAGGACCACGGCCTTTCGGACGCAGTCGTCGATGATCTGCTCGACGTCGATCCGCTCCTCTTCCCTCAGGATCTGGACGAGGTTCGAACGGGTCGCGGGCTTGTCCGGCACCGCTTGACAACAGACCCCAGGGCGCGTCGAGATCTCGTAGGTGCCGATCGACTTCGCCACCGTCTCGATCTCGTGCTTGTCGAGGCCGATCAGGGGTCGGACGATGGGCAGATGGACCGACGCCGTAGCGGTCCGCATGTTCGACAGTGTCTGCGACGCGACCTGGCCCAGCGCTTCCCCGGTCACGAGGAACGTCGCTCCCTCGCGTTCGGCGATCCGCTCGGCCGAGCGCCACATGAACCGGCGGCAGAGGACGCAGCCGACGTGGCGGTCCGTCTCACGCATCAGGGTGATCTGCGTCGACCCGTGAGGGACTACGTACAGCGGGATGGGCTGTTGG
Source organism: uncultured Thermoplasmata archaeon (assembly GCA_963749235.1). Classification (GTDB taxonomy): domain Archaea; phylum Thermoplasmatota; class Thermoplasmata; order Lutacidiplasmatales; family UBA184; genus Lutacidiplasma. The sequence continues at coordinate 320,380 of CAVVLV010000001.1, read as the reverse complement.
TATCGCTCCCGCAGGACCGTCAGGTGGTCGACGACCTTCGCGAGCGGAGAGTCATCGGTGAAGGGGCGGTTGTCCATGTGGACGGCGACGAGCTCGTGGCCCTGTCGCAAGAGGTAATGCATGGCCACCGGGGAATCGATCCCCCCACTCACCAGCATCACGCCGCGGGCCATCGATTAGGGGAGCCGAGGTCGCGTATTTGAGGTGTCTCTCGGCGGGGGAACTCCCCGGTCGAGCGGAAGGCCCCCGAATAAGGAGGAACGCTCGGCCGCTGGTCTAATGAACCCGAATCCCACGCCCCGGAGGATGTCCGGACCTCTTGTGCCGCCGGTCGACCTGGCCCTACGTGACGCGGGTGAGGGCCCGCCGCTCCTGCTGCTCCACGGTATGGGCGGGGACCGGTTGCTATGGAACGCCGTCGCCACCCCCCTGGCCGCGAGCTTCCGGGTCCTTGCCCCCGACCTGAGGGGGCACGGAGCGACGCCGGCGCCTCCGGGCTCGCAACTGACCCTCCCCGAGCTCGAGTCGGACGTGCTGCGCCTTCTCGACCAGAAGAAGATCGAGTCGGTGCACTTGGTCGGCCACAGTGCCGGGGCGTTCCTGGCCCTTCGAATCGCGCTCGACCAGCCGGAGCGATTGCGCAGCCTCACGTTGGTCAGCGGCGCGGCCTACAGCGATGCCCACACGAAATCCATCTACGACCGTTGGTGGAGCACCCTCGCCGAAGAGGGGGCCGACGGACTGGCGCTGCGCTTTCTCAAGGACCTATACTATCCCGACTGGGTCGAGGCCCACATGGAGTTCGTCGACCAGTTGTACGAGGACGTGAACCATCGGGACTTTACGTCGGCGGTCGCCTGGGGGCAGGCCCTCAAGTCGTTCGACGAACGGAACTCCATCACCGCCATCCGTAACCCAACCCTCATCGTCCAGGCGATGGACGACCAGGTAATGGATGCCTCCCACGGGCGGATCCTTCGACAATCGATTCCCGGCTCGCTCATCAAGATCTACGCCCAGACCGGCCACATGATCCCCATCGAGCGTCCGGTCGAGCTCGGGGAGGCGATTTCCGAGCACGTCCGTCGTGCCGAATCGAGCAAACCCCCGCCCCCCCGACCAACCTGAGCACGACGTTTATCTGCCCGACGGGGTTCCTAGAACCATGAGCGCACCGGCGGCCGCGGACCTGGCGGCGCGCATCGCCGCCCTCGAACAGCAGCTCCGGGACCTGCGCACCCGCGTCGCGATCCTCGAACGCGGACCCGTCGGCCCCCGCAAGGAGAATGCGGACGACCGGAATGCGGTTCGAGAGAAGGTCTCGTACGACTGGCAAGCATGAGCGGGCCCGCCGAATCAACCCCACCCTCGGTGGAGGAATGGCTCGCCCGCTTCTCTACCGGTAGCCCACCGATCGGTCAAGCGGGGGCCGCGATCACGATCGTTCTGCGGCCGGGCGAGCGGGAGGTCGAGGTCCTCCTCATCGAGCGGACCGAACGCGTGTCGGACCCGGCCTCAGGCCAAGTGGCCCTCCCCGGCGGGCACGTGGCCGAAGGAGATGGCAATCTCGCCCACACGGCGCTCCGCGAACTCTCCGAGGAGGTCGGCCTCGAGGAATCCGACCTGGCGGGAGCCCTTCACTATGTCGGCACCGAGCACGCCCGACGGTTCGGCCTCAACGTCGCGGTGTTCGCCGTCCCGTTGGGGCCCCGGTCCCGGCCCGCGTTCCCCCGGAGCGCGGAGGAGGTCGCCCACGTCTTCTGGCTGCCGTTGAGCGCCCTCAGTCGGACCCAGCACGTGCACCGAGAGACCGGACGAGGGCTCCTCGAGGTCCCGGCGTCCGTCTTCGACGGCCACGTCCTGTGGGGCTTCACCCGACGGGTGCTCCGCCAGTTCTTCGAACTGAAGGTGGAGGACGATACGGTCGGTCCCGTATTCGTGCCCCATTCGTCCCCGCCCGGCCCCACCGGGGAGCCTCCCAGCTGATTCTCGAACCGACCGACTGCCGCCGACCGGCGGTCGAGCCAAATTCAGAAATGCGATGATTAAATAGTTGTTTAAATACTCCCCCGCCGAGGGATCCCGTTGGTCAAGATCCGGCTCGAGAACGTCGTCGCCTCGACCTCCCTCGGCGATGCGCTCGACCTACAATCGATCGCGCTCGGGCTCGACGGGGCCGAGTACGAGCCCGAGCAGTTCCCCGGCCTCATTTACCGTCTCCAGCAGCCGAAGACCGCCATCCTCCTGTTCCGGTCCGGCAAGGTCGTCTGCACCGGGGCGAAGAGCATGAACGAGGTGGAGCAGTCCATCCACACGGTCGCGGTGCAGATCAAGAAGGGCGGCCAGAAGATCACGCTCAAGCCGAGGATCCAGGTCCAGAACATCGTCGCGAGCTCGGACTTGGAAAGCGAGATCAACCTGAACGCCATCGCCGTCACCCTCGGCCTCGACCGGGTCGAGTATGAGCCGGAGCAGTTCCCGGGGCTGGTGTGCCGGCTCGACGAGCCGAAGGTCGTGGTGCTCCTCTTTGGCAGTGGCAAGCTCGTTTGCACCGGCGCCCGCAAGCCCTCCGACGTCGAGGTCGCGGTGAAGAAGATCACGAAGGAGCTCCAAGGCGCCGGACTCCTCCGGTAAGCCTTGGATGGACGGCCACCGTGCCGCTCCCGAGCGACCTACCGGTGGTCGACCATCACTGTCACTTGAACCCGAACGGGGAAGGCGTCGCCGCGGCGCGTCGATTTTCGGCGGCGGGGGGAACGCATCTCTTTCTCGCGACCCAGAACTATCGTCCTTCGGCGCCCCGTTCGGTGGACGAGTACCGAACCCAGTTCGAGACCACGGAAGCGCTTGCACGGACCATCCGAACGGAGGTGGGGGTGGAGGTCTACGTGGTCGTGGCGCCCTATCCGGTGGACCTCATCACGGTCGCCCCCTCGCTCGGGGTCGCCGGCGCCCTCGACCTTCATCGCCGCGCCCTCGACCTCGCCGGAGCGTGGGTAAAGGACCATCGGGCCGTGGCCTTGGGCGAGGTCGGTCTGCCGCATTTCGAGGTCGCCTCTGATATCACCGAAGCCGTGTCGGCAGCCTTCGACCACGCCCTCGGCGTGGCACGCGACGTCGGATGTCCCGTGGTGGTCCACAGCGCCGACCTGACCCCCGAGATGTACCGGGAGCTGGCGCTCCGGGGGACCCGGGCAGGATTGCCTCCCGGGAAGATCGTGAAGCATTACGCCCGTCGTCGATTCTCGCCCGAGGAACGCGCGGGGATCATCCCCTCCTACCTCGCTCGGCGAGATCTGGTGAGAGAGGTAGTCGGGGACCCCGGTCCGTGGTTCCTCGAGACCGACTTCCTGGACGACCCGGCTCGGCCGGGGGCGGTGCTCGATCTCGCGACCGTGCCTCGACGGGCGCTCGCGATCGCCGACGCCGCCCCCGACGGGGTCGCGCATCTTCGGGTCCCGTTCGTCGAGGCGATCGAGACCGTCTATGGGTGGCGACCGGAAGCGCCCCCGAGGAGGACCGGATGAAGCGGGGGAAACGGGGGCACCTCCTGGCTTTGGAGGGGATCGATGGAGCCGGTAAGTCCACCCTGGCCCGGGGTCTGGTGCGGACCCTTCGCCGACGGGGGGTTCGTGCGGTGGCTCGTCGCGAACCGGCCGACCGGAACCTGGGTCGGCTCGCGCAGGAGGCGAGCCTTCGGGACCCCTGGACCGGGGCAGTCTACTTCACCGTCGACCGCTTCCTCGCCCGGCCCGCGCTCGAACGAGACCTCCGTCGCGCCGCCCTCGTCGTCACCGATCGGTCCTTCTACTCCACCCTGGCCTACCAAGGCAGCGCGCTCGGACCGGTGGGCGTTCGGAAGATCCGGGAACTCTCCGCGAGGGCGACGATCGCACCGGACCGGGTGGTCCTGCTCGACCTCCCGCCGAACGTGGCAGTCGAGCGGCTGGGCCAACGGGGTCCGGGGCGAGGTCCTCTCGAACGGCGCCGCACGCTCGAGCGCGTGGCGCGACGCTACCGGAGCATGGCTCGGGAAGGAGGGTGGCTGGTCCTCGACGCCCGGCGGCCCGCCCCGGAGCTCCTCCAGGCGGTCCTGGAGGACCTCGCCCCGCCCGACCGGCGGCCGAGGGAGGTCTCTCGCCGTCGGTCCCGGAGGGAGCGAACCTGATATGACCGGCCCCTGTCCCGGCCGACCATGCCGAGCCCCGCCCGCATCCTTCTGAAGGAGGAGACCCTCGACTCGGCATTCCTGCCGGCGCGCCTCCCCCGGCGGGAGACCGAGCTGGGTCTCGCTTCGAAACGGTTCCGGGAGGCGCTCGGGAAAGGGCTCCCCTACCACCTGATGATCACGGGTGGGGTCGGAAGCGGGAAGACCGCGTTGGCCCGGCGCATCGGAGCCGATTTGGAGCGTCGTGGTCGGGGCAACGAGCTGCCGGTCCACCAGGCCTACGTCAACTGCTGGCGTCGGGCGAGCGACCGGACGGTCATGCTCGACCTCCTCCGGAGCGTCGACGTTTCGCTGCCGGACCGGGGGTACAGCCTCTCGGAGATGGTGGATGTCTTCGAGCAGGGCCTGCGACGGCAACCGCAGCACCTGCTCGTCCTTCTCGACGAGGCGGCCGCGCTCGTCAAGCAGGAGACGAAGTTGGTCTACCTGCTCTCGCGGTCCCGGGAGGTCGAGCTGGGCTCGATCTCGCTCGTTCTCATCGCGGTCGAGGACCTCCTTCCGTACCTCGATCCGGCGAGCCGATCGAGCTTCGGCGTGACCCACCGTCTCGCACTCGCCCCGTACACCCGCGAGGACCTGGTCGAGATCCTGATGGTCCGGGCCGATCTCGCGCTGCGGCCGGGGAGCTTCGACCGGGAGACGCTCGACCAGGTCGCCCGCATCGCGGCTCCGAACGGGGACGCCCGTTTCGCGCTCGAACTTTTGGCGGGGGCGGCCCACGCTGCCGAGGATGCGGGGTCCGACGTCCTGCTTCCCGAGCATGTCCGACGGTCGAAGGGGTCCCTCGTCCCGACCCTCTCCGAGTCCCAGCTGGAGGGACTCACCACCAACGAGCTCGGCGTCCTCCTCGCCCTCTCCCGATCCCTGACCCGGCGGGGAGCAGCGGTCTCGAGCCAGAAGCTCCGCACCTCGCACGCCGCCCTGCTCGAGGAATTGGGAGGCTCCCCGATGAGCCGGACCACGTTCTGGCGCACCCTGAAGGAGCTCGAACGGGACGGGCTCGTGACGCTGGAGGCCGCCGGCTCCGGCGAGGCGAGCCGAGTGGCCATGGACGACCTCCCCGCAAGCTACCTCGCGACGCTGGTCGAGGAGCGCCTCGGCCGAGGGCGCGCTCGCAAAACCTAAAGCACCGCCGCGGGTCGCGCGCCCGTGAGCGCCCCCGACGCCGTCACGCCGGCCGGACCCCGGTCGCTCCCCGACTGGATCCGGATCCATCCTCCGACGGGAGCTCGGTACGACGGGGTCAAGGACCTCTTGGCAGGACTCCGCCTCGAGACCGTGTGCCGGGAGGCGCGCTGTCCGAACCTGCCCGAGTGCTGGTCGGCGGGCACGGCGACCCTCATGCTCTTGGGCGCGGAATGCACCCGCCGGTGCACCTTCTGCGCCGTGACCACCCACTGGCCCCGGGGTGAGGTCGACGCGAGCGAGCCCGAGCGGGTCGCCCGCGCCGTGCACGATTGGGGGCTCCGCTACGTCGTGCTGACCCAGGTCTGCCGCGACGACCTCGCGGACGGCGGCGCGGGCATCCTCTCGGAGACGGTCCGCCAGATCCGACGGGCTGCCCCCTCCACCAAGGTCGAACTCCTCGCGGGCGATCTCGGAGGGGACGCCGCCTCCTTGGCCCGCGTACTGTCCACCCCGCCGGAGGTCTTCGCCCACAACTTGGAGACCGTTCGCTCGCTGTCGCCCGAGGTCCGGGACCGAAGGGCCGGCTGACGACCGATCCCTGGAGGTCCTCCAACGGGCGCGCGCGATCGGAGGCCCCACGCTGGTGTTGAAGAGCTCCCTCATGCTCGGCCTGGGCGAGACCGAGGCCGAGGTGGAGACCGCGCTCCACGACCTCCGTACGGCGGGGGTCGACCTGGTCACGTTCGGCCAGTACCTTCGACCGAGCGCCGTGCACCGCCCCGTCGCACGCTACCCCACCCCCGCCGAGTTTGCGACGTGGAAGCGTCGCGCCCTCGAGATCGGCTTCCTCGGCGTCGAGTCCGGGCCGCTCGTCCGGAGTTCGTACCATGCCGAGGAGTTGTTCGACCGTGCGGCCCTCGGACGGACGGAGTGAGCATGGCAAAGAAAGCCCGCAAGAAGATGGAGGAGGCGGCGCCTCCGTTCGAGTTTCCCGTCTTCGATGAGCCGGGATTCGTCTGGAAGGAGCTCGAAATGACGTCGGCCACGATCCTCGCGGGCCTGTTCGCCGTCATCTTCGGCGTGGTCTCCTGGGGGATCCGGCTCGCCGGTCTCCCGTGGTTCGCTCAGTTCCCCGTCGGGCTGGCGGGCATCATCGGGGGCATGTTCGCGATCCAGCGTCTTCGAGATGCGTCGCACACCTACACCAAGGGCGACTGGGCAGGGCTCTTTGTCCTCAGTTTCTTCGGATGGCTCGCGCTCTGGTTCGTGCTCGTGAACGTGTCGCCAACCCTCTAGTCCCGACGCGCCCAGGGGAGGCGCTTACCGAGCAGCTCGTCCAACCCGCTCGAGAGTCCGGGGGATTCCTCTACCGAGGCGAGGGCGTGGACCTCCAAGGGTCCGGAAGCGGAGGGAGCGAGGTCGCGCCCCAGCGAGAGGCGGGGCAGCACGCTGCGGATCACGGCCTCGACCTCCCGGTCGGCTCGACGGGTGTCGACCGCCAGACTCCCGTCCGGTCGGACGTACGGTCCCTGCAACACCGGGGCGTCCGCGGCCGTCCATTTGGCCAGGTAGTGCCCCACCCGGTCCAGACCGGCCGGGGGCCCGTCCTGAGGCCGGACGGCGGGACGGTAGGCATGCGCGACCTCGATGAGGATGAGGACCCGATGGGGGTCGACCGCGCACGAAGAGCCGAGTACCGTGAAATCGGACCGTCCGACCTCGTCCGCGATCGCCCGCTCGGCCTTCCGGACCTGGGGGTACAGCGTGTCGTCCACGAGGTCGGGACGCGGAAGCTCGACCACGGTGACATGCGTTCCCCGCTCGTGCATCCGGAGCAGCGCCTCCGCCCGGCTCAGCGCCGGGTGCTGGGTCGGCTCGAACCAGCGTTCGTTCGGGTGGTCGAGATACTCCGACGCGGCCAGGATGAGCGTCGCCAGGTTCCGGCGCGAGAGGGCGCTCGCGACGTTGCGGTTCGGGTCGACGGGATCGGCCAGGATCAGAGCCACGTCGGAGGGTAGGCGCGGTGGGTCCCGGTTCGGGTCCGCCACCCGCACGGGGATCCTCCAGCTGCGGGCCATTTCGAGGATGCCCCTTAAGGAGCCGTACTGGAGCACCAGGAGCTCGACCAGATAGCCGGAGAAGCCCTCGGTGCGGGCCTCGGATCCGTAGATCCCCAAGGTACGGAGGAACAGTTTCACGAGGCGGATCTGCGTGACGAGCTCCGGGTTCTCCCGGCTCGACAGGTAGGCCTGGTGGAACGGGGTCCGGTCGACGGGCGAGAGCGGGCGGGAGGGGTCGTCCACGGCGTAGCCAGGCACCGCATCGACCGCGAACCCTTCGAACCGGCCGCGGAGATAGGGGTGCTCGGCGTAGCGGGTCTCGGGGTCGGAGAGGATCGCCCGACCGAGCGCGAGACCCTCCTCCCGGAGGCGATCCCGGGGAAGGTCGGGTGGAAAGAGGAGGAAGAGGTCGATGTCGAGCCGGTCGGACAGGTAGGTGCCTCGGGCCGCGCTTCCCGCCACCAAGGCGCGAACGAGGGGGCTGGAGCGCGCCGCCGCCGCGGCGCGGACCCGTTCGAGCAGGCCGTCGCGGGCGCGCGCCACGCGATCGACCATCTCCGGGGAGGGGGCGATTCGGGCCGCGACCAAGGCCTCGATCCGGGCCGCCTCGGCGGGCGCCGGCCGAGAACCCGAGGCGTCGTGCATGGCGGAGGGACCTGTCTCGAGGACATGAACCTTCCACTCGGAAACGGTCCCGTGGCGAGGTGTTATCGAGGGCCGCACTCTAGACAGTATGAAGGGAGGCGACAGAGCCCCATGGCCCATCCGGCCATTCTCTACCAACCGCTCGACGGCGGCCGGGTCCGCTGCACCGCGTGCGCCCGGTACTGCACGATCCCCGCCGGATCGCACGGCTTCTGCTTCGTTCGGAAGAACGAGGGAGGCCAGCTCGTCCTCCTCTCGTACGGTCGGGCGGCCGCGACCCAGGTCGACCCCGTGGAGAAGAAGCCGCTCTCCCATTTCCATCCCGGCACCCGCGTCTTCTCGATCGGAACCGTCGGATGCAACTGGCGTTGCCTGTACTGTCAGAACGCGGAGATCTCCCAGGAGAAGGAAGTCACCGGCCGTCCGCTCTCGCCACGGCAGGCCGTGCAGGCGGCGCAGCGCTACGGTTGTTCGGGGGTGACGTTCACCTACAACGAACCGACGATCTTTATCGAATACGCCCTCGACGTGATGAAGGAGGCCCGCGCGGCCGGTCTCTTCGCGAACTTCGTGACCAACGGGTACATGTCCCCGGAAGCGACCGAGCTCCTCGGACCCCATCTCGACGCAGTGAGCATCGATTTCAAGGGGAGCGGTGAGGAGGGGTTCCTTCGGAAGTACGTTGCCGCGAAGGGTCCGGAGCCGATCCGCACGACCATGGTCGACCTGCACCGGAGGGGAGTGCACGTGGAGATCACCGACCTCATCGTGCCCGAGGTCGGAGAGTCGGTCGAGGCGACCCGCCGGCTCGCGCAGTGGGTCCGGGACGAGCTCGGGCCCGAAACCCCGTTCCACCTTCTGAAGTTCCATCCCGACTACCACATGATGGAGTTCCCCGAGACCCCCATCGCCACCCTCGAGAAGCTCCACGCGGTGGTGAAGGCGGAGGGACTGGACTACGTGTATCTCGGCAACGTGTGGGGCCATCCGCTCGAACACACGTACTGCCCGGGGTGCCACGCGGTGGTGGTCCGGCGCTACGGGTTCACGATCCAGTCGTGGAACTTGGACGCCGAGAACCGGTGCCGGGCGTGCGGCCACCGGATCCCGATCGTCGGCCGTCTCTCCGAGGAGTACGAACCGACCTTCGCGACGCCGGTCCTTTGATCCGCCCCCGCCGGCGGGCAGGGAAGGGAAGGGGGATCGCCTGCACGACGAGATGGAGGACGGATGCGGCAACGTACAAGGGCTAAGCCGAGCGGAGCCCCTCCGCCCCGCGTGCCGGACCAGGTTCGTTTCGTCTACTCGGGGATCCGGGTTCGAAACCTCGAGCGCTCGATCCGGTTCTATACTCGGATCGGGTTTCGAGTCATCAAGCGAGGGGGGTTCTCCCACGGTGGAAAGTGGGTCCACCTCGTGTTCCCTCGCTCGACCCATCGTCTCGAGCTGAACTACTACCCGAAGGGTACGCCGTTCTACGAGCCGTTCCACCCGGGAACGGAGTTCGACCACTTCGGGTTCTTTGTATCGAACCCCCGCCGTTGGTTGCGCTCGATGATCCGGGCGGGAGCCACACCGGTGGTGGGGTTCGTCGACGGACCGGCCTGGCTCCTCTACGTCAAGGACCCGGACGGGGTCTGGTTGGCGGCTTGCGGGCCGTCGGCGCCGGGAAGTCTTCCGGACCTGATCCCGAGCGCCGACTCGACCAAATTTCCGGCCCGGGCGAAGCGACCTCGACCTCGGGGTCGATTGAAGTCCGCCCCGGCCCGGAAGCCGTCCTGAGTGCCGGACTCCCACCCGATCCCCGGCCCGGTGGGGGTGGGGGAGACGGTCGGATCGGGGAGGAACGGGGCCAAGCCTGGAATGAAGCTTCGGAATCTATACCGTTCTTCCTCGACCCGAATGCCTTCCGATAGGCGACGAGAATGTTTAGGAAGAGTTAGGTGGAATCTGCGTTCTGGACGAGGGAGACTTGGCGCTGGAGAGTGGAGGTGCTCCCGAGGCACCAAACTTGGTTCCCGCTTCGCAACTCCCGATCACCCCCCCGAAGGGACTCTCGTCCTCCGAAGTTAGGGACCATCGAGCGCGAGAGGGTTTTAACGAGATTCCCGAACGGAAGGTCAGCCTCTGGCGCCGGCTCGCCTCGTATCTCTGGGGTCCGATCCCCTGGATGATCGAGGTGGCGGCGGTGCTCGCCGCCGTCCTCCAGAACTGGGACGACTTCGCGATTATCCTCACCCTGCTCCTCGTCAACGCTGCGGTCGGATTTTGGGAAGAGTACCAATCCGGGAACGCCGTGGCTTCCCTGAAAGCGCACTTGGCCCCCCAGGCACGGGCGCTTCGCGACGGGGCCTGGACCAGCCTCCCGGCCCGAGAGCTTGTCCCGGGGGACACCGTCCGCCTCCGGATGGGCGACATCGTCCCGGCGGACGTCCTCCTCCTTGCCGACGCGTCGCTGGAGCTTGATCAATCGGCGCTTACCGGTGAGTCGCTGCCCGTCTCCCGAAGTGTCGGAGAGGCGGCGCTGTCGGGGTCAATCGTCCGGCGGGGAGAAGGGAGCGCCACGGTCACGGCAATCGGCACCAAGACGTTCCTCGGGCGCACCGCCCAACTGGTGGCCGCCGCGGAGCCCGTGAGCCACCTACAGCGAGCCATCCTGCGCATCGGGGACACCCTGATCATGCTCGCTCTCGGCCTCGCCGGCGTGATTGAGGCAGTTTCACTGGTCCGCGGGGTGAACCTTCTCACGTCCGTTCAGTTCACCCTCGTGCTGGCGGTCGCCGCCATTCCGGTGGCGATGCCTACGGTGCTCTCGGTCACCATGGCCGTGGGCGCTCGAACCCTGGCGGGTCAGAAAGCAATCGTCAGTCGCCTCGAGTCGATGGAAGAGCTCGCCGGCATCGACGTCCTTTGTTCCGATAAGACCGGGACGCTCACGCAGAACATTCTCCGAATGGGGGACCCGATTCCCTCCGAGGGTGTGACGGCCACGGAGGTCCTGGTAGCGGCGGCGCTCGCCTCCCGTGTTGAGGACCACGACCCAATCGATGATGCCATCCTAGCATCCCCCGTCGCCGCCACCGTGGAGGGGAAGTTCCGGGTGGTTCGGTTCGTTCCGTTCGACCCCGTCCTCAAGCGCACCGAGGCCACCGTGACGGGTCCCGACGGATCGTCGCTGCGAGTGACCAAGGGGGCTCCCCAGGCGATCCTCGCCCTGACGGGGGGAGCGATCGCGGTTCGGACCACCCTCGAGGCCACGATCACGGAGATCGCCCAGCGCGGCTACCGAGCCCTCGGCGTCGCGCGGGCCCGCGGTGCAAGGCCCTGGGAGTACCTTGGGGTGGTCCCTCTGTTCGACCCGCTGCGCGAGGATTCCGCGGAGGTCCTCGCCGCGATTCGGGGGCTGGCCGTGCAGGTCAAGATGGTGACGGGCGACCAAGCAGCGATCGCGCGAGAGACCGGGCATCAGTTGGGCATGGAAGGGGCCGTCACGACGCCCGACGAATGGACGGGCGCTGTGAGCGCCGCCCAGCGGTCGGACCTTGTCGAGCACACGAGCATCTTCGCCCAAGTGTTCCCCGAGCACAAGTACGAGCTCGTCGAGGAACTACAGAAGCACGGGCACATCGTGGGGATGACCGGGGACGGAGTGAACGATGCCCCGGCGCTCAAGAAGGCCGATGCGGGGATCGCGGTCTACGGAGCGACCGACGCGGCCCGGTCGGCGGCCGCCGTGGTACTGACCGCTCCCGGCCTCGGCGTAATCCTCACGGCGATCCGCCAAGCGAGGCAGACGTTCGCCCGGATGACCGCGTATGCCATCTACCGCATCGAGGAGACGATCCGACTTCTATTGTTCATCACGCTCTCGGTCGTCATCTTGGGGTTCTTTCCCGTAACGGCCCTCCAAATCGTGCTCATCGCCCTCCTGAACGACGGAGCCATCCTCGCGATCGCATACGATCGGACCCCGATCTCCGAAGCGCCCGTCTTCTGGCGGATGGGGAGGATCCTTCGCGTCGCGACGGTGCTCGGGATCACCGGTGTCACGTCCACGTTCGTGCTACTCGCGATCGCGGTCGGCACCCTCCACATCGCCGGCGCGCCGCTGCAGACCCTGTTCTACCTCAAGCTCTCTGTCGCGGGGCACTTCGTCATCTTTCTCACCCGTACGGAGGGGCCGTTCTGGAAGTCCCGACCGGCGAACGTGCTGCTCCTGAGCGTGATCGGAACCCAGGTCTTCGCCTCGGTCCTCGCCCTCATGGGCTGGCTCATCCCGCGGGTACCGCCCCTCTGGGTCGCGGGCATCTGGGGATACGCCGCATTGGAGATGCTCTTGGTCGACCGCGCCAAGCTCTGGACCTACCGGTGGTGGGATCGCTCGGAGGCCGCCAAAGCGCGGAGGGAGGTCCGACCGACGCTGGCCGCTCGCCTCCCCTGGCGCTGGTTCGTGCATTCCCGGCACCGACACATTTCGACCTGAGTTTGCGCTTTCTCCATACAGAACCCTCCGTTTGAGGTCGTGGTGGGCCCGCCTTTGGGCGGGCGTCCGGAAAGGAGAACCGAGCCAACGGGCCCATACGCTTCGGGGCCGACGACCCGCGAGCGAGCGGAGGACCTGGTGGCGGGCAGTGCAATGAACTTCAGATGCCGGGGCCAGGCCTGGAACGGATCTTCGGATTCTAGACAAGTCTTCGAACGAGGCGATCGAGGGGGACATGATCTTCGAGGCGAGGACCCCCCTGTTACACAACCCCCTCGTTAGAGAAGGATGGGAGTGGTCGACCCAATGGCCTCCCGCTAGCAAACGAGCCCGTTTCAGACCCCTTACGCTCGCCGCGTACGGGCTTTCCGGGCACTTCCGCTCGGCCCGTGGCTAGTCCCCCGCGGCAGAAGCACCAAGTCGGCCGCTTCCTCTGCTTCCCTGAGAAGCGTCTTGCGCGCCGTGCCCATTTTCGCGCGCACGGTCAAACCACGGACAAGGTCAGTGACTTGGCTCGCCCGCGCGGCTACAGGAAAGTCCGACGGGATTTCTCCCGCGCTGATCCCGTCCCGGAAACGAAGTTCCACCATCGCCACACCGCCAGCCGTAGTGTTCTGTAGGAATTGCCGGACCTCCGCGTCGTCCACAAGCGGCGCGACGCACACGAGAAGACAACCCGCAGGGCAGCCTTCCTCGGTCGCACTCTCGACCGCGTGCCCCAGGAAGCTGGCGAGCGAGTCCCGAAGAGGCTGCGGCGAGAAGATTGCCTTCGCAGCGGCGGCGCCCTTCTTGTCTGCGTACGCCTTGAGGACGCGCAGGAATAACGTCCGCTTGCCCCCGAAGACTGCATACAGGCTCGGCCGACCAACGCCCATCCCGGCGACGAGATCGTCGATCGTCACTCCGTCGTAGCCCTTCGACCAGAACACCTGGGTCGCCTTATGCAGCGCTTCCAGCTCGTCGAAGCTGCGCGGTCGTCCACGCGGCCTAGTAATCTTGTGAATCATCTAGTTCAAAACTCCCTTCCCCTGATCATCTGCTCTTTTTTCTTAAAGGCAGCGTCACGACTTATTGACTAGGGGCCTGGCCGACAGGGACACTTTGGGCACGGATCCCCCCTCAAGTAGGTTCGGACGGCTCCCCAATCAATAATCCTTGGCACAGCACCTCTTATTATAGTACCAATCAGTTCTGAATTGGCGAGGCCACCATGTCGTCGCGAGGAAACCACCCATGAGACACTCGATAGCTCTCGTCACCGGCACCACCTCCGGCCTCGGTTATGCGGCAGCCAGTATGCTCGCCGCCGGGGGCTGTCGCCAGGTCATAGTCACGGGCCGCACCCTGGCCCGGGTCCAAGAAACGGCCTCTCAGCTCGCAGCCGAGACAAAGACACAGGTCTTCACGCCGCTGGAGCTGGATCTGGGTTCGCCGACAAGCGTTCAGTCCGCTTTGGCCGAGCTAGTCGAAGCTCAGGTCGACCGATCGATTTTCTTCTGCTCAATGCGGGGATGCTAGGCGGCAAGGAGCGCGTGGTCACCGCCGCGGGAACTGAGGCGGCTCAGGCCCCACTAATCGGCCACCATCAACTTACTGTGGGGTTGCTCCGCGCCAACCTGCTTAGCCCCAGCGCGCGGATTGTTACTGCTGGGTCGGAAGCTGCCCGAGGGGACGTGCCCATGTTCAGCTACACCGACGTGGCGGCCCTCGCGGCCACTCATCACCGGGGTGACCGAACTGCCGCCGTGGAAGCCCTGTTGCGCGGCGGGCCAAACGTGAAGTACGTGCCCAACCGGGCGTTCGCCGACGCGAAGCTCATCGTCGCTTGGTGGGCCGCGGCATTGGCGCGCCGCCTACCCTCCGGCATGGCCGTATACGCCGTCTCGCCCGGTGCCGCGCCCGACACCCAGGCGGTGCGGAACGCTGGGGCGGCCACGAAGTGGCTGTTGATTCCGCTGACAAAGCTCATCCCCGGCATGTCTCATACGCCGGAGACTGCGGCTCGTCGCTACCTCCAGGCATCGGAGTTCGGCACCGATGTCTCGGGCCAATTCTTCGCCTCGGCCCCCAGGAAGCTCACGGGCCCAATCGAGGCGATGCGCCACACGCACTTTCACGATCGCGCCAACCAGGAAGCCGCGTGGCAGGCCGTCGTCAAGGTCTCCGGCGTCGACTTTCCCTCCACAGCACCCTCGAGCGCTGTGTCCTAAGCGAGCACCCGACTCCTGAGCGTAATCGGGACGTGGAAGCTCAGGGAAGAGGATCTGGCGAAGAACCTTACGCGGCGCTCAGCTGAGCGACGCCCCTATCGGGGCGGAACATGTACTTGCCACAAAGTCGCCGCAAGCTTGGAGAGGTCGAAGGATCGCGGCTCCGGTACGGGATCGCTCATGTTGGCGCACGCGGCTACCGCCGATTAGGCAGGTGAAGGTAGCCAAAGCAGACCTTTGCAACGGTGGAGCCGGAGGGGGACAATGCGCGGGATTTTCTTATCCCGGGGCCAGGATTTGAACCTGGGAACTCCTGCGAGAGCAGATCTTGAGTCTGCCGCCTTTGGCCACTCGGCCACCCCGGCGCATCCGTCGTAGGAGCGCCGCACGCTTATGCTTCTTCCGAACGCTCGTCGTCCTCGGACTCGTCGGAGACCTCGTCGACCGTACCCGCCAGGACCGGGTCTTCCGGAGTGGCGCCGAGGCGGGACATCTCGGGAGGCCGGGTCGAAGGTGGGGCGGTGCGGAGGCCGGCCCGTCGGGCCCGACCGCACTGGAGGCAGGTCCGGACCCGGTGTCCCCCTCGAAGTCGCGTCCGAACGGTCCGTCCCTCCACCCAGTAGACGGAACACCCCCTACAGTACAGCTCGCGGGTACTCGCGGAGCAGGCGCACGTTGTAGCGAGTGCCGACCTTGCGGGCCAGTCGGACGTAGCGGTCGGCGAGAGCGCCGGTCCCGACCGCGGACTCCCGTTCCGCCAGCGCGAACAGATCGTCGATCCGCTCGCGGGCGATCCGCACCATCGCCGAGGTCCGGCGGCCCCGGCGACCCCCTCGCCTCAGGGAGGTTGTGGTTGCTGGCATACCGGGCAATAGACGGCGGGTCGGGCGATGAGGGTGCCGCACCGGACGCAGTACTTCCCGTTCGGTGGGGGAGGCCAGTATGCGGAGGAGGGGGGCACGGGGGGCGGGGTGACGAGGGGGCGGCTCGCCGGGGCGGGGGGAGGGGGGGCTCCCGGTGTGAGAGGAGGAGCGACGGGAGATCCGCCGGCGCTGGAGCCAGAGACCCATAGCCCGACGGGGCCGGAGGGGAGGGGGCTTGCCCGCCGACCCCGGCCACACCGGCTTGGGGGAGGGTGAACCCGCACTTCACGCAGAAGAGCGCGCCTTCCGGAGCGAGCTCGCCACAGTGCTGGCAGACCGACACGTCGGGAGATAGGTATATGCGATATTTGACCGTCAGGGAGTCGGTGAGACACCGGTCGGTAGCGCTCGTTACCCGGGACCCCGCGCTCTACGGCGAGCTCGCGGGTTTTCTACGGGAACGACGCTGGCCGTCGGTGAGTCTTCTTCCCGGACAACGAATCCCCGAGAGCGTCGCGGTCGTCTTGACCTCCCCGGAGGAGGTCCGGTTGATCCCGCACCCCCGCGTCCTCTCCGTGGTCCCCGATGGAGATCGACGAGCGCTCGGGGCCGCCGTCGAGCACGCGCTCGGGGTCGGCGAACCGGAGGGGGAGATGATCGTGGGGATCGATCCCGGACCCCGGCCCGGATACGCCATCTTTGCCCGGGTCCCTGTCCCTCGGGGAGGGGAGCTTGGAAACCCCCGACGCGATCGGGGCGTTTGCGAGCCAGTTGCGTCACCGCTTTCCCTCTCAGCCGATGCGATTCCGGGTCGGCGCCGGCGACCCTCCCTCGCGGAATCGGATCGTGAACTCGCTGCTCGCCCATCAGCGATCGGTGGAGCTCGTGAACGAGCGCGGGACCACGCCCCGCGGCCAACGGAGACCCCGCGACCCGGCTGCGGCCCGCGCGATCGCGCACACTCGCGGGGTCCTCGTCCGACAACACCTGCCGACGACGTTCACCCCCGGGGAGGTCTCGAACCTCCAGCGCCTGAGCCGGGAACGCAGCGAAGGACGACTGACGATCTCCCGCTCCTCCGCCCATCGGGTCCTGAACGGGGAGCTCACCCTCGCCGAGGCGGTGGACGAAGCTCGGGGCCCGAGGACGGCGGGCACGTCGAACCCGGCGCCGGAACCCCTTTAATCCCAACCCCACTCGGTGGCCGCGTGACGTTACCGCCCGAGGTGGAGACCCGCATCCGGCGGCTCGCGCTGGAGAACGCGGTCGCGCACGCCGGCGCCGCCCGGGTCGATCCGATCGTCGCCCGGCTCCTCGCTACCGAGGCGGGGCTCCGGTCCCAAGCCGCTGAGGTCCGGGAGTTCGCGTCGCGGGTCGTCGCCGAGGTCCGCGCCCTGCCGCCGGCCGAACTCGAGGACCGACTGGTCGCGCTCGGGGGTCCGGAGACCCCGCGGCCTCGGGAGTCGGGTTCCGGCGGGGCGGAATTTCCCGACCTCCCCGGGGCCGTGTCGGGCCACGTCGTGCTCCGCCTCGCCCCGTTTCCGAGCGGAGTGCTGCACATCGGGCACGGACGGATGCTCTTCCTGAACCAGCTGTACCGCGAGCGGTACGGCGGCCGCATCCTCCTCGTCTTCGACGACACCATTGGCTCGGAGGAGAAGCGGGTGGAGACCGAGTTCTTCGACCTCATCCGGGGCGACTGCGATGCGGCGGGCGTCCATCCGGACGCGGTTTACTACAAGTCGGACCGGATCCCGTCGTTCTATCCCTGGGCTCGACGCGTGATCGAAAAGGGGGGTGCGTACGTCTGCCGCTGCCCCGCCGAGTTGTTGCGCGATCACCGAGCTCACGGCGTCGCGTGTCCGGAGCGGTCCCAGACCCCGGACGAGGCGCTCGGGGAGTGGGAGCGAATGCTCGCGAACGCCTACGGGCCGGGCGAGGCGGTCCTCCGGCTCAAGACCGACCTTAAGGACCCGGACCCGGCGTTCCGCGACCGCGTCCTGTTCCGGATCAGCCACCTCGACCATCCCCGGGTCGGACACAGGTACTCGGTGTGGCCGATGCTCGAGTTCTCCTGGGCCGTCGATGACATCGAGCTCGGGATCACCCACGTCCTCCGCGGCAAGGACTTGGTGATGGAGGACCGGATGCAACGGTACATTTGGGACCTGCTCGGGATCCAGGGTCCGCCCTTCATCCACTGGGGGATCCTGCGCGTCCGCGAAGCGAAGGTGGCCAAATCCAAGGCGTACAAGGAGATCAAGTCGGGGGAGTACGAGCGGCTGGGCCGACCCGCGCACCTGGTCGCTCCGCTCGTTGGACCGACGGGGGATCACGACCGACGCGGTCCGCGCCTTCATCCTCTCGTTCGGGATGTCGCTCTCCGACATCGAGGTCCCGGCCGAGACCCTATACTCCGAGAACCGGAAGCGGGTCGATGCGACGACCGTGCGACGCGCCTTCGTCGCCGACCCCGTTCGGGTCGAAGTCGATGCATGGCCGGAGGACCTCGTCTCGGTGCAGCTTCCGAACCATCCGGATCGCCCCGAGCTCGGGACGCGTCCGGCCCCCACGGGCCCGTTCTTCCATCTGGCACGCCGCGACCTTGCCGGCAAGGAGGGCACGGAGGTCCGGCTCAAGGACCTGGCGAACATCGAACTCCCCCCTTCCCTCCTCGAGGTGGCCGGGGGCATCCGGGCTCGCTTCACGAGCCGCGAGAACAAGCGGATCCCCCGCCTCCAGTGGGTCGGTGGGGTGGAGGGTGTCGAGGTCGACCTTCTCGGGCTCGAGGGAGAGCACACACGAGGGATGGGCGAGTCGGCTCTCGCCACCGCCCACTCGGGACAGACCTTCCAGTTCGAGCGGGTCGGGTTTGTCCGCGTCGAGCGCGACTGGGTGCCGGGCACGTGGCCCCTTCGGGTCGTCTACGGCCACCCGTGAGCGGGCCGAAGGTTTAGAAAGCGGGCCGGGGATGGGACGGCCATGGTCCTCAAGTTCGCGCACACCTCGATCACCGTACGCCACATGGACGAGAGCCTGAAATTCTACACGGAGGTGCTGGGGTTGCAGTTCAAGCGGCGTCGAACGATCCCGGAGAACCACGCCGAGATCGCCTTCGTCCACGACCCCCTGAGCGGCGCCCGGATCGAGCTCACCCATTGGGACGGAAAGGACGCGTTCGAGCCCGGCGAGCAACTCGACCACCTCGCCTTCGAGGTGGACGACCTCGACCGCGTCCTGATGCACGTTCGGACGAAGGGGGTGCCGGTCGCGAAGGAACCGTATCGCCTTGCCGGCGGCTCGTCCCGGATCGCGTTCATCCTCGACCCCAACGAGGTCTGGATCGAGCTCATCGAACGCTCGAAGCCGGCGCCCTGACGAGGAGCTCGAACCCCGGTGGTCGACGCACCGACCGCGGAGCCACACCGCCGGCCCCTCTTCGCCGTGCTGGTCGCGACATTCTTCGTCCGCTTTGCCTTCGGGATCACGGTCGCGGTCTTCGCGAGCTACATCACCCAGCACTCGACCGGTCTCGGAGGCAACGATGTCGGGGTCGCCGGCGTCGTGAGCGCGATGGCGCCCGTCGGCGAGCTCTCGACCGTGCTGATCTCGGGCGCGCTCGCCGACCGGTACGGCCGGTGGCCGGTCCTCCTCTCCGGGATGGGGGCGGCGGCGGTCCTGTTCGCCTCGGTCGCCCTGACCCGGAACGTGATCGCACTCGGCGCGATCAACCTCCTGTTCGGGGTCGGCAGCGGAGCCATCCTCGCGGCGAGCCTTGCGGTCATCGGCGACCGTGCGGAGGATACCCACCGGGGGTACGAGATGGGCCGGTTCGACGCGATCAACCTCTTCGGTTGGACGGCGGGCCTGGGGATCGGGATCGGGTTCCTGGGGAGCCTCCCCAACAGCCGGTTGAACCTCGTCTTCGCCCTCGGGGCCGGACTGCTCGCCGCCGGCCTGGCCGTCACGGTCCTCCTGGTCCGGGGGAATCCCATCTACCATGGATCCCCTCGGTACTCGTTCGCGACGGTGGTCTCGAACATTTTCCGGAAGAGCGTCCTCCTGGTGACGCTCCCCTGGCTCGTCATCTACATCCTCATCGGGACCGCGCTCGTCTTCATCGGACCGGCGGCGGAGGGCGCCGGCATCTCGACGACGCTCCTCGCCGGCGTGATCGCTAGTGGGGGACTCCTCCTGGTCGCGACCCAACCCTACTACGGTCGGCTCGCCGATCGGCACGGAAGGACCCGTCTCATGACCGTCGGGGCCACCGGGTTCGTCGCGGCCATGGCCTGCGCCTCCCTCCTTGTGGCCTACGGACCCCAGATCCCGATCCTCGTCGCACTCGGGGTGAGCGCGGTGGTCGCGCTCGCCTACGGACCCGCCGCGCTCGCGGCCCTCGCCGACCTCTCGCAGTTGATGAGCCGGGCCACGACCATGGCGATCTACTCGCTCACGATCTCGCTGGGCATGGTGATCGGGATCGGGGGCTCCGCGGAACTGTACGCCCACTTTGCGAACGACGGGCTCTACGTGTTCTTCGGCTCCGTCGCGGCCGCCCTGGTCGTCCTGACGGTCGCCCGCATCCGGGAGACGGGGCTCGCCGGACGGACGCCTACGACTCCGGCTCGATGACGACGTGGCGAACGACCGGATAGGCGGCTTTCACGGCGATCGTGAGCTGATCGATCGTTTGTTCGATCTGGTCGGTCGTCAGCCCATCCTGGAAATTGATCCGGAGGGCGAGGAGCGCGTCCTCCGGGCCGAGCAGCATCGAGTGGGCGTCCCGGACCTTCGCGACGCGCGGGTCGCGGGCGACGATCGCGAGCAGGCCCCGCGTGTCCTTCGGCTCAAGGGCGCGGCCGACGAGGTACTCCCGGCTCTCCGCCGTCAGCACGATCCCGGCCAGGATCAGGATCATCCCTTCCACGATCGCGGTCAAGCCGTCCACTTCGTTGCGACCGGTGCGGTAGACGATGACGAGCCCCACGAAGGCGGCAACCGACCCGACGATGGCGACCAGGTCTTGGTAGAAGATCGATTTCAACCCCTGGTTCGCGGACGCGAGCAGCTGACGCAGCGTCTCCTTCGAGGTCCTAAGCTCACGCATCGTCACCGCGATCCCGGCGACGCTGGCGGCCACGGTCGCCCCCACGACGAGCAGGGCCACACCGATGCGGTCGATCGGGGTTGGGTTCGCCACCTGATCGAACCCGGCGACCAGGGCGAGCAAGCCCGCGACGGTGAACGTCACGATGATCGAGACGAACGCCCAGAAGAATCGCTCCCGCCCGTGGCCGAAGGGACGGTCGTAGTCGGCGGGGCGGCGGGAAAGGTACAGCCCCCAGAGCAGGAAGGCACTGCCCACCAAGTCCGTGACCGTGTAGATGGCCTGCGAGAGCACCGCCCGGCTCCCGGTCGCGATCGCGGCAGCCAGGTTCAGCGCGAAGAGCGTGGCGTTCAACAGCAGAGTGGCGATGATGACGACCTGGGGACGCATCCGGTTCCCGGGTTCTCCGCCGGGGAGAACCCTACCGTGGGACGGATGGTTAAGCGTTCCGGCATCGGTCGAGAACGCTCCGGAGGTGCGACCGGGACCAACCATTAAATCGCGTCGCCGGGTGGGTTGCAGGGTAGGAATCCGATGAGCGAGCCCGGCGCCCGGCCCCCCGTACCTCACGCGGTTCCGTCCGCTTCGAGCAAGGCCGTCCTCCGGTTCCCTCGTCCCGCACTTTCGCGACTCGGCCTCTCGCCCGGCAAGCGGACCCGGCTGAAGCGGCTCCTCTACGATTACGGCCCGGGAGGGGGTACCCTCCTCGTCCTCCCGATCGACCAGGGCTTGGAACACGGACCGGTCGACTTCTTCGAGAACCCGGCCGCCCTCGATCCGCAGTACCAGTACGACCTTGCCAAGGAGGGCCGCTTCAGCGCCATCGCCCTCCACATCGGACTCGCGGAGAAGTTCTTCCACGAGTACGCGGGGGAGGTGCCCCTCATCTTGAAGCTCAACGGCAAGACCGGTATTCCGTCCGATGCCCAATCGTTCAGCCCCCTGACCGGGTCCGTGGAGGACGCCGTGCGTCTCGGCGCCGACGCGGTCGGCTACACCGTCTACGTCGGCTCGCCCTCCCAGGACCGCGACTTTCGCCAGTTCTCGGAGGTACGCCAAGAGGCCCATCGGTTCGGCATGCCGCTCATCGTCTGGGCGTATCCGCGCGGCGAAGCGGTCTCGAAGAAGGGCGGCAAGGAGAGCCTGTACGCGATCGACTACGCTGCCCGGGTGGCGCTCGAGCTCGGCGCGGACGTCGTGAAGGTCAACTATCCCGTGCGGTCCGACAAGGACGCCGACAGTCCGGCCCCCTACAACACCCTTGAGCTCGCCCCCTTCGAAGCGTTCCGTAAGGTCGTGGAGAGCGCCGGCCGCGCGCTCGTCCTCGTCTCGGGTGGCGAGAAGGTCGGCGACACCGAACTCCTCGAGAAGGTCCGCGCCTCGATGGACGCAGGCGCGACGGGCATCATCTTCGGACGCAACCTGTGGCAGCGCCCCCGGGCCGACGCCCTCCGCATCACGCGGGAGCTCCATGCGATCTTCCGGGAGTACGCCGCGCCGCTCGCGTGACGGTCCCCTCGCCCTCTTCCTCGAGGTCACGGGCGACGACCATCCCAAGGCCTGCACGGGCCGTCGTCTCCTCCACCGGGGTCTCGCGCGTTCCGTGGGGGCGTCCGGGAAGGTCTACCCCGCCCCGGTCGTCTTGGACCCGTATGCCGAGGACCCGTTGTCCGCCGCCGACGTACGGGCCGCGGTGCGCGGCGGCCTCCTCGCCGTCGACTGTTCCTGGAACCGATTGTCCGCACGGGGTGGGTTCCCGGAAGAGACCGTGCGCTCGACCGGCCCGGGCCTGCGCCGACGCCTTCCCATCCTCATCGCCGCGAACCCCCAGCATTACGGCCGGATCGCGGAACTGAACACGGTGGAAGCCCTCAGCGCCGCGCTGTACGTGCTGGGGCGCCGCGACGAGGCCGCGGGGCTCCTCCAAGGGTTCCGGGGCGGGGAAGGGTTTCTCGAGATCAACCGGGAACGGTTGGACGCCTACGCGGCCGCCCGATCTCCCGAGGCGGTCCGCCGACTCGAGCACGCCCTGTATGCCGGCCCGAGTCCGTAGGGAGTCAATCGGGGACCGGGTACGTCCGTCCCTCGGTGGGGAGGTGCTCGATCCCCGCGTCGCGCAAGGATTCGAGCGGGTGACCGAGCGGGAGGCGCGCGATGAGGACCCCGCCGAAGCGCTGGTAGAGGCGCGTCGTCTGCAACGTCAGGCACCGCCCGTCGAACAGCGGCTGGCCCGTGATGTCCGGGTCGTGCCCTCGGAGGAAGATGCGGAGTCCGTTCGACCGGAGGAACCGCTCCAAGTCCCGGGCGCCCCAGGGTGCCGTCGCGCTGCGCCGGTTCTCGGACGCGTCGCACTCGGACCATACGACCTGGGCGAGGAGGTCGTCGTCGACCGAATCGAAGGCGGTGGCCCACGCCGTGGTCGAGCCGATCAGGGGGAAGCCCGCGTGGGCAAGATAGACCCCGGTCGGGATCGCCGCCGCGATCGGCCCCCGCTCGAGCAGTCCCATCAGCCGCGTGTAGCGGGTCCCGTCCGCCCCCCAGAGTGCGTCGACCTCCTCGGGAAGGTGGTGGGGAAATGCCGGAATTCTCCGCGAGGTCTCGTGGTTGCCCTGGAGCAGGAAGACGCGGTCCGGGTGCCGCGCGGCGAGGGCGAGCAGGTGAAGGGCGTTGGCGACCGACCCCTCCCCGCAGTCCTTGGGGGCGCGGTCGATGTAGTCGCCGAGACCGATCATCAGCCGGGCGACCCCGCCCGAGAGGAACCGCTGTTCCACTTCCAGGGTCGACCGCCAGTCGCCGTGCGTGTCGCCGAAGACGATCGCCTCGCGAAAGCCGGCCGCCGGGAGTTTCACGAACATCGGCCGGACCGGCACCGTGCGCTCGAGGATGTCGAAGAGCTCGTCCGCCGCGGCGGGATCGAAGGCGAGGATCTCCTCGGGCGACGGGACCCAACCCGGTTCCATCGCACCGCCTCCCTCACGCGTCCGTGTCGGGGAATGCGGGGGGCCGGAGTTTCCGGCGACCGGCCGAGCCGACCGGTCGTCCGTTTGAACCGGCGTATGCCCTAGGCAACAGGGTCCTAAGCCCTGCCTCGTTGGCCCCGCCGACCCCGGTCGACGGTTTGGCCGAGCTGGAGCACCCCCGCACAGGAAGGATGTGAGGACCCGCGGAGTAGCCCCGGCAGGAGTTCCGGACCACGGGCTCGCGGACTCCCGCGGCTTTCGAACCTGCGTCGCGAGATCCAGAGTCTCGCATGATTGGCCACTACACTACGGGGCTACGGGGGCGCCCAGCGACGCTCCGCTGATAAACATTGTGTGGGGGATTGCCGACCGGGCCGGTCGGCGGCGGTCCCCCCTCGGGCGCGACCACTTGATACAAATAGACCGGCAGGGTGCGCCACCGGTCCATGTCGGGGTGGACGGATGGCGCTGGGGGAATCGGTCGGCGCGATCAAACCGGGGAGTCGTTCCACGGCCGCAACTCAGGTCCCATCGCAACGCCCGGACCCCCTAGGTAAGGCGCCCGCGAGGTCCCCCTGGGCGAGCGGCGCCCAGCGGTCCGCGATCCTCTACCTTCTCATCCCGCTCGTCGCCGGCGGCGTGACCGCGACCACGCTCGGGATCGCACCGGGCGCGGTGGCGGGGTATCTGCCCACGGCGGCCATCGACCTGCTGTACTCGTTCCTCCGCATGTGCGCCGCCTACGCCGCCTCGCTCGGGTTCGCCCTGGCCTACGGGTACTACGCCGCGACCCGCTCGACCGGAGAGAAGGTCATGATCCCGGTCCTGGACATCCTCCAATCGATCCCGATCCTCGGCTTCTTTCCGATCGCCATTGTCGCGCTCGCCGCTCTGACCCCGGGAAGCTGGTTGGGCCCGAACATCGCGTCCGTGTTCCTCATCTTCACCTCGATGGCGTGGAACATGGTCTTCGGGGTCTACGAGTCCCTGAAAACCCTTCCCCTCGAACTTCGGGAGGCCTCCCAATCGTTCGGCGTGCGCGGTCGTCAACGATTCCGCGAGGTGCTGTTCCCCGCGACGGTGAATCGCCTCGTGTACAACTCCGTCCTATCGTGGACGGCGGGGTGGTTCTTCCTCGTCGAGGCGGAGATCTTCACGACGAACGGCTCGGCCCTCCCGGGGATCGGCAGCTTCCTCGACTTCGCCGCCCGGAACAGCAACGGGACCGCCTTCCTGACGGGCCTTGTCCTCCTGGTGATCCTGATCGCCCTCTTGGATTTCGGCGTCTGGCGCCCCCTCGGAAAGATCGCGGAGCGGTACCGGTACGACCAGGCCCCCTCGGGAGAGGGGGACCTGGTCGTGACCCGGGCTTCGAACACCCGGTTCCGCCGGGCGACCTCCTACATCACGCGGGGAGTCCGCACGGGGGTCACCCGGGTGAGCACACCGCTCGTGCAGCTGGCAGCGATCCCGTTCCGCTCGGGTCGCCCACGAAAGGAGGAGGGACGACCGGTCCTCTACTACACGATCCTCGGGGGCATCCTGGTGGGGGTCTGGCTGATACTGATCGCCATCATCGTCGCTGTGTTCCAGGTCTTCTCGGCGCCGATCGTCCCCTCGGTTCGGGCCCAGATCCTCGACCTCCCGCTCGCCATGGGAGCGTCGGTCCTTCGGGTCGTGACGGCGTTCTTGATCTGCCTCGCCATCGCCCTTCCGCTCGCGCTCGCGCTCGCGCGGCGCCCCCGAGCCTCGCGCTACGGACTGCCCGTGGTCGAGGTCGTGGCCTCCTTCCCGGCCACCGCCCTGTTCCCGGTGATCATCTTCCAGCTCCTCCCCTACATCAGCCCGGAGGGCGCGGCGATCCTGATGTTGATGACGGGCATGATGTGGTACCTCTTCTTCAATCTCCTTTCGGGCATCCGCTCGTTGCCCCCCGATCTCGAGGAGTGCGCGCGTTCTTTCGGAGTAAAGGGGCGTTCGTGGTACCAAAAGGTCCTCATTCCCGGTGTCTTCACGGCGCTCATCACCGGCTCGATCACCGCCTTCGGCGGAGGGTGGAACACGCTCATCGTCGCCGAGTACCTGAGCCTGTCGAGCTCGCGCACCTTCCAAGTCCTCGGGGTCGGTTCCTCCCTCGATATCGGGTACGCCGAGCCGAACGGGATTCCCCTCATGGTCGCCGCCCTCCTCACCCTCGTGTTCACGGTCATCGCCATCAACGAACTCATATGGAAGCCACTGTACCGCCTGGCGGTCGAAAAGTACCGGTACGACTGACGGGGCCGGGACCAGGGACCGGAGGGGACAGAGCGCGTGGCGCTGATCCGAATCGACCACGTCGACAAGAGCTTCGCCTCCCGGCACGGCTCGATGTCGATCATGCAGGAGATCACGTTCGACGTCAAGGACGCGGACTTCGTCGCGATCGTGGGTCCGTCCGGATGCGGCAAGTCGACGCTGCTTCGGCTCATCCAAGGATTGGACCATCCCACGGGGGGTACGATCTCGTTCCACGACCGTCCCGTCGACCAGGTCTGCCACGAGATGGCGATGGTCTTCCAGAACTTCGCGCTCTTCCCCTGGTTGACGGTCCTCCAGAACGTGGCGTTCGGCCTCGAGGCCCGGGGCTGGACTCCCGACCGGATCAAGGCGCAGGCCGCGAAGTACACCTCCGTGACGGGTTTGGAAGGGTTCGAGGAGGCCTACCCGCGGGAGCTCTCGGGGGGGATGCGCCAACGCGTCGGACTCGCTCGCGCTCTCGCGGTCGAACCCGCCGTGCTGTTGATGG
Organism: uncultured Thermoplasmata archaeon; assembly: GCA_963749235.1. Classification (GTDB taxonomy): domain Archaea; phylum Thermoplasmatota; class Thermoplasmata; order Lutacidiplasmatales; family UBA184; genus Lutacidiplasma. Next base: position 293,905 of record CAVVLV010000001.1, on the reverse strand, counting down.
ACGAACCGTTCAGTGCTCTCGACCCCCTGACGGCGGAGAGCCTTCGAGAGGAGGTGCTCCAACTGTGGCGCGACCCGGGCCTCCCGCCCGAAGCGGTCGTGCTCGTCACCCACAACATCGAGGAAGCGATCCAGCTCGCCGACCGGGTGGTGGTGCTGTCCCGTCGGCCTTCCCGGGTGCTCGCCCAGGTCGCCGTCGACCTGCCGCGGCCTCGCGACCGAAAGTCGCCGGCGTTCTACGACTTGACGGACCGGGTCTACTCGCTGATCACGGAGGGGGGGACGCGCCCCATGGCCGAGCCGGTGGTCGAACCCACCCCGCCGCCCTGACCGGACCGAAACTCCGGACTGCCCCGGGACCGGGCCGACTAACAGGCCGGGCCGAACATCAGCGCAAACCCCCTGATTCCATCCCGATTTCTGCCGTTCAAAAATCCTTATATGGAAACTCTCCCGGTCCTTCTTTCCCTTCGGAAACCATCGTGCCGACCACGTATCCCAAGTGCAGCCCAACCGAGATGATGGGGCTGCTCGTGCTGGTGAATTCCCACAAGGGGGCCGAGGACATTGCTCGGCTGGCGGACGACCTGGACCTCGAGATCGACGAGATCCTCCCCGCGGTCGACTACGCGGAGGTGCTCCGGCTCGTCACGGTCCAGGACGGACGGGCGACGCTCACCGAGACCGGCAAGAAATTCCTCGCGGCCTCGATCCGCGACCGCAAGGCCCTTCTTCGTGACCAGCTCCGCAGGACGACCCTGTTCCGCACCCTGTTGCGGGCCCTCGACAGCGCTCCCGAGCACCAGCTCACCGACGAGCAACTCGGCCAGATCGTCTCGCTCGCTCAAGCTCCGCTGGAGGAGGCCGTCCAGAACATCGTCAACTGGGGACGGTACGCCGAGCTCTTCCGGTACGACGCGGACGAGCACTTGCTGGTGGCGATCCAGCGACCCGCCTCCAAAGCCCCGATCGGCTCGCGACCCCCACCCCCGTCCGCCCCGGCCGGCCCGCCTCCGGCCCCCCCCGCGAAGTCCTCCAAGACGCCTCCGGAGACGCAAACCCGGACGAGCCCGATCGCGATTCTTGCGACCTAGACCGCCCTGCCACCGAGGCTCGGGTTCGGGGTTCCAGAAGGCCTTAAGGTCGGGCCGTCATGCCCGCGCCGTTGGGCACGTAGATCAGCGGAAGATCGCTGCTTTCGCAAAGCAGAGGTCGGGGGTTCAAATCCCCCCGTGTCCACTGACCGGAGGGTTCCATTGAGGCGAGGTCGTGGAGTTGGCGGGATCCTTTGGGTAGGCGGGCCCGCCCGGGACCCAAGCCGCCCCGATCCCGTCCCTCTGAACCGGTGGACGCGATGAAGCGTCGGTCCCTTCGGGAGGCCCTGGGGGACCACCCGTTGTTCTTCGCCCCGGTGCTCCCACCGCTCCGGAGCCCGGCGCATCGGATCGCGGAGCGGGTTGACGATACTGCGGCACTGCTCCTCAAGCTTCCCCGGGTCGACGCGGTGTACGTCCCGGAGCTCGTCGACGAGAACCACGAAGGGCGTCCCCGATATCGGTCCTACGACCCGCGGGAGTACGTCGTGCATCTCACGAGTCGTACCGGTCATCCCGGCATCGTCACCAAGGTCGTCGCCCATTTCCCGAGCAGCGGCGCGCTCCGCGAATGGGCGGAGCGGAGCGTGCGCATGGGCGTCCAGAACGTGGTCCTGGTGGGAGGGTCCAGCAGCCGCATCCCCTACCCCGGCCCGGCCGTCGTGGAGGCCGACCGTGTGGTCGGCCCGATCGTGTCGGCCGCCGGAGGGGTGGTCGGCAACATCGCGATCCCCCATCGATCCGAGGAGGCCGCCCGCATGCTCCGGAAGACCCAGGCTGGCGCGGCGTTCCTCACCACCCAACTACTCTTCGAGGCCCAGAGCACCATCGGCGCGCTACGGGAGTACGGCCGCCTCTGTCGAGAGGCCCGGATCCCGCCCGCGACCGTCGTCCTCAGCTTCGCCCCCCTCGGCGACGATGACGACATCGAGTTCGTCCGGTGGCTGGGCGCGAACCTTCCCGAGGAGGTCGAACAGGCACTTCTTCAAGAGGAGCAGGCGCTCTCGCGGCGCACCGTGGAGCTCGCACTGAGCGTGTGGACCGAGATCGTCGCGGCGACCGGGTCGGCCGGAGTACCCCTGGGCGCGAGCGTCGAGCAGGTGTCCTCCCGCCATCTCGTCAGCGCACGGGACCTGGCGGTGGCCTTCAGTGGCGTCCTCCCGGCTCGGGATCCGGCCCCTCGCCCGCTTCATTGAGGTCCACATGACGACACCCGCCACTACGGTCCACGCCGGTCTCACGTCGCCGTTCCCCCGCTCGGAGCGGCTCATCACCGCCACCCGGGACTTGGACCGCCGACGAACGACGCCCGAGCTCGTCGAGAAAGCGTACATCGAGGCCGAGAACGAACTCGTGACGCTCGAGGAGCGGCTCTTCACGAACGTTACCGCCGGCTACCTTCGATGGAACGACCTCTTCCGTCCGTTCGCCGAGACCTGGGAGGGATTCGGGGTCGGTCCGCTTACCCGGTGGCTGGAGACGAACACGTTCTTCCGCCAACCGATCCTCTCGGGCCCCCTGCGACGTACCCCCGGCGCGATCGCGGCGCGCCTCCCCCCGCCCCTTGCTTCGCGCGCCCGGGTCGCGCGCGTGATCCTGCCCGGGCCCTTCACCCTCTTGAGGGTCCTCGAGAATCGTTCGGAGATGTCGGACCTCGATGTCCTCCACCATCTCGGACGGCTGCTCTCCGAGGAGGTCCGAGAGCTGGGCGGGCTCGGGTACGGCCTCTTCCAGTTCAGTGACCCGATCCTGGTCACCCAACCTCCGACCGCCGCCGAGTCGGAGGGGATCCAGGAGGCCTATCGCTCGATCTCGGAAGGGAACCCGTCCGCCACGACGATCGTCTGGACGTTCGGGGCGCCCGCCGGACCGGTCCTGCCCACGCTCGACCGGCTCCCGGTGTCGGTCGTCGGGATCGATCTCACCGACACCGAGCCGGAAACGCTCCGCCCCGGGCCGGCGCGGTTGGGCCTCGGCCTCGGGATCATCGACCCGCGGACGACGCTCCCCGAGACGGTGGGGGAGACCGTCGGGGTCGTGCGCGAGGCCCTCCGCCGGCGCCCCTCCGCCCATGTGTGGCTCGGCCCGGGAGCCCCGCTCGACCTCCTGCCCGCTCGGCCGGCGGAACAAAAGCTACTGCGACTCTCGGACGTCCGACATGCCCTTCTCCGTGAGGGAGTCGCATGAGCACCCCTCTGTTCCCGACGCAGGAGATCGGCAGCCTCCAGAAGCCGTCCCTCGAAGCCCTCGGAGAATGGGAGGGGCGCCTCCACTTCCTCTCGCGTCTCGGGCCGGTCGCGGAAGAAGTGCTCCGCCATCCGGACGTGGCGACCCTCCAGAACTTGCGGGCGGCGTTCGCGATCGCCTTCCTCGAGTCCGCCGGCCTCGACCGCGTCTACGACGGCGAGGCGCGCCGCGTCGAGATGTACCAGTACGCGGTCCGCCAGATGACCGGCGTCGAGTTCCAGGGGCACGTCCGTTCGTGGGATTCGAAGTACTACCGGAAGGGGACGGTCGTCAACCCGGTGGACCTCGTCGCCCCGTACCACCTGGAGGAGTACGACTTCGTTCGCGACCACGCGCGGGCGGCCGTCAAGTTGCCGATCACGGGCCCGTACACGCTCGCGGACTGGAGCTACAACGAGTACTACCTCGCCCGGCAACCCGGCTGGAAGGGGCGTGCCCAGCGCCGGGCGGCCCAGCGGGAGCTCGTGGTCGACCTGGCGAAGAAGGTCCTGCGTCCGACCTTGCGGAGCTTGATCGAGCACGGCTGCCGCGTCATCCAGATCGACGAGCCGGCCGCGGGCACCCACCCGGACGAGGCGCCCCTCGTCGTGGAGGGCTTCAATGAAGCGACCCGCGGCCTGGATGCCGAATTTTCGATGCACATCTGCTACTCCCGCTACCAGGATCTCCTCCCGGCCCTCCTCGAGGCGAAGGCGTGTCGTCAGTGGGCCTGGGAGTTCGCCAACCGCGACTCCGACGGCCACGACGGGTACGAGGCGCTCAAGGTACTGCGGGACTACTCCGACACGCGGTCGATCGGTCTCGGGGTGGTGGACGTCCACCGGGACGCGTTGGAGACCCCGGAGGTGGTGGCGGAGCGGATCGGACGCGCGGCGCGCTACTTGGGAGACCCGTCCAAGATCTGGGTGAACCCAGACTGCGGACTCCGCACCCGCAGCCTCAACGTGGCCTACGCCAAGCTCCAGGCGATGGTGCACGGGGCGCGACTCGCACGAACCGAGGTCGGGGGCCGTAGCACGGCCTAGGCGCTCTCTACCGCGACGACCCCGATCGCGGGGACGTGCAGTGGGTTACACGATCTTGAGTTCATTGCCGGCCTTGGCGAACGCCGCGGTCGCGAACTCGACGTCCTCCGCGGTGAGGGCCGCGTTCATGATCGTCCGGATGCGGGCCTTGTCCTTCGCCACCATCGGGTAGACGATCGGGAGCGCGAAGACCCCGAGCTCGAACAGGCGTTGGCTCAGGCGTTTGGCGAGGGCGCTCTCCTTCACGATCACCGGGGTGATCGGAGTCTCGCTCCGACCGAGGTCGAATCCCAAGTCGGCCATGGATTTCTTGAATCGGCGAGTATGCTCCCAGAGCCGTTGGACGTGTTCCGGCTCTCGTTCGAGGACGTCGATGGCGGCGAGGCACGCGGCGGCCGTGGCCGGGGGGTGCGAGCCGCTCAAGAGCCAGGTGCGGGACTTGTTGTAGGCGAAGTTCACGAGGTCCCGCGAGCCGGAGATGTGGCCGCCGACGACCCCGAACGCCTTCGAGAACGTTCCCATCTCGACCTGGACCTGGTCCCGCGAGAGATGGAAATGCGACACGACCCCGCGTCCCCCCTCCCCGAGGACGCCTTCGCCGTGGGCGTCATCGACGTAGACCATCGCACCGTGTTGCCGGCCCAGGGCCGCGATGCGGTCGAGGGGGGCGATGTCCCCGTCCATCGAGAAGACCCCATCCGTGATGATCAGGATGCGCCGGTACGCCGGAGCATGCTGTTCGGCCTCGACCAGGACCCGCTCCAGGTCGGTCATGTCGGTATGCTTGTAAACGCCGCGCTCGGCGCGGGATAGGCGCACCCCGTCAATGATACTGCCGTGGTTCAGCTCGTCGCTGATGACGAGGTCGCCCTCGCCCACGAGCTGTGGGATGAGGCCGCTGTTGGTCGCGAACCCGGATTGGTAGACCAGCGAGGCCTCGGCCCCCTTGAACCGGGCCAACCGGCGCTCGAGCTCCATGTGGAGGTCCATGTTGCCGGCGATCGGACGGACCGAGCCGGAGCCGGCCCCATGCGTGCGGATCGCTTCCAGGGCGGCCTCCTTCAGGGCCGGGTGGTTGCTGAGACCGAGGTAGTTGTTCGAACAGAACATCAGGACCTTCTTGCCGTCGACGATCGACCAGGGCGTGCTCGGGCCGCCCAGCAAGCGCAGCTTCCAGTCGAGGTCGGATCGGACGAGGTCGTCGTACTCGGTCCGCATGAAGGAGGTGGGATCGCGCATCGACTCTCACCACTTGGCGAGGAGCGACACCTTCGCCGCCTCGCCCGATTCGATCAACTGCATGGCCCGTCCGAGCTCGGAGACGGGTACCCGGTGGGTGATGATGGCCCCCATCTTCTCGCGGAAGGCCGCGTTCTTCAGCAGGCCGGCCACGGTGTACCAGGTATCGAACATGCGTCGCCCGAAGATCCCATGGATCCGAGCCGCGCGGAAGATGATCGCGTCGTTGAAGTTGAGCGAGACCGGTCCGTCAAAGAGTCCGAGGAGGGAGACCCGGCCCCCCGGCCGAAGGGCCTCGAACACGACGGGAAGGGAGCCGGCATATCCCGACATCTCGGTCGCCACGTCGACGCCGCGACCGTCCGTCGCATCACGGATCCGCTTCACGAGCCCGGCGCCTTCTTCCCGGGGGTTGAGGACGAGGTCGGCGCCCATTTTGTGGGCGAGGTCGAACCGAACCCGGTTCACCTCGGTGGCGATGACGTTCGTCGCCCCGAACGACTTCGCGACGGCGATCGCCAGGAGACCGATCGGACCGCAGCCGGTGATGAGCACGCTCTTTCCGGCGAGGTCCTCGACGTTGTCCTCGGGTAGTAGGGAGTGAACGGCGTTCCCGAGGGGCTCCTGGATGGAGGCGAGCGCAGGGTCGAGCGCGGGGTCGTTCCTCCAAGCGTTGAGCTCGGGGAGGACCGCGAACTCGGCGAAGACCCCGTCGCGATCCACGCCCAACACTTGGACGTTCTCGCAGATGTGCATGCGACCGGTACGACACTGGTAACAGGTTCCGTCTGCGATGTGCGTCTCGGCGGAGACGTGGTCGCCCACGGCGAGGCTCTTGACCCCGGGCCCCACCCGGACGACTTCGCCGCTCAGTTCATGGCCGAGGATCAACGGCACTCGTTGGACGCGGCTCTGGGCCCATTCGTTCCACTCCCAAAGGTGAACGTCGGTGCCGCACACGGACGCGGCCCGGACGGCCACGAGGACCTCCCCCGTGGCGGGCACGGGGTCCGGCACGGTCAGGAGGTCGCCTCCGGGAGCCCGGCGGGTCTTGACAAACGCGCGCAACGTGGCCTCGGACGGCGGAGGGCGCCCGGCGCTTAACGCTTGAGCCGGGGGAGGGATTCCCCGCCCGCCGCGAACACCCGAGAGGGGTCAACCCCATTGCACGGAACCTTGACCCTACGCCCGGTGCTCGAGCACCGGGGGCCGGCCGTGCGACTGTGGGGAGCGCTCTACGGGGCCATCTGGGTGGTCTTTCTCGAGTTCTTGTTCTCGGTAGTCCCTCAGGGACGTCCCTGGGTCCTATACGCCCACTACGCGCTCGGCTTCCTGATCGTCCCGCTCGCGTACTACAACTACCGCGCCCTGCGGCAGACCTCGGTTCCGGGGCGGATCAAGCGGATCGTTTCCGCGACGTTCTCGATGTCGATCTTGATGGCGATCCTCGGTCCCCTGCTAATCTTCAACGTCGGTGCCGGCTGGGGGGTCTTCTCCGGGGTGACCGTGTGGAACCTGATCCTCCTCCTCCACGTCACGACCGCGTTCGGGATCATCACCCAGATGGCCGCGGTCGCGATCGCCTACGACATGTGGGAGGAGAAGGAGTTCCTCCAGGAGACTCGCCCCGGGGAGATCCCGCGCGACCCCAACCGGTCGGGCACTCGCGTCGACGTGCACTAACGGCGGCGGCTTACTCGGGCTCGAGGAGGGATTCCCGCCTGAGCAGCAAGCCGGTGTCCTCAAACGCTTCGACGGACGAGGAGTACTCCGCCCCGAGGGCCTTTCGATCGAGGGCGACGATGCGGTCGTTCAACCACTCGAACTTGCCGAACAGCAATGGGTCGTGCGCGGCGACCCGGAGCTGCTGGATCCGGTCCACGGGCTTGCGCATCGCGTGGTAGTAGCTCGTGATCCAACCGCCGAACGCCTCCCAGACCATCTCCTCGTCGAGGATCTTCCGCTTGGTCTGGGCCCCGATCAGCTCGAAGAAGATCGGCACCTCCAGGTTCGCGATGTCGGCCACCTCGTTCTTGAGGAGCCGCTCGCTGGTGAGACGCCGCAATCGACGCATTCGGGGCGTGTCGAACCGGTCCCGAAGCTCGATCACCTGGTTGGAGGAGTGAAGCTGCCCGGCCTGGCGGGTCTGCCAGTACATCACGAGCAGGGTTCCGATGGCCAGGACCCACGTCGCGACGGTCGTCCACAGCGCTATGTTCTCGAAATCCACCATGCTTGCCCTCCTCTCCGGCCGTTCGTTCCGTCCGCGTGCTCACCGACGGGGAAGAGAAAAGGTCGCCTCAGCCGGCACCCCCAGAGCACGACGGCCCCCGGCGGAGTCGAGGTCGGGTCGTCGCCTGCCCCGACCCGGGCCACTGGCTCCAGACATCCTACGATCCGACGCGTTTCAGGATCGTCAGTGCTCTTAGGGTCACCATCTTGCTCGGCCGGCCGGCCGGTTCGAGCGGGAAGGGCGTCGGTCGCTGCTCAGGGTGCTTCCGGAACCATTCGGCCATGGCCCCCTCCACATCCGGATGGACTGCCTCGAGGTTCCAACGCCCGTCCCGTCGTCGCTTTTCTTGGAGGAGCGAGAGGGCGTACCGGAGCCGCGGATCGCTCCCGAAGCCGAGAGCGGTCAGGAGGTCGAGCCCGACCAGGAGGTCGTAGTAGTAGTGGACCGGATCGTGGAACCGGTACCAGGGGTCGTACCGCGCGCCTTGGCGATGAAGTTCCCGGTCGAGATAGAACTCGGCCGCTCGCTCGACGCACTCCGTCATCGTCGGGGTCCACTTGGAGCGGGGGTACGCGGCAAAGGCGCTCAGGCCCTCCCAGGAGTCCAGCGTTCTTCCTCGAGAGGGTCCGTCCCCGTACGAAAAGCACGTCCACCCTCCCTTCGGGTGCGCGGTCCGGACCAACCAGTCGAGGGCCTTGCGGACCCGTGGGTCGTCCTCGTAGCCGAACCGGATCAACGCCCTCGCCATGTTGCCCGTGTAGCAGTGGTGACCGTTCCCCTTCGAGTTGCCGCCGGTCCCGCCTCCCTTCAGCGGGGACCGAGCCATCCAGAGCTCGCACGACGCGCGCACGGCGGGGATCGCGCGCGTCGCCCCGAGGTCGGAGAGCACGAGCAGGTTCCAGTTCGTCGAAATATACTTCGGTACGTAGAGGCTCTTCTCGCTCGTCCACCATCCGGCCGGGTCGCGGCGGGCCAGAATCTCAGCGACCCACCCTACCTTCGGGATGTGATCCCGTGCCCGGCGTACGTCGGAGTCCTGGGCGGGACGGTCGAGGAGCTCCGTCAGGGCTCGGTATCGGACCCCGGGCTGGTCCTCTTCGAGGAGCCAGTCCAGCACCCCCGTCGTGGGCATCGGGAGGGCGAGAACGCAGGGGATTAAGAGCGGAAGGAAATTCGAAGGGGGACGTTCCTTCCCCCGCAATCCCGTCGGGCGTCCTCGCGCACCGTTCGGTCCCCACTCACGGCGGAGCGGGTCCCAACGGGCCGGGGTCGGACGTGGGCGAGGATCGCAGTCGGCTCCGGTCCACGACCAGCCAGCGCCACCCGTCCTCCACCTCGACCGGGGCGACGACCAGGTTGTCGCCGGTCAGGTCGTAGTGATACTTCAGCAGCGAATCGTACACGACCTCGGGATCCTCTCCGGTCAGCTCCCCGAGTTCGCCCAGGGTGCCGAGCCAACCTCCTCCCTCGACGAGGTCGTGAAGGACGCGGAGGTACTTCGGGAGGGTCGGATCCTCCCCGGACGTGGTCGATCGGCCCCCGGAGATCGAGAGGTCCGGCAGCGGTAGGGGGTGCCGCGCGGTCAGCGATCGTGGAGCCGCGGTCGGCCCGGGGCCCACCAGGTACCACCGCGGGGGCGGAGGCTGAGGTCCGTCGCGTACCGCTCGCACCTCGGCCAGGACCGCCTCCAACTCTCGGTCGAGCCGGCTGTCGCCGACTTCCTCCTCAGAGCCCGGCTCGGAATCCGGCGACGGAGCGCCCTCTTCGTTGTCCGGGGGCTTCTCCCCCTCGGGGACGTTCGGGTCGACCAAGGGGAGGCGCACATCCGGGTCCGAAACCCGGGCCTGCACCACCCGCGCAAAGTCATCCAGGTCCCCCTCGGGAACCGGGCGAAGGTTCCGACGCATTCGGAAGCGGTCGAGGGCGCCCCGGAGGGCGGTCCCCGGCACGGGGAATCGGTGGCGGCGTTCGCCGTCCTGCAGTTCGACCCAAGGGTTCCCGTCCCGATCCTTGAGGAGACGGAGCCCCCCGTGCGCGACGAGGTCCCGATACAGCTCGTGGGCCGGCGGCCCGCCCATCGCTCCGATCGGCGGAGTCCACTCCGTGATCGAGGGTCGGCTCAGGTCCCGGATCCGCACTTCATCGGGCACGGTAGGTGTTCCCCCGTCGACCGTTCGGGCGTCCCGGGGGTGGGTCGCCGCCGCGTTCCTTCACGAGGAGGGGTCGGAGTCCGGGGTATAGTCCTTTTTGGGCCACAGGAAACGGTCGGCGGACCCTACGGGCCCGGGTTGAGGCCCTCCCTTCGCGCCCGACGGCCCTAAGTATTCGGTGCCCTCCGTGGGCCCGATGTCGGCGCGATTCTGCATGAAATGCGGCGGGGAGAATCCTCCCGGGGCCGTGTTCTGTCAGTATTGCGGTACCCCCATGGCCCCCGTCCCGTCGGCCCCGCCTCTGGCGAGCTCGTCCGGGATGACCCTCCCCCCCCCGGCGACTTGGTCTGGGCCTGCCGGAGCCGGCGCGATGGAGCCGGCCCCGCGCCGCCGATCTCGGGCGAGGTTGATCGTCCTCGTCGTGGTGGTCGTCCTCATCGTCGGGGTGGTCGGATTCCTCTTCTACGAGGGGAGCCAGACGATCACCGTGACGTCCATCAACTTCACTTCCCCCGACGACACCTGCGGACTCGATGGGGCCTCCTTCTACGGCTTCAACGACACCCTGAGCGACACCGTCCAACTGGGGTTCCCCGTCCAGGGCAACAACACCACCAGCGGTGGAACCTCGGCCTGCACGATCCATACAGTGACCACGCCCACCGGTGGGTTCTCCATCGCGAGCGCCAACACTCCGCTCTCGATCGGGGTGAACGACACGTCCGCCGTCCTCTGGCTCAACATCACCTTGCCGAGTTCGGCCTACAACGGTGCCCTGACGCTCACCGTCACCTGAGGCCCGGGGGCCACCCGCGATCGCCCCCGTCCGGTGGAGGACGCGGAGGGGAGGGCTATTTCTTCAGGACCTTGAACGCGATATTCCAGTTCCCGAGGCGCATCGCCGACGAGACCCAGAGGAGACACAGGGGCTCCAGGAATCGGGACGCTTCGATCCCGCCGACGTCGATCGAGTCCCATCCGAACGAGGTCAGGATCTCGGCGACCTTCTGTTTCGCCGACGCATCGTTCCCACAGTAGAACATCGTCGGTGGGCCCCCCGGCAGCTGAGGGCGGAACATGAGCGGGTTGCCGACCGAGTTGAACGCCTTGACGACCTTGGCCGACGGGAGCATCCGTTGTACGGTCTCGCCCGCCGAGTCGGTCCACCCCACCGAGAGGGTGGGGGGAGCGTTGGGCGCCATGACGAGAGGATTCGTCACATCGATGACGACCTTGCCGGCAAAGTGGTTCGGGCCGGCGAGCTTGAGCGTGCTCGCGACCTCCACTCCGAGACTCGCGACCACGACCATCTCGCCCCACTCAGCCGCGTCGGCGAAGGTGCCGGTCGACCCGTTCGCCCCGACCTTCTTCTTCCAGGCAACCAGGCCCTCGCTCTCCGGGGTCCTCGACCCCAGCCGCACGGTGTGCCCCGCGGTGATGAACCCGACGCCCAACGCTTTCGCAACCTCTCCCGATCCGAGAATTCCCACCTTCATGGCCGACCCCGTGGATTGAAGCAGCCCGGCCTACATAACGGGCCGAGAGCTTGTTACCCCGACGCCATCGAACGCATGTACCACCGGTGGGTAAGGGTCGGGAGGCTTCCATGTCGAAGGTCATGATCCGCTCCCGGGAGAATGCGTCGAACCTGGTCTTTGTCGACGGGAAGGTCGTGGCCGACCTGTGCCGGTGTGGTCACTCGGCGAACAAGCCTCACTGTGACGGATCGCACCGGACCCACGGCTTCGTGGCCCCGGCCGCCGAGACCGTCCTCCTCGAGTAACGCGGCCGGGAAGCGGCCTAGAACGCCTCGACCCGGGTGGCCCACGCGCGGAGGGCGCGGAGCCGACTCGGGATCCGTTCCCCGACCGTAAGCCACGGGGAAAGACCGCCGTAGACACCAAAATCCGCGAGCGAGGGACGGTCGAGCAGCCACTCCCGACCCGTACCATCCCCTCGACGAACTCGAAGTATTCGAGCATCTCCTTCACGAACTCCGGGCGGCGGGCGGCCAGCACCTTCCACGGTCCCCGGGCCCGGGTCTGCATCTCCTCGAACACCCAGCGCTCCTCGTCGGAGCGGAGGACCTTCGGCGCCTGGGTCACGACGGCTCTCCAAACCCGTTCCTCGAGGACCTGATGCCCCCAGTTCTCGAGGGTGCGGGCCAGCCCCTCCTGACCCGCAGGGAGCAACGGAGGGTTGGGCCGGAGCCGATCGAGAAATTCGGGGATCTCCGTCCAGGTGACCGCCTGACCTTTCCAGATGAGGGTGGGCACGTAGTCCTGACCGGTCCGGCGAAGCAGCTCCTGCCGGTCATGGTAGGCGGCGTAGACTCTCCGGGCCGGGATCTGCTTGAACGCCAGCATCCGCTCGACGGAGACGCAGTAGTGGCTGAGGGGCAGGTAGTAGAGCACCGCGGAATCGGCCATGATCCCGTTACCCCTCGAGGTTGATGAGGGTTCGCGGGCCAACGGGGCTCGGACCGACCCGGTCCTCCCGGGGCCTTAGGCGCGGCGCACGGTGGCCGGCGGAGTGCGGCTTCCCGCGAGCACGAACGCGGGGGCCAACAGGGCGAGCGCGGGAGTCACGAGGAGCAGGTACTCTCCGCCCGGGACCGGGTAAACCAGGGAGAGGAAGGGACCGACAAGTACCAGCAACAGGAGGCCGTAGAATGCGGCGCCGCCGTAGAGGGCGGCCCGCGCGAAGCGGTGTCCCGCGGAACCGAGCCCCAGGACGATCCCGACCCCACCGAGCCATCCGAGCCAGAACCCGACGAGCGCGGTGTAGGCCCCGATCGGTTGGGAGGAACGCAGGCAGGAGAGCGCGTGGGAGGGTTGCCCGTGCATGCACTGGACGAGCGAGCTCGTGGAACCGAGCAGTACGGCGGCCGCGATCAGCAGGAGGAGAAAGCCGAGGGAACCGATCAGGCAGAGGACGGAGGCGGCGGTGAACCGGGCGTCCACCTTCCGGAGGGCGCCGAAGGCCAACCGGTAGGTGAACAGGCAGAGCAGGAACAGGAACGCGCCGATGAGGACGAGGAGCGAGAGGGTCTGAACGAGCGGTACTGCCGAGGCTGAAGAACCCGCCCGGTGAGGTACAGCGCGAGCCAAAGAAACAGGGAGGGCAGGACGAGCGTCATGACGGCCGCGGCCAGACCGAGCCCGGCCCCGAGCGCGAGCCGACTGGCCCCTTTCGTGTCCTCGACTCGGGGCGCGACGGGAGAGCCGGACATCGCCGAATCTCCCGGAACCTTCGGTCCACATAAGGCCCGTGGCGCACGGGCGGTGGCGCGGACCCGCGCACGACGGTTAATTCGCCGGGAGCCTCCCGGCCGCGTGTACTTCTTCGACCGAGCGTACGAGGGAACGCCGCTCTGGGACATTGCACGGCCCCAGAGGGAGATCGTCCGCCTCGAGGAAGCGGGAGAGATCCGGGGAAGAGTGCTCGACTTGGGTTGCGGTACCGGAGAGAATGCGATTTACCTGGCCAGCCAAGGTCACCCGACCTGGGCCATCGACTTCTCCCCCCGGGCGATCGAGAAGGCGGGGGCCAAAGGGGAACGATCTTCTTCGTCGGTCCGATTCGAGGTTGCGAGCGCTCTCGAACTGCCCGCGCTCCACGAGACGTTCGATACGCTCGTCGACTGCGGTCTGTTCCACACTTTTCTCGACCCGCACCGCCCCGTGTACGCCGAGGGGGTTGCGGCCGCGCTGCGGCCAGGGGGCCGGTTCTTTGTCCTTTGCTTTTCCGAGAACGAACCGACCGATTGGGGTGGCCCGCGGCGGATCTCCCAAGCCGAGCTCCGCACGACCTTCGGAAAGCTCCTCCGGGAGCGATGGACCCGGGAAGCCCGATTTGAGACCGTGGGACCGCCCATCGAGGGACGGGCGTGGCTGGCCGCGTTCGAATCGCGCCTCAGGGGGTCTCCGGCCCCCCGACGCGGGCGTCAGGCTCATCCGCCTCCACGGAGTCGTCCGAGGCGATGACCCCCTCGTCGAGCCCGGGCGCTTCCGCCACGTCCTCGGTCGCCACGGTAGGCGGCGGGTGCTTCTGGTGCACGGAGGCCGTCTTCTCCGAGCTGCGGGGCGTCCTCGGCGTGATGCCCGGCTACGCGGGCGGCACGGTGCCCCACCCGACGTACGAGCAGGTCTGCGGGGGCCGCACAGGACACGCCGAGGTCGTCCAGATCACCTTCGACCCCGAGATCCTCTCCTACCGTGACCTCCTCACGATCTTCATGACGACCCACGACCCGACGACGAAGAACCGACAGGGCGCGGATGTCGGTACCCAGTACCGCTCCATCGTCCTCTACCAGAACGAGGCGCAGCGGGGGGTCGCCGAGGAGGTTCTCCGTTCCTTGGACGGCCAGCACCTTTGGCGGGGCAAGATCGTCACCGAACTCGCGCCGCTCACGACGTTCTTTCCGGCGGAAGAGTACCACCACAACTACTTCGCCCGGAACCCGGCCCAGGCCTATTGCCAGTTCGTGATCGCCCCGAAGGTCGCGAAGCTTCGGAAGCAGTACACGGATCGACTCCGCACGGGGTCCACCTGAGATCGACGCGCTGTCAGACGGAGAGTCCCGTCGCGAGCCACGCGAAATAGACGGCGAAACCGGCCAACAGAAGGCCCGACGCGAGGGCGACTGAACGGGGAAGCTTCGCCGACCGTCGGACCGTGTGGTACAGGACGAGCGGGAAGGCGACGATCCAGATTGCGATCGCGCCGAACAGTCCGCCGAGCAACCATGCCCCGCCCAGGTATGCGAAGGCCAGCCCGGCCGTCAACCACCAGATCACCTGGAAGGGGTTGGTCACGCCGAGGAGCAGCGCCTCGGAGAATACCCGCACGTCCGGTGTCGGGTCGGGGGGGACTTCGCGGGCCTCGCGAGTCAGGACGCGGTAGGCAAAGGAGGCCATGACGACGGCTCCCGCCGCCTCGACCCATCGGACGATTGGGTCGAGGTCGACCAGGGAATGGAGCGCGTACACGAGAACGCCCAGGACGAGGTCGGCTGTCATCGCCCCGAATCCGGTCGTGATCCCGCCCTTGAGGGAACGGACCGAGCGCATGGCGATCAGCGCGTTCATCGGACCCGGCGGGATGGTCAGGCTAAACCCGAGGGCCAGACCGACCACGACCAGGTACGCGACGGTCACGGACCCCTCACCGCAGCGGCGCCTCGCGGCGGGTCTGAGGACATGTCCCGAGGGAACACCTCTCGGGCCGCCGGGCGCACCGGGCGGAGCACCGGCCTACGGTCGCACGACGAACTGGACCTCGGTCCGGGCGCAGGCGGTCTTGTCCTTCCAGGGGTCGGCCGTGTAGACTTCCCGGGTCGAGACGACCGACCGGATCTTGCCCTCCTTCTTGCGCCAGCGGAGCCAGTCGTTGAGACCGTGGTAGATCACGTTCGGTGCCACGACGTCCGGGTCGAACACCGCGCGGGCGACGCGGGTCGCCGGGAGCGACTTCAACCGAATGGGGGGGTGGCTGTGCACCTGGGCGCCACGCACTTCGATCCCCGTCTCCCACTTCCGTTCGCCGGGCTCCCGAAAGACCCATCGGCCGGTCGAGTAGCCGTGGTCCTTCGCCCACTTTTCGACTCGGGCGAACTGCGATCGGATCTTCTGCTCGTTCCAAGGCCCCGTCCAGGCGATGTAGGCGACCCGGTAAGCGGGACTCTTCTTGAACTCGAACTCCACGGTCATCGTTTCCTCGGGGTGGGCCAGACCCCGGAGGCCCTTAAGGGCCTCGGGGCGATCGTTCCCCGAGGTCCGCCCGCGACGACTCCGGTCGTCCGGGCCATGGATTCGCGGCGCCGGGGTCGGGACCGGGGAGGTTCGTCCCCGCGGAGGCCCGACCCGGGTTGCCCTCGGTCCTCAGCCGGAACCGGGCCACGGCAGGGACGGCTCGGGCCCTACCGGTGGACCGGACGGTCCGGGGGAAAGGGGGATGGGGGCGTCCATCCGCCTACTCCGAGAGAAGCTTCTCGAGCCGCTCGAAGAGCTCCTCCTGTTCCTTCTCCTTCTGTCGCCCGCCTTCCCAACGGGCGTTGACGATCTGGACCAGGACGTCCGCGACTTTCTCCATCCACGGTCCCTCCTGCGCGTCGAATTTCTTCTTCAGCTTCTCCCGCAGGAGCTCGTTGTACGCTCGGTAGGCTGTCCACACCCAGGGGCCGCTGTAGGCTCCCGGTCCGCATCCCTCTTGGTCGTCGCTCATGGTTGTTTTCCTGGAACTCAAGGTTCCGAGGGACGAACGGCCCGGGCGGGGTTATTGAGTGGGTCACGGGAGGTCCGGTCACACGCGAGCCGACCCCGGCGGGCGGGTCAGCAGGTTACCGCCGCAACACCGACGGTCTAAATCCCCGGTCCCGTAGTCCCACCCATGTCGGCCCGTCCGTCGGAGCAGGAATCCGTTGCGCTCGGCCGGCTCGACGACCGGGTCCTGGTCGCTCTCGAGGAGATGAACGGACGCATCGCCTTCAGCGGGCTCCGGCGCACCCTCGGGGCCCATCCGGAATCCCTCTCCCGGGCCCTGCGGCGGCTGGAGCGCGAGGGACTCATCGAGCGCTCCGAACAAGGGTACCGGTCGACCCGACATCCCGATCTTCCCTCCGCTACGGAATCGGAGCTGCACGCCGTCGCCCGGATCGAGATCCCACCGGGGATCTCGTCTGACGCCCTGCTCGCTCGGCTCTCTGGCCGATGGTTTGGCTCGCTCCGATGGATGGGCGTGGTCGACCGCCCCCGGCAGCAGCTTCTAGCGTGGGCTCGCCGGGACGGAACCGGCACCGTACTCCTCGGGATCCAGGGCGGGGCGCTCCGCATCTTTACGACCGGCGACCAGGGGTTAACGGATGCCTCCGACGCCGAGGATGTAGCCTACGAGCTCCTATCGGCCGTCGCGGAAACCCTGCGTCCGGCCCGTCCGGAGTGACCTTCTTCTCGGCGGGACCGGAAGGACCCGAACCAACGGTTGGCACTCTCGCCGCACGGCACCCGGGTACGACCGCACCGCCCAACAACTAGGCGCGGGACGCGGTCCCGAACGTCCTCGAAAGAGGTTAGAGGGAAGCCCCGCACCCGGAGCAGCGGCCGTCGACCTCGTTCCCGAGAAGACCGCAGAATCGACACCGCACCTTCACCACCTGACGCTCGATCGTGTGCGTGACGTTCCCGGCCGGCGGTGTGTACGGCGACGGGAGGGCCTGCCGCGCCTCGGCGACCGCCCGGAACCAAGCGTCCGGGTCCAGCACATCGAACGCCGCTCGGGCGTGGGGCGTCTCGATGACGAGGCGGGGCTTCCCGAGCCGGGGGCGCTTGACCGAGACGTTGCGGAGGGTCGGGAGGTGGGCATCGAGAAGGATCGTCGTGTCGCGACCGCGCACAAGCGTGTGGACCACCCCACGCGACACGTTGGTCTCGAAGAGGCAACGGTGGTTGGTCAGGTAGAGGACGCCGGTCGAACGCCCCTCGATGCCCGGGCCGTGCCCCTCCAACAGGACCGCATACTCGCTCCGCAGAACGCCTTCGCCCGGTCCGAGCAGCATCGCGAAGAAGGACGCCGGCCGGGCGCTAATACTTCGCGGTGGCGGCCCAGCGCGCCCCGGCTACCATCCTTTGGGGAAGGCTCGGTTCTGTTCGTCCAGCCAGCGCTGGAGCGGGGCGAAGTACTCGAGCAGGCCGCGAGCATCCATCCGCCGCTCCCCCGTGATCGCTTCGAGGGCGTCGGGCCACTCGTGCTGCGCCCCCATCTCGAGCATCGCCCGGAGACGAGCGCCGGCTTCGGGGGAACCGTAGATCGAGACGCGGTGGAGCGGTCCCGTAGCCCCCATCGCCTTGGCGAGGGCCCGGTGGAACTGGAACTGGAGGATGTGGGCGAGGAAGTACCGCATGTAGGGGACGCTCGAGGGAACGTGGAACTTGGCCCCCGGATCGAAATCCGCCTCCGAGCGCGGAGAGGGAGGGGCGATGCCCTGGATCTTCTCGCGGAGCTCCCACCAGGTCCGGTTGTAGTCGGCGGGGGTCGTGCGGCCGGCAAAGACCTCCCAGCGCCACCGGTCGACCAGGAGACCGAACGGCAGGAACGCGACCTTCTCGAGGGCACGATGGAGCAGGAGCCCGATGTCCCGGCTGGCCTCCGGCGCGCTCTCGAGCAGCCCGATCCGGACGAGGTACTCGGGCGTCACCGAGAGCGAGATCGTGTCTCCGACCGCCTCGTGGAAGCCGTCGTGGGCCCCCTCCCGGAAAAGGAACGGCTGGTGCGAACAGGCCCGCTGGTAGAAGTTGTGTCCCAGCTCGTGGTGGACCGTGGCGAAATCGTCCGCCGTGATCTCGATGCACATCTTGATCCGGAGGTCATTCACGAAATCGAGGTCCCAAGCGCTCGCGTGACAGATGACCTCGCGGTCGCGCGGACGCAGGAACATCGACCGCTCCCAGAAGGAGGGAGGGAGCTTCGGCACCCCCAGGGAGACGAAGAACTGCTCCGCGAAGCGGACCATGTCGACCGCCGTCGTCCCCCGATCGACCAGGATCCGTGTGAGGTCGAACCCCGCTTCCGACCCCGGCGGGGCCACGAGCGGGAGGATCCCTTCCCACGACTGGGCCCACATATTGCCGAGCAAATGGGCCGGTATCGGCCCCTTCTCCGGGACGCGGTCGGGCCCGTACTCTTGGCGAAGACGGCCCCGGACGTACGCATGCAAGGAGTCGTAGAGGGGGCGCACCTCCTCCCAGAGACGGTCGACCTCCTTCGAGAAGGCCTCCGGTTCCATGTCGTAGCGCGAGCGCCACATCGCACCGGTGTCGGGGAAGCCCAGTTCCCGCGCTCCCCGGTTGGCGAGCTCGACATAGCGCACGAACGGGGCGCGGATCTCCCGGCCGACCCGGTGCCAACCCACCCACGCGTCCTCGAGCCGGAGGGGGTCGCGAACCTCCAAGAGGATCCGGGAGAGGGCCTGGAGGTCGACCGGCTCCGCTTCTCCGATCGGGGCGTGCCGACCCTTCGCGTAGATCCCCTGCATCTCCGCCACGGTCCGGGCGAGGTCGAGCGAAGCCGCCGCTTCGGAGGGCGCGGCGAGCGGGAGGCTCAGCCTCAGGAGCTTGACCTTCCTCGACTGTTCGGCCGAGAGACCGGTGCGGGGAAGTCGGGTAGATTCTTGGGCGAGACGAAGCGTCACGCTCATCAGCCGCGCGTTGGCCCGCGCGGCGAGCGCCTGGGTGTCGTCGGTGATGTAGGTGGCATGCACCCAATCCGCCTGCGTCGCCTCGACCGCGGAATCGAGCAACTCCTGTTCGGCGCCACGGAGGAAGGACACGGCGTCGATCGGAGCGGTCGCCACGGGTAGAACCCTCGGTGTTCGAGGCAATGGCCCGACCCATAAGAAGAGGCACGGGAGACGCCCCGGACGCGACTTTTGGATGCCGCTCGAAGCGGACGTTTATGTATGACATGCGTCCGACACCCTCCGAGGGACCATGTCCGACACGTCCTATCGCGCCCTGCTCCTCGCCGCGGCTCCGCTCGGCACCGAATGGGGCGACGCCACGCGAGTTCCGCTGGCGGTGCTGCCGTGCCTGAGCGGTTTCGATCTCACGACCCGGACGGCGTTCCGAGAGGAAGAATGAGCGGACCCCGACCGCGCCCGTTCGACTGGCCCGTCCCGTCCGTCGCTCCCAAGATGTTCCTTGGCCAAGGCGTGCCGCGCGGCTACGGCATGCGACCGAAGCT
The DNA here is from genome assembly GCA_963749235.1 of uncultured Thermoplasmata archaeon. Taxonomy (GTDB): domain Archaea; phylum Thermoplasmatota; class Thermoplasmata; order Lutacidiplasmatales; family UBA184; genus Lutacidiplasma. The sequence goes on along the minus strand of CAVVLV010000001.1, from coordinate 274,177 downwards.
GTCGCCGGATGCAGCCGCCGCGTTCGCCACGATCGTCGATACCGCGCGAGCGCGCGCGGCGATCGAGGGACGCACGCTCGTCTATACCGTGCGCTGGGGCTAGTCCGTCGACTCGTTCTCGCTCGCGTCGCCTACCGGCATGGTCGACCGAGGCCGATGACGCGCCGCCAGGGGCGCGTGGTCGGCGAGCGCCTGTTTGGAGAGCGCATCCGCGCGCTGGTTCTGCTCGCGCGGGACCCACTCCCACGAGACCGACGAGAACTTGCCCGCCAGCTGGGTCAACCATTCGTGGTAGGGCCGTAGGTGCTCGGCCTTCACTTCGTACTCCCCCGTCATCTGGCGGATCACGAGCTGGCTATCGCCGCGGACCTCGACGGGACCCGTGTAGCCCAGGCCGTGCAGCCGGTACAGGGCCTGGATCGCCCCGGCGTACTCGGCGACGTTGTTCGTGGCTCGCTCGGAGTAGGGTCGGACAGCGAGGCCGCCCTCCTCGAGGTCGAAACCGGCCCCCTCGATGGTGTAGCCGAACGTGGCGAGACCGCCCCCGCGAGCGGGTTCGCACGCGCCGTCAAAATGGACCCGGACGGGGCCCAGGTCGGCGGCCGTTACGATCCCACGGGGAAGTTCCCGATCTTCCATGGAGGGCGTTTCACCTCCGGCCCCCGTACACCGCCACTCGGCCGGTCGGGGCCGTCGGCCGGGGGAGGATCGGACAGTTACACAAGGGTTCCGCCCGAGCGCACGTGGGGCACGTCGGACGATCGAGCACGAGCCCGAGCAATCGGTAGCACGTCCGACAGGGGCGTGCCCGGGCGCAGCGGGGACATTGAGCCAGGTCCGGCGAGAAGACCGTGTGGCACCCGATGCATTGCGCCGCCTCTCGGAAGCTGGTGACGGCCCGGGCCCGGGAGTCGGTCCGCCCGCTTCCGGGCCGGGTCGTTCGGTCGTACTCGGGGTTCCCGAAGGCCCCGCCCACGGTCGTCAACCTTGGGTCGGGCGTGGTGGCGGCGACGAGGAAGGTGATGAGCCCGAAGGGGATCAACAGGATGCCGAGCTCCTGCTCCGCATCGAACTGCTCCGCCCCGTAGGCCCAGATGGGGAACGAAGTGAGGGCTAGGGCGACCAGCAGGAGGGCGGTCCCGATGTACGCGATCGAACGGTGCATCCTCCTCCCCGGATGGTGATGCGGTCGAGTCGGTTCACCTGCGGCCTCGGCTTAACACCCGAGGTTCCTCTTGCCGTGCGCATTATAGCCCCCTCGGACCTCGGCCGCGCATGGCGAACCCCACGGTGACCCTTCGGACGACGCTCGGCGATGTACGGATCGAGCTGTACCGCGACCGCGCCCCCAAGACGGTCGAGAATTTCGTCACGCTCGCCAAGAAGGGGTTCTACACCGGCCTCACGTTCCACCGTGTGATCCCTGGATTCATGGTGCAGACCGGGTGCCCCAAGGGCGACGGGACGGGGGGTCCGGGGTACACGATCCCCGATGAGTTCGAGCGCACCCTCCACCACGATGGGCCAGGGATCGTCTCGATGGCCAACGCGGGACCGAACACGGGGGGGAGCCAGTTCTTCATCACGCTCGCGACCACCTCTTGGCTCGACAACAAGCACGCGGTCTTCGGCCGGGTCCGAGGGGGACAGGATGTCGTGGAGAAGATCGCGGCCGTTCCCCGGGATTCGAGCGACCGGCCGAAGTCCCCGGTGCGGATCGTCGAGGTCCAGCTCGCGGGCGCCTAGGGCGGAAAGTCGAACGGAAGCCGCTCCTGCGGGGACCGTCCGTCCTCGATCGCCGTGACGACGGCGGCCGTGAGCGACAGCATCGGCACGATGAGCAAGAGCTCGATGAGCTCGGTGTAGCTCAACGTGAGGGTCACCGGAGTGTTGGGGATCGAGATCGTGTAGGTCGACTGGGCGAGGATGATCAGGAGGTACACGATGGTGACCGCGGCCGCGGCCACCGAGATCGGTCCGTACGCGCGGTACGGCTTCGAGATGTACCGGGCCGTCGAGAGGGCGCTGATCACCACCCCGAAGATCGTGACGGTGAGGATGGAGATCGGAAGGGCCACCCCATTGGTCGAGAGGTAGGTGAGGAGCGCTGCCGGAAGGCCGACCAGCAGGAGGACCAGCGGGATCATCCGGAGGGCGCCCAGGGTGATGCGCCAGCCCAGGCCGGGAATGCGAAAGCCGAGATTGGTGCGGGTCCGGCCGGTCGTCGTCACGGGATGGGCTCCGGGGGAAGCACGAGGGTGTACGACGGAGTCACGAACGTCGAAAGGACCTCACCACCCGCCGGGGAACAGCCGGACGCCAGCGCGACGTCCGTGGTCTGGGAGTACGGGGTCTGCGGCGGGACGTTCATCGTGAAGCTGCCGGACCCACACTCCGCCCCTCCGGCGGAGCGGACGGCGAAATCGAGCATCCCGCTATCCGAGATCGGCGCGTGGTTGGCGAACGAGAGCGTGACCGGGACGGAGAGGGTCCCGCCCATGAGCGTGGGTGTCCCCACCGCGAACTCCAGGTTCGCGAACGGCGCCCCCCACGCCCGGTTGTCGGCGAAGCTGAGACCGATGGGGAACAAGTAGCCGAAGGTCGCGTTCCCCCACACTCGCACGGGCAGGGTCTGGTCCTCGGTCAGGAGGGACGGTCCGGGCCCCGTCGTGTTGATCGGAACGTAGAGCGTCAAGGGGTAGATCGTCGACCCCTGGCTGGAGAGCGTGGTCGGCCCGATCGACGCGGCCCCCAGGAACACGCCGGTCGTATTGGTGACCCGGACGACCAGCGTCAGGTCGTCGACCGGGTAGAACCCATTGTTGCTGAGGCGTAGGGTGCTGCTGAGGATGATCGTCCCGTTGGCCCCGAAGGCCGCGGTTACGTTGCTCAGCTGGGAGGAGGAACGCGCCGTCTCGACAGCCGAGTACGCGACGGAGGCGGTAAAGAGGATCAGGAGGATGAGGACCAGAAGGGAGAGCCGCCGGAGCGCCCGCGCGAGCCGGTACAGCGGAGGGGGCTTGGTGTAGACTTGAAAGACTGCGGCCGCCAAAGGGGCCTCCTCCTTCGAACACGGCGGCCCCCCCTTTGAAAACCTATCGTCGGTCGGTAGGGTCCCCCGGTGCAAACCGACCTTCGAGCAAGTGGGAGCTCCTTCGGCGGGACGCTGCCCTCTCCACTGGAGGGGGCTCCCGGGGCCGTGGAGCGGTACAGGGGGTAACGAGGACTTGGGCAAGCGGCGGCCGACACCCGGATTGCGGGGGATGAGGGCGAAAAGTCAACCCTACGGCCCCAAATCTGTGATAGACACAGGTCGGTCCTCGCTCGACCCGCCCCCAGCAAAGCTCCCACACCCTCCCGCGGCGGGCGGCCCGACCCAGAGCGAGGGCATCTACTTCGGATTGAGGCGAATTTCGTTTCCGTCCGGGTCGGCGATCTTGGCGTACCAGCCCCACGGTCGCTTCGTCGGCGGGGTCACGAACCGAACGCCGTTTGCTTTGAGCGCGGCGCACGACGCACGGAAGTCGCCCGGAAGATCGAACTGGATGCCCGACTCACCGGGCTCCAACGAGAACTCCGGATCGAACTCCGTGATCGTGCACAGGTGGAGGGTGCCGTTCTGTCCCCGGCGGCCGACGGTCACCCACTCCCCCTCGTTCTCAATCGCATCGAGTCCGAAGTTTTGGGTGTACCACGAGAGCGACCGTTCGCGGTCCGAGACGAGGACCGCGACGCTGTGGAACGTGGCCTTCGGGATTCGAGTGGACGGTCGTTTCGCGGTCACGGATCCATCCGATCGTCGGGGGCCGCACGGGCTAATGAGACCTGCGGAATGGGCCTCATCGGGACCGGTCCGACCGTGCTGTCCCCTCGAGGTGCGTGGACCGCCTCTCGGTCGGTGGGCCTATTGGCCTACAGGATAGGCGATGAGCATACTCCGGACACCGCGACCGTATCCGTCACGTTGGCGGTGGTCAGGCCCTCGAAGCCGTACGTAGCTGAATCCACGGGAAAGGAGAAGGAGCCACCGGTCCCATTGGTCTGGTAGATCGGATAATCGCTGCTGTCGACGATCAAGAAATCGACCCGGCCGCCCCCCGCCTCGGACCACGCTCCGGTAACTACCCCGCCTTCGGGCGTGTGGAGCACGTAGTCGCCGACGTGGAGGCGAGGGAGGGAGAATGTGCCGTCGAACGAATGGGCGACCGGAACCGTGGCCAGCCCGCCCACGATCACGACCGCGATCAAAACCACCGCGATGACGATCCGAATCCATCGCCGTCGGGTGCGGGGGCCCGGGGGAATCGTCGTCATCGTAGTCCTGTTCCGTTCAGAATATGGGCGCCGCGAAACTCCACGCCAGGTAGACGAGGGCGGAGGCGGTCGAATTGGCCTCGACCCCGTCCGACGGGGTCGCCGACGTGAAGCTGAACGTACCGCTCGGAGCATCCGATTCGTAGAGCACCTGCCCGTACCCGTTGTAGACCGAGACCGATGCCGGCCCGCCGCTCACGGACCAGTTCAACGCGAGCTGGCTCCCGACCGGCGCCACCATCGTCACTCCGCCGAACTGATGGTTCGCGTTGAAGTCGTCTGAGAACCGATGCGTTATCGGGATTGTGACCAGCGCGGCCGCCGAGACGATTCCGACCACGATCAAGATCCCGACGAGGACCATCCATCGCCGCCGAGGTCGCGCGGATCGGGCCGCGCCAGCACGAACGGATTCCTTGCGGGCGCCCTCCGTGGCGGGCCGGACGTTTGGGACGGAGTTCCGGAGCTCCGGTGGCCCCCCAGCCGAAGACATCACTACAAGGAACGGCCCGAACGGGTAAGAGTCCATCGAGGAAGGGCACTGGAGGGACATGAACTAAGGGCTCCAATCCACCCCCCGGGAGGTTGCCCTTAATCCTAGGATCGGTTCGCCACACGCCTCGCACGTGAGCGGGGAACAGTTCGATTCACGACCCACCTTCGAAGGGCGATCTTGCGGTCGCGCTTGAACCCTGCTTTCTCGAACATGCCCAGGGCCCCGCTGCAAAGAAACGAGTTCGAGGTTCTTTGGCCGGCGTAGTCCTCAGGATACGCCTCGACCGTTCCTCCCCCGAGTCTTCCGATCTCCCGAAGCGCCTCACGAAGAGCGACGGTCGCAATCCCTTCCCCTCGGCGTTCTCGATCAATGAAGAAGCACGTAATGCGCCAGTCGGGAAGCTCCCTCGATCCCGCTTCGTAGGCCTTCCGGCTCCGGATGTTCGGGAGTTCCGCGCTCGAGCCGAACTGACACCATCCGACCGCATTCGGGCCGTCAAAGACCAGCGCAGCGTGCGCCCGTCCTTTCCGTACTAGCTCCTGCTTCATCGCCCGGTACGCTGCCGCCCCTCGCTGCTCCTCCTTCCCTGTGAGATGGAATGAGATGCACCAGCACCCACCGAAGATTCCGTTGTGCTTCTCGACGAGTCTGGCGAATTCCGGCCACGTATCCGAGGAGAGCGGTTTGGCGGACAGAGTCATGGTGGGTACAGTCCGGCTCCAGGAGGGCAGTCGAGCCTCAAGAAAACTTCGTCGACTAGGGCCTGCCCTCGAACAGCAGGAAGGCCAACCCCTGGCGGGCTTCGTCGTTCAGTTCACAGCCACAGGTTCCCACTCTGACTCCGGAAAGGTCATCTTGTAGACCACGGACCGCGTCGCGAAACGGCCGAGAACTTGGGCTGAGAGGCGAGCGTCACCGAGCGATGACGGTGCACCACTCCAGCTCGGTCTCCTCGATAGGCATGAGGTCGGGTTGGAATCCCGCCAGGAAGCGGCTCTCGGGTGTCGGAAGTGCTCTCGCTTTCCGGGCGTTGGCAATGACGACCGAGAAGCCGGCGTGTTCGAACGCCGAGAGAGCGGACTGCCGGTAGTACAGCAGGTCCAGCCCGAGGCGGTGAATGGTCTCGGAATTGCGCCCCACGTCCTCCGGGTAGAAGGCGGTGATTCCCAGGATCTCTCCGGAGACGATTCGCCGCAGTTCCTCGAGTAGCCCAGCGGGATGGTCGATGTTCATCAACCCGAGATTCGTCGTCATGGTTGCTAGGCTGCCATCGGCGAAAGGCGTGCGAAGTGCGTCGAACGCGAGCGCATCGACCCGCGACCCAAATCCGAGGGAGCGAAACCGGGCCAGGTCCTCCCGCAACACTCTCGGGCTTAGGTCCGTCGCTAGGAAGTGCCTCCGGGTGCTCGCCAGGAGACGATCGAGAAGGTACGCTCTACCGGAAGCCAGGTCCACGATGAGCCCCCGTCGTTCTTTGACCCGAGCACAGACGTAGTCCATCTGGCTCTGCGATGCCTCGCGAGTCTCCGGAGTGTACAGTCGCTCCTGCGCGAAGTCCAGTAGTGGATTCGCCCGGGCATACTCTTGCTGTGCCTCCAGGACAAGGCCGCGGAGCCACAGGTCCGAGGGATTCAGTTTGTCGTCGGCGGCCTCCATGAGCTTCCGCGCCCTCCCGGGTTCGTTCTCTAAGAAGGACCGGATTCCGGTGCCCGCTTCCTCCCAAAGATCCGTCGAGGAGCGCCCCCCGACCAGCAAGGCAGGGATCCCGTGCCGGATGGGATAATCGACCCCGCACGAATCACACCGGGCGTTGCCCTCCAGGACTCCGGAGGTGCTCTTCCGAATGATCTTCCATGCGAGTGAGGAATGGCAGTTCGGACAGACTAGAAGCCGGGTTAGCCGGTCTTGCATCCCGTGCGTCTCAACCCGCCGGCCGCTTGAACCTAAGCCACTGGAGGGATTTGAACCCCCGACCTGCTGATTACGAATCAGCCGCTCTGCCGCTGAGCTACAGTGGCTCGGGGAAGCGAGCAGGAAGGACGACCTATAATGGTGCCGTCGGACCGTGGGCGGCGCGCAACGCCTCGTCGAGGTCCCGGAGGAGGTCGTCGGGGTCCTCGACGCCGAGCGAGACCCGCACCAACCCCTCGTCGATCCCTCGGGCCGCGAGCTCGGGCGCGGTCAGGTGCCGGTGGGAAGTGTCCCCGGGAACGCTCACGAGGCTCTCCACACCGCCCAGACTGCACGCGACCTGGACGAGCCTGAGATGGTGAAGGAATCGGGGAACGACCGCCGCCCCTCCGCGCAGGGAGAGCGAGACCATCCCTCCGCGCCCGCGCATCTGCCGGCTCGCGATCGCCTCTTCCTCGACACTGAATCGGCCGGGGTAGTGGACCTCGCGGACGTCGGGGTGGCCCGCGAGCGCGGCCGACACCCGCGCCCCGTTCTCGTTGTGCTGCGCCATCCGGAGCGCGAGGGTCTTCAGACTCCGACCCAGGAGGAACGCTGCGAAGGGGTCGATCGGCGCCCCCAGGAAGGATTTGGCATCGATCCGACGCAGGAGCTCGGAGGGGCCGATGACCGCTCCCGCGACGAGGTCCGAATGGCCACCGAGGTACTTGGTCGCGCTGTGCACCACGAGGTCGGCGCCGAGCGCGAGCGGGGTCTGATTGACCGGGGTCGCGAACGTGTTGTCGACCACGAGGACGGCCCCCGCCGCGTCCGCCGCGTCGGCCCACCGTTTTAGGTCGATCACACGGAGCGTCGGGTTGGTCGGGCTCTCCAACCACACGAGGCGGGTCCCCCGGGGCACGAGGGCTTCCGGCTCCGCGGCCTCGGTCGCCGTGACCTCGCGGACCCGGACGCCGAACCGGGCGGTCAGGTCGTGGAGGAGGTCCGTCGTTCCCCCGTACAGGTCCTGGAGGGCGACCACCTCGTCGCCGCTCTTCAGCAGGGAGAGCAGGACCGCGCTCGTGGCCCCCATCCCCGAGGCGAACAGGCGGGCCTCCTCGCCCCCTTCGAGGTCCCGCAGGACCTCGGCCGGGGCCTCGAAGCTCGGGTTGGTGATGCGGGTATAGAGATGGACGTGACCGCCCGGGGCCGCTTCCGAGAACTCGGCGGGGTACCGGTACGTCGAAGTCTGGTAGATCGGGGCCGAGATCGCCCCGGCATTGAGGTCGGGGAGACGGCCGACGTGCACGACCCGAGTGCTCACGCCCGCCCACTCGGGGATCGGCTCGAACCGCGAGCGTCGGACCGGGGAGGGCGGGGGTTCGGGATCGGTCACGCCGTCCCGCTCCGGCGCCGACCCGCATCGCGGGCGCGCAGCATCGAGAGTCGAGAGGGCGCCCCGATCGAGCTGAGGTACTCGGCGACCGGCGGGGGCACGAGCGACTTCCAGCCGCGGTCCGATGCCAGGCACGCTCGGACGCGCTCTCCCTCGTAGCGACGGCGGTCCACGAGGCGGGGATGCGCGACGGTGTAGCCAGCCCGTTCGAACAGGAGTCGGGTGAGCGGGTTGTTCGTGTAGACCCGGTCGAATTCCGGGGAGGAGGGATTCCAGGTAGTGCACCCACTGCGCGTGCCGTCGAATGTCGGCCACAGGGACGATGTGGAACGGGCCGCCCTCGGTCCCCCGGAGCGCGCGGTCGATCATCTCAAACCGCTCTCCCGCTGTGAAAGGGTTCGTCCAGGTGAACGACTCCTCGGCGCTCCCGATCGCGAGGAGGAGGCCGGTGCCCGGCCGCTCGGCCGCGATCTCCCGGACCACCGCCAGGTGGCCCCGATGGAACGGCTGGAATCGCCCCACGAGGAGGCCGCGCATCTCGGAGCCCCTCACTCGGGCGACAGGTCCTCGACATCCTCGAGGAACTCATCGATGTGGGGACAGCGCGAGGTCAGATAATGCCGGCAATGCCGACAGTGCTTGTCGTTGTAAGCGACCGGACAGGCGGGTGTCGAACTCGAAGCAGGGACGGTTGACGAACCGTTCCTCGTCCGGCTCCTCTTCGTCCGGGAAGGGGATCGGACGCGTGGGGGCGGGCGGGTGGACCGGGACGCGGAACGTTCCTCTCACGAACCCGCAGGGCGACCCTTGGTTACGGTCGGAGTCGCCGAGGCCGGCGGGGTCTCTTCACCGGATCGGTTCGTCGCGAGCACCATCGCGGCCAGGCGTTCGAGGAGCGAATCCTTCTTGGACCCGTTGCCCGCGAGCGCATACTTGAGCACGTCCCGGAGGGTCCGGACCGGGATGATCTCGATCGCCCCGAGATACCGGGACTCCAGCACGAGGTCCTCCAAGTTCGCCTCGGGGATGAGGACGCGACGGAGGCCGGAGTCGGCGGCCGCCTCGACCTTGGCGGTCACGCCGCCCACCGGGAGCACCTGCCCCCGGACCGAGAGGGATCCGGTCATCGCCACCGACTGGTCGACCGGCACCCCTTCGAGGGCACTGATGACGGCGGTCGCGATCGAGACCGAGGCACTGTCGCCCTCGACCCCGTCGGACGTGCCAACGAACTGGATGTGGATGTCGTACCGGGAGATGTCCTCCCCCGTGTACTTCTTGATCAACGCGCTGACGTTCTGGACCGCCTCCTTGGCGATCTCCCCGAGCTTCCCGGTCGCGACCACGACCCCGCCGTCCCGTGTCTGGGCGGGCGTCACTTCGGCTACGATCGGGAGGACGATCCCGGAGAACTCCGACATACCGGATTGGGCATTGATCGCGGCCAGGCCGTTGACGACGCCGATGGCCGAGCCCTCGGTCGAGAACATCCGGTACTCCTTCCGTCGCTCGATGTACCGGTCCGCGATCTGTTGCTCCAGCGAGCGGCTGGCCCGCTTGGCCTTGACCACCTGGGCGGGATGCACCATCGAGATCCCCTCGGAGAGCGCGATGTCGCCGGCGACCCGGACGAGGCCGCCGAGCTCCCGGAGTCGGAGGGTCAACTGACCCGATCGGCCCGCGCGGCGCTGGGCCTCGCGGATGACCTCGATGATCGCCTCACGGTCGAAGTGGGGGATCTTCTTGTCCTTCACCACTTCCTGGGCGACGAACCGGACCAACTTCATCCGGTTCTCGGGGGTGTCGGGCATCGTCGATTGGACATACAGTTCGTACCCGTACCCCCGAATGCGGGACCGGAGGGCCGGGTGCATGGACTGGACGCTGTCGATGTTGCCGGCCGCGACCAGGACGAAGTCCGCGGGCACCGGCTCGGTCTTGACCATCGCTCCGGCGGAGCGCTCGGACTGGCCGACGATGGGGAACTTCCGCTCCTGGAGGGCGGTGAGCAGCGAGTGCTGGCTCTCGATCTTGAGCAGGTTGATCTCGTCGACGAAGAGGACGCCGCCGTTCGCCTTGTGGATCGCCCCGACCTCAACCCGTTCGTGGGGCGGCGTTTCGAGGCCGCCGGACTGGAACGGGTCGTGCTTCACGTCGCCGAGGAGCGCCCCCGCGTGGGCGCCGGTGGCGTCGATGAACGGGGGCTTGTCATCCTGGGTGTGGGTGACCAGGAGCTTTGCAACGTTCCCGCCGGAATCCGTCCGTCCGCCGGAGAGCCGGACGAAGACGTAGAGGATCACGACGATGAAGAGACCCAAGAGCAGGTCGGTAAGACTGCCGGTGGTGAAGACGATGTACAAGGTCAGGGCCATGACCGCGAGAGCGATCACGATGAACAGGATGGTGCGGGTCTCCTTCTTCTGCGCCGCCTCGAGCTTCTGCGCGGCGACGATCTCCTTGCCCTTCCCGGCCGGAACAATGCGGATCTTCGGCTCGTTGGCGTCCTCGTTGTTGGGGTAGGCGAGGATGTCCTGGAGCGGTTCCTTGGGTAGGAAGTCAACCATGGCCCGGGCGAGCATGCTCTTGCCCGTCCCCGGCTCGCCGATGAGGATCATGTGGCGCTTCTGGGTCGCGGCCTTGCGGGCGACCTCGACCGCCTCATCCTGGCCGATGACCTGGTCGAGCAATCGCGGAGGAACCTCGACCTGGGCCGTGGAGGCGTAGGGAAGGCCCTGACCCCAAGTATCGAGCTCCTGGGGCGGGGAGGACGGGGTATCTACCGGTTCGCCGGACGGTGTTTCCGCTCCCTCAGCCATGCAGGCGTCCCGACTCCCGTGAGCGGAAGTCCGTACCGCCGACCAATCCAAGGGGGGGGTCCATATAAATCCCTTTACTGAAGTTCCGCGCCACTACGCACCCTCGAGCTACCCCGACCGCGCGGCGGTCTCGTCCGGTGACCGTCGGGTCGTGCGTTATCTAAGTCGTCCGGCTCGACCCTCCGTGGGAGCGGCGACGCAGCGTCTCGAAGGGGCCTCCGTGGCGGCGGCACTGGACGAGGAGACGCGGTCGCTCCTCCGCCACGCCGAGCCGGGGGACGCCCCGGCGACCCTCGCGAGCGTCCATCGCGGGGTGGACTCCCCGTTCCAGTTCTACCGGCGGGGCCAGATGAAAGCGGCCCGAGCGGTGGGGATCCAGTTTCGCGACGAGGCGCTCGGCCCCGACGGGGCGCCCCGCGACCTGTTCGACCGGGTCCGGCATCTCGATCGGGACCCGACGGTGCATGCGGTGCTGGTCGAGCATCCGCTGCCGGCCCCCTACGATTTTCGGTCGGCAATCGCTCAACTGCGGCCGGAGAAGGACGTTGACGGCGTCGGACCCGAGAATCTCGGTCGGCTGCTCACCGGGGATCCCCGTCACGCCCCGGCCGTCGCGCTCGCCGCCCTCGCGATCGCGCGGTACTACCAGGTTCCCATCGAGGGGGAGCCGGTCACCGTGATCGGGCGGTCCGAGACGGTCGGCCTTCCGCTCGCCCTCCTTCTCGCCGCCCGGGCCCCCGGACCCAATGCGACGGTGACCATCGCCCACTCCCGGACCCGAAACCTTCGGGCGACCCTCGCCGGGGCCCGCACGATCTTCTCGTGCGTCGGCCAACCGGGTTTGCTGACCCGGGAGGTCGTTCCGGAAGGGGTGGCGATCATCGATGTCGGGCTATCCAGCGTGCCGGACCCGAGCCGTCCCAGCGGATCGCGGGCCGTCGGCGACGCGGACCTGGCTTCGCTCGACGGTTGGGCGAGTGCGGTCACCCCGGTCCCCGGGGGAGTCGGCCCGGTGACGGTCGCCGAGCTGATGCGGAGCACCGCCCGAGCGTGGGACATGCAGCTCTCGATCGAGGAGGTGCCGTGACGCCTCCATCGGCCCGCGACCGGCGGGCCCCGGAAGCGGTCACCCTGCATTGCCGGGATTGCCCGATGTGGTACGGGGGCGAGGACGACGGCTGGGGTCCCTGTTCCATCAAGAACCGTCGGGGGACGACCGGTACCTGACCTGGGGCGGCCACCTGTGCGACGAAGGTTACGTGCTGCCGACCGCGACCCCGGCCCGCGACATCGCCGCCCGGTTGAGCGGCATCCGCTCGACCTCCAGGGCATCCTCAGTGGGATACACCTCGACCTCGAAGGCGGGCCAGGGCAGGGCCCGAGCGGCCCGGCGGAGTCGGCCGGGGGCCAATTCTATGCGGCGACGGGCCACATCCAAGCGATAGTCGTCGGGGCCGACGCCCGCCCGACGCGCCACGCCCGCGGCCCATCTCGGCAGGTCTCGGGCGCGGGTTGATTCCACGATCCCGAGCACGACCGTACCGTCCGGGGTCCGCTCGGCGAAAGTGGGGGCGGTCCGCTCCGCCCGGCGGAGCAGGCGCTGGCGGAGCTGGACGCCGTCCTTGAAGCGCGACGAGCAGTAATGGATCGGCACGGCGAGGCGGGAGTCCTGGACCAGCCGTTGGGCCAGCGCGCGGCTCCCGCGGACGCCCCAGCCGTTCTGAGGGTCCAGCTCGTACCCTCGGTCGTGCAGGTGGTCCTCGTTCGTCTCCGAGAACTCGAGCTCGTTCAGGTTCACGAAATCGACGCCGATCTCGTCGAGGGTCCGTAAGAGCCGCTTGAGCTCGGGCTCCTTGTCGGGCAGCACGGGGATCTCGACCCCCCGCCGGATCCCCCAGGAAGGGGCCTTCTCGAGGACGGCGCGGTACGCTCCGCCCTCTGCCGAGAGCGGACCCCACAGGTAGTGGGGAATGTGAAGGCGGAACTCGTCGAGTCCCGCCCGGGCCAGCTGCTCCAGTTTCTCGGGGTTCGGTTCGTGGGTGTACAGATGGATATTGTGCTCGGGTCCGAATTCGGTTTTGAGGAGTCGAACGTAGTGCTCCACCCGGTCGACGACCCCGAGCGGGTCTCCGCCCGTGATGCCGGTGCCACCGGCTCCGATCGAGTGCGCCTCCTCGAGCACGTCGTCGTCGCAGAGGACGCGGCGTTCGTTGGCGTAGACGACATCCTTCTGGTTTCGATTCGGGGACACGGGGCAGTAGAAGCAGCGGAACCGGCAGACGCCCGTGACGAAGAGGACCATCTTGCGACCCTCGGCGCACTGCGTGCAGGCCGGGGAGAGGTCGCCCCGATGGCTCGACGCCATCGGCAGAAGTTGGACTCCGTCGGTTCCCATGGAGGCGTCGGGAGCCGAGGAGACCGTCTTAGAGGTTTGGGTGGCCCTTGGGCTGGCTCGGGTGGGGGTCGGACCGGGCTCCGGTGCCCTCGCTGGTGGCAGAATGCCACCAAGTGGGGTCAGGGAGGGCCGAGGCTTAGGTTCAAATGCCCGGCCCGATTGGACGCGCCCGCACTCGGGAGGAACGAGACCGATGGAGATGCAACCCGGACAGATGGCCTACGACCGCGCGAGCACGGTCTTCTCCCCGGACGGACGCCTATTCCAAGTGGAGTACGCCCTCCAGGCGATCCAGATGGGCGGCACCGCCGTCGCGGTGACGTACCAGACACCGGGATCATCTTCGTCGCATTCCGCAACCTTCCGACCAGCAGCCTCGCCGAGGCCGGCTCCATCGAGAAGAGCTTCGCCATCGACACGGGCTTGGGCTGCGTCACGGCCGGCCTCATCGCCGACTCCCGCGTCTTGGTCGAGTTCCTTCGAGTCGAAGCGCAACGCCACCGACTGACCTACGGCGAGTCCGCCCCGTACTCGCTCCTCGGCCACGCGCTCGGGACCCTCCTCCAGCAGTTCACCCAGTTCGGTGGGACGCGGCCCTTCGCGGTCTCCCTCCTCTTGGGCGGGTTCCTCGGCACCACGCCGGGACTTGTGGAGCTCGATCCGAGCGGCGCCACGATCGGTTGGAAGGCCTACGCCATCGGGCGGAACCGCCGCGCGGTGGCCGACTACTTGGAAGAGAAGGTCTCCGACCACCTGAACGAGGACGCCGCGTTCAAGCTCGCCGTCCAGGCCGTCGCCGAGGGGTCCCCCACCCCATTCCTCCCCGAGGCCCTCGATGTCGCCATCCTCGAGCCCGCCACCGAGCTTCGGCGCCTCACCCCCGCCGAGGTCACGCGCCGGGTCCAGGGCATGCCGTTCATCGGCGCCCCCGAGCGCAAGTCGAACGGCCGTTAGGACGAGACCCATGGCGAGGCGAGCGGCCCGCGCGAAGCGGCCCCTCCTGACGGCCGACCAGGCCCGCGCGATCTACGCCTACAACTTCCGGGTCTTCGACCGGTTCGTCCGTCGCGTGCAACGGCTGCCCGGTCGGGCGGCGCGGAAGCGCCGGGAGATCGGTCACCAATCGCTCTTCGACACCCTCGTCCACATCCTGAACGTGCAGGAGGTCTGGCTGACGTACGCTGTCCGGGGCCGCACCTCGGACGCCGAGCTCGAGACCCTCTTCGCCGACGCTTGCCGCCACCCCCGCGACTGGAAGGGGTTCCGGGCATACGCACGCCGCGTCCGCGCCGGCACCAAAGCGTACGTGGCCGCGCTGACCCCTCGGGAGATGCGACGGCCGGTGCACGTGTTTTGGATGCCGGGCGACTACACCGTCTCGGACGCGATCCTCCAATCGACGTTCGAGGAGGCGCACCACCTGGGCGAGATCATCGGGGCGCTCTGGCAGGACGACCTCCCGTCGCCCGAGATGACTTGGATCGGGGTCGGTCGCGCCGAGTGGCGCGCCCGACCGTAACGCCCTCCGGGGTCACCCGGGCGAGGCCTTCGGGGTGGCCCGCTCGAACTCCTCGCGGAGGCGGATCCGACGACGGGTCCGGTGGTAGGTGACCGCGAACCGGTGGGACTCGTCCCGGACGGCGCGGAGAAGGAGCATGGGAGGGAGGTTGGGGTTGGGCCTCAACGGCACCGAGCGCTCGGGAAAGTACAGCTCCTCCTCCCGCTTGGCGAGCCCGATCACCGGGATCCGGTCCTTCGCGCCCAGCTCGTCGAGGGCGGCGACGGCCGCCCCCACCTGGCCGGCGCCTCCGTCGATGAGCAGGAGGTCGGGGAGGATCTCTTCCTCGGCGATCCGACGGGAGAAACGTCGCCGCACGACCTCGGCGACCATCGCGAAGTCATTCGTCCCCTCGACCCCTCGGATGCGGAACCGGCGATACTCTGATTTCTTCGGGGCCCCGCGCTCGAAGACGACGAGCGAGCCGACCGCCTCGTATCCCTGGAACAACGAGATGTCAACCCCCTCGATGCGGTTCGGGATGGTCGGGAGCTCCACCAGCGTCTGCAGCGCCCGGAGCACCTCCCTCGGCGCCGGTCCGGGCGTGACCTGGTCGACGGTCGCCCGGGCGAGGCGTTCGGCGAGCCGCGCGAGCGAGGCGAAGCGGCCCGTCGGACGGAACTGCACCTCGACGCCCCGGGCCGCGAACAGCTCCTCGAGCGTCGCGTCCATGCCCGCCGGACGCGGACCGGCGATGTAGATCCGCGCGGGCGGCGTCAGCTGACCTCCGTAGTACTGGGCGAGGAACTGTCGGAGCAGCTCGCCGGGCTCGGGGATGTCGTCGGCCGGTACCTGGACGAGGTGCGGCTCGGTCCCGCGGACCTCCCCGTCCTCGACGTGGACGAGCCCGACCGCGACGCGCAAGCTCTCCGCGTGCTGGGGGTACGCGAGACCGATCACGTCGGCGCGGCCGGCCCCGCGTCCGATCACGTGCTGCCGCTCGGAGAGGGCGTCCAGGCCCCGCAGCGCATCCCTCAGGAGCGCGGCGCGCTCGAACTCCTCCCGGCCGGAGGCCTTGCGCATCTCCTCCGCGAGGTCGGGCCGCACGGGGCCCGCGTTGCCCCGCAAGATCGCCACCGCCCGGTCGACCTGGGTCCGGTACGCGGTCGCGTCGATGGCCCCGATGCAGGGCGCGCTGCAGACCTTGAGGTGGTAGTACAGGCACGCTTCCTTCGGCAACCGGACACACCGGCGGAGTTGGAGGAGGTCGCCGAGCAACTGCTCGACCGAGCGGGCCTCGCGCGCGCTCGTGTACGGCCCGAAGAGGAGGATCCCGGGCCGACGTCGTGGACGGCGGACGAGGATGACCCGGGGGAACTCCTCCCCGACGGTGACGGCGAGGTACGGGTAGCTCCGGTCGTCCTTCAGGAGAACGTTGTACGGCGGCTGGTACTGCTTGACGAGGCTCGCCTCGAGGAGGAGGGCCTCGCGCTCGTTCGCGGTCGGCACGAATTCGACGCTGCTGCTCTGCGCCAGGATCGTCCCGTCCTTCTCGATGCGGGCACGCAAGTGGTCGAGGACCCGGCGTCGGAGGCTCCGGGCCTTCCCGACGTAGACGACCTCGCCCCGCGCGGACTTGAACAGGTACACGCCGGGGACATCGGGGCCGGTGCGGAAGCCCTCCCCGGTGGCGGCCGCGAGCTCGCTCGCCGGAACGAACGACGGCAGGCGCCCCTCACGGTCGCCGCTCATCGCCGCGGAGGCCGGAGGAGGGGCGGGGGCGCGCGCACGAGCGGAGCGAGGAAGCGGGCCGTGTGCGAACGGGCCACCGTCGCGACCTGTTCCGGCGACCCCTCCGCGACCACGTGGCCGCCGGCGTTCCCGCCCTCGGGACCCAGATCGATCAGCCAGTCGGCCGACTTGAGCACGTCCAGGTTGTGCTCGATGACGACCACGGTGTTCCCACCGGAGCGGAGCCGGAAGAGGATCTGGAGGAGACGGTCGACGTCGGCGAAGTGGAGGCCGGTCGTCGGCTCGTCCAGGAGGTACAGGGTCTTCCCGGTCGGGGTCCGGGCGAGCTCGAAGGCGATCTTGATGCGCTGCGCCTCGCCGCCCGAGAGCGTGGTCGCGCTCTGGCCGAGCTTGACGTAGCCGAGCCCGACGTCCTGGAGGAGCTGGAGGCGATTCTCGATCCGGCGGTGGTGTCGGAAGAACTCGAGCGACTCATCGACCGTCATGTCGAGCACGTCGGCGATCGACTTGCCCTTGAAGTGGACCTCGAGCGTCTCGCCGTTGAACCGCTTGCCGCCGCACTCCTCGCACGCGACGTACACGTCCGGTAGGAAGTGCATCTCGTAGCGGCGGACCCCGTCCCCTTCGCACGCCTCGCACCGGCCGCCCGCGACGTTGAAGCTGAAGCGGCCCGGCCGGAAGCCCCTCGCCTTCGCCTCGGGGAGGCTCGCGAAGAGGTCCCGGATCGGGGACATGACGCCGGTGTACGTGCCGGGGTTGCTGCGCGGCGTCCGCCCGATCGGGGCCTGGTCGATGAGGAGGACCCGGTCGACCTCGTCGATCCCGTCGATGTAGTCGTGCTTGCCCGGCGTGTCGCGTCCGAGACCCAAGTGGCGGCGGACCGCCTTGTAGAGGATCTCCTCCAAGATCGTCGACTTGCCGCTACCGGAGACGCCCGAGAGCGCGACCAGTAACCCGAGTGGGATGCGGACGGCCTCCCCCTTCAGGTTGTGCTCGACCGGTCCGTGCACCGTGAGCCACCGGTCCGTCGGACGCGCCCGGACCTCGGGGAGGGCGATGGCGCGTCGTCCGGAGAGGAACTCCCCGGTCAGGGAGCGCGGCGTCCCGGCGATCTCGGTCGGGGGGCCCGAATAGAGGACCTCGCCGCCGTGGATCCCCGCTCCGGGCCCGAGGTCGACGAGCCAGTCGGATTCGCGCATCGTCATCTCGTCGTGCTCGACCACGAGGAGGGTGTTCCCGAGGTCGCGGAGCGTCTTCAACGTGGCCAGGAGACGCGCATGGTCGCGCGGATGGAGCCCGATCGACGGCTCGTCCAGGATGTAGAGGACCCCCACGAGGCCCGAGCCGATCTGCGTCGCGAGCGCGATCCGCTCCGCCTCTCCGCCCGAGAGCGTCGCCGACCCCCGGTCGAGGGTCAGGTACGTGAGACCGACGTTCTCCAGGAAGCCCAGTCGGGCCCGGATCTCCTTTACGACCTGGCCGACGATCTGCTCGTCCCGCTCGGAGAGCCGCAGGTCCCGGAAGAACCGGACCGCGTCCGTGACGGTCATCGACGAGACATCGGCGATCGACCGCTTCTCGACCGTGACCGCGAGGCTCTCGCGCTTCAATCGCTTCCCGCCGCAGCCGCGGCAGGGAATGAACGAGAGGAAACCGAGATAGTACTCCTTCGCCCCCTCGCTCTTGGTCTGGCGCCAGCGGCGTTCGACCGCGGCGACGAGGCCCTCCCGGAGCCACCCGCTCCCCCACCACTCCCCGGGGCCGGAGCCGCTCAGCCCCATGTTCCGGTCGCTTCCGTACATCAGGGCCTTCCACCCCTTCTCGGAGAGCTCCCGGATGGGGCGGCGGGGGTTGTACCCGAACGTCTGGGAGAAACGGTCGAGCGCGTCCGACGTGGGGGTCAGGCCCCAGACGGAGATCGCCTTGCCGATCGGCTTGTCCTTGTTCGGCACGATGCGCTCGGGGTCGGCGTGCAGGGTCGCTCCGATGCCGAGGCATTCGGGACAGGCTCCGAACGGGTTGTTGAACGAGAACATCCGCGGCGCGAGCTCCTCGATCGAGAACCCGCACTCCGGGCACGCGCGTCGGCTCGAGTAGGTCGTCCGTTCCCCCTTCGCCCGACGAACGATGACGAGACCGTTCGCGAGCTGTCGAGTGAGCTCGACCGCCTCCGCGAGTCGCGTTCCCTCCGCCGGAGTGACTTCGAAACTGTCGACGATCACCTCGATCGTGTGCTTCTTGTTCTTCTCCAGCCGGACGTCGGCGCCGAGGCGGCGAGCCTCGACCCCATCGATGATGAGGCGACGGTGCCCCGCCTGCCGGAGCCGGTCGAGAACGTCCCGGTGCTCCCCCTTCTCGGCCCGGACGACCGGGGCCAGCAGTTCCACCTTCTCGCCGCGCGCGAGCGTCCCCACCGATTCGACGATCCGGTCGACGGACTGGGGCGCGATCTCGTTCCCGTCGTTCGGACAGTGGGGGATGCCGATCCGGGCGTAGAGAAGTCGGAGGAAATCGTAGATCTCCGTCACGGTCCCGACGGTGGACCTGGGGTTGCGGCTCCCGGCCCGCTGCTGGATGGCGATCGCGGGCGAGAGGCCCTCGATCGAGTCGACGTCGGGCTTGTCCATCTGGCCCAAGAACTGGCGCGCGTACGACGAGAGGCTCTCGATGTACCGTCGCTGGCCCTCGGCGTAGAGGGTGTCGAACGCGAGGGACGATTTGCCGGAGCCGCTGACCCCGGTGATGACGATGAAGCGGCCGCGGGGAAGGTCGATCGAGACGTTCTTCAGGTTGTGTTGGCGTGCGCCGCGGATCCGGATCACGTCGCTCGGCTCGGGCATTGCTCTCCGTCCTACGCCGGCAACTGCGACCGCACGGTCTCCTCGAGGCGGCGGAGCACGTGGTCCTGGATGCGTCGCCCGAGTTCGGCCGTGGCCGGCCCCGGATCGCCGATGACGCTCTCGGGCCATTCCTCCACGGTCGGGGTTCCCGGGACGAAGGGGCTGCGTCGATTCTCGCCGGCCGCCCGGGTCGGGGATACGGTCTCCGGAGCGAGGGCCATCACGCGGGCGGTCTCGAGAAGGCCGGCATGCCCGTCGTTGGGGGGAGATTCCTTCCCGCGCAACTCGTAGACGAAATCGTAGTCCGAGAGGACCACGATCCGGACCGTGGGATACGCTCGCATCGCGGCATCGGCGGCCTCGCGGAGGGCCGCCATGTGCCCCCGCTCCGCGTGACCGGAGATCACGAGCAGGCGACGAACGCCCGATCGGGCCAGCTCCCCGAACACGCCCTCCGCGTGGGTCTCGAGCTGGCCGAGGGTGAGGGAGACGGTTCCCGGGAACCGCCGAGCTCCCGGAGCCGAACCGTACGGCAGGGTGGGCGCGATGAGCGCGTCGAGGCGCGTCGCAAGTTCCCCCGCGGTCGCTTCGGCCTGGATCTGGTCGCTCCCCAGCGGAAGGTGGGGACCGTGCGCTTCGAGCGCGCCGACGGGAAGGATCACGAGGGGGTTCGCCCGGAGACGCCGCTCGAACGAACGGGAATCGAGGTCGATCAGGCGATGGGACGAGCTCACACCGAAACGACCGAGGCGGCCTATTTAACGCGGGCCGAGAGGTAACGACACGGTTACCCGGCGCGGCCGTGAGGCGGGACGCTCTTAGGGAACCGACGCCTGCGCCCGAACTTTTCGACCGCTCACCGCGGAGCGGCGGTCGCCCCGTTGGTTTCGGGTCCGGTCTCGGGCACCGGCGCCGCTCGGGCACGTCGGCGGGGCGCCTTCGCGGGGGCCGCGGGAGCGGGAGAGGGAGCGGCCGGAATCGCCTCGGGGGCCGGGGCGGCTGCCTTCTTCGGCCGGGCGGCGCGAGCCTTCTTGGGCGCGGCCGGGCTCTTCGAGGTCTTCGCGGGGGCCGCCTTCTTCTCCGGCTTGATCCGGGTGGGGCATTCGGGGTTGATGCAGAGCGTCCAGGGCGGACGTCCGGCCTCGATCGCGGTGACGACCGGCGCCTTGCACACCGGGCAGGGAGGCTGGTCCTTCTCGAGCTTCCCGCGCTGGGGCAGCGGGTACGTGGTCCGGCAAGTGGGATATCCCGAGCATCCGACGAACCGCTTGCCCGCGAACGAGTAGCGGATCTCGAGCGGGTCGCCCGAGTTCGGGCACGTGCCGATGCGGAACGCCTTGTGGTGCTCCGCGCACTCGGGGTTGATGCAGTAGAGCTCGGGTCGCTGGCCCCGGAAGACGATCTTCACGCGCGGAGTCTTGCAGGTCGCGCACAGGAACTCGGGCGCCGGCTCGATGAACCCGGCCGCCGGAAGGGAGAACGTCACCGGGCAGGTCGCCGGGTTGTTGGAGCATTGGACCCACCGGGAACCCCTCGGGCTCCGCGCCAAGCGGAGCGCGCCTCCACACTTGGGGCACGGACCCACGAAATGCTGGCGGTCGAGGGCCCCGGTGAGAGTCTCCTTCACCCCGGCCGCGTTGGAGGTGAGCAGCGCATACGCTTCGCGGAGCATCTCCCGGGATTCGTCCAGGACCTCCGACTTCGGCTTCTTGGACTCCGCGACCAGCTCCATGTCCTCCTCAAGCCGATGGGTCATCTCGGGTCGGGTGATGACCGGTGCGTGGGCGCGGAGCGCCTCCGCCACCGCGATCCCGGTCGAGGTCGGTTCCAACTGGCGAGGGGTCACGTAGTGTCGGTCGAAGAGTTTCTGGACGACGTCGTGCCGCGTGCTCTTGGTCCCGAGCCCGAGGCGCTCCATCTCCTGGATGAGCGAGCCCTGGGTGTAGCGCCGGGGCGGGCGGGTCTGCTCCTCGGCGAGCTCGATGCGGGGGATCGGCACCGAGCTCCCGACGGTCAGGGTCGGGAGAGGGATCTCCTCGGGCTGGGAGTACGGGTAGATCCGGTACCAGCCCGGGTCGGTCAGCGACTGGCCCTTGCCCAGGAACTTCTCGCCCCGGATCTCGACGGTCGTGGTCCGGGCTCGCCCGAGCGCGTCGGGGGCCACGGTCGCGAGGAACCGGCGGACGACGAGCTCGTAGACCTTGGCATGGTCGGGTCGGAGCTTCTTGAGGTCCACGACCCCCGTTGGGTAGATCGGCGGGTGGTCCGTCGTCTCCGTACGGCCTCGAGTGGGGCGGAAGCTCGGCTGCTGGAGGACGAACTCCGCCGCCTCCTTGAACGGTCCTTCCTTGAACTTCTCCACGAGCGTCCGCAGGCCGAGGCCCCGCGGGTAGACCGTGTTGTCCGTTCGGGGGTAACTGATCAGACCCTGCGTGTAGAGGTCCTCGGCGATGCGCATCGCGTTCGCCGCGCCCAGACCGAGCCGCGTCGCTTCCGCCACGAACAGGGTCGTGGAGAACGGGATGGGCGGGCGGCGGCGGGTCTCCTCTTCCGCGAACTCGCGAACGATCCCCTCCGTGGCCCCGTCGACCCGACGGAAGACCGTTTCGGCCTCGGCCCGGTCCGTCCAGGTCCCGTGCTCGTGCTTGAGCAGGAACTCGACCCCCTCGTGCGCGCCGGTGGCCCGAAGTTCCCAGTAGGGCGTCGCCATGAACTCCTTGATCGCCTGATCGCGCTCGACCAGCAGCGCCAGGGTCGGGGTTTGCACACGTCCGACGGAGAGGAAGCTGCGGCCACGCTGGCCGGCCGTGAGGGACAGGTACCGGGTCAGGAGCGCCCCCCAGACCAAGTCGATCTCCTGGCGCGCCTCGGCGGCCTCCGCCAGCGCGTGGTCGAGCTCCTCGAGGTGGGCGAAGCTCTGCTCGATGATCTCGCGCGTGAGCGCGCTGTAGCGGGCGCGCTTCACGAGGATCGTGGGGTGGACCTTCTGGAGGAGTTCCAGGCACTCGAGCCCGATCAACTCCCCTTCGCGGTCGAAGTCCGTCGCGATGATGACGCGGTCAAACCCCTTGACGATCGACTGGAGCGCGCTCACGATGCCGCTCTCGGTGACCCGTTTCAAGGGCGTCGTTTCCAGGAGTCGGGGGAGACCGGCGAGCGTCCACTCCCGGAACTCCTCCGGGTAGTCGAGTTCGACGATGTGCCCGCGCAACCCGGCGACGGCATACGCCCCGTCGGGACGGTCGAACTCGAAGATGTTCGTCCCTGCGATCCGGCTCCGCTTCATCCGCCCGTCGGAGAGCACGACGGCGATCCGGAGGGCGGTGTTGAACTTCTCGGCGACGACCAGGGTTTTCGGGTGGGCCACGACCTCACGAGGCCGGGTCGCCTAGATAAGGCCCGCCGCCGGTCGGCGAGAAACCCGCGCGCTGAACGTGGGCGCGCGCGTTCGGCCGGGCCCGGTCGGGCCCGACCCGCTCGGGGGCGAACCGGGGGCCGAGCCAGAACTATAATACCCGGAACCTACCCGGCCCACTGCGTGCCGCGGTAACTCAGTTTGGGAGAGTGCAAGACTGAAGATCTTGAAGCCGCCGGTTCAAGCCCGGCCCGCGGCACCTCCCCGTCCGGTCCCGGGATAGCGCCACGCCCTTGCCCGTCCGGGGCTCCGCCCTCCCGGCGGTACGTCCCGCGCGGTGAGCGTCCCCTCAGCCCCGTCCCTGGGGCGCCGGCACGCGGCCTATGACGGCACGAACCAGACGTCCGTGATCGAGTACTTGGGAGCGGGGTCGAACCGCGCTTCGACGGGCATCCCGACGTACAGGTCGGACTCCTTCGCGTCCTTCAGTCGGACCAGGAGGAGGCTCCCGACCCCCTCGAACTCGACCAGGGCCAGGTTGTACGGGGTCTCCTTCAGGAACGCCTCGCTGCCGAAGTGGCACGTCGTCCACGTGTGGACGCGCCCCTTCGTCGGAAGGTCCACCCACTCCGTCGCCGAGCTGCAGACCATGCAGTGGCTCCGCGGCGTCGCGTAAACGAACCGGCACGACTTGTTGGTGCACCTCGAACCCCGGAGCTTCCCGTCGGCGAGCGCGAGGAAGAACGGCGAGTCCTCCGCGTAGCTGTGGATGTACTCGATCGAGTAGGGGTACCGGATCACGAGGCTCTCGACCCCGTCGGCGTCGCGGAAGATCGCCGCGCCGCTCTTCGCGAGCTCCGCCTGGACGTCGCGGAATTTCGAGTAGACGGGGGGACGCGCCTTCATCGGAACCCCCGCTCGAGGATGGAGACCGTCACGGCCGAACCGGTGCCCGCGTGGCTGTGGATCGCGCCGCGCTTCGGGTCCTTCAACTGGAGGGTCTTGTCGCCGAAGTGCTTCGGGATCGTCCCCTGCAACTGCCAGAAGGCGAAGGCGGCCTGCATCAATCCCGTCGCTCCCACGGGGTGGCCGCAGGCGATGAGACCTCCGGACGGGTTGACGGGGCTCGCCCCGGCCCCCGGGACCGGGAATCCGTAGTCGATCCCCTTCAGGAACGGGTCCCCGCGTTCGACGAACCCGTACCCCTCGCCGTACTTGCAGAGCCCGAGGTCCTCGTACGTCTGGATCTCGCTCGAGGCGTAGGCGTCGTGGAGCTCGATGAAGTCGAGTTCCCGGTTCGGGTCGGTGATGCCGGCCATGCGGTATGCCTCCAGGCCCGCGGCCCGCCCGGCCCGGAACGAGTGGACGCCGGGGTAGGGGAGGTGGGCGTAGTCCTTCTCCTTCTCGTGCGGCATGAGCGGGACCTTTCCGAAGGGACGGTCGGCGAGCCGCATGGTGTCGGTCCCGGTCCCCACGCCCGTCACGAGGATCGGTCGGTCCGTGAACTCGCGGGCGGTGGACTCGGAGCAGAGGATCGCCACGGCCGCGCCGTCGCTCATCGTGCAGATCTGTTCGCGGGTGAGGGGGTAGCTGATCATCTCGGAGTTCAGCACGTCCTCGACCGTGAGGCGCTTCGGGTACTGTGCATACGGGTTGTGCAGGGCGTTCCGGTGGTTCTTCACCGAAACCAAGCTCATGATCCGGCTTCCCTCCCGGATCGCGAGGCGCTGCGCCTCGCGTTCGTCCTTGACGTGGGCGAACCGCGTCAGGCGAAGATACTCGTAGATGTGGCGCATCACCATCAGGGCGTAGTACCCCGTGTAGAACCCGCCAAGGGGGAAGTCGAAGTTCGTGTCGGAGGCGAGGGCGATGAACTCGTTCCCCTTCCACGTCGCGACTCGGCTCATTGTCTCGTACCCGGCCGCGAGACAGACGTCCATCCGTCCGCTCGCCACCGCCTCGTAGGCGGCCTGGAAACACTCCCCGCCCGTGGCCCCGCCCCATTCGATCCGGACCGAGCCCTTCGGGTTCATCCCAAGGTAATCCTGGACCATGCTCGCCGCCTTCAACTGGCGCGAGAAGTGGTCGGAGAAGTAGGAGATCCGGGTCCCGTCGATTCGGTCCTTCGTGAGGTTGGGCATCTCCTTGAGGGCGTAGTCGTAGGCGCGCTTGACCATCAGCCGGAAGTCCATCGCGGGATGCGCCTTCGCAAATTTCGTCACGCCGCCAGTGACCATGTAAACCCGACCGGCCGGTCGGGGAGGTCGAAACCTTGCGGACGGACGGCGCGGCGCGGGCAGACCCCTTCGTTCCCTTCGACCGGACTGGCACTTGAAATCCCTCGACTCGGAATGAGGTCCGGTTCATATGCCTGACCCCGACCTGCGGGGTGGGCACTACCCGCAAGGGCCATCTCCCGAGGCCGTGTCCCGGCGGGGGGAACCCATGGCACGGAAATTCGCCCGTCTGCGTCCCGGCACGACCGCGACCTCGGTGGACGAGTTCACCGTCCCGCCGGACGGGATGTGCCTCAGTGCGTTCCTCGTCCTGACCGCCCCCTCGGACCCGTCCTCGGTCCTGCTCGGCCGGTCCGCCCCCGATCCCCGATGGCAGGAGCTGGGGGGGATGGGCCCGGAGCGGATGGCCCGATTCGCGAACCGCTGGATGCTGCCCGCAAGCCAGCTTCTCTTGTTCGAGGCTCCGGTGGACGCCGCCCGCCGCCTCGGCCGCGAGCTCCTGGGACTGGAGCTGGAGCGGCTCGAGCCACCGCAAGTCTTCTCGGAGGCCTATCTCCGGACGGGCGGCGGACCCACCGACCTCCACTGGGACCTCCATTTTGTCTTCCGCGGTCCGGGACCGACGTCTCCTCCTCGGCACCCGATGTGGCGCGAACTGGCGTACCTCCGGGTCGACACCATCCCGCGGGCCGAGTTCGCCCGGAACCAGGGGGATGTGCTCGAGCTGGTCGGGCTCCGCCCCAAGGAGTGAGGTTCGAAGCCGCTCCCTCGGCGTTCGGGGAGAGCGACGGGGGCGGGGAACGTCCCGCCGGGTCATCGCGTGCGTCACCGTCTCTCGCCGACCGGCCCCGAGCCCAAGGATATAGCTCCCCCCTCGCTTCTAGCGGTCGATAGGACATGGCCGCCTCCAAGGACCTCCTCTCCATCTCCGATATCGCCGACCGCCTCCCCGCGATCCTGAGCCGGGCGGCCGAGCTCAAGGCGGCTCGACGCCAGAGCCGGGTTCGCCCGACGTTGCCGGGGAAGACGCTGGCGCTGATCTTCGAAAAGCCGTCGACCCGAACGCGCACCTCCTTCGAGGTCGCCATCCACGACCTCGGGGGCCAATCGCTCTTCCTCTCCTCGCACGACATGCAACTGGGACGGGGGGAGACGATCGCCGACACGGCGCGCGTCCTCTCCCGGTACGTGGACGGGATCGCGTACCGTGCGTTCCGGCATTCGGACGAAGTCGAGCTCGCCAAGTGGGCCTCCATCCCGGTGATCAACGCCCTCGACGATCTCGAGCATCCCTGCCAGATCGTGGCCGACCTCCTCACGATGTCCGAGCGCTGGAACGGCCGGTTCCGGGGACGCCGCCTGGCGTGGGTGGGCGACGGAAACAACGTCCTGCACTCGCTCCTCCTCGGCACCGCTGCGGTCGGGCTCGACCTGACGGCCGCCACCCCCGCTGGCTACGCTCCCCGACCCGACATTGTTGCGGCGGCGCAGGCGTTGGCCGCTCGGTCGGGGGCGACGATCAAGTTCACGACCGACCCGAAGGTGGCGGCGAAGGGGGCCGACGCGCTCTACACGGATGTCTGGGTCTCCATGGGGGAAGAGTCCGAGAAGGCGGCCCGCGAGACGGCATTCCGCGGGTACCAATTGAACGCCGGGCTCCTCGCCAAGGCCGCGCCCGACGCGTTCGTCCTGCACGACCTCCCGGCGCACCGGGGCCAGGAGATCACGGACGACCTGCTCGATGGCCCCCGCGCGGCGGTCTGGGACCAGGCTGAGAACCGACTCCACGCCCAGAAGGCGATCCTCGAGATGTTCCTCGGGGCCGCCGGAGTCTAGATCGGAGGTACGGACCGTGTCGTTCTCGCACCGCGATCGTCGAACCCATCGTACGCTCTGGCGGGTGCTCGCCGGCGGTCGGGGTGGGTTCGCTGGCCCTGAGCGCCCTCGCGATGTTCGGGCCGAACGCGGCCCTGGGCCTCGGCGCGCTCGCCGGACTCGGCGTGCTCGGCTGGATCGCCATGGTCGCCGGCGAGGAAGCGGTCCACGAATACGGACACGACCTTCGCCGGGTCGCTGCGGGGGAGGAGGGGGACGGCTTCCTTCGGGCCGAGGTTCGGAGCGACGTGGGCCTCGAGCGACCGGTCGGACTCCCGTCGGCCCGGTCCCCGCACGTCCGCCCGCCGGCACGCTCCGCCGAGCGCGTCGTCGCCGGCGTCCCGTCCCACTAAGTCGGCGCCGCCGGGTCCGCGCGCAATCGGGTCTTCAGGATACGCTCCACCTTGCGGACCAGCGCGTCCGGAGGGTGGATGCCTCCGCTCTCCAGCTTGAGCACGACCGACTTCTTTTCGTTGAGCTTCTTGGCGAGGTCGTCGGGGGTCCACCCCATCGTCTCCCGAGCGATCCGGATCCGCCGCGGCCAATCGGGCGCGAGCTCGAGCTCGCCGATCTCCGTGTACAGGTCCCGCTCCTCCATGCGGCGTCCGACCGCCGAGGTCCGCGTCGCCGGGGTCCCCGGCACGACGGGCGCTCGCCCCGGGGCCGCGGGCACGGTGGGCGAGGGGTCGAGCCGGGTCCCGAACTTCTCGCAATCGGGACAGAGGCCGAGGACGGTCCCCTCGACCCGCACCCGGCTCGTCAACGCCACCTCCTTTCCGCACATTTCGCACAGCATGGATCCTCCGTTCAGGGCCGGCCCTTCCGACGGGTCGCCCGACGCGCTTCCATCCGAGCGCGCCCCTCCTCAAATCGGCGACGCTCCTCGTGGCTCTCCAGGATCAGCGGCGGCACCGGCACCGGAGCCCCGTTCCGGTCCACGGCGACCATCGTCACCATGGCCTCGAGGACCGATCGGCTCGGCCCACCGGAACCGGCCTCGGCGCGCACCCGAACCCAGACCTCCATCGAGGTGTGTCCGACGAACGTGAGCTCGGCGTCGAAGTCCACCACCTCCCCGACGTGGACCGGCGCGATGAAATCCGCTCGGTCGAAGGAGGCTGTGACGCACTGGCTCCTGGTGTGGCGCATCGCGGTGATGTAGGCGACCCGGTCGACCTCGGCGAGGATCGCACCCCCGAACACGTTCCCCATGAAGTTCGCGTCCGTCGGGAGCATCAGGCGTACGACCGAGGCGCGACTCTGCGCCACCGTGGCTCCGGACGACTCCCCCACTCGATCGACCCCGTGCGGAGAGGTCGCCGACCCCCCTCCCCCCTAAAGGCGTTTCGAGACCGCAACCGCCGTGCGTCCGAGGACCGTTCCACGACCTCCGCGGGGTCCTTATCTTGGGCCCGGCCCTCGACCCCGCGAGGCACCATGCCGAAGCGTTCCCCCCCGAAGAAGACCCGCGCATCGAAGGCGTCGAAGAAGAGCGGCGCGAGCGCCCGAACGAAGCCCATTGCGAAGCCCTCCTTCCTGAGCGTCGCAGTGGTCGTATCGGACCGCAAGAAGGCGGTCGAGTGGTACACGAAGAAGTTCGGTCTCGACCGGCTCGACGACATGGACCACTGGCAGACCGTGGGCCGAAAGGGCGCGGGCGGCAAGATCCACATCTGCCAGGTCTCGGAGTTCGACGACAAGGCACCGCTGGAACCCGGCAACTCCGGGATCGCGTTCGCGCTTTCCGGTGATTTCGTCGCCGCGTGCCAGGCCCTGATGGACCAGGGCGTCACGTTCGCCACTCCCCCGACCAAGTTCGAGTGGGGATGGGGCGCGTCCGTGACGGACCCGGACGGGAACGAAATCTATCTCACTCCGGCCGCGTAGGGTCGAGCGAACCCCTTCCGCCGCGACCCGGCGGGCGGGCCGGTATCGACACGGCCCGCATCCCCACGCGACGCTCTCTCTCGGCGTGTCGGCGAGACAACGCCTAAATAGGGGCACCTTTTGGGCGCGCCCGGAGCCTCTCCATGGCGAACAAGCCCCACCTCAACATCGTGTTCATCGGCCACGTCGACCACGGCAAGTCCACGACGGTCGGCCGACTTCTCCTGGATACCGGGTACATTCGCCAAGAAGAGATCGACAAGTTCCGGGCGGAGGCCGAGGCGAAGGGCAAGGCGACGTTCGAGTTCGCCTGGGTCATGGACGACCTCAAGGAAGAGCGGGAACGCGGGGTCACCATCGACATCGCGCACCGCCGCTTTGACACCCAGAAGTACTACTTCACCATCATCGACGCGCCCGGCCACCGTGACTTCGTCAAGAACATGATCACGGGGACGAGCCAAGCCGACGGGGCCGTGCTCGTCTGCTCCGCCGCCGAGGGGGTCCAGGAGCAGACCCGGGAGCACATCTTCCTCTCGCGGACGCTGGGCGTCGCGCAGCTGATCTGCGCGATCAACAAGATGGACCGCCAGGAGGTCGCCTACTCGGAAAAGAAGTACGAGGAGGTCAAGGAGGAGCTGACGAAGCTCCTGAAGAACGTCGGGTTCAAGATCGACACCCAGGTGGTCTTCCTCCCGATCTCGGCCTTCAAGGACGACAACATCAACAAGCCGAGCCCGAACATGCCGTGGTTCAAGGGCCCGACCCTGCTCCAGGCCCTTGACAACCTCAAGGTCCCCGAGAAGCCGACCGGTAAGCCGCTTCGACTGCCGGTCCAGGACGTCTACACCATCACCGGCATCGGCACCGTTCCGGTCGGTCGGGTCGAGACCGGGATCCTGAAGGTCGGCGACAAGATCATCTTCCTGCCCTCGGGCAAGTCGGGCGAAGTGAAGTCGATCGAGATGCACCATGAGGCGGCCACGGAGGCCGGTCCGGGCGACAACGTGGGCTTCAACGTCCGCGGCATCGACCGGAACGACATCCGGCGCGGCGACGTCGCCGGCCCGGTCTCGAACCCCCCGACGGTGGTCGAGAGCTTCATCGCGAACATCCAGGTGCTCAACCATCCGAGTGTCATCACGGTCGGCTATACGCCGGTCTTCCACTGCCACACGGCACAGGTCGCCTGCGAGTTCACCGAGCTCATCAAGCGCCTCGACCCGAAGACGGGCCAGGTCGCGGAGGAGAACCCCCAGACCCTCAAGACCGGGGACGCCGCGGTCGTCAAGATCACGCCGAAGCGCCCGCTCGTGATCGAGAAGTACAAAGAGTTCCCGCAACTCGGCCGCTTCGCGGTGCGCGACATGGGCCAGACCGTCGCTGCGGGCGTCGTCGTCGAAGTCAAGAAGCGCGAGTCGCCGTAGGACGCGGACGGACATACGGGGGGGAGGGACCATCGATGCAGAAGGCCCGCATCTCCCTGAGCGGCACGGACGCCCGTAAGGTCGACTCGATCTGCAAGATGATCAAGGAGATCTCGACCAAGACCGGCGTGGAGATCGCCAGCCCGATCCCGCTCCCGACGAAGAAGCTCAAGGTCCCGGTCCGGAAGGGACCCGACGGCGGCGGCACGAGCACGATCGACCACTGGGAGATGCGGATCCACAAGCGCCTCATCGACCTCGCCGCCGACGAGCGGGCCCTCCGCCAGGTGATGCGGATCCAGGTGCCCGACGGCGTGAACATCGAGATCGTCCTCACCGGGTAGCGCGCGTGTTCGCGCCCCGCTCGGGGGGTCCGCTCGCCTTCGGGGCCGCGGTCCTGCTCGGTCTCGCGGCGCTCCTGCTCCTGCACGTGTTGCCGGCGCCTCTCCCTCTGCTGGTCGGGTGGGCGGCGGCGGTCGCTGCGTGGGGATTCTTCGCCCAGTTCTTCCGGGACCCGAACCGGACCCCGGGAGACGGTATCGTATCGGCCGCCGATGGCCGGGTTCGGGACGTCCGGACGGTCGGACCGGAACTCCTGGTCTCGGTGTTCATGAACGTCACGGACGTCCACGTGAACCGCGCGCCCTCCGCCGGCACCTTCGTCCGGGTCCAGGATGCCGGTGCCGGTCGATGCCCGGCCTACCGGGACGACGCCGACCAGAACGTCTCCCGCACGTACGAGATGGCGACTCCCCTCGGACCGGTCCGGATCGTGCAGATCACGGGAATCCTAGCGCGCCGCCTCGTTTCGTTCGTGCGCGCGGGCGCGACGGTCGGGAAGGGCGATCGATTCGGGATGATCGTCCTCGGGTCCCGGGTCGATGTCTTCCTCCCGTCGGCCCGACTCCAGCCGGCCGTTAAGGTCGGGGACCGGGTCCGAGCCGGGGTCACGACGATAGCGCGGGAGCGGACGTGACCGACCGGTGGCGAGTCGCGGCGAACTTGGCCACGCTCGCGAATGCCCTCCTGGGGGTCGGGGCGATCCTCTACGTGCTGGCCGGGAACAAGCTGTGGGCGATGCTCCTCATCGCGTGCGCGCTCGGCTTCGACGGGCTCGACGGGATGTTCTCCCGCCGAAGCCCCCACCCGTCGTCCGGGCTGTTCGGCCGGGTCGCGGATTCGATCGCCGACGGCATCACCTTCGGGGTCGCCCCGGCCTTCCTCATCGCCGTCCACACCGCCGACGTTTCGACCTGGCAGCCGTACGAGCCGTACGCCCTCGCCCTTGCCATCGGGTATCTCGCCGCCGCGTTCGCCCGGCTGACGTACTTCACGGCGCGGGCGTACTCCCGCAAGGACTTCCTCGGGGTGCCCACGCCCCAGAGCGCGCTCGCGCTCATCGTCGCGATCCTCTTCCACGACTCGCCGGCGTTCCAATCCGTACAGCCGGTGGGGGTCCTGATCGGGGTCGCCGTGCTCGCGGTCCTGATGGTCGTCCCGATCCCCTTCCCCAAGATCCGTCGCGATTCGCCCCTCCGCTGGCCGATGGTCGCCACGGGGGTCGCCGCGGGACTCGTCCTCGTCCCGATCCAGTTCCGGCCGGCGGTCGGGACCCCGCTGTACGACCTTCCCTACGCGGCCGGGCTGGTCATGCTGGTCGGGGTGGCGAGCTACTATCTCCTCGGTCCCTTCACGGTCCGTCGACCGGCGCCCCCGGCGACCCCGACCCCATGACCGCTTCCAAGACCCACCGCGCGTCGCTCACCGATCGGGAGGCCCTCCTGTTCGAGGCGGGCATCAAGCTCGGCGGGATCTTCCACCAGTACCTCGGGATCCCGGTCTCTTCCACGACCGCGCGGGGCCTCGCCGAGACGATCGAGCGGGCGGTAGGGTTGCAGCCGTACGTGACCCGCGTCGAGGTGCGGATCGATCCCGCGCGCGGCCCCCGGCCCGGGCGCGGGCGGTTCGCCTACCGGTACCTCACGCCGGAGATGCTGGACGTGCGGATCCAGCTTCGGGACGGAGCGTCGCACGTCGAGGCGCGCCTGGTGCACCAGCCCGAGCTCCGGTACCCGCTGATGAGCGTCGACCGAACCTCACCGCGGTCGGCCCACGGCGGGGACCGGCCTACTTCCGGTCGCCGATCGGCACGTAGGGCAGGTCGACGGGGCCGACGTACTTCGCCATCGGCCGGATGAGCCGAAGGTCCGTGTACTCCTCGAGGACGTGGGCGGTCCAGCCCGC
Source organism: uncultured Thermoplasmata archaeon (assembly GCA_963749235.1). Lineage (GTDB taxonomy): Archaea > Thermoplasmatota > Thermoplasmata > Lutacidiplasmatales > UBA184 > Lutacidiplasma. The sequence continues at coordinate 241,755 of CAVVLV010000001.1, read as the reverse complement.
GACCCGGCTCGCGGCGAAGACCGGCGTGAACAGATCGTGGGGGATCCCCATCAGGGAGTAGACGGACCCGGAGTAGAGGTCGACGTTCGGGTAGAGGCCCTTCTCCCGGTGGACGACCTCCTCCACCTTCCGGAGGAGCTCGTAGTACCGCAGGTTCCCCTTCGCCTCGCCGACCCGACGGGACCACTCGCGTAGGATCGTCGCCCGCGGGTCCTCGACCTTGTAGACGCGATGGCCGAACCCCATGATCCGCTCGTGGCGGGCGAGCTTCGCCTTGACGACCTCTTCCGCCCGGTCCGGGGTGCCGATCTCCTCCAGGAGCTCCATGACCCGCTCGTTCGCGCCCCCGTGCAGCGGGCCCTTCAACGTCCCGACCGCGCTGGTCACGGCGCTGTACAGGTCGCTCAACGTGGAGGCCGTCACCCGCGCCGCGAAGGTCGAGGCGTTGAGCTCGTGGTCCGCGTGGATGATGAGCGCGACGTCGAGCGCATGGGCCTCGAGTTCGGTCGGCTCGCGGTCGAGGAGCGCGTAGACGAGGTACGCGGCCGCGGAGAGGTGGGGCCGGGTGACGAGCCTCGGCATACCCGAACGTCGCCGGTGAAACTGGCCGAGGATGGAAGGGAGCACGGCCGTGAGACGCTGCGCGCCCCCGATCGAGCTCGGTCCGGGGCGTGTTTCCTCGGGCTCGAACAACGCGAGCTCGCTGATCGCCGTGCGGAGCACGTCCATCGGGTTCGCGGTCGCGGGCATCGAGTCGATCCGCGCGGCGAGGGCGGGCGGGAGTTCCCGAAGGAGGGCGAGACGCTCCTTCAGGCCACCGAGCTGGGCGGCCGTGGGCAGGCGGCCGTACCAGAGGAGGTAGGCGACCTCCTCGAACGTCGAGTTCTTCGCCAGGTCCCGGATGTCATGACCCTCGTAGATCAGCCGTCCTTGCTTCCCGTCGATGAAGCAGATGTGCGACTCGAGCGCGACGACGTCCTCGAGACCCCGTTGCACCTCGGAGGACGTTTCGACCATGGAGCACCGACGCCCCGACCGACAGCCGGAGGGTTAATGGGGTTTCGCGACGGCCGAAGTCTCCGGACCCGTTCGGGGGGTCACGGCCGGTGGCGGCCCGTCCTCTCGGACGTGCTTACGGCGTAGGTAGGCCACCGACGCGGCCGACCAGAGGGGGAGCGAAATGAGCAACGCCGCGGCGCTGACGAGGAAGACCAGACGGAAGCTCCCGAAGGTCGCGAGGATCCCCGAGAGCCCGGCGCCCGTCACGGCCGCCACGCCCCCGAGGGCGCTGTTCACCCCGAGCAGGCTCCCGGCGTCGCGCCCTTCCAGGCCCCGGAACAGCATGAGCGAGCTCGCCGTCGTATACACGGCGATCGCGGCTCCCAGGATCCCGAACACGAGGAGATTGGCCTCGAAGACCCCGCCCCGGGCGAGGAGGACGAACGTGAACCCCGCGGTTGCGAGGTAACCCAGCGACCGCAGATAGCTCGCCCGCTGCACTAGGCGGTCGGCCCCGAACCGGGTCGCGAGCCCGCCCGAAATCGGGAAGACGAGGGTCTGGGCGAAGTTGTTGGAGAGGTTCACGAGGAAGATCGAGGAGGCGGCGAGCCCGGCGGAATAGAGGTACGGGGTGTACGAGATGTTGTAGAGGTTCGCCGAGAGGTTGAACAGGAATGACGCGATGAAGATCAACGGCAGCTCGTGGTGGAGTTCGGCACGGGCCCAGATGCGGAACCGTCGGATGGCTCCGCGGGCGAGGCTCGGCCGGAACGGGAAGAACGGGATCGAGATCCGGAGCGCCGTCGATTCCCGGATCCGGGAGAAGAGGCTCTCGGAATGCTTGGCGACCTGGGCCGTCGTCAGGCGTCGGACTGGATCCTTGACCCCGAACCAGATCGCGACCGCGCTCGCGACCGCGAGGACCGCGAGCAGGTAGAGCAGCGAGAGCAGGGCGTCGTTCGCGACGGTCCAGAAGTAGCCGATCAGGAGCCCCACGATGGAGCCGATCATGCTCATCTCCTGGAACGAGGCGTAGGCGTTGGCCCGCTCCGCTTCCGTGAACTTCTCGAGGATCAGGAGGTTCGACGCGCTGGCCCCCGCGGGCGAGACCGCCCCGATGACGGCGTACACCGCGTAGAGCTCGACCAGCGAGGTCGTGTGGGTGAGCGCGAGGTACAAGAGGCCGTAGCCGCCGAAGTTGATCACGAGGAACAATCGACGGAGCGGGTACTTGTCCGAGAGATGCCCCCAGGCGACCGACGAGAGGATGACGGCCGAGTTGAACATCGTCGCCGCGATCGCGACGTCCGCCCAGTTCCCGTGGAGCGTGATCAGGATCAGGAGCGGGAGGACCACCCCGAACCCGGAAGTCGCCGCATTGATGGGAACGAACCCGAGGAGCCACGGCCGAGCTACGAGCCGGGCCGGCCAGGTTCGCAGCGAGTGTTCCATCGTTCGACCGCTCGGCTAGGGGCCGCATATTAAAGCGGCCGCCCGTGGAGTGGTGGTCGTGGAACCCCGGTGGGTACCGGCGAGACGGGCGCGTTCCGGTTGCCCGCAGTCCTAAACAACACTTATAAGGGAAGGTCGTTAATCCGCCCCGAGAAGAGGCGATTTTCTCATGGCGATTGGATTTGTCCTGATCAGCACCGCTCCCGCCAAGGAGCATGAGGTGTACACCGAGCTGCTCCGGGTGAAGGGCATCGTCGAGCTCCACCCCCTCTTCGGGGAGTACGACCTGATCGCCAAGGTCGAGGCCGAGGACTTCAACGCGCTCGGGCAGCTCGTGGTCGACAAGATCCGGTCCGTGCCGGGCGTGATCGACACCAAGACGCTCACTGGCATCAAGTTCTAAGGGGAAGTTCCAAGCATGTTCGATCTGATCGGCACCGCATTGAGCGTCGGCGTCTGGCAGTTCCTCACGATCCTCTTGCTCGTCTTCGCGCTATTCCTAATCCTTGCCGGCATCTTCACCGCCTACTTCGGGAGCGGCAAGAGCCGAACGATCGGGGTCGCCCTCCTGGTCGGAGGTCTCATCGTCGGGGTCCTCGTGGCGTACCTCTACCACTCTGGTTTCGACGGCAACGTCTCGAGCGGCCAGTTGGGCAGCCTCATCCTCGAATCGCTGCTCGTCATCGTCGCCGCGGTCGTGGGCGCCCTGGTCGCGATCGGGATCTTCCTGGTCGCCATCATGAAGTCCTAGGCTACCCGTCCCTCCTCCGTGGCCGCACGGACTCCCGGGCACGCTCGACCCCGGGTGGTCACGCTCACGAGCGATGTCGGTTGGGCCTATGCGGCCCAGATGAAGGCGGTCCTGCTCCGCTCGATCCCTCCGGGGCACGTCATCGAAGTGACCCACGACCTCCCCGCCCATGCCGTGACGGAGGCGGCCTTCGTCCTTCGCGCGATCGGCGAGCAGTATCCGGCCGGAACCATCCACGTGGCCGTGGTCGACCCGGGCGTGGGGGGGGACGGGCGCCCCTGATGATCCAGTGCGCGGAGGGGTCCGTCCTCGTCGGCCCGGACAACGGGATCCTCGCCCCGCTCGGACACGCACTGGGACGACCTCGCGGGTTCCGCATCGACCCCCGCCGATTGGAAGGCACGCCCCGTCGGGGGACGACCTTCGACGGACGGGACCTATTCGCTCCCGCTGCGGCCCTCCTGGCCCGCGGGATCCGTCCTGCCCACTTGGGCACCCCGCACGCATTCCGCGACCTGCGCCTCCCGCTCGCCGTCCGGCGTCGGGACGGCGCCCGAGGCGAGATCCTCCACCGGGACACGTTCGGAAACCTGATCACCAACATCCCGACCGACTGGGTCGATACGACCTCGAAGTCGGTGAGGGTCGCCATCGGGCGTGGCCGAAGAAGGACCCTCCCGTGGACCGGTTCGTACGAAGCGCTCGGTCGGGGGAATCTGGGCGCTCTCGGTTCCAGCTTCGGCACGGTCGAACTGGCGGTGGCCGAGGGCCGGGCCGACCGACGATGCCGCGCGGGCCCCGGAACGCCGATCCGACTAGAATGGGTCGTCGCGAGGGCCGCCCCCGCCTTCCGGACGGACTCCGGATAGCCGGGGGGGGTCGCGGGCAGGGGGACGGGCCGACGATTCGGGGGCCCCCTCCATCCCGGGCGCGCCACGCTTTTGTGCAAACCCCCACGCCACTGAGAGGGTAAATAGCGGCCCCAACCTCACTTCCCCGAGACGGTCGCCCGCCCAAGGGCACCTCTCCTACGATGGCGAAGCGGGACTACTACGAGGTGCTGGGCGTACCCCGGACCGCCTCACCGGAAGAGATCAAGGCCGCCTATCGGAAGCTCGCCCGCCAGTACCACCCGGACGTAGCGAAGGAGAACCCGAAGGTCGCGGAGGAGAAGTTCAAGGAGGTCTCCGAGGCCTACGAGGTCCTCGCAACCCCCGAAACCCGGTCACGCTACGACCGGGCCGGATTCTCCGCGGTAGAGTCGGATTTCGGCCCCGGCGGTTTCGAGTGGCAGAACTTCACCCACGTCGGCGACCTCGAGGACCTTCTCAACTCGAACCCGATGTTCCAGCAGTTTTTCGGCGGCCTCGGAGGGAGCTTCGGGGGCGGGCGTCGCGGCGGATCCCTGAGGGGAAACGATGTCGAGGTCACCCTCCGCCTCCCGCTCTCGGCCGCTATCAAGGGGGCCCAGCCCGAGGTCGATGTCCCACGGAACGACCCGTGCAGCGCCTGCCGGGGAACTGGTGCGAAGGACGGGACCGCCCTCGAGGTCTGCCCCGAATGCCGCGGGGCCGGCCAGGTGCGGCGCATCCAGCAACGCGGCCACGCCCAGCTCATCACCGTGGCGGACTGCCCGCGATGCCGGGGGGTCGGTCGCCGCATCCTCGAGCGGTGCCCTGTGTGCGGTGGCTCCGGTCACGTGCGCACGACGGAGCGGATCCAGCTCACCGTACCACCGGGGGTGGACGACGGCGCGGTGCTCCGCGTCTCGTCCCACGGCCTGAAGGCCCCGGGCGGAGGGAACCCCGGCGACCTCTACGTCCAGATCGTATTCGAGCCTCTGCCGCACATCCGGCGCGAGGGGGAGGATGCGTACACGGAGACCTCCGTCCCGCTCGGCATCGCGCTGCTCGGTGGGGAGGTCACGATCCCCACGATCGACGCGCACGCGACCCTCAAGATCCCGCCCGGAACGCAACCGGAGACCCAGTTCCGGCTCCGGGGGAACGGGTTTCCCCGCTACCGGGGTTCGACCCGGGGCGACCTTATCGTGACGGCGCATGTCGAGATTCCCCGGTCGCTCTCCGCCGGGAGCGGGAGATCCTTCGCGACGCGCTCTTGCCGGGGGGCACGCCGGTCAGCCCCCGGAAGGAATCGATCTTCCGGCGGCGGGCCACGTGAGCGGGGACGAGGCCGACGACGGGGTCGAACCCGACCAGTACTTCACCGAACGGCCCCGATCCGCGTCATCGCGCTCGGAACTTCGATTCCTATACCGGGGCGAGATGCTGCACTTCCTTGTCGACCGGGGCGTCTTCGCCTCTCATGGCCTCGACCCCGGGACCGCGCTCCTGATCCAGAACCTGACCCTCGACCGGGCCGACCGCGTCCTTGACTTGGGATGCGGTTGGGGCCCCGTGGGTATCGCGGCGGCCCGATCCGTCCCCGATGGTTCGGTCGTCCTGACGGAAGTGAACCGGCGAGCGGTCCGCCTCGCGCGGCTGAACCTGGGCCGCAACCGGGTGAAGAACGCCGAAGTACGGGTGGGACCGCTCTACGGACCGGTGGACGGCGAGACGTTCAACGTGATCGCGACCAACCCGCCGTACCACGCGGGCCGGGAGGCTGTCCTCGAGATCCTCGCGGGAGCCCCCGAGCACCTGACACCGGAAGGACGGCTCGTCCTGGTCGGGAAGGGAACCCAGGGGATCCGGGTACTACCAGGAATGGCTCGAGGGGAACTGGCCGGGAACCGTCGAGGTCTTGGGGCGAGGGTCCGGCTACCGGGTGCTCGAGGCCCGGCGCGACCCGAAGAGCCGCCACGCGTAGAGCCGGGCAACGTGCCGGGCGTAGTGGCCGATCTCCCCACTCCCGAGCTTGCTCGCGCCGGCGGAGCGCGGACGGAACACGATAGGGAGCTCGACGATCGGGTTCGGTCGGCATTTCACCAGGATCTCGAGGCCGATCTTGTAGCCGATCGGGGCGAGGGTTCCCCGGGCCAGGATGCTTCGTCGGAACGCGAAGAACCCGCTCATCGGATCCTTTACCGAGACCAGGGGCCGCGCCAGCAGGGCGGCCCCGGCCGAGATGAGGCGACGACCGCGAGAGAGGCCCGGAGCGCTCCCGCCGGGGACCCAGCGACTCCCCAGCGCGAACTCAGCCCCCCCTGGGGCGACGGCCCGAGCGAGGGTCAGGACGGCCTCCGGAGGGTGACTTCCGTCGGCATCCATCACGACGAGCGTGGCCCCGACGGAACGCTCGAACCCGGCGATCACGGCCGAGGAGAGTCCGAGCTTCCTTCCCCGCTGGATCACCGTCGTCGGGATCGGGGACTGAAGGGAGCGGGCGTACTCGGCCGTCCCATCGGGAGAACCGTCGTCCACCACGACCAGTTGTGCCGACACCCCTGCGAGGACGCGGGCAAGGGCCGGATAGAGCAGTTCGAGCGAGCGCCGTTCCTGATAGGTCGGGAGGATGACCGAGACTTCGACCGGAACGGACACCAGCCGGTCCGAGACCGGCACGGTTGTTACGGCTTCGGGCCACCGACCGGCTCGCCGCGCTCGTCCCGGTGCGAGGCGGGACGAAAACCCGGGAGGGCCGAAAACGGCGGGGTCGGCCGCCGAAGCGCTTAAGAAGGTCGGCCTTCTCGGCGCCCGCACCCTCGGAGCGAGGGGTCCCGCCGAGCCAGCCCGCTCGTCGGATTCCACCTCCGAACTACCCAGGGGAGTGAGCTCCGCGCCCAAGGAATCGAAGGACTCGAAGGCCGAACCGGCCAAGCCCGCCGAGCCTGCCGAGGCCGAGCCCTCGACCGAAAAGGCCCCGAAGAAGGAGAAGGGCTCGAAGGGTCGGGACGGCAAGGACGGGAAGGAAGGGAAGGACGGCAAGGAGCCCAAGGAGGGGAAGGGCAAGGGGAAGGGCGGCGGCAAGGCGCCCAAGTTCGTCTCCGACAATCCCAATTTCCGTTACATCGTCCGCGTCGCGAACACCGACCTGGACGGAACCCGACCGACCGGTCTCGCCCTCACGGGCGTCGGCGGGGTCGGCCTCCGGTTGGCCGAGGTCGCCTGCCGGCTCGCGAACGTTCCCGCCCACGAGATGATCGGCAACCTGAGCGAAGAGACCGTGGAAGGGATCGAGGCGACTCTCAACGCCCTCCCCACAAAGGTTCCGCTCTGGATGGTCAACCACACCCGGGAACCCGTGCTCGGCGATTCGCTCCATTACATCGGGCCGGATCTCGAGACCCGGCGCCGGGACGACGTCAACATCATGCGCATGGTCCGCAGCTACCGCGGGGTCCGCCACGAGCGGGGCCAGAAGGTGCGCGGCCAGCGGACCCGTTCGAACGGCCGGACCGGCATGGCCGCCGGCGTCCTGAAGAAGGACGCGAAGGCCGCCGCCGCCGCGGCCGGCAAGGAAGAGGCGGCCCCGGCGGCCGCCGCCCCGGCGGCCGCGCCCGCCGCCACCGCGACCGCGACCCCGGCGAAGCCGGCGGCCGGCGCGAAGAAGGTGTAGGACGATGGGCGATCCGAAGTTCCTGCGCCGCACGTACGACACGCCGAAGCACCCGTGGGAAGCGGGCCGGATGGCGGAGGAGCGCAAGCTCCTCGAGAAGTACGGTCTCAAGAACAAGCGCGAGCTCTGGAAGGCCCAGTCGATCCTCCGAGGCTTCCGGGGCCAGGCACGGGACCTTCAGGCCCGGCTCCGCGCCGGCGAGCCCCAGGCCCAGCGCGAGACGACCCAGTTGCTCGGCCGCCTTACCCGGCTCGGCGTTCTGCCCGCCGGCAGCACCACGATCGACGACGTGCTCGCCCTGACCACGGAAGACGTGCTGCGCCGCCGCTTCGAGTGGATCGTGTTCCACAAGAACCTCGCTCCGACCGCCAACGGAGCGCGGCAGTGGATCGTCCACGGCCACTTCGCCATCGGAGACCACCGGGTGACACGCCCGGGGTACCTCGTCCCCTCCGAGGACGAGATCCGGATCACGTACTCCCCCACCAGCCCGCTCGCCGGCGAGGACCACGCGATGCGCTTGGCCCTTCGGGAGCGGCTCAATGCCCGGTCGGCGCCCGCCCCCGAGCCGGTCCCGCTGGCGGAAGGGGGCGCGTAGGCCATGGCGAAGGTCGGCATCGCGCACATCTACGCGAGCTACAACAACATCCACATCACCGTCACCGACATCACCGGCGCCGAAACGCTCGCCAAGGCCACGGGGGGAATGGTCGTGAAGGCCGCCCGGGACGAGTCGAGCCCGTACGCCGCGATGAAGGCGGCCGACCAGATCGCGGCCCTCCTCAAGGAGAAGGGCTACGACACGCTCCACATCCGCGTCCGCGCCCCCGGGGGCAACCGTTCCCGATCCCCCGGCCCCGGCGCCCAGGCGGCCATTCGGGCCCTCTCCCGGGCCGGAGTCAAGATCCAGCGCATCGAGGACGTCACCCCGGTGCCCCACGACGGCACGAAACCGAAGGGAGGTCGCCGCGGCCGGCGGGTCTGATCCGATGTCCCTCACGATCTCGGAGCTCAAGCCCCGATCCGCGACCGTCGAGATCGATTCGACCACGGCGTCCCAGGTCAACGCGATCCGCCGGTCGCTCCTCGCCGACGTTCCCAAGCTCGCCATCGAGGACGTGGAGTTCCATTTGGGACCGATCCGGGACGAGACGACCGGCAAGGACTACGATTCGTCGACGAGCATGTTCGACGAGGCGATCGCGCTCCGTCTGGGCCTCCTCCCCATCCCCACGGACCTGGGCGAGTTCCGCCGGAAGTCCGAGTGCACCTGCGCCGGCGCCGGCTGCCCCCATTGCCAGGTGATGTACTCGATCGACCGGAAGGGTCCCTGCACCGTCTACGCGAAGGACCTCGTGCCCCTCGGCGATGCCTCGCTCGCGATCCTTGAACCCGACATCCCCGTCGTTCGACTGGGCGCACGCCAGGCGCTCCTCGCGTACGCGACCGCCGTCGTCGGTGCGGCCCGGGAGCACGCCAAGTGGCAGGTCGCCCAGGGCGTCGGTATGTTCCCCCGCCCCCACGTCAAGATCGCGAAGAAGTCCGATTGCACCGACGCGTGCCTGAAGCGGACCGCCGGCTCGTGTCCCGTCAATATTCTGGAGTTCGCGGGCGGCAAGCTCTCGGTCACGGACGAGCTGAAGTGCATCGACTGCGGCGCGTGCGAGAAGACGTGCGAGCACGGCTCCATCAAGATCACCCCCGACACGGAGGACTTCTTCCTCCGGTTCGAGACCGACGGATCGCTCACCGCCCGGGAGGCGCTCCGCTACTCGCTGAAGGACCTCAAACGCCGCTTCGAGGAGCTGCGCGAGGCGATCCAGGCGATCCCCTAGCGGCGCGGCTCGGGCTCGACCAGTCGTACCGCAGGATCGCAGCAATCCCTCCGAGACCGGCGAGCTTGGTCCCGCTCTCGCCTCCGTCCCGCACGATGAAGAGACGGGCCCGGGCCGTCCGGGCCCGGTCCAGGACGAGGATCACGTCGGGGTCGGGGAGGAGCGACTCGGAGACGAGGACCGTCTCGACCGCGCCCGCGTCGACCGCTTCGCCGACCTCGGTGCGACCGACGGCCGCCCGGGTGCCGGAGGCGAGGGAGCGCACGAGGCGCTCCACGAACTCCGCTTCCTCGGCTGCGACGCTGCCCCGAAGGACCTCGGTCGCGCGCCCGGACTTGAGCAGCTCGTCCACCCCGACCCGGCCGGATTCGGCCGTTGCATAGACCTTCACTTTCGCCGCGACCGCCGGGTCCTCCTCGTGGAGTCGGCGTGCGATCTCCTCCTTCAGGAAGCCGGGCCCGGCCACGATCACCGCATGCGCGCCGGGTCCCTCCCGGCGCAGGAGGCCGACGAGCTCGTCCGCGTAGGTCTTCCGGTCCTTCTCGCCCTGGCCACCGCCGTACTGCTTGCCCGCGATGGTCCGTTTCAAGTCCGCGACCGGTTCGATCGCGCGGCCGCGCAATCGCACGAGCGCGGAGTCGCCCCAGTCGACCGCCGCGAGCAGGATCGTCGGCTCGCCGGTGCCGGCGAGCCCCTCGTCCAAGAGGACACGGTCCCCCGACGACATCGTCGGCTTCAGGACGGTGACCTCGTCCCCCTCGGCCAGGTCGAGCGTGTGATGACGTCCGATGTCGAACGGCCCTTCCCGGATCGGACCGGTGATCCGCACGTGCTTCGAAAAGCCGTGGAACTCCACCTGCTCGGCCGCCACGACGATCCAGACCCGCCGACGGGTCCGCTCGGCCCCGGGGACGTCGGCCGGGACTTCGGGGTCGCGTCGGGTCGTCGAGCCGCCGACGAGATCACCCGGTCGGACCAGCCGGGCGATCCGCCAGAGGTCGCTCGGACTCTCCAGGCGAAGACGGAGGAGCCCGGTTGCGGCGTCGCGGTGGAGTAGGCGCACAGAGAACCCCGGCAGGGTCCCGACGAGGCCGACGGTTAAGCGAGTTTCGCTGAGGGAGCGGCCGCCGCGATAGCCTTATCGCGCGGGGGACGGTCGCTGCTCGCCGGGAGGAGGGGCACCCCTGGTCAGCCGGTACTCCGAACTGTTTCGGCAACGGTCCTTTGCCGCCTTCCTCACGGCCGGTGCGCTCCAGTTCGCGGCGCCCGCCACCGCCTCCGTCGTTCTGTTCTATTCCGTCACCGTCGCGTACCCGACCAACGGCCTTCGGGAGACGTACGGGGCGCTCGCCCTCGCCTACCTGGGCCTCGGGTCGACGATCCCGACCCTGATCACGGCGTTCTTCTCGGGTGCCCTCGCTGACCGCACCGATCGCGGCGCGCTCATGCGGGTCGTGAACCTCCTCGGACTTCTCGCGACGGCGCTGCTTGTCGGGATCCTGATCCTCGGACCCTCCACGCACACCGGCCTCCCCGGACCCCACGGATTCTACATCCCGGAGTGGGTCCTCCTGGTGTACCCCGTTTGGGCGCTCGTGATCGTTTCCTCGACCCTGTTCCGCCCCGCCTTCAACACGAGCGTGCCCCGGGTCGTCCCGCGGGAGCTGCTTAGCCGCGCGAACGGCCTCATCTACGCGATCGCCGGCGGCGTGACGGCGATCGGGACCCTGAGCGCTGGCGTTGTGCTCACGGTGGCGCCGGCGCCGTACGCGCTGGCCATCCCGTTCTTCCTGTTCTTCGTGACGCAGGTCGCCCTCGCGACGATCGACGTCGACTTAAGCCCCGTGCGCACGTCCGCTCCGCGCTCGATCCTCCACGAGGCGCGAGAAGGGTTCTCCTACATCGGCCATCGGACCGCGATCCTTCAGCTCACGATCGCGGGCCTCGTGATCAACTTCCTCGTGGCGCTCGCGACGGTCGAACTCGCGCTGTACGTGACGACGTGGCTCGGCGCGAGCCAGGGATTCTGGTACGGGGCGATGGTCGCGGCCGCCACGGTCGGGGCGTCCGTCGGCTTCGTGCTGATCGCCCGGGTCCGGTTCGAGCACCGCGCCGGTCAGGCGATGATCCTGCTCACGTGCGCCCTGGGCCTCACCCTGCTGTCGCTGGCCCTGGTCCGTTCCATTTGGCTGGCGCTCCCGATCATCTTCCTGTTCGGGGTCATCCCTGGGATGTTCTCGACGATCTTCCTCTCGACCATCCAGTCGACCGTGCCGGACCATATGATGGGCCGCGTCTTCTCGGCGGACGAGGTCGGGAGCTACGCTCTCGTGCCCGTCGGGCAGTACGCGGGCGGCGCGCTGACGTACGACGTCGGGGTCCAGGGGACGTACTTGACCGCCGGCGGAACACTGGCCCTCTTCGGGATCGTCATGCTCCTGGGGTTCACGGCGCTCCGTCACCTCTCGCTGACGCGGTCGGGCGCGTCGAACCCGGACGGCTAGCCTCGGCGTCCGGAGCGACGGGTACCCGCGCGCGCGAGTACCAACCGTAGTCGGGGCCGAGGGTGCGGACGAACCCGAGCCGCTCGTACAGGGCGATGGCCCGTCGATTTCCCTCCGTCACGTTGAGGGCGATGACCGACTCGTCGCGCTCTCGAAGGACGCGGACGGACGCCACCACCAGGGCCCGACCGATGCCTCGTCCCTGCGCGGCCGGATCGACATGGACACTGACAAGGAGCGGCCCGTAGGGAGCGCGCACGAAGACGCACCCTCCTCGGAGCGTTCCGTCGGGATGCTCGGCCACATGTGACGCCCACCAGAGGCATTCCCCGTACCTCCCTCCCAGCATGTCGCGGACGGCGAGAGCGCTGTCCCGCGCTGGGTCCGTATCGATCTGGAAGAGGTAGAAGTCGAAGGTCGGACCGAAGGCGGCCGCGTGGAGACGGGCCAGCTCCGCTTCGTCCTCGGGTCGCAACGGCCGGACGCGGAGCCCGGCCAGCGGTCGGGCGGGAGGCACGGGCGCCGCCGATGGAAAGCGCATCTCCGACCGGCCGAACGGGGCGAAGCCCCGCTCCCGCATCAGGGACTCCTCCGACTCCGAGGAAAGACCCGCGAGATGGCCCGGGAGCAACGCCACGGGACCGCACTCGGCCTCGATCCGCTCCAGCAACGCATGGTACACCTGGACGGCCCTCGGGGAGGGTCGAAGATACAGCGCTTCGACGTAGAACCCAGCGGGGTGGCCGGATTCCCACACCACGATACCCTCGACCCGTCCGTTGACCCGATAGAGTCGTCCCTCGACGCTCCCGGACCGGAGCCACTTCACGGCCCTCTCGATACGGGGGGCGGGGTCCTGCACCGGAATCGTGTGACGGCACGCCTCGGTGACGGCGGCGCCGATGAGCGCATCCGCGCTCTCGAGGTCGTCGGCGAGCGGCAGTAGGGCGTCGGGGATGGACGACGGATTCACGAGGAGGAGAGAGAGGCGCCCCACTTGGCCTCGTCGGCCGAGATGTCCCGCGGAGGGAGGGTGCGTGCGGCGGCGTCCCGAACCCGGAGCGGGGGCGCAGTGATTCGGCACACGACCCGGCTTTGGGATCTCATTCGTACGCTCCCCCCTGAGGAGGCGCGTTCGATCTCGGTCCCTCCCTTCCCCTCCGCTCCACCCTTGCGAGTCGGTCGTTGGCCGACTCGTAGAGGGGTACCACCACATCCTTGGGAAGGGCGTCGGGGTCAAGTCGAAGACCCCCGAGTCCCACGTCGCGCCGCAGGACGGTTACTCCTAGGTTGAGCCCCGCGTTCAGCTGGCGGTCGCACGACCACCCACACCGGACGCAGTCGAACCTGGTCCCCACCCTTCTTCGGTGTTTCGATACTTCACCACATTTTGGGCAGGTTCGTGACGTGAGATAGGGATCGACCCAGATGATGGGAACTCCGCGATCCTGGGCCTTGTAGGTCAGTTGCCGATGGAGCTCTCCTCGGGGCCAGGAGGAGAGACGACGTCGGAGTTTTCGCGAGCGGAAGGGAGGGCGGTGCCCCGAAGTAGACCCACGTCGCCGTGGTGTTCTCAGAGACGAAAGGTCCTCGAGAACACGGGCCGACTCGGAGGCGGCCAGTTGATTGATGAGGGTGCGAGTGATCTCATGGAGGCGTGATCGGACCCGATTCCGTTCCCGCCTCCCCTCCCGATTCAACAGCCGGCGCGACAGCCGTCGGTCGTGGGCTTTCTTCCGACCGAGGTACTGCCTTCGCCCCATGTGGCGCCACTGGATTCGTGGAATCTCCGGGAAGTGGACTCGGACGTAGGAGGCCCCCTCGGGATGGACCTCGACTCCATCCATGGAGGCTTCGTTGGTGTCGAGCGCCACGATGGACTTGGCAACGTATTGCTCAGGGGGCACTTGGGCATAGATCAGAACGATTCGGTGTAGGCCGATGTGAACTTGGGTCGCCCGACGCCCGGGGTGAGTGAGGACCTTTCGGTGATACTCCGAAACTGGCACGACAAGAGAGGCCCATTCGCCGCGACGGAGGGAGAGTCGGAGCTTGCCGGTTTCTGTGTCGAAGTGAAAGGACCCCGCGGGAATGCGGACGAAGGGGGTTCGAACATACGGGATACGGGAAGTGATTCCATTCCGCAGTCGAGTCCGGTGGCCACTCGCGAGCGAACCCGCGATCTCGGCCGCGGCGATACCCATCGTCCCCGTGATCCGAGCTTCCAAGGCGTGGGTCCGAGCGAAGCGGGAAAGGGCTCCCTTAGAGGTGACCCGAGCGGACAATGCGTGACGTAGGCACTGGTTGACGAGGAGGCGGAAGTCGTCCATGAGGTGACGGATGGAGGGGGGAATCCCCTCCCCTTTCGGCGGGAGACAAAGAACTAGGGAACGACGGGGGTCCACGGCACGGAAGTCGAGACCAAGAGGTAGCACTTTTCGCTCCCGGTGAACGGTGAACGATGAACCTGCGTTCAGGATGCCCGAACTTCAGAATACTATCCCACGCACACACGACCCCCGGTGTTCAAATACCACCTGTGGGATATGTCAATCGTCAGACAAAGATGGGGGTCTTGTCTGACGAGCATGGTCGACACGTCCGAACGAGTGACCGTGAGAATCCCGCAGGAGCTTATCGAGAAGCTCAAGCAGATCCAGGAGGTCAAGGGCTCGCCCACGATCTCCGACACGATCCGCGAGGGACTCGAGCAGTACATCGAGTTCCATCTCCCACCGCAGAACGTCCGCAAGGTGGTGGTGGAACTCTCCCGCCAGGACAACAGCCGTCTCGAAGCGTTCGTGCGCGAGGGCAACTCCGTGAGTGTCGACGACGCCGTCCGCTCGGCGGTGCGGGAGTACATCCGCGGCCGCTTGGAGCAGTTCGGCGCGACGCGTCCGCACCGTCGCGACGGAGAGGCGCTCGCCGCGGAGGGCTCCCCCCCGCCCTAACGGGCATCGGGAGCCGATGAAGGACGCATCCTCGGTCGCCGACTGGGCGGCCCTTGCCGCGACCCCGTCAGTCGCCGTGGTCGGCTTGGGCGGGGCCGGCGGCGAAGCGGTCCAGGACCTTCTCAGTCTCGGGATCCCGGGCGTCCACGCCCTCGCCGTCAACACCGACGCGAAGCATCTGCTCGGCACCGGGGTCGAGGAGAAGATCCTCTTGGGCCAGCGGGAACTGCGCGGTCGCGGGAGCGGCGGCGATCGGGCCGTCGTGCTCCGCGCCGCCGAGGACGGCAAGGAGGAGCTCCTTCGCCGGTTGCGCCCGTTCGAGATCGTCTTCCTGCTCGCCGGCTTGGGCGGAGGCACGGGGAGCGCGCTCTTGCCCTTCCTCTCCCGCGAGCTTAGGGAGACCGAGACGCTCGCCATTCCGGTCGTGTTCCTCCCGTTCCACGTGGAGCTCGACTCGAATTCGGGTCGTCGCGAGAACGTCGAGGCGACCGTGGACGAGCTCGAAGCGATGGGCGGCCTCCTGGTCGCGCTGGCCAACGAGAAGCTCCGTCGGTTCGAGTCGTTGCCGATCCACCGCGTCTTCCAGGTCCGGAACGCCTACCTGCACTCCCTCGTGTCGAGCCTCGTCGACATGGTCGAGAACCCGTCCCAGATCTCGGTCGACCTGTCGAGCCTCAAGAACCACCTCCGCTCCTCGGGCCTCTCCACCCTCATCGTAGGGGAGTACCACGTCTCCGAACCCGAACGGGTGGTCCATGCGGCGCTGAGCGAGAGCCTGCTCGACTTCCATCTCTCGCCCCGCGCGTCCGCCCTGATCCACCTGGACGGAGGCTCGAACATGACGCTGGGCACTCTCGACCGGGTCCTCTACGCCGTGCGGCAGCGCCTCGGCGAGCCCGACCAGCTCGTGTTCGGCACGCGGGTCCACCCGGAACCTCGCGAGGTCGTTCGCCTCACCGCCGTCCTGGGAGGGCTCAAGTCCCGGACGGTGCGCGATGCTCTGACGGCCCGCCCGAAGGGTCCGGACGTCCTGGTCGCCCGCTAGCCTAAGCCCCGGCTCCGGCGCGCGCCGCCCGACGGTCGAGTTCGGAGTGGACCAGGTCGATGACCTGAGAGGTCCGAAGGCTCCGGGGGCCCACCGACAGCCGAGGGACCCCCGACGCCGTCAGGCGGGCCGCTTCCTCTTCCGTCGGGTCGAACGGGTCGGAGATCACGGCGGCGACCTCGCCCGCCGAGGGCGACCAGGAGTCGATCGGGGCGCCGCTCTCGGTGAGCCAGACCGCCCCCGGGCGGGCGAGGAACTCCGTGAGGGCCGCGACCGGGTCGACCGCGCCAACCCGAAGGCCGGGCGACGATTCGAACTCTCTCGGGAATGCCACCGAGCGAACGAGGGCGTTCTTGAGCAGCGCCGCAGTCGAGCGCTCGTCCGGATTGAGATAGCGGACCCGCGCGCCCACGATGTCGATGCGGCGGGCCGCGGGCATGGGCTCGGCGACGAACAGGAGGGTCACCTCCGTGTCTCGGCGTAGGTCGTTCGAGAGAGTGAAGGCGGTCGAGACCGCTCGGGCGATCTCGTCCATCCGGCCGGCGCCCCGGCGAGGTCGTTCAGCGTGAACGCCCCGCTCGGCGGGACCTTGTGGGCCAAGATCAGGAAACGACGCACGAGGAGGTCCGAGGCGGACGACCCCTAAAGCTCTCGGAGCCGAGTCCTACGGGGTGCGCGAGGGGTGCCGGCGGCCCTTCGGGACGACGGTCGTCTCGGGGGCGGGCATCGGGTTCTGCTTCCGCTCGAGCCAGATCTCGTCCCCCAGCTCGTGGTAGACCGCGTGGGCGGCGAGGCCGGTCCCGCGCTCCCCGTGGGGGAGCAGGAAGGCTCCCGAGCGGTTGGCGTTCGAGGAGTAGATGACCTCCGCCTCACCGGCCGCGGCCATCGCCTCGGACTCCTCGCGGGCGAGGTCGAAGATGCGGTCCTTGCGGAACATCCAGTAGTGGATGCGCCACTCGCGGCCGTCGTAGAGGGTCGTCTCGTCCCGCTCGGTCTCGAGGATCCCCGTGTCCTCGAGCATGTAGAAGGTGTCGCGGTCGTCCGGCTCCAGGACGTTGTCGATGATCCGCTGGTTGAACCCGAAGAAATTCAGCACGTGGGCCGCGATCGAGCGGGCGTCCTCGGGACGCATCCCCTCGTGGCCGACCGAGCGGCGGATCGCCTTCGCCAGGGAATCGAAATCCACCGGGCCGTTGACGTCCTGCAGCACCGCATCGGTAGGAATCCCCGAGCGGGTGGTCGTGACGTCGGCCGCTGTCCGCAGGGGCAAGGGGTTGCGTAGCACGTAGGGCTTCCCGACGCTCTTGGGGTTCGGAGTCCCAGCTGCGCGCATACAGGATTCAATTGCGGACCTATTCTATAAATAACTTCGGAAATCCGCCGAACTTTCCGTAGTTATCCTGCATGGCAAAGGGACCCTTTACGGGCCGCTCCGGCGGGGTCGGCCGACCCGTTGGAGGGCCCGGACGGCGGGCCGCCACTCGGTTTCGATCTCGTCCTCCAAGTCGGAGAGCCCGGCCATCCCCTCGGGGAACGGGTAGAGCGATCGGGTCAGGTAGACGTGGGCGAACGGGGCGTTGGACGGCTGGGTCCATCCCCGCTCGGCGTCGGCGGTGGAGTGGTACTCGTAGGACTCGGGGGCCGGGACGAACCAGACCAGCCCGTCGTCCGTTCCCCGGCCCGACCGGGGACCCCGCACCATCACGCGGAGCCCGAGGTAGTCGATGAGGGCGGTCGGGAGAGCGAAAACGTGCCGATCCCCGGGTCGAGCGGTAGCCACGAAGCGGCTTCGGACGGTCTCGACCGCGAGGACCTCGCGGGCCGGGTGGGTTGCGACTACGCGGGTGATCCGGGGACCGCGGGCCAGAAAGGAGATGCTTCGGGACGTGTCGCGATGGGTCCCCTCCTCGGGCTGGTACCCGATCAGGTGGGCCACCTCCCGGGGGAGCTGGAGGCTCAACCAGGAGGGGTGCGACGCCCAGACGACGACGTACTCCATCGCTCGGACGTTGAACGGGAGCCACGCTATAAGAAATCTGGTACGACCGGGCGCACCGTTCACGCTCGGGGGTTGAGGGCGAGCACGCCCTCGACCACCGCTTGGAAATCGGTCGACCGGAGCACGAGGTCCGCCGCCCGGTCGACCGCCGGAAGTCGGGAGTTGAGGGCGACCCCGCGCCCGACCATGGAGAACACGGCCGCGTCGGCGCCGCCGTCACCTACGTGGACGACCGAGGAAGGTACGACCTCGAACCTGTGGGTGAGCTCCCGGAGGCCGCCGGCTTTGTCGGTCCGTATCGCCTCGGCCCGGCCGATCACCTCTCCGACCGGCTGACGACCGAACAATCCCGCCGCGTCCTCGAACCCCCCGTACCGGCGGTACCAGTCGGTGACGTAGGCGGGGTTGTGGGTGAGCAGCGCGACGTGGATCCCCTCCTCCTGGAAGCGAGCGACCCCTTCCGGGATATGCGCGAGTTTGGGGGTCGCCTCGAGGACCTTCTCCACCTCGGCCAGGGAGCGACCCTCGACGAACTCGAGCAGCCCCGCGATGTTCTGGTCTTCGTTGATCTCCCCGGCCCGGAACCGCCTCAAGAGAGCCCGATAGTCGGCCTCCCGACCGAACTCGCGGGCGATCTCCAGCCAGCCGTGGGTCGTGGTCAGGGTCCCGTCGATGTCGACCGTGACGAGGCGCCAGGGCGAGGTCCCCATGGGAGTCCTAAGAACGGCTCCCGATGCCCATCAGGATCCCCCCGAGCCAGAGGACGGTCATCCCTACGGCCGCGACCGGCAGGAGCCGGGAGAACTGACCGGGGTCGGTCGGGAGCAGGATGGAGAGCAGGAAGAGGCCCAGGAACGTGAAGAGGAGGCCGAGTCCGATCCGGGCCGACCGGGACAGGCGACGTCGGGGAGGGGGGGTCGGCGGAGGACCGGGGTCCGCGCTCATCGGGGCCGACGACCGGGTGCGGCAGATAACCGTACTGGCGGTCGACCTACACGATGGGGCGCTCGTCCCGGGGCGCGTTCGCGGGGAGCGGGATCGAGCTCCCGACCGGGGGCTGCCGGCCCGGCTCCTCGGGCTGCCGTCGGGAGGGCGTGATCGCCCGGATGAACCCCCGGGCCCCGATCGGGGAGACCAAGGTCGTCACGAGCCCGACCCCCGCGACGATCGTGTAGATCTGGATGCTGAAGATGTGAATGTCGAGGAGGATCACGGCCATCGCGAGCTCGACCGCGCCCCGGCTCGTCAATAGCCAGCCTGCGGCCAGCGACTCCTGCGGAGACCACCCCAGGGTCCGGGTGACCGCCGAGCCGATGAGGATCTTCGCGATCAAGGCGAAGCACACGAGGAGGAGGAAGACCACGACGTTGGTGGGGTCGGTGAGGATCTCCGGGAAGTTCATCCCGAAACCGACCAGCGCGAAGAACAGCGGGATGAAGAACCCCCAGGTCACGGCCTCGAAGACCGCGCTGATCGTCCGATGCTCCCGGGTGCCGGCGCTCTCCGGCGTGATCAGCATCCCAGCATAGAAGGCCCCGACCAGGAACGTGAGCCCGAGGAACTGGGAGTACAGGGCCGCGCCCAAGCCGATCACCATCAAGAGGGCGAACCCCGCCTCCCGGGAGCGCCAGGTCGCCCGGAAGCGCTGGACGATCCGATCCCAGATCCGAAGCTGCCGCAGGGCGCGCAAGCCCATGTGAATGGCGAGGATCGTGGTGAGGAACAGCCCGACCGTGACCGATGCGGTGGCAATGGCCAGCACCGGCGCCTCCCCGCTCGAGGTGACGGCGAGCAGGATGGCGAAGGCCGTCACCGCCGTCAGCTCGTTGATGACGGAAGCGTTCAGGAGGAAGGTGCCGAACTTGGTGTGCATGAGGCCGAACTCCCGCAGCATGATGGCCAACACCGGGAGCGCGGTGAGCGAGATCGTGAGGGCGATGAACAACGAGGTGGTCGCCGGCTCGAACGGCAAGAGCAGCTTGACGACCCCCGCCCCCGCGATGAACGGAACGAGGAAGATGGAGACCCCCAACAGGGCGGACGACGGGCCCGTGGCCCAGACCGACTCGGGGCTCACGGACAGGCCGGCCATCAGGAGGATGAAGAACGTCGCGAGGGTCAGGAGCGGCGAGAACGAGCTCGCGACGCTGTTCAACCCCAAGTAGGGGGCGAGCAGGCTCGGGCCGAGGACCACCCCGACGATGAGCTGCCCGACCAGGGCCACGCTCCCCAACCGCGTGAACACTTCCCCGACGATGACCGAGCAGGTGACGAGAAGGAAGAGGCCGATGAGGAACTCCGTGGTCGCGTCAACCATGACCTACCGCACCTCGGCCGGTCGCGCGGGGGAATTCCCCGGGCAAGAGCGCGGTTCGAGACGGAAACCCATCGTGTTCTCGTTCCGCCCGAGGGGCGGTTCGTAATGCTAGCAGAACCTGCGTATATACAGACCCACATTCGAGACGACGTGCACCCCGATAACGGTCCCCGCCCCGCCCATCCCCGCCCCGAGGACGATCCGTGGGCCGTGGCCGAGCGGCGGAGCCGGGCAGTAGAGGAGCCGCTCGACGTGCGCCTCGAGCGCCTCGACCCGTTCCCGCTCCTGGAGGTCCGCAACCCTCTCCACCGCACCGCCTACCGCGTGATGCTGCCGCTCTTCCCGGACCGTTCGGTGGCGCTCTGCACGTGCACCGACTTCGCGCGACGGGGCCTCGGAACGTGCAAGCACATCGAGGCCGCGGGACGCTGGCGGGAACGTCATCCGGACGTACCGCCACGGTTCCCGATCCGCCCGTTCGAGTCGGCCACCGTCTGGGCCGAGGTCGACCGGCGGCTCGATGCCCTGGAGACTGAATCCCGTCCCCTAGTCGGACCTGGCGGGCGCCGGGCGCCGTATTGTTCGAGCGCGCGCCCGCCCCATGGGTGGAACGAGAAGAAGGAAAGGAAGAGGTTCGACGCGGGGGGCCCCGACGGTCTACGCCGAGGACATCCCGGGGGCGCCCTTGAGCGCCCGCACCTTGTAGTACTCGGGGTCGACGATGACCTCGCCGTTGATGCCCATCGTCTCGATGGTCTTCAACGAGGCGCCGCCCTGCTTCTTGGCCGCCTGCCAGTCGGGGATCGGGATCGAGAACTTCTTCTCGACCTCCGTCCGGTAGATCGGGCCCGAGTTGTACGAGCAGAACGGGATGATCCGCCCGTCGGGAACGGCGTAGTGGATGTCGCACCGCATCAGGCGCTGGATGTCGTAGTCGTAGGCGTCCTGGAAGTGCATGTTCCCGATGTACAGCGTGCGCCAGGTGAACTTCGCGACCGCTTCCTTGTTCCCCTCGGTAAAGATCGAGGCGATCATGCGGACGCAGTTCTTCTCCGTGACCCCGTCGGGCGCCTTCGAGAAGTCGAAGTACTTCGACACGTCGTGGAGCAGCTTCGCGCCGGCCACGGCCGTCCGGACCCGCGAGAAGCGGGCGTCCCGGTACTTCTCGATCATCGTCTCGACGTTCTCGAAGAACCCGTCGACGTCCATGAACCGGGGGAGCGGCGTGATCTTCTGCCCGTCCTTCGAGACGAAGGCGAAGGTCGCGCACCCGCATCCGGGGTGGGTCGTGAGGGTCATCTTCTCCTCGCCGTGGATGATCGAGGCGAGCTCCGAGATCGGAGCGACCGACGGCACGGGGAAGAAGTCCGACTTTTCGAACGGTCCCTCCGTGCAGAGGATCCGGACCAGGTCCGACTGGGTGAACCGCATCTGGAAGCGGTCCTTGTCGGGAATCCGGGCCGTCAGCGCGACCGGCTGGAAGTTGACGCCGCGGACGACGTCAATGTTGTCGATCGCGAACTTGACCGTCGGCCAGATCTCCTTCTCGTTGAACCCGCCGACCAGGGTCGGGACGAGCACGATGGAGAGGGGCTTGTCGGGCTTACCGGCCGCGAGGTCGGAGGCCGGCGAGTGGGTCTCCCGGGCCGCCTGGATCGCCTTCTGCTTCACCTTGAGCAGGGGCACGCCACGGACCTTTCGGTAGATCTCGTCGTCCAGCCCGTCGAACTGGAGGTAGAGGGTGTGGAGCCCGTTGTCCCGGCACGCCTGGGCGAAGCCGGGCTCGTTGGCGACCCGGATGCCGTTCGTGGCGACCTGGACCTGCTTGAAACCGAGGTCACGGGCCATCCCGACCGCATCCAGGAAGAGCGGCGAGAGCGTCGGTTCCCCGCCCGAGAACTGGACGGCGACCGTGCCCACCGGCTTCTGCTCCCGGAGCGTCTTCAGCATGAAGTGGATCTGCTCGCGGGTCGGCTCGAAGACGTAGCCCGCGGCGTTGGCGTTCGCGAAGCAGACCGGGCACTTCAGGTTGCACCGGTTCGTGAGGTCGATCAGGGCGAGTCCCGTGTGGGACTTGTGGTGGCTGCACATCCCGCAGGTGGTCGGGCAGCCGCGGAACTTGTCGTAGTAGGGGTTCTCGTAGCCGACCCCGTCGTGGGCGTAGACCTCCATGCGGAGGTAGAAGTCGACATCGTTCGAGATGATATCCCAGAAGTAGCCGTGCGTTCGGCACGTCTTCTCCATGATCACACGGTGGTCCTTTTCCCGGACGACCGCGGGGATGACCTTGATGCATTCGGGGCAGACTGACGCCGTCTTACGGGGCAGTCCACGGGGTGCCTGGAACTCTTTCATCACGCGCGCCGGCATACTCGTTTCCCTCAGTTTGGGCCCGAACCGATCGGTCTGGGCTTACACGGGCCAGCCACTTGGGCTTACTTAATCAGATTGTCGTGCAAGTGGCTACAAATCCCCTAGCCCATGACGGGGAGTCACACGGTCTATGTCGCTACAAATCCATCGAAACTGACTCGGTGGGGCCGCCGTTGGGGGAGTATGCATGGCCCGGACCCGTGGCCCACGGATCGCCCTCCCACACCTTATCGTTCGCGGCGCTTGCGGACGCTCACCATGCCCACGAAGAAGAAGAAAGCCGCCCCCGGGTCGGTTCGTGGACCGTCCCGCAAGGGGGGCTTCGTGGGGCGGGACGCCTCCCCTGTACTAGACAAGTACCCGGCCAAAGACCCCTCCCTCAGCCCGCGGGGACCCCCCCGGGTCATCGAATCCCCCGCACCGGCGGCGCCCGCGGTCCCGGTCGGTTCCCCTCTGGCGGCTTCCCCCGCGACGCCGGCCGCGCCCATCCCCCTCATCACCCTCGAACGACCCTTCGACGTGGACGAGTTCTCCGGCATGCTGGGGGAGACCTCCCTCCGCGTGACGGTGCCGCGGGAGGACCTCCCCGAGGTGCTGCGACGGGTGGTGGAGTTCATGGGATTCGGGATCTACGTGTACTCCGTCTCGATCCGGCCGGCCGCCTCGGACCTCTTGAAATCGTTCGTCGTCGAGCTCCGCCGCGTCGACTTCTCCTCCAAGCAGGGGGACTGGGTCCCGTTCGTAGAGAAGGGGGCCTCGGATTCGCCGTTCGGCCCCTCGGGGACCCGCACCTAGGTACCCGGAGTATCCGGGTCCTCCCCCCCCGACCCGTAATCTCCGCTCCGTGCACCTAATCAAGGGAACCGCTCTCGGTCGCCCGGAGCGGGTCACTCGTGAGCGGACCGTCGCAGGAAAGTCATTGGGAGGCGGAGGTTCGGGTGCTCCGGAAGGAGATCGAGGAACTTCGGAACGAGCAGCGGCAAATGGCCCAGTCGATCAACCAGCTGGTCACCACCTTCCGCAGCCTCGCGACCCACCTCGGCATCGCAGCCGAGCCGTACGGCGGCAAGAAGGCGGACGACCGCGACCTCCGAGGGTTCGGCTAGGCCGGAGGCACGGGTGGAGATCCGCTACCGGGTCGACGCGGTGTCCCGCGACGGGCACCGTGGCCGATTCACGATCGAGCTGACGGGCGTGACCGAGGCCACGGTCGACCTCGTGGTCCCGTCCTGGGTCCCGGGATCCTACCATCTCGTGAACTACGTGCGGGGGTTCCGGAACGTCACCGCCCGCGCCGGGCACGAAGGGGCCCTCCTCCCCACTGAGCGCGTCGAAGCGAGCCGGTGGCGGATCACGACCGCGGGCCACGCGGACGTACGGGTGGACTACACGGTCTACGGTCACGAGATGGTCACCGAGGCGTTCGACCTGACCTCCGAGCACCTGTTCCTGAACGCGGCGCTCTCCCTTCCCTACGTGGACCAGCACCTCCAAGACCCGGTCGAGGTCGAGCTCCATCTCCCACCGGACTGGCGGGTCGTCACCGAGCTCGAGGAGGTGCGATCGCGCCCCCCGACCTACCGGGCCCGCAACTACGATGACCTCGTCGACAACCCGATCGACGCGGGCCACCCGGTGGTGCTGACCATCCGGCCCCACGGGATCCCGCACCGGATCGCCCTCTGCGGAGAGGGAGGCAACTACGAGGCGCACCGGCTCGAGGAGGACTTGGGGAAGATGGTCGATGCCACGATCCGGCTCATGGGCGAATCCCCCCTCACGAGTTACACCTTCTTCGTCCACCTGTCCGACGTCCAAGATGGGGGCCTCGAGCACGCCGCCTCGAACTCCTCGGTCGTCACCCGGACGACCTTCGAACCCCGCGAGCGGTATGATCGGTTCTTGGGCCTTGAGAGCCACGAGTACTTCCACCTCTACAACGTCAAGCGGATCCGGCCGAAGGTCTTGGGTCCGTTCGATTACACGCGGGAGAACTACACTCGTCAGCTCTGGTGGATGGAGGGGACGACCGACTACTTCTCGGACCTCGTCCTCCGGAGGGCCGACCTGCTCTCCCCCAGCCGGTTCTTCGAGGAGACCGCCAAGATCGCGAAACTTCTCCTCGACGCGCCGGGCCGCCGCCTCCTCTCCCTCGAGGACCTCTCCCAGATCACCTGGGTCGATTACTACAAGCCGTACGAGGAATCCCCCAACCAGTCCGTCTCGTACTACACCAAGGGGTACCTGGTTTCCCTGTGCCTCGACCTCGAGATCCGGCACCGCACGGAGACCCGCGCGTCCCTGGAGACCGTCATCCGCTTGCTGTGGAAGGAGTACGGTCGGCCCGGGCGGGGGCTCGAGGAGGGGGAGCTCCAGACCGTCGCCGAGCGGGCCACAGGTCTCGAGCTCGGCGAGTTCTTCGACCGGTACGTCCGGGGGACGACCGAGCTCGACCTCGACCTCTTTGCCGGGTATGCCGGTCTCACGTTCGGGCCCAAGCCAAAGCCCTCTGACGACCCGAGCCCCGAGGCCGGGTATCTCGGGATCCGCCACCGAGAGGTCGGAGGATTCGTAAGGGTCACGCACGTGCTGCTCGACACGCCCGGGCACCGGGCCGGGCTGAGCCCGGGGGACGAGATCGTCGCGGTGAACGGCAACAAGGTCGCTCCGTCCACCTTCGGCAAGGACCTGGAAGCCTATCCGCCGGGAACGGTAGTGGACCTCGCGGTGTTCCGACGCGGCTTCCTGCGTCACATCTCGCTCACCACCGGCGCGCCGCCACCGGAGAAGTACCGATTCGCCCCCCGGGAGAACCCGACCGAGCTCGCCAAGAAGGTCTACCAGGCGTGGGTCGGGGCCCCGTGGGAGCCCGCGAAACCCCCCGTCACTCCGCCTTAGTCGTACCGCCCGCCGCGGGCAGGGGGACCGCCTTGCGCCCGTAGCGCCATTCCCCTTCCATCGGGTAGAGCCGTCGGAGACGCGTGCCGATACGGTCGCCGATCGAGATCGTTCCCGGGGGCGCGTCCGAAACCTGGAGCGTCAGGCGGACGTCCGGGGCGAACTCGGCGAGCACGACGGAGTACTCGCCGAGGGCCTCGACCTGGGCGTCGAACTCCGTCGGCTGGCCGCCTTTCCCGATCGTGGTGGCCGCCACCACGCGGGCGCCGTCCCGGGGGAGAGCCTCGCCGGTGAGGCCCTCTTCAGCACCACACGACCGGCACCGGTTCCGTGCGGGGAACGTGAGCGACCCGCAATGTCCGCAGCGCTGGACTTCGAGTCGCCAGCGACTCGGCAGGTTCTCTAGGTAGCGGGCGCGGGGGACGTACGCCCCCTCGGAGACCGCCCCCAATGCCGTCTCGCCCCAGGCCCGAGCCGAGACCTCGTCGGGCGCGGACCCGTCGAGAAGGGAGACCAGGTAGGAAACGGCCGTAGCAGGGAGGGTCGCAAGGAGGTCACGCGCCCCGGCGGCAGCCGATTCGGCGGACGGGGCAGAGGATCCGCTCGACGACCCTGTCGCCCCGAGCCGGAGGACGACGGCCACCGCACCCGACGTCGGAGATCCCATGAGCTCTACGGCCAGGATCAGGGTGGGGCCTGGGGAACTGGGGCCGGACGCCGCGGCCAGGGCCTCCCGGAAACCGGCGATACCGGGGGCGTCCCGGACCAACGCGATGGGATGGCCCAAGAGGGCGGGGAGGCCCCCGTCCAGCACGGGCGGAAAGGTACCGACCAGGTGGATCGACGTCGGCGGAGGAAGCCCGGCGGAGACGCTCGCCAGCCCTTCCAGGGCGGTCGCACCCAGCGTGAACGCATCCTCGTCGGGACCGGCGACGGCGAGATCGCCCCGTCGAAAACCGGGAACGTAGACCGCGCCGCGCTCGAGTCCGGCCACCTGACTACCCCCTCGTAAAGAGCGTCACGGTCGCGGTCGCGCCAGCCCCGCCGACGTTGTGGGCGAGGGCGGTCTCGGATCCCGGGACCTGGCGAGCCCCCGCGCTTGCGCGCAGCTGAAGGAATATCTCGTAAGCTTGGCTCACGCCGGTCGCTCCGATCGGATGTCCCTTGGCCTTCAGCCCACCGTCGGGGTTCACCGGCAACGCTCCCCCAGCCCGTGTGGCCCCGGAGAGGGTCAGCGCAATGGCCCCTCCGGGCACGGCGAAGCCCAAGTCCTCCAGCGCCAGGAGCTCGGCGATCGTGAAGCAATCATGGACCTCCAAGAGGTCGACCCGGTCTCGACCGAGCCCGGCGTCGCGGAACGCCTCCTCCGCGGCCCGACTCGTCGCCCGGAACCGGGTCAGGTCGGGTCGTTCCTGGACCGCCAGTCGGTCGCTGCCCGCTCCCAGACCGTCCACGTACACCGGGGTGTCCGTGAACTCCCGGGCGATGTCGGCCCGGGCGAGAAGGAGCGCCGCGGCGCCGTCACTGACGGGGCAACAATCGTACAGACCTAGAGGGTCCGCGACCCGGCTCGCGCGGAGCACGTCCTCCCGCACCACCCGCTTCTGGAAGTGGGCGTTCGGGTTGCGACTCCCGTTCTCGTGGTTCTTGACCGCCACTTCGGCGAGGGCGTCGCGGGCCGACGGGTAGCGGTGCACGTAGTCCGCCGCGATGAGCCCGTAGACGCCGGCGAACGTGAGGCCGGCGAGCCGCTCCCACTCGGTGTCGCCCGACACGCCGAGCCAGTACCGCCGGCGGGGCGCGCGGAGGTCCGTCATCTTCTCGACCCCGGCGACGAGGACGAGGTCGGTGCGTCCCTCCTCCAGAGCCCGAACGGCGGCGCGCAGGGCGAACCCGCCCGACGCGCACGCGTTCTCGACCCGCGTCGTGGGCACCCCTACAAGCCCCGCTTCCTCGTCGAGGACCGCGGAGGCGTTGCCGATCTGCCACCCGCCGAACCCGAGCGTGGCGAGGAACGCTTCGCCGACCCGACGCCGCTCCGCTCCCCGGTCGACGCTCGCGAAGGCCCCGTCGACCGCGCTCCGCAAGAGAGCGCGCGGACCGGCGTCGAGGACCCCGAACCGGGTGTGGCCCGCCCCTACGATCGCTGCCCGGTGCCCCAACGTGCCCACCCGAGAATCGTCTTATCGGACGAGTCGTTCGAGGCAGATAACGCTGGGGCCTCTCGTGGTCGAAACACCGCCCATCGTCGTCGGGGTCTCGGGGGCGAGCGGCGCCCCGATCGCCGTGCGGGTGCTCGAGGCGTTGCACGCGGCGGACGTCCCGGTCGCCCTGATCCTCTCCGACGGAGCCCGCGCGGTCCTGGCGGAAGAGTGCCACCGCACGCCCGACGATCTTCGGGCGCTCGCCACGGTGACCTACTCGGACCATGACTTGGGGGCTGCCATCGCGAGCGGCTCCCGGCCGACTCGCGGGATGGTCGTTGTCCCGTGTTCCGCGAACACCGCGGCCAAGATCGCCCTCGGCCTCTGCGACACACTGCTGACCCGGGCCGCCCACGTCCATCTGAAGGAGCGGCGTCGCCTCATCGTTGTCCCGAGGGAGACTCCGCTGCCCACGACCCTCCTGCGCCACCTGACCACCCTGAGCGAGCTCGGCGTGGTCGTGCTGGACGCCGCGCCGCCGTACTACCTCCACCCGCGGTCGATCGACGACCTGACCGGATACCTGGCCGGGAAGGTGCTGGACCACCTCGGCGTCCCGCACCAGTTGTATCACGGCTGGAAGGCGGACTCGCCATGACGCGGCGCGAAACGGTCTCCCGCCTGGTGCCCGCACCGCTCGCCGCGATCACTCTCCTCCTGGTCGTCGTGATCCTCCTCACGCCGGTGTTGGACTCGAACGGTCCCCCCGTCGCCGGCACCCTCCAGACCCAGGCCGAGCTGATCGTCGACCGGGTTCCCGGGGCCGCCACGACGCACTTCTATGTCCGAGGTGTCGGGACCACTACGCGCTACACCCGGATGTCCATTCAGGTCGCCACGGGGTTCAACTGGACCGGTTCGTTTCCATCGGGTCCGCTCGCTTGGACCAACGGGACGAACGGAAGCGATGTGCTCACGATCGAATGGGCGACGACCGACAACGTGGTCGCCCTCAACATCTCCGCACTGTACCAGGCGTACGGCGCGAGTGCGCTCTACGTGGGCGTGATCGCGTTCGAGTTCACGTCGCTCACCGACTCGTCGGGGGGGACCCTCAACTCGGTCTCCGGGACCCCGGGCCTCGGCGGGACTGGGCAGACCCACATCTCGAACCTCCCGCTCATCCTTCCGCTCGTGAACCTGGGGGGTGGCTCGTGAGGACCTCCCGCCTGGTGATGATCGCCTGGGCCGTCCTGATCGGGCTCCTCCTGATCGTCGAGCTCGCCGAGATCACGCACCTGTTCACCCTCCCCGTCGAGTCCGCGGTCGGCGACCCGCTCGTCTTCGTGCTCGCCCTCGTGTTCACGACCATCGTCGCGCTCGTCGGGGCGATCTTCATCGGGATCTACATCTCGGCCCGCATCCTCTCTCCGTCCGGGTTCACCCCGTTCGAAGAAGAGATGCTCCGGATGCGGACCGACCTTACCGACGTGAAGGCCGCGGTCGAGGAGCTTCGGAGGGGACCGGGATCCCCCGCCCCGCCTCGCTCCGGGGACGAGGAGGACGACCCCTGAAGATCCTCGTCATCGACAACGGAGGCCAGTGGACCCATCGTGAGTGGCGGGTCCTCCGCGACCTGGACGTGGAGACCGCGATCGTTCCGAACACGACGCCACGGGCCGAGCTCGCCGCCGACGGACTCGTCCTCTCCGGGGGGGCGCTCAGCCTGGAGGGCGGCACGACCCCGCTGGGCGCGGTCGGCGAATGGATCGACTCCATCGACGTACCGGTGCTCGGCATTTGTGTCGGGCACCAGTTCCTCGGCCGCCATTTCGGGGCTCGGGTGGTCCGCGGCGACCCTGAGTTCGGGGCAACCGACGTCACGGTCGACCATCCGGACCACCCGATGTTCGCGGGCCTCGCCCCCCACCTCAAGGTCTGGTCGAACCACAACGATCACGTGACGGTCCCGCCCCCGGGCTGGACCACCCTCGCCCACTCGGCGGCCTGCCCGGTCCAGGCGATGGCCCACCCGACCCGCCCGATCTGGGGCATTCAGTTCCACCCGGAGGTCGAGCACACGGACGGGGGGCGGGAGATCTTCCGCCACTTCATCGCCACGTGCCGACGCTGACGGCCCCCCCTCGGGAATAAGTACACTCCCTCGCTCCCCACCCCGGGTCATCATGGCACGGGTACGACGGGCGTCCGGGGTGCGCGAGCACGACCTCGTCGCTCGGGCGAAGGTCCTTAGGGAGTCGGTCGACTCCCTCCTGCCCCGCCTGACCGGCGACGCCCCTCACGACCGGTTCGACCGTCTTCGGGCCGACTTGGAGGAGATCCGGTCGGCTCGGGACGATGCGCGCCGGCTCGAGAAGATGGCCCGGCGGGGCGACTCCATTCCGCGCGCCTACGCCGGCCTCCTTGCCTTCTACCTCGACCCGAAGACCCCCACGGTGGTCGCCTTCCCCCTCCCGGGGGGCGAGGTCTCGTTCGCCGCCCTCTCCAAGGCGGACCGCGAGGCGGAGGTCGCCGTCCAGCAGTCGGACGACCCCAGCCGACTGCTCCTCGGGTACATGGAGTGGGCCCGGAAGGGCCTCCACTTCTACGCCTCCCGCAAGGCGCTCTGGTGCACCGGCCGCTCTCCGCGACCCCCGGGCGACGTCTTGGCCGAGCGGATTGCGGAGCTCCCGTACCGCACCCTCCCCGACGCGAGCGGCCACGTGCTCGCGTGTCCGCATCTCGCCGCCCACGAGGCGCGCCCCTACCTGGAGGTCGGCTGGCCGGGCGCCGATCGGGCGTTCCGCATCTGCCGGAAGTGTGCGAAGGACGACCGCCACCTCCTGAGCGTCCTGTCCGACGACGCCGCCGTACCCGACCCCGCCTCGGCGTTCCCCGTCGAAGTGGAACTGAACGTGGAGTGCCGCGGCGGACCGGAGTGCGTGCACGCCGATCTTCCGCCGCTCCCGAAGAAGTTGCGGCGCGACTACGAGTTCGGTCGACTCTCCGACGCGGCCCTCCTCGACGCCTACCGCACGGAAGTGCGGCCCGCCATCGAGGGGACCCGGCGCACGACCCTCGTCGCCGGGGGGATCTGCTACGGGGAGAAGATGGGAGATTTCCTGGACGCCCTCCATCCCACGGCGGTCGAGCGGCGCGCGCTCGAGGCCGCGCTCGCCGGCTCGCGGGGCTACTTCGAGGTCGACGAACCGGCCGCGAGCCGCGCGCTCGAGCGGCTTTGGCCGCAGCACGCGGAGGAGATCGTGGGCGCCATCACGGAGGACGAGACGGAGGCACGTCGCGCCCTCCAGGAGGCGCGCGACGCACCCGGCCGGATCGCAGAGATCTTGAAGCGGGCCCAGCGGCGGGGCGAGGAACGGGAGCTGCTCGAGGCCCTTCCGCACTACAGCCGCCTGACCAACGAGGCCGCTTGGGTCGACCGGGTGGCTCGAGCGTACCGGACGCACCGCGAAGCGGGGGCGGAGCGCACGCTCCTCCAGACGCTCCCCCGGGAAGGGAAGGAACGGGGCCTCGCGTACGCCTTCCTCCTCGCGCTCGGGCGGGCGTCCTCCCATGCCTGGCAGTTCACTCCGACGGAGCAGGAGTTCGGTGCGTCGCTCGCCGGACCCGCCCGAACCCTGCTCGACTCGGCGGCCTCCGCGTACCACGACGCGCTGGACGCGTTGCTGCGGAATGCCGGCGTCGCAGACTGGGGGGTCCGCGAACCCACCGCCTGAGACCGAGAGATCTCTTCCCGCCGGCCGCCAAAAGATATCTATTCTCGACTACGGTGCGGTCCGGAGGCGGCCCCACCCGAATGGGGGCGCCCAGTATGAGGCGTGCAGGTTGAGCGGAGGAGAGACGTCCCCGAACACGGCCATCGTCGTGGCCGGGGACGAGGAGACCCGGGTGCTCCTCCGGGGATTGCTCCGACTCCACCACTTCCGGGTCGACGGCGAGG
This sequence comes from uncultured Thermoplasmata archaeon, assembly GCA_963749235.1. GTDB lineage: Archaea > Thermoplasmatota > Thermoplasmata > Lutacidiplasmatales > UBA184 > Lutacidiplasma. The sequence continues at coordinate 210,008 of CAVVLV010000001.1, read as the reverse complement.
CGGAGGGATCGACCGAGGCGATCGAGCTCATCCGGCACCACCACCCCCGTCTCCTGGTCGTGGACGTGAACCTCGCGGAAGGGAGCGCGAACGCGCTCCTGGGGGAAGCCCGCACGGCGGTGCCGGGCCTCCGCACCATCCTGGTCGCGCCCTCCTCGCGCCCTCCGCCCGCCGGGTCGAGCCCGTCGGTCGACGTGGTCCTGCTCCGTCCGTTCCGGATCCGCCAGTTCGCCGAAGCGCTGAACCCTCCGGCGAACGGCACGCACTGAAGATCTACCGTATCCGGAAGCGTTCCAGCGCCGCCGCTTCCTCGAAGTGGAGGTCGGCGAGGATCACGATCGCGTGGAGCGGTGGACCGAACTCCTGGTCGACCAAGAGGCCGAGCGGCCCGTACCAGCCGGCGGCCGAATCGCTCCCGACGCGGGCGGCCACCGCCACGGGGGACTCCGGCCGCAGCACGACGTGGTCCGGATCCCGCTCGCTGAGCGTCCGAAGCGCCTCCGGGGCGGTCAGATACCGCCCTTCCCCCGGCCGCAGGTCGAGGAGCACCAGGGTGTGGAGGCCCCGGTCCAGATTACCGGAGATCTGGTCGATCATCGACCGGGGAGCGAACCCGGGCTCGGGCAACGGCACCGACACCGTCCGGCCGAAGCGGTAGTGCATGAGACCGAGATCAGCCGGCCGCCGCGGTGAGGATGCTCGCGTTCGGTACGTAGTGCCAGGTGTGGCCCGCCCGCTCGGCGGCGAGCCGCAGCGCGACATGTGTCGTGGCCGCGAACGGATCGCCCACGACGAGCAGGGCTACGCGCGCGTGCCGCGCGAGGGCGTCCAACACCGGCCGCTCCGATTCGAGCTCGGCCCGGTCCAGGAGCTCGATCGGATGCCCGACACGGGAGGCAAGACGCTCGAGCGTACCCAGGGGCGCGACCGCCGTGTACTCCTCCGCGAAGATCCGGTCCGCGGCGCGGAGGACCTCGAAGGCGCTCTCCGAGAGCCCCCGTTCGTCCGAGAGGCCGAGGCCGACGAACCACAACTCGCCCATCCGGTCGCCCTCCGGTCAGTCGCGTAGGGCGAGGACGGGACAGGGAGCGGCGCGGAAGAGCTCCTCCAGGAACCATCGGGTCAGGAGAGGTCCCTCGGTGCCTTCCTCCTCTCCACCGACCAGGAGGAGGCCGAACCGTTCCCGCTGGGCGGCTTGCAGCATGAGCTCGGGGAGCCGCCGCCGCCGACCGAGCACGGCCCGGGAGAAGAACGACTGCTTGTGAAAACGCGGGACCCCGCGCGCGCTCGGCTCGTCGCGGGGTGAGTCGTCGCTTCCGGAGTCGGTACGACTCCCGAGCTGGAGGGTGATGACGGGCACGCCGCCGCCGCGCACAGAGAGCTCCTCCGCGATCCGGACCGACTTCGGAGGCGCCGTGCGCCGGAACGTCGGGATCAGGATCCGGGGGACCCGGTCGCCCGCGAGCGCGAGTCGGTTCAGGATCAGCACGTCGCAGCTCGCGTGGTGGAGGATGGCGCTCGTCGTGTGGCCGACGAAGGGGTTGCGGCTCTTCGGGTTACCCCTCAGGGTCATGAGGATCGCCTCGACCCCCTCGGTCTCCGCGCTCTCCAAGATCTCCCCGGGGACGTCGGTCGACGCCTTCACCTCGGGCTCGACCCGAACGTCCAGGGACGCCCCGGCCTCATGCGCGGGCACCACGATGTTCACGGAGGAACGCCACTCCCGGGCGACCTGGGGAAGCGTGGTCGTGGGGATCACGTGCAGGAGCCGGATCTCGCCGTCGGCGTCCAGGAGGTTCGCCGCGAACCGGATCAGCGGCTCGACCTCCGAGGGGAGCTGGACCGGCACGAGGATGCGCTTGTACATGGGTCACCCCTTGCCGATCAGCGGCAGCAGGGCGAGGTCGAGTTCGAGCACGTTGACGTAGGCCACCCCTACGAAGGGCAGGTACGGGTTCGTGATATGCTGGTTGACGAGGTTCGTGACCGCCGCGATCGAAAGGTTGGTGCTCTCAGCGACCCGGAGGACCTGGACGAGCACGGCCTCGGGCGTGAGGTCCGGGTCGACGTCCGAGGCCGACGGGGTGACGTACCACTCGGGAAGCGATGCGTTCACGGAGTAGTTTCCATACTCCTTCATGTACGCTATAGTTTCGTTGAGGAGGGCGCCGAGCGCCGGGTCGCTCGGGCCGGGGGGCGTATCCGCTACCAAGGTCATGTTGTAGTCGGTGAGGGACGGGCGCTCCCAGAACAGGTACGGGGCGCTCGTGTTCTGGGCGATCATAGCGGAGCCGGCGACCGTGCCGTTCGGGTAGTGGAGCAGGGAGCCGTTCGCCGCGGCCGGGTTCAACACCTGGGCGACCTCGGTGACGAACACGGGGTACGCGAACCCGCTCATCAGGAGCGTGAGGGCGAGGAAGAGCGCCGCGGCGCGTAGGTGGGTCGTCCAAGAATGCGCCGGACGGGCGACCCCGGACATCGCGACCGACTTGACGGGAGGCGGCGCCGCCCCCGGCGCCGGGACGGTCGATGGGGCGGGGGAGGGACCCGGGGACGGGGTGACGGGAGATGGCGCGACCCGGTTCGAAGCGCTCACAGGCCTCCGAGCGGTAGGTAGTGGGTGACGACCGTTCCGAGCGCATGTACGAACGGCAGGGTCTCGACCCAGGCGAGCCAGAGGTACAGCAGCTTGATCCCGGCAAACGCGCTGACGAGTCCACCCACCCCGTAGAGGAGGAGGTTCTTTCGAAGCAGGTCGATCGCGCTGCTCGGCCGGAACGGCACCCCCGCCAGGGCGAGCGGGATCAGGATCGGGATGATCAGCGCGTTGAACAGGAGCGCCGAAAGGACCGCGAGCTGGGGGTTGCCGAGGCCCATGATGTTCAGAATGGCGATCCCCGGCAACGTCGTCGCCCCGCGGCGATGAAGATCGCAGGGATGATGGCGAAGTACTTCGCGACGTCGTTGGTGATGGAGAAGGTGGTCAGGCCGCCCCGCGTGATGAGAAGTTGCTTGCCGATCGAAACGACCTCGATCAGCTTCGTGGGATCGTTGTCGAGGTCGACCATGTTCCCCGCTTCTTTGGCCGCGCTGGTACCGCTGTTCATGGCGAGCCCGACATCCGCGCGGGCGAGTGCCGGGCGCGTCGTTCGTCCCATCGCCCGTCATCGCGACCATGCGTCCTTCGGCCTTTTCCTTCTGGATGAGGAGCAACTTCGTCTCCGGCTTCGCTTCGGCCACGAAATCGTCCACGCCGGCCTCCTTGGCGATGGCCGCCGCAGTGAGGCGGTTGTCCCCGGTACACATGATCGTGCGGATCCCCATCGTCCGCAATTCGCGGATCCGATCCCGAATGCCCGGCTTGACCACGTCCTTGAGGAGAACGATCCCCAGCACTCGCTTGTTCACCGCGATCGCGAGCGGAGTCATCCCTTGGCTCGAGGCCGCGGCAGCGGCCCTCCGCACCTCGGGGGGAATCGTTGCCCCGGAGGCCTCGATGGCCGAGATCGCTCCCTTGTAGGCCTCGGTGCCGTCCTGGAGTGCAATCCCGCTCATTCGACGTTCGGCGGTGAAGGGCATCACCTTGAACGAACCGAGTTCGAGCTTGCGGGTCGGCGCGTTGCGACGGGCGGCCAGCCGAACGATCGAACGGCCCTCCGGCGTTTCATCGACCGAGGAGGCCAGGAGCGCCCCTTCGAGGAGCTCGGGCATCTCGACGCCCGGTGCCGCGATGAACTGGACCGCGAGCCGGTTTCCGATGGTAATCGTCCCCGTCTTGTCGAGGATGATGAGGTCCAGGTCTCCCGCCGCCTCCACCGCCTTACCCGACTTCGCGATGACGTTCGCGCGGGCGACCCGGTTGATCCCCGAGATCCCGATCGCCGGGAGGAGCGCCCCGATCGTGGTGGGCATGAGACAGACGAAGAGGGCGACGATGGTCGCGACGTCGATGTAGACGATGTTCGTGAAATCGGCGAGGAAGATGAACGAGACCACGACCGTGAACAGCGTGATCGTGAACGCGTACAGCAGGACCCCGAGCGCGATCTCGTTGGGGGTCGACTCCCGCCCCTGACCTTCGACGAGATGGATGAGTCGGTCGAGGAACGATTCCCCCCGGACCGCCGTGACCCGGATCCGGATGGTGCCTTGGAGGACCCGGGTGCCCCCCAGCACGCTGGTCTTGTCTCCGCCGCTTTCCCGGATGACCGCTTCGGATTCGCCCGTCATCATCGACTCATCGATGAGGGCGGCGCCCCGGATGATGTCGCCGTCAATCGGGATCGGCTCGCCGGGCCGGACCTCGACCGTGTCCCCGATGCGGAGGATGTCCGAGGCGACCACCTGGAGGTGTCCGTCGGGCAGGACCTGGTTCGCCCGTACCCCGCTCCGAATCTGCCGGAGGCTGTCGGCCTGGGCCCGGCCCCGCGCCTCGGCAATCGCCTGGCCCAAGTTCGCGAACCAGAGGGTCAGGAAGAGGATGACGCTGACCGCGAGGTAGTAGTCCGCACTGTAGCTGCGGGCGATATCCGGGAACGCCCCCGGGACCAGGGTGAGGACCAGCAGGAAGAAGAACAGGACGTACACGCAGAACATGACCGGATGGCGCACCTCCCGGGCGGGGTGGAACATCCGGAACGAATCCGCGATCACTCGCCGCCAGGACGTGTGCGGTGTTCGGCGGACGGAGACACGGGCCCCGTGCGAGCTCAGGGTGGTAGCTTCCATGCGACCTCCCTCACAGGATCTGGGCGAGCGGGCCGAGAGCGATCACGGGAAGGAAGATCAGGGCGGTGATGACGATGAGGAACAGGGCCAGGTAGAGGGTGAAGGTCCCGCTCGCCGTCCGAAGGGTCCCGGAGGTGGGAGGCATGGTCGGCTGTCGGGCGAACCGCTCCCCGACCATCAGCATCGCATAGAACGGCACGTACCGGCCCACGAGCATGACGAGCGCCCCGGCCACATTGAAGAAGGGCGTGGTATCGGTGAACGCTCCGGTCGAGAGCGCGCTCCCGTTGTTCGCCGATTCGGACGTGAACTCGTAGAGTACCGACGTGAAATTGTGCGAGGTCGCCCCGATGGCGGAAGTGTCGAGGGTGACGAACCCGCCCAAGACCGCAATGACGAACGGCAGGAAGATCGTGGCCGGGTGGATCAACAGCGCGAGGGTCGACCACTTGACGTGGGCGGTCTCGATCTTCTTCCCGAGATACTCGGGAGTTCGGCCGACCATCAATCCGCCCACGAAGATGGCGAGGACGGCGTACAGGAGAAGCATGCCGAACCCCGACCCTTCGCCGCCGGGCGTGCTCTGGGTGAACATCCCGAACAGAAGGACCATCTGGCTCACGGGGCTGAGCGCCCCGATCATCATGTTGTTCGCACCGACGTTGCTGTAGACGCTCACCACCTGAAAGAGCGAGCGCGTCGCCGAGGCCGAACCGCGTTTCCTGGCCGACCGGATACCCGTTGCTGGTCTGGGTCCCCAGCCCGGCGACACTCGTAAGGGCCGGGTTCGAGGCCGCCTGGTAGACGATGAACAGCGTGAGGGCGACCATGAGGACGATCAGGATCGTGCCGAGGTAGGGCCACGCCTCGTTGCGGCGCCGGATGATCTGCGCGAACGCGAACGGGGTGGAGAGCGGGATCAGGAGCATCAGGAACACCGCGAACAGGTCCGAGACCGCCGACGGGTTCGCGAAGGGGGAGGCCATGTTGGCCGAGTACCACCCTCCACCGTTCGTACCGATGAGGGAGATCGACTGGTAGCTCGCGACCGGGCCCAAGTAGATCGTCTGGGTCCCGCCCGTGATCGGGTGTGCGATCACGGTCGCCGTGAGGGTCTCGGGGACCCCGAGGAGGACCATGACCAGGGCGCCGATCACGGCGAGGGGGATCAGTACCCGCGTCATCGTGCGAACCATGTCGACGTAGTAGTTTCCGAGGGTTCCGTCCTTCCGGATGAATCCGCGGACCATCGCCGCAAAGACGGCGAGACCGGTCGCCGCGGAGACGAAGAGCGCGAGTTGCCAGCCGAGGATGAGCGCACCGAAGCTGATCTGGGACTCGTTGGTGAAGTGGGTGAAGTCGGTGTTGGTGGTGAAGCTGGACGCCGAGTGGAGCGCGAGGTCCCAGGACATGTTGGGGACGCCGGTCGGATCGTATGGGAGGCCCGCCTGCAGGAAGAAGTACCAGAACAGGTAGGCGAGGACCGCACCGTTGACGAGCAGGAGCGCGGCCATGTACTCCCGCGCCGGCATCGACTTGCGGGGCGAGGTTCCCAGGAGCCGGTAGATCCCCCGCTCGAGCGGCGCGAGGACTACGTCCCCGAGCATCGGGCGGTTCGTGTAGACCTTGCCGAGATACTCTCCGAAGAAGGGGGCGGCGGCGAGGGCGATGGCGAGCAGGACGACGATGTCCCAGAGGGAGCGAAGGTCGATCACGACCGCACGCCCCTCAGAACTTCTCGGGGTGGACCATGGAGTAGACCAGGTAGAACGTCAGGGCGAGGCAGATGATGGTCAGGGTGGTGAGACCCAGGTTCTGCGCGACCCAGCTCGACACAGTCTCGACGCCTGAGGCGTTGGACCCGGGAGTCGGTATTTAGCCTCGTTCGGCGAGTTGCACGCTACCACGCGAATTCCGAAGATTTATGAAGGGGTCTCTATCGCGGGCGGCTTCTTCGGACGGCTGCGTCGCGGGGGTGTTTCGGGGGCGGGATGGGCCCGCTGGCGAGCTTCCGCCGAGAGGCGCCGGACGATGCGGCGCATGGCGCGCTCGCGGCGGACCTCCGCGGCCTGATACTGGACGTCCCGGGTCTCCCGGGTCAGGAGAACTGCGACCCGTCCGACCGAGCTGCGGCCCGTCCGTCCCCGTCGCTGGATGGCCCGGATCTCGCTGGGCACCGACTCAAAGAAGACGACCAGGTCGACGTCGGGTACATCCAGCCCCTCCTCGGCCACGCTGCTGGCGACCAGCACCGGGAACCGACCGGCGCGGAACCCCGCCAGGATGTGGGCCTGTTCCTTCTGGTTCATCCCCTTGTCCTCGGGGTCTCGGGTCGCCTGGCCGACGAAGCGGCCCACCGCCCACCCCTCCTGCTCCAGTCGTTCCTGGATCGACTGGATCGTGTCCCGGTACTGGGCAAAGACCAGGATGCGGGCCGGGCGATCCCGGGTTCCGCCCAGCACTTCTCGTACGAGCCCGACCAGCGCGTCGAGCTTGGGATGGGAGGGTTCCTTCGACGTACGCAGGAACTCCTCCGCCTCCGTTCGGGAGCGGGCCACCTCGGGCAGTTTGAGGAAGGCGAGGTCCCCCCGGGATGGCTTCGGCTTACCACCGACCCGCTCGAGGTACTGCAGGAACGGGGTGAACCCCTGGGTCTCGAGCCGTTCCTGGGCGTGATGCAGGTGGAGTAGGACCAACTGGTGGAAGAGGGGGCCGAACCGCCGGACCATCGGTCCCGGCCGGGCGAAGATCTCGGCCCGGAGCGCGATGAGGTCCTTGACGGTCAACGAACCGATCGGCTTCTTGCGGAGGTAGCCCATCTTTTGGAGCTTGCGGGCTTCCGCGTGAGCGGCCTCCTCGAGCGCGGTCTGGATCCGCGCCGCCGCGGGAGTGAGATCGACCCAGACGTAATCGACGTCGATCTGGTGGACGTACTCGGCGACCCCGGGGTCTTCCCGACTCCGAGCCTCGATCCGTCGGACCCCGAGGGCGCCCACGACCCCCTCGATCCGCTCGTCCTTCCCTCCGGGGGAGGCCGTGAGGCCGAGGACCCGACCTCCCGTCGGGCGTTCCGCCCGGTACCGCTCCGCGACGGGCACGTACACGTACTTGCCCACCGCGTGGTGCGCCTCATCGAAGACGAGGAGGCTGACGCTCGTCAAGTCGTACCGGCCCGCGGCGAGGTCGTTCTGCACGATCTCCGGGGTGGCAAACACGAGGTCCGCGTCCGCCCAGCTCCCTTCGCGGTCGGGTCGGTGCACGGTCCCCGTGAACCGAGCGATCCGGAGCGGCACGAACCAGTGTCGAAATGAGTCCGCGTGCTGCTGGACGAGGGGACGGGTCGGGGCGAGGACCAGAACCTTCCCTTCCTGTCGTCGGAGCACCTCGGATGCGATGAGGGCCGCGATGACCGTTTTCCCGAGGCCGGTCGGAAGGACGACCAAGAGGTCCTCTTCGAGTCCGATCCGAGCGAGCTCGATCTGAAACGGCAACGCACGGATGAGACCCGGGCGCAGCATGGGATGGTCGACCATCCCGTCCGTCACCCGCCATATCCCCGGATACGGGTCGGGGCGGGCGCGGACGCGGGGCAGGGGCTCGGGGGCCGGCGCCTCGCCGGGAACTCCGAATTCGTCGAGACGCCGTTGGGGACTCACGGGGGTACGATGCGCAGGGGACCCCGGCGCTTAGGCACTTCCCTCGTCCCGCTCCCCCGGAGCGAGGGCGCGCCGTCCCTCCCGTCAGACCCGGGTCGGGTCGGGGGTCAGCGCGGCCCGTCCGCCGAGGTACGGACGTAGTACCTCGGGTATGGTCACCGACCCATCCGCCTGTTGGTACTGCTCGAGGATCACCGCCAGGGCGCGCGACGTCGCCACGGCGGTCGAGTTGAGGGTGTGGGGCACGCGCTTCCCCGGGCGACCGGCCTTCCCGAGCCGAATGCCGAGCCGCCGGGCCTGGTAGTCGGAGCAGTTCGAACAGCTCACCACTTCCCGGTACGCCTGCTGCCGTGGGAACCACGCCTCGACATCGTACTTCTTGGCGGCGACCGTGCCCACGTCACCGGTGCATACGTTCACCACTCGGTACGGAACTTCGAGGCGCCGGAAGACCTCCTCGGCGTTGGCGCGAAGCTCCTCCAGGATCGTCGGGGATTCTTCGGGCCGGCAGAACACGAACTGCTCGACCTTCTGGAACTGATGGACCCGGAAGATGCCCTTCTGATCCACCCCGTGCCCGCCGATCTCCTTTCGAAAGCACGAGCTGATCCCAGCGAGGCGCACCGGGAGTCGGTCTTCGTCCAGGATCTCGCCCTGGTACAGCGCGGCGAGAGGGTGCTCGCTGGTCGCGATGAGATAGAGGTCCTCGCCCTCAACCTTGTACATGACGTTCTCGAAATCAGCCAAGTCGGTCACGCCCTCGTACGGCTCCCGCCGCAACATGTAGGGCGGAGCGACGGGGGTGAATCCGCGCTCGACCAGCAGGTCGAGGGCGAACCGCTGCAGAGCGAGGTCGAGCAGGACGATCCCTCCCCGCAGGTAGTAAAAGCCGGCCCCGCTCACCCGTCGGGCCCGGTCGAACTCGGCCATGCCGAGATCCTCGAGCACCTGGCCGTGTCCCTTCCGATCCGCCGCGTCCGTTTGGGGGTGGCCCCATGTCGTCAGGACGACGTTCTCGGAATCATCCTTCCCGTACGGGACCGAGACGTCGAGGAGGTTCGGCAGCCGCCGAAGGAGGGCGTCGCGGCGGCGGAGGAGTTCCCCCTCGCGCGCCTCGGTTTGCTTCAGGCTATCCGGGACCGTCTTGGCCTCCGCGTCGAGCTCGGGAGAGGCGGCGCCCTTCGCTCGCATTTCGCCGATACGGCGGCTCAGATCGTTCCGACGACGACGGAGCTCGTCCGCGGTGCGGAGGCACTCTCGCCAGTCCGTGTCGGCCTTCCGCACTTCGTGGAAGATCGCGATGTAGGCGGGGTTGCGGCGCCGGGCGAGGTTCTCCTCGACCTGGGCGGGCTCCCTGCGGAGAAGGTCGAGGTCGATCACGAGGGGGCCGGAGGGCCCTCCGACCAAAGAGTTTGCCCCCGCGGACCCGGGACCCCCCGGCGGCCCCCGCGGACCCCACCGGCAAACTCCTATGTACCCTCGCGGGGGATTCGCTCCCCGGAGTGGGGAGACTCATGCCTTCGAAGGTCGAGCAGTACGGTTTGTTCATCAACGGAAAGTGGAGCTCGCCGGCCAACGCGAAGCGCTTCGAGACGGTGAATCCGGCGACGCGGGAACCGCTCGCTTCCTTCGTGTCGGGGACTCCGGCCGATGTCGACCGGGCCATCTCGGCCGCTCAGGCCGCCTTCCCCGCGTGGCGCGATACGCCGGCACCGAAGCGGGGCGCCTTACTGCTCGACGCCGCGCGCATCCTCACCGAACGAAAGACTGCGGTCGGACGCATCGTCACCCAGGAGATGGGGAAGGTCATCAGCGAGGGGCTGGGCGATGTCCAGGAGTCGATCGACTTCATCGAGTACATGGCGGGGGAGGGACGCCGGTTAGTCGGCGAGACGGTTCCCTCGGAGCTCCGCTCGAAGTTCTGCCTCACGGTTCGGCAGCCGAAGGGCGTGGTCGCCTGCATCACCCCCTGGAACTTCCCGACCGCGATCCCGAACTGGAAGATCGCCGCGGCGCTGATCACGGGCAACACGATCGTCTTCAAGCCCGCCTCCAACACGGCCCTCTGCGCCGCCCAGGTCGTCAAGGTCTACGAGTCCGCGGGGATCCCTCCCGGCGTCCTCAACTTCGTCACGGGCTCCGGCAGCGTGGTCGGCACGGCCCTCATCGAGGACCCCCGGATCCGAACGATCTCCTTCACCGGCGGGGTGGAGACCGGCCGGGACGTCTACGTACGAGGGGCCAAGGGGCTGAAGATGGTCCATCTCGAGCTCGGCGGCAAGAACCCCGTGATCGTGATGGACGACGCGAACCTTCCCCTCGCGCTCGACGGGGTACTGTTCGGCGCGTTCGGCACGAGCGGGCAGCGCTGCACCGCCACGAGCCGGCTCATCCTCCACGAGAAGGTCTACGCGCCGTTCCTCGAGATGCTCACGGACCGATTGAAGAAGTTCACCGTCGGGGACCCGCTCGACCCGAAGACGGGAATGGGACCGGTCGCGTCCGCCGACCAGGAGCGGAAGATCTTGGAATACATCGCCATCGGCAAGAAAGAGGCCAAGCTCGTCTGCGGCGGGGAGAAGTTGAAGGGCGGGATCTACGACCGCGGATTCTTCCTCGCCCCGACGATCTTCGAGACCCGCCACGGCACCCGAATCTCGAAGGAGGAGATCTTCGGTCCGGTCCTCTCCGTCATCAAGGTGGCGGACTACGCCGAGGCGGTCCGCGTCGCGAACGACGTGGAGTACGGGCTCTCCTCCTCCATCTACACCCGCGACGTGAACCGGGCGTTCCGGGCCATCGAGGACTTGGAGGCCGGGATCACGTACGTGAACGCCCCGACGATCGGGGCGGAGGTCCAGCTGCCGTTCGGGGGCGTCAAGAACACGGGGAATGGGGGCCGCGAGGCCGGCTCCGCCGCCATCGACGAGTTCACCGAGGTCAAGACGGTCTTCGTCGACTTCTCGGACAAGCTCCAGAAAGCCCAGATCGACTCCGAAACGGCGGCATGACCGGCTTTCGCGGGTCCGACGAACAGCTCGACCGCGAGATCGCCGCCATCGAAGGCATCGCCCGGGTCCGCGTCCGTCGCGTCGCGGCCGAGCTTCGAGAACTGGAGCGAGACCTCCGCGAGCTCAAGCGAGAACGGGCACGGCGTCGTGGCACCGCCGTCGCCTCGATCCAGGCCGAAGAACCTGTTCCCATTTCGGCCTGATTCGGCCCACCGCCCACGGTACAGACCGCCCTGTATGTTCCCCGAGGTACCGACGGTCCCGGGTGCAACTCGACGTCACAGCTCACGCCCCGGGACCCGATCGGGATCGTACAACGGGACCGTGGCGTCCCCGGATTCGCCCCAGATACCGCGTCCCGTCGACCGCGAGGCGCCTGCCCGAGAAGGAGGGGTGGTCAGAAGGAACCAGTCCGACCCGGGTTGTCGAAGTTCGTCAGCAAGAGCTGGCCCCGCGAGCGCGGACGGCCCACGGGAGCGATGAGGGGGTCCTCCTCGAGCGCCGGCATGGTGTCGGAGATCGGCACGTCGACCAGGATCTCCCGGGTGCGTCCCCCTCGACCGCGGGAGACGATCGTCGCCCGGATCAGGCCCAGCGACTCGAGCTCGGAGACGTAGTTGGAGATGGAGCGGGCGTGGAGCGGCTGGAGACCGAGGCGCTCTGCGAGCCGACGATAGGCGTCGTAGACCTCGCCGGTCAGGACCCCGTTCCGCCGGCGTTCGCAGGCTTGCAGGATCGCGTACAGGAGGACCTTGCAGTGGGGCGGGAGCGTCCGGCAACAATCCAGGATGATGTCCTGCTCGAGCCGGTTCTTCGCCTTCACGACATGGTCCGGGGTGATCCGCTTCGCGCGGTCGCGCTCCGCCATCTCGGCGGAGAGGCGCAAGAGCGCGAGCGCCCGCCGGGCGTCCCCGTTCTCCAGCGCGGCGTACGCCGCGCACCGCTCGACCACGCCCGGGTCGATGACCCCGTCCCGGAACGCCTCCTTCGCGCGGTCGCGCAGGATGTCCTGGAGTTGGAGGGCGTCGTACGGCGGGAAGAGGATCTTCTCCTCGTTCAGGCGGCTGCGGACGCGGGCATCGAGATGGTTCGTGAACTTGAGATCGTTCGAGATCCCGAGCAGGATGAGGCGCGCGAGCTCGAGCTCGGTATTGAGCTGGCTCAGCGTATAGAGGACGCTGTCGCCGGAGCGCGCGACGAGCCGGTCGATCTCGTCGAGCACCAGGATGACCGTCCCGCCCTTCGTGTCGAGCAGCCGCCGCATCGCGGCCTGCACGCGGTCGAGCGACCAGCCGGTCGGGATCCGCTCCGCCTCCGTTTTGGCGAACGTATTGCCGACGTTCTGGAGGAGGCCGTACGGCGTGTCGATGTTGCCGCAGTTGATGTAGATGAACGAGATATGGCTCGCGAGCTCGGTGCGTCGCATCACGTCCTGGCGCACCTGGGCGACGACCGCGGTCTTCCCCGTGCCGATCTTCCCGTAGATCAGGAGGTTCGAGGGCGTGTCCCCGCGGAGGGCGGGGGCGAGGACCTCGGCGACCTGGCGGATCTGCTGCTCCCGGTGCGGGAGGCGGCTCGGGATGTAGGAATCCCGGAGGATCTCCCGACTGCCCCGATAGAGCTCGCTCTTCGTTTCGAGGATCGAGTCCAAGAACACACCGGCGGTCGCGGCGGGGGCGGGCGGAGGGGCGGGGCTCCCCAACACGGGAGCCGTCGCCGGACCTCCACCCGCTGGGCGGTCGTTGACGGGGACGACCGCCTCGGTGGCGAAGGGCACTGGGTCTTGTCGGTCGGGCGTGTCGATCGACCGGTTCTCAGGAGCAGGTGACACCGTCGATGCCTGCCCGGGCCTCGGGCGGGCTGTCGCACGTGAGGGGGCCATAAGTACCTTTGGTAGGATTTTTTCGGCGGATGACATCGACCGGGAAAATTTCTCCGGGTACCGTGCCGCGCGGCGACGCGGCAGGGTCGGTTCCCGTTACCCACACTCGAGCGGCGTCGCGTCCCAGGGGTCGAACCGTTCCTGACATTGGGGACAGAAGAGGTAGCACTGGACCTCGCCGGAGATCGGTCCTTCGAGCACCGCGTCGCACTGGGGGCAACGGCCCGGCGGAGGCAGGCTCGGTCCGGACGGCGCGGCCACCACTACGGGAGGGTGGGGGGACGGATGAGGCTTCGGGATTCCGACCGAATCCATTTGAAGGAGGGGCTCCTCGCCGCTAGCGATGTCGGGATACGGGGACGGGCACCACGGGGCCGCCCCGGCGCACGTACGGAGCCCGATCTCCGTGGGCTGGGTCGTGCTCGCGGCCCTCTTGATCGGGGTCGGGCTCTTCTTCGTCGCCTACTGGCTCTACATGTTCGACCTGTGGTACTCCTTCGGCATCGCGCTGGTCGTGATCGGGGGGCTCATGCTGTTCCACCCCCGGGCCGGCCTGGACCACGCCTGACGAAGGTCGCGTCCGATGCCGGCCTCTGCGGGGATGGCCCCGCCGGTGATCGTCAAGCTCGGCGGGAGCGTGATCACGCGGAAGCGCGAGGTGGAACACCTCCGCCCTAAGATCCTGCGGCGGCTCGCGGACGAGCTGGGCGCCTGTCGGGAGGTCCCGATGGTCGTGCTCCACGGGGCGGGCTCGTTCGGCCATCCGGGGGCGCACCGGTTCGGACTCGCCCGCCCGCCGGAGGCCGCCATCTCACCGGCCCAACGCGCCCGCGGAGCGTCGATCGTGGCGGCCGAGGTCCGACGCCTTCATCTCGCCGTCCTCCGCGAGCTCGTCCGAGCGGGGGTGTTGCCGGGCTCCGTGCCACCGGCGACGCACGCGATGAACCGCGCCGGTCGGCTCGAGTCGTTCGACCCCACCCCCTTCGTGACCGTTCTCGCTGCGGGGCTCACGCCGGTATCGTTCGGGGACGTGGTCCCGGACCGGGAGTGGGGCTGGTCGATCCTCAGCGCCGACACGATCGCGGTCTCGCTCGCCGCGGCCCTTCGGACCGAGCGGGTCCTCTTCGTGAGCGACGTCCCGGGGATCCTGGAACCTCGGACGAAGGGGCGCCCGGTCGCGGTCCCGGAGGTCACGGAAGCCGTGGTCGAAGGACTCCGGCCCCGGGGCGGGGCCGCGGACGTCACCGGGGGGATCCGGGGGAAGGCTGAGGCGATGCTCGCCATCGCGCGGCTCGGCGCGGACGCAGGTCTTATTAGCGGACTCAAGGATGGAGAGCTCTCGCGTGCCGTGCGGGGGGAATTCGTCTACGGGAGCTGGGCCCACGGACGACCCCGCGACGGTCCCGGATCGAGCCGGACTTGACTTAAGCCACCGTAAGGCGGAGCACGTCAAGGTCGTCCTGGGCCAGAAGGTCGAGGGCCGGTACCGGTCCTGGGACGACATCCAACTGATCCACCGGGCCCTCCCGAACATCGACTTCGAAGAGATCGACCCCTCCACCACGTTGCTCGGGCACCGGCTCGCGGCTCCCATAGTGATCACGGGGATGACCGGTGGCTTTCCGGACGCGAAGAAGATCAACGAGAACCTGGCGCGGGCCGCGGCGGAGGTCGGCGTGGCCATGGGGGTCGGCAGCGAGCGCGCTGCCGTCCTGAAAGGGCAGTACCCGGAGAGCTACTCGTGCGTCGCGCAGTACGCCGTCCCGCTCAAGTTCGCCAACATCGGGGCGCCGCAGATCATCCCGCAGAAGCCCCACGACCAGGTCGTTGGCCCCACGGAGGTGCGGGCGGCGATGGAGCTGATCCACGCGGACGTGCTCGCGATCCACCTGAACTTCCTCCAGGAGATGGTCCAACCCGAAGGCGACCGGAAGGCCCGCGGGGTGCTCGACCAGATCGGAGTTCTCGCCGCGCAGTTCCCGGTCCTCGTCAAGGAGACGGGGGCGGGGATCTCGCGGGTCGTCGCCGAGGACTTGCGTGACCGGAAGGTTCGCGCGTTCGACGTCAGTGGCACAGGTGGCACCTCGTTCGCTGCGGTCGAGCATTACCGTGCCCTGGAGCACGGAGCCGAGCGCGAGGCGAGGGTCGGCAAGACGTTCTGGGATTGGGGCATCCCCTCCCCCGTCTCCGTCGTGCAGCTCGTCCCGCTCGGACTGCCCGTGATCGCGAGCGGCGGCGTCCGCTCCGGCCTCGATGTGGCCAGGGCCCTCTCGCTCGGCGCCTCGGCCGCGGGGACCGCGGCGGGCGTACTCCGGGCCGCATCGGAAGGGTACGAGGCGACCCGACGCGAACTCGACCATCTCGTCCACGAGCTCAAAGTCGCGATGTTCCTCACCGGCTCGCGGACCGTGGCGGAGCTCCAGCAGTCCCCCCACGTGATCACGGGGGAGAGCCGACAGTGGCTGCCCCACTAGGGGATCCCCCTCCCTCCCCGGAGGAAATCCATCGGACGAAGCTGGAGGCGCTCCGCACCAAGGGGGTGGGCCCCCTTCCCTCCAACGTCGATTGGGTCAATTCGTTGCCACCGGAGTCTCGGGCCCGGTACGCCTCTTCGGTCCGGCGCAAGCCTTCCCGCACGCTCTCCGGCAGTCGCGATCGTGGCGGTGATGACCGCCCCGGCCAAGTGCCCTCACGGGCGATGCACGTACCTGCCCCGGCGGGGTGGAAAACGCGAGCCCCCAGAGCTACACCGGCGAGGAGCCGAGCGCGCTCCGCGGGGCGCAGTTCCACTGGGACTCGGCCGCGATCACGCGGAATCGCATTGAGACCTTGGATGCGATCGGGCATCCGACCAGCAAGGTCGAAGTGATCGTCATGGGCGGCACCTTCCCGTCCCGCCCCCGCCCGTTCCAGGAAGCGGTGCTGCGCGGGATCTACGAGGGGCTCAACGGGGCCGCTGCCGCCTCCCTTCCCACCGCGATCCGGGCGAACGAGACCGCCGAACACCGGATGGTGGGCCTGACCGTGGAGACTCGACCGGACTGGTGCGACGGGCGGGTCCTGCCGTTCCTCCAGGATGCGGGGGTGACCCGGGTGGAGGTCGGGGTCGAGTGCCTCCGGGACGACGTCCTGGAGGCGGTCGGGCGAGCCCATGGCGTGGGCGATGTCGCCACCGCCAGCCGGGAGACCCGCGACCGGGGCCTAAAGGTCGGTTACCACCTCATGCTGGGTCTCCCCGGCATGGACCCGGACCGGGACTACGCGGACTTCGTTCGCCTGTTCGCGGATCCGTCCTACCGCCCGGATTTTCTCAAGATCTATCCTACCCTGGTGATTCCGGGGACTCCCCTCTATGACGATTGGAAGGCCGGGCGCTACCGTCCGTACGATACGCCGACGGCCGCCGCCCTGCTCGCGCGGATGAAGGCGGTCCTCCCGCCGTGGGTCCGCATCCAACGGATCCAGCGGGACATTCCCTCCCGCCTGATCGCCGACGGAGTCCGGACGAGCAACCTTCGCGAGCTCGCGGTCGCCCGGCTCGCCCGGGAAGGACGGACTTGCCGGTGCTTGAGATGCCGGGAGGCCGGCCGTTGGGCCACGCCCCCACCCGAAGCCTTCCGGCCACTCCGCACGGAGTACGACGCCTCCGGGGGGCGGGAGGTCTTCCTCTCCCTAGAAGCCCCCGAGACCGATACCGTGGCCGGCTTCTTGCGACTTCGGTTCCCCTCCGACCGGACCGACGGCGGGCTCGTCGCCCCGGTCATCCGCGAGCTGAAGGTGGTTGGCCGGGAGGTGCGGGTGGGCGCCGCGGGGGGGAATCCCGGAGAGTACCAGCACCAGGGGATCGGGCGGGGGTTGATCGAACGCGCCGAGCGGGAAGCCCGCGCGGCCGGCTTCGACCGGATCTTCGTGACCAGCGCCGTCGGCACCCGAGAGTACCTACCGGGCCCGTGGGTTCGAGATGGACGGCCCCCTCATGTCGAAACCCCTCTCTGCCGGGTAGCACCGCCGGTACATGGAGCGTCGGCTCAGCAACGCTAAAGCCCGGCGGCGCCCCCAAGGAGTTCGATGACGGTCCGCTTGGCGGGGGGCTCGCCCGCCCCTTCCCCGAGCCGCAGCCGGTGCCGCTGCGGCCACCTTCCGACCCACCACATGGTGGTCCTCCCGATCGGCACCTCGGACAGCTTCCGCCTCGACCCGTCCGGCCCGTGTGCGATCTGCGGGGACGGAGTGTGCCGTCACTTTGCCCCGGGCGGCGTCTAAGGTCCCGCGCTCCGCCTCAGCCGTAGGCGGCCTTGATCATGTAGTCCTTGAGCAGGTGGAGCCGGTCGTCCCACAGATGGAAGTGCCACGAGCGGGCTTCCTCCCACGCCTCCCCGCTCTCCCAGCCGTTGTGCTCGAGCGTGATGTCGATCCCCTCGGGCGATTCCTGCAGCCGAACGTAGACGTGCGTCTTCGGTTCCGGCTGGTTCATGAGCGCGGCGAACGCCGGCGGGGCCTGCCACGAGAATCCCAAGTCGAGGTCGGGCGTCAGCTCCCGGATCACGCCGTGGCTCTCGAACGCGACCGGTTCCTTCCAGCCGAGCACGTACTTCCCGCCGGGTCGGAGGTCGACCTCCGCGGAGTCGGCGAGCCATCCGGTGAGCTGGGCCGGATCGGTGAACGCCCCGTAGATCATCGGGATCGGGAGTGGAACCGTGACCTGGATCAGGATCGGGTCGAGCGTTTCGTCCACGTCTCCCCGCTCCCGCGCCCGGCCCTAAAGGGTTTCGCCTCGGATTCGGAGCGGTGTCGACGCGCCGACCGCACGTTCATATAGCGAGGCAGATTGGGCGACCCCCGTCTGGGACTGTGGGGTAGCTTGGTCCATCCTTCGGGGTTCGGGACTCCGAGACGCCAGTTCAAATCTGGCCAGTCCCACTGCCGGCCCGCGGGCCGGTCTGCCCGGACCGATTAGAGCTTCTCGACGAGCTTGCGGACGGCGGCCCCGCCGTGCTGCAGGACGGGCCCTCCGTGGTAGCTCATGAGCGAGTCGATCGAGAGCTGGCTCATCCGTCGCGCCGACACCGCGGCGGTCTGGGTGTGGTGGGTGTACTCGGGGGGGGTGAGCATGATCTGGCTCCCCGCGCCGAAGAAGAGGTCGCCCGAGAAAAGGATCTTGCGCTCGGCCTGGTAGTACGCCGTATGGCCGGGGGTGTGACCCGGCGTGTGGTAGGCGATGAGGCCGCCGGCCGCATCGACTGCGTCCCCGTCCTTCAGGACCTCGTCCACCTGGAACGGCTCCGCCGGAGGGGTCCCGGGTCCGTCGTATTGAGGGCGCTGCGCGATGTACGCGGCCTCGATCCAGTGGGCGAAGGTGCGCGCCCGGGTCTTCTGGGCCAAGTGCTTGAGCGAGCCGGTGTGGTCGCGGTGCAGGTGGGTGATCAGGATCTTCGTGATGGAGGTCGGTTCGACCTTCAGCTTCGCCAGGTACGCCTCCACCTTCTCGTGGGCTCCGGGAAGACCGGTGTCAATGAGGGTCCAAGTCGAACCCTTGTCCCGGACCAGGTAGACATGGGTGGTGAAGTTCGGATCCGGGTCGATCCCATCGATCAGGTGCACTCCGGGCAGGATTTCGGGCATGGACTCCCGACCCGCGAACCGACGGGCCGATAAATCCATTCGGACCGCCCGGGAAGGCCTCCTCGACCCCCCGGGGAGGGCGAGGCCCCCGGCGGTACTTCAACCGGAGTGATTTTATAGTAAAAGAACGCAGGTTCGGGAGATGGCGCGCCGCATTTTGGTCCTGGGCCTGGCCGTATTGCTGATCGTATCGACCCTGATGGTGCTCGGCACCGGAGGGAGCCGCGCCCAATCGGCGCCCCTCGCTCCCCCGTCGGCCGCCACCCACGGCGGGTTCCACGCGCCCGCGGCTCCCCACCCTGCGGTCAACTCGATCGAGGTGCAGACCTATCAAGGGAACGAGGTGTACTACAATCAGACGTACTTCTCGAGCGGGGGGTACAACTACCCGGGCGAGAACGTCCTCTTCTTCTGGGTCTACGACCCGACCGCCGACACCCAGCTCAACTTCACCATCTCCGACCCCAACGCCTCTCGAGACGGGGTCAGTTCTCCCGCCTTCACCGTCACCGTTCCGCTGAACACGACCACCCACGAATACTACTCGTATCTGGCCGGCGTCTCCTACACGTTCCCCTCGTCCTTGGTCTTTGGCGGGACCTGGGTCGTGAACGCCTCAGCACCCGACGGCGGCTCGGCCCAGTACAACATCACGGTCGACACCTTCGAGTCCGACCTGTGGGGAAGCCCGCGGCCGTACACCGGCGTCCTCCCCGGTGAGTCGATCACCGCCGCGTGGGAACTCTACAGCCTCGTGAACGGAGCTCCTGCGACCCACGTCACGAACGTCGCCGTCGACGGCTGGTACTACTCGAACGGCAGCTATCACAACCTCTTCCCGGGCGGCATCATGAACGTCTCGAACGCCCCGACCGGAGACCTCACGTTCACGGTCCCCGCGAACGCCTCCGCCGACAGCTACCTCGACTTCGCCCTCTGGCCGACGATCCAGTCGAACGGCCTGCTCGGCGAGAACGAGAGCGCTGAGGTCTACTGGGGGGTCGGTACCGTGGAGATCCAGGTCGGTCAGGAGACCGAGTACAACGGGGTCTGCCCGACCTACTACGACAACAACTACGCCACCGGTTCCCTCGTCCAGGTCTGCGCCACCGTCGGCGCCGACTGGAACGACGAGCTCTACGGCGTCCCCAACCTGCCGGTATCGATCCACTTCTGGAACGGCCTCAGCATCGTCACGCCCGGCGGGAATCCGCCCACGTCCCTGACGAGCAACGCCACGGGCCGCATCTCGTTCAACTACATCGTGACCAGCCCGCCCCTCACGAGCGAGTACTACTACCCGTACGAGAACATCCTGAACCTCTCGGTGACCGACCCGACCGCGACCTCCCCGACCTCCGACTGGTCGGCGTGGTCCAACACGTCGCTCTACGTGGACGAGAGCGGTGCGACCGGCGGTGTCTCGGTCCAATTGAACCAACTCGAGTACTACCCCGGACAGACCGTGACGGCCTCGTGGAGCCTCAGTTCGACCGACTCCGCGCAGACCGGCGCGCTCACCGCCGTCGAGTGGTATGCCTACAACGAGGAGAACGACGCCTTCTTGAGCCAGGGGACGATCTCCTCGACCGCGACGAGCGGCACGTTCACCGTGCCTCTCCCCGCCGGATTCGTGGGCGCCTTCGGGGTCGAGGTGGAAGCGGTCAACGCGACCACGTCGTTCTACGGAGAGGCGTATGCCTACTCGACCGCCCCGCGCCTCTTCCTGAACCCGAGCTCGTCTACGTTCACGCCCGGCTCGACCATCAGCATCACTCCGGAGGCGTACGGCGCGGGATCGCTGACGGGCGCGACCATCACCTACCAGGTCTGGGCTAGCTACGACCTGGGCGAGAGCTACGGGAGCTACGGGCTCGTGGAGAGCGGGAGCGTCGCGAACAACACCGCGTTCACCATCGCCGTCCCGTCCGGCTCCGCCCCGGGCTACTACTACATCTACGCCTACCTCGGCTCGCCCAGCTCGGGCACGGTCGCCTCGGCGGAGACCGAGATCGACCAGGCGTGGGGCTACTACGTGACCGTCGGCGTCAACACCGCCTCGAGCTACTCGGACGGCAGCTACCAGCCGGGCCAGACCCTGACGATCGCCTACCAGATCACGCCGTACGGGAATGCCCCGCTGCCCCTGCTCTACACCTTCTACGTGTCGCTGGACGGAACGCAGGTGTACAACGAGATCTCGTCCCCGAGCTCCTCGGGCACCTTCCAAATGACGATCCCCTCGGGCTACCCGAGTGGGATCGTCTTCCTGGAAGTGGAGCTGGCCGGCACGTATCTCTACGGGAACTCGTGCGACGGCGGCTACTGTTACGGGGAGACGGCGCTCACCATCAACGCGCACCCGTCAGTCCTTAGCATGGAGGTCGGAGGGAACTCGGGCATCACGGTCGGCTGGTTGATCCTGCTGATCGTGATCCTGGTGCTGGCGGTCCTGCTCGCGCTCCTGATCCGGCACAAGAAGCGCTCGCCCCCGTCGTCCGGAGGCGCTTCGACCACGACCCCGATGTCGCCGCCCGCACCCGCACCGTCGGGAACCGGGGCCCAGGAGTGGAGCGAGCCGCCCCCCTCCCAGCCCCCGATGCCGACCCCTCCCCCGGGCAGCACCTAGACCGAGACCTCCTTCTTGGGTCGAACCCTTTCCTCCCTTTTCTTTTCGATCGAGCTCAACGGGTCGGGGGGCCCTTCTCGGCGGGCGGTGGTCGGGCTCAGGGAACGAAGGTCTTTCCCAGCGCCCGGACCGAGCCCGCCGCATCGTCAGCCGGGAGCCCACCGAAGTCGAAGATTCCGAGGACCTCGTCCACGCCCGCCGCCCGGTACGCGTCCAGACGATGGGCTACCTCCGCAGGGCTCCCCAGCAGGGCGAGGTCACTCTCCTCGAGCCCTTCCCGGCTGGCCTGGTGAGGGTGGTGGGCGGCCTTGGCCTGGTAGAAGGTGCTCTGGGTGCGCAGGCGGCTCGCGAGGAACCGGTCGAGGGCCTCGCGGGCCCGAACGGGGTGGTCACCCGCGTACAGATGCACGGCGACGGCCACTTCCGCCCGGGAACCGGTCGGCAAGGCCGCTCGGAACTCGCGGATCTCCTCTGCCAGTTCCGACATCCCCGAGACCGTCGCGTACGGGATGAGGGCGATCGAGACCCCCCTGCGGGCAACGAACGGGATCGCCTCGCGCCGTTGGACGGCGATCCAGAGAGGCGGGTGGGGGGATTGGACCGGTAGGACGTTCAACCGAACCTGGGGCGAGCTCGGCCCGCCGATGCGGACCTCCCGACCGGCCATGAGCTCCAGGATCGTCGAGTACGCTGCGTCGAACCGTTCGTGGCGCGACGCGGGGTCGATCCCGAACCCCTCGAACTCGGTCGGGATGTACCCACTGCCCAACCCTAGGTTCACCCGACCGCCGGTGATCCGGTCGAGCAGCGAGTACTCCTCCGCGACATCTACCGGTCGGTGAAAGGGGAGGACGCTCACGAGAGCGCCCAACCGCAACCGGCGGGTCCGCGCTCCGCACGCCGCGAGGAGCACGGGCGGGGATGGGCAGACCCCGGCCGGGTTGAAGTGGTGCTCCGCCACCCAGAGTCCGGATAAACCCCCTTCCTCGGCGGCCTCCGCCAGATCAAGGATCTCCCGGTACCGGTCCCGTCCGGGGACTTCGTCGACGACCGAGAAGGCCGAGAGTTTCACATCGGGACGACCGGAACCCCCTACATGGCCTTTTGGCGCGACCGGCGGACCCCTACCCTCCCGTTTCTCCCCGAGCGCTCCGACACCGACCGAGCGAAACCCTAAGACCCACGGGCCTCCCTCGGGACCTCGGTGGGCTGGTAGATCAGTTCGGAAGATCGCCGGTTTTGCAAACCGGAGGTCTCGGGTTCAAATCCCGACCAGTCCATCATCCCCTCTGCCGTTCCCCGCTTGGATTTGAACCCCCCGGGGGACTATACTTCTACCCGTCCATCGGTCCGAGTCGGCCAGTTCGCGAGGTGGTCGGACATGGGGCACCTCGTCCCAACTCAGGGCGGCCCGGGACTCCCTCTGCTCGTATGATTCACCGACGGTCACCGACAATCCCTCGCGGAGACCGTCGAAGAACAGCGGACGTGGGAAATCGGTCGGACTCGCCCGGAGCTGAGCCTGGTGTTGCCTCGGCAATTCAGGTTCGACCTGAGCACGGCAATCAACCGCGATACAAGGTTGATCTCGGTCCGACCTTCAGGATGCGAACGGTGTCGCCCTCGAGACGGAAGATGGCTCCCCAGATGCCGAAGCGAACTACCCACCGGCCACCCGGCTCACGCAGGGGCTTGACCCGGTAACCCGGTCCCGGGTCGAACGGATCGTGCTCAAGCGCGTTGAAGGCCAGCTGAAACTTGTCGTAGACGTTTCGGGGTAGACGGTAGAGCTCTGTCTCTGCTCGAGCCGCGTAGACAATCCGAGGCACGGCTCAATGCCCGTGACGGCGACGGGAGCCTTCGCGGGTGACGAACCGTCCCTTTTCCCGACGGTTCAATTCCTTCAGCAGAGAGGGAGGTGGCTTGGCGATGATCATCTCCTCAATCGCGTCGTCCAAGGTAGGCGCGTTCGGGTCGAACCCTTGTATCATCTCAACCGTCGACCGACGGAGCATAACCTGGACACGATTATCGGCGGCCATTAGTCTCCGGACTCCCCGGGGCCGCTTAATCCCTACGCCCCCGCCGGCCGGTTGATGGACGATGGACAAGGTCCCACCGAACTAAGTCACCGCCGGCAACCGCGGGGTCAGGCTGAGGACGGGATTCGAACCCCCGGGGGGAGTGGACGCCGACCAGTCCACTCCCTGGCAGAGGGTCGAATTCGATCCACCCGCCGGTCGAGGGGAGCGCCGGCCCCTGGGAGATCAGCCCCCGCTACCGCCGGTGTGGACCGCGCCGCTTCCACCCGTGTGCTCCTGCCCGGAGTCCGTTTCCGCTCCACAGGTGGGGCACACGGTCGCGTTGTTCGGCAGGGGCTTCTGGCAACTCGCGCATAGCATGGGACCCGTCACACCGTCGGGCAACACCCCGCCTATCATGAACGTGCCGAAGGGTCCGCTCCTACTCGACCGGGGGACGACCTAAGGCGGAGGGGTTCTCTGGCGCCTCCCCCCGTTTCACGCCCCCTCACCGAGGGCTATAGCCACGGAGCTCCTCCCCGGTCCGTCGTGACGATCTCCGCCCCCGCTCCTCCCCTGTTGGGAGTGGAGCCAACGGCCGGGCTCTCGTGGAGCATTCCGGGCTTGCGCGAGGATCCCGGCATGTGCCTCCGCTGCCGATCCGCTCAGCTCCTCTGCGGGAAGCCCGTCTGTCCCCTTCTGCTCCGGTACCACGCGTTCGAGAGGACGCTGCCGATGGTCCAAGGAACCGACCTCTCCGGCTCCTCCCCGCCCGGGGTGTTCGTCGGCCGGTACGGCTACCCTCGGGTCTCCTTCGGACCGCTCCTGAGCCCGGAACACGGGTCGACGGAGCTGCTCGACACCCCCGAGCAGTGGGTGGGTCGTTCGGTGGCGGAGGTCGTCGGGTTCCGCACCGGGCTCGTCCGAGGCACCAGCCCCATCCGGGTCACGGACGCTGAGAAACCGATTCCGCTGCTCGAGGAACTGCAGCTGCTCGGTCTCTCCTCGGAGTCAGTGGAGAGCGAGACCCGGTTCCGACGTCCCCCGCGCGGCCACATCACGCTCTCCGATTCGGCCCCGCCCTTCGGTCCCTCGGCCCCGATCGAGCACCTGCGACTGGATGTTCGCCGGGTCGACCCGCACCTGGACCGTCTCTCCTCCGACACGGCAGCGAACGCCCGGACCGCGGTCACCGAGCTCTACGCACGAGGCGTCCGGGTGAGCCGGATCCAGAGGGCGTTCAGCGTCGGCACCTTGGGGCGTCGGGGACGGCGAAAGCTCGTCCCGACTCGATGGAGCATCACGGCGGTCGACGACGTCCTCTCCAAACAGAACCTGACCCGGGTCCGGGGGCTGCCGGAGCTGGGAGAGATCCGAGTGCACCGGTTGACCGCCCTCGAGAACCGGTGGGTGATCGTCCTCCTGCCCGGCATCTGGCGATACGAATCGATCGAAGCCTGGTATCCCGAGACGCTCTGGAACCCGAGCCCGACCGAGGTGATCGTGATGGGCGATCACGAGGGGCACGACGGACGAACGACGTACGCCTCGATCGGGGGCTGCTACTACGCCGCCCGACTGGCGGTCTCCGAGGCGCTGCTCCGGTTCGGACGGCAGGCGGGAGCGGTCGTCCTCCGGGAGGTCCATCCCGGAGAGATCCTGCCCCTCGGCGTGTGGAACGTTCGGGAACACGTTCGGGCGGCGCTCCAGGAGCCCGCCGTGCGACTAAGCTCGCTACCGGAACTGAACGAAGTGCTCCGTGCGACCTTCTCCATCCCGCTCGATCGCTGGCTCGCCTCGAGCGCGGTCCTCCACGAGACCCGGACCCAGCGTCGCCTCGACGACTGGCTCGGGGTCGCGAACTAGGGGCTGAAGCGCGCCCCGCACCGACCGCAGAAGGTGTCCGCGGGAGCGCGCGGTTCGCCGCAGGACGGGCACGTGAGCGCGATGCGGGGCTTTCCGCAACCCCGACAGAACCCGTCACTGGCCATCATCGGATACCCGCAATCCGGGCACCGTTCGGAGCCGGCAAGGCGTTCCGCGACGCCGGTCACGTCGTCCGGGGCACCCCCGCTCACGGGCGGTGGAGAGCCGGGTCCCGGGGCGAGCGTCTCCACCCGTCCGAGCGCGCGGCGGCCCCGTAGGGCCAGTCGGAACGCCTCGGTGTACTCGCCGCCGTCGAAGGCGGCTTGAGCCTGCTGCTGGAGCGTCGTGGCTTCCCTCGTCGGACCCGACGGGGAGGCCGAGGCGAGGTCGGCCTGAAGGAGGCCGAGCTGGAAGTGCGATTCCGCGCGGTTCTTGGGCGGCGAAACTGCCTGGGGCAGGGGCGGCGAAGCGCTCCGCGACGCGCCCGCCGCCGAGACCCGCATCGAGGGGTCGGCAGGAATCGCGATCCTTGCCGCGCCCCCGCCCGGGATCGGGGTCGGGAGGGATGTCCGTCCGCGCGCGTTCACGAGGCTCTCGTGGGCGGATTGGGCGAGCTCGTAGGCCCGGGGGAACTGGTGGAGGTCGAATGCCGCCTGGGACTGGGCGATCAGGTCCTGGGCCCGGGCGACGTCGGTCCCCGTACGGGTCAGCAGCGCCGCCTCCCGTCGGGCCATCTCGAGGCGGTTGTACGCCCGGTCCTGGATCAGCTCGGGCTTGGCACTGAGCTCGCCCAGGATCTGGTTACGACGGGCGCGGAGGCGGTTCGCGAGGTAGAGGAAGATCGCGATGACGACGACGACCAGCACGACGGCGATGACGATGACAAAGAGCTGCGTGCCCGAGAGCGAGACCATCCGAACGATCCGCGGGGCCGGTCGGGGCCCCGCCGAGGAAGATACTGCGTGGGTCGACTATTTAGAGGCCGTCCCCGGCGGACGGGGGGGTTCCCCGAGAGGGGCCGGGGTCGCTCGGCCCGTCCCCGAAGGAGGCCTAGAAGACCGAGAGCTTCCCGGTGAGGAGGAGCTTCGGGATCGAGTCGATCTGCTCGAACCACGAGTTCGCGACCGCTTCCGCCGTCGGCTTGACCTGCGCCAGCTTCACGCCGCTCGCGGGGAGGATCTGTAGGCTGGCGACCTGGGGTTGGTCGACCGGCTTTCCGATCTGGGAGAGGATCCGGACATGGACCTCCTTGACGTTGCCGCCGGTCTCCTTCACGATGTCGCCGGCGATCAGGTTCCCGAGCAGGTTGTAGATCTTGCCGACGTGGTTGATCGGGTTCTTTCCCGCCGAGGCTTCCAGGCTCATCGGACGGCACGGGGTGATGAGGCCGTTGGCGCGGTTGCCCCGCCCGACGGAGCCGTCATCGCCCGCTTCCATCGAGCACCCGGTGACCGTGAGGTAGTACCGGCCGAGCTCGGGGTCGTCCGCCGTGTTCACGTCGATCTGGACCTCCCGGTGGGTCAGTTTGGCGGCCTGGTCCGCGAGCTTCTCCGTGATCTGGGCGCAGACGTTCTGGTAGGCGTCGCCGTCGGCGATCTCCCGGTCGACGAGCGCGGCGGCGACCGTGAGGTGGATCTGGTCGCCCGCGCGGTATCCCATCACCTTGACATCCTCCCCGAGCGCCGGGAGCTTCTTCTTCAGTTTGAGGGTCAGGAACCGCTCGCTCTCCAGGACCAGTCGTTCGGTGTCGGAGAGCGGTGCGAACCCGACGCCGAAGGAAGTGTCGTTGGAGAGGACCGTCTTCTGCTCGAAGACCCCGCGGAGGTCGATGGAGCCCGAGCCGATCTTGGAGTCGAACTCGACGTCGTGTTCGATATCGACATGGGAGCACACGGACGCGACGTACTTCTTGGCCGCCTCGATCGCGGTGTCGTGGATGGGGAGCTTCTCCTTGTTGACCTCGGTCGTCGCCCGGCCGACCAGGAGCATGTAGATCGGCTTCGTGACCTTGCCGCCGCCGAACTTCGGCTCGGAGGCCCCGCCCACCACCTGGGTCTCGTCCGTGTTGTGGTGCAGGATCTTGCCGAATTCGTCGAGGTAGAGACGGCAGAGCGCCCGGCTGACCGATTCCGAGACCCCGTCTGCGATCGAGTCCGGGTGTCCCAAGCCCTTCCGCTCGACCAGCTCGACGGCCTGGTCTTCGATATGGACGGTGCGCAGCGGCTCCACCTGAACGTTTCGGGCCATGGGGGTACTCGAGGTCGGCCGAGACGGGGTGGGGTTTAACCCTTGCGAGAAGGCCGGGATGCACGCCGGTTGCGTCCGGGGAAACCCCGCGCGCGCGGAGTCCGGACGTCGTCGGACAGGCCTATAGAGGGCACGGTCCCTCTCCTGGCCGTGGAGATCGCGGGGTGCCCCCTACCCGAGGATCGGTTATACGACCTCGAGAACGACGTCTGGTGGTC
Organism: uncultured Thermoplasmata archaeon; assembly: GCA_963749235.1. Classification (GTDB taxonomy): domain Archaea; phylum Thermoplasmatota; class Thermoplasmata; order Lutacidiplasmatales; family UBA184; genus Lutacidiplasma. The sequence goes on along the minus strand of CAVVLV010000001.1, from coordinate 182,128 downwards.
TCCGGAGGGGGACACCGCGCGGGTCGGCGTATTGGGTACGCTCGCGGCGTTCGCCGGCCCGTTCGTCTCGTTCTCCTTCCGGCCGGTGGAAGGGGTCGTCGCCCGCGGACGGAGCATCGCGACCGTCGAGAGCATGCGCTATACCGGCGCCGTCCGGGTCCCGGTGGACGCGGAGATCCTGGAGCGGAACCCCGCCGTGCGCGAACGCCCCCGCCTCCTCAACGATGCTCCCTACGGAGAGGGCTGGGTCGCTCGGGTCCGTCCGACCCGACCGGAGGAGGTCCCGCGGTACCTGGAGTCCGCGGCCCAGGTCGCGGGCCGCCTCGAGGAACGGATCCGGACGCAACGCATCCGCTGTTGGCCGGCGACCCCCGACCTGGAGCTCTACGAGATCGGGATCGAGTGTTCGGCGGTACTCACCATGCTCAACGAGGAGCTCGCCCGGCGACCCCCGGGGGCCCACGTCCTCCTCGTGACGGACGATCCGACGAGCCCGATCGAGATGGTACGCTGGTCCGACCAGACCGGCTACCCCGTCCTTGCCCGGCGCGACGAGGGGACGCTCCACCAGTTCCTCGTCCGCAAGGACCCCGACCCAAAGCCCCGCCGGAGACGCGGGACCCCCGTCTGAGATCGGTCGAGCCGGCCCCGCCCGCGCCCGGGGAGGGAAAGGGTTCGAAACTGAGCGACTACGGCTTCTCGATCGGGGTCCGGACGAGGTTGCCCCACTCGGTCCACGAGCCGTCGTAGTTGCGGACGTCGGGGTATCCCAGGAGATACTTCAACACGAACCAGGTATGGCTGGAGCGCTCCCCGATCCGGCAGTACGTGATGACCGGGAGGCTCGCGACCACGCCCTTGCCTCCGTAGAGGGCCTCCAGTTCCTCGCGCGACTTGAACGTCCCGTCCTCCTTGACGGCCTGGGCCCAGGGGATGTTCTTCGCACCGGGGATGTGGCCCCCGCGCTGCGCGTGCTCCGTGGGATACTCGGGGGGCGCGGTGATCTCGCCGGAGAACTCCTTCGGACCTCGGACATCGACCAAGGCGGACTTCCCGCCCTTGACCTCGGGGAGAGCCTTGCGGACGTCGTCGAGGTAGGCCCGGAGCTTCGGGTCGGGGTGACCGGGCACGTACTTCGTGGGGGTCACCTTCGCCGGGTCCTTGTTGAGAGGGCGGTCCTCCGCGATCCACTTCTTCCGGCCGCCGTTCAGGAGCTTCAGCTGCTTCGCGCCGTAGTAGGTGAAGACCCAGTAGGCGAACGCGGCAAACCAGTTGTTGAAGTCGCCGTAGAGGACGACCGTCGTCGAATCATCGATGCCCGCCTTCCCGAACAGGGCGGCGAACGCCTCGCCGGAGAGGATGTCCCGCGCCACCGGATCGTTGATGTCCTTCCGCCAGTCGAACAGGACCGAGCCCGGGATGTGGGCCAACTCGTAGTTCGCAGCCGGGTCGTAGTCCACCTCAACGACCCGGACCTTCGGGTCGGTGAGGTGGGCGGCCAGCCAGTCGTTCTCCACTAGGACTTCGGGGTGCGCATACGCCGCCATTGGGAACTCCAAAGTCGGCGTGGCGCCGAGGGTTATACCGTTCACGTCCGCCACAATCAGCGCCTATCGCGGTCGTTCCAGCGCCGATTCGCCCCGTAACGACGGGGATTGGACGCGGGATCGGCTCGCTTAGCCGCGCCGGCCGCGCTTCGGGAGGGCGGCGTCCGAGATCTCGATCGTCTCGGGATCGAAACCGAGCTTCGCTAGCTCGTCGCGGATCCGGGTGCGGTGGTCGCCCTGCAGATAGACCTCCCCGTCGACGACCGACCCTCCGGTCGCGAGACGGTTCTTGAGCGTGCGCGTGGTCTCCTCGAGGTCGACCCCGGGAGGGAACCCGGAGATGACCGTGGCCGGTTTGTTGTACCGGCGGGGTTCCGCTCGGACGCGGATGCGGGCGGTCTCACGGTCGAGCGCGGAGAGGATCTCATCGAATTCGTCGTTCGGCATCGTTAGGTGTTCCTCGGAGGGCGCCGGGCGCCGGCGCGATATCGAGGAGAAGGAAGGAGGTCGGCCGCTCGGCCCGACGCGGACCCAACGAGCGGCTGCTTGCGGGGGAGCACCGGGCGCTCTATACCCGGCACCCCGTATGAACGTTCCGGAGACCTCACGCTCACAGTTCACCCCAGCGGTAGAGGCGGAGGCAGAGCGCGACCCCGACGATCGCACAGACCGCGAGCAGCCCTGCATACAGCATCATCTGGGCGGGCGTCGCCGGCGTGATCCCGAGCGCCCCCTGGGCGAGCAGCGCGGCGTACGTGGTCGGAAGGAACCGGGCGACGTCCTGCCAGAGGGGCGGCAAGGCCGAGAGCGGGTAGTACAACGGGGAGAGCATCCCGAGCATGGTGAACGTGAGATTGCCGACGGGCCAGATCTCCCGCTGGCTCCGCACCCGGCTCGAGATCGCCATCCCGACGGCGGAGAAGAGGATCCAGAGCGTGAACAGGCTCGCGAGGAGCGCGAGCGCGGCGAAGGGGGTGAGGGGATGCCCGTGCTCTGCGCCGACGTACGCGAGCAGCGCCGTGAGGATCGCCAACGCAGGTAGCATCGCGATCAGGTTCGAGAACGCGATCCCGAAGAGGTAGCGGATGCGGCTGAGCGGGCTCGCGACGAAGAGGTCCTGGAGCGAGCACTCGATCCGCCAGGTCGCACTGTCGCCCAGGACCCAGCTGCCGATGTTCTGCATCGTGAACAGCATCGCGCCGACGATCTCGAGGGGAAGGAGGGAGGGCGGCGAGATCAGCGAGAGGAAGTAGAGGAAGATGAACGGCAGCAGGACCGGGGTGACCGTCACCGCCGGGTTGCGGCTGATCCATCGCCATCCGACGAGCGCGAACGCGGGGAGGGCCCGTCCCTCGGTGGGGACGTTCGGGAACTGGGCTTCGACGGTTCCCATCTAGTTCCCCGAACCGTACGGCGCGCCCAGAAGACCGCGACCGTGAACACGAGCGCGGTCTCCACGAGGAGCCCCAAGAAGGCGAGCCAGAGGTCGCCCGAGCTGAGCGAGGCCGCTCCGATGCGCGACTGGATCAGCGCGGCGGCGGCGCTGGGCGGCATCAGCAGGGCGACGGGGCGCAGCGCCGCCGGGAAGAACCCGAACGGATAGAAAACGGGCGGCAGCACGCCGAAGACGTTGAAGAACAGGCTCGCGTACGCCCAGATCGCCCGGTTGTCCCGGAAGAACGTCGAGAAGATGTAGCCGGTCGACGCCGAGAAGAGCCAGACCACGCCGGCGAGGCCGATGAGGGCGAGGCTCGTGACCAGCGTGAGGTGGCCGACCGCGATCGCGAGCGCGGCCAGGAGAGCGACGGGCGGTAGGTAGACCAACAGGATCCCGGTGGACATGCCGAGGAAGTATCCTTCGGGACTCAGGGGACCGGCGAGGTAGAGGTCGGTCGCCTTGTGGTCGATCCGTAGGTAGGCGGCCTCGTTCAGGACCCGCTGGCCCATCGTGAAGGTCGAAAAGAGCGTCGCCCCGACGAGGGCCACACCGAGGAGACCCGGGTTCAGGATGTAGACGAAGACGAGGATGACGGACTGGGTGACCATCGAGGTCGCCATCGCGAGACCCTCGTGGGCCTGGACAAGGGCCTCGGTCCAGAGGAAGGCGACGGTGCCCCGGAATGCCCGGGTGGACCCCTCCGTGGTCTCAATCCTCATCGATCGACCGTCCCACCACGCGCAGGAACGCCTCCTCGAGCGACACCGGTCCGACGGTCGCCGCGAGGTGGGCCTTGACCGTGAGGTCCATGACCTCCCCGAGCCGCTCGGGCGAGACGATGACGGTGAGGACGTTCCCGTCCGAGACGAGCTCACCGAACGAACGGAAGGCGTCGGCGTGCGGCGCGCCGCCCGGCATCGAGACCTTGAGCGCCCCCCCGACCGACCGCTTCAGGTCGTCGGCGGTGCCGCTCACGATCACGCGGCCCCGTTCGACGATGTACAGCCGGTCGCTGAGCGCCTCCGCCTCATCGAGGTAGTGCGTCGTGAGGAGGATCGTCGACCCCTTCCGGGTCAGGTCTCGCAGCGAGGCCCAGACCTCACGTCGGGCGAACGGGTCCATCCCGATGGTGGGTTCATCCAGGAACAACAGGGGCGCTTGAGTGGCGATCACCGTCGCGACCATCGTCCGTTGACGCTGTCCGCCCGAGAGAGTGATCGACAGCCGGCCCGCGATCTCGGTAAGGCCCATTCGCTCCAGCGCCTCGACCGTCCGGTCCTTCGCCGTCTCGCGGGAGAGCCCCCGCGCCCGTAGGTAGGTGTAGACCTGCTCCCGAGGGGAGAGGTGGAAGAACGGCTTCCCCTCTTGCGGCACGACCGCGATGAACGGACGGGCCCGCTCCGGGTGCTCCGCGACGTCGTGGCCAAACACCCGGATCGACCCGGAGGTCGGCCGAAGGAGCGTCGATGCGATCCGCAGGAAGGTCGTCTTGCCGGCGCCGTTGCGGCCGAGCAACGCGACCCGCTCTCCCGGGTGGACCTTGAGCGAGACCCCGGCGAGCGCCTCGACCGGCGGCGCGCCCTTGACCGGGTAGGTTTTCCGGAGGTCCTCGCTCCAGAGCGGCTCGGCGCTCATCGCGCCCCGCTAGGCGGGGGCGGCCCGCGAAGGGAGGCGACGGCCGAAGACGAACTCGGGACGACGCTCAGTGACCGCAGCCGCACCCGCCGCCGTTCTCCGAATTGCTGCCGCAGGACGTGCATCCGCCCGCCTTGCCCGCGGCATCCGGCTCGGGAAGAGTGGGGTTGGTGATCTTGAAGCCGGACTCCTGGAGTCCCTCGACGTAGTCGATGACCGCACCGTCCACGAACTTGGTGCTGGTCGGGTCGACCAGCAGCCGGTAGCCGTCGCCCGCGATCACCTCGTCGTCGGATCGGGGCTTGGCGAAGGCGAGGCCGAACTGGACCCCGCTCGCACCGCCGCCGCAGCAGCTGCCGCCCGAGGGCTGGGCGTAGACGCGGACGCCGATCTCGGGGCCCTGGCCCCGGATCAGGGTTCGCACCTGTTGGGAAGCCGCGGGTCGGATCTCTACGTGGATCATGGTCGTTGCCTCGAATGCATCAGCGGGCTGGTGGGCTTAAGCTCTGCGAAGCGCCCGCAGCTACAAGGTCGGCCCCCGCCACGGGTTTTTCGGCGCGGGGGAGGCGGTAGCGCAGAGGGATACAACCCCCGCCACGCGGCGGGGTTTCCGAGGGTCGCCTCGGGCTCCGACGACTAGGAGAGGGGGCCTTCTTTCCCATTCTCGGGCGGCATCTCTTCCGGGAGCGTCGAGATCTCGGGCAGCTCCCGCGTACCGGTGAACGGCTCCGGTAACTCGGTCGAGCGAAGGCCGGGGGCCCGCGCCAGGTCGACGGGTGGAAGTCCCCCCGTGCTCGCCCGCCAGGTGACCCGGGCGGCGCGGTCGATCAACCACCGAGGCAGGTTGAGCGACGATCCGATCCGGTTCACGTCCTCCTTCGTCAGCTCACCGATCCCGGCGAGGATGAAGAAATACACCGTGAAGCCGATGAACACCGCTGAGAGAAGTTGGTACCAGGTGCTGACGGGGAACAGGTGGAAGTGGTCGAGCAGATAGAGCACAGAGAAGGCTCCCGCGGCGCTCGCGGTGATGCCGACGATCGAGGGCGGATGGATGTGGACCCGGATCAGGGTCTCCATGAAGTAGGTGTTCAACGCGAGGGCGGCGATCGACGAGGCGAGGATCGCGACCGACCCGGCGACGATCCCCGGGTGGATCTGGAGCGGCCCCCACGGAGGCATCAGCAACGCGATCCCGAGCAGGAGGACCAGGATCTGGGTGCTCGTGATGTACAGCTCGAGCCGCTGTCGGCCGATCGCGTTGATGCTCGATTGGATGATCTGACTCAGCGCTAGGGCAGCGCCCCGACCACCAGGATGGCCAACGCGACCGACCCCTGGCCCGCGTACGACGCGTTGGCGAAGACATTGAGGAAGTTGTAGCGATAGACGACGAGCGCAACGACCCCGGGAACGAGCAGCATCGCCGAATAGCGCAGCGCCTGCCATGTGCCCGTGCGGATCGACTCGTAGCGCTGCTGCCGATGGAGCCCGGCGAGGTACGGGAAGAGCGGGGTGGACACGGCCGCCGGGAGCGAAAGTACCAAGACCCGCCAGCCGTTGGCCGCGAGGAAGACCGAAAACGCCGCCGCACTGACGCCCACCTTGACGAGCAGCGGGACGGTGTTCGTCACGAGGTAGTTCAGCATCAGGCTCGCCATGAGCGGCCAGGCGAACCGGAACAATCGCGTCGCCTCCCCGAGCCGGAACGCCCGCAATCGCGGCCAGATCGAGGGAAGGCTGAAGACGGCCGAGGCGGACGCCCCGACCACATAGGCCATCGTGATCCCGAGGATCGTCGGGTCGTAGAACGCCACGTAGTACAGGACCGGCAATCGAATGGAGGCCTCGATGAGGGACGGGTATTGGGCCTTCAGCGAGTTTCCCTGGCCGATGAACATCTGGTTGTACACGGTCGAGAGCGACCAGAGGATCGGCAGCGAGACGAACAGGCCGAACGAGGTGAGCTCGGTGGCACCGGAGGCGATCTGGCTCCCGCCGATCGAGAGCGGCGCGATGAGATACAGGATCAGACCCACCGACCCGACCATGGCGGTGCGTACGACGAGATAGGTCGCCGTGTTGTCGATCGCGGGTTTTCCGCGGGCGAGAAAGTAGGTGTACGCGGTGCCCAGGCGAAGATCGCCCACGCCGTTGATCGACGATCCGATCAGGAGGAAGAACTGGGCGGTACCCAGGAGCGCCTGTCCCGAGGTGGAGATCCCGATGTGCTTGTAGAGGAGGAGACTGCCCGCAAACCCGATCAACTGGATGAGCAGACCGGCGCCGAACACCGCCCCAGAACTGAGGGTGAGAGAGAGGGCCTGCTTCGGGACCACGATAGGGGGTGCGGTCGCACCCGTCGTCGGTCCGGAAGCCGCCACGCGGAGACCCGTTTCCGAATGACGGCCCCCCCCTCTTATCCCCGCTGGTCCACGGTTCCTCTGCCCTGTCTCGGGCCCGGGTCGGCCGAGAGGAGGGGCTCCGAGGAGGGGGGACCCCCGGCCGCGCTCAGGCTGGCGGGGGAAGGGGGGATGGGAGCAGGGGGATTTGAACCCCCATATGCGGGTCTCTCCGCGCGCTCCAGTCAATCGTCATGGGGGCGGGAACCGCCCCTCCGCAGACCCATATCACAGGGGGCCCGAAAGCCACCCTGACTGGAGCCCGCTGGTCTACCAAGTTAGCCTATGCTCCCTCCGCCGTTTCCCAGAGGACCGACAAGATATCCTTTGCTGAGGGCGCGGCGACGCTCCCCCGGCCCTCGGAGGTTCGGGAAACTTTATGTTCAATTGTATTTGCCTGTAGTACAATGTCATTGAATCGTTCGCCCGAAGGACCCCGGTCCATCACCGGCACACTCGTGGTCGTGGCCCTCCTGTTGGTCGCGGGGGTCGCCGTGATCGCCGCGGCCGCCTACTACGGGGCACGGGGCACGACCACGCCCGGCGACGTTACCGTCGTGGACGATTTGGGGCGGTCCGTCACCGCTCCCTCCGACGCGAGCCGCGTGGTCGTCCTGGCGCCCAGCATCATGGACATCGTGTACCGGCTCGGACTTCGCGACCGGGTCGTCGGGATCGGTTGTACGCCTCAGCTCTATGGGGGGATGTTGGACGAGTATTCTCCCAACCAGACGGCGCTCTGGAACCTAACGAGCTCGATGTGCGTCACGGATTTCCCGACCCTGAACACGGAGGAGATCGCCACGCTAGCGCCCCAGCTGGTCCTCGCCTCCACCTTGACCTCGGCCGGCGACGTCGCGAAGCTCGTTACCGCCTACGACCTGCCCGTCGTACCTGCTGGCCCCATCGACCCTGGACGGGATCGTGGGGGACGTCAACCTCGTCGCCGAACTGTTCCCCAGCATCCGACCAGCCGCGACCGCGCTCGACGTGAGCTTGCAGGGGATCCTGGCCAACGCGACTGCCTTCGACAGCCTCCTCGCGGACAACGGGAGCGCCATCCCCTCGGTCCTGCTCACGTACTATTTCGATGGGGGCGGATACTACACGTACGGGCCGGGCACGTTCGGACAATCGCTCGTCGATCTCGCCGCCGGCTCGAGCATCTCCGCGGGCGTGCCGCTGGAATACGCCGAGATCAACGCGACCGTGGTGCTGGCCGATCAGCCGACCGTCGTGATCTACGGAACCAGCTGGAACGACCCCTACCTCGTGTCGAACGAGACGCCGGGCACGTGGCCCGGCGCCCCCTACTGGGGCCAGCTGAACGCCTCGAAGATCCCGATCGATGTGACCTTGCTCACGGAGGCCGACCCGTCGATGTTGCTCGAACTCCCGTGGTTCCTCCACTGGCTGCACCCGACCCTCGCCCCGGTGCCGTCGGGCTGAGCCTGACGGCCGGTGCGGACGGTGACGACCCCCCGGAATTCTGGCGGGGCTCCCTCGGTCCCCTCCCCCCGCCGCCGTCGTCGATGGCTCGTCTTGGCCGTCCTCTTGGCCGCCCTCGCGGTCCTCGTGATCTTCTCTACAACCGTCGGAGCGCTGACGGGGTCCCGAATCATCCCGTGGACGACCGTTCTCTGGATCGTCGGGTATCACCTGACGGGAGGCCTGCTTCCGTCCGCTCCGTGCCCGCCCTCCCTTAGCGGAATGTCGTGCACGATCCAGACCGAGATCGTCTGGGGAGCGCGGTTCCCTCCTCTCCTACTGGCCGTACTGGTCGGAGCGGCGTTGGGGATCTCGGGCGGCGCGCTCCAGGGAGTGTTCCGAAATCCGCTGGTGGACCCGTACCTCCTGGGACTCTCGACCGGGGCTGCGGTCGGCGCCGCCATCCTGTTCACGTTCAACCTCGCCCCGGCGCAGCAGGCCACCGTCCTCCCCCTCCTCGCATTCGGAGGTGGGTTGATCCCCGGGACCGTCGTCTACCTGGCCGCCGGTGGGCGGGCTCGATCGGTCGAAACCCTGCTCCTTACGGGGGTCGCCCTCAATTTCCTGTTCTCCGCGCTCCTCGACGCCCTGCTCCTGTACAATCCATCGAGCGGCGTGCAGGTCAACTTCTGGTTGCTCGGAGGGCTGAGCGACGCCACCTGGGACCGGGACGCGATCGTCTTCGGCGTCCTCCTCGTAGCGGGGACGCTGATCGCCCTCCACGGCCGTTCCCTGAACGTGCTGCAGCTCGGGCGGGATGTTGCGGAAAGCGTGGGCGTGGACGCACGGCGCACGACCCGCCGCGTCATCCTCCTCTCCACCGTCCTCACCGCGGTCGCGGTCGCGTTCAGCGGTGTGATCGGGTTCGTGGGTCTGGTCTCTCCGCACGTCGTCCGACGGCTGGTCGGGCCCGACTATCGCCTCGTCCTGCCGATCTCCGGTCTGTTCGGGGCCGGGTTCCTCGTGCTCGCGTGGGACCTCGCGCAGTCGGTCGTCCCCTCGGTCGTGATCCCGGTCGGGATCCCGACGGCCTTTGCCGGGGCGCCGTTCTTCCTCTACCTCCTGTATCGCCGTCACGGGCTCACGGGAGCCACGAGGTCCGGCAGATGACGGGCCAACCGTCCTTCCCGCTCACCGTCGAGGCCGTCTCAGTTCGCTACCGGGAGCAGGTCGCGGTCCGCTCGGTCAGCCTCGCGGTCCCTCGAGGGGAGGTCCTCGCTCTCGCCGGGCCGAACGGCTCGGGCAAGTCGAGCCTCCTCCGCGCGATCGTGGGGCTCGAGCCCATCTCCGCTGGTTCGGTCCACCTTCAGGGCCGTCCCCTCCCTTCGCTCTCGCTCCGAGAACGGGCCCGGGTCGTGGCCTGGATGCCCCAGGAGGAGGCGCCGGGCGACAACGTTCCTCTGCTCGACTACGTCCGGTATGGACGGTTCGCCCACATTCCGCCCCTGGCCCCGGAGCGCCCGGCGGACGCCCGAGCCGTCGCCGCCGCGCTCGCCGACGCGGATGTGACGGACCTCGCGAGCCGGGGGATACTGACCCTGAGCGGAGGGGAGCGTCAGCGCGCCCGTCTCGCGCGTACGTTGGCCCAGGAGACCCCGATCCTCCTGCTGGACGAGGCGACCGCGCACCTGGACATCGGGCACCAGCTCGACCTCCTCGGCCGCATCCGACGTATCGCCCGTCGGGACGGCCGGGCCGTCGTCATCGCCCTTCACGACCTGAACCTCGCGGCCCGGTTCGCGGACCGGGTTGCCGTGCTCTCTCATGGCCAGCTCGTGGCCGAAGGGACCCCGGAAGCGATCCTCTCCCCCGAACTCCTGGTTCGGGTCTGGGGGGTCGTCGCCGAAGTGCGTCGTGACGAGGCGACCGGCCTCCCCTACCTCATCCCGCAATTACCGCTGGGCCTCGGTCCGCTCTCGGTTCGACGATCGCGCCGCCTTCGAGTCCATGTGGTCGCCGGGGGCGGGACCGGAGTGCTCCTCCTGCGCCGCCTGGTCGAGGAGGGCTTCGAGGTCTCAGCGGGCGCGCTGCCCCTGTTCGATTCGGACACCGAGACGGCCCACGAGCTCGGGGTCTCGGTGGCCGTCGAGATCCCGTTCGCTCCCCTCGGGGCGGAGGCGCGGGCCCGGAACCGGGTCCTGCTCGCGGCCGCGGAGGCGATCGTGGTAGCGCCGTTCCCCGTCGGTCCCTCGAACCTGGCCAATCTCGAGGACCTCCAGGAGTTTTCGTCCCGCATCCCGATCTTCCTCATGGACCCACCGCCGGGCACTTCGCTCGAGTTTGCCGGTGGGCGGGCGACCGAGGTTCGGCAACGGCTCGTGAGCGAGGGGGCGATCCGGATGAGGGATGTGCCGGCCCTACTCGCCACGCTAGCGGCGAGGCCGGGTCCGACGAGCAATCCGGCGTCCGGCGGGGGGTCGCAACGGTAGGAACTCGAGGCTCGGCGTCACCGGCCGGTCGAACTGCTCGAAGAGCCGGGGCAGGTCCCGGTCGGTGACGACCACGGTGCCGTCAACCCCGAGCTCCGTCGCTTCGGCGAGCGCCGAGGCGACTCCGAATCGAACGAACGGCCGGGCGGGGGCGGCGCGGGCCAGCACGTGAAACGCGCCGAGCCCGAACGCGGCGAGCAGTCCGGGACGAGCGGCCACCAGCGTGGCCCTCACCTCGGCCGGCAGGGCGCGGTCGACCAAGCGGTCACTCGGTATCGCGACGACCTGGAGGCGGCCATGCGGAAGCGGAACGATCCCCTGGAGCTCGCCCACCTCCACGAGTTCCCCGGCGCCTGCGGCCTGGATCACTCGCCCCCTGGAGCCGTCGGTGGATCCCGGCGTGGCGGTCAGGACGCCGTCCTGGATCGCGAGGGTGACGGCCTGCCCGGCCGCGATCGCCGCGGTCGCGACCGCCGGCATCGTGCGAACGATATGCAGGCGGTCGAGGCGTTCCGCGAGGTCGTCCCGGACCCCGCCGAGCGCGGTGTGGAGCCAGTCCACTCCCCGCACGGTGGGACGGTAGCGGCCGTCGCGCAGCTCCACGAGCCCGCGTCGGGCGAGGCTGCGGAAGGTGTGGGAGGCGGCCTGGACCGAAAGGCCGAGCCGGTCGGCGACCATCCGCAACTGGCCGACCTCTCGGGTCTCGCATTCGTAGAGGAACAGGAGGTCGCTGACGGCCCCGGACCGGCGCAGAGTGGAGAGACCCCCCCGGCGCAGTGACTTGGAAGGACGGCGGGGGGGCACGATTTCACGACACCGGCGCGGGTACAATACCCCCCGGACCTAGGGGGACGCCTACGCTTTGGCCGCCGCGGCAGGACGTCGGTCCGGGGAGGCGGCCGCGTCGCGCTTGATCTCGCGGATCCGATCCCGGATCCGGGCCGCTTCCTCGAAGTCGAGGCGCTCGGCGGAGAGCCGCATCTCTTCTTCCAGGTTCGCGAGAAGCAGGGGGAGCTTCTCCTTCCACTTCTTCCCCAACCCCGAGGTCGAGAGCTCGGTGGTGCCCTCGGCCGGACCGAGCAGGGCCCGGACCTCCTTCTGGACGGATTCGGGCACGATGCCGTGGACCCGGTTGTACTCGACCTGGGCGGTGCGACGACGGGTCATCTCGTCGATCGCGCGTTGCATCGAGCCCGTGGTGCGGTCCGCATAGAGGACGACCTTCCCTCGTTCGTTCCGGCTCGCCCGTCCTGCGGTCTGCACGATCGAGGTCTCGCTCCGCAGGTAGCCTTCCTTGTCGGCATCCAGGATCGCCACGAAACTGACCTCGGGCAGGTCGAGCCCCTCGCGGAGGAGGTTGATGCCGACCAGGACATCGAACTGCCCGAGCCGGAGGTCGCGCAGGACCTCGACCCGCTTCAGGGTCTCGACGTCCGAGTGGAGGTACCGAACCTTGAGGCCGAGCTTCGTCAGGTAGTTCGCGAGCTCCTCGCTGGTTCGCTTCGTCAAGGTCGTAACGAGGGCCCGGTCGCCGTCCGCGATGCAGCGCCTCAGCTCTCCGACCAGGTCCTCGATATGCCCCGCGAGCGGGCGCACCTCGATGGGCGGGTCAACGAGACCGGTCGGCCGGATGATCTGTTCGACCACCCCCTTCGACACCTTGTGCTCGAACGGTCCGGGCGTCGCCGAGACGAAGACGGCTTGGGGGACCCGGGTGAGGAACTCGGGGAAGGTGAGAGGTCGGTTGTCGCGACAGGAGGGGAGGCGCCACCCGAACTCGACCAGGTTGTCCTTGCGGCTCCGGTCCCCTTTGTACATTCCCTGGAGCTGGGGGATCGTGGCATGCGACTCGTCCAAGAAAACGAGCAGGTCCTTCGGGAAGAAGTCGAGCAGCGTGTACGGGGGTTCCCCGGGTTTCCGTCCCGCGAAGTACCGCGAGTAGTTCTCCACGCCCGAGCAGTACCCCGTCTCCCGAAGCATCTCGAGGTCGTAGTTGACCCGCCCCTTGAGCCGCTGCGCTTCCACGATCTTCTCCCCGTCGGCGAGCTCCTTGACGCGGACGTCCCGCTCCCGCTCGATCTCGTGCAGGATTCCGCGCATCCGTTCGTCCACCGTCAGAAAGTGCGTCGCCGGGAACACCGAGAGCTGGTCCAGGTCCCGTCGCTCCTCCCGGGTGATAGGATCGAGCTCCGCGATCGAGGATACGACCCGGCCGTCGAGAACGATCCGGTGCACGGTCTCACCCGCGCCCATGACGTCCAGCGTGCCCCCGCGGACGCGGAACCGGCCGCGCTTCAGCTCCATGTCGTTGCGCTGGTACTTCATCCGGACGAGCTGGTCGATCAGTTCCTGGCGCCCGATGTCCTGCCCGACGTGGAGCTCGACCACCGAGGCCCGATAGTCCTCGGGGGAGCCCAGGCCGTAGATGCAGCTCACGGACGCGACGACCAGGACGTCCCGTCGCGTGAGGAGCGCCTGGGTCGCGCGATGGCGGAGTCGATCGATCTCCTCGTTGATCGACATGTCCTTCTCGATGTACAGGTCGATCTGGGGGACGTACGCCTCGGGCTGATAGTAGTCGTAGTAGCTGACGAAGTACTCGACCGCGTTCCGGGGGAACAGGGCTCGAAACTCGCTCACGAGCTGGGCGGCGAGCGTCTTGTTGGGACTGACCACCAGCGTGGGGCGCTGCAGGCGCTGGACGGTGTGCGCCATGGTGAACGTCTTGCCGCTGCCGGTGACTCCCAGCAGGGTGACGTACTTCTCCCGCCGTTTGAGGCGGGCCACGACCTCGTCGATCGCATGGGGCTGGTCTCCCTGGGGAACCATATCGGTCTCGAGCTCGAAGTGGCCCGGGAGCTCCGGTTCCGCCGTCGCCTTGGCCGATTTCGACCTCGGGCTCACCGAGCTCCCTCCGGGCCCAGTCGTCGGCCGCCGTAGCCGAACGGGTCGATCGTCACCGCCGAGAAACCGAGCGCTCCGATCTCGGCCGTGACCGCCGTCGCGGTCGCCGGGACGGAGAGGAGAGAAACCTCGTCGGGGTCGACCTCGATGCGGGCCGCTCCAGCGTGCACGCGGACGCGAACCCGTCGAAACCCACGACCGAGCAGGACCGCTTCCGCCGCCTCGATGCGGGCGAGTAGGGCCCCGTCAATCGCGTCCCCGTGGGCGACGCGGGACGCGAGGCAGGCATCCGAGGGCTGCTCGGCGTTCGGGAGGCCGCGGAGCCGGGCGACGCGCCGCACTTCGGCCTTCGTCCAGCCCCCCCAGGCCAGAGGGTGGTCGAACCCGGCCTCGTCCATGGCCCGCAGGCCCGGTCGGTCGTCGTTGAGGTCGTCCGAATGAACCCCGTCCAGGTACTGATGGATCCCCCGGGCCTCCCCGAACTCGCGCAAGCGACGGGTCTCCACGGACCGGCAGAAGTAGCAACGGTCGGTGGGGTTCGCCCGGTAGTCGGCGTTCTCGAGCGGGTTCGCCCGGACGAGGTGATGCTCGATCCCGATCGCCCGAGCCACCCCGATCGCTCGTTCGGCTTCCGCCCGGGAGACCGCCGGACCCGAGAGCGTGACCGCGACGGCTCCCGGACCGAGCGCCTCGAAGGCGAGGGAGGCGACCAGGGCCGAATCGACCCCGCCCGATAGGGCGATGAGTGCGGGGCCGCGCTCGCGGATCCGTTCGACGAGCGTGCGCTCGGCGGCAGGAAGTGTGGGTCGGGTGACCGATTCGACCACGGGGCGACCGTCACCCGGCCGACAGGGAAAACGGTATCTCTCACGACGGCGCCTTCCGCCCCGGGAAGGGGCGGTCGATGCAGGCGGTGCACGAGGGAGCCCGGTGGGTGCTGCGTCTCGATGAAGGTCAGGATCTCTTCGAGACGCTGAGCGCGTTCGCCGAGAAGGAGCACGTACGGGCGGGCGCCATCCTCTTCGGCATCGGGATGTTCCGGCGCGCCACCTTCGGCTACTGGGATGGAAGCCAGTACCAGCCGCACGAGCTCACGGTCCCGCACGAGGTGATCGCGCTCCACGGGACGATCGCGTGGGCGGATGGACACCCCTCGATCCATCTCCACGGCGCGGTCGCCGGGCCCGACCACCACTTGGTGGGGGGCCATCTCCTCCGGGCGACGATCGGGATCCTCCAGGAGGTCGTCCTCGAGACCTTCCCCTCCCATTCCTTCGACCGCCCCCTCGAGGAAAGCATCGGCCTCCGCATGCTCGACCTCACGCCCGGGCCGAACCGGTAGGCGCCCCGACACCCCTTTCCGTCCGCTCTGGGTCCCGCCCGCTCCGTCCATGGCGTCCGACGTGCGCGCTCTCCTCCCCGGCATCGACCCCCGACTGGCCGAGGCGGTCGCCCGACGTGGGATCCGTGAGCCGACCGAGATCCAGCGGCTGGCGCTGCCCCTCCTGAACGGCGACTCGGACGCCCTCCTCCTCTCCCCGACCGGGACGGGGAAGACGGAGGCGGCCTTGCTCCCGCTCCTCTCCCGTCGTCTTTCGGACCCGACCCCTCCGATCTCGATCCTCTACGTGACTCCGCTTAGGGCGCTGAACCGGGACCTCGAGCATCGGTTGGTCGCCCTGGTGGAGGAGGTCGGGTTGACGGCGGCCGTCCGGCACGGGGACACGTCGCAATCGGCTCGACTCGCCCAATCCCGTCGGCCTCCGGACCTCCTCCTGACGACCCCGGAGACCCTCCAGATCCTGCTCGTCGGGCGCCGGCTGAGAGAGTCGCTCCGCAACGTGCGCACCGTGATCGTCGACGAGATCCACGAACTGGTCGGATCGGATCGCGGGGCTCAGCTCGGGCTCACGCTCGAGCGTCTGGACGCCCTGACCGGCCGTCGGGTCCGTCGCATCGGGCTCTCCGCGACGGTCGGCAATCCGGCCGAGGTCGCGCGGTTCCTCGCCCCTGCACCCCGGACGGTGGAGGTCCGCACCGCGGAATCGCGGCGCGAACTCGAGCTGTTCGCGCGACGCCCGGCCGACGAGTATCCTCCGCTCGACCCCGAGCTCGTCAGCGACCTCAAGGCCGATCCGACGCTCCTGGCGGGGCTGCGCGCCGTCGAGGCCGAGATCCGGGCCCATTCGACCACCCTCATCTTCGTCAACACCCGCCCTACTGCAGAAGGTCTCGCGGCTCGCCTGGGCTTGCTGGCCCCGGACCTCGCCGTGGCGGTGCATCACGGATCCCTCTCGCGCGAGATGCGGGAGGAGGCGGAACGCTCCTTCCGGGAGGGCCGTCTGCGGGCGCTCGTCGCGACCTCCTCGCTCGAGCTCGGCATCGATATTGGCGGGATCGACCACGTCGTCCAGTTCGGTTCCCCGCACCAGGTCGGTCGTCTCGTCCAGCGGGTCGGACGGTCCGGCCATCGCTCGGACCGGATCATCCACGGCACCGTCCTCGCGCTCGACAATGACGACTTGGAGGAGGCGGCGGTGCTCGCCCGTCGGGCCGACGAAGGATTGATCGAGCCGGCGTCGTGGCGAACCCGGAACCGGCTCGCGGCGGCCCAGCAGGTCGTCGCGACCCTGCGGGCGGAGGGACCGACCGAGCCGGCACGCCTCATCGAGGTGCTCGGCCACGCTGAAGCGGTGCACGATCTCACCCGCCCCGATTGGGACGCGTTGCTGGACTACCTGGTCGCGCTCCGCCTGGCGAAGCGACAGGACGACGGGAAGATCGCACCCGGCCGAGGAACCCTGGCTCGGTTCTACGCCTCACTCTCGCTGATCCCCGACGAACGCACCTATCGGCTGCGGGACATCGCGACCCGCCGGCTCATCGGCACGTTGGACGAGCGGTTCGTGCTCACCCAGATCCTCGCCCAACCCGAGGAGATCTTCCTCCTCCACGGCCGCACCTGGAAGGTCGTCGAGTACCGGGAAGGAGAGCTCCTGGTGGAGACCGTGAAGGAGATCGGGACGGAACCCCGATGGGCGGGCGAGGACCTCCCGGTTCCGTTCGACGTGGCGCAGGAGATCGGCCGGCTGCGTCGCGAGGGAGGCTTCGACCGCTACCCGTTGAGCTCCGAAGATGCGGCCCGTCTCGCGCGACGGCGGGACGCCGCGATCGCGGCCGACGCCCTCCCGACCGACCAGCGGGTCACGGTCACCGCCCGGGGGCGCATCGTGGTGTACGGCGCCTGCTTTGGCACTCGAACCAACGAAACCCTCGCGCTCGCGGTCGCCGGCCAGTTGACGGCGCGGCTGGGCGCGCGCACGGAGGTCCTCGCGGTCGAACCTACGTGGTTCGTCCTCGAGCTCCCGATCGCGGTCGACGGCCCCACGCTCGTGGACGCGTTCTCGATCGAGCCCGACTCCCTGCTACCGCTGGTCGATCGGCTCATTCCGAGCGGCCTCGACTACCGGTGGGTCTTCCTGGCCGTCGCCCGAAAGCTCGGCGTGATCCCGTCGACCGCCGACCCGCGCGACCTGCGCACCCTCGAGCCTCTGCTCGACCAGAGCCGGACCAACCCGCTCGGCGAGGAGACCCTCGACAAGACGTTGCACGACCGGTTCGACGTCGAGCACGCCCGCGAGATCCTGCTTCGGGTCCGGTCGGGCACTCTCGAGGTCGTCGCCACCGCCCCCTCCGCGCTCACGGACGGGCCCCTGGAGCGGCTGCGCTGGCGGGCGATCTCGGACACGCCGCCCCCGACGCTCTTAAGGGCCGTCCGGGAGCGGTTGGCCAAGGAGCGCCTGGCCCTCGTCTGTCTCCGGTGCGGTTTCCAGCGAGAGACCACGCCGGCCCGGTACCAGACGGAGGGCGGGAGCCGATGCCTTCTCTGCGGCGGTTCGCTTTCCGCGGTGCTCTCGCCGCGTCGGGAGAAGGACGTCGAGCGGCTCGTCCAGTATGCGAAACGCAAGTGGAAACCCAAGGGCAAGACCGCCAAGCGGCCGACGCGGAAGGAGCGGGAGCCGTCCCCGGAGGTCGAGGCGCTCGTCCGGACCGGCTGACACGTCGGCCGAGCTCGTCGCCCATTACGGGGAACGCGCACTTTACGCCCTTGCCGCCCGGGGGATCGGCCCCGAAACGGCCCGCCGCCTCCTCGCTCGGCTGTACCGGGACGACGACGCGTTCTTCACCGAGATCCTGAGGGCCGAACGGAGCTACGCCAAGACCCGGGCGTTCTGGGACTAGGGATTCGCGATCGAACGCGCGACCGACTCCACGACCGGGCGGGGCGCGTCGGTCCGAAATCCGCCGGCGCGGGCATGGGTCGGCGCGGCTCGGTATCCCTGGGCCGACAACGCCGAAACAAATTGGGCGAGCGACCCCGGGGCGGGTAATCCCAGCGCTCCCGCGAGCTCGTTCGCTTCGTAGTAGAACGGTCGGTCGACCACCACTTCTCCCCGCACCTTGGCGAGGAACGATTCGACCTCGTGCGGATGCGCGGCGGCCGCCGGGGCTTCGAGTCGGGCGACGAGTTCCGGGTCGAAGAGGGGCCCGAGCCAGAGGGGACCGTAGGGAGCGCCCGTGCCGACGGAGGGCCCCTCCCACGTCGCCGGGTCGATCGTCCCCACGGGATCCGATGCGGACGGCGTCGCCGTGAGCTCGACGTAGGCTCGAACGTGATGATCCCGCACGTAGGCAAGGAAGGGCCGCAGGCCCCGTCCGTGGCGGCGCGCGGCGGCGGCGAGGTTCGCGAGGAGGATGCGGAGACCGCTTTCCGGTCCCAGGCGGCCCCGGACGGGGCGGGCCCCGTACCGCCGCTCGCACGCGCCCGGTTGGACCCCGGCGAGGACCATCAGGTCGGTCGCCGTCACGGCGAGCACCCCGCCCGGGGCGACGGCGGCGATCGCCGGGTCGAGGAACGAGAGCGGGGAACCGTACGGGTCGAGATCGACGTAGTCGAACGGACCGCCTTCCGGAGTCTGGTGGGCGTCCCCGAGCCGAACCCGGGTCCCCGGTACGCCGAGCACGTTCTGCTCGAGCACGGCCACCGCGTCCGGGTTGGCCTCCGTGAAGAGGAACGACCGGAATCCCCGGCCCTCGCGGACGAGACGAAGACCACGGGCGCCGGTCGCGGCCAGCATGTCCCATCCCGAGCCCGCCCCCTCCGGGAATCGGGCGCGTACGAACGCGACCGCCAGGTCCCGATCGACGGCCATCGCCGGATTGTAGAAGACCGGCGCCCGGGACCTCGGTCCGCGTCCGGAAGCGACCTCGGGGAGGAGGAGGTCGGTGCCCCCCTCCCGGGTCCGGACTAGTGGGCCTGCCCCGTGATCAGGTGCACGATCTTGAACGCGAGGAGGTTCTTGTTGACGGGCGTCACTTCGAGGAGCCGTAGTTCGTCCCTCCGCCGGATGTCCTGGAGCAGGGGGTTCCGGGACTTCTTGTGGAGGGTCATGATGATCGACTTCTTCGCGTCCAGGGTGTCGACGACGCTCTTCGTGAAGGTCTCGCTCTCGACCTCCATCTTGCCGACCTCGTCGATGACGATGACGTCGGCGGACTCCCGCGCCTCGGCGAGGGCTCGGATGCCGAGCCCCTCGAGGGCCGCGAGGTTGACCCCGTAGCGTCCGGATCGCACGCGCGACTTCATCGTCTCGTGGGCGAACACCTCGTGCTCTTTGGTGAGCCAGTTGGTGATCTGGAAACCGGTGCGGCGCTGCTTCTCGACGATCGGCTCGGTGACCATCCCGCCGACCGTGACGCCCTCCTCCTCGAGCAGCTGGATGATCCGAAGGAGGGTCTGCGTCTTTCCGGACCCGGGAAGACCGGTAATGCCTATCTTGACGGGTGCAGACAAGCGACGGGCCATGCAGAAGAACTCCGGGAACGAGTTCATCTAGGGCGCGAGCGAATAAGAGAGCATGCCGCCCGTGCCTCACGCTCGCACTGCGCC
This sequence comes from uncultured Thermoplasmata archaeon, assembly GCA_963749235.1. Taxonomy (GTDB): domain Archaea; phylum Thermoplasmatota; class Thermoplasmata; order Lutacidiplasmatales; family UBA184; genus Lutacidiplasma. Next base: position 162,335 of record CAVVLV010000001.1, on the reverse strand, counting down.
CATCTTCCCCGACTTGCTCGAGGAATCGGGAGGTCCGGTCTACCCCGCCCGCGAGGACACGTTCCTGTTGCTGCCGTACGCCCGTGTCCCGAAGGGGACCTCGTTCCTCGAGGTCGGGACCGGCTCCGGGACCCTGGCCCTCGAAGCCGCCCGTCACGGGGCGCGCGTGGTCGCCACCGACCGCAATCCCTACGCGCTCCGCCACCTCGCCCGCCGCGCTCGGGCGGAAGGGTGGTCGATCGAGGCCGTGCGGACCGACCTCGCCCGGGGCCTCGGTCGGTTCGATCGGGTCGTGTTCAATCCCCCGTACCTGCCCACCGCTCCGGCGGAGAGGGATCCGGATCGCTGGCACAACCTCGCACTGGACGGCGGGCCGGACGGATGCCGGGTCGCCGCGCGATGGGTCGAGGAGCTCCCCGAGCACCTGACCCTCCGAGGGAAGGCGTTCCTCCTCGCCTCGACGGTCCAATCGAGTTCGGCCCTCGCCGAGATATGGGTGGGATGGCGCGCCGGCGGAGGAACGGCCGACCGGGTGGCGCAGCGACCGCTCGAGGGCGAGCGGCTCGAAGTCTGGCGACTGGTCCCGGCCCGGCCGGGGGCGACCTAACCGCGGCGCTCCGCGTAGTCGACGACCGCTCCCAAGAAGACCCGCCCGTCCCCGTATCCCTCGGGACCACCCGTCCGGGTCCAGTCGGGAGCCTGCGCCCGGAAGAACGACCGCTCGGGATGCGGCATGAGTCCGAAGACGTTCCCTTCCGGGTTCGTCAATCCCGCCACGTTCCCCTCGGAGCCGTTCGGATTCCACGGATAGGTCGGCGGGCTCCCGTCCGGGGCGACCCAGCGGAAGAGGATCTGCCCCGCGCTCGCCAGCTCCCGGAGGCGGGTCGGCCCGTCTCCCGCGAGGACGAGCTTGCCCTCCCCGTGTGCCGACGGGAAGAGGAACCGGGTGCCGCGGGGAAGCTCGGCGAGCGGTCCGAAGGCGCCGCCTTCCCAGGCGACGAAGGTCGGTCGGCACTCGAAGTGCCCGGAATCGTTGGTCATGAGGGCCGCCTCGGGTCGACCGAGCCGCCCGCCCCGCCGCCCGGGAAGGAGGCCGAGCTCCGTGACCACCTGGAAGCCGTTGCAGATCCCGGCGACGATCCGCCCGTCGCGCACGAACTCCTCGAGCTCGGGACCGATCGCGGCCCGGACGCGGGCCGCGAAGATGGCCCCCGCACGGACATAGTCCCCCGCCGAGAACCCCCCCGGGAGGAAGAGGGCGGCGTAGTCGGAAAGACGACGTCGCTCGGAGGTCGTGACGTCCCGTCCTTCCAGCTGCTTCAGATGGACGACCTCCGCTCGGGCACCCAAGTGCTCGAGAGCGACCTGTAGCTCCCGGTCGCAGTTCGTACCCTCGATGGAAAGGATCGCGATGCGGAGGTCCCGCCGGGCCACGGCCGGAAGGGGGGCCGGGACCCTTAACGGTTCCCGGCCGTCGGTTCGCCGTCCGGTCCGAGCGGGGAACGAAGCCAGTGGACCCGGAGGCGCGCGCCGGCTCGAAGACGGTTCCGTCCCGGGGCGAGGACGACGAACCCCTTCGCCTGGGACATGCTGCTGATTGAGGACGAACCGTGGAAGGTCGAGTACGCCCGGCCGTTCCGTAAGGTGAGCGGCACGACCGTCGCCAGCCCGGGCGTGGGAGCCAGGACCCCCCGCCCGAGGCGAACGGTGGCGTCGTTCCAGGCGGGACCGGGGCGCCGAGCGAGCTTCTGTAGAAGGGGGAGGACGAGCCAATAGCTGTTCGCCAGGCACGACGACGGATGACCGGGGAGCCCCACGATGAGCTTCCCCCGGGCGAGGGCAGCGAGAGTAGGTTTCCCGGGTCGGACCGCGATCCCGTGGAAGAGGAGGCGACCTATCCGGGGGAGGACCCGCGGCAGGAGGTCGCGCTCCCCGACGGAGCTGCCCCCCGTGGCGAGGACCAGATCCGAGGTCGCAAGCGCCCGGCGGAGGGTCGCTTCGATCTGGCGGGGATCGTCCGGGACGGGCGGAAAGGGGCGCGGGACCCCTCCGGCCGCGGTGATGATCGCCGAGAGGCTCACGTTGTTGCTCTCGTAGATCGCGCCCGGACGTGCCGATCGACCCGGTAGGATCAGCTCGTTGCCGTTCGGGACGATGGAGACCACGGGCCGCGCGAAGCACGGTACGGTTGCAAACCCGCACGCGGCGAGGGCGCCGAGCGCGGAAGGGGTGAGTTCTTCCCCCGGACTGACCAGGGTCGTGCCGCGAGGAAAGTCGTCCCCGGCGGGGGCGGTGCGGTCCCCGCGTCCCACGGGGTGCGGCACGGAGACCCACGCGCCCTCGCGTTCGACGTCCTCGAAAATGACCACCCCGTCGGCTCCGCGGGGCATCGCGCCCCCGGTCGCGATCGCGACGGACTCCCCGGGCGCAAGACGCCGGGAGAATCGCCCTTCGGCGAAAACGTCCCCGACCACCCGCAGCCGGATGGGGCGGGAGGCCCGCGCGGTCCGGGTGTCCAAACTGCGGACCGCATATCCGTCCCAGGTCGCCCGGGCGAACGACGGCACGGGCCGGGGGGCCGTGACGGAGCGGGCGGCGATCCGACCGAAGCCGTCGGTGACGCGGACGGGTTCGATCCGGGAGATCGGCCGGACGGCCCCAAGCAATCGACGTTGGGCCACCCACATCGGGAGCAATCGGCCGAACGCGTGCATCTCCATGGTCGAGGTTCCCCCTAGCGAGCTCCCTCGATCCATCGGGCCGCGGCCCGCGTCCCCGCTTCGAGACATCCGACCAGCGGCGCGCCTTCGAACCATCCGGCGTAGAACCCGCCTCGGAACGCGTCCCCCGCCCCCACGATGGTGCGTCTCCGCTTCGGGCGGCGGGCGGCCACGCGCACGGTGCCCCGCCGCGAGAACGCGGTCACGCCCTTCGCGCCCTCCGTCCGGATCACGAGGGGAACGAGCTCGAGCAGGGCGGAGGGGGTGGCGAGATGGAGGAGCTCGAGGGCGCGATCCACTTCGGCCCGGTTGCCGAAGAAGACCTCGGACCGAGCGAGGAGGCGCCGCAAGAGGACCGCGTTCCAACGGTAGTGGATCTCCTGGGCTGGGTCGGCAGCTACGCGGAGGCCCCGGGCCCGGGCCGCGTCGACCAGGCGTAGGTGGACCAACGGCGGACCCGTGGTCACATGCAGCCAGGAGTACTCGTCCATGCTCGCAGGTACCCGGAACGGAAGGACCGGACGGTCTCCCATCGGACCCTGGTCGATCAGGGTGCGTTGGCTGCCGCGCGAATCCTCGACGATGAAGCAGGTCGGGGTCCCTCGGCCGGGCGTGTGCACGACCCCGCGGAGATCGATCGCCGCCCGGCGCAGCGGCGCCTCCAGCGCCGTCGTGAACCCGTCCCCGACCCGGGCGACCAGACCGCACGCGACGCCATACCGAGATGCGGTGAGGGCGATGTTGGCCGCCGTCCCGCCCAATTCGGAGCGGGCCGCGAGGATCGGTTCCGTCCGGTCCGGTTCCGGAAACTCGGGTACGCGGAGGAACCGGTCGACATTGATGTGGCCGGCCACGAGGAGGTCCCGGGGGCGGTCGGTGGCCGCATCCCGTGGTGGGACCTTCCCGGGGCTCGTCGTCGCGCGCATACCGCTTCGAACGGCACGCGGGCTCGCCCTTAAACGGCGCCGGCCCTCCGGCGTCGGCTGCGATGCTGGTGGACGGGGCGATCCTGGACCGCGACGGGGCCCGGCCCGCGGGCGTACGACTTCGGGAAGGCCGGGTCGTGGAAGTCGGGCGGCGCGGAACCCTACGGCCCCGCCCGGGCGAGCGTCGGGTCCGGGGGATCGTTATTCCGGCCCCTATCAACGCCCACACTCACCTGGGCGACGCCGTATCGGTCCGCGAGCCTCCCTCCGGACCGGTCGAGGATCTCGTGGCCACCCCAGATGGCTACAAGTTCAGTGTCCTGGCCGCGAGCCGCCCCGCGGAGAAGATCCGCGCCATGCGGGACGCCCTGTGGCGAATGGCCCGGGAGGGGACCGAGGTCGCCGTGGACTTCCGGGAGGAGGGGATCGAGGGCGTCCGACTCCTGCGTCGCGCGGCCCGAGGCGTACCCATCCGGGTGCTGGTCCTCGGACGTCCCCTGGAGCGACCCATCGAGCCGCCCGAGCTTCGCAACCTCCTGGCCGAGGCGGACGGAATCGGGCTTTCGAGCGCTCGGGACGAGACCGAGACCACGCGCCGGCTGGTCGCCCGTGCCTGCCGGTCGGCCCACAAGCGATTCGCCCTTCATGCGAGCGAGGCGGTCCGGGAACGGCCCGAGACGTTCCTCGACCCGAAGCCCGACCTGCTCGTTCACCTCGCGAAGGCGACGGAGGAGGATCTCCACACCGTCGCCGAGGCCCGCGTGTCGGTCGCGGTATGCCCGCGTTCGAACGCGCTCTTCGGACGGCAGCCGGATCTCGCGGCGATGGAGCGCGCGGGGATCTCGCTCCTCCTCGGCACGGACAATGCGATGTTCCACGCTCCCTCCTTGTGGAGCGAGCTCCAGTTCGCCTACGTCGCGACCCGGCTCCGGGGCCGACCCGTTTCCGCGGCGTACCTCGCCGAGGCCGCCCTGGTCGAGCCGTACCGCTGGCTGGGGATGCCCGAAGCCGCCTCCATCGCGGTGGGTTCTCCGGCCCACCCGCTCGTGGTCCGGCTGCCGCCGGACGACCCGGCCTACCAGGTCGTCACCCGCGCCACCGAACAACTTATCGTCCGTCCGGCCCGCACTCCGACGACGGCCCTCCCCCGATGAAGAGCGACGAGCTGTTCGCATTGCTGCGCCGACGTGGCGTCCTCTGGCCCTCGGCGGAGATCTACGGCGGGGCGCAGGGACTCTACGACTATGGTCCCCTCGGAACGGCACTGAAACGTCGGGTCGAGGACGCGTGGAGCGCATGGTTCGTGGGACTCTCCCACGACTACCACCTCATCGACGCCGCCGAGATCCTCCCCGAGGCGGTCGTCCGGGCGTCCGGCCACTTGGAGAACTTCACGGACCCGGAAGTGACGTGCGAATCCTGCCATGCCGTCGCGCGGGCCGACACGGTACTGGAAAAGGTCCGGCCCGAGGGCGTGGACGGGCTCACCCCGGTCCAGATCGCCGCGATCATCCAGACCGCGGGGGCTCGGTGCCCGTCGTGCGGCTCGACCTCGCTCAGCGTGCCCCGGCCGTTCAACATGATGTTCGGGGTAGACTTCGGCGTGACGGGCAAGGAGCGGGCCTATCTTCGCCCCGAGACCGCCCAGGGCAGTTACCTCTCGTTCGCCCGCATGTGGGACGTCGGACGCCACGCTCTACCCCTCGGTATCGCCATCATCGGGAAGGCGTACCGGAACGAGATCGCCCCTCGGCAGGCCCTGTTCCGGATGCGGGCCTTCACCCAGGCCGAGCTCCAGATCTTCTTCGACCCGGCGGGGTTCGCCGTGCCCTTCGACCAGGTCCGGGAGGATCTCCTGCCGATGCTCCGGGTGCCGCGACGGACGGCCGGCGAGGAGACCCCCGAGCTCGTCCGAGCCGGGGCGCTGGTCGAGTCGGGGTCACTGCCCGAGTTCTACGTCTATCACCTCGCCCACACTCTCCGATTCTACCGGGACGTGCTCGGCTATCCGGCCGACCGGATCCGGCTCTTCGAGAAGTCCGACACCGAGCGGGCGTTCTACAACAAGATCCAGTTCGATGTCGAGGTGCGCTTGGAGAGCCTGGGCGGCTACAAGGAGCTCGGCGCGGTCCACTATCGCGGGAACTACGACCTCACCCGGCACTCCCAGGGTTCCGGCAAGGACCTCTCGGTCCACCCCACCGGCCGCGACGCCCTCCTCCCTCACGTGCTCGAGCTGACGTTCGGAGTCGACCGCAACTTATGGGCTCTCGCGGACGTCCATCTCACGAAGGAAGGGGAGCGGACGCTCTGGAAGCTGGCCCCGTACCTGGCTCCGGTGGGCGTAGGGGTCTTCCCGTTGATCGACAAGGAGCACGCCGAGTTCGCGCTCGGCCTCGTCGATGAGCTCGCTTCCTCGGGGATCCCGGCCGTCTACGACGGGGCGAGCTCGATCGGCAAGCGGTACGCCCGCATGGACGAGGCCGGGGCCCCGTTCTGCGTGACGGTCGACGGCGAGACGGTCAGCGACGGACCCACCCGGGGAACGGTCACGCTCCGCCAGCGGAATTCGCGCTCCCAGGAACGAGTGCCCGCGGCGGAACTACCGGGGCGACTCCTGCCGTTCCTCCGTCCGCCCCGCCCCCGCCGTGCCTAGGCCCACCGACCCCCTGTTTCCGGCCGACGACAACGGCTATATCGCGAGGTTCGGTGCCACCGTTTCGATGACGGCCGGCGGCGGTACCCCTCCCGAGACCACGGGGCCCGCGACGCCCCTTGCCGCGCGTCGCTCCCGTTGGATGGGTCAGCAGTACGCGGATATCACGAAACTTCGCGAACACGCCGCCCGGCACGACCGGGCCGCGGTGCGGGCCCAGCAACGCGTGGCCCGGCTCAACACCCGGATCGAGAAGCTCCGACACCAAGCGACGCTCCTTCGGGAAAAAGCCCAGAAGGTGCTCGCCGAGATCCCCGAGATCGACCAGCAGCGGGTCCAGCACGAGCGGGACATCGCCGCGGCGACCGGTGGCAAGGTCGGCGTCGCGGTCACGAGCGACGTCACCAGCCTTCACTATCGCGTCCGGAAACTCCAGCAGAAGGTCGTCGACAAGCAGCAGAAGGCCCGACACTTGGAGCTGCGGGCGGCTCAGAAGACCCAGAAGACCGCGGAGCTCAAGGTGAAGGTCGACCGGTACACGGAGGTCTCCCGGCTCGAAGAACAGGAGGCGGCCTCGTTCCGACAGCGCGCCGACCGGCTGCAACTGGTGTCGGAGGGCGATGTGGCCGCCCACCTGACCCAGAGTGCCCCGGCCTCGAAGGGCGCACCGGACGAACCGACGTCCCCGCCATGAAGCTCATCGTCACGGTCGGCATGCCCGGCTCCGGCAAGGACGAGCTCCTCGAGATCGCCCGCTCGATCGGCCTCGCGACTTTGAAGATGGGCGACCTCGTGCGCGACGAGACCCGGCGCCGGGGGCTTCCGCTCACGAGCGCGAACGTCGGACGGATCGCCTCCGAGGAACGCGACAAGCACGGGGGCGGCGTCTGGGCGCAGCGCGCCCTGCCGAAGCTCACGGAGACCCGAATGCTGGTGGACGGCTGCCGCTCCGACACCGAAGTGACGGTCTTCCGCCACAATTTCGGCGACCTGTTCGTTCTCGGGATCTTCGCCTCCCCCGAGACCCGCTACGACCGGATGAGCGCGCGGGCCCGCGGAGACGACGGCGGCACGCTCCAGGACTTCTTCGACCGCGACCGCCGGGAGCTGAAGTGGGGGATCGGCAATGCGTTCGCCCTCGCGGACGGCATGCTGATCAACGAGGGACCCTTGGACGGGTTCCGCCGGACCGCGCGGGCCGAGCTCGAGCGGATCCTCGCCACGAAGGACGAATCCAGTCGGCTCTAGTCCGGGTCGAGACGGCCCGGGTCCGGTGCGGCGAACAGGGTCTTCACGCTCTCGAACCGCTCCCGGTCCACGACGACCGCGACGCGTGCGTGACGATTCGCGAGGAGGAGCGCCGCGCGGACCAGATGTCGGTCGCGGGCGGTGGCAAAATTCCGGGAGCCCCGCCCTCCGGCGACCGTGCGGTCCCACGCGAGCGCGTACTCATCGGGCGACGGCGGCGCGGGCGGGGTCCGCGAGACCCGCCGCTCGCGGACGGTCCGGCGCACGAGCTCGACATAGCCGATGTGGTCCGCGAACAGGTTCGCGGTCCGGTCCTCCGTGGGGTCGAGCGCTTCGACCGGGATCTCCCGGGCCCAGCGGAGGAGCTCGACGAACGCCGGGTTCGGGACGCGGACCTCGCCGAACCGGACGAGCCCGCGGACCTCGCTCCGCTCGGCCGTTGTGAGCGGCACGACCGGCTCCGCCGTCGCGTTCACGAAGTAATCCAAGAGGCCCCGCAACTCGTCCGGGGAGATCCCGAGCCCGACCACCGAGGGGGGCGCGGCCTCGAGAGCCGCCAGCAACAGCGGCACTTCCGACGCGAGCCCCCGCACAGGGGCGAAGAGATGCAGGTCGCCGGCGCCGCCCAGGCGGGCGCTGATCACGGCCCTTCGCGCTCCGTGAGTTCGCCCATGAGCTCGTCCGGGTCCCGATGGCGACGCAGCTCGCGGACGTTCAGGATGGGAACCCCTCCGATCGAAGGGCGGTGGATCGACTCGGCCACGATGAACATCGCGTGCCCCTCCGCGACCCGGGCGAGCCCCGCGAGGATCTCCGCGCGATGGAGTGCCGTCCGCAGGCTGCCGACGCCCGTCAGGAGGATCTCGGGAGCGCGCGCGAACGCGTCGAACGGGGCGCGCACGGTCACCGTCACCTCGAGGCCCATCTCATTGAGCTCATCGAGCACGCCGTCCCGCAACGGGTCGCCGGTATGGGAAGGAGGATGCTCGGTCGTCGAGCGGCCCCGCTCGGGGGTCGCCGCCTCGTCGGTCTTCCGGCCGGAGTCCTCGGGATCGCACGGGGGATCTCAAAGATGGTGATGGGGGCGACGAGGGGCTCGCCGAGGAAGGCCTCCATCCGCTCCACGATCGTGATCTCGGCGCCGGCGCCCTCCTCGTAGAGCTGGATCGCCCTCCGCGACACGCCCGCGATCCCGGCCAGCGTGCCGAGCGAGAGCCCACGCTGGTTGCGGAGCTCCCGGAGTCGATCGCCCGAGATACGGGCAAAGATCCCGCCCGGGCTCGCGTACAGGAACGGCGGGAGTCCCTTGTCCAGGTACTCTCCGAGGGTCTCCTCGGTGACGATGGGGACCCCGTACCGAGTGTAGACCACCCCGGGGTCGAGCTCGGCCGACCCCGAGGCCTCGCCCACGATGAGTACGGTGGCCGGGAAGAGCCGGCCCAGCTCGAGTAGGCGGGCGGCCTCCTCGGACCCGAGCGCATCGATGTTCTTGAGTACCTTGATGAGGAAGAGCGCCGCGTCCCGGCGGGCCGCAAGGTCGAAGCTCGAAGGGCGCACCCCGTGGGTGTCGGCAACGTAGAAGCCGGCTCGCTCCAGGATCTCCTGGAGCCGTTCGATCCGCCGCTCGCGAGCTCGTGGCATCCCCGAGGCCCCCTAGATTTCAGTTATCGCTCGTATATAGATACGTAGGGTTGCTACTCTCGGACGCCCCCTTCGGTTCGGACGGCCGAGCGGAAGGCTATTGGGCCGCACCCGGCTCGGACGGTCGTGCCCGCTCGACTCCGTCCGGTGGCCGACGCCCCGGCCCTGCTGATCGAGGCGGACCCGCCCCGCGTCGGTCGCACCCTCGTGATCGCCGACGTCCACCTCGGCCTCGGGGCGACCAAGGAACGCCCCGGCGGTCCGCCCGAAGGGTCGGGGCCTCGGCTTGCCGAGTCGTTGCTCTCGACCGTCCGCGCGGAAGCGGCCGACCGCGTCGTGATCGCCGGGGACATCAAGCACCCGATCGTCGGCACGTCGCCCCCGCTTAGGCCCGTGGTGTTCGAGTTCTTTCGCCTCCTGCTGGCGAGCGGCCTCAACGTCGAGGTCGTCCTCGGCAACCACGATGTCGGTCTGGAACGCCACCTGCCGCGGGAGGTGGTGGTGCGGCCGGCGTCCGGTTGGAGGTACGACGACGTCGGCGTGTTCCACGGCCACGCCTGGCCTTCCGCCGCGGTCCTTCGAGCTCCCACACTGGTCGTGGGACATCTGCACCCGGGATTCCGGCTCGCCCCGAGCCCCGACGACCCGACCGGCAAGCGGCGCTGCTGGGTGCGACTCGAGCTGCCGCCGCCGCCTCCGCGTCGAGGTCGACGGCCGCGGAAGCACGAGATCCGGTCGCGCGAGCTCATCGTCCTACCCGCGTTCAATCCGCTCGCCGGCACCGAGGCCCTGAACCGGCAACGCCCCGCGCGGGGGCGCTCCTTCCTGTACGGACGGTTCCTCTCCCGAGGGGTGTCGCGCGCGTACCTGTTGGACGGTACGGATCTCGGGCCGCTCACCCTGCCGGTGCCGCAGCCCCGAGGCCGATCCGTTCGCGCAACGCGGCCGGGTTCGTGATCGGCGGCGCGCAGGCGTTCCCCACGCATACGAGGGCGCGTGCCCCCGAGCCGAGCCGGTCCGGGAAGACCTCCCCCGGCAGCGAGAACGGAGGGGGTGGATGGCCCTCGAAGACGGCCAACATCGGCGCCCATGCGCGCCGGGCGGTGCGCAGGAGCAGCTGCGTGTCCGGTCCCTTCCCTTCGATGATGACGGTGACCGGTTCGGTGCGAGCGAGGCCGGCCGCAAGAGCCGCCCCCGAGGCGAAGAGACCCGAGTGGCCGACCCGCGTCGCGATCGGACCCAGCAGTCCCACCGCCTTCGAATGCCATTCCTCCTGGTGGACGAGTCCGGAGAGCCGCAAGAAGGCAAGGGCCGCCCCCGAATTCGCCGAGAGGTGCGGACTGTCCTCGAGCGGATAGCTCGGTTCGGAGAGCGCGCCGAGGGCGGGACCGTCGTACAGACGGGGGGAGAGGTCTCGGAGGAGCCCGTCCTCGCCTCGAAACTCCCGGTCCACGAGCGAGAGGAGCTGGGTGGCGGTCTCGAGGTATTTCGGCTCGGCCAGGGTGGCCGAGAGTTCGAGCAGACCCCCCGCGAACGCCACCTGGTCTTCGAGATGCCCGAACCCGTGGCCTCCCTCGGCGTCGAGCCGGTGGGCCATCCCTCGCTCCGGGGAGAACGCGAGCCGGAGGAAACGGTCCGCGGTGCGGCGCGCGTCGGCCACGATCGTAGTGTCCCCGAGGAACGCGCCCGCGCGGGCGAACGCCCCGAGGAACCGGCCGTTGATATCCGCGTAGAGGGCCCGATCGACCGCCGGGGTCGGTCGCCGGTTTCGGACGCCTCGTAACGTGAGCAGGACGCGCCCGAGCGCCGCCGCCGGGTCGCGCGTGAGCGAGGTTCCCTCGGCCGCTTCGGAGAGGGAGAGCATGCGGAACAGGACGTTGCGGTCGGGGTCGTGGGGCATCCGCCCCTCCGTGCCGACGCCGAAGAATCGGGTCACGAACCGAAGCTGGTCGGTGTCGAGTGCCGCCTTGAGCTCGCCCCGGCTCCAGGTGAAGTACCCCCCGTCATCGCCGGGGGCGTTGTCGGCATCCTGGCTCGATCCGAAGCCCCCGGCGGGATCGCCCAGTACCTCCCGCACCCAGCCGACGGTCCCGCGGACGACCTCCTCGAGCCGGGGGTCCGCGAACCGCTGCGCCCCCTCCACGTAGGTGGCGAGCAGGGCCGCGTTGTCCACTCCCATCTTCTCGAAGTGGGGAATGTGCCAGCCCTCGTCGACCGAATACCGGTGGAACCCGCCGCCGACCTGGTCGTACATGCCGCCATCGGCCATCCGGAGGAGCGTTTCCCGAGCCCGCTCGTCGGAGGATGCGCGTCGGTGGGCGAACGCGTCCCAGAGGAGGAGCGAGATCGCCGTGGGGTGGGGGAACTTGGGCGCCATCCCGAACCCCCCGTTCACCGGGTCGTAGCTCGAGTGCACCTGGGAGATCACAGCCGACAGCAGTTCGTCGAGCGTCGCGCTCCCGTGCGCGCGGGACGCCTTCATGCGCTCGAGCGCGCCTTGGATCGCCTGCGAGTTCTCCCGGATCCGCTCGGGCTCATCCTTCCAGAGCCGCGCCACTTCAGAGAGCACGCGCCGGAATCCGGGCCGGCCGTGTCCGTCCGTCGGGGGGAAGTACGTGCCGCCGAGGAAGACGTCGCCCGCTGGCGTCAGGAAGGCGGTGAGCGGCCAACCCCCCTCGCCGGTGAGGGCGCCGACCTGACGCTGGTACCGACGGTCGACCTCGGGGTTCTCGTCGCGGTCGACCTTGACCGCGATGAAGTGCTGACCGAGGAGGCGGGCCACTTCCGGATCCGCGTACGTCCCCTCGTCCATCACGTGGCACCAGTGGCACCACGACGCGCCGACGTCAAGGAGGATCGGGCGGCCGGTCCGCTTCGCGAGCTCGAACGGTTCGGGCCCCCACGGGAACCAATCGATCGGCTGCTCGGCCGCGGCCCGGAGATAGGTAGAAGTTGCCCCTTCGAGACGGTGCGCGCGCAGGGTCTTCGGGGCGTCCGTCATTCCCCCCTCGTCCGGCGCCCCCGCTCTTACCGTTGTCGGACCCCTCGGAATCGGCCCGGCCGACGCCGACGCGTCGTAACCGGATGACGGACGCGTAACCGCGCCGGTTCTTCTTATAAAGGGGGCCCGAGTGCCCGGGCGAGGCGGCACCGATGGAGATGCAACCCGGGCAGATGGCCTACGACCGGGCCATCACGGTCTTCTCGCCCGACGGCCGACTGTTCCAGGTCGAGTACGCCCGCGAGGCCGTCCGACGGGGCGCGACCACGGCGGGGGTCGTCTACAACGGGGGCCTGGCGCTCATCGCCGACCGCCGGATCCCGAACCCGAAGCTCGCCGAGGCCGCGAGCCTGGAGAAGATCCACCAGATCGACGAGAACATCGCCTGCGCCACGGCGGGACTCGTCGCGGACGCTCGGGTCCTGGTCGATTACGCACGCCTGGCCGCTCAGGTCAACCGCGTCACCTACTCCGAGCCGATGTCGGTGGAGCTGCTCGTGCGCAAGGTCTGCGACTACAAGCAACAGTACACCCAGTTCGGCGGCGTGCGGCCGTTCGGAACGGCCCTCCTGGTCGGAGGGTACGACGACTCCGGCATCCGGCTGTTCGAGACGGAGCCGTCCGGATCGCTCACCAGTTTCCGGGCCGCCAGCACCGGCGGCAACAAGGGCCCCGTCATGGAGCTCTTCGAGCAGAAGTACAAACCCGGCATGGACCGCGACGCGGCAATCCTTCTCGCGCTCGAGGGATTGCGCGCCGGCCTCGATGAGGGCGGAAGCCTCGCCCAGGTCGAGGTCTGCACCATGGACGTCGGCCGGGGCATGACCCGGCTCGCGTCCGACGAGATCCAGAAGTACGCCGGTCGCCTTCCCGCGGCCAGCCCGTCGGGACGCGCGAACCGCCCCTAGTGGACGGCGGGGCCCCCCCGATGGTAAAGGTCGAGGACGCGGTCATCGCCCGTTGGGAGACGGGCGGCTCGCGCTTCGAGGTCCTCGTGGACCCCCTCGCGGTCCAGGATCTCAAGGAGGGGAAGGAGGTCAACCTCGCCGAGAAGCTCCCCTTGGACCAGGTCTACAAGGACGTCAAGAAGGGCGACAAGGTCTCGGAAGAGTACCTCGAGAAGATCTTCCACACCCGGGATTTCGTCGCGATCGCAAAGCAGATCATCCTGAAGGGGGAGGTCCAGGTCACGACGGAGCAGCGACACCAGCTCCAGGCGGTGAAGCACCGCCAGATCGTGCAGACGATCGCCCGCAATGCAATGAACCCCCAAACCGGCGCCCCCCATCCGTCGGCCCGCATCGAAGCCGCCATGGTCGAAGCGAAGGTCCACATCGACCCGTTCAAGCCGGTGGACGCCCAGGTCCAGGAGGTGCTCGCGAAGCTCCGCCCCCTCCTGCCGATCCGTCTCGACGTCGTGAAGGTGCGGATCCGCCTGCCGGCCCAACACTACCCCCGGGTGATCGGCGAGCTGAAGGGGCTCGGCCGGATCCTCGAGGAACAGTGGATGGGGGACGGGGCTTGGTCCGGGATCATCGAGATCCCCGCCGGCGTACAGACCGAGCTCTACGAGAAGCTGAATGCGCGCACGCGCGGGGCCGCCGAGACCGCTTTGGTTAAATAGCGAACCCCGGTCGGACGGCCCGGTGCAACACACACAATGTCCCAAGGTCATCGATCGGGCCACCGTCGGCGTGGCCGCGAGGATTCGTCCTCGCATCCCTCCGGGGATCGCGTACTAGTTCTCCCCGGTGAGGAGCTCCCGAGCCAGGGCTTGAAGCCCGGCACGGGAACCTACCGCGTGGGCGGCAAGGTCTATGCCAGCGTGCTGGGCCTGCTCTCGCCCCGACCCCCGTTCGTCCAGGTCATCCCGTTGTCGGGCCGATACATTCCGAAGGCGAACGACACCGTCATCGGCACGGTCACCGACTGCCAAGGGACGTTCTGGCTCTTGGACATCGGCGCGCCCCGCTGGGCCCCGCTTCATATGACCGGGACCCCGTGGAAGGTCGACATCGGAGAGACGGACCGGTTCCTGCACGTCGGCGAGTCCGTGGTCGTCCGGGTCGAGAGCCTGGACGCCACCGGCCGGATCGGCGTCACGATGCTCGGCGAAGGCCTGGGCAAGCTCGAGGGGGGGACGATCGTGGTCGTCTCGCCCGCCCGCGTCCCCCGCATCGTCGGGCGGAGCGGTTCCATGATCCAGACGATCACGCGCCACACCGGTGCGCAGATCGCCATCGGCCAGAACGGGCGGATCTGGGTCGGGGGCAACCCCGACGCGATCCAGCGGGTGCGGGAAACGCTCCGTCTCATCGATGAGGAGGGCCAGCGGGCCGGACTCAGCGAGCGGGTCGAGAGCTACCTCGTCGCCACCGATTCGACCGACGAGCAGGGCCCCGAGGTCCCGCCCCGGGAGAGCGCGCACCGCGACGTCCTCCCCCACGAACTTCCGCCGCCGGCCCCGCCCGCGCCGGGGGAGTTCGATGCGGACGATTCCGACGGCGGGTCCCCCGAGTACTGAAATTCCAAGGAGCAACAAACCATGGGAAGCGTAGGAGCAAAGGACGTCCCGGTCCTGCTGAGCCCGGAAGGGCTGCGGATCGACGGACGACGATTGGACGAGCTTCGACCGATCCGCATCCAGGCCGGTCCCCTGCACCAGGCCGACGGCTCGGCGTTCGTCGAATGGGGCATGAACAAGGTGATGGCGGCGGTCTACGGACCGCGCGAGGTCCACCCTCGCCACCTTCAGCAGAACAACAAGGCGGTCATCCAGTGCAAGTACAACATGGCGGCCTTCTCGGTCGACGAGCGGAAACGCCCCGGCCTCGACCGCCGCTCCCAGGAGATCTCCAAAGTCATCGCCGAAGCGTTCGAGTCGGTGGTCTTCGCGGAGGAGTATCCCCGCACCAGCATTGACGTCTACATCGAGGTCCTTCAGGCGAACGCCGGCACGCGCTGTGCGGGTCTGGTCGCCGCGTCGGTCGCGCTCGCGGACGCGGGCATCCCGATGGCCGACCTCCTGCCCGCCGTCGCGGTGGGAAAGATCGCCGGTAAGATCGCCCTCGACCTCCGGAAGGAGGAGGACAACTTCGGCGAGGCCGACCTCCCGATGGCCCTGGTGCCCCAGTCGGGCCGCCTCGTGCTGATCCAGATGGAGGGCCACATGACGCCGGAGGAGCTCTCCCAGTCACTCGACCTGGGCGTCCAGGGATGCCGCGTCATCTACGAGAAGATGAAGCAGGCGCTTCGGGACCGCTACACGACCGCTCGCTTCGCCCCGGGGGGCCAATGAGGGACGAGGTCGCGGCCGAGATCCGCACGACCCATATCCTGGACCTCGCGGCGACGGGAAAGCGCTTGGACGGACGCGGTCCGGACGAGTACCCGGAACGTCGTCATCGAGCCCGGGTTCGTGGAGACCGCGGACGGCTCCGCCCTGGTCCGCATCGGCGACACGGCCGTCGTCGCGGGCGTCAAGCTCGAGTTGGGCAAGCCGTTCCCCGACACGCCCAACGCCGGCGTCCTCACGACCAACGCCGAGCTCATCCCCCTCTCCTCGCCCGTCTTCGAGCCCGGACCCCCTCAGCCGGGGGCCATCGAGGTCTCGCGGGTCGTCGACCGCGCCATCCGCGCGGCCGAGGCGATCGACCTGACCCGCCTGTGCGTTACGCCGGGCGAGAAGACGTGGGTCTGCTACGTCGACCTCCACGTCATCGACCACTCGGGGAACCTCATCGACGCCGCGATGCTCGCCGGCGTCACGGCCCTCGCCCACGCGATGGTCCCCGCGAAGCGGTTCGGGGTCGCGGAAGCCGACTACAAGCTCGACGTCCAGCACGTCCCGGTCGAATCCACGTTCGTTCGCCTTGGCGAGGCGATCGTCGTCGACCCGACGTTCGATGAGGAGCAGGCCGCCCAGGGCCGCCTCACCGTAGCCACCGACGAGACCGGGCGGGTCGTCGCGATGCAGAAGGGCCTCGTCGGTGCCTTCTCTCCGGACGACGTCCGGGAGATCGTCCGGCGGGCGTTCGTCCACGGCGACAAGATGCGCGCCCACATCCAGGGAGGCCGCCCATGAGCAAGCGGACGAAGAAGGTCGGCGCGACCGGCTGGATGGGACCGCGGTACGGCATTCGGATCCGGCGCCGGGTCCTCGAGATCTCGCACAACATGCAGCGCCCCGCCGGGTGCCCGCGCTGCTCCACGATGACGATGCAACGGGTCGCGAGCGGCATCTTCGAATGCCGTCGCTGCGGCACCCGCTTCGCGTCCAACGCCTACGTCTTCGAAGCGCCCCCGGCCATCACCCGGGCGGAAGCAAAGGAGGCGGCGCCGGGCAACGCTTAAGGTGCCCGGCTCGCTGAAAACACCATGTTCCGGTGCATCCGCTGCCAGGAGGCCCTGCCCTCCGACGCGAACCTCTTCGGCGTCCGCTGCGACAACTGCGGCGGGAAGATCTTCACGAAGGAGCACCCGAACGTGAAGAAGGTCCTGAAGGCGCGCTAGCGCCGTCGGGTCGCTCTCGTCTCGATCGGATAGCCCGCCCGGCGGCAGGCCATCGCCACGATCCGTCGATTCTCGCCCCGCAAGAGCGGCCGGCTCGCCCGGGCCACCACGGAGTACAAGCGGAGGGCGCCTTCCAAGCTCGCTTCCCACGGGCCGCCGTCCGTTCCGAGCGCCGCTCGTTGGGCGACCCGGAAAGCCCGCCCGGCCCGGCGGGCCGTCCTCTCCCAGAGGCCGTTCTCGGTATCCCACAGGATCTCGAGTTCCAGCGCCCGGAGGACCGCCATGCGGTTCGCGAGCAGGTTCCTCTGGACGGAGGCCGTCTCCCGCTCGTCGGTCTCATGGGCCCGGAGGAGCTTCAGGACCTCCTCGGCCCAGCCGGCGAGCTGGTCGGCGACGTAGGCATCCCGGGTCCGGCGGACCCGTTCCCAGCGGAACGCCCGGGCCTCCCGCTTCAGTCGGGCGGCCACCCCGGTCGGGTCCCGGAGGACGCGAGCGATCCGCCAGCCCGACACGGCCCCGTCGAACCGGGCCGGGTCCCGGAACTCCCGGCGCGCCGTCGCGACCGGCAGGTACTTCACCGAGACATACCGCCCGTCCCGTTCGAGGTTCTCCACCCGTTCGCGACCTCGTCCGCCGACCACCCACAGGTCGACATCGGAGGCGACGTGGGCATCCCCACGGGCCCAGCTTCCCGCCAGCAGGACCGCGTGCCGTCCTTCCGGGTCGAGCTCGCCCGCGAGCGTACGGGCCGCCCGGAGGACCGCCCGGTGTTCGTCGACCGTTGCCCGCCGATTGGGCGACCGCCCCGGGGGGCCGACGGAGCGAGCGCTGGGGGAAGGAGAGCGCGCCATCGAATAGTTCCGAGGGCGGAAGGAGGAAAAACCTCTCCGACCGTCCGGCGACAAACCGTTTCCCTACCGGCCGGTTCGGGGCCCCGTGGCGGACCCGACCGTCCGGTTCCTGGGAGGCGTCCGAGAGATCGGAGGCAACAAGATCCTCATCGAGGACGGCCCCGACAAGGTCCTGTTCGATTTCGGACCGTCCTTCTCCCCCCGGATGGAGGAGTACTACGTCGACTACCTCCAGCCGCGGACGATGTGTCCGGCGAAGGACCTCCTCGAGTTCGACCTCATCCCCCGCCTGCCCGGACTGTACTCGAAGGAGGCGCTCGGGGACGCCGACCTCGCGTACACCGCACCCCAGGTCCACGCGATCTTCGTCACCCACGCCCACGCCGACCACGCGGGCTACCTGCATCTCATCGACCCGGAGATCCCCGTCTACGTCGGCGAGGGGACCCGCACGTTGCTCGAGGCGATCGAACGATCGACCCGGATGAAGTACGGCGACCATCCCTGGAAGGTCTTCTCCGACCGCACCCCGATCCGGATCGGTCGGATCGAGGTGGTCCCCTTTCCCGTCGACCATTCGATCCCGTTCGCCTACGGGTTCCTCGTCCGAACGAGCGGCGGCACGCTCGCCTACACCGGCGACTTCCGCCACCACGGACCCCGGGCCGGCGACACGCACCGGTTCTTCGAGGCGGTGGCGAAGGAGGGGGTCGACGCGCTCCTCATCGAAGGGACCCGGGCGGGGCCGGACCCCCGACGGAACCTCACGGAGGAGGGGGTCCGCCGCGGGGTCGACACCGTCCTACGGGATCATCACGACCTCGCGCTCGCCTGCACGTATCCCCGAGACATCGACCGCCTGACCACGCTCCACGCGGCCGCGGCCGAGGCGGGGCGGGACCTGGTCGTCTCCGTTCGGACCGCGCATCTCTTGACGGCGGTCGCGCCGCGGTTCCCTCCCCACACGGTTCCGGTGCCGGGGAGTTCGCCCCACGTACGCGTCTACGCGCGGAAGAAGCGGATGACCTTCCTCTGGGAGCGGCCGTTCCTCGACTCCGCGCTCACCGCCGACGAGGTCCGCGAGCGGGGCCGGGAGTACCTGCTCGCCCTCGACTTCGCCCACTTCCCGGAGCTCATCGACCTGCGTCCGGCGCGGCGGAGCCCGTTCATCCACTCGATGAGCGAGCCGTTCAGCGAGGACGACGTCTCCGACCACGTCCTGCACAACTGGCTCGACCACTTCGGGCTCCAGTTCCACCAGATGCACGCGAGCGGGCACGCGTCGGGGGCCGAGCTGCTCGAATTGATCCGGACCACGGGCGCCCGGACCGTCTACCCCATCCACACGGAACATCCCGAAGCGTTCGAGGTGGCGGGACCGACCGTTCGCCCGCCCGAGCTCGGCCGCGCCTACCCGATCGCGGCCGCGCGCTAAGGCAGGCGACCCGTCCCATCGGCCGCCCCGAAACACGGGCCGCCTCGGTACGCCGGGAGGAGGGATTCGGCCGCTCCGCGGTCGAACGGCCGGGCCATCCTAGCGCGCGGAGCCGTCCATAGTCGCTAAGTCGCCGGGCCCCTCCCGACCCTCGTGGAACCGGACCGCTTGCCGACGGGGATCACGTCGGTCGACCGACTCCTGGGCGGCGGCCTCGAGACCGACTCGGTCACCGAACTGTACGGGGAAGGTGGGAGTGGGAAGACCCTGTTCTGCCTCCAGGTCGCCTATCGGGTCGCACGAGAGGGCCGGTGGGTCTTCTACGTCGACACTGAAGGGGTCAGCGTCGACCGGCTCCGGGCCGTCGCGGGCGACGGCCTCGAGAAGATCCTGAAGCGGTTCCTCCTCTCGACCCCCAAGACCCTGGACGAACTGGGGGCGGCCGTCCGCACTGCCTGCGCCCTCGCCCGGGAGGGAAAGCGGCCCGTGGGCCTCTTGGTGGTCGATTCGGCGACCTCCTACTACCGGCTCTCCCTCTCGGGACCGGACGAGGACGATGCCCGCCAAGCGCTCTCGCTCGAGATCGCGGAGCTCGTGCGGACCGCACTCGAGGCGCACCTCACGGTGATCTTCACGAACCAGGTCTGGCGCAGCATGCGGGAGGACCGGCTCGAACCGCTCGGGGGCTCCTTCCTCAACCACGCCGCCAAGACGATCCTCTTCTTCGAACGCCTGCCGGGACCCCGCCGACGGGTCCGGCTGATGAAGCATCGCGACCTCCCCGAGGGGGCCGCCGATTTCCGGATCACGGCGACCGGCCTGGACGGGAACGGCGGCGGTTGAAACGCCATAAGGCCGGCCGGCCTGCTCACGCACGATGGTCGAGCCGCTCGAGGTGGCCGACGTCCCGACCCCGATCGGGATCTTCCGGGTGGTCTACCAGGGCGCGCACGTACGCGTCGTGGACCTCCTCGAGAACGGGGTCCACCAGACCGGCGTGCCCCCGGGCGCGATCCGGCGCAAACCGCCCTTCCCCGCCGCGAGTCCGCCCCGCCAGTTGAGCGAGTACTTTCGAGGCGCCCGGACCGACTTCGTGGTCGAGGTCGACCCGGATACCTCCTCGGCGTTCGACCGCGCCGTCTGGACCCAGCTCCGGAAAGTGCCGGCCGGACAGACGACTACGTACGGCGATCTCGCGCGGAAGTCGGGGTTCCCCGGCTCGGCGCGCGCGGTGGGAGGCGCGATGGCGCGCAACCCGATCCCGATCATCATCCCCTGTCACCGGGTGATCGGTACGGGCGGAGCCATCACCGGCTTTGGCCTCGGACTCTGGCGGAAGCGGTGGCTCCTCGACCACGAAGGCGCCTGGCCGATCCGCTCGTGGTCCGCCGAGGGTCCCCGCGGCCGCGCCCAGCGAACGCTGGACGGGACGTGGAAGGGCTCCGAGGCGCCCCCCAGTGAATCCAAAGCTACTACAGCAAGTAGTAACTAAGTCTGGCAACCTACGTTAATTGTAGTAGCTTTACTCGAACTAACTACAGGCTGTCGTAGGTTTACCCCGGAGAAGGCGCCGAACGGCGCGGAACCGACTACCCGGAGTAGTAGGCCGCGTCGTAGGGCTCGGGCTTGAGGCCCCGCCGCTGGCGGATCTCGGAGACGACCTTCTGCTGGAGCTCCTTCGGGACCGGTTCGAAACCCAAGGACTCGGTCGACCAGAGGACCTTGCCGGCGGTCGCGCTGCGGATATCGGAAGCGAAGCCGAACATCTCGGCCACCGGGACCTTCGCGACGATCGTCTGGAGGTCGCCGACGCTCGTCATGTCGAGGATCTCGCCCCGACGCCGTTGGAGCTCGCGGGTCGCGTTGGCGAGCACCTCCTGCGGCACGTTGACGGTAGCCTTTTGGAAGGGCTCCAGCAGCATCCGGTCCCCGAGGACCATCGCCCCGTAGATGCCGCTGCGTGCGGCCGGGATCGTCTGGGCGGGGCCGCGGTGGATCGAATCCTCGTGGAGCTTCGCGTCGACGAGGCGGACCTTGAGTCCGTAGACCTTCTCGTTCGCGAGCGGGCCGCGGTTCACGGCCTCCTTGAAGGCGTCGACGACCAGGTCCATCGTCTCGTTGAGGTTCTGAATCCCCTTCGTGACGTCGAACAGGATGTTCGTGCCGTCGACCGCGACGATCCCGCGCCCTTCCTCCCGCGAGATGCCCATGGCTTCGAGCTTGGTGACGAGCGTCTTCGTGTCCTTGAACGACTTCCCCTGGGGGATCTCACCGTCCTTGATCGCCTGGACGACCGCCGTGGGGAGGGCCTCGACCTCGAAGTAGAACTTGTTGTGCTTGTTGGGGCTCTTCCCCTCGAAGGGACCGCCCGGGTGCTGCACGAGCTCCCGGTAGACGACGATCGGCTTCGACGCCTCGATCTCGACCTTGTAGTCGTTGACGATCCGGTACTGGGTGATCTCGAGGTGGAGCTCGCCCATCCCGCTGAGCAGGTGCTCGCCGGTCTCCTGGTTGATCTCGACCCGGAGGCTCGCGTCCTCCTTGCCGACCTTCCGCATGACCTCGATGAGCTTCGGGAGGTCCGCCATCCGCTTCGGCTCGATGGCGACCGTCACGACCGGCTCCGAAACGTGCCGGATCTCCTCGAAGGGCGCCATAGTGGCGTCGGAGGACATCGTCGTGCCGGCGAACGCGTCGGAGAGACCGATGACCGCGGCGATGTTACCGGCCGTGACCTCCTCGACCATCAGGCGCTCCGGGCCCATGAACAAGGAGACGTGCTGGATCCGGTTGCGGATCTTGGTCCCGACGATCGCGAGTTCCATCCCCTTCTGCAGCTTGCCCGAGAAGACGCGCCCGGTGGCGATCTCCCCTGCGCTCGGGTCCATCGTGATGTCGGTGACCATGAACGAGGTCGGCCCGTCGGTGGCGGTGGCGACCATCGCCTTGCCGACCTCGGAGGTGGTGTCGCCCTTCCAGATGTTGGGGATGCGGTACTTCTGGGCGACGTGCGGGTTGGGAAGGTGGCGGATGACCATGTCGAAGATGACGTCGTTGATCTTCGCCTTCTGCGCGATCTCCTTGGTCCGGCCGGTCGTCACGTATTCGATGATGTCCGGGAACTTGACCCCGGTCTTCTGCATGTAGGGGACGCTGATGGCCCAGTTGTCGTAGCCGGAGCCGAAGGCGACGGACCCGTCCCGCGGGTCGACGCTCCACTCGTCCACGAACTCCTCCGGCGCCATCTTGCGGATGAGCTCGTTGACCTCGCTGATGATGGCCGTGAAGCGCTTCTGGAGCGCGTCGGACGTGAGCTGGAGCTCCTTGATCGCGCGGTCGACCTTGTTGATGAAGAGGATCGGCTTGACCTTCTCCCTCAGCGCCTGACGCAGGACGGTCTCGGTCTGCGCCATCACGCCTTCGACCGCACAGACGACGACGACCGCTCCGTCCACCGCCCGCATCGCCCGGGTGACGTCCCCGCCGAAGTCGACGTGACCGGGCGTGTCGATGAGGTTGATCAGGTAGTTCTGTCCGTTGAACTCGTGGACGATCGTGACGTCCGCGTTGTTGATCGTCAACAAGCGGGCCTGCTCCTGCTCGTCAAAGTTGAGGTAGAGCTGCTTTCCCGCGAGCTCGTTCGAGATCATGCCCGCCGCGGCGAGCAGGTTGTCGGAGAGGGTCGTCTTGCCGTGGTGGATGTGGGCGATGATCCCGATGTTGCGGATCTGGTCGACATTCCGCATCATGTCGGGAATGGCCTTCGCCAGTTCCGCCCGAATGTGCGTCATGTTAGAGACCTCCGTGCCGAGACGTTAACGCGCGGACTGCGCGACGCGCTCAACCTCTTCCTTACGGCCGACCGCGAACGACGTCTGGTCGCCCTTGGCGGCGAGTCGGATCTCGTCGGCGAGACAGGTGTGGATCGGCTTCGTGGACTTGTGGGAGGCCTGGATGGCCCCCAAGGCCAAATTGCGGATGGCGACGTTGAGGCGACGCGCGGGCGAGGCATCGACGGCCCGGGGGACCGAGATCCCACCGAACTGCAATCGAGTGACCTCCTCGCGAGGGGCGGCATTCTCGACCGCATCGACCAAAAGCTGGAGAGGGTTCTTGCCCTCCTTCTGCGCGACCTCGTCGAACGCCTTCCGCACGGTCGCGAGAGCCTTCGACTTCTTGCCCGTGAACTTGCCTCCCTTCATCAGGCTGTTCGCGAGGCGCTCCACGAGATGCATGCGGGCCTTCAGGAACGGACGGCCGGCGAGCTTCCCCTCGGTGTGGGGCGCGTAGATCGGATGGATGTAGATGTACGGTAGGAGGCCGGGGTCGTGGACCTCGACGCCTTCGAACGGGTACTTGCCGAAGAGCGGCGGCAGCGGGAAGGGGGGTGGCGGGTGGGCCACGGTTCGGACGACGACCGGGCCGGCGTCCTCGGGAGTGGGTTCGGCCGAGTAGGCCGGCTCGCGGGGCCCGCTCATCGCGCCGGCTTCTCCTTGCGTCCGCGAACGAGCTCGTCGAGCGACGTGCCGTTCACCTGGATGACTTTGTACCGGACCCCGGGAATGTCGCCGTAGGATCGACCCATGCGCCCTCCGATCCCCTCGACCAGCACCTCGTCGTGCTCGTCAATAAAGTTGATGGCCCCGTCCCCGACCGCGAAGGCGGTGACCTGGCGCCCGTTCTTGATGAGCTGGACTTTCACGCACTTTCGGATGGCCGAATTGGGCTGTTTGGCCTCGACGCCGACCTTCTCGATGACGATCCCGCGGGCTTGGGGGGCCCCCTCCAAGGGGTCCGACCGCTCCTTGAGATGGAGCGTGCGGCGCTTGTAGTAACGGTCCGACCAGCGTCGCCGCTGACGAAGGGTCTCGAGACGACCCGCAGTGTTGAGACCAGAGGGCGGAGGCATTTTCGGGGGAGGGGCCGAGCCACAGGGCCCCTCTATTTAAGGTGCGGCCCGTGCCCACCTCGAGCATGCCCTCCCAGGTCGACCGGAGGGAGTCCCGCCCCCCAAGATCGGCGTTCCCCGCGGGCCGGGCCCGGCGTCCGACCGAACCGGATGCCTGGGGGCAACTGCAGCACGAGATCGAGAGCTGTACCCGTTGTCCCCTGCACGCGACCCGAACGCAGGTCGTGGTGTACCGGGGCAGCCGTCGCCCGCGCATCGTGTTCGTCGGGGAGGCTCCCGGCGCGGAAGAGGACCGGCTCGGCGTCCCGTTCGTCGGCCGTTCGGGTCGTCGTTTGGACGCGGCGCTCGCCGCGATCGGCCTTCCGGCCGACGCTATCGGGATCCTGAACTTGATCAAGTGTCGTCCTCCGGAGAACCGATTCCATCCCCTCGCGGCCCGGACCTGCCGCCCGTTCCTCGATCGGCAACTCGCGCTGCTCCGCCCCACGGTCCTGGTCACGCTGGGAGCCCACGCCCTGGCGGCGATCGACCCGGCCGCCCCCCGTATCCTCCAGTGCGCCGGAGAGCCCCGCCGGGTCGACGGCCGCGACGTGTTCCCCATGATCCACCCGGCGGCGGCGCTGCGTTCCACCCGAATGGCGCACCGGTGGAAGACGGACTTCGACCGACTGGGAAACTGGCTCCCGTCCGTCGGACGCGAGACCGCGCGGGAATCGCTTTAATCGAGGGCGAGGTCGAGGGACCGTGCGGTCCGTCGAGTTGTTTCTCCTGGAGGGCACCTACCAGACCCGGGACGACGGGGTGGTGGTCGAGCTGTTCGGGCGGACTCGCGAGGGCCAACCCCTGGTCGCCCGGTACTACGGCTTCCGCCCGTACTTCGTGCTCACGGAACCCACCGAGGAAACCCGTACGAGCCTCCGTAAGGACCCCGAGATCCTCGACGTGAAGGAGATCGTGACCTGGGTCGGGGGCCGCGAGCGGCCGGCGATCCACGTCACCCTACAACACCCGTTCCTCGTCCCCCAGGACCCGGGACCGATACCGCAAGCCCGGGGACGAATCGAGCGTGCTCGCCTGCGACATCCCGTTCGTGCACCGCTTCCTCTACGACAAGGGGATCGGGCTCACCGTGACGTTCGACGCCGAGGAGGAACCCCCCGAGGTCCGAGCCCAGTACACCGTGCCCGACGTCGTCAAGGTCGTGACGAGCGAACGGGACATCCGACCGGCCGAACCGTTCCGCCCCTCCCTTCGGGTCCTCTCGTTCGACATCGAGAACGCGATCCGGGCCAGGACCATTTTCACGATCTGCGGCGTCGCCGAGGGAGGGGGAAAGGAGCGGAGGACCTTCCGCTTCACCGACCCGGACGAACGGAGGATCCTCGAGAAGTTCGTCGACATCATCGCCGACGATGATCCGGACGTCATCACCGGCTACAACATCGGGGGGTACGACTTCCCGCTCATGGTCGAGCGCGCGAAGGCGACCGGGCTCGGGGATCTTAAGTTCGGGCGCGACCGGGCGCCTCCGAGCGAGGCCGGCGAGCGCTTGTGGAAGGTTCACGGCCGCGTTGTGGCGGACGCATGGTGGTCGGCCCGACGCGAACTGAAACCGAAGCAGGAGACGCTCCAGTTCGTCGCGCGCACGCTCCTCAACGACTCGAAACTGGACGTCGACCGCCGTAGGATCGACGAAGAGTGGGCGCGGGACCCGGCCCGGGTCATGGAGTACTGCGAGCACGACGCCGACCTCGCGCTCCGCATCCTGCAACGCCTGCGGACGATGGAGAAGGCCGCCGACATGGCAACGGTCGCCCGGCTCCCGCTCGAGGAGGGGCTGAACGGACGCACGTCCCTGTTCATCGACGCGATGCTGATCCCCCGGGCCGACCGTCAGCACGTCGGCGTCCCGATGAACCACCGGGCGGGGCGGGAGAACCCGATCGAGGGCGGGTACGTCCATGCGATACGGCCGGGGATCTACCACTGGGTGGTCGTGCTCGATTTCAAGTCGATGTACCCGTCCATCATCATCGACCGGAACCTCTGCTTCACCACGCTTTCCCCCGAGGGGACGACAGTCGCTCCGTCCGGGGCCCGATTCCTCGCGACGTCGACTCGCCGCGGGTTGATCCCGGAGATCCTCGCCGACCTGCTCGCGGACCGGGACCGCTTCCGGACCGCCGGCCGCACGTCCACATCGCCCGAGATCGCGGCCTACTACGACGGACTGCAGAACGCGGTCAAGATCCTGATGAACTCGTTCTACGGCGTCCTCGCATCGAGCTTCTACCGCTTCACCAACAAGGACATCGGTGCGGCCATCACGGCGTTCGCGCGCGAGGCGATCACCTCGATCATCAAGGACCTCGAGAAGGACGGGTTCGAGGTGGTCTACTCCGACACGGACTCGGTCTTCGTCCGCTCTCCCACGCCCTCCCTCGAGGGCGCCCGCGAATTCGGGGAAGCGATCGCCCGCCGCTTCACCCGCACCGGGGTCACGTTCGAGTTCCAGTCGGTCTACGAGGCGTTCTTTTCCCACGGGGCCAAGAAACGGTACGTCGGGCAGAGCGCGTGGCCGAAGGCGGAGCTCGTCGTCCGAGGCTACGAGACGCGCCGGACCGACGCGTTCGACTACCAGTCGGAGGCGCTCATGGAGGTCTTCGGCCTCGTGCTGAAGGGCGACACGGACGGCGCGATCCGCCGCTCCCGCGAGCTCGTCCAGGCGGTCCGGGAACAGAAAGTTCCGGTCGAACGGCTGGTCATCGCCCGGACGGTCCGGGCCGAGCAAGAGTACAACGAATCCACCCGGGACGCGTTGCCGTTCCTTAGGATCTACCGCAAGCTACGGGAGGAGGGGTACGACGTCATTCCCGGTATGCGGGTCGCCTGGATCGTGACCGATTCCCGCCAGAGCCCGCAGGAGGTCGAGCCCTGGGTCGAAGGGCGCCCGTTCACCGCGGAGGCCGACTGGGAGTACTACGCCGACCGGGTCGCCCAGACGCTCGCGCGGGTGACGGAGGTCTTCGACTGGGACGCCGCCTCCCTGCTGCGGGGCAGCCACCAGCAACGTCTGGGGGCGAGCGAGAGTTCGCCGTCGACCGGCTCTCCCGCGGCACCGGCCTCGCTCGACACCCCGCTCGCCGAGGTGGGACGGACTCCTCGCCGCAAGACGACCCAGCGGAGCCTTCTGGGCGACGACGCCTAGGGTCCTTCCTTACGGAGGAGCGGACGGCGGGGGTCGCGACCCGGCCCCCGCGGACGCTCCCCGAAGGGTCAGGATCGCTCCGATCACGGCGATCGGGATCCCGAGCGCCGCGAGGAGGGGGAGTCCCAGCCGGAGGACGAAGGCGCTCAGGAGGAGCGTAAAGACCGGGATGCCGGTCATCATCATCGGCGGGATCACGATGCCCGCCTCCTCGATCGCCCGGAAGTACAGCCACGGCGCGAGGAAGAACGAGGTGACCCCGGTGAGGGCCAAGAGGCCCAAGGCCAGCGGTTCCACCGTGAGCAGCGAGGGGAACCCGCCGGGCAAGAGCGGAGAGAGGACCACGGTCAGGAGGGCCGCCGCCACCATGGATTGCCCCACGACGGCGGTCGCCGGAGTGCGTTCGTTCTCGTACGCCGAGAGGAGGAAGTAGACCGCGACCACGACGGGGACCGCGGCGACCGCGATCCAGGCCGCCCCGACGACCGGCGCGAGCGTCTGGCCGCCGGCGATCGTGAGCGAGCCCCCGAGGAGGGAGAGCACGAGACCGACCGTGAACCATCCGGGGCCGATGTGCCCCCGGTGGCTCGACCAGAAGAGGACCACGAGGATTGGCGTCAGGACGACGTCGCCGATGAGGGAGAGCAACGACGTGTCGACCGGGCCGGCGAGGTAGGTCGACGCAAGGACGGAGAGTTGCATCCCGATGAGAAAGGCGACCCGCAACCAGCCGGCCGCCTGCGTCCACAACCGAGCAAAGGGGCGCCCGAACCCCCGCAGGACGGCGTAGCCCGCGTACGCGAGCCCACCGAACAGGAACGGGTAGACGATCGTCGCCGCGGGAGTCGCCCCCGACCGGGCCCCGAGCACGAACGGGTAGTACAGTGCCCACAGGAGCGCGGCGACGAGCGAGAGCGTAACCGCCCGCTCCCGGACCCCCCAGGTGAATCTCACGGCGATGCCAAGTGCCGGAGGAGTAAGGATTTGCGAGGGGGGCAACCGGGCCCCCGTCCTCAGCCGTACCCCTCGTACCGGAGCCCGCGTGCGGTCAGCTCGACACCGGTGCCCCGCGCGACGTGACCGATCTCGCGCGCATCCCGGGCTCCCGCCCGGGCGAGGCGCTCTCGGATCACGGCGACCCGGTCCGGCCGCACCACGATCACGAACCCGATCCCCATATTGAAGGTCTGGAACATCTCCTCGTCCGAGATCCCTCCGAGCTCCTGCAGCCAGTCGAACTGCGTCGGCGGGGTGGGCCATCGGTCGAAAACGAACGCGACCTCCGTACGGAGCCGAACCAGATTCCGGAGGCCCCCGCCCGAGAGGTGGGCGAGTCCATGGACCGCCGGATCGCCGGCGACCGCGTCGACCGCCCGCGTGTAGATCCGGGTCGGACGCAGCAATTCTCGCCCGACCGGCCCGCGACCGCCGGGACGGGGCCGTCGGAGGTCCACCGAACCCTTCCGGAGCAACCGTCGGACGAGGGTGAACCCGTTGGCGTGGAGGCCGTTCGAGGGAATTCCCAGAAGGACATCCCCCGGTCGCACCTGCGTGCCCGTAATGGGGGTCCGCTTTCCCGGGAAGAAACCGAAGGCGGTCCCTCCGAGGTCGATCCCGTCGACGATCTCCGGCACGACCGCGGTCTCGCCTCCCAAGAGCGCGCACTCGGCCGCGCGAAGGCCCCGCCCGATCCCGCGTCCGATCGCCCGGAACTCAGCCGGACGAGGGCGGGCGCAGAGGATCACGTCGACGAGGCCGGCCGTGCGGGCCCCGACCGCGGCGAGGTCGTTCACATTGACCCCGACGATGTCCTCGCCGACCTCCTCCCAGCGGTGGAGCTCCTCGGCCAGGAGGACCTTCGTCCCGACGGTGTCCGTGGTGATGGCGACCGTCTCCCGGCCGATCCGGATCATCCCCGCGTAATGCCCCGGGGCCTCCACGGGCCGGCCGTGGCTCGAGGGCGGGTCGTAGCGGGCCGCCCGGATGAGTTCGGCCAAGGCGGACGCGACCTCCGACCGGTTGACCCCGCTGCGGGCGTAGGTCCACCCAGCCTTGCGCGCCGTCGACTCCTCCCCCATAGGGGGAGCGAACCGGGCAGAAATACGCTGCGGGAGGTCGAGCGGCGGCTTCTAAAGAGCCGGTCGTGTCCCCCTTCCGATGCCTTCCTCGACCCGGCGGCGGCCGGTGAGTCCGCGACGCCGACGGGAGGCCCCCGCGCTCGTCCTGGCGGGCCGGGCGTTCGTATCGGGCAAGCTCCAGTCGATCGAGATCGCGATCTCCGAAGACGGATGGATCCAGGCGATGGGGAAGGCGGTCAAGGGCCGCCCTCGCCACGACGTCGGGGATGCGGTGATCCTACCGGCCGCGACAGACCTGCATGTCCACTTCCGCGACCCCGGCGGGGATCCCCGGGTGGAGAATTTCTCCACCGGAACGGTCCAGGCCGCCTTGGGCGGGGTGGCCCTGGTCGGGGAGATGCCCAACACGTCCCCTCCCGTCACGAACTTGGAGAGCCTCTTGGATAAGGAGGCCCGGGTCCGGGGCCGCGCCGCCACCGACGTCCTCCTCTACGCGAACCCGAGCGACCCTCGCGCCCTGCCCGGCGCTCGCGACTCGCGCGGGGGCTTTCAAGGTCTATCTGAGCCCCACGACGGGCGTTCCGGACCCGCCGGAGGCCCGGGACCTACCCGATCTCCTCGCACGCCTCTCGACCCTCGGTCTTCCGGTCAGCTTCCACGCCGAGGACGCCCGGTATTTCCTAGGAACCTCCGCACCGACCGATCCCGCATCGTGGAACTCCCACCGCCCTCCCGATTCCGAACGGGCCGCCGTCGACCGTCTCCTGCCCGGCCCCACGTCGCTCCGGCTCCACGTGGCGCATGTCACCACGCCGGCGGCCGCGGACCGCCTCCGCATCGCCGGGGTCTCCTTCGAGGTGACCCCGCAGCACCTGCTGCTCCACGATCGGACGGGACAGACCGCGTTCACCAAGGTGAACCCGCCGCTCCGCAATGAGGCGGACCGTCGCGACCTTTGGGTCGCCTTCGCGCGGGGGGAGGTTCCGATCCTCGCGAGCGACCATGCCCCCCACTCCCTCGAGGAGAAGGAGCGTCCGTTCCCCCTCGCCCCAAGCGGGATGCCGGGGGTCGAGACGATGTTGCCGCTCCTCCTCGCCAAGGTTCGTTCGAACGAGGTGCCGCTGTCCGTCCTGGTCGCGGCGGCGTGCGACCGTCCCGCCCGCTGGCTGGGCCAACCCCACGGACGGATCGCGCCCGGCCACCGGGCCCACCTCATGGTCGTGGATTTCCGGAAACGAACGACGCTCGACGCCGCCCACCTGCACGCTCCTTCCGGGTGGACCGCCTTCCCGGGATGGGAGGCGATCTTCCCCCGGGAGGTCTACCTGCGGGGCGAGCGGATCGTCGCCGACGGAGAGTACGCGGGAAAGCCGTCGGGACAGATCGTGCGGCCGGAGTTCGCTCCGGCCCCCCCCGCAAATCCCTAAGGGCCTGGCGGACCGCTCACGGCCCGGCCGGGGGGACGACGGCGGGGTCGGAGGCGGCGGAGTCAGGGAGGATCCCGCGGGCGGGGGGGCCGCCGAGTCGGGAGGAAGTGCCCGCGAGCGCCGGAACAGCACCACGAAGAAGTACGCGACCCCCACCGCGAGCACGGCAACCAGCACGTAGTCCAGCAGCGAGAACTCCTGCTCGATCTGATTCCAGTGGGACCCCAGGAGCATCCCGCCGTAGATCAGGCCGAGCGTGAACGGGGTCGTGCCGACGAGCGTGAACAGACCGAACCGGGCCGGCGGCATCTTGGCGGTGCCCGCCGGGTAGCTGATGTAGCTCCGGACGACCGGGAGCATTCGACACAGCAGGTACGGTCCCCTCCCCGTGCTTCGAGAACCACCGGTCGACCCGGGCCAAGTGCCGCTCTTCGAGCCGGATCGGGCCGATGCCGATCCCGGTGATCCGTTCGCGCCACCACCACCCCACCGCGAACGCCGCGTAGGAGCCGATGAGGCCGCCGGCGAGCGCGAGCAGGACCGCGGGAATGAGGGGAAAGACGCCGGTGACGATCAGGAATCCGGTGAACGGCAGGATGATCTCGCTCGGGATCGGCGGGATCCCGAAGCTTTCGACGATCATCAGCGCGAGCAGGCCGGGAAGGCCGATGGTCGTGAGGATGAAGATGATGGAGCCCGCGACCGTGCCGATGAGGGTGAACGTCACGGGGGAGCCGCCGGGCCTACGACCCGGGGGGAGCGGACGGGTCGGAATAGAGGAGCCGGAACGGCGCGGTGAGGTGGGCGTTGGTGCGCGCCGGGATCCCCTCGAACTCGAGGGGGGTCTGGCACCCCCCGCACGACACGACCGGGCGGGCCCGGCCCAGCGCGATCGAGAGCGCGATCCCGACCTCGATCTCGGTCGGCCGGGACGTGGACTTGGCCACCGCCCGGTGGAGCTCCTCAAGGAGCCTAAGTTCGTCCGAAGGGGCGGAAGGGGCCATTGCCATCGACTGGGAAATCGCCGAGGGGGGATTTAACGGACGCCGGTGGAGTTACCCGGGCTACTTCCCCGTCGCATTGTCCGCTGCATCGGCAGCCGAGGACCCGTTCGTGGAGTTCTTGGGGGCCTTTTTCAGGATCTCCCCGCTGATCTTGTCGAGCTCCGCCATCAAGGAGTCGATGTCGGGCTCTTCGTCGCTTGCGGCCGCTCCGGCGGCCGCTCCCGCGCCCGCGGCCGCTCCAACGCCGACCGCAGGGAGTACGGTGCCGACGTCGTCCGACGTCTCCAGATAGGCCGGCGGCTCGCCGGCCGGTGCGGGGGGGTCGACGGGGTCGAGGGTCCTGCGAGTCCACCCGCAGCGCCTCCGGCCGCGGCCCCGGCGGGCGGCTCCCACGCCGTCGGTCCGGAGTCTCCCTGGTTAGGGGGCCGGCGGCGGCCGAAGACGAGGTAGGCGGCGAGCAGGCCGAGGATGATGATCGCGATGACGCCCACGATCCACCAGGGGAACGGCGAGCTGGTCCCCGAGGAGCAGGTCGAGTACCTGGCAACTGGTCTGGGCGGGCACGGCGCCGATGTTGGGAGACAGGGCCGCCGCGACCAGCGTCGCCAGCATCGCGACGCCGAGACCGAGGGGGACGACGCGTTGACCCCAAAATGACGTCGGCATGTAGTAGTAGCCCAGGTGCGAGGCTACGATTTCCATGCGGGGCAACCTATGTAAACTTGACTAGCGGCCCGGGGGTCGCCCTCGGTCGGATAACCGGACTCCCACGGCCCCCTGCGAGCGCGGCCGAGCTGTTTTGAGGGACCACGCCGCTCACCGGGTGGATGCCGTTCCCCTACCTCGAGGTGTTTGTCGTGCTGTTGGGGGTATACCTGGTCTACTCCGTGTGGGCCCGGCTCGACCCACGTTATCCCATCGCGGCGGCTCTCGGTCTCCTCGTCATCACCGCGATCGTGGACGCGGCGAACGCGGTGGCGACGGCAAACCTTCTCGCGGAGTACGTCTTTTGCCTCCTGGGAGGAGGCGTAGTGCTCCTCCTGGTGGACCACATTCGTCCCGGGCCAACCGCGAACGGCCCCGATCCCGTATCAGGGGGGAGGGTTCCGGCCGAGCGCCCATCGACCCAGACGCCGGACCAGCGGGATCCGCCGCCCCAGGAGCTCCTCCACGACATGAAGGAACATCTGGTCGCCCCGGTCGATGCTGCGGGTGAACACGACGGCCGCGATGAAGGCGAACGCGACGGCGAGGCCCACGACGGGCAGGACCCAGAGGTGGAGCGTGGGGTGGACGACGGCGAAGAAGAGGCCGAGGGGGATGGCGGTGGCGAGGAGGGGCACGGTCATGTGGGCGCGGAAGGGGTGGACCCCGTTCATGACCGCGAGCTCACCGACCGATAGCCCCGTGGCCACCACCGTCGCCGCCGCCCAGGCGGTCGCCGCCCCGACGCCCCCGTAGAGGGGGACCAACCAGAACGAAAGTCCGACGTCCGCCACCGCGGCGGCCAGGGAGTTGTAGGCCACGAGGCGGGTCTGGCCGAACGCCACCTGCGCCGCGCTGCCGGGTCCCAAGATCGTGGACACGAAGGCGCCCAGGACGGTGATCTGGAGGGGCGCGATGACGACGGTGTACCGACTCCCGTAGACCAGGCCCAGCGAGCCACTTGGCTCGAAGAAGAACACGATGAACAAGGGCAGGGAGAACAGGAGCATCCACTTGGTCACGGTCGTGTACGTCACCCGGATCGAGCTCAGGTCCCCGGCCCGGTAGAAGCGGGTGGTCACGGGCAGGAAGATGTAGGCGACGGCGCCGATCCCGATCTGGAGGAGCCGGGCGAGCGTGAGCGAGGCGGTGTAGGTCCCCACGGCCGACGGGGTGAAGACCCCGAGGATCAACGTGTCGCCGTTGCCGGTGACGCTGGCGAGGATCCCCGCCGCGAAGAGGGGCGCCGCAAAGTAGACCAGGCGGCGAAAGGCCGGGGGGTCCCGCGGACCGGCCGGCAGGCGGCGGGGCAGTCGGGCGAGGCCGTACGCCGTCACGAGCCCGAGGGTGACGACAGTGGCGGCCGCGTAGGCGAGGAGCGCGCTCTCGTACCCGAGCGTCCCGCTCGGCAGCGCGAGGCCGTGCGTGAACAAGACGAAGCCGAGGAAGACGACGAACAGGAGCGGGTTGACGATCTGGAGGAACAGGGCGTTCGGGGTCACGTCCTCGTATCCCTGGAAGATGGCGGCGACCACGTTGGCGACGATCGATGCGCCCACCGCGATCGAGAAGAACTGAAGGGCGAGCCCGATGTCCGGCTCGCCCAAGCGTTGGCCGATGGCGGGCCCGACCAGCCAGAGGATGACCGTGACGCTCGCTCCGCAGAGCGCCGCCACGAGGAGGCTCCCCCGGACCATGGCGCGGCGCTCGTCGTCCGAGTTCGCGTAGGGGAGGCTCCGGGCGATCGCGTTGGGGAGCCCGAGCGTACCGAAGGCCGAGAGGAAGCCCGCGAGGGTCAGGCTCCAGGAGAACGCGCTCCATTCCTCGGCACTGATGCTCTGGACGACGATGACCCGGGCGACGAAGGTCAGGAGGACGAAGAGGAGCGTGGCGGTGAGGAGGAAGAGGGTGCCGCGCGTGACGCTCGAGAGTCCCTCCCGGACCCGGACCGAGGAGGAGTCCACTGAATTCGCCCAACCGCTCGGGGCGGCTTGGCACAGTAAATACTCACCGCTCGGGTAGCACCGTCTTGTAGGAGGAGGCGGGTCGACGTCCTGTGGCGGTACCCGGCCCCTCCGGCGTTCTGCTGCTCGTCGGGTTGATCCTGTTCGGGGCCCTGGCCACGGTCGTTGGCGAGGGGGTCCGGCTCCTCGCGGCCCGTCGGGTCGAAGCCTGGCGCGACCCGGAGATCCTGGAACGGCTCCTGCTGGATTTCTTCCTGGGGGGCGCCGCGTTCTACTTGGTCGCCCTTCTCCCTCTCGGTCTCTTCATCGCGCCGGTCCTCGTCCTCCTCCTCGCCGCGGCCGCGATCTTAGTCTATGCGGTCCGCCGCCGCCGGACCGACCCCCCGACCCTCGCCGCCGTCCTCCGGCCGCTGCTCCGGCCGGCGGCCCTCCTCACCCTCCTTGCGGCCCTCGGGCTCCTCGTGTTCGAGATCGTCCTCGCGGTCCCGGTCGGCACCGGGAACACCTTCGACTCGAGCCTTCTCACGATCTACACCGCCCGATTGCTCGATGCCCACCAGATCGCCCTCTCGTTCCAACCGTACGCGTCGAGCGCGATCCTCTATCCTCAGGGGACGACCGCCTGGATGGGGGCGGCCCAGATCTTCCTCGGCCTCCCCGTCGCGCGCACGAGCCTCCTCGTCACGCCGCTCTTCTTCGCGCTCGCTCCGGTCGGGGGCTTCGTCTTCGGCCGTCGATGGTTCGGGAGCGACCGCGCGGGGTTGGCCGTCGCCCTCATGCTCACCCTGGTGACCAGCTGGACCCGCGTGCTGGTGGGGGGAAGCAACGATTTCGTCGCGGCCTTCCCGCTCGTCCTGCTCGCGGCCGGCCAGGCCTCGAGCTGGCTCCGGCGCGTTCCCACGTGGACGGACGCGCTCGCCTTCGGTGGGCTGATCGGCTATTCCGCCGCCTTGAACCCGGTCGGAGCCGAGTGGCTTCTCCCGACCCTGCTGCTCGCGGGCCTCGTCTCGGCGCCCCGGTTCGCGGGTGCACCGACCCGTTGGCTCCTCCGATGGAGCGCGGCCCTCGGGGTCGCCGTCTTGGTGCTCACCCCCACCTGGTACGTCCTCTCGGGGGGGGAAGGGGGGTGGAGGCTCGCCCGAGGGATCGGGGTCACCCGGACCGGCCCGACCCCGGGGATCTCTTGGGCGCAGTTCGTCGGCCTGGTCGACCCGTATCTCTTCCGACCGTCCGATGTATGGCTCTCTCCCGTCCCGGCGCTCCGGTTGGAGCTCGCCCTGCTCCTCACGGTCGGGCTGGGCCTCCTGGTGCTGGCCGGCCGCACGCCGCTCGCCCGGTTCACCGCGGGCTTCCGCACCTTCCTCCTGTGCGCGCTGGTGGTCCTGTTCGGTCTCCTCGGGGTGGAGGCGGCGGCCCACACCGGCTTTGGACCCGCGGTCGCCGCCAGCACCCTGACGAGCGGGGCGGAGCTGTCGATCTGGCTGTTCACGCTCTACGGAATGATCGCGACCCTCCCGCTGATCCTGGCCTTGGAATGGCTCGCGATTCGCCTCCGCTCCCCGACGTCCTCGACCCCGGAGGGGCGTCCGAACCGCCCGAGGGGGTGGCGAACTCCCCGGCGCTCCTGGGCGGCCGCGCTCGGCCCGCTCGCGCTCGTTCTGGTGATCCTCCTACCCGGCCTCGCCTTCACGACGAACCAATTGCCGCCCCCCCTAACCACGCTCTACTCCGATTTCGGCAACGTGACCGGGGCCGACTTCGCCCTCCTCGAGTACCTGGGCTCGCACCTCCCGTCGGGGGCCCGTCTCCTTGTAGCCCCCGGGAGCGCCGCCGAATTCGTCCCCGCCTACGACGCGAACGTGGTCGTGCTGTATCCGATGGTGCCCGGTTGGCCGGAGGCGAACGCCTCGTATTCCCTCCTCGTACAGGAGCTCACGAACAACACGCTCGACGTGAACGGACGTTCGGCCCTGGTCGCGCTGAACGTGGGGTACGTGGCCGTGACCGGCGCGAGCACGACCCTGTGGCCTCCGTTCGCCCCCGGACCGCTGCTCGACGACCCGACCCACTTCCCGGTGGAGTTCCACCAGGACGATGCCTACCTGTTCGAGTTCCGTCCGACGGGGTTGCTTCCGCCCTAGACGAACTCGTCCAGGAGCGCGTCCCGGCCTTTCAGGCCGGACTTCTGAAGCGCGAGCGGCCCGGCCGCTAGGACCTCCTCGAGGTCCTCGTAGGTCGGGCGTTCGGTGCGGTAGAAGAGACCGATCGGGATCTTGTCCCCCCATTCCAAGGAGCGGGCGAACGCCTGGACGATATCGCCGGGATCGTGACCGGCGCTCTCGAGCTTGTAGACGCGCTGGCGGAAGAAGTCGAACGTGTTGAGCTTGTTGTAGGTGACGCAGGGGCTGAACACGTCGACGAACGAGAAGCCGTGATGCTGGATGCCGCCCGCGATGAGGTCCGCGAGCTGCTTCACGTCGCCCGAAAACCCCCGCGCAACGTACGTCGCCCCGCTCGCGAGCGCGAGCGAGATCGGGTCGATCGGATGCTCGATGACCCCGTTGGGGGTCGATTTCGTCTTCTGCCCGATCGTCGAGGTGGGGCTGGCCTGGCCAGTCGTCAGGCCGTAGATCTGGTTGTCCATCGTGACGTACGTCATGTCGACGTTCCGTCGCATCGTGTGGATGAAGTGGCCGACGCCGATCCCGAAGCCGTCCCCGTCCCCGCCGGTCCCGATGACCGTGAGGCCGTGGTTCGCCCACCGGATCCCTTCCGCGACGGGGAGGGAGCGGCCGTGGATCGCGTGGAAGCCGTACGAATTCAGGAAGTGCGGGAGGTTGGACGAGCACCCGATCCCCGAGATGATCACCACGTTGTGGCTCGGGATCTGAAGCTTCTTCAGCGCCATCTCGACGCCGGCGACGACCCCGAAGTCCCCGCACCCGGGGCACCAGGTCGGTTTCGTGTCCGACTTCCCGATGAGAGGGAGGGCCGGACCGGTGGGCGTGATGGTCGGTTTCGCGCTAGTTTGAGCCATGGTTCAACACCTCCAGGGCCCGGGCCACGAGCTCGTGCGGGTAGAACGGTTCGCCGTCGTACTTGAAGAACCGCTTCGGGAACACGACGCCCGCTTCGGCACGGAGGAGGCGGCCGAGCTGGCCCGTGAAGTTCGCCTCCACGAGCAGCGTGCGATGGGTCTTTTCGATCGCATCGTGAACGACCTTCCCGTCGAGCGGGAAGACCGTCGGGAAGAAGAGCAGGTTGGTGGACCGACCCTGGGCGGAGAGGACGGTCATCGCGTCGCGGACGGCGCCAACGGTGGAGCCCCACGCCACGAACGTCAGCGGGGCATCGGCAGGACCTTCCCAAGTGGGGGGTAGGGATCCCGCGAGGAGACCGTCCATCTTGTGCATCCGCTTGTCCATCATCCGAGTCCGCTCGGCGACCCAGACCGGGATGCCGCTGTGGATATCGGAGACGAGGTGGCCCTTCTCGTCGTGCTCGTCGGACCCGGCGATGAACTGGAGCCCTGGCTGGCCCGGGAGGGCCCGGGGCGACACTCCGCTCGGCGTGTACTGGTAGCGCTTGTACTCGTGCGCGTTCGGCGTGACCGTGAACAGGCTCGAGGGGTCGAAAGTGAACGGGATCTCCTCCCGGTCGACCGTCATGTGGTTCTCCGAAAGATGAAGGTCGCTCGCGACCAGGACGGGGGTCTGCCACGCTTCGGCGAGCTCGAACGCCCGGATCATGTGGTGGAACGCCTCCGCCGGGTTCGACGGCGCGAGGATCGCCCTCGGGAACTCCCCCTGGCCCGCCCCGAGCATCATGTTGAGGTCGCCCTGTTCGGTCTTAGTCGGAAGACCGGTGGACGGGCCGGCGCGCTGCGACTCCACGACGACGAGCGGGGTCTCCGTCATGCCGGCCATGCCGAGCGCCTCGACCATGAGGGCGAAGCCGCCCCCGCTCGTCGCGGTCATGGCCCGCACGCCTCCGAACGAGGCGCCGATCGCCATGTTGATCGCGGCGAGCTCGTCCTCCGCCTGCTTCACGACGATCCCGAGGGGGCGAGAGTGGTCCGCGAGCCAGTGCATGATCGACGAGGCGGGGGTCATGGGATACTGGGCGAGGAACTTGCATCCGGCGGCCGCGGCCCCGAGCGCGATCGCCTGGTTGCCGGTCATGAGGAGCTTGGGGGCCCCGGCCTTCTTCACGGCGGAAGGGTGGACGCTGGCGTGGGCCTCGGCATACTGGTACGCGTCCTTGCTCGCTCCCAAGTTCCAGTCGACGACATCGCCCTTCTTCCGGCCGAACGAGTCGCTGAGAACCTGGTGGAGGAGGTCGAGCGGGATCCCCGCGAGGAATGCCATCGCGCCGACACCGCCCGCGTTCTGAAGGATCGACTGGCTCGTGTACTTCCGAGCGATCTCGAGGGTGGGGACAGGGAGCGCGGTCACGCCCGCCGGAAGCTCGCTCGCACTGACCGCGAACTTCTCGGGGTCGAACACGACGTACCCGCCGTTCCGGAGGCCCGAGGCATGGACATCGACCGTCTGGCGGTCGAGCGCATAGAGGATGTCGAGCCCGTCGCCCTGCGAGTACGGACGCGTGGTCGAGGTCCGGGCGTGGTAGTAGACGTGGCCGCCGCGGATCACGGACTGGTAGGCGTTGAGGCCGAAGACGTGGAGACCGAGCCGGGAGAAGCTCCGGGCGATCGTTTCGCCGACGGAGGCGATCCCGTCGCCCGCCTGTCCGCCGACGCGGACCCCGATCTCCGTCATCGGACCTTTCGAGAGAGCGTGCGTATTAATCGGTTTGCCGGCTGCGGTAAGGGAGGCGCGTTCTGACGGGCGAACATCGACCTCCGGGACCGGGGACGATACGAGTCCGTCTCTTCGCGACGGCGCGGACCGCCGTCGGCGTCTCCAGCCTCGATTGGCGAGTGCCTACCGAGGGGATTCGAGTGCGCGAGCTCCTCCACGCCCTGACGGGGGCGTACCCCGCGCTGCGAGGTCCGCTCGAAACGTGCCGGTTCTTTGTCGACGGGGAGCCCATCGCTTTGAGCGAACGGGTCCGGCCGGGTCATGAGTTCACGATCCATCCGCCGTACGGAGGGGGCTAGGGTGTCGGTTCGACTGAGCTCGCGCCCGCTCCCGCTCCGGTCCGCGTTGCGCGAGCTGGAGGCCTCCCACCTGGGCGGAGTCGCCGTCTTCGTCGGGCGAGTCCGGCCGGATCGCACCCGGGAAGGTCCGGTCGTCGCGTTGGTCTACGAGGCCGACCGGGCGCCGGCACTCCGGGCCCTCGCCCGGCTCGAGACCCTCGCGCGTCGGCGTTTCGGGGCGGGTCGCACGGTCGCCTGGCACCGGGTGGGACGCGTCCGGGTCGGGGAAGCGGCCGTGGTGGTCGGCGCCGCCTGCGGTCACCGGGCCGAGGCGTTCGCGGCGGCCCGGTTCCTGATCGACGAGCTCAAGCGGACGGTGCCGGTGTGGAAGGAGGTCCGAGCACGACCCGTGCGTCGACCGCGACCACGCCCTTCCCGGCCGCGCGGACGATCAACGGGTTGATGTCGAGCTCGGCGACCTCGGGGAGGTCGATCGCCAGCTGGGAGAGACGCTCGATCGCCTCCTCGAGCGCCGGCAGATCGCTCGGGGCCTCGCCGCGTACCCCCTGCAAGAGCGGGAACGCCTTCACCGACGCGATCATGTGCCGGGCGGAGAGAGGACGCACCGGGGCGAGACGGAACGTGACGTCGCGGAGCACCTCGACGTAGATGCCTCCGAGACCGAACACGACGATCGGCCCGAACCCGGAATCCCGCTGGAGTCCGAGCAGGACCTCCTTACCGCCTTGGATCTCGGCTTCGACCTCGAACCCCTCGATCCGGGCTTGGGGCGCCCGAATGCGCAGGCTTTCCTGCATGTGGTGGAAGGCGTCGCGCACGACGGTCGCGTCCTCGAGGTGCAGGGCCACTCCTCCGACGTCCGTCTTGTGGGAGATATCCGGTGACGCGACCTTGAGGACGACCGGGTAGCCGATCTCGTCGGCGGCCGCGACGGCCTCGGCCTCGTTCTTCACCCGGCGGACCATGGCGAACTCGAACCCGTAGGCGCCGAGCAGCTCTCGGGCCGCGTACTCGGGCAGGACCGAAAGCCCGGCACGACGCGCCTCTGCGAGCGCGGTACGGGCCGCCGCCCGGTCGACTTTGAATTCGCGGACCGGCACGCGAGGCCGCCCGAGCCAGGCGCCGTACCGGGCGAGGGCCCCGAGCCCCTGGACCGCCTCCTCCGGGAACGTGAACGCCGGTATCCCGTGCCGCTCGAGGAAACGGACCGAATCCGAAAGGTCGGAGAGGCCGAACAGGCATGCGGTCACGCCCTTTGGGCTCCCTTGGCGTCCCTGGTAGACCGAGGCCGCGACCGCCTCGGCGGTCATCGTGCCCGTCGGCGTCATGATCACGAGCGCTCCGTCCACATGTTCGGACGCGAGAATGTAATGGAGGACCGCCTGGAACTGCGGGGGACCCGCATCCGCGGTCATGTCCACGGGGTTCGAGAGGGCGGCCGACGGGGAGAGAAGCCCTCCCAGATGGGTCCGCTCGGCGTCGGTGAACGGGGAGACGTCGAGCCCGTTCCGGGCCGCCGCATCGGCCGCCACGATACCGGGCCCGCCCGAGTTCGTGAGGATGGCGAGACGCGGCCCGTTCAGGCGCAAGCCCGACGAGAAGACCTTCGCGGTTCGGAAGAGGTCGCCGATCGTCTCGGCGCGGATCACCCCCGACTGCTCGAAGAGGGCGTCGTAGAGCTGGTCGCGCCCGGACTGGGCCAGCGATCCGGTGTGGCTCCGGGCGGCTCGTTCTCCGGCCGCCGTCCGGCCGCTCTTGATGACCAGGACCGGCTTCTTTTCCGTGACCTGGCGCGCCGCTTCCAGGAATTGACGGCCCTCGGCCAGGCTCTCGACGTAGAGCAGGATCACGCGGGTCGCTTCGTCCTCGCCCAGCGAGTAGAGTAGATCGTTCTCGTTAACCCCGGCCCGGTTCCCGACCGACACGAAGCGGGAGAATCCGATCCGCTCGGCGATACCGTACGCCAGGATCCCCGCGCAGAGCGCGCCGCTCTGGGAGACGAAGGCGATGTTCCCCCGAGGCGGGAGCGATTCGCTGAAGGTCGCGTTCAAGCTGATCGCGGGGTCCGTGTTGAGCACGCCGAAACAGTTCGGCCCGACGAGGCTCATCCGGTACCGGGCGGCGATCCGGATCAGCTCGTCCTCGCGTGCGATCCCGGCACCGCCGAGCTCCCGGAACCCGGACGAGATCACGATGACGCCTTTCGTTCCGGCCTCACCGAGCTCGGTGATCACTCCCGCGACGAGCGCCGCCGGCACGATCACGACCCCGAGCTCGGGGACCTCGGGGAGGGAGGCGACGTCCTTGTAGCAGTGCACCCCCGAGACGCTCGGCCAGGTGGGATTCACCGGATAGGCGACCCCCCGGAACCCGGCCTGGAGGATGTTCCGGAACAACGTGGTGCCGACCGACCCGACCCGGTTCGACGCCCCGATCACGGCCACGGAACGAGG
Source organism: uncultured Thermoplasmata archaeon (assembly GCA_963749235.1). Lineage (GTDB taxonomy): Archaea > Thermoplasmatota > Thermoplasmata > Lutacidiplasmatales > UBA184 > Lutacidiplasma. The sequence continues at coordinate 120,478 of CAVVLV010000001.1, read as the reverse complement.
GTGGAACAGCTCCTCGAGCTCGACCGAACGACCGACCGTCATCTGGGATTTCCTCCGCTGACGAGGAACCGGGTCCGGCCCCATAATATAGACCCCCCCGCGTGCGCCACCATGACGTCCGACCCGCCGGTCCCGGAATCCCGTCCGGTCTCCTCGCCTCCCCAGCCGAGTCCGCGCCGCGGCCCGCCCGGAAGCGTCCTTCAGCGGATGGAAAAGGGCGGGATCCGTCACGTCGTCGCGGTCGGTAGCGGAAAGGGCGGCGTCGGCAAGTCATCGGTCACGGCCCTCCTCGCCGCCGAGCTCGTTCGCGGGGGCCACACCGTCGGGATCCTGGACGCCGACATCACCGGTCCGTCCATCCCGAAGTTGCTCGGAATGCCCGGACCCCTCGTCGACCGGGGCGAAGGGATCGAGCCCGCGGTCTCCCGCGGCGGGATCTCGGTCGTCTCCTCCCAGTTCATGGTCGAGGACGAGAAGACGCCGGTCATCTGGCGAGGTCCCCTCGTCACGCGGCTCATCACCCAGTTCTACGGAAGCGTGCACTGGGGGAAGCTCGACTACCTACTCCTCGACATGCCGCCCGGGACGAGCGATGTTCCGCTCACGGTCTTCCAGACGATCCCGATCGACGGCATGGTCTTCGTACTCACGCCCCAGGACCTGGCGGCGCTGATCGTGAAGAAGGCGATGAACATGGCCCGCGAGCTCCACGTCCCCCTGCTCGGCCTCGTGGAGAACATGTCGTGGGTGATCTGCCCGCACTGCAAGGAGAAGATCGAGCTGTTCGGACCCGGACGCGTCGCCGGGATCGCGGAAGAGTACAGGATCCCGGTGCTGGGACGACTTCCCGTCGTCCCCGCCTTGAGCGAGCTCGGGGACGCGGGTCGGATCGAAGAGCACGCCACGCCGGAAGATCCGGGACCTGGGCGCGGCGTTCGTCCGCGCCTTGGGCGACCTTACGAAGGGGTCGGTCGAGGTCCTGTAACCTCGCGCAGCTGCGCGAACGGGATCGCCTCGACCGCGACGCCGCGGCGCCCGAGCGCGGCGGCGAGCCCCGGCAGATGGGCGTCCCCGACGACCGCCGCGATGCGCCCGTAGCCCTGGACCCTCAGCGACGCGAGGCGGTCGGCCATGTGTTCGTTCCGCTCGTCCAAGAGGACCCGCGCGACCGTCGGGCTCGCCTCACGCAGCGCCGTGGTGTACTCCTCGGGGGAGGCGGCGTAGCGGTCGACCTCGCGCTTCACGAGACGGCTCGGGATGAAGAAGGCGAATACGGCGCCCACGAGGAGCTGGACCCGCTCCTTGAAGGGCATCGTCTGGATGAGCCGGAGAACGGTCGCCCGGAGCGGGTCGTCGATCAGGAACAACGGCAGCGACCGCTCCTGGGCGACGGTGGCGGCGACCTTCATCTCCGCCCCGGCCTCGCCGGCCCCGATCTCCTCGCCCAAGCGTCGCTGGAGGGCCCCCATCAAGCGCGTCACGAACGGCAGGCCGCTCGAATTGCGTCTCGCCCCTGGATCAGGGTTCAGCAGGGCGGCCGCCCGTTCCCGGTCGAGCTCGATCGCGACGCCGTCCAGGACCCGGCCCTCCAGGATCGCCCGGAGCGGACGCTCGAGGTCGACCACGTGCGCGGCCCCCAGGAGGAGGACCGGCACTTCCGTCGTCCGAGCGTACATGCGGAATACGAGCGGGCCCCTTGCTATCTCCCTTGGGGGCAGCCGACAACCCCCAAATAGGCCCGCCCGGTGCGCCGTCCGCATGCCGTGGACCATCTTCTCCATCCCGTCGGCGAAGCGGACCGAGCTCGACACGGTCCTGAAGGACGACCTCGTCTCGCGGCAGAGCCAGAAGCTCCGCGACGCCGCCGCGATGGGCGGCCCGAGCGACCGGGTCTACGTGCTGATCGAGGGGAGCACGGACGGCGTCCGTCGCGCCGGCGAGCTCCTCGCTCCGCTCGGGACGGCGCTGCCACCGGCCGAGGGCGATGCGCTGCACCAGAAGTTCCGGGACGAGGAGGACGCCGCCTCCGCCGGCATGGGCTTGTTCTTTACCGAAGGGTAGGGCTCACTCGTTCGACGGGGCGTGGGACGGCTCCAGGTCCTCGCCGCCCGCGAAGACGCGCTGGCACGACTGGTAGAAGACGTCCATCCCGGTCCCCTCCTTGGCGGACGTCGGGACGAGCGCCGCCAGCGGGCCCATGTTCTCGATCGCGCGGAACAGCTCCGTGGAGAGCTGCACGTCCGGGGTCGGGGTATCCCGGGTCACCGCCTCGTAGAGCCGCTCGCGGTCCTCCGCCCAGCCCAAGACCTCCTCCAGCTGGGCAGGGGAGAGGACGTCCGCCTTCCCGAGGACGTTCAGCATCGGGAGACGGAACCGGAACTCGACGGTCGCGCTCAGCATGCGCAACGAGACGAACCCGCCCGCGTTCCGGGCGAGCGCCGGATCGAAGAGAAAAGCGATGGTCGAGCGGTCCCCGCTCAAGGCATCCACGATCGCCTTCGACGCCTCACGGAAGGCGAACAGCTCGATCTGGCCCGGCGTGTCGATGAGCACGTAGTCGGTCTTCAGCTCCTCGATCGCCTGCTTGATGTCGAAGATCTTGAGCGCGATCATGTCCGCGGCCGCGACCTGGGCGCCGTTCGGGCCGAGCCCATACTCGTCCTGGATGTCGGCGAGGCGGACCCATTCACGGACGTCCACGTCCGGCTCGAAGTCGGAATCCTCGAGTCCGGGGTCGAGGTTCACGATCGTCGCGTCGTGGCCCGCGGCGCGCATCCACTCGGCGAACGCGCGGACGAGCGTCGTCTTCCCGGCCCGGCGGTGCCGGTGAAGTAGACCGTGCCCGGTTCCTCCATCTATTTCTTGCCCCCGGCGCCGCGCCGACGCTGGAGTTCGACCGCGAGCGTGCGAAGGAACGTCGCCTTCGTCATCGGGCCCTTCTTCGTGACCTTCACCCGGCCGGCATACTGCGCCGCGGCGCGGGGGTAGTGCTTCGCGCCCTCGACCTCGCCCTTGTACCCGAGCCCCTGCACGGCTGCCAGGATCTCCTCGCCGGTCACGTCGGGCAGCGCCAGAGGGGTGGGGATCCGGCGACCGTCGCGGCGGGTGCCTCCCCGCCCGAGGTACGCCGGGTAGATGTAGAAATGGTCGGGCATCGGCCCGATCTCCCGATCACGCCGCGGGGGCGGGAACGCGGACCCCGTTCAGGACGCCGTCCTGGCCGGGTCGCGAACGGACGCGCACGAGACCGAGTTCGGTCTCCAGGATGGCGCCCTTCGTGATGATGTTCCGTTGGACGAAATTCGGGTTGGCGGGGTTCTCTCGGACGGTGATGACCTTGACCGACTTGGTCTTCTTCGTCGCGGGGTCGAAGACGTTGATCGTGTTCGTGGTGAGGATCCGCATCTTCCGGTTGCCGCCGCGCACCCGGTACTTCTTCACGGTCCCGGGGCCGGTGCCAGTGTTAACGGTCGCCGACTGGAGTTCCCGGGCGATCTCGAAGCGCCGCTTCTTGCGGATGGGCCGAAGCCGTCCGCCGGTTCGCTTGCGTCGGGAGCGACCTTGCCAGATTCCCATGGTTCCTCGAGAGGGGTGCGGTCGGACCGGGGTTTGCTATAAGACGTTTCACTCCGGGGACTCGGGAGCCCCCGCGGGCGCGACCGTAAGGACGGTCTTCATCGAGCCCGGGGTCCGCCCGGAGATTACGGGGAGGAACTCTTCCAGAGGCCGACGGGCCGTGATCATGGCCCCGAGCGCCCCCGGCCACTTCTGTTCGAAGACCGTCATGTCCCGCAGGCCCGCCTCGAAGTACGACCGGTTCGCGTTCACCGAGCCGATGACGGCCTGGTTCTGGAGCACGACGTTGCGGAGGAGGGCGCCGGCCGCGATCGGGGTGGGCGGTTCCCGTGCGTCCGGGATCCCCGTGAGCACGAGTACGCCGTTCCGGTGCAGGAGCTGGACCAACCCGAAGTCGAGGCTGACGGAGCCGGTCGCCTCGATCACCAGATCGAACGCGTGTCCCGCCAGCGATCCCACCCCGTCGGGGACCGAGCGGTGGGTCGCGCCGATGCGGCTGAGCAGGGCCGCGGCGGGGGTCTCCTCACCGTGCCGGTCGATCGCCGTGACGTCATACCCTCGGACCCGGAGGAGGAAGGCGGCCAACATGCCGACGGCCCCCGTACCCGCTACGAGGGCGGAGGGCATGCCCGTCGGAGGATCGCCCGGCGTCGTACCGCGACGGTCCAGGACCCGTTGGCCCATGAAGACCGCCTTCTCCACGACCGTCAGGGGCTCGAGCAGGACGGCCACCGAGCGGAGCGCGGGGGGAACCCGTACGAGGTAGAGAGGCTCCTCCACGTACTGCTCCGCCATGAACCCGTGGGCGCCGCCGATCCCGCGCTCGGTGAATTCGCCCGTCTCGCACTCGTCCGACTTGTTGGCCCGGCAGAACCGGTCCTTCCCGCACCCCCGTCGGACGGTCGCCACGACGAGGTCCCCGGGCGCGAATCCGGTCCCATCGCTCCCTGCGGAACGGACCACCCCGAGGTTCTCGTGGCCCAGGATCAGATACGAGGACCCGGCGGGGGGGGTGCCGTACCTGCCGTCCACGATGTCCCGGTCGGTCCCGCAGACCCCGCATTCAAGCACGTCGACCAGCACGGTACCGGGGGCGAGGACTGGTGGGGGAACCTGTTCCAGGGCCGCGCCGGGGGTAGGAGGACGAACGCAGACCGCGCGCATCGTCACCGCCGGAGGAACGGCGCGAGCTTCGGTCGGAGCGGTTCGAGACGCGCCCGGACCGCCACGATCTCGTCCGTAGCGAGCGGGTCGTAGGGAGCCCGGTAGCCCACGTCCGCTCCCCAGAGCTCGGCCGCGAGGAACTTGTCGGTCGAGGGGAACGGTCCGGCCCGGGCGACCTGGACGAGTTCGTTAACGAGCGTCTGGCACTCGGAGGCTCGCACCGTTTCCCCGGCGTGGGCGGCCCGGACCAGCTCCACGCACAGTCGGGGGACGAGATTGGCCATGCCCATCACCGCTCCGGAGGCTCCGCGACCGATCGCATCCTGCACGAGCACGTCGTCGCCGGGCATCACGCCGAATTCCGGAGGAGCACCCTGCACGAACCCCGCCACGCTGTCCAAGCGGCCCGCCGTGTCCTTGATGCCGGCGAGGACTCCGTCCGAACCGAGTCGGTGCACGAGCGCCGGGTCCAGGGCGTACCCGACCAGGGACGGGATGTTGTAGGCATAGAGGGGGATCGATACCGCGGCGTGGATCGCCCGGTAGTAGCGCTCGATCGCCGCCGGACCGGGGTGGAGATAGTACGGCGGAACGGCGACCACGGCCGTCGCCCCCATGCCCTCCGCATCCTCCGCAAAGGCCACGGCGCGACGGGTCGACGGCGCCCCACAGCCGACCCAGACGTCGGCCGGGCCGACCGTGCTCTCGATGACGTTCTCGAGCAGTCGGGGGCGTTCGTTGTCCTCGACGGACGGGAACTCGCCGAGCGAGCCCAGCAGGAAGAGATGGTCGACCTTCACTTCCGAAAGCGTGCGGGCGAACTTCGCGTTCCGTCCGGTGTCGAGCGCGCCGTCGTCCGCGAAGAGCGTCGGGATCGGAACCGAGAGGCCGAGGAACGTCACGCGGGAGCCACGCCCGAACAGGGCTTAATTTCTCCACCGACCTCGGCGAGGGCAGGCGCGTGCCGGAGCGGACCCGAATCGTCGGCATCGACGAGGCCGGGCGGGGGAGCTTCTTGGGGCCGCTCGTGGTCGGGGGCTTCGCGATCGCGCCGGACCAAATCGACGCGCTGCGGGCCGCCGGCGCCCGGGACTCCAAGGAACTCAGCCCTCCGGCGCGCGAAGCGGCGTACGCCCGTCTCGGGGAGCTCGGGGAGATGCGGTCGATCGTGCTTCCTCCGGCCGAGATCGACCGCGCGGTAGCGCACCAGCAGCTGAACGAGCTCGAGGCCGCCGCGTTCGGCCGGCTCGTCCGGGGCCTCCGGGCCACGGAAGCCCGGGTCGACGCCTGCGACCCGAACGAACGACGGTTCGGCCGTCGCGTCGCCCTGCATGCCCAAATCCCGGTCCGGGTCCTCGCCCGTCACCATGCCGACCGAGACGATCCGGTCGTCGGCGCAGCTTCGATCGTCGCGAAGGTGCGGCGGGACCGGGCCATCGCGCGACTTGCCGCGCGGCTCGGCGTCGAGATCGGCAGCGGCTATCCTTCGGACGAAGTGACCGTCGCGTTCGTCCGCGGTTGGCTCGCCTCGCACGCGGAGCACCCTGCCTGGCTCCGCCGCTCGTGGTCCACGATGAAAAGGGTTAAGCGCGCGCAGCCGGCTCTGACGCTCGACCGGTTTGTTCCATGACGACGGAGGAGACCCTTGCATCGCTCGTGGACCGGTTCAACCGGCACGCGGAGAAGAACCCCGCGACGTCCGAGGAGCTCGAGGGATTGGAGCGGACGATCGTCGTCCACCTGACCGATGAGGGGAGTTACGCGGTCGACCTCCACAAAGGGCGCCTCACGAACCTGCGCACCGGATCGCCGACCCGCTCCGACGTCAAGATCACGACCGACTCCGCGACCTTCCGCGGCCTGGTCGCGAAGGAGATCGGTCCGATGAAGGCCCTGGTCACCCGGAAGCTCTCGATCGACGGGAGCCTTGAAGACAAGCTCCTCTTCCGAAAACTTCTGTAGGCGAGGGCGCGCCCGAGATAGCCCGGATTACGGGAGGAAGACGCACGCCGCGATGCAGACGCCGTAGTGGTCCATCGGGATCGAGAGCTCTTCCGTCCGGTAATGGATACGTCGCAGCTCGACGCCACGGAAGTGGGCGATCTCTTCCATTCGCCACTTCAAGAATTCCTTCAGCGAACGCTGGGTGCCGTGGAGATGGCCCTCGGCGACATACCCGCCCTGCCCATCGGAACGGAACCCGTAGGCGATCCCGGCGCTGATCACCTCGCCTTCGCCGCCCCCGTACCGGGCGAGCACGGCGTGGGTGATCGCCCCGCGCGCGATCCGGGTGCGATCGACCTGCCGGACCCCGATCGGGAGGACGGACGAGACGCTGACCAGGTTCTGGTCCCCGATCCCGGCCTGGAGCAGCGCCAGATCGAAGGCGTTGAGCTCGCTGGTCTTGTTGATCCCCTTCCCGCTGGTGACGAAGAATCGGGTCGGGATGGGGACGAGCGTCCCCCCGGGGGCTTCCTTCGGTACCGGGCACGGCGGCGAGTGAGGGAGCCCGCTCCTTAACCTTTGTCGGAACGAGGGGCTCAAACCATGATGGCGTGGCGCGCGCGCATCGACGCCTCGGTCTCGCCGCGCTCGGCCATCAGTTCCGCGATGATCCCGTCGGTCAGGCTCAGGCTCGCGGTCTCGAACAGCGTGCCGAGCGGGGCCAGGCGCATCCGTTCGGCGTCCTCCTTGAAGTCGAGCGAGAGCAGGACGGTCGCCGCGTGGGCGAGCTTGGACGAGGACTTCCCGGTCAAGACCACCAGGTCGGCCCCCTCCCGCCGAACGATGTTCGCGGTCTGGATGCTGGAGTAGCTCTCGCCCTGGCCCGACAGGATGAACACCGCATCCCCCTTCTTCACGATCGGGGTCACGCTCTCCCCGATCACGAAGGCCGTGAGGCCGGTCTGGACCAGGCGCATCGCGAACGCCCGGCCGATGATGCCGCTGCGGCCCGCGCCGTAGACGAAGATGTGCGGGGCGCTGCGGAGGATCTTGACCGCCCGCTCGACGTCGACGACCTGGATCCCCTCGAGGGCCGCGGTCACCCGCTCGGCGATGTAGCGCTGCGCGCGCAGGTACTGGGGCCCGTTAGCGGTGGGAGGGTCGACCGTGGGAGCGCACCTCCTTCTTCTTCGGGGGAACGGGCTTCGGATGGGGTCTCGCGGCACCCCCCTTGTGCGACGAGGGCGGGGCGGCCTTCTTCTTCGCCCCGGCGGGAGCCCCCTTCGCAGGAGGCGGTACAGTCTTCGGGGGCGGCGGCGGAGCGTGCAGCCGGGTCCACCGGCGGGTGAGCGCGCGCTCGTAGAGGAGCTTCATGTACATCGCGTCGTGCTCGAGCAACGGCGAGCTCGAGATCACGGTGACGTCGTAATCCCGCTCGGAGAGGAGCTCCCCGAGCGGGTCGAACCGGACCTGGCCGCGCTTGATCGGCGTCAGGCGGAACTCGCCCGGACCGTAGAACTCAACCCCGGAGAAGTGAAGGTAGAGCGGTCCGTCCGTCGCGGCGACGAACTCCTTGACGACGGGCGCCAGCGATTCGGCTGTGTCGAAGGTCGTCCGCTCCCGGGCGGCGAGGTGCGGTACGTTCAGGACCGGCACCGTGCCCTTCACCCGGCGGACGAGCTCGAGCACTTCTTCGCGCGAGCCGAAGACGTCGGGATGGCCGCTCGGCTCGATCGCGAGGCGGACCGTCCCGTGGGAGAACTTCTGGAGCCACGCGGAGAGGTCGGTGACGATCTCGGTGAGCGCCTGGACGGAATCGGCCCGGGGACCGCCTCCGTAGAAGCCGAGATGGGTGACCGCAAGTCGTGCGCCCAGGCCATGGGCCAACACACCGGCCCACTGGATCTGACGGGTCGATTGCTCGCGGGCGTCCGACGAACCGAAGAAATCGACGTAGTACGGGGCGTGAAGCGTGAGGTCGACGTCCAGGGCCCGTCCCAGGGCCTTCGTCTGGTCGAGGTCGGGGTGGTCCTTCGCGAGACTCCACGTGAGAGTGGTCAGCGAATCGCGGCGCTTGATGGGGGCGGCGAACGCCGTCGCGAGCGGAGGCCCGCCCTGGTGGTCGGCGGGGCCCACGCTCACGGTGAGCTGCTGGAGGAGGTCGCGCGGGAGGCGGCCCACCTCCTCGTCGAGCGCGAGGCGCGTCAGCGGGTTGACCTTGATGAACTGGACCTCCATCGCCGTGAGGCCGAGATGGTGCACGTCGGCGATGCCGTCGCGGAGCGTACGGCCTTTGCACGAGAGAGGGATCCCCGCGGGTCCGAACCGGATCACGACTAAACAGACCTCAAAAGGGGCGGGCCCGGGGTAAAACCCGAACCTATTTAGCAGGGCTCGGGGGCGGCCCGGAGGCCGTTCCGGGCACGTCCGGCCGCTTCGGAACGTACCGCATCGCGATCAGGTAGAGTTCCGAGGAGGTCTCTCGCGAGGCTGGCGGTTTCGTCCGTCGGACCGAGCCGAAGTTGCGGCCGAGCTCGCTCTCGAGGCCGTCGACCAGGTCCCCGTCGAAGACCTTCGCGACGAACGTGCCCCCCGGGCGGAGCACGAACCGGGCCAGCTCGAGCGCGTCGCGGACGAGGCCCACGGACCGGGCGTGGTCCGTGGCGTACGCCCCGCTGATGCGGGGTGACATGTCGGAGAGGACCACGTCGAACGATTCCGGACCGAGCCGTTCGACGAGCTTCGGATCGCCGACCCGGCCGCGCACGTACTCAACCCCCTCGATCGGGTCGACCGGTCGAGGGTCGACGGCGACCACCGCGCCGCGCGCGCCGACGGACGCGCGGGCCACGACCGACCAGCCGCCCGGCGCCGCGCCGAGGTCGAGCACCCGGGCCCCGCGCGGGAGGAGATGGAACCTCTCGTTGAGGTGGCCCAACTTGAAGGCCGCCCGGGAGCGGAGTCCTTCCGCCTTCGCCGCGCGGTAGTACGGATCCCGCCGGCGCTCCTGGACGAATCGGCGGGGCATATCGGCCGGAGCCGGGGCGGGTACTTAGCGGTCGGGCCTGGCGCGACGCCGGTGGGGCCGTCCGAATTTGAATCGGAGTCTCTTGCACCCCAAGCAAGAAGGATGGACCAAGCTACCCCACGGCCCCGCGCCGGCCCGGCGAGGACCCGGCCGAGTTAGATAATTGTTTGCCCGGGCCGCGCGCGAGCTAGAGCAGGTGATGGACGTACAGCCACGTGGCCATGCCGGCCGCGACGATGATCGCGGTATTCAGGAACGCGAGCCAGAAGAACCCCCACAGGTCCGCCTTCCCCTCCTCCGGCCCGACTTCGGGGGAGGTCGTCGAACTCCCGGGCGTCGCCGTGTAGGGCGTCCGGAAGGGGGTCCCGCTCTCGGACATCGGTGACGAAGCGAGCCGCGCTCCCGTTTTTATCGGTTCGGTTCGACGGCCGTTACGCGGCGAACCAGGGGAGCCGCGCCGCCGGCCCGGTCGGTTTCAGCGTGAGCAGGTGGAGGTTCGCACCGGGGTCGCCCGGAGCGTAGGTGTCCCTTAGGGCGAGCTGGTACAGCAGGAAGAGGGCGTCCTCGTCACTGCCGACGCCGAGCGAGCCGTGGACGTCAATGCCGAACCGGGCCCGAAGGAGGCCGAGCATCTCCTCGAAGTCGACGGGGGAGGATCCCTCGCTCTCCTGGGCGCGTCGGAATAGGCCCACGACGATCCCGGTGGCGATCCGGAGGACCTCCACGTGCGGGACGACCCGAAGGTGGAAATGGGCCGGAGCGTCCGGTCGCGGCGTCGGAGGAACGACCAGGATGGAAACTTCGTTGTCGATCGTGGAGCCCGGGGTGCGGGAGAGGCGGCTCCAGGCGGCTTCGGCCGCGGTGTCCGTGGGCACGATGAAGATCGCGCGGTGACCCGCGGGGCCCGAGCGGGTCCCCTCGACCCACTTGTCGATCGGACCCTCCACCTCGCCCCGTTGGCCGGGCAGGTAGACGGGGAAGGTGCGGCGCGGCACTCCGGCCTCCTGGACCCAGAACGACGGTTCGACGGCGGGCTCGCGGCGTGAGGGGTCGATCCGTGCGTACCCAAAGCGGCGCAGAACCTTCTCGGCGTCCTGAAGGCGATCGCCCGACGCTCCGACCCGGACGGAGTCCGACATGTACGTGGAGAGTATCGGGCCCCGAGATAAGCTCACCGAACGAATCGCGGCGTCGCTATAGCCCGGTTGCGAAACCCGCGTGGACGAGGGGCGCGTTGACGACGAGGGCGGCGACGATCCCGAGCAGGTACGGCCCCGAGTAGAGGAATCCCCGGAGGGCCTTGGGGCGGGTGACCTCGGTCCACAGGGGAGCGGTCACGAGGACGAAGCCCACCCCGAGCGCGATCATCACCGCAGCAACCGGCAGCGTGACGAGGCCGACGAGGGCGACCAGGAAGGTCGCCGGAACGAGCAGGGCCGCCGAGACGACCACGACGCGACCGGAGTAGCCGACGTCGTCCATGCGGGGCAGCATGGGGAGTCCGGCCCGCTGGTAGTCGTCCTTCAAGAGGAGCGCGAGACTCCAGAAGTGTGGTGGGGTCCACAGGAAGACCAGGAGAGCGAGCGCGAGGACGCCGGGAGTCCAGCTGCCCACGGCGGCCGCGCCGCCCGCGAGCGCGGGAGCGCTCCCCGCGAACCCCCCGATGACAATGTTCCAGCTTGATCGGGGCTTCAACCAGGCCGTGTAGACGACGACGTAGGTGAACGCCCCGAGCAGGATGGAGAAGCCGGTGAGGGGGTTCAGGAGCCAGGCGGCGGCCCCGACGCCGAGGGCGACCAGGGCGAGGCCGACCGCGGCCACGGCGGCCCCGGAACCGATGCGTCGGGCGGCGAGCGGACGCGTCCGGGTCCGCTTCATCCCGCGGTCGCGCTCGCGCTCCAGGAAGTGGTTCAGCATCGCCGACCCGGCCGAGGCGAGCGCCCCGGTGCCGACGACGAGAAGGAGGAGGAGGAACCGGATCGTGGAGGGGTCGGCGAGGACGAATCCGCCCACTGCTACGAGGCAGATCAACCCCGTGATCCCCGGCTTCGTCAGCGAGACCCAGTCCCGAAGGCCGGCGCCGACCATGCCCGGGGGGGTGACCGGCGGAGCGGGGTCTGTCATGAGGAAGTGCCCGGCCCGACCCAGGACGGCGACTTAGCCTTCCCGGGGGGCGGCGCCGACCCGGCCCGGATCGGCCGGGACCGGAGCGGGTTCGTGCGCGGGGGGCACGTCGGCCGGAACGCTCTCATCGATCGCGTTCCGGGCCCACGTCACCCACCGATGGGGGAGCTCGCGGAGGTTCGAGAGCAGCGCGAGCACGAGCAGGAGCCCGAAGAGCGCGGTCGCGAGCGCGAGATGGACCAGGATCAGCGGGACCTCAAGCTGGGACTCGACCACCAACCCTCCCAAGAGGGCCTCGGCGACGACCAGCGCGAGCGACAGAAGGGAGAGACGGAGCAGGACACGACGGTGCCGCTCGAACGCAAGGGCGAGCGCGGCGACGACCAGGACGCACGTCGCGAGGAAGAAGGCGGAGACCCGGTGGCTCCACTCGAGCGCGACGCCGCCCTGGAGGGCGGGGGCGAGGTTGCCGTTCCCGAAGCACGACGGCCACTCGGGACAGGCGAGGCCGCTGTCGCTCGCCATCACATTGCCGCCGAGCAGGATCGTGCAGTAGCAGAGGATCACGGCGAAGAGCGTCGCCAACCGGAAGACGTCGTGCCCTCGCATCGTCCCTCCCTAGCGGGCCTCGAGGGCCGAGACGGTCGGCGCTGGTCGGCGGAGTGGGGTGGACGCCGGGGTCGCGACCGGGCCGGTCATCTTGACCGCGAGCTCCTCGCCCCACGGGTCGGCGACCGTGACGCGCTCGCCGGCGAAGTAGCTGTAGACCATGTTGAACAGGAACACCAACTGGCCGATCCCGAGGATGTAGGCGCCCATGGTCGAGAGGAAGTTGAGCGCCTGGAAGTTGCCGGACCAGAGATACGTGTAGACCCGCCGGGGCATCCCCTCCGCGCCCAAGATGAACATGGGGAAGAGGAGGAGGTTCACGCCGACGTACGTCAGGAGGAAATGGACATGGCCGAGTCGCTGGTCGTACCAGCGGCGGGTCAGGATCGGGTAGTAGAAGTAGATCCCCGCGAAGATCGCCATCAGCGTCCCGCCCAAGATGATGTAGTGGAAGTGGGCGACCACGAAGTACGTCCCGTGGTACAGGTAATCGATCGGAACGCTCGCGAGCATCAGACCGGAGAGCCCGCCGATGACGAACCCAGTGATGAACGCGATGCAGAACCACATCGGGACCGCCATCCAGATCCGGCCGCCCCAGAGCGTCGCGACCCAGTTGAACGTCTTGACCGCCGAGGGGACGGCGATCGCCATCGTGCTGAGCATGAAGACGAACTGGATGTTCACGTCGATCCCGGTCACGAACATGTGGTGCTCCCAGACCGCGAACGAGAGCACGGCGAAGACGCCGAGCGAGATCGCCATCGCGCCGTAGCCGAAGATGTCCTTGCGGGCGAGCTTGGGCAGGATGGTCGAGATCAGCCCGAAGGCCGGGAGGACCATGATGTAGACCTCGGGATGGGCGAAGAACCAGAAGATGTTCTGGTAGAGGAGCGCCCCGCCGAGCGGCGTGCCGTTCGCCGCGGCGAGGATGTGCGTCCCGAAGGTCCGGTCGGAGAGGACGAACGTGAGCGCGATGGAGAGCGAGGGGAGGGCGAAGATGAGGAGGACCGAGTTGATCAGGGTCGCCCAGACGAAGAGCGGCATGTTCCAGTAGTGGACGCCGGGCGCTCGGTGCTTCAGGATGGTGACCATGAAGTTGATGGCGCCGAGCATCGACGAGATCGTCAGGATATGGAGGCCGAGGATCCAGAGGCTGAGACCGTTCGGGTTGCCGGGCAGGGTCTGGAGCGAGAGCGGGACGTAGCCGGTCCAGCCGGCGTACGCGTTCGAGAGGATCAGGATCACGCCCGCCGGCGGGATCATCCAGAACGCGATCGCGTTGATCCGGGGGAGCGCCATCTCCTTCGCGCCGATCATCGACGGCACCAGGAAGTTCCCGAACCCGGCGAGGGTCGGGAGGACGAACATGAAGATCATCAGCACGCCGTGCATCGTGAACAAGGTCGAGTAGACGTCCGGCGTGATGCCGAGGGTCGTTTGCGGGTCGAGACCGAGGCCCTGGACCAGCCCCAGGTCGGTCCGGATCAGGGTCGCGTAGATCCCGCCGATGAAGAAGAACAGGATCCCGACGGCGATGTACATGAGACCGATCCGCCGGTGGTCGGTCGTGAACGCCCACTTCTTGATCTGGGCGACCAACCACGCGCCGTGGTACGAAAAGGCCCATAGGAGGAAGGCCGCAAAGACGCCGATGAGAGCGATCAGGGTCAGCGTCGTGCCGGGGTCCATCTCAGTCGCCTCCGTTCATCCGGTGATCAGCGCTCCGATCAGGTAGGCGATCGAGGCGGCGGCGAGGACGACGACCAGGACCTGGTAGAACCGGACCTCGGCGGCCGGCGTGACCGGACCGGGCGGGGTCGGATGGATCCGTCGGCCGAGCGGCCAGACGCGGTACATCCGGTCGACCAGGTGGCCGGCGACCGCGGCCATGAGGAACGAGAGCGCGAGCGCGAGGCCGAACGACTCCTGCGCTCCCGGTGACGTGAGCGGCCCCACCAGGACGATCGTGTAGACGATCAGGACCCCGATCCCGAGGATCATGAGGACGATCGTCGCGGCGAACAGGTCGAGCGTTCGCTGGCGCAGCGCCCGGAACTCCTCGGGGGTCATCTCGCCGCTACTCAAAGAGCGCGACCCTCCGTCCTTCGACCCCGCGGTACCGGTCGACCCGGTAGAGGATGCCGGCCATGAACAGGAAGGAGAGGACCGCCACCGCACCGCCGATGGGGAGGGCGACCGCGTCCCACGGCTGGCCGGCGAGGATCCCGGTGATCCCGTAGACGATCGTCGCGAGCCCGACCGACCCCAAGACGAGGAAGACCGCGAGGATCCCCCAGAGCGCCCCGGTCTTCCACTTCGGCTTCTCCGTCTCAGTCAGCGCCCCTCACCTCCGCGGCGGACGACGCCGGACGACTGCCGTTCGGCTGACCCCGCCCGGTGGGGTACGACCCGGCGAACGCGGACTGCCGTGCGGCGAGCCGACGCTTGTAGCTCGTTCGATACCGCCAGTGGAACAACGCGACGACCACGGCGGTGACGGCGAAGATCGGGCCGAGCGTGGTCGCGATGGACGCGTAGGTGATCTGGACGCCGGGCGTCTCCCCGCCCCAGACCGTCATGAGGATGAAGAACTCCAAGAACGCCGTCGCGAGGTAGATGAACACGGGGCGGTCCCGGGGGTGAGTCCGCTTCGACCGGTCGAGGAAGGGCAGGAAGAGGATGTACAGCAGGATCGCGGTCGACGCCCCGATCGCGATCACCGGCGTCACGCCCTGGAAGTCGACCAGTTTGAACAGCCAGAGGAAGTACCAGTCGGGTTCCGTCACGACGCCGGCGGCCGCCGTATTGCCGACATACGTCGGCAAGCTCCAGGGCCACAGGGCGGCGATCCCGAAGAGGACTCCGAGGTAGAGGAGGCCCCACTTGAGCGTGTAGAAGAGGATGTGGGGGATGAACGGGACCGCTTTCTTGTCCTCCTTTTCGGTGAAGCGACGCCGCTGGAGGGGATCGGAGGTCGCCGGCGGCGCGATCCCGTGCGATTCGAAGAGGGCCAAGTGGGCGTAGAACAGCCCTGCGAGCGCGAGCGGCAGGAGCACGACATGGGCGTCGAACATCCGCGATAGCAGTCCCTGCGACGTGCCGTCCGCGAGGATGAACGGGCCCAAGAGGGGCCCAAAGGTCGGGAGGCGCAGCGCGAGGACGATCCCGACATTCGTAGCGTTGTACGAGAGCTGGGTGTAGGGGAGCAGGTAGCCCGTGAACCCCATCCCGAGGGTGACGACCATCAGGAGGGTGCCGACCATCCAGGAGAACTCGCGCGGGGACTTGTACACCCCGACGTAGTACCCGCGGAAGAAGTGGAGGAACATCAGGAAGATCATCGCGTAGGCGCCGTAGAGGTGGCTCGAGAGGAGCAACTGTCCCATCGGGATCGAGTGGATGATGTAGTACGTCGAGCACCAGGCCGCCGGCGACGCGGACTGGGTCCCCGCCGTCTGCCCGCACGCGGTGAGCGTCGAACTGGTGGAGGGTTCGTAGTAGAGGAGAAGGAGCGCGCCCGAGATGATCTGGTAGACGAGCGCGACCGCGACGAATGCGCCGGTCCAGTACGACGGTTTGAAGGTGAACTCGGGTTGGGGCTTCAAGGCCCACTTCCGCATCGCGGTGCGGTCCTCGACGAACCCCCAGATCTGATTCAGGGTCCGGTTGTACCAGTTGGAAAACGACACTCCCTACCCCCTTAGCTCGGGAAGCTGCACAGGATGACCGGGGTCTCCCGGCTCAGCTGGCTGGTCGTCCCGACGCCGTAGTCGCCCTGCAACGAGTTCAGGTGGCCGTTGACGGGCGGGCCGTTCAGTCCGGTGGCGTAGATGTAACCGCTCGAATCCGTCTGGAGGATGACCTGCGGAAGGGGCAGCACGGCGGGACCGGTGAGGTTCGACGCCCGGTTGCTCACGTCGTAGGTCGAGCCGTGGCAGGAGCAGTGGATGTAGAACGGCAGCCCGCCCTGCGCGTTCGAGAAGACCTTGGGACACGTTCCGGGCGGGTAGTAGGCGATGGCCGGCGCGGGGCATCCCAGGTGCTGGCAGATCGCGCTGTAAGCCACGATTGACCCGTTCGGTCCGACCCCGTTCGGAACCTGCCAGGCGCCCGGGTTCGAGGACGACGGCGCCTGGTTGTTCACGGGGGTCAGGTTCAGGAGGAAGTTCGGCTCGTTGCGAAGCGGGTAGTTGAACAGGAAGAGGTCGCTGGTCCCGACGTTGTACTCGTTCGCGACCGCGGTGAGCGTGAGCGGTTTCCCGTTCACGTCGATGAGCTGCACTTTGGGATAGCTTGTGAGGCCGACCGTCGGGGGCTGGACGTACTGGATCGCCGCCGCTCCCAGACCTCCGCCGGCGAGGACGAGGGCGCCCACTCCGGCGAGCTTCAGGATATTCCGCCGGGTCTCGTCGACATCCCCGTTCTCGCTCCCGCCGGCCACCCGCCGGACCTGCCCGACCGGGAAGTCGAGGGCGGAGGAGCGGCCCGCCGAGAAGGGACAGGCCACGTCGCACGCGAGGTCCCCCTGCATCAGAGCGTCCTCCCGCGCGTGTCCGGCTTCGCGTCGTCGGCCTCGTGGGGGTCGGGAACGAGCGCGTCGCCCGGGAGCTCCGCCCGGTCGCTTCCGTAGTAGACAGCCCAGGTGATCCCGATCCCCATCAGAACGACGAGGATCTCCGTCATCGTGACGATCTGGTCGGGCGAGAGGCTCATCGGCTCACCTCGACCTCGGACGGGACGACCGGGACCGTCATCGACCAAGTCGGGATCGGGTAACCGCCGGTCCACGGGGTCGGTCCGGAGCCGGGGACCGTCGGGGAGGGCGGCGACGTCGCGGCAGCGACCGCGGCTGGGATACCCGGAGACTCGAGCGGCATCGCGTCCAGGCTCATGAGAGCCCCCCGGAACGAGAGACCGGCCCCGAGACGGGGATCGGGATCTCGGCGGCCGTGGTGATCTCGGAGAGGAGCTCCTGTTTGAGGCGTCCCGCGCGTCCATACCATCGGCCGAGGGTCCGGAGGACGTCGCCGCTCTGCTTGCCGAACAGGAGGAACGCGGCGACCCCCGCGATGATCACCCAGTCCATGTCGGAGAAGAGCGCCATCGGGCTAGCTCACCCCGCCCCGGCCACGGCGGGCGGTCGCGGGCGGGCATAGTCGCGCCGCCGCTCCCAGCGGTTGGCGAAGTAGGCCCCGCCGAAGTACAGCCCCATCATCGGCGTCGCGACTAAGAGCATCGTGATGCCGGAGTTGTCGGGCGTGATCACCATGCCAAAGATGAGAGAGCCGAGCACGGCCCCGCGCCAGTGCTTCTTCCACGCCGACGCCCGCACGACGCCGAGCCGCGTGAGGGCGTAGACGAACACGGGAAGTTCGAAAACGACTCCGAAGGCGAGCGAGTACAGGAGCGCGAACGTGACGAAGTCCTGGACGCCCAGGACGGGAGCGAGTCCCATCGCCGAGACGTACTTGAACAGCAACAGGAAGGTGAAGGGCGTGATCAGGAACACCCCGATGGCGGTCCCGAGCGCGAACAGCGCGGTCGCCGGGATGCCGATCTGACGGATTAGGGCCCGCTCGTTCTTGCGGAGCGCCGGGACGAGGAACGCCCCGGCCTCGTGGACGATCCACGGCATCCCAAGGATCAACGTCAGCAGGAGACCGATCTCCATCTGGACCAAGATCGAATCGCCGACCCCGACGTTCAGGAGTTCCACGTTCGGGGGGAGCATCCAGGCGACCATCGCGTGGAACACCTGGGCCGTGATGTTGTAGAACGGGCTCGGCCAGAGGTAGCCGAACGGCACCGAAACGCCGAGGATCGAGAAGCGGATCGGGATGATCTCGAAGAAGAGGAGGATCCCGAAGAGGGGCGCGAGCACCCACATGATCCGGAAGAGGCGGCGACGGGCCTCGGAGAGGACCCCGAGGATGCGGTCGAGATCCCTCATGGATCAACCGACCACCTCCTTCCACGGGCGGGGGCGAACCGGCCCGGACGGGGCCGGCGGCGCTCCCGGGTCCGTCGCGCCCGCATGCCTCGAGGCGACCTAGGGGCTCCGGCCCGCGGACGCGGTCGGGGCCGAGGTGGCGGTCGCGGTGGCCGCTGCCTGCTCGGCCTTCAGCTCGCGTTCGACCTCGAGGCGTCCCTTCTTGAACTCTCCCATCGAGCGGCCCAAGCTGTGCGCCAGTTGCGGGATCTTCGAGGATCCGTAGAACAGGATCCCGGCTACCACGGCGATGATGAGCCAGTCATCGATTGAGTCGAACATCGTCTCCCCCGCCGTTGGACTCGGAGTCGGGCGATATGGCGTTCGTAAGGGGGGACCGAACTCGTACGGGCAGTCCGAACCCGGAGTTCATAAACCCCCTCACGCCGCCTCGACCATCACGGTCTCGTTGCCGAGGGCGACGGCCCGGTCGATCGCGACCTCGGCGAGGAGCGAGAGGCACGCGGCGCCGCGCTGAAGCAACACCGTCGCCGGCCGAGCGGCACCCCGGGGGACGGGGGCGCGTCGGGCGAGCGGGGTGAACAGCGTATCGCCGAGGACACCGCCCGCGTGGTAGGCACCGCACGCCGAGTCCAGCGACGGGTGCATCAGTGCCTCGACGACGCCCTTCAACTGGGTCTTCAGCTCGGGTACGTAGGCAGCCAACTCCTCCGCCGCGGGGTCGCTCTTGGGCGGGACCCCATCGTTGAGGACCGTGAGCGCCTCGCCGAACAGCGTCGAGAGCTCCTCCAGCGCGTGCACGACGACGCGCCACTCCAGGAGCTGGCGCGGGTCGGGGCTGCCGATCCGCCGGGCGAGCGCCCAGTCACGGCTGGCGAGGAACAACTGGCGGACGAGGAGCGCGAGCACCTTGTTCGCCTCCTCGTCGAGGTTGGCCACGCGCCGGCTCTTGCCGTGGCGACGGAGGACCTCCTCCATCTCCTCCAAGAAGGCGACCAGGATCATTTTCATTCGCTGGACGAGCTGGGGAAGACCGTACTTGGAAGGGTCGATGAAGTTCTGGAGCACGACGCGGGTCGGCTCCTGGGAGACGACCGACACGCCCAAGAGGCCGCGGGCCGCATCCAAGAGCTCCTCGAGACGCTCGGGCGCGAGGGGGACGTCGGTCCGGATCTCGATCGAGTCGTGACCGACGCGATAGGCGCCGACGATCAGGCGGTGGAGCACGCCGGGCGTGTCGAACGAACGGGCCTGGACGAGGAAGGGGACTCCCTCGACCACCGCTCCGGGCACGGGCGCCGGCTTGAGATAGAGGGTGCCGTCGTCGTTCTGGTCGAAGACGATGAGATCGCCCGGACGGAGGTTCATCGCCTCGGCCCACGGCTTCGGCAATGTGACCGCGATCGACGAATGTCCGGCCCTCAGTACACGGCGCTCCCGACTAGGTGCGTTCCAAGCCACGAAGGTCCCCTTAACCTACTACGAGGTCCGTAGGTTGTAGGCGAGGACCTTCTTGAACCTTTTGGAACCGTCACGTCTTCGGCGGAGCGGGCGAATCGGGGAGGCGTTGCGCCCCCGGAGCAGGCTCCGGCTCGGGTTCGGGATACCCCAACCGCTCGGGAGGCATCTCCTCCGACGCGCCGCGGCGACGGCCCACGACGAACCCGAGGACGATCGCAACCACCGTGAGGGACACGATGGTGCCCACGATAATGAAGACCGCTGCTCCGGCCCCGTCGTACGGCACGACGACCGACAGGTTCGACGGGAGGGCGATCCCGAAGGCGATGAAGCCGTACATGCCCTTTTGGAAGTGGCCCGTCTCCAGGCAGACGAACTCGTACCATCCCGGCCCGGGGGCGGTGAAGGTCCCCGGGAACGTCCCCGAGGAGTTGGCCGGCACCGAGACGAGCGCCGGATAGGTCGTGAAGTAACTCGTGAGCTGCGAAGAGGTGAGATTGTTGTTGATCACGACCCCCTCCCGGGAGGAGATCGAGAAGGTGTGGGCCGCCGTGTCGCCGTTCGTGAACGCCACGGTGATGGTCGTGTTGGTGCCCACGTCGTTGAACGCGTTCGGCGTGAACGAGAACTGGCTCGTCGAGGTCACGTCGACCGTGGTCGAGCCAGCCGCCTGCACGACGTTTGAGCTCACCGGCCCGTGACCGGCCGCGACGGCGAACGTCCCGAGAAACAACAGGACCCCGATGGCGACGGCCATCGGCCCGCGCCCGATCCTCCGACGGCCCATCGAGTGGTCTCCTCGGCCCCGCAAACGGGCGGAGGACGTGCGGTGGGCTTCAAAGCCCCTCCGTATGTACAAGGGTGAGGGGCTGAGGGGAGACGGCCGAACGTGCGGGACCCGCGTCGGCGGCTTCCCCGCGGGCCGATGATCGGCCTCCCCCCCGTTGCGCGTTCGTACGCGGGCCATATGTAGCCCCACTCCCACGACTCTCCTAATCGCGGCACCGGCCGCGTCGGACCAACTCGGATGGGATGGGCAGGGGCGGCGGGCGTGGTGCTCGCGTGGGTGGGCTCGGGCCAGACGAACCTCCAGGAGACCTCCCCCCTCATCTGGGTCATGGTCGGGATCAGCGTCGCCGGCTCGATCGTGACGTTCGCGTTCTTGGTCTACTCCGTCTGGAAGTGGTGGGATCCCGAGACGAACCAGAGGCCGTATGGTTAACAAGCTCGAAGTCGCCTGGACCCTCGCGGTCGTCGGCCTCCTCGCCGGCGTCGCGGCGTACTCGACCGTCCTCCTCTACCACATCGATTCCCTGCCCGGCGACCCGACCGAATACGTGACCGTGACCGGCCACCAGTGGTACTGGGAGTTCACCTACTCGAACGGGACCTCCTTCAACTCCGTCTACAACGCGGCCAACGACACTGTCACCGGCGGGGCGTTATGGGCCACACCGGGCGCCGAGGTCCAGGTCAACGTCACCGGGGCCGATGTCGTGCACTCGTTCAACATTCCGCAGCTCGGCGTACGGATCGATGCCATCCCGGACCGAGTGAACCACTTCGCCTTCACCGTCCCGTCGGTGGCCCCGGGAACGAAGTATCTGATCCAGTGCACCGAGTTCTGCGGCACCGACCACGGCTCGATGAAGTCGCTACTAATCGTGACCTGATCTCGTCGGAACGACCGTAGGAGGGCCCCTCTCCTCGGGCCCCGGGACGCAGCGCGGTCAGTGGTGTTCGGACTTCTCGGCGGGAGGCGGGAAACGGCCCATGTACGCCGTCACCGTGGCGAGGGTGATGCCGATCCCGAGAAGGACCCCGGAACCGACGAGGATCCACGTCTGGACGACCGCCGTGCTCGGGGCGGCGGGTTGGGGCGGCACCGGAACCCCGACATAGAGCTCCCCGCTCATCCCGGACGAGTAGTGGCCCGTGATCTCGCAAATGTACTGGTAGATGCCCGGATGGGGCACGGTGAAGTTGGCCCAGACGGTCGAGCCGGTTCCGCCCGGGACCTGGACGTTCACGAGCGGAGGGTACTGCTGGAAGTAGGGACCGAAGGTGAGCGGGACGGTCGTGTTCGTCTGGGAGGAGACCGTGAAGCTGTGCCCGAGACTGCCCGTGTTGGTGACCAGGACATCCAGGTTGAACGGGTAGTCCGTGGGGCTGGCCGAGAGGATGTCCGGCGCGAACGCCGGGAAGTCCGTGGTGTTCTCGGAGGTCGTGAAGCCCGCGGCCGTCGAGGTCAAGTTGACGAACCCGAACATGCCCGCCTGGAACTGGTAGGGGACGAGCGAGATGAACTCGAAGGTCTCGAACGCGGTCGAGAGATTGAACGCCACGGTCGCATTCCCCTGACCGCCCGCCGCGACGCTCACGTTCGCGAGCGAGCCGTTGGCCTTCACGTACTGGTCGACCTGGGTGGGGGTCCAGCTCGTGTTGAGGAGGAGGTCGGGGTGGGCGAGGAGGGTGAACGAGTGGGCGTACTGTCCCAAGTTCACGAGATGGAAGGTCGGGTTCGTTCCCGCCGGCACGGAGAGGTACGCGGGGAGGAACCGGGGGGTGTCGGTCATGTTGACCGTGATGGGGGGCGGGGCGGCCGTCGGATGGGCGTATCCGACCACGGGCACCGACGGAAGATGACCGAAGGCGCCCGCCGCCATGGGGAGCCCGGTCGCCGAGAGGAAAACGGCCGCGAGGACCCACGGCACGGCCCGACGCCACGGTCGCACCGGACAGTCGTGTGCGACGATGCCCGCTCACAACGCTCCCGCTGGCGAGGCGACCTGGACGCGCTTGATATCGGTGTAGTACGAATCGCGGCTCTCCCGGACGACGAACGCCACCTCCGCCCCCATCACGATCGCCATCGTGCTCCCGAAGGCCAGCGCGGCCGCGTCCGAGCCCGGAGCGGCCACGATCGCCGCCTGGACCGCGGCCATGGCCGCGAAGGCGACGGCGAGGCCGAGCACCACTTTGAGCTCCGCCGATCGGACGGGGGTCGTCCGGTGCAGGTACCGGTACAACTGGAGGAAGACGGCCGTCATCAGCACGGCCATCCCGACCGCTCCCGCGAGCGGCGTGGCGACGATCCAGGGAGCGAGCACGGCCGCGGCCGTGAGCGCGGCGAGCGATCCCCGGACGAGGCCACTCACCGGCAGCCAGAGCAGCAGGGCGACCATCACGGCCGCCATCGACCAGTCGAACCAGACCGAGGAGAGCCCGAGGGCGAGCGCGGCGCCGGGGGTCGCGGGCGCGTTGCCGCCGCCCACGGCGAAGAGGATCCCCATCAGCACCTCGGACCCGACCAGGGCGAGGGCGATCGCCGCCGGCCAAAGCCAGCCGTGCCAGTCGACCTTCCGGTCCTCGAAGGCGATCAGGCTGACGAACCAGAGCCCCGCCGGGAACATCATCATGAAATTGAACGCGACCAGCACCCAGGTCCAGGCGGTCGTCCCGTTGGGATCGATGTAGACCCAGAGCAGCGCGAGGAGGAGCATGCTGCTCCCGGCCAGGACCGAGATCCCGATCGTCATGGTCGTGAGCGCGGTCGACGAGCGGTCCCGGGGCAGGAGCATCGCGAGGACGAACACGGTCACGCCGATCATCGCCACCGCGACCGCGGCGAACGGCAGGAAGGCCACGGAGACGTCGGAGGGAGGCAGGGGGATCGACATGGCCCGTCCCCCCGACGACCCGGGCGGCTCTCTTATCGCCCCGGTCCGAACTATGGGGGGAGCGGGCTCACGGCGGGGAGGGTTCCTTCTCCGGTCCCTCGACCCGACGCAGGAGCTGCGTCGTCACCTCGAGGAGGGGGTGGTGCGCGCTGTTGTCGATCTCGATGTCGGTCACCGAACGGAGGTGGTGGTCCCGGGCCACGCGCTCGAACCCGGTCTCCTGCTGGGCGAACTCCTCCGGGCGGTCGCACGTGAGCACGAACGCCTGGAGTTGGGTGAGCCCCATCTCTTGGGCCGCCAGCGCCCGATGATGCCCGTCGACCAGGATCCAGGATTCCCCCTTCTGGAGCACCAGGACCGGTTCGGCGAACCCCCGCTCGAGCTCGTACCGACGCCCCTCGAGCTCGTCCTCGAAGACCTTCCACTGGGTCGGCGTCAGCTGATGGATCGGGACGAGACCCCGGTGGATGGAGAACGGAAGGTGGTAGCGCTCCGTCAGGAGCTGCTTCAACGTGTCCGCCTTGGTGGGGGAGGCCCGCTCGAAGTGGGAGCGGACGACGTCCAGGTTGGAGAGGACCCCGCAGAGCCGACCGTTGTCGTCGATGATCGGAAGGTCGCGGAGCCCGAACCGGAACATGATCCGCGCGGCGTCGTCGAGCGCCGTCTCGGGGTGGGCGGTGTAGGTGCCGGGCCGGATGATCCGGGAGAGGGGGGTGCTGCCCTCCGACGCGTGCCGAAGGAGCTCCTTGGCGCTCACGAAGCCGACGAGCTTGCCGGTCTCGTCCGTGACGGGGAGCCCGTGGTGGCGGCTCTTGGTGAGGCGCTCGATCGCCTCGTGGATCGGCGTGGTCGTTCGGAAGTGCTCGACCTCGAGCACCATGTAGTCGCGGATCCGGACCGTCATCGTGGAGAAGGGGGGATCTCGTCGCGCAGGTAGGCGGTGAGGAGGTGGAGCACCATGAGGTGCACGTCCTCCGTGTGCTGCATGCTGTTGGACGGGACGACGAGCGCGACGTCGACCATGTCCTTCAACTTCCCACCGCCGATGCCAGAGAGGCCGATCGTGTGGACCCCGAGCTCCTTCGCCGCGGTGACCGCCTGGAGCACGTTGGGGGAGTTGCCGCTCCCCGAGATCGCCACGACCACGTCGCCGGCGACCGCGAGGCTGCGCAGCTGTTCGGAGAAGATGCGGGCGTACTCGGTGTCGTTGGCCCACGCGGTGATGCCGGGGATGTTGTCGTTGAGCGCGACGCAACGGAACCGCTTCGTCGGCGGGCCCGGCTTGAGCGACGGCCGGGTGCTCTTCGCGATGTCGATGACGAAGTGCGAAGCCGTGGAGGCGCTGCCGCCGTTGCCGAGGAAGTAGATCGTCCGGTCGTCGTCGCGCGCCTTCAAGAAGACCGGGACGATCTTTCGCATCGCCTCGAGCAGGTACGGGGCTTCCAAGCAGGCGCGGGTCTCGGCGACGTAGGACCGAAGGTACGGTTCGAGCGACGGGGGTTCGGTCATCGTCCCACGAAGAGGATCCGCGATCCCTCCGGGGTCACCCGGATCGGGAAGCGCTGCATCGGCGAGAGGGCGGCCGCTATTTGATGGCTCCGTTCCGGGGGGTGCAACAGGAGAAGAAAACCCCCGCCACCGGCCCCCGTGATCTTCCCGCCGTACGCCCCTTCCGCCTTGGCCCGTTCGTACAGGCGGTCGATCTCCGGATTCGAGATCCCCTCGGTGAGCTTCCGCTTGAGCATCCACCCCTCGTCCATCATGGCCCCGAGGGAGGGCCAGTCCGCGTGGAGGATCGCATCCCGCGCGCCCACCGCGAGCTCGCGCATCCGGACCAACGCGTCCAGGTTCACGGCCGTCCGCTCGCTCTGGCTCTTCAGGATCGGTTCCGCCCGACGGGTGATCCCGGTGTAGAACAAGGAAAGATGGTCGGAGAGGTCCTCCCGGTCGACCCGGGAGAGCGGGACCGGCGCCGCACGGACCGAGTCGTCGGGCCGGAACTCGAAATGCTGGACCCCGCCGAAGGCGGCGATGTACTGGTCCTGCTTGCCGGCAGCGCCCCCCAGCCGTTCGAGCTCGATGCGGCAGGCCTCTTCCGCGAGCTCGGCGGGGTCCTGGAGACGTCCCCGGAACGCGTGGAGCGCGTTCAGGAGCCCGACGGTGAGGGACGACGAGGAACCGAGCCCCGTCCCCTCGCTCGGGATGTCGGCGATGCTGTGGATCTCGAGCGCCTCCGATACCCCGGTCGCGCGCATCGCCTCCTTGAAGATCGGGTGCTGGAGGTCCTCGAGACGGTCGACGTTCTCCGTCCGGGAGTAGGCGACGCGGATCGACTTGTCGAACTTCTCGTTGACGAGGACGTGGACGTACCGGTCGATGGCGGCGCTCGTCACGGCCCCCCCGCCGTGGGTCCGGTAGAACGAGGGAAGGTCGGTTCCTCCCCCCGCGAAGCTGATGCGCAGGGGAGTGCGGGTGATGATCACGGCGGGAGGTACCCCTCGGGGCGCCTCTTATGGATTATGGCGGGGAGTGGGCGGGGTCCGCCGGGGCGTTCCCGGTCGACCGGCTCTTGCTCGGGGACCAGCGCGCCCGACGGCCGCCGTAGAAGGTGCGGGTCGTGGCGGCGAGGTCGCCGATCGGCTCGAGACCGGGCAACCACCGGGAGAAGGTGGGGGCCCGCTTGTCCAGGATGATCGCCAGGCCCCGGTCGTTCTCGGAACGGATCATCCGGCCGCAGGCCTGGACGATCGCCCGGGCGGCGGGCGCCTCGACCGTGTACTCCCAGCCGCGCCCGGTCGTCGAGTCCAGGAAGCGGCGGAGCGCCTCCCGGCGGGCGGTCGGCTTGGGATACGGGATCCCGACCATGACGACCGCTTCGAGCTCCTCGTCGGGATAGTCGATCCCCTCGGCGAGGCGGCCGCCCGCGACGCCCAGGAGGACCGTTCCCTCCGGGTCCCGTTTCCACCCTTCGATGGAGCGCCACAGGTCCCCGACGGGCATCTTCGAGTATTCGATGAACACGTTCCCGGGAAGCCCCGACTGGAGGCCGGCCTCGAGGGTCTTGTGAAGCAAATCAAAGCTCGGGAAGAAGACCGCGGTCTTGACCGGAAGGTCCGCGATCACCTCGACCAGCCGGTCCGCGAGCCGGGCGATCGCGTGCGGGTCCTGCCGGAGGTCCTCGTACCGGGTCGTGACGGACGTGTCGTAGAGATAGCGTCGGTTCTCGGGAGGGAAATGGGACGGGACGTCCAGGAGGCGGGCCCCCTCCGCAAGCCCGAGCGCGTCGCGGTACTCCTCGAGCGGGGCGAGGGTGCCGGAGAGGTGGACGGAGAGGTGGCATTCCCGGATCGGCTGGGCGGGGATCGAGGCGTCCAGCGAGAACGCCTCGAGAGCGGCCCGGGGGGTCCGGGTGGCGACCTTGACGTAGGAGGGAGGTTCGAGCTGGGGCCAGGAGAGGAGCGTGAGCGCGACGGTGTGGACCCACGACCGCGGCAGGTGCCGCTCCCGGCGACGCTCGTCGCGGAGGTTCTCTCCCCAGGTCGCAAGGGCCCCGAGCCAGGTGTCGAGACGGTGGCTCGTCCCACCCAGGGCGGTGAGGAGCGCATCTTCGAACACCGTGGGAGGGAGCACGGCGTCGTCCTCGCGGACCAGGGCCTGGACGAGCTCCTCCACCGCGGCGCCGACGATGTCGAAGAACCGGGTCGCACTCGGCCCGTCCGGGAGCTGGAAGTCCCCGCGCTCCGCGACCTCGCTGCGGGCCCGGCGGACCGACTCCTGCGGAAGGACGACGCTGGCGAGCTCGCGGAGATGGCTCGGGAGGTTGTGCGCTTCGTCGATGACGAGGTCGACCCGGTCGGGTCCTACGCCCATCCACTGGTAGAGGGCGCGACGGATGTGGGGGTGGAAGAAGAACGCGTACGGGGCGGTGATCAGGCGGGCGTGCGGGATGAGGCGCTTCGAGAGCTCGTACGCGCAGAGGTTCTCCTCCCGACAAAGGGCGTCGAACTCCGTGGGCGTGGGAAGCTTCGCCCCGATCCGCTCGATGAACCCTTCGAGGTCGGTCTGCACCACGCGCGCATAGTACGGACACCCGTCCAGGTCCGTGAGGTCGATCTCGCCTCCCTCGGGGAGCTCGGGGGGCGGAAGGAGGGGCGCCTCCCCGGCCATCGCCCGCTCGGTGGCCCGTTTCCGGTCCGCGCACAGCTTCCCGTGCTCCTCGGCGGTCGCCCCCTTGACCTCGGCGACGTTCTCCAAAAGGAAGCAGCGGCGGGCTCGGCCCTGGAGGCCGACCGCGAGGATGGGGCGCTCCAATCGGTGGGCGATCGTCCGCACCTCGTGGAGGACCTGGACCTCCTGGGAGTGGGTCCGGACCAGGTACAGGATCTTGTGGTCGGCGGCCGCCGCGTGCTCGAGCAGCGGCGCGAGGGTCGCGACCGTCTTCCCGCTCCCGGTCGGGGCGTTGACGAGAAGGGCGCCCCCCCGGGACGTGAGGTCGCCGACGGCGTCGAGGACCAGGTCCTGGCCCGCTCGGACGCGGTACGGGAACAGCGGGGAGGTCCCGGCGGATGCAGTGCTCGGCGTAGTCTCGACTCCGCCCCAACGACCCCGCGGTCGGGGTTTTAAGTTGCGTGTTCACTGGAAGGTGCTCACGGCCGTCGGAACGCCGGTTTTCGGCCCTCGAATCGTTCCCAGCGGTAACCCGCATTTCGACCCGCCGAGGTGAAGAGGGGGCGTCGCGCTTGGGCTCGATGATCGCGATCATCCCGGTGACCAATGATGCGGTGGAAACGGTCCTCGGCCTGAAGGAAGGGATCGCACCGGGGGATTGGCTCCTGGTCAATTCGGGCGGGGTCAATCGCCCGGCGAACCCCGACAACGTCCAGAAACGAGCCGAGCTCCTCGCCCGTTCATTCCCCCAGTGCCCGCTGTTCGCCTTCACGAGTGGACTCGCCAACGTCGAACTGCTTAGCGGGGCCCTCCGACCCCCGATCGTCGGCATTTTCTACGACTACGAGCCGAACTATCCGAACGAACCCGAGTTCTCGTTCGACCCCGTCGTGACCACCCAGAACCTCACGAAGGCGACCGGGTTCGCCCGACCCCACGGGCTCCGTCTCGTGGGGTACCTCACCGGCCAGGGGATCTTCAACCCCCAACACACGTGGAACTACGCCGACTTCCGGGGGGCCGCGGACCTCCTGGTCATCCAGACTCAATCGGCCCTCCGCCACAACCGGTGGGCCGAAGCGCTCGATCGGCTCAGCCAGCAGTTCGGGGGCGAGAAACCGCCGGTCCAGATCACCGTCACGCCCGGACTCCCGAACGCGGTCGACATCCCGACGGCGCTCGGCGCGTACGACGAGGTCGTTCGGCGAGGATTCCCGTCCGTCGTATATTGGTGGGTCCCGTCGGGCGGGGCGGAACTCCGCGCGTTCCTGGAGCATCGGCAGGCCCCCGCGACTCCCGGCTAGGTGGCGAATCCCGGCCCGGTCGGACGCTTCAGCCGTAGGTGTACTTGACCCGTACGGGCCCCGGGGGAGCGTCCAGGTGACGGAGCCCTGGTCGCACGCGATGTCGCAGGCCCCGCACTCGACGCAGTCCTCGTAGCGGAAGACGAGACGCCCCTCGATCCGCTCGTAGCATTTCGCCGGACAGACGAAGGTGCAGAAGGAGTGGGGGCACTTCGCGCAAATTGGCGGCTTGACCGTGATGTGGGCGTGCTCCTTCGAATCGGTGGTGTAGCGGAGCGTTCCCAGCCGGCGCTTGATCTCGATGAGGCCGGAGGAAGCGGAAGGTCCGGTCGCCTCGGGCACGTTCCCTACCTCCTTACAGGGGAAGCGACGCGAGGATTTGAAGGTCGGACCGCACGGCGGCGATGCTCGCTCCGAACGCGGAACGTTCGGCGGGCGAGAGCTCGACCTCGACCACCCGTTCCACGCCGTTCCGGCCGAGGACGACCGGCACCCCGATGTAAACGTCCTTCTCCCCGAACTCCCCGTTCAGGTGGGCGCTCGCGGACAGCAGGCGGTGCTCGTCCCGCGCGATCGCTTGTACGAGTTCCGCCTGGGCCGCGGTGGGTGCGTAGAACGCGCTGCCGCTCTTGAGGAGGTTCACGATCTCGCCGCCGCCCTGCTTCGCCCGCTCCACGATGGCGGAAAGGCGGTCCGCCGGGAGGAGCTTCGTGAGCGGGACGCCGGAGACGCTCGTGAGGGAGAGGATCGGGACCATCGTGTCCCCGTGGCTTCCCAGCACGAAGCCCGTGACATCGCGCGGGGCGACCCCCAGGGCGTCCGCGACGAACCAACGGAAGCGGGCCGTGTCGAGCGTCCCCGATTCGCCGAAGACCCGGGGGCTCGGGAATCCCGAGATCTGGCGGAACCAGTAGGTCATCACGTCCACCGGGTTCGTCACGACCACGACGGTCGCGTTCGGGGCCTGCGCCCGGACGGCTTCGGCATGGCCCTTCACGATCGCGGCGTTCTTGGAGAGGAGGTCGGAGCGGCTCATCCCGGGTTTCCGGGCGAGGCCCGCGGTCTCGACCACAACGTCCGCCCCGCGGATCGCGTCGAGCGACGTGGAACCGGTGACCCGGGTGGAGAACTCGAGGATCGGAGCCGACTCCTGGATGTCGAGCGCCTTCCCCTGGGGAAGTCCGTCCACGATGTCGACGAGGACGACCTCGCGCGCGACGTCCATCTCGGCCAATCGCTGGGCGAGGGATCCGCCGATGTTCCCGGCTCCGAGCACCACTACCTTGCCAAGACCGGTCATGTGCGCTTCCCCGTCCGCCCCGACCCGCCCCGACCCTTAAACGATACCTCCCCCGCCCCGCTCCCCGCCGCCTCCTAGAGCGAAAGGTTGATTCTCAACCGGGGTGGTCGGCCTGCGGATGGTCGATGCCGAATCGGTCCTCCTGAATGTCCAGGAACGGGACAAGTGGAGGCGCCGGATGGCGACCCTCGAGCGCTCGCTCGTGCAGGTGCGGGACCAACGGATGCGGGAGGAACTCCGCCTCCACCGCGTCCATAAGGAGATGGCGCACCTGCAAGCGACCCTGGAGGCGGTGCTCGATGGGGCCGCGCGGCAAGGCAACCCCGGGAGGTACGATGGCTCGCAGAGGATCCCTCTCACTTACCGGTAGGATGGAGACCCTCCGCCTGGTCGAGCGGGAGCTCCGGGCCGAGGTCGACCGGCTGCGCCGCGAGGAGCGGTACGTCCTCCTCAAGGTGCGGCAGGCTCGCGACCAGGTCCGGTACTACGAGGGCGTACTACGGCTGCTCAAGCGCGACTGGGGCGAGGGATCCGGTTTGTCCGACCTGGTCCGTCGATTGGGGTAGACCCCGTCCGTGCGCGTCGTCGTCTTCGGGGCCGGGGCGATCGGATCCGTCCTGGGCGCGTACCTCGATCGTGCGGGTCACTCCGTCCTGCTCGTCGCCCGACGGGAACAGGTCGCGGCGATTCGGGAGGGGGGCATCCGGCTCACGGGCCGGGCGGAGGGCACGTTCCGGGTTGATGCGGCCGAGGAACTCCCACCCGGCCCAGTGCCGGATGCGATCTTCCTGACCGTGAAATCCTTCGACCTTGCGGCCGCGGCGGCTGCCGTCGCGCGAGGAACCCGACCGGGGACCCCCGTGCTCCTCCCGCAGAACGGGCTGGGGATCGAGGAGGTCGCGGCCCGGGCCCTCCGGTCGGGGGGCTGGAGCGACCCCGAGCGGGTCCTGGTCCGGGCCGTGAACTCTCTCCCCGCCACGTGGGTCCGACCGGGAGAGGTCCGAGTGGCTGGGGAAGGGGAGATGGTCTTGCCGGAAGCCCGGGGGCCTTCCGCCTCCTCCATCCAGGTTTTCGAGCGTCTGCTGCGGGATGCCGGCATCCGAACCCGCTCCGTTCCCGACCTTCGTCGCGAGGTTTGGAAGAAGGCCATCGTCAACGCCGCCGTCAACCCGGTGACCGCCCTCCACGGGGTCGTAAACGGTCGACTCCTCGACTCTCCGTACCGCGAGGAGGCCGCCCACCTGCTCGAGGAGGCGGCGCGAGCGGCGCGGGCCGTGGGGATCGAGGTGAGCGACGAGGAGGCTCGGGCGGACCTCGACCGCGTCGTGCGGGCCACGGCCGAGAACCGGTCCAGCATGCTGCAGGACTTGGATCGGGGGCGGCCCACCGAGGTCGACGCGATCTCCGGGGAGATCCTCCGCTCGGCCAATGGCCATGGCCTTGACCTTCTGTACACCCGGGCGGCCGTCGCGCAGATCCGGTCTCGGGTCGCCGCCGCGACCCGAAGATAACCCCTATACGGGGCGGGCCCTCGCCTCTTCGATGCTGGCCAAGCGAGGGATGCAGGGCGCGCCCGTCCGAGGCCGACGCGTGCTCGTCCGGGTCGATTTCAACGTCCCCCAGGACGCCACCGGCCAAGTTGCGGACGACCGTCGGATCGTCGAGGCACTTCCCACGCTCAACCACCTGCGAGCGGCCGGTGCGCGGGCGATCCTCATGTCGCATCTCGGACGGCCGGACGGGAAGCGGGACCCTCGCCTCAGCTTGCGCCCCGTGGCCCATCGCCTGAGCGCCCTCCTGGGCCAGCCGGTTCCCCTCGCCAGCGACGTCGTGGGCGTGGAGGCGCTCGAGCTCACCGCTCGGCTCGAGAACGGCCAGTTCCTCCTCCTCGAGAACCTGCGTTTTCATCCGGGAGAGGAGGCGAACGACCCCGGGTTCGCCGCCCAACTCGCCCGTCTCGGAGAGCTCTTCGTCGAGGACGCCTTCGGGACCGTCCATCGGGCCCACGCCTCCACGGTCGGAGTACCGAAGCGCCTCCCGTCGTTCGCGGGACTCCTCGTGGAGCGCGAGATCCGGGAGCTCACCCCGCTCCGCGGCACGCCCGAGCGGCCGTACGTCGTCGTGGTCGGCGGCGCCAAGGTGCGCGACAAGCTCCCCCTGCCTAGCGAGTTTCTTCTCCCGGGCCGACACACTCCTGATCGGGGGCGCGCTGGCGAACCCGTTCCTCGCGGCGCGGGGCGTGGCGCTCGGGGCCAGCCCGGTCGAGGGCGGCCTCGTCGAAGCGGTGACCGAGTTCTTCCAGATGGCCGACGCCGCCCACACGAACATCCTCCTGCCCACCGACGTGGTGGTCGAGCGACCGGGGAAGTCCGACACGGAGGTCTACCCACTCGACCGGATCCCGAAGGACGCAGTCGTCCAGGACATCGGACCCGCGACGCGGGCCGAGTACCGTCGCGTCCTGGCCGGTTCGAAGACCGTCTTCTGGAACGGCCCGCTGGGTCGCGCGGAGGATGCCCGGTTCGCGGACGGCACCCGGGAGGTGCTGGGCTCGCTCGGGACGGTCGCGGGCCACCACGTTGCGGCCGGCGGGGATTCCGCACGGATCGCCCAGGACCTGGGGGTCACCGGGGGATTTCAGTTCATTTCGACGGGCGGTGGCGCCGCGCTCGAGTTCGTCCAGGGACTCGAGCTTCCCGGCCTCGCGGTACTTCCCGACGCGTAGACCCGCCACCCAGGGGGGGAGGCGGCGCCGTCGAGTCGATGGACCGCGCGAGGTAGGTCAGGTAGTTCGACCCCACCCTCGGCACGTCGATCTCCAGGATCTCGGGGACGTCGTATGGGTGGGTCTCCGTGAGGAAGGCGAAGAGCGCCCCCACGCGCTTCGGCACCGTCTTGAACAGCACGAGCGACTCCGGGCTCGCGACGACCGAGCCCTTCCACCAGTACCTCGACTCCGCCTCGAGGAGCGTCCCGCAGGCCGCCAGACGGCGCTCCACCGCTCCGTTGACCGCCCTAAGGGCGGACTCCCGGGAGGGGTAGGTCGAGAGGACGAGCCGGACCGGACCGACGGCGTGCGCGACGTCCATGGGATACGGCGTCATGGTCCGGCTTCCACGACCGTCGGGTCGCCCTTCGAAAAATCGAGCGTGGCGGTCGCGAGGCTCGCGAGATCGACCAGGGCGGCTCGCGCCGGAACGGGCACGATGTTGCGCATCCGCTGGTACTCTGTCTCCCCCTGCCAGGTCGATGCGTTGAGGAGGAGCACGCCGCGGTACCGGTCGACCCCGTACGTGTGCGAGTGTCCGGTCACGAAGATGTCCGGCGCCGGGTCGAGAACGAGACCGTCGCGTCCGCCGGCGTGAGCGGCGTGCGGTCGCCGTAGATGGGGGCGAGGTGACGCATCTGCAGCATCCGCTTCATGACGTCGGTGGGCCGGGAGTAGGAAGCGCCCGGGATCGCAGGGATGAGGTCGTCGAAACTGCGACCATGGTACGCGGAGATCACCACCCCCTCGACCGCGAAGGTCGACGGATTGCCGAGGGCCCGGACATTAGGAGGCAGGGTCTGCGCCAAGCTGGCGGGGAGCGACGGCTGGGGTTCGGCGGGACAGACCGCGTCATGATTCCCCGGAACGACGATCACCGTGAGCCGCTGGGGGAGCTCCGCGAGCCGACGGCCGAGCTCGGTGTACTGCTCGACCACGTCCGGGATTGCGAGGTCCCGCTCCTGGCGAGGATAGATCCCGATGCCGTCGACCAGATCTCCCGCCACCACCACGTACTCGACCGAGCTCGCGAGGGCCCCCTGGGGCCCTCGGCCGGCGAGGAAGTCCACGAGATGTCCCCAGTTCTCGGATAGGAACGAACGGCTTCCGAGATGGAGGTCGGAGAGGAAGAGGGCCCGGACCGGTCGCCGGGAGCGACCCAGGACCCGATTCCGGGGTACTTCGGGTCGCTCGACCGCGACGACCCGCGGGAGCCGTCTCGGCTCCTTCGAGAACTCGAGGCGGACCCCCACCACCTCGTCGGGAAGGAAGGGGGAACGGGACCCGGGCGAATCCTTCGGCACCAGGACCTCCAAGCTCCCGGTCTCGTCGTCGAGGGTCAGGATCAGGTGGTGGCGCTGGACCGTCTCGCGAATGTCACGGACCATGCCGATAATCGAGGTGGGTCCCTCACTGGTCCGGATCTCGCGGACCGGGCGGAGGTTCTCGAGCTCGGGTCGGCCCCGAACCATGCGTGCCAGAGCACGGTACCGGGAGTGGAAGAGCGCCGAGTACGCCACGAGCGGGGAGTCGGAGACAACCGGCCCGCTGTACCCTTCGTTGATCAGGTGGAACCCCGTGGCCGGCGGGGCCAGGATCGCGACCCGCGGGTCGTGGGTGCGCAGCGTGAGCCCGGCGGCGCCGTCGGGACCTTCCGCGAGCACGGTCTCCACCATCTCGCGGGTCACGAAGGGCGAGGCGGCGCCGGCCCGCTCGATGAGTTCGCGGGAGACGACGAGCGGCTGCCGGTGGTCGAGCAACAGATCGAGCGCGTCGGCCTCGACGAGCTTGTGGTGCTCTTCGAAGTACGCGACGAGGTGTTCCCGTAGGTTCGCCGCCACTTCGTTCGTCCCGGTCGAAGCTCGCGCCGCGCGAGGGAGGCGCCGCGCCGAACCGTCGGCCCAGCGGCCGCGAAGGAGGTTCGGCCTATTTCAAGACCGTCCTTGGGATTCGCGTTAGCGATACGATTCCTTCGCGTACGAGGCGCCCTTCGGATACTTCTCTTTGAGGTGCGCGACGAACTTCTCGGGGGTGCGCTCCAAGTGGGCGGCGTACCACTGGACGACCACGTCCTTCAGGATCCGGTGGACGTCTCGGACGTCGACGTCGTCCTCGAGGATGTCGTAGAGCACGGCCTGGC
The DNA here is from genome assembly GCA_963749235.1 of uncultured Thermoplasmata archaeon. Classification (GTDB taxonomy): domain Archaea; phylum Thermoplasmatota; class Thermoplasmata; order Lutacidiplasmatales; family UBA184; genus Lutacidiplasma. The sequence goes on along the minus strand of CAVVLV010000001.1, from coordinate 85,261 downwards.
TCATCATCCGCATCCAGCCGGAGTAGCGGTGGTAGCTTTCGCCGTCGCACCACTCGAAGATCCCGCGGAGACGGGATTTTCCGTCCGGGGCGCGGTAGTACCAGAAGCGGAGGGTGAAGCCGACCCAGCCGGCCGCGCGGTCGCCGAGCTCGATCGTCTTGACCGCGCCGAAGTCGAAGTTCTCGCGGAAGGTCCACTTGGTCGGATACTCCACGAACGTCGCGAAGAGGGTCTGCGAGGGGTCGACCGCCAAGTGGACGCTGACCTCCTCGAACTGGTTGTGGACCTCCCAGAGGTCCTGGAGGAGCCGCTTGTTGAGGTTCGCCCGGTGGGTGAGGTCCTCTCCCTTGTTCGCGCTCGCCGCCTCCTGAGTGCGGACGAGCTCGTTCTTGAGCGAGCTCACGAAATCGTCATCGGCGAGATGGGGCGACGGGATGGTCTCCGGCTCGCCGGGGGTCGGGACGGACTCCGTCTTTTTCGGTGCACGACGAGGCATGAAAACTCTCTCCGAGGGCGCGTAGAGTTGGCCGCTATAAAGACACTCCCCCTCGAGGAGCGATGCGATTCCGAGAGCGACCCAGGCCCGGTCCGGGACGCACTCTCGTTCCACCTCCCGCTTAAATAGCGCATTCGGCTTTCGAGGAGCGGAAGGAACCCCCCGGAGACGGACGGAGCTCGACTCCTGACGTCGCTGGAGATCCGGAATCGCGACTCATGATCCACGTCCTGTCCTGTCGTAGGCTCCGCGCATCGCCCGGCGGCATCGGCTCGAACTAGTCCTCCCGCGAGGTCCCCCGCGTGTTCGCGGGACCCCTTCCGACCAGGGAGAACCAACAATGACCAACGACCCCAGCGCCGCGAAATACCAGATCCGAGCCCGCATCACTGCCGAGGGCGTCATCGACAAGCCCGACGTCGTGGGCGCGGTGTTCGGACAGACCGAAGGACTGCTCGGCGACGAGCTCGATCTCCGCGACCTTCAGAAGTCCGGCCGGATCGGCCGCATCGAAGTCGAGATCGACAGCCGCAAGGGCAAGAGCGAGGGCGAGATCATCATCCCCTCGTCGCTCGACCAGGTCGAGACCGCGATCCTCGCCTCCGGCCTCGAGACCGTCGACCGGATCGGCCCCTGCCGGGCCAAGATCGAGATCGTCAGCGTGGAGGACATCCGCATCTCCAAGCGCCAGAAGGTCGTCGACCGGGCCAAGGAGATCCTGGGCCGGCTCCAAGAGGAGTCCAAGGGCGTCGGGATGGACTTGACCGAGGCCGTCCGCAAGGCGGTCCAGGTCGAAGAGATCACGACCTACGGGCCCGAGCATCTGCCCGCCGGACCGAACATCGACCAGGCGGACGCCTTGATCGTCGTCGAGGGCCGCTCCGACGTGCTGAACCTGCTCCGATGCGGGATCAAGAACGTCATCGCGGTCGAAGGGACGAGCGTCCCGCAGACCGTGAAGGATCTCTCGCGCGGCAAGACGGTGACCGTCTTCACGGACGGGGACCGCGCCGGTGAGCTGATCCTCCGCGAGATGCTCCAGACGATGGACATCGACTTCGTCGCCCGCGCGCCGCGCGGCAGCGAGGTCGAGGAACTCACCCAGAAACAGCTTCTGAAGTGCCTGCGGAACAAGATCCCGCTCAACCAGTACCTGGAGATGAGCGGGTTCGAGTCGACCGGTGGCACGCGGGCCCCCCGCGAGGACCGCGGCGACTCGGAGGGCGGTCGCCCGGATTCCCGACGCGACGACTCGCGCAACGGTGGCCGCGACCGCGACCGCCGTGACGACCGCGAGCGCATGCCGCCGCCGCCCCCCCGGGCACCCATGCCGATCCCGCCCCCGCCGCCGCCCGTGCCACTGGCTCAGCTCCCCGCGGATCTGGCGCACTACTTCGAGCTCCTGAACGGGGTCGAGAACGCGTCGAAGTGCCTCATCGTCGGAGAGGACGACTCGGTCGTCGCCGAGGCCCCCGTGAAGGACATGATCGAGACGATCAGCTCGTTCGGTGGCCCCGCGAAGGCCCTCGTCTTCGATGGGATCGTCAGCCAGCGACTACTCGACGTGGCCCAGGAGAAGGGCATCGGCACCGTGGTCGCGACCCGGCTGGGTCCGATCGGGAAGCTCCCGGAACAGGTCCGGGTCTTCACCAAGGCCGACCTCGCCCCCGTGGCCGGCGCTCGCTAAGGCTCTACCCTTTCCCCTGTCGCGGGGTCGGGAGGCCCCGCGACGCACCTATACCTCGGTGGCTCTAGTCCCGAGCGAACGATGCCGAGCAATGCGGACGCTTCCCGCCGACTCCCCGCGGCCCTGGACGAGATCCAGAGCACCGCGGACATCCCCATCCCCACCGACCCGCTCGAGCGGGTGATCGGTCAGGAGAAGGCCGTCGAGACCGCGCGCATCGCGGCCTACCAGCACCGGCACCTCCTTCTCGTCGGGACCTCCGGGGATCGGGAAGTCGATGACGGCCCAGGCCCTCGCGCTCCACCTCGACCGACCCCGGAGCGAGCTCCGCGTCGTCCACAACCCCGAGAACCCGGAACGGCCCAGCATCGAGATCGTCGGGCGCGAGGAGGTCTACCACGAGCGGGAGGCCGCCCGGTCGGTCGAGGGCGAGCTGATCCTCCCCACCGATGCGCCGGCGACCGTCGCGGAGCGCCTGGGCTACCGCTGCCCCCGATGCAGCTTCTACTCGACACCGAACGAACGGTACTGCCCCAGTTGCGGGAATGTGAAGCAGACCCTGCCCGGGGTCGGCGGGAGCGGCAACCCATTCCGGGACCTCGTCGGCGGGATCCTCGAGCTGACCGTCACCCCCGGCGGCAACCCGCAGGAGTCCGTTCGGACCACTCGGCTCCGGAACGGGGTCGAGGAGGTGGTCTCGTACGAACGGGCAGAGGACCACATCAAGGTCCTCGACCAACGGGCGCTCGAACGCCGGCGAACGCTCCAGCGGGAGAGCCCGCGCAAGGTCCTGGTCAAGCTGGACCGCAACACCTTCGTGATGGCGACTGGGGCGAGCGAGACCGAGCTCCTGGGGGACGTCCGCCACGACCCCTACGGCGGCCACCCGACCCTCGGCACCCTTCCGTACGACCGGGTTATTCCCGGAGAGATCCACGAGGCCCACGAGGGAGTGCTCTTCATCGACGAACTCCCGTCGCTGGGCTACATCCAACGCCACATCCTGACCGCGATGCAGGAAAAGCGGTTCCCGATCAGCGGCCGGAACCCCCAGTCGGGGGGCGCCTCGGTCCGGGTCGACAACGTCCCGTGCGACTTCATCCTCGTCGCGGCCGCGAACATCCAGGACATCCACCGCATCCTGTCGCCCCTGCGCTCGCGCATCGCGGGCAGCGGCTACGAGGTGTTGCTCGAGACCGCGATGCCCGACACCCCGGCGAACCGGCTGCGGCTAGCTCAGTTCTGCGCGCAGGAGATTGCGGTCGACGGGCGGATCCGCCCGGCCACGAAGGAGGCGGTCATCGAGCTGATCCAGGAGGCACGTCGTCGAGCCGAAGTACTGGACGGCCGTCGGAATGCCCTGACCCTGCGGCTCCGCGAGCTGGGCGGTCTTCTGCGAACCGCCGGAGATCTCGCCGCCGTCTCAGGAAGTGACCTCATCGAGGCGAAGCACCTTGCCGAGGCCCTGCGTCGCGCACGGTCGATCGAGGAACAGATCCGGGAGACGTACGGTTCTTTCCAGGGCGGTCTGCGTCAAGAGGTCACCGAATCCCAACGGCAATCGATGGGCTACTACCACTGGAACGACCATCCGCCGGACTCGAGCCCGTTCCCCGGTGGATACGGGTAGAACGTTACGACTCCGAAGGGGTTTTGAGCGGGTCGTCGGTGGCCGCCCTCGCGGGCGCGTAGTCTAGTGGTTATGACGTCACCCTGACACGGTGAAGGTCGCCAGTTCGAATCTGGCCGCGCCCACTGCCTGGATTGGAGACTCCCGATCAGCTCCCGCTTCGTATCCATCATCGATCCACCGATGGAGTGAGCGTGGGGCAGGAGACCGCAACCGAACGTACCATTCCGGGATCCGTTTCGCCCACCCGCCGATCCCTAGGCGCAAGTACTTGCTCGCAGCGCCGACAACAAGGTGCTGGACTCGTTGCTGAGCGCATAGGCCGACCCGGCCGCCCACCGAAGCCGCCAGTGAGCGGGATCGAATGGGTCGACTAGGCCGGCTCCTGACCGTACGACGTGAACGCATACAAGTTCCCGTCCTCGGAAGACTGGTAGATCGTCCCGTCGAGAAGGACCGGAGCGGAGGCCATTCCAATGCCGCTCGTGTAGTGCCAGAAGACCGCGTCCTCGGCCAGGTATGACCGGGTTGAGGCGACCGTGCCCGAGAGCGTGCTGAACAGGATGACCCCTGGGACGGCGGAAACGCCGGCGAGCGGCCCCGCGGCCGTGACGTTGAAGAGCTGCACGCCGGTCGTTCCCGAGAGCACGTAAACGTGACTGTTGCTCGAGCCCACGACGACGGCGAACGGTTTGGCGCTCTGCTTGTAGACCAGGGCGACCGGGTCGGTCACGGAGGCGTGGGCATTGAACTTCCAGTCGAGGGTCCCGTTCACCTGGTAGATTGCGTATTCGAACTTGCTATCCGAGCCCACATAGACAAGACCACCGACCACGACCGGGGAGTCTTGGATCTGGGCTCCCGTAACATACGTCCACTTGATCCGACCGTTCGAGGCGTTGAACGCGGCGACGTTGCCGCTGGTTTCGGAGACGACCAGCACATTCGCGGTCGCGTTGAAGCCCGGTGCCGCGAAGCTGGAGCTCGCGAAGTTCCGCGTCCACGCGACGGCTCCCGTCGCCTCGGAGATCGACTCGAGGCGGTCGCGGTGGGCTACGAGGTAGATCTGCCCGTTGTCGAAAACCGGGGCGGTGACGTTTCCCCCCAGCACGTCGTGCCAGAGCACCGTTCCGGTGGTGATCGAGAGGGCGGTCAGGTTGCCGCTGTTGTCGCCAACGAAGAGGAGGCCCCGACTGACGTCGATCGCTGGAGAATTCGGGATACCGGCACCATTCGGGAGCGCGTACGACCACAGGAGGCCCCCGTTGTGGATGTCGACCGCGAACACGCTGCCCGCCATATCCCCAAAGTACGCGAACCCGTCTGCGATCACCGGCGCCGAGTCGATAGCGGTCCCCGCGTCAAAGTGCCAGGCGACTTGGACCCAGACGCCGTGGCCCGGATAGGTGAGCTGACTGAACGTCCTGTCGTACGCCTCGTAGGCGACATGGGAGGGAGCCTCGCCTTGCTGGTCCCAGGAGTTGGAAATCGTTACAGGCGCGCTGCTTAGGCTCGTTCCGTTCGCGGCGACCGCTTCCACCGACGATAGGCCGAAGAGGGCGGTTTCCGCGATGTGGACGACGGTCGACACGATCTTGCCGGATGCGCTGGTTGTAAGGTTCACGAGGGTCTTATCTTGTAGTTCGAGGCTGAGGGAAAGATTCGCCGGGAACCCTCCGCCTTGGATGGTCATGTTCGAATTCTGCGCAACGTAGGACGGAGAAATTTGAAGCGTGGGCTCTGTCAGACTGTAGGCGACATCGAAGGTGACGTCAGCACCGGACGTATCCGTAAGTCCGGCCGTCGACACCGTGTTCGCGACGACTTGGTAGGTGCCGCCGATGTTCGGCACCGGAAATCGCTCGGTCCAGGCAGTGGAAGCACTTGACCTCTGAAGGGTAGCCAGGTCCGTGATCGGCCCAAACGACCACGTCTGGTTTATCGCGTCCCACCAGGGACCCGTCGGACCCCCCGATTGAATCGCAACCTCGACCTCATAGACCGTCCCGGACGCGGTCGCATTCCCGTGGACCGTGAGGAAGCCGTTCGGATTAGTCACATTCGCATATTGGCCCGGGGAGCTAATGGACGTTGTCGGTGCGGTGGGTCCGTTGCCCCCGTTCACCACGAAGTCATAGAGGAATCCGTCGGACGATGCGAGGATCACGTTCCCGTCACACAATGCCGGGGAGCTAGTGATGTACCCGCCGGTCGCATAGGTGTAGAGTTGGTGGCCTGTCGCCAGCGAAACCACGTCGAAACTGCCCCCGACATCTCCGGTAACGACGACGGCCTCACTCGCCGGACCGACGATCGCGGGGGAGGAAATCGACTCGGTCTGGGTCGGGTCCTTGTACTGCCAGATGAACTTGCCCGTGGTCGCGTTGACGTCCATCAGACCGTTGCCGTAGCCAAAGACCACGTTGGTCCCTTCGAGGGCCGCCGTCGAACGCGAGAGCGGGCTCGAGTTGGTCGAGAGGCCCCGGAAGTTGGTCTCCCAGATCAGCGTCCCGTTGTTCAGGTCGAGAGCGTAGATCCGGGCGATCTTATTGATCACATAGACGACGCCCTGGGCGAACCCGTTCACACCGGGGAGCGAGATCATGGGGCCCGACGCGACGTCAAAGTCGAGACGGTTCGGGTTGTACGCCTGAAACCACCAGACGAGCTTTCCCGTGAGCGCGTTCACAGCGTAGACCGAGGAGTCCGGGTTGTCCGTTCCCCAGATGACGAGAGGAACCCCCGATTTGGTGACGCCGTACGAGGCGGAGTCCCACGAGCCAGCAGTCGAGCCGTACGAACTCGAGTTGTACTTAGAATATGTCCACTCCGTCGAGAGCGTCACCGCATTGAGGGCGAGCAGCGGCCCATTGGAATTTCCGCTATCCAGCGAGGGCACGTATATGGTCGGCACGCCGCCGGGGGGGGTGGCGAGCGTCGGCGTCCCCTCGATCGGCGTGGGTGCAACCACTCGCGCCTGAACGGCCCCCGTGCTCGCGTTGAGCCGTACGACTTCGGGGTTGGTGAAGGTCGCCGCGTAAACCGAGCCGTTCCAGACCAGTGGGGAGCTCCGGATAATCGACCCGAGCCAGGTGCTCCAAAGGATACGCCCGGTCCCAACGTTGATGGCGAGGAAATTCCCGGTCTCCGTACCGACGTACGCATAGGTCCGACCCGAGATCGAGTCGTAAGCAACTGCCGGGGTATCGAGCGAGGACCCGTAGAGGTCCACCGACCAGCCCACGCCGAGGCTCGACGCGTTGGCGGTGGTTAGCGTGGAGTTCGGGGAATATCCAGTGAGTTGGGGGTTCGCGTGGAGCTCTGGCCAGTTGTAGGTCGGGCTCGCCGGCACGACCACGTTTGGTCGGTAGCCGTACGTCTTGGATGCCGACGCCGGGACGAGCCCGCTCGAGCCCCGGAACTGCGGCACGGTCCCCACCGCCGACGTGGGGACCATCAATAGGACAACGATCGACAGGGCGAGGACGACTATTGAAACGCGATAAAATGGGCGACCGACCCGGGCGGACGCAGCCAACATTACGTTCGGCCACCGGGGACGGGGTTATGATGGCTCCGGGTGTTTTTCTGGATTTGTCGGTCGGCCACTTCTTGCGCGTGTCACCAGGGAGTCCCTTATGTTGGCGGGCCGGAAAGGTTCCGGATTGTGCCGCGCAAGCGCAAATTGCGTAGATCGACCCGGCCCAAGCGCTCTCCGCGTGTGAGTGCGGTGTGGGCCAACTCGCGGGTGGCTTAGTCACCCGGTTCACGGGTCCCCCGGTTTTGGAGATTTGCACTGCCCGGCAAGATCTGTCTGGCCCCACTCACTCTCCCATATCTGCAGGTCGAAGTATTCCTCCGATGTTTCCCCCATTTCTCTCGTTCCGAAAGTGCCGGGGCACCATCTTTGCCCTACCCTATCTTCCGGGTACTAGTTCCTAAGTTCTTGTTTGGAACCGGCTCCTGTCGGATCGTTACCCCGCCTTGCTGCCGCCCCCTCAACTCGTCTATCGTCCCCCTATCAGACGCGAAAGGGACCTACGATCGGCTCAAACCCCTTCGTGCTAGCGATTGTATCTTCCTTTGAGACCTCCTCGCTTTGAAGGTCCGAGGACCTATTTGGCGGAATGAGACGAGGTCCGCCTCCTGGAAACGTCTTGTTGGTTACCCTCGCCACGGTAGTGGCCATACTCCTGGTGGGACTCTCGTTGACCTCAGTTCCCAGCACCCCTTCCTCTCAACCTCCCCCGCAACAGAATCCTCCTCCACCGCCCCCACCACCCGTTCTCAAGGCCCAGCTTACGGTGTCGTCCGACCCCCATCCAGTTTCACCCGCATTCTACGGCGTTGGGATCGAGTCGGGTACCCGACTATCCTCCAATACCGTACCCCTGCTGTCAGCTACACCGATCCATTACATTCGATTCCCGGACGGGACCAGCGGAGACACGATGGATCTCGTCAACGGAACGATCTACGCTCCGGGAGAGAACGGCACTACGCAGGCCCAGGTGACGCTAGCCGACTTCATCTCGGTCTGCAACGCAAGCGACTGTGCTGCCATCATCGAGTTGCCCCTCGAAATTGACCGGCCCTATACCGCGGCGTACGAGGTGGGTTATATCGAAAATACGCTCCTTTTCCATCCCGCGTACTGGGAGCTCGGCAACGAACCCGCAAGTTGGACCTGTTACGGAGTTCCGTGGCATGATTGGGGAACGGATTGTCCCGGGGGAGTGAATGCCACCAGTTATGCCACCGAAGTCGGGAAGTACATTCCCGCAGTGCGCGCAGTCGACCCGTCTGCCCAGTTCATCGGCCTCGGAGGCACGAATGAGGCCTCCTGGATCACTCCCCTCGAGCAGGCGGATGGTCACAACTTAGCCGCCATCTCCCTTCACTCCTATGTGGACGACCTCGACCCCAATCCCACCAATCTCTCCCTGGCCAACTTCTTCTGGGGCCTGACGGGCCCGACCGCCGTGCCGCGGCTCCTTGAGGCGGCCCGCAATGCGCTCGAGGGTGCCTGTTCCACGTGCCCAACTCGAGTGTTCATCACCGAAATGGATTCGGTTAGTGTGGGACAGCCGCTCTCGGCCTTTCTGGATACCTACTACAACGGACTATTCTTCGCCGCCGAAATCACCCAGGGATTGAACTCCCAAACTAGCAATATCGACCCCTTCGCATGGGAGGGCGGCCAGAACGGCATCATCAACTCGAGCGGAGTCGCTCCACGCTATGTGGTCGAATCCTCCTTCTTCAACCGACTGGGTCCGTTGGAGTACAATGCTTCTGTAAACCGGACCGACGTCTTCGCGGCCGTTACCGGCGGAAACGGCACTAACGAGCTCCTGGTTGTCAATACGAATACCACTACCCCGGTGGCAGTTTCGCTCAACTCTTCCGGCCTCGCCTTCTCGGGATCAGTCAAAGTCTGGACCTGGAGCCCTTCAGACTCGTCGCCCTCCGAGTCGAACATCAGTGCCACGGCAATTGGTTCCGTCACTGTCCCGGCGCTTTCCGTCATGCTAGTCGCTGGTGTGGGCGCGGTAACCGAGATCTCCCTCTTCCCGCCTCCCTCAATCTCGCCAGGCTCACACTGATTACACTCCGCATCCGATTCAGGCGCAACCCCCGAGAACCCCGTATGCGCCCGAAGGTCATCATCCGCAACTGAACTATCCCTCGAGTCGCTGTGGGAATCGATGCGACGCACCGAAATGGGACGGCATTTCCGGCTGATGTCTCTCGCCCCCGGGGTTCACGCCGCCCTAGCCACCATCAATGGATTCGGCCTGTGCAACTCCGGAATCGTCAATCTGGGGGGGCGGACGGTCGTCTTCGATTCGATGCTCACCCCGATGGCGGGAAAAGCACTGGGCGTGGCTGCCAGAAGGTGCACGGGTCGCTCGCCCGATTGGGTGATCAACAGCCATTGGCACGGTGACCATATCTGGGGCAACTCCGCGTTCCTCGAAAGTCACATCGTTTCCTCCCAACGCGTCCGGCAACTTATCCTCCGAAAGAGCCGAGATCAATGGAGCGCCTGTCGGCGCGAATTCCCGAAGGAGCTCGCAGTACTCGACGCTTCCGACTCGAATATACCCGAGCGAGATCGTCCGTGGGTCCGGGGTTGGTACCGGGGCGTGATTGAGAGCCCGTCGTCCCACCGGATCGTGGCCCCGGACACGACCTTTACTGACGAGCTTGTTCTGAGGGGAAGCCGTCGGTCGCTCCATTTGATCACGTACGGCGGCGGCCATTCTCCCAGCGATGTGTTCGCTTACCTCCCGGACGAACACATCCTGTTCGCGGGGGACCTCGTGATGGTGGACTTCCACCCGTCAGCCGGTGATGGATGGCCTGAGGCGTGGGCCCGCATCCTCGGCCGCATCCAGCGCCTCCGAGTCGATCAGATAGTGCCCGGTCATGGTCCGATCGGTTCGGGAAAGGATCTCGAGAAGGAACGTCAGTACATGCTTAATCTGAAGCGAATGGTGACGTTGGCTGTGCGACGTGGCGCCACCCTTCGGGAGGTGCGAGCCTTGCCGGTACCGGAGCGATTCCGCTCTTGGAGGTCCTCGTTCTTTTTTCCCATGAATCTAGCCCGTCAATACAAACTGGAGACAAAGCACGGCCGTGCCGTTCCCCAGAAGAGGACGGCCAACTGAAGGCGTGTCCGGATCGAGCTCAGGGCCGCGGCGGTGGCCAGGCTTGACCACCTTCGATCGTGGCCAGGAACTCAAGCACGAGCGTATCGAACTCGGCTCGGGCCGACACGTTGGGCGTGTGATCCCCTTCCGCGATCTCGTGGTGCAGCGCGCTGGGTACCTCGGCCGCAAACCGGGCCATCATCATGTTGGTCGCAGGCTCGTCGTGCGCCCCCGATAGCGAAAGGATCGGGACGCGCCCCTTCTTGAGCGACTCCGCAACCGGGTACGCCGGCTTGCGTCCCTCGGGTTCGCTCCGCAGGAGGAACTCGACGAACCGGTCGTAGTTGTCCGAGGCGATCGAGCGAAGCGTCCCCCGCTCCTCGAGCGGTACTTGGGGGGCCCATAAGTCGAGGATCAGCTCGAGCGCCTCCGGTTTCTTCATGGCGCGCATGAGCTCGAGCAGGGGACCCTCACGATCGGGGTAGGTGTCCATGAAACTCGCCTCTTCCTCCTTGGTGGGATCGAGGTCGTGGGGGGTTCCCGCGACGAGGATGAGCCCAGGGACCCGGTCCGGGAAGCCGGCCGCGAACTCACAGGCGATCCGAGCCCCGTCCGAATTCCCGAGGAGGTACGCCTGGGGGATCGCAAGATGGTTGAGAAGTTCCAGGAGGTCCTGCCCGTCCGACGTGCCCGTGCGGTCGTGGGTGGAGGCCCCGTGACCACGCACGTCGTACCGGACGACCGTATGGGTGCGGGAGTACGTCGCGACCTGGGACTCCCACATCCGCCCGTCAAGGAACGCGGAGTGGATCAGGACGATCGCGGGTCCCTGACCGCTTCGTTCGAAATAGAGCTGCCCTCCCGGCACGGGGGCGTTCCCTCGGACGGCGGGCTCGGTCATCATCCGACCACACACGTCGTCCAGATAACCCCGGCCCGCGGCCGTCGGGGTCCGGCGTTTCTAGCCGCTCGCTGGACCTTTCCCCCGAGAGCTTCCGGGGACCGAGGGAGAGGCCGGTGGTTCCGAAGAGGGCGCGGCCCCCCCCGCCACTCTCTTCGATTGCGCGGGTCGGGGGGTGAGTGGGAGGAACTCGGCGAGCCGACCTTGAGCGGCCTGAATCGCGGGCTCGTCTCCGCCGGGTCCTCGAAGCACATAAGCTACGAGAACCGCCAGTAATGCTCCTAGGATCGGGCCCACCAGGTAGACCCAGAAATGGCCGAAGTTGAGGAGCACCAGGTCCGGTCCAAACGAGCGCGCCGGATTCATGGAGGCCCCGCTGATCGGGCTCGCCCATAGGCCCGCGAGCGCGATGTATCCGCCCACGGCCAGGGCGGCGATCGGGCCCACGTTCTGGGCCTTGGACGCCGTGCCGAGGATCGTACTCACGAGCCCTAGCGTCAGCAGGAGTTCCATGAGCATCGCCTGGAGATCCGAGATGCCGACACCGGGTTCGGTGGCGCCCATCATCCCCACCCGGCCGAACATCGCCCAGAGGAACAGGCAGGCGAGCGCCGCGCCCAGCAACTGAGCGCCGATGTACCCCGGGACCCGTCGCCACGGGAAATCTCCCCGCGCGGCGAAGGAGATGCTCACGACGGGGTTGAGGTGGGCCCCCGCGACGGCTCCCATGAACAGGATGATGGCCATCACCATCAGCCCCGGCGCAACCACAGCCTCGACCCGACCGACGGCCCCGTGACTCACGGCCGACACTACGACCGCGCCCGCGGCGACGACCACCAGAAGGAATGTTCCGAATGCTTCGGCGAACAAACGCCGACCTTCGAGACGAGGGTCGTCGAACGCGGACCGGTTGAACTGGAACTTCCACATGAGGCTCGTCGCGACGCCATGCTCCACGACCAACTTCGGAGGAGGGGGGTCGGTCACGGCCATGTTCGGTGGGACCAATGCCGAGGCGGACGGAACATCGCCGTGCACGGCCCGAGAAGATTCGACCCGATGTTATCCCACTTTCGACGGAGGGGAAGGCAACGAACGTGCCGTACGGGTCGTCGCTGCTTCAGAACGCGAACCGACGAACCGACGGGAGGAGCAGAGCCAAGAGAACCGCGATACCGAGGATCGCAGCGATGAGCAGGAGGAGAGAGGAACCCGGGATCACTCCCGCAAGATCGCCGAGGACGATCGCCCCCAGTGCCCCGGAAACTCCGGGGAACACGTAGAGGTTGCCCGTGACCCGCGCGAGCCGGTCGCTCGGCACGTAGCCCCATTGGAACGTGAACTTCCCGGAAGTGTACCCCCCGAGCGCACCGCCGGCCATCGCCCACGCCGCCGCCGTTGCAACGAGAGCGGGCGGGGCGAGGCCGGCCAACGCGAGCGCAACGGCGGCGACCGCGAGGCCCCCCACTAGGACGAAGCCGACCCGCTTACGGGGGTTGAAGTGGCCGAGGGTCAGGTCCACCGCCACTCCTCCCACGACGAAGGAGGTGAACAGGACGCCGTAGGCTAGTCCCGAGTCGGGGAACGACCGGTCGGCGAACAAGGTGATCATTAGCGCCGGGGCCGTCGCGAAGAATCCTACCACGGCGTCCAGGACCCCGAGCTGCAGGAGCGGACGTCCCTCGGCCGATCGAAGGTATTCCCAACCTTCCAAGAACCCCGCGAAGTAGCCGGGGTCGGTCGGCAAGACTCCCCGCAGCGGAACTCGGGAGGCGAGAACGGTCGCGACGAGGAGGAGGCCCGCATAGAGGAAGGCACTCCCCGAAACGCCGGAAAGGAGGATGAAACCGGCGCCGGCGGCGAATCCGCCGATGGAGGCGCCCCCGCCGAGGGCTCCCGAAACCCCCTGCGCAGCGAAGAGCTCGTCTTTCGTCAGCAGGATCCGGGGCGCGACCTGAAACACGGCCCATTCGAAGTCCCAGATCACCGAGAGCACGGCGACGATGCCGAGCAAGAGGGGCAAGTGCAACTCGCCTCGAGAGGCGGAAAGTCCCAGGACGAGGGCCGCCACCGCCTGGATCGGAAAGCCGACCAACAGGATCCCCCGCTTGTCCGGCATTCGGTCGACCAGAGGGGCCACGAGGAAGGTCAGCGCGTAGATCCCGACCTCGACGAACAGGACGAGGCCCACGACCAGGAACGAGCCCGAGTTCTGGAAGGCCAGCCACGGGATGGAAACGGCGTAGACCGAGTACCCGGTACCTGGCGACGATGACGGCCGACTGGTACAACAGGTATTTTCGGTTCGATAGAACGGAACGAAAGCCGCGGATCGGACCCTGGGGAGAGACGAGCGTGGTGGGTACGACCTGCGGGGTCGGTGGCAGAACGCCCGCGGTCTGCGAGGTCGGGGTCCGCTCCGGTGCAGGCGCGGGCATCGCCCCCGCTACAGGAGCTCGACTACATTCTTTCACGGGTCCTTGAGCCCGTGGACCCGGCTAATATGGCCCTCCTCGGTCGCTCGGCTCCGTGGGCGGTTCCTGATGGCGGCTTCCGGTGGGATGCCGGAGCGTGCGTCCTCCGAGACCCAGTCGCCAGGGGAGCGATATCTGCGCTACGGTGCGGCGTGGGCCGCCGGGGCCCTGCCAGCCCTCGCCGTCGTCACGGCGCTCTGGCTCTATCCTACCGCCTTCGAAGAGGTCGGCGGGATCTCTCTCGGGGCGTTCGCCCTGATGTTCCCGGTCGCGGTCCGCCGACTCCGGGTCGAGCGTAGCGGGGAATTCGTCTCCTTCCTGCTGCTCGCCGGGGTCGGGTTCGGGGTCGTCTCGATCCTCACGGGGGCGGCGAACGGGCTCACGGACCAGGCGTACACGACCCCCCGCTACGTGACCCTCCTGTTCGCCCACCACGACCCCTACGTGGTCCTTCTCTCCTTCTCGTACCAGCAGTATGGGACGACGTTCACCTCCCAGTCGACCTTCTCCAATCTCCCCCTCTTGATGTTCCTGCAGGTCCCGGGCCTGAGCTACAAGTGGTTCGCGCTCGCGTGCTGGGCCGGGATGGCCTTCCTCGCCCGGCGACGCTTCGATGCGGGCGTCATGCTGGCCCAGCCGTACATGGTGATCGTCGCCGCGAGCGGGTTCGACGACCTGGTCGTCCTCCTCCTCCTGACGCTCGGCTTCCTCGGCTTCGAGGGCCGTCGCCAGAAGTGGGCCGAGTGGCTCGCGCTCGGCTGCAAGCAGTTCGCGAACGTGTTCGTGGTCGCGTACTACGTGATCCACCGGGATTGGCGAAAGACGGCCGTCACGCTCGGGATCAGCCTCGCGTTCCTCGCCCCCTTCCTCCTTTGGAGTGGCTCGGCGGTCCTCTGCCCCATCGCGATCGGAGCGGCCCTCCCGGCCTGCTCGAGGAGCGGGGCCTTCGGCCTTCAGTTCGATTACTCCGTATGGGTCGTCTGGGCGCTCGCCCTGTTCTACGTCCCCTTCATCCAGGCCGTCCAACGGCGGGCGTCCGGTGGGGTCATCGCGCGGTGGCTCCGTCGATTCCGCCTCACCTTTGAGGACCTCCTTCGGATCCCGGCGTTCCTGGTCGTCGGCGTTTCGGGCGTGTTCGTGAACCTCTGCGTGTTCACGCTCATCGACTTCCGCCTGGGCGATGTGGCGGGCTCCTACCTGCTGGCCAGCGCGGGGGCCTTCGTGGTCGCCATGGGCTGGAACTTCAGCTGGAACCGGGCCTGGGCGTTCGCGGGACGGGGCGACCGTTCCACGGCTTACCACCTGGCCGTCTACGGAACGATCCAGGCCGGCGTGCTCGCGGTGAACCTTCTCGTTCTCGCTATCGCGGTCGATCTGGGCGGTTCCCCGCTCGACAGCCAGCTCATCGGAATCCTGGTCGGGAGTGGTCTTGGGTACGCGGCCAACCTTCGGTGGAATTTCCGTGCGCCGGCGCGCGGGGCAGCGACGTAAAGCGCGCGGCCGCCCGGGAGGGCGGACCTCCGCCTAGTCCAGTCTCTTGATCGCCGAGACGAGCTGGCCGACGACCGCTTGGGCGTCGCCGTAGAGCATTCGTGTGTTGTCCCGGTAGAACAGGTCGTTCTCGATGCCCGCGAACCCCTTCCCCTGGCCGCGCTTGATCACGATCACGTTGTGGGCGCCCTCGACATCGAGGATCGGCATGCCCTGGAGCGGGCTCCCCTGGCGGTGCGCGGCGGGGTTGACGACGTCGTTCGCCCCGATGACCAGCACGACGTCGGTCGTCGGGAACTCCGGGTTGATCTCGTCGCGGTCGAACAACTTGTCGTAGGAGATCCCCGCCTCTGCGAGGAGGACGTTCATGTGGCCCGGCATCCGGCCCGCGACCGGGTGGATCGCGAACTTGACCGAGACGCCCTTCGACTCGAGGACATCGGCGAGCTCCTTCACCTTTTGCTGGGCCTGGGCCACCGCCATTCCGTAACCGGGCGCGATGATGACCGAGTTCGCGTACGCCATCAGAGCAGCGACGTCGTTGACCTCGATGGGTTTCATCGAGCCCTTCATGGTGGTGCCGGTTTCCTCGACCGCACCAAAGGCCCCGAAGAGAACGTTCCCCACGCTCCGGTTCATCGCCTTGGCCATGAGGAGGGTCAGGAGCGAACCCGCGGCCCCGACCAGGGTTCCCGCGATCACCATGGCATAGCCGGCATCGCCGAGCGGGCCGTTCACGAGCGCGAATCCATCCAACGCGACCGCGATGCCCGTCAGCGCGTTGAAGAGGCTGATGACGACAGGCATGTCCGCGCCGCCGATCGGGAGGGCCATGAGGATCCCGAACAGGAGCAGGAAGACGTAGAACGGAAGGAGCCAGAACGCAAGGCCGCTCACGACCGCGTAGACGCCGAACCCGACCCCGAGGACGAGCACGGCGATGTTCGTCGGCTGCTGGGCCGGGTAGACGATCGCCTTCGACCGCAGCCATCCCTGAAGTTTCAGGAAGGCGATCATGCTGCCGGCGATCGAGACGGCACCGATGACCGCGCCAGCGAGCGCGAGGCCCGAGATCGTGTGATCGGAGAGGTTTCCGAGCAGGACGACCGCCGCGATGGCGGCCGCCGCCCCTCCTCCCATTCCGTTGAAGATCGCCACCATCTGGGGCATCGCGGTCATCTTGACCACGCGCGCCCAGTACCAACCGGCGAGTCCACCGACCAGGACCCCGAGTGCGATGAGCGCGAAGTTCGAGAGGCCGGGTTCGACGATCGTGACAGCGACCGCGATCAACATCGCGATGCCCGCCTGCACGATCCCCTGCCGGGCGGTGGCGGGCGAGCTCATCGCCTTGAGGCCGAGAATGAACGTGATGACCGCAATGACGTAGACGCCGTCGACGAGGGGCTCCTGCCAGGCGATCACGGAGTCCCTCCCTTCTTCTTGGAGCGGTCGAACATCGCGAGGATCCGTTCCGTCACGACGTAGCCGCCCGTGACGTTCATCGCGCCCATGATCACCGCGACCAGGCCGATCGCTTCCTCGAGGGGCGTGGTGGCGATGCCGAGGGCCACGATCGCGCCGACGAGGACGATCCCGTGGATGAAGTTCGACCCCGACATCAACGGGGTGTGTAGGAGCACCGGGACCCGGCTGATGACCTCGTATCCGACGAACGCAGCGAGGATGCCGATGAACAGGGCCGTCCAGAGGTCCGCGGTCATGCCGTCACTTCGCACCTGCGAGCGCGTCCCGCGTCGGGGCGTGGTTGACCGCCCCTTGGAACGTGAGGAGGCTCGCGGCCAGGATCTCGTCCTTGAAGTCCGTGACGAGCGCCCCCTCGGGGGTAACGAGGAGCTTCAGGAATGCCTCCAGGTTCTTCGCGAACATCTGGCTCGCGTGGAAGGGGAGCTGGGCAGGCAGGTTGAGCGGACCGGTGATGTGGACCCCCTGGAACTCGATCTCCTTTCCGGGTTGGGTGAGCTCGCAGTTG
Source organism: uncultured Thermoplasmata archaeon (assembly GCA_963749235.1). Classification (GTDB taxonomy): domain Archaea; phylum Thermoplasmatota; class Thermoplasmata; order Lutacidiplasmatales; family UBA184; genus Lutacidiplasma. The sequence continues at coordinate 67,930 of CAVVLV010000001.1, read as the reverse complement.
CCCCCGGATTCGGCCGCAAGATCGACGATGACGGCCCCGGCGATGCATCCGCCCGACCATCTCCTTTCGGACGAGCAGGGGAGCGCGCCGACCGGGGACGTTGGCGGTCGTGATGACGACGTCCGCCTCGGCGACCGCCTTGGAGACCATCTCCGCCTCCTGCCTCTTCTCGTCCTCCGTGAGTTCGCGGGCGTACCCGCCGACGCCCTCGGCGTTGATCTGGAGCTCCAGGAACTTCGCCCCCAGGCTACGGACCTGCTCGCCGGCGGCGCGACGCACGTCGTAGGCCTCGACCAGCGCGCCCAGTCGGCGCGCGGTCGCGATGGCCATCAGGCCCGCGACCCCGGCCCCGAGAATGAGGACCTTGGCGGGGCGAATCGTGCCGGCGGCCGTCGTGAGCATCGGCATGAACTTGGGGCAGAGGCCGGCGCCCACGAGCGTGGCCCGATAGCCGGCGACCGTCGCCTGCGAAGAGAGGACGTCCATGCTCTGGGCCCGCGTGATCCGCGGCAGCAGTTCGAGCGCAAAGGAGGTCAGTTTTCGGTCCCGCATCCGGGCGACGCGGTCGAGGTTGCGACCGGGGTTCATGACCGCGATGACGATCGTCCCCGAAGCCATCGCATCCGTTTCCTCGACGGTGGGAGGTTGGAGCTTTACGACTACGGCCGCACCACTCACGGTCGCGGCCCGGTCGTTCATGATCTGGGCGCCGGCCTGGACGTACCCCGCATCCGGATATCCGGCGGCCGTTCCGGCGCCGGTTTCGACGACGACCTCGATCCCCGACTTGCGCATGCGCGGGATGACCTCGGGCGTGAGCGCGACCCGCGTCTCCCCCGCAGCGACCTCCCGAAGCACGGCGACACGCACGACCATGAGAATCGGTACCGTCGTGCCGAACGAGATTATACGGTTGGTGCTTAGCGTCGGAAGGATGACACCCCGTGCTAGGGGCCGTCACCCTTTGGGCTCCTGTGGTCGACCGGTACGACCTTGTGATCATCGGCGGCGGGATCGTGGGTCTGGCGGCGGCTCGCTCGTTGCGGCGGAGGAGACCCTCGGCCGAGATCGCCGTGGTCGAGATGGAATCCGACCTGGGCGTGCATCAAACCGGCCACAACAGCGGTGTGATCCACTCCGGGATCTTCTACGCGGAGGGCTCGCTCAAGGCCGGATTGACCTTGGAAGGCCGTCGTCAGCTCCTCGAATTCTGCCGTACCGAGGGGATCCCGACGCTCCCGGTCGGGAAGCTCATCGTGGCGAGTCGCACTTCCGAGGAACCCGCCCTTGTGGACCTTCTCGAACGAGCTCGGGTCAACGGAGTGCCGGGGGTGTCGCGTCTGGACCGGGAAGGATTGAACGACACTGCGCCGGGCGTCGCCGGAACGGGAGCGGTCCTGGTTCCGACCACCGCGATCGTGGAGTACCCGGCCGTCGTCGACCGCCTCGCACGCCGTTTGGAGAAGGATTCCGTCGCGCTACTTCGAGCTCACGAAGTCACGGGCGCCCGTCGCGAGGAAGGCGGCTGGAGACTCGAGACCTCCGCCGGTCTCGTCGGCGCGCAGTTCGTGGTCAATTGCGCCGGCCTTCGGGCCGACCTGGTGGCTCGCTGCCTTGGCGTCGAGCCGTCGGTCTCGATCGTGCCCTTCCGAGGGGACTTTTTCGAACTCGAGGGAACTCCTCGCGAACGGGTCCGCATGCTCGTCTACCCGGTCCCGGATCCCCGAGTTCCGTTCGTCGGCGTTCACCTCACCCCCACGGTCTCGGGCCAACTCCTCGCCGGACCCAACGCGGCCATCGCCCTGGCCCGGGAGGGTTACCGCCCGGGCGCGTTCGACGCGAGTGAATTGGCCCGCCTGGCCGAGTTCCCCGGGGTCTGGAGCCTGCTGCGTCGCTACCCCGGCATGGCCGCTCGGGAATGGCTCCGCTCGTGGAGCCCCACGGAGTTCCTCTCGGCGATCCGTCGGCTCTGGCCGGAGGCCGGGCCGGAAAACCTGGGAGCCCGGCGGAGTGGGATCCGGGCGCAGGCGATGCGTCGCGACGGCTCCCTGGTCGAGGATTTTGTGCTGACCCACGGGCCGGCCGCGCTCCATGTGTTGAACGCCCCCAGCCCGGCGGCCACCGCCTCGTTCGCCATCGGCGATCGCATCGCGGAAGAGTGCCTGGCAGGCGGAGTCGCCGCGTCCTGAGATCGGTTCGGAGATATCCTCATCAGGGGCAGGACGGTCCCCGCCTCGGATGGCGGGAGGGCGACGCCGGCCGAGGGCGCCGGACTGGCGCGACCGGATCGTTCTTGGCGACGCCCGGGTCGTTCTGGAGTCCCTACCTCCGGAATCCGTCCATCTCGCCGTCACGAGTCCCCCCTACAACGTGCGCATCGCCTATCGTGGGTACGAGGACGACCTGCCGCCCGAGGCGTATCTGCAGTGGCTGAAGGAAGTATGGCGGGCCCTTTACCGGGTCTTGGTGCCGGGAGGCCGGTTCGTCCTGAACGTCGCGCCGACCTCGATCAAGGACTTCCGGCCGATCCACCACGACCTCTCCCGCGACCTCCGCGACCTGGGTTACATCATGCGCACCGAGATCATCTGGTACAAGCAGACCATGGGCCGGCGGACAGCGTGGGGCAGCTGGCGGAGCCCGTCCAATCCGCACATCATCCCTTCCTGGGAGTACGTCCTCGTCTTCTCGAAGGGGCAGTGGAAACTTCCCGGGAACCCGGACTTGGCCGATATCACGGCCCAGGAATTCGAGACGTTCTCGGACGGATTCTGGCACATTCCACCGGAACGGAAGCGTCACGGGCATCCGGCACCGTTCCCGGAGGAGCTCATCGAACGGATCGTGAAGTTCTACAGCTACCGGGAGAACGTCGTGCTGGACATGTTCGGAGGGACCGGAACGGTCGCTGCGGTCGCCCGTCGATTGGCCCGACACTACCTGCACATCGACTCGTCCCCCGAGGACTGTGCGCAAGCCGCGGAACGAGTGCGTCACGCCACCCCACCCGAAGGGACCCCCATCCCGGCGCCCGCGATCGTTCCGGCTCCGTCGACGCCCGTTCCAGCCGCACTCCCTCCAGCGGATCGGCCCCGCCATCGAACTCCGCGTCCTTCTTCCACCACGTCCCACGCTTGATCGACAGTAGGGGGCCGATGCAGGAGGGGAGTCCGAGTGTCCGCGAACCTCGCGGCCCCCCGGCCCTCACCGAACCCGCCGGAATTCGTTGGGTCCGGATCGTCGGGCTGGTCGGGGCCAATGTGCTCGGGACCCTGGCCGTGCTCTCGTTCCTCCTTCCCACTCTATCGGCCGAGCTCCTGATCGTTCTGCTCCTCTTGGCCACGTTCGTCGTGGCGTATGAGTGGGGCCTCGTGCGGGACCACGCCTTCCTCGCCAGCTGGGTCGGCATTGCCGTCGTCGTGGCCGTCGCGTCCGTGATCACAGGCTGGCACAACGGGCTCACCGACGAACCGTTCGTAACGCCGGTGTTCGCGCAGGTCTGGCCCAATCTCTACGGGACGTCGGTCTCGGTCACCTACGATCAGTACGGCACCGCCTACACCGTATCGAATGTGTACAATGTCTACCTTCCCGGACTCGCGTTCGCCGCGATCCCCGGGATCAGCTACAAGTGGACCGCACTCGGGGCCTGGATCGCCGGCGTGTACCTCCTCCGCCGCCGAGGCGCCTCGGTGGTCCTGTGGGGCGGATCGTGGGTCGGCCTGATGGCCGCGAACGGGTTCAACGATTTTGTCCCGTTCCTGACGCTCATCCTGGCATACGTCACACTGGACGGTCGTTCTTCCCGGGTCGCAGAAGTCGTCTCGCTCGGGCTGAAACAGTTCGCCAACGTGGTCGTGGTGGCCCTGCATCTGTACCATCGACGCTGGCGGGACGCGGCGCTGGCCGTCGTGATCACGGCCGCGATCCTCGCTCCCTTCGCCTACTTTTCCCCTCAGAACGTCTGGTGTCACGCGATCCTGATCCAGCCCGGCGATTGTAGCAAGGGCGCCGGATCGGTGCTGGGTCTCGGCGTGCTCGACCACCTCAACTACCTCCTCTGGCCGGTGTGGGCCGTCGCCGTATTCGGGACCAGCTACGTGCACACGCTGCGGGCCGCCGGACCCGGCGGATTGCGGGGATGGGCCGGCGAACGCCTTCGGCGTTTCGGGAGCTCGGCGCCCCGTGCGGGTGTACCCCCGTAAACTCGGGGCGACGTGCTAGGCAGGGATCCGCCGTGTGGCCGGGCCGGTCGACCCTGGACCGAGCAACCGACGTTCGAGATCGGTCGAAGCGCGTTCCAGCAACGGTTCCAAGTTGACTGTGTCGGCGCGATTGTACCGCACGAGCCTCTCCAGTGACTGGGGGTCGCCCGCACGATACTCCTTCCAGAGGCGGACCGCGTCGAGCCCCCGGATTCCTTCGACCCCGGAGCGATCGCCGATCCCAAGGTGTTCCTCGATCCGCTTGAGACCCCCGGCCAGGCCGAGCCGATAGAAGACGAAGCGCAGGTCGATGTGCACCGGCGGCGCCACGAGCGCCGGGAAGGAGGCCTGGAGGAATGGGACGTCGAAGTGACGCCCGTTGAAGGTCACGAGGATGGGAAACCGTCGGAGGTACGCCGGCAGTTCCTCGAGGTCCTCCCCCGCGATGAAGCTCCGGGTCGTCCCGCCTCCGTGGACGGCCACGACCGTGACCATCCCTCCGTAGGGAGAGAGACCGGTCGTTTCGATGTCGAGGAAGGCGGTCCGTTCGCGGAAGTGGGAATAGAGACGCCAGTGTTCCGATTCGGGGAGACGCCGCCCGAACCAGGCGGGGTCCCCTTCCGCGAGCGCGCGTTCGCTGCCCTCCAACTCCTGCACGACCCGGTCCCGGTGCTTGGGGCTCCAGTCGGCGTGGGAGACGAGCTCCGTGAGCTCCCGCCAGTCCCGTACTCCGTCGCGCCAGAGGGCGACCTCGGTGGCCGGCCCGATGCCGGGGAGATGGAGGAAGGTGGATCGCAGCACGAGCCTTCGGACCTAAAGTCCGCCTTAACCGTAACGACCCGGGCCCCGGCTCGTCCGGCCTCAGCCCTTCGGTACAGGCCTCGGGTCGGCCGACTCGACCCGAAGAGGTCCCAGGGGAACGATCAGTTCCTTGACCGCCCCCCAGAAGCGGCCGACCTCCTCCGTCGGAAGGCGCCGGTCGTAGAGGGGCATGCGACACTCGGCTTCGAGGATCTCGGGGTCGTCCGCGTCCCAGACGAGGCGCACGACCCAGTCGCCGCGCTCCTCCTCGTAGGCGTACACGCGCTTCCGGGGGTCGGTCGTAACGGGGTTAGGCAGTAGAATATCGAGCGGGGGGTTGGGCGGGGGAGCCACTCCGGGGGTGAGAAGAATCAGAGCAGGGCGGACCGGGAGGGTCAGCCGGATCCAGGCGACGACCGGCCAATGGGTGCGCGGGGCTCCCAGACTCGGCATCGTCGGCCTATCGGGTTCCGAGGTCACTCGCGACCTTAACCCCGCCCCCCGCTGCGGTCGAGCCGGTCGGCCCGGTGGTCGAAGTTTCTTTCAAAAAAAGAAACCACACGCGTTCTGTTTAACTGCCAAGCGTCACTAGGTTACGTAGCTGCGGACGTTAGTGGCTGCGGGCTGAGTAGATCGCCCGAGGGCTTTCTACGTACACCCCAGCTCTATCGAACTCGTCTTTTACGAATGTCCTTGAAGGTCTCTCTTTTTCGAGGGGGTTTCGAGCTTAGATGCTTTCAGCTCTTATCCCGTAGCGCGTGGCTGCTCAGCGATGCCTTGCCAGACAACTGATGGACTAGAGGCGCCAATTCCCCGTTCCTCTCGTACTGTGGGAACTTTCTCGTCAGAGACCCGTACACTTCCGCCAAAAAGCAACACACCTGTCTCGCGACGGTGTAAACCCAGCTCACGATCCCTTTTAATGGGCGAACAACCCCACCCTTGGTAGCTGCTGCACCACCAGGATAGGCAGAACCGACATCGAAGTAGCAAGCCTCCAGGTCGATAGGGACTCTTGCTGGAGACAACTCAGTTATCCCCGGGGTAACTTTTCTCTTATCAATAGGCCCTACAGGAAAGCCATATTGGTTCGCTAGGCCCTGCTTTCGCATCGGGAATCCTCGTTAAGCAGATTCCCGTCAAGCCGGCTTTTGCCCTTGCACTCTACGGTGGATTTCTGACCCACCTGAGCCGACCTTTGGGGGCCCTTGTTACTTTTTGGAGGGCGTGGCGCCCCACCCAAACTGCCTACCTACGGGTGTCCCCCTTGCGGGGTGAGCGATGCCAACCCGGAAGGGCGGTGTTTCATTGGCCTCTCGGAACGGACCTAGCGGTCCGCCCTGGTAACGAGTCCCGCCTACGCTACACATTCGGATTAGCATCACAACCGCAGGCTGCAGTAAAGCTCCACGGGGTCTTCGCTTTCAGACGGAAGACATTGGACTGCTCGCCAATGAGTCAGTTTCGCCGGCTTCCGAGCGGGGACAGTAGAACTCTCGTTGGTCCTTCATGCAAGTCGCCAATTAAGCGACAAGGTATTACGCTACCTTAAGAGGGTCATAGTTACCCCCGCCGTTTATCGGTCCTTCGTCCCGTTGTACCGGGCTTTCAGATGCCGACACTGGGCAGGATTCAGCGGCCATACACAACTTTTCAGTCTCGCGGCCACCTATGTTTTTATTAAACAGTCGGAGTTCCCTGGTCACTGCGACCAGATCTCTACAGATCTGGCACCCCTTATCCCGAAGTTACGGGGCTGATTTGCCGAATTCCCTCGCTCGAATTCTCGCCGACACGCCTTAGGCTTCTCACCCAGGGGCACCTGTGTCAGTTCTCGGTACGAGCCCAACTTGCCGTCCTCGACTTTTCACGGACCGCCCGCATTGGAAAGAGTCCCCTCGCGGGGACCTGGTCCCTCTATCCCCGGTTCTCACCATAACGGTACTTCCCGGGGCGACGAGGGATCAGTAGGCTGGCATATGCCTACCCACCCTAGCGGCCGGCTTCCTCGAGGACGCTTTAAAGTTGGGGTCACGGAATATTAACCGTATTTCCATTCGCGAGTTCCGATTAAGGACTCACTTAGGCTCGACTAACCCACGGCGGATGAACGTTGCCGTGGAACCCTGGCCCCTACGGCGGACAGGATTCTCACCTGTCTTTGCTGCTACTCCTCCCAGGATTTTCGATGGAACCCGGTCCATAGGATCTTACGACCCTACTTCTACCCGAGCACCACGCCTCCTTACACGATCGCCGCCGATTGGCGGCGCGCCCACATATCGGGGGCCGGTTTAGCCCCGTCCATTTTCGGTGCCCATGCCCTCGACTGGTGAGCTGTTACGCACTCTTTGAAGGATGGCTGCTTCTGAGCCCACCTCCCAGTTGTCTTCGAACACGGACGCCCTTTACATGACACTGAACCGGCACTTGGGGCCCTTAATGTGAGGCTGGGTTGCATTCCCTTTCGCACGGCGGGCTTACCCCTGCCGCGCTCACTCCCGGCGTCTTCGCCGCACGGGACTTCGGAGTTCGACAACAGGCCGAGACCTTTCGGTCCCGCTTCCCGTAATCGGTGCTCTACATCCCGCGCTAGCTCGGCCGAGACCTACCTGCGAGTAGTTTCAGGAGGAACCAGCTATTCCCAGTCTAGATTGGCCTTTCACCCCTAAGCACAGGTCATCCGAATGATTTGCACGTCAATACCGGTTCGGTCCTCCACCTATCTTTCGACAGGCTTCAACCTACCCACGCTTAGATCGATTGGCTTCGGGTCTTCCACCTATGACTTCGAGCGAGCACACTCCGTCCCTCACTTCTTGCGAAGTTGCGGACTGTCGGTTTCCCTGCGGCTTCGGCCGTTCGGGCCTTAGCCTTGCCATAGATCGAAACTCCCTGGCCCGTTATTCAAAACGGACGCATGGATCCTGTGTCCACGACCTTTCGGTCGCTTCGTTCCTTGGGGACCACATGCGGCTTATCATCAGTTGGTTTCAGGCTCTTTTCACCTCCCTTCCGAGGTACTTTTCAGCGTTCGCTCGCGCTACTATTGCACTATCGGTCTCGGGACGTATTTAGGATCAGAAGACTGTACCTCCCAGCTTCCCGCGCGATATCCAACGCACGGTACTCAGGATACCTTCAATCACGCCTCTTCCATTCGCCTACGGGACTATCACCCTCTTAGGTCCGTCGTTCCAGGCACGTTCAACTCTGGAAGCCAGCGTGTACGAAAGTCCACTACTCCACATCTCCCTGCCCTCGCCGGGCAGGGATTCGGTTTGTCCTTGGCCCTTTTCGATCGCCTTTACTAAGGGCATCTCGGTTGATTTCTTTTCCTTCCCCTACTAGAATGCTTTACTTCGGGGAGTTCCCTTTCCTTGCGGAATGTCCCTTGCGGGACCGGAGTTCCGATTCGGTGATCGGTGGATCACAGGTTCCTTGCGCCTACCCACCGCTTATCGCAGCTTGGCACGACCTTCCTCGGCGCCCGAGCCCAGCCATTCCCCAACTGACAGTAGTCAGCTACACTAATGGCGCTTGACAAGCGTCCAGAACGCGTGTGATCGGCGTCATCGGCCCGCTGCCGGGTTGGGCGGCGAGCCCTCGCCCTTCCCCGGAGAGGCCCAAAGCCTCTGCGGGTGCATGTGCCGACCGAACAGCTGCGCCGTGGCGCGGCCTCGTCTCGCACCAACGCGTTATATTTAATCCCTCCCGGGCGCCGCGCGTGACGTCCGCCCACCCCGAGGCTCCGCCGGGGCCGTGAGACACTCGCGAAGGGCCGGGCCGTCCGAAATCTCGGGACAACCCTCGGCGACCAGGGGACCGTGGTCCGAAAGCCCGGTCGGGCCTTGTCGGAAGGATTAACAACCCCCTCTCGCAAGATATACATCACCCCACCGGGACCCCCGCGGCCCCGTGCCCGGTTGCAAACGATCCATGCACTCCACCCGTCCGCTCCTCGCACTCTTCGGTACGACGGTGGCCTTGCTCGTGGTCGTCTCCGGGTTTGGGTTGGGGGGCGTGATCGCCCAGGCCCCACCCTCCCTCGGCATCGCGCTCCAACCTCTATCGGGCTCGGCCCTGAACGCGACCCTCAGTATGGATTCGAGTGCCGTCGTGCTCAACCAGAGCTTCTGGGGCACGACCGTGTCCGCGAGATCCCCATTCTTCGCGAACGAATCCGCCCTGATCAGCGCCGCCGGAACTCGGGTCGCCCTCTGGCCAGGGGCGTTCGCGGGCGACGATTACGACCCGTTCAACAACCAGCTCTACTCCAGCTCCACGGACTATCGCACCGCGCCGACGAGCGAGGCCCAGTTCGTCACCTGGTGCAAGTCGATCAACTGCACCGCCATCATGGAGCTACCCGGAGAGATCAACAATGCGACCTTCGCGGCCCAGGTGGTCCAGTTCACCGAGCAGAACCTCTCGTTCACCCCGGCGTACTGGGAGATCGGGAACGAGCCGGGTCTCTGGTACCACTGGAGCTCCTACTCGGCCAAATGGGCGGACTGGACCGGCTACACCGGCCCCCCGAACGCCGCCCAGTATGCTTCGGAAGAGTGGAACTATACGCAGGCGATCGATAAGGTCGACCCGGGCTTCAAGTTCATCGGGATTCCCGGGGTCGGGCCTGGGGGGGTCCTGTACAACTGGATCAACGCCACGGTCGCCCTGAACGGCCCCAACATCTCCGGAATGGCGGTCCACGTCTACCCGGATGTTTCCGGTTCGACCAACTCGCTCACCACATTCTACCACTATCTCAACGTCTCCAACTACAACTCGATCCCAGGACGCATGCCGAACCTGGAGAACTGGATCCATGAGGCCCTCGCCTACAGCCCGAGCTGCAAGGCGCTGGGATGTGGACCCGAACCGGTGATGTACACCGAGATGGGATCCGCGATCTCGCATCGTCCGGACGGGATCAACTACAGCGAGGGGTTCGCCGGCGCCCTGTTCATGGCCGCCGAGTTCGTCCAGGCGTTCGCGGTGAACATCACGACCGTGGAGGCCTACGCGGCCGTCCTCGACACCTGCAACTCCTGGTATACGATCTCCGGGAGCCCCCATCCGCTCTACACCCTCTACACCGACTTCCTGAGTCACTTGGGTCCGGTCGTGTATCCGGCGACGTTGACCGTGAAAGGCGATCCCGGAGTGAGCGGGAACCTCTACGCGACCGCGACGGTCGACCCCGCGGCGGGAGGCCGGGAGGACCTGATGGTCGCCAACTTGAACCAGTTCAACAACGTCTCGTTCGCTCCGGGGCTCTCCGGCTGACGCTGCCGGGGACCCCGTGGAGATCTGGGAGTGGAACGGCACGAACATCTCCGGGCCGAACGGCAATAACGTCGCGCCGGGCAACTCCCAACCCAACTCCCGAATTCTACCCCGGGGGCCTGCCGGCGAACTGGACCCTTCCCGAGCAATCGGTCGTCCTCTTCGAAGCGCTCCCCGGGGGAGCGGCACCCGTGCGACTCACGGAGACCGGATTGCCGAGCGATACTCGATGGTTCGTAGGCGTCGGCAACCAGACCGCGACCTCCTCGACGCCCACGATCACCCTCTTCCTGCGACCGGGATCCTACGCGACCGTGCCGGGCCCCGTCGTGGGAATCGCGGGCCATCTGACCACCGAACGGTATGCGCCGGGACCGTCCGTCGAGTTCACGCTCTCCACGGCCGGGGTCAACATCTCGGTCCCGTACTTCCTCCAGTACTCCGTGAAACTGGCCGTGACCCCGCTCGCCAGCGGCACGATCTCTCCCTCGACAGTCTGGGCCGACGTGAACTCGACCGTCACCCTGACGGCCACACCGAGTCCGGGATACGGATTCCTAGCGTGGTATGGCTGGGGACCGGGGAACTATAGCGGCTCGCGGAACCCCACGACCTTCACCGTGCGAGCACCGCTCCATGAGCGGGCTATCTTCGCGGAGGGGTACTCGGTGAGTTTTGTCGAGTCCGGCCTGGCGACCGGGACCCCGTGGTCGGTCCTTCTCCGGGGCGTTCCCTTGGCCGGGGTTGGTTCGACCGTGGTCGTCCAGGAACCCAACGGCACGTACGCGTTCCAGGTGCCGAATGTGACCGGGTACACCGTCCACCCCGTTTCCTCGTTCGTGAGTGTGGCGGGCAGCAACGTCACGATCCCGGTGACGTTCACCGCCCTACGTGTCCTCTATTCCGTTACCTTCACGGAGTCCGGTCTCCCCGCGGGGCGGGAGTGGTCGGTCACGATCCGGAACACCACCTACCTCCGGACCACCCCAATCCTCGTCCTTGCCGAGTTCAACGGCACGTACGGGTTCCAAGTGGCGAACGAGACCGGGTTCACCGTGCACCCGGCGTCGTTGTACTTTACCGTGGCCGGCGCGGATGTATCGATGACCCTCGACTTCTCGGTGATCCCGGTCTTCTACCCAATTGTTTGGGAAGAATCCGGGCTCCCCAACGGCACCCGATGGTCGGTGACCGTCCGTTCCGAACAGGTCAACTCGACGACATCGGATCTACAAATCCCGCTCCTGAACGGGACCTACACCTACCAGTTCGGGAACGTGACAGGATATCAGGCCAGCCCGCCGGAGGGAGGGATCACGGTCTCCGGGAGCGGGATCACCCTCGGGGTCCGATGGACCCCGGTTCCCCCTCCGCGGTACACCGTGACGTTCTCGGTCGGGACCCTGGCTCCCGGCCTGAACTGGTCCGTCAGTTTCGCCGGCCAGAACGCCACTTCCTCGAACGCGGTCCTGACCTTCTTCGTCGCCAACGGAACCTTCCACTACGGAGTCACACCGCCGTCGGGTCGCTACGTCACCCCCGGGGGCGGAACGGTGGTCGTAGCCGGAGCCCCCCAGATCATTGCCCTCACCCTCGGCCTCCCCAGTCCGCCCCCGCCTCCGTCCGAGTGGACGGAAGTCGGCCGAGCCCTCGCGGTCGTGGGCGTCTTGGCGTTGGTCGGGCTTGCCACCTTCTTGGTCTTCAGCCGTCGATCCCGGCCGAACACGACGGCCCTGACCGCGACGCCGACCTCCGCACTGCCGGAATACATTGAAGATTCGGAGCCTCCCCTCAGCTCTCACGTGGCCCCGGATTACCACGAGGACGCGTTGCCCCGTTGAGGCCCGGGTCCAACCCCGTAAGCCGCGGGGTGAGCGAAGGCAACGTCGGTAGGCAACCCGTGTGGGGGGCAACCGAACCCGGCCGTGGGGTGATGTTCGTTGCGATCCCGGTATTCCTAACCTCCGTTTACGCTGAACTCCTGCATGCCGGCATCCCGCTCGGAGCGATCCCGGTAGGGTTCGGCCTCGGGTACGCGCTCTACCGAGCCGTGCGCTTCCTTCGGACTCGCGGCACCGCACCGGCGCACCCGGGTCCCGAAGTACCCGAAACTCGCAACGTGACGGTGGATGTATGGACGGCGGCCGAGCACACAGCCGGGTCCGTCGCGCTCCCTACCCATTCCGGCTCGACCCCGGTGCCCCGGGACAACCGATTCTCGCTCGCGCTGTTGCTCGTCTTTGTCGGACTGGCCTCCATCTTGCTCCTGTTTTACCACGAGTTCTTCGGCCCCTACGACCGACTGGTCGGGTGGATGGGGCAGGCGATCTACTGGCCCCAGCCGTGGCCTGGGGTCTATAGTCAGTCCGTTGGCCCACCGCTGGTCTACGATTACATCTTCCCGATGTACCTCGCCTTGACGACCACTTGGCTGTTGGCGAATGGGCTTCGCATACGGAAGGGACGGCTCCCAGCAATACGATGGGTCCTGGGGCCGGACTCCTCCTTCTCTACGTCGGCGTGGAGTTGGTCATCGACGCCCTGTTCTTCACGATCCCGGGAGATCCGGTCCGTAACCTCTCTCTGGTCGTCCGCGCCCTGACCGGCGGAATCTTCCTGACGCTCGTGATGTACTGCACGTTCTCGTTCCCCGCTCCCCTCCCTCGGGTGGCGACTCGGTTCCCCCGGGACCGGCGTGCTCTCGCCTTGTTCCTCGGGCTGGGGAGCGTCGCGATCCTCACCGGAGGCGTCGCGATCTACTACGTCAGCATCTACCTGGCCCTCAACGGGATCATCCCGGCCTTCACCGCCCTACTGCTCCTCCCGGCCGTTGCGATCCCGATCTGGGCGGTGATGGTTCGTCCCTTCTACTTCCGTCAACGGAGACGGCACCCGCGGCCTTCGCTCGCCGATTACCATCCCTCGGTGACGCTCGTCGTCCCGGCGTACAACGAAGAGGCCGAGATCCGGGACGCGATCCTCGCGGCGGACCAGGCCGCGGCGAATTACCCCGGACCCGTATCGATCGTGATCGGGAACGACGGCTCGACGGACCGCACTTCCGAGGTCGCGCGGAATGCGATCGCGCAACTGCACCACATGACCGGGACGGTCGTCGACCTTCCGCACGGCGGCAAATCAAGCGCCCTCAACGGGGCACTCGCCCTCGCCACGGGCGAGATCGTGATCCGCTGTGACGCCGACACACGAATCTCAGCGGAAACCGGGTTCGGCCCGGCTGTCTCTTACTTTGCCGACCCCGAGGTGGGCGGGGTGCAAGGACAGTTGCAACCCCGCCAGAAGACCGGGTGGACCCGAAAGCTACGGGCGATGGAGATCGCGTGGCAACACCTCTTTGTCCGGCCAGCGGGGATGGGCGCTCGGGCCGCCGAGGTCCTGGACGGAGCTTTCTCGCTCTTCCGTCGGAAGGATCTCGTGGAACTCGGCGGATGGCAACCTTGGAACGGGGAAGATACCGAGATCTCGATCCGGCTCCAGCGGGTGGGCTATCGGGTCTGCCTAGCGTTCGAAGCGATCGCTTACGAGGATGTCCCGCCCACGTACGCCACTCTCCGACGGCAACGCATCCGATGGACACGGGGCGGCGTGTTCGCGAACGCTCGCCACTACCCTGCGATATTTTCCGCGGCACCGGAATTTGGCGGTCTGGCGGTGTTGTTCTACTATCTCCTTGTGCTGCACGCCGGCGCGCGAAGCCTCGTGTACGTCTACCTCGCATTGCTCGCGGTGTTCCTCGGGCTCCCCGGGATCCTTCATGCGTTCTACTTGCTCGTGGCCCTGATCGCACTTCGCGCGATCCCGCTCGCGTACTTCTTGATCCGACTGCGGCGGTACGATGTCCTCCCTTGGATCGCGGCGTGGCCCTTCCTCGGCATCATCAAGGCAGTCTACCGGTTCGAGGGCTTTGGCACGGTCCGGTACGGCGCGGCGAGCGAGTTCTTCTGAAACCATGGGCTCGAACTTACGTCGAAGGCACGGCCACGTCGTTCGGGCACGGGCCAGCCAGCTCCAGCGAACCACGCGAGATCGGCGTATGCTCCCGCTCCCCCGGGGCCTCCTCCGCCGCCATTGCGAAGGGATGGACGGCGAATCCGCGTTCTTCCCCGCCCGTCTGTTTGTCATCCCGAGAACTCGGTCCGCGCCGGTTCGCGCAGAAACGTTTAGGAACTACCCCTTCCAAATGTGTGACTCGCCACGAGAGATCGATCATCTGGCTCGAGGCCGAGAGGGGAGCGCGTGATGGGAATCCGAGCATGGTCCGTACTAGGGGTGGTTGTCCTCCTGCTTCTCATCCCATCGGGCATCTCGGCGAGCAGCGGTTCGAATGGCCGGCCCGCGCTGAATTCGGGGGCGCCATTTGGAAACCCTGGTGTCGTGCCCGTGTCGCTGCAGATGAACAAGACCGGGTTTAATCTCTCCCTCGATTACTGGGGAACCACCGTCACGCCCCGGGCCGACCTCCACTCCAACCTGAGCGACCTGATCGCCGCGACCCCATCCCACGTCTTGGTTTGGCCGGGCGCCGCTGCCGGGGATGAGTACGATCCCATTCCCACCTCGCTCAACATCTCCATCAATCCGATGAACGGTTCGGCCTCGGTCAGCGGCAATACGAGCGGACCTACACTGCTCTACGACGTGGGCGCAACCCACACCGTTGCCGTCGCCAACGAGGCCCAGTTCGTCGCATTGTGCGAGTCGATCCACTGCACCGCGATCCTGCAGGTTCCGGGAGAAGTCAACAACACTACCCTCGCCCAGCAGGTGGTGTACTACACCGAGCACATTCTCAACTTCACGCCGGCCGCGTGGGAGATCGGGAACGAGCCGGAGCTGTGGAAGGACTGGAATTGTCCTTGGGACGACTGGACGAAGCCCCTCTGCACCAGCTACAACAACAAGGTCGGGCACAACAACAAGTTGGTCACCCCGCTCGAGTACACGTACGAGGTCCAGAACTACACGCAAGCCTTGCGACTGGTCGACCCGCACATCCAGATCCTGGGAGTGCCCGCGACCGGCCGCCCCGAGAACCACCTCTCGGTTTCCGATTGGGTGAATGCGACCGTATCGGTCAACCTCCTGAACCCGAACGGCACCCCGAACGACAACCTCGCGGGAATCGCGTTCCACGACTACCCCGCCGGAAAGTTTGGCGTCCCGACCCTCGCCCAGTTCTACGGGACCATCGCGAGTCCAGCGGGCCTGGCCGCCCGGATCACGGGGATCCGAAGTGCGATCTCGAACGAGACTACCAAGCTTTGTGCCGGGCTCTCGTGCGAGCCCGTCCCCGTCTACGTGACGGAGGTGGGCTCGTCCCTCTCCCACTGGAACTACAGCCAGTACCGGCTTGGGTTTCCCCGGGGCCCTCGACCTGGCCGCGCAGATCGTGCAATCGATCAGCCTCAACCTCACCAACCTCGACCTCTATGCAGCTGTTCTCAACACCACCAATTCTTGGTTTCCGCCCTCGAGCCTCATCCCCCGCCCCGATTACACGCTCTACAGCGAAGTGCTCCCCCACCTGGGTACGGAAGTCTACCCCACCACTTTGCTCCCGCCGAACTCCAGCCTGTACTTCGGCAATGAATCGAACTCCAACTCCACCCTGCATTCGAACCTCTACGCGGTCGCCACGGTTGACCCGGCCGCAGGGAATCGCGCAGACCTGATGGCCGTCGACCTGAACCTCACCACGAGCGTGAACTTCACGCCCCAACTGCCCGGGATCGGCACGGGCGTACCCGTTGAGGCGTGGTACTGGAACGGAACCCTCGCGAATCTGAACGGGAACGTTACGGCCGTCGCGACCACGGTCGAACCCACCAGTCAGTACTTTCCCGGCGGACTCCCACAGAACTTCACGATGCGCAACCAATCGCTGGTGGTATTCGAGGCATACCCCTCCCTAGTCGGGGTACCGGTGACGTTCCCGGCTTCGGGGCTCCCGGTCTCCACACGATGGTACGTCCGGGTGGATAATCTCCTACTGACTTCCAACAACTCTGGCACGATCTCGACCTTCCTTCCCCCGGGGACCTATACCCCGGACTCCGAGCCGGTCTCCCTTCCGCTGAACGGAGTCGAGAAGGTTCCGGTCGAACGATTGGAACCGTTCCTCACAAGTCCGCTGACCGTGGGAAGCGTTCCCACAATCGACCCGGTCAACTTCTCCACCCAATGGTCCGTCAACGTCACGTCGGTGCCCGACGGCGGGGGCAACGTGTCCCCGACCGTTTCGTGGCTGAACGCCAGCGCGACGGCTGTACTCACGGCGTCGGCCAATCCTGGGGAGGCTTTCTCCCGTTGGACCGGGTACGGACCGGGCAGCTACACCGGAAAGGCGAATCCGGTCACCATCGCCCCCACCGGACCGATCACCGAGAAGGCGTTTTTCACCCCAGCCTACTTCGTGACGTTCCTGGAACAGAACCTGCCCGCCGGCACACCCTGGACCGTTACCATCCGGGGGACGGCGTACCAGAGCTCCACCGCGAGCCTCCTCATAGCAGAAACGAACGGCACCTACGGCTACGAGGTCGGAGCCGTTCCGGGATATCGGGCCGCGCCGGAGAACAGTTCAGTCTCGATCGATGGGGCCAATGTCACGGTAGAGGTGACCTTCATCAAGCGAACTCCGCCGCCACCCCCGCCCCCCTCGGTACTGGGCCACCTTTGAGGAGATTGGGCTGCCCACGGGAACGAATTGGAGCGTATCGGTTCGTGCCGTTACCGAGTGGTCCTCCACGACCAGCCTCGCCTTCCTCGAGAAGAACGGCACCTATGGCTTCCAGGTCGGGGCGGTAAGCGGGTACCGGTCCACCCCGAAGAATTTCTCGTTCTCGATCGAGGGCAGTCCCCAGACAATCATGATCTCGTTCATCCCTCAGTACCACCCCCCGGCCGAATTCGCCGTCACATTCAACGAGACCGGCCTCCCCGCCGGGATCGATTGGACGGTGACCGTCCGGAACGTGACCGAATCCGCTTCGGGTTCGGCCATCGTGTTCCTACTGGTCAACGCCACCTACGGATTCCAGGTCGGAGCGGTCTCCGGATACCGCTCGATCCCCACCAATGCTTCGGTGATGGTGAACGGCGCCCCGCTAACGACGGTCGTCGCGTTTCTCCAACGCACGCCGCCAGCGGCCGCCTTCCCGGTCGATTTTGTCGAAGCGGGGCTCCCCTCGGGAACCGCATGGTCCGTCACCGTTCGCAATGCGACCTATTCCTCAGTCGGCCCGGTGGTCTCCACGGTCGAGATCAACGGTTCGTTCGGGTACCGGGTAACCCCGATCCTGGGCTTTGCCGCCCACCCCCAGCACGCCGGTTTCGAGGTGCAGGGAGCGCCCGTGCAAGTATCGGTCAACTTCACGCAGGTCGACCTGTACCTGGCTCGTCTGGAACGAGTCGGGGCTTGGACCGGCCCCCCAGTGGTCGGTCACGGTCGACGGGGCGTCGTACAACTCGGGCGGCGCGTGGACGATGGCTCTCGTCTCCAACGGTACGCACACCTATCGGGTCCACGGACCGGAAGGATTCGCGCCCACGCCGGCATCGGGATCGGTTTCGATGAACGGGACGTCGCTCGAGGTTCGGATCCTCTTCCGCCCGATCAACTACACCGTAACGTTCTCGGAGTCGGGGCTACCGGGGGGTAGTGGATGGAGGGTCACCCTCTGGACCCTGGTCACCCTCTCAACCGACACCAGCGACACGTTCGAGATCCGGAACGGCAGCTTCGCGTACAGCATCGTAGGGCCTCACGGTTACTCCGCTTCACCCCGAGAGGGAACCTTGTCTGTAAGTGGGGGGCCGCTGTCGTTGCACATCACCTTCGCCCCCATTCCCGATGGGCCGGTGCTTCCCTCTGACTGGACCGTGGCCGGAACGGCGGTGAGCGTGGCGGCGGTGCTCGCATTCGCCGCGTGGGGGACGTTCGCCGCGCTCGGCGCCGTGAGTCGGAAACGGGGACGTCGATCTTGACCCGCCCCCGGTTTGATTGGGATACCTAGGCGTCGCCGACACCCGGGTTGCGGGCACAGCTCAATTCACATCGCCGAATCGCACGGGTGCCGGGTTACGCGCTTCCCGCGATTGGGGTCGGCACGTGCCGGACGTATCACAGCAGGACGACGCCGTACACCCGCTCCCGTCAACCCCGAGGGGAGCAACGCATATACGCAGCCCGAGGGTGGCCCTCCCCCCTTCGGCACAGAAGGAAATAATGGAGCGGGCACTTTACACGCACAATCGGCACATGTTTGCGGTTATCCCGCATCACTCTTGCCGACAATCCCGAGAGACGGAACTGCGTTCTGCGGGGGGAGGCCCGACCCGTGGCACCCCCCGACCAATCCACCCGTTTCGAGCGTCCTCCGAAAGTCTTACGACCCCCCCAATCCACACCCGTCGCCCGCCCGTCGGGCAGCGGGATCGCATCCCCGGGTCCAGGAGTCCCACACGAGCGTGAGATTTAGCATCCGAACCTGGAGCGTGATCGGGGCCATCGTGGTCCTCGCTCTACTGCTCCCACCGCCGGGTATGGCGAGCCCAGCGAACCTTCGCTCCCCGAGCCCGGCCCCGCTTTCGCCTACGCCTCAGGCCGGCGGAGCCGTGCCGGTGAACCTCACGATCAACTCGAGGGGCATCAACTTGTCCAGCCTGTTCTGGGGAACGACCGTCACTCCCCACACCCCAATCTATGCGAACGTGAGCAGCCTCGTCGAGGCGACACCCGCCCGCGTCATCGTGTGGCCAGGTGCTTCGGCAGGGGATGAATATGACCCAATCCCCACGAATCTCAGCATTTCCGTCAGCAATCCAACCGGCGTCGTCTCGACCTCTGGCAGCATGAGCGGCCCCACCCAAATCCATACAGTGGGTTCGCCTCCTGTCACGGTGAACGCCTCGGCGAGCGAGGCGGAGTTCGTCCAGTGGTGCCGTTCGATCAACTGCACGGCGATCATGCAAGTGCCGGGGGAGGTCAACAACACCACGCTCGCCCAACAGATCGTGGCCTACACGGAGGACGTTCTCCACTTCAAGGCGACAGCGTGGGAAATCGGCAACGAGCCCGAGATCTGGAGACACTGGAATTGTCCTTGGCAGGACTGGGACGACGCTTGCAGACAGATCAACCTCAATCTACGCGGAACGGACAAGGACGTGACCCCAATCCAATACGCCTGGGAGGTCAACAACTACACTCAGGCGATGAGAGTGGTGGACCCGAATATTCAGATCATCGGCGTGCCGGTTACCGGTCGAAACAACGGGAACTGGTCGGTGACCGCGTGGGCCAATGCCACGGTGCAGATCAACGGTCCGAATCTCACCGGAGTTGCCTTTCACGATTATCCGGCAGGGAACTCCGGCAACTCCACGCTGGCCCAGTTCTACGCCTTCCTCGCCAGTCCCGCCGGTCTCCCCGCCCGGGTCAACAGCATTCGCCAGGGCGTTAACAATACGATGGCCACCTACTGGCCCGGGGTCCATCACACCGTCCAGGTTTGGGTGACGGAGGACGGTTCGGGCCTCTCCCACTACGGGTTCGAACGATACAGCGTAGGCTACCCCGGAGCGCTTTCCTACGCTGCCCAAGCCATCCAGGGTATGGCGCTCAACGTGACCAACATGGACGTTTATGCCTCGGTGTTCTACACCAGCAATTCTTGGTTCGACGCCGCGACCCTGGTCCCACGCCCGGATTACACCCTCTTTAGCGAGATCCTGCCGCACCTGGGGACTGTGGTCTACCCCGCAACACTCACGCCGCCCAATGTGACGGCGTACTACGGAGGCTCGAATCGCACGTTGCACGCCAACCTCTATGCGATCGCCACCACCGACCCGAGCGACTCGAATCGCGCAGACCTCATGGCCGTGAACCTCAACACCTCGCTGACAGCGCCGAACAATGTGAGCTTCACGCCGCAGCTCCCCGGAATCTCCCCGGGGAATCCAGTCGAAGTATGGTACTGGAATGGGACAGAAGTCAACGGGACCGGGGGACGCACCTCCTTCTCCAACACCCCCGAACCCGTCGCCGAATACCTGCCAAACGGGCTTCCTTCTACGTGGACCCTGCCGGCCCAGAGCCTGGTCCTGTTCGAGTCGTACCCCAATTCGGCGGGGGTCCCCATCCAGTTCACCGAGTCCGGCTTGCCGAACTACCTCAATTCGGGTCAGCACGGGCCTGTCCGATGGTTCGTCGATGTGAACGGCCAAATGGAAACGACCAACCACACGGGGAACATCACTGCGTTCCTGCCGAGGGGTACCTATTCCGCGCAATCCGAGGCCGTTGCGCTCCCGCTGACCGGCAAGTTCCCCCTTTCGGTGACGGGCAACGGGACGAACTCTACGGAGCGGCTCGAGCCCTTCCTGACCAACTCGATTGTGGTCGGAGGTTCCCCAACGACCGTTCCCGTGCAATTTGTCAACCAGTCCTCCCTCACCCTCACGATGCTCCCCTCCGATGGGGGCACGGTTTCCCCTTCCGTCTCGTGGTTGAACGCGAGCGTTCCGACCACCCTCGTGGCGTCGGCCAATCCGGGGTTCGTGTTCTCCCACTGGAGCGGTTACGGTCCGGGCAACTACTCGGGAAAGACGGATCCCGTGACCGTCACGCCTACGGGGCCGATCTCTGAGAAGGCGTTCTTCACCTCGGCTTACTCGGTTACCTTCCAGGTGGTGAATCTGCCCCCGGGCACTCCATGGAACGTCACGATTCGGGGGTTGAATTACCCCAGCTCCAGCACGAACCTCACCGTGCCCGAACGCAACGGCACGTACGCTTTCCAAGTCTCGACAATCCCCAGGTATCACCTCGTGAAACCGGCGAACCTCACGTTCGTGATCGCGGGTGCGTCCCCTTCCCCCATCTCCCTCGTTTTCGCGAAAAACCCCTATCAGGTCGAGTTAGCGGAGGAGGGCCTCCCGACGGGGACGATCTGGTCGGTCACGGTTCGTAACGTCAGCTACAGCTCAACCAACTCCTCCCCGGGAGTGATCGTCCTTACGGAAACCAGCGGTACGTACGGGTACCAACTCGGCTCAGTGCCCGGGTATCGGGGAGCGCCGGAGAATTCGTCGTTCGGGGTGAATGGAGCCAATCTCACCGTACCCGTCCTATTCGTTGCGACCTTCCCGGTCACCTTCGAGGAAAGCGGGCTCCCTACCGGCATGAGTTGGAACGTGACCGTCCGCGGGATCAAGGAAGTTACGACGGGCGCAGTCGTGGCTTTCCAGGAGAAGGAAGGCAAGTACGGCTTCCAGATCGGTCAGGTGAGCGGGTACCGGGCTGTCCCGAGCAACTACTCCTTCTCGATCCAGAGCCAAGCGTTGACCATCACGATTACCTTCGTGCCCCTGCACCCACCACCCACCCGCTACACCGTTACTTTCGATGAGACGGGACTTCCTGCCGGAGCGAGCTGGTTCGTAACTGTTCGGAACAGCAGCTTCTCATCCGATACCCCAGCAATAACGGCGATGGAAATCAACGGGACCTTTGGCTACCACGTTTCGGCCGTGACCGGGTTCGTGGCGCAGCCATCGAGCTGGTGGTTCGACGTGGACGGAAGCCCCATCCAGGTCGCGGTCACCTTCACCCAGGTGGACATTTACAAGATTATCTGGACCGAAACCGGACTCGGGCGCGCGCCTGTGTGGTCGATCCTGGTCGACGGGGCGCCACACACTGGGGGAGGAGCGTGGACCAATGCCAGTCTTCTCAACGGCACCCACTTCTACCGGGTTCTCGGGCCCCCGGGTTACGCCGCCACGCCGGCGTCGGGATCGATCTCGGTCGACGGGATCTCGTTCCAGGTTCGTGTCACCTTCGAACCAATCGTCTACTCGGTCATCTTCGCGGAGACTGGGTTGCCGGCGGGAGCGATGTGGAGGGTCTACGTCGGGGACCTATCCGAAATCTCGACCGTCGAGATTACCGAGTTCCAGATTCGCAACGGGACCTTCAACTTCACCGTGGTCGCACCGCACGGATATTCCGCTTCCCCCCGGCAAGGAACGCGAAGTGTGGAGGGAAATCCGTCCTCGTTGCTGATTACCTTCTCTCCCATCCCTGACGGACCTCTCCTGCCGTCCATTTGGGCGGTCGGAGGCGCAGCCCTGACGGTAGTGGCCGCGCTGGGGGTCGCTACTTGGGGAACCTTTGCCGTGCTCAGCGCCGTGCGCCGGGGCCGCTCCGGAGCCCGGCCCTGAACGGCCCACTACTGGACCGACAACCGTTGGAGTCGGCGCGCGCGGATTTCGAGACCGCTCCGCTCTTCGGCTGGTTGGCCCTCGGAAACCCCCTGGTCGCCATCGGAGTTTGGCTGTGGAACGAGCTCGGCTGGCTGCGCGAAGGAATCCATCGGTTGGGGGTCTGGCTCCGACCCCTCGACCTTCCGATCGGGGCGATGCTTGTCGGAGTAGGGTTGGGGGTGATACTCTACCTAACGGCTGTCTGGCTCGAGAACCGACCCCGAACGGAAGGAGCCAGGACCGTGCAGATGAGCCTGGATGTCTCCTCGGTCGCCTCGCCGCGTCCGAGCGATCCGTCGGCCCCAGCCCCCTCCGCCCCCGACCCGGCTCCCGTCGTGCGAGTGTACACCAAGAGCCGGACCCATGTCGTTCGAATGGTCGGGGCAGGTTCCCACCCTTCCCTTCCCCTTCCCCGGGCGCTGGGCTTTGTCGTGAAGCTCGCGATCGCCTTCGGGTTGGGAGCTCTGGTGGTCCTCGTCTTTTACGCGGCCTTGTTCGGACCCTACGACTACCTGGTCGCCCTGACCGGGACGTTCCTCTACTGGCCCCTCTCTTGGCCCGGCGTCTTTGCCGTTGGGAACTCGAGCCTCATCGTCCCCGACTACATCTTCCCGATGTACGTCGCGGGCATGATCGCCCTCTTCCTCGCGAGCGGGCTCGCCTCGAACTCCGCCCGTTTCTCACGGCGACGACGACTTCTCGCGCTCGGGGTGATCTTCGTTTACTTGGCCGTCGAGTTGATCCTCGACGCACTCCTGTTCACGTTCCCGGGCTCGATCTTCCGGAACTTCGGTCTCCTCGCCCGCGCCCTCACGGGTGGATTGTTCTTCACCCTGCTGACCTTCTGCGCCATCTACCTACCTCCTCCTCAGGAGATTCGGGCCCGCTTCCCCCGGGATCGTCGGGCGATCTCTACCTTCTTCCTACTCGGGCTTACCGCAGTGCTCCTTGGCGTGGGGATCATTGTCGCCGTCCTTGCCCTCCTCCGCGCGAACTCGATCGTCCTCGCCTTTACGCTCTTACTCCTCCTTCCCGTGCTGACCCTCCCCTTGTTCGGTGTAATGGGGCGGACGCTGTACTTTCGCCGCATTCGGAGGCATCCGCCGCCGCCCCTAGTGGCCTACCACCCCTCCGTGTCCATCCTGATCCCGGCGTACAACGAAGAAGAGTGGATCCGGGGCGCGATCCTCTCCGCCGACGCGGCCGCGGGTTACTATCCCGGGTCGGTCGAGGTCGTCGTGGGGAATGACGGGTCGACCGACCGGACGCTCGAGATCGCTCGCGCGGCCATCGCCCAGATGTCCCACGCCACCGGGGTCGTGGTCGATATGCCCCACGGGGGAAAATCCAATGCGCTGAACGGCGCCCTCGCTGTGGCCCGGAACGAGATCGTCATTCGGGTGGACGGAGATACTTACCTTTCCGTTACTCCCGGGTTCGGCGCCATCGTCGGACATTTCGCCGACCCGCAGGTCGGGGGGGTGCAGGGCGCTATCCACCCGCGCCAGAAGAACGGGTGGACCCGCAAGATGCGGGCGCTCGAGATCGCCTGGCAGCACTACTTCCTCCGCCCCGCGGGCATGGGAACGCGCAGTGCGGAAGTCATCGACGGACTCTTCTCGGCCTTCCGTCGGGCGGACCTAGTCGAGCTCGGTGGATGGGTGCCCTGGAACGGGGAGGACACCGAGATCACGATCCGGATCCAACGCCTCGGCTACCAGATTCGGATGGAGTTCGGCGCCGTCGCGTTCGAGGACGTGCCCGAGAACTACACCGCGCTCCGAAAGCAGCGCGTTCGGTGGTCTCGGGGGATCTTGATGGCCAACGGCCAGCATTATGAATCCCTCTTCGGGCCGACCCCGGAATTCGCCGGCCTCGCCGTCCTATTTTGGTTCCTCTTGGCGATCCGATCCGGGCTGCGGAGCCTGGTCTATGTCTACCTCGGTACCTGCTCGTCGTCATCCTCGGAGTGCCGGCCCTCTTTGATACCGCGATCCTGCTCGCCTTAGCCATCGTCATCCGAGGGGTGCCGCTCGCCTACTTCCTCGTCCGGCTCCGACGGTACGACGCTCTACCTTGGATCGTCGCCTTCCCGTTCCTGAACGTTCTGAAGCAGACCTTCCGCTTCGAAGCGATCGGCACCTTCGGCCCCGAGGCCGCCCAGGAATACATCTAGGTGACAACCCCGTCACCGACCCCGTCGAAAGCGCCGTCGAACGCCCGCCGATAGACGTATAACCCTGCGCAGGTCGGAAACGGACGTGCATCGAGCTCGGGGGCTTGGGTCCCGATCCACGGGCCGTCCCGCCCTATTGGGAGCGGCGCTAGCCGTGGCGTTGCTGGTCGCCCTACCGGTCAGCGCGTTCGCGACTATCCCGGGCCGATCGATGGGGACCTTGCCTCCGACCGTGCGGGGTGTCCCGTCGTCCGCACTGCCGCACGCAGTCGTGGCCCACAGTTCCGCTGACGACTGGCCTGAACTTCATCTGAACCCCCTCCTGACCGGCTTGGCCACGAACAGTCCCCTCTCCTCGTCCAACGCTTCCACGCTGGGGGTCGCCTGGGCCACCGATATGTTCGGCGCGGCACTCGATTCGCCGGTCGCGGCGTACGACCCGACCCTTCACGCGACGTTGGCCTATGTTGGCACCGAGAGCGGGAACATTCTCGCGATCAACGTCTCGAACGGTCAGATCGTGTGGGCCACCTGGGTGGGATCCCCGATCCGGTCCTCTCCGCTCGTGTACCACGGCTCGCTGTACGTCGGCACATTCTCAAACCCGACCCTCATCAAGTTCAACGCGACGACGGGGGCTACCGACTGCTCCGCCATCTCGAGCCGCCCGCTCGAAGGGACCCCGACCGAGGGGACTCCTCCGGGCGGAGTGGCCACGATCTACATCGGGAGCGAGGACGACGTGAGTACGGACGGGGCGATGGAGGCGATCAATGCCGGGAACTGCTCCCTCGAGTGGACCTATAGCAACTTCGGGACCCAGGGTGGCACTTCCGGCACGTGGGACTCCGCGTCCTACGGGGTTTTGGCCAACGGGACCCCGGTCGTCCTCTTTGGGACCGCCGACCCAGATGCGGCCGTCTACGAACTCAACGCCCTTACGGGAACTCTGATCTGGAGGTTCCAGGCCTACAACCCGCCCCCCGGCGTCTACGACATCGGGGCCGGCGTGACCATCTCGGCCCCCGGCAAGAACGGGTTCACCCAAGGCGTTGCGTACGTTCCGAGCAAGTACGGGATCATGTACGCCTTGAATCTCAACAACGGCACCCCCATCTGGTCCACGAATTTCGACCGCCTGGCGGGGATCGCCAATGGGACGGACGGCGGTCGGTCCACCGCCGCGATCGACGGAACGGACCTGATCTTCGGTTATTCCGATGGGCTGTTCAACCTCAACGCGAAGACGGGTGCCCTCGTGTGGAACTATCAGGACCCCGTCAAGCAGGAGTCGATCGCCTCCCCGGCCATCGCGGGCGGCCACGGGACGGCCGTGGTCGCGACCGCGGACATCGCCGGTGGGCTCGATGTCTTGTCGGCGTCGGGGGGCACCCAATTGTATCGCTATCAGACGGGGGGTTACATCACGGGGTCCCCCGCGATCGTCGGGGGGAACATCCTGTTGGCCTCGACGGATGGGTTCCTGTACGATTTCGCGGTCGGCGGTGGGAATGACTCAACCCTCCCGACCGCCTCGGTATCGTACCCTGCCGCATCGGCCAACCTCCCGAATCCCAACGGCAACCTGACCGTGCGGGGCAACGCGACGGATTCGCTCGGGGTCGCCGGGGTCGAGGTGGCCATCCAGGCGAACGGGGTCGGCGGGACTTGGTGGGACGGCCCAACGCAGAGCTGGGTTGCCGGTCCCTATGTGAACTGGGCGACGCTCGCGTCGAGCGGATCCAAGACCAGCTCCTGGAGCTTCGCCTTCCCGCCCGCGCGGGGCGGAGGTGATTACGTCGTTACGACCTACGGTGTCTCCTCCTCCGGTCAGTCCGGCATTCACTCAGACGTCGTCGGGTTTGGCGTGCTGTACAGCACCTCCGGCCCTCACATCCAAGCCTCCCAGAAGTTCGTTCCCCCGGGCGATAGCGTGGTCGTCAACGGCGCCGGATTCAACCGGAGCGAGAAGGTGAAGATCACCCTCACCGGCACCCTGCTCGCCACGGTGACGGCGTCCTCCACGGGGGACCTCAAGGCGACGAGCGTCAAGATCCCGAGCAAGGCGGCGTTCGGCGACACCTCCCTGACCGCGACCGGGATGACCTCCGGCAAGTCCGCGAGCACTCCGATCATCGTCTCGAACAACTGGGACCAGTTGGGATTCAACCCTGGTCACACCGGGTACGAGCCGAACGACCCGACGCTCAATTTCCTCATCCACCCCGGCGGGAACTATTGGGTGAACCTCGCGTGGCTTTTCACTGTGGGTTCGGCCTTCACCACATCCCCGGCGATCGTGGACGGAGTGGCCTATGTCGGAGATCATGCCGGCAACCTGTACACCCTCAATATCCAGAACGCCGGCATGCTCTGGAACTGGACCCTTCCGAGCGGACGACCGATCGATGGCTCCCCCGCCGTCGACCCGGGCCTGGGACTGGTCTTCGTCGGGGCGAACGACGGCACCGTCGATGCGGTCTATTCGTCGAACGGCACCACCGCTTGGTCGACGTCGGTCGGCGGCAACGTCTCGGCACCCATCTACGCGCAGGGGAGGCTGTACGTAACGACCTCTACCGGCAACGTCTCCGCCATCAATGAATCGACGGGGGCGACCTACTGGACGGTGACCCTCCCGAGTAAGATCACCTCGGCGGTATCGCTGAACTCGACCGCGAACCTCCTCGTAGTCGGACAGTCGAGCGGGAACGTGACCGAGCTCAATTCGCTGACCGGGGCGACGCAGTGGAACTTCAAGACTGGCGGCGCGGTCGACGCCGCGGCTACTATCTCCGGTGGCGTGGTCTACATCGGCTCGACGGACAAGAACGTCTACGCGATCGACCAGTCGACCGGGACGAAAATTTGGTCGTTCACTACCGGAGGCACCGTCATCGACACCGGGGTCCTGAGCGACCACTACACGTACAACGGAGGTCAGCTCGAGTTCGCGGTCGGCGCGAGCGACGGTAAGCTCTACGTGCTCTCCGCGTTGACGGGAGCCCTCTTCTATACGGTAACGACCCACGGGCCGATCGTCGGGGTCGCCGCAGCAGAAGGGATCTTCGTCATGGAGACCGCCAAGGGGCAGATCAGCGCGGCCCGTGCCTACACGCCCCTTAATGTTTGGAAGTACCCGACGACGGGAGTCTTGACGACGACCCCTGCGATCGTCGACGGGACGATCTATGTCGCCGACGCGAACGGGAGCTTCTATGCGTTCACGACGTTCGGTCAGGCCCCGGACTAGGGCCGAAATGCACCGAGGCGGAGCTCAGGTCCGTCGGCTCGCGAAGAGTTCGTGGTGCCGGTGCGGCCCCTCGTAGCGAGCGGCCGCGTACCGGCACAGACCGTTGGAGTTCGGTTCGCAGCCCCCGCAGTTCCGTTCCGCGGGTACCGGAGCTCGTTCCCGGTCCTCCCGGACCTGCCGGAGGGCTACCCGGAGCCAGCTCTGCTCGGCCTCGCCGTACGGAATGCGGACCCACCCTTCGTGAACGCCGCCGCCGGACTCGTCTCCGTAGAGCACGATCCCGTAGGGAACCTTCCGGCCGAACGCGGCCTCCACGAGGCGGCACTCGGCCACGACCTGGATGGTGTCGAACAGGCGGCCGTGCGCCTCGTGGTACCCGACAAAGAGGTGGGTCTCCTTGTCACTCCACCGGGACGAGCGAGCCGTCCGCGCGCTGGATGATCAGATCCGGCCGTCCCCTCAGTCCGAGTTCCGGGTCCCCGAGCGTGCTCCGTGGTCCCGAGAACCGGATGTCCGGACGGACCCGTTCCGGCGGGAATAGCATCGGAAGGTCGTCCTCGCCCTCGTCCTCGTAGACCAAGATGTCTTTGTCCGTAAGGTCGAGGCGTCCTTCGTTCACGAGGAGATGACCGAGCGGGGGCGCGAACAGGGGCGAGTGGTGGAGAGGGACTACATTGAGCGGGGTGAGGACCGTCCCGGGGACCGCGCCCGGAGCGTGATTGTGGTTCGCGCGCGCCAGCTCCATCTCGTGCGGGCAACGGAAGTACGTCACGAGGTCGTGCGGGGTCAGGTGTTCCAGGATCGGGGCGGTCTCCGATGACAGCATGGCGCAGCCCTCCGGGCCGGGGGCTATGAAGCTACGGCTCGAACGGAAGTCCGACTTCTCTCTCGTGGCGGGGTTATACGTCCAGAGAACGGAACACGGCCTTGCGTACGTCGGGCACGAGGGTCGACCGTGCGATCAGTTCGCCGAGCAGCTCCCGATCCGGTCCGATGCGTCGGACGAGAGGGAGGAGGGAATCTACGCGCTTCGGTGCGTTGGATTCCCAGGCGCGGACCAACGCATACTCCGGACGCGTCACCCGGAGAGACACGCCGTCATACTCGGCGGCCAAGGTTCTCGCTTCCCCCGTTCGCCCGGTCCATTCGCCCCAACGACCGGTCGCGGTAGGGTCGATCGGGACCGACCACTCCACGCGGGCCCCTTCCCGAAAGGTTCCGACGAAGGCGCGGGCCCCGTGGACGATCCCGGCGTGGGGCCAATCGGTCGGTCCTACGGGTTCGATCAAGTACTCCGTGAGCAGCGCCGCGATCCGATCGACCCCGGGCCGGCTCGTACCCAAGTCGATGTCGTGAGGGTCCAACCGAGCGCCGAGCAACCACGCGGCGGTCGATCCACCGATGTACCAATCGACTCCCTCCGCGGCCAGGGGGGACTGGAGTCGGTGCGCGACCTCGCCGAGCGCGGTCTTCACGTTCACCGGGACGGCGTCGTACGTCTGGCCCAGCATCGCCTCGAGGACGAACCGGGACCGGTTGTAGGCCATCCGCACTTTTGCCGTCTCCGCGAACGGGAGGAGGAAGCGGCGGTGCCAGCACCTCGAACCCCCGAATTGGCACGGGGAGGGCGGATGCGTGTACCCGTACGGCTCGAGGGAGCCCTTGGGCGGTCCTCCCGCGTCCTGGCCCCCCTCCTGGGCGTGGTAGGTGAACGTGGTCCGCTCGCCCTCCCGGTCGATCGTGAGCTGGTGAAGATAGCCCGCCCCGAGGTCGGGACCCGAGATCATCTCGCTCGGCATCGAACACCCGGCCCACCGGCCGTCCCGCCGGGCGGCTACGCCCGCGCCGGCACGGTTCGGGCGAGGTTCGGGATGGGGATCGGCCCGGTCTCGACCTGCACGTGCTCCGCCGTCCGCGTCGCGTGAAGGAAGGTCCCCGAGGAGAGATTCTCCCAGCCCCCGTGGAGATGGTCGAACGGCTCGCTCCCGACCACGACGCGGTGCGGATCCTTTCGGTAGGTCATCTCGTAGTAGGGCCGGCCCGGGTCGAAGAAGCAGCCGCCGTGATCGCCGGTGTAGGCACAGAACGCCCACAGCTCATCGGGGTGGGTCGCGAAGAGCACGTTGAGACCGGAGTACGGGCCCGACGGGGGCCGCCCCAGACCGATCCAGACGCGGTCTATGTCCTCGACCGCGCGGGCGTACGCCTTGACCGGATCGCGGATCTCGTCAAAGTGGCGCAGGAGGAGGTAGAAGAGGACCTCGCTGTCGTTGACGCCCCGAACGTCTCCTTCGTGCACCCCGAGGAAGGGGCGCGTCTCGTTGGGGAAGGGGATCGAGCCGTTGTGGGCGAAAAGCACCGTGTGCGTGCCGAACGGCTGGGAGTTGTCGAGCGCGATCAGCTTCTCGCGGGGGAGCCCCAAGGGATTGCTGGCGTGGCGGAGGTGGCCGAGGACCAGGGGTCCCTGGGCCTCACCCGCCGTGCGGACGTAGCGCTCCCGCTCTCCCGGCTCAAAGGCCCCGCCGGTGCCCTTCACGATCCGGCTCCGTCCGGAGGGCAAGTACCCACGCGATGCCCCAGCCGTCCCGCTGGGCCTCCTCGGGGGAGTGGTTCGACTGGGCCAGAAGGGAGCGGTCGGAGCGGACGAGCCACGGCTCGGCGCTCTCCGGTTGGGTCGCGAGCAGCCCGAACAATCGGCACATCGGTCCCGCCCACCGCGGGCCGATAGATAAGGCTCCTCGATGGGGGCTGAAACGGTTGCCACCGCGTAAGCAAGTCTTTTACCGCCCGGTGGGGCTAGAACGGTCGTACCACCCATGGCGCTCATCGAAGTCACTCCCGCGGCGCGGGACCAGGTCGTCAAGATCATGGAGAAGCAGGGCAAGCCGGGAGCGGCCCTGCGGCTCTACGTCCAGGGCGGGGGCTGCTCCGGCCTCACCTACGGGATGTCGTTCGACAAGCAGGAGACGGGGGACGAGGTCGCCTTTCAGGACCCCAAGCTCACGGTCGTGGTCGACCGGGCGAGCGCGCCCCTCCTCCAGGGCGTCAAGGTCGATTTCCTCCTCGGACTCGAGGCCTCCGGGTTCAAGATCTACAACCCGAACGCCAAAGAGACCTGTTCCTGCGGCAAGTCGTTCTCGGCGTAGGCACCCGCCGGGAACCGGGTCTTTATACCTCCCCTAGGGTCTGGAACATGGGGGAGCACAGGAGGCCCCGTTGAATGAGCGATAGTGAAATCAAATTGGAAGTTACGAAAGCCGCGCAGGACCAGGTCAAGGACCTCATCAAGGCCCAGAAACCCGGCACCGCGGTACGCGTATTCCTTCAGTCCAGTGGGGGCGGCGGTGGCTGCGGAAGCGGCGGCTGCGGTTCCGGCGGCGGGGGATG
Source organism: uncultured Thermoplasmata archaeon (assembly GCA_963749235.1). GTDB lineage: Archaea > Thermoplasmatota > Thermoplasmata > Lutacidiplasmatales > UBA184 > Lutacidiplasma. Next base: position 36,528 of record CAVVLV010000001.1, on the reverse strand, counting down.
CGGGTGCGGCAGCGGTGGCGGAGGCGGCGGTCCGGCCTTCGCGATGGCGTTCGATCAGGTCCGTAACGGGGACCAGGTGATCTCCGTCAACGGGTTCAAGATCGTCGTCGACGACTTAAGCGCCGAGATGCTCAACGGGGCCCAGATCGACTTCGTCCAGGAACTGAACGCGACCGGCTTCAAGATCAGCGCGCCCAATGTTCCCGCGGGGGGCCACAGCGAGCCCCACGCGGAAGGCGGCGAGGGCGGCGGCTGCGGTTGTGGCTCGGGCGGGTGCGGGTGCGGTTAAACGCCCCCGGTCCAACCCTTTCCTTTCTCTTCTTCTTCTAACGGGGGGCTTCGCGCCCTACCGGCGCTTGGCACCGGCCGCGTCGTGGACCGCTTGGACGATTTCGCATTCCATCCGAACCGGGTCGAGGATCGCCCGCGCCCGCTCGGCGCCTTCGTTGCGGCCGGGCTCGGTCGGGGCGTCCAGCGCCGCCCGCACGGCAGCGACTCCCTCCTCTACGGTCCGGTACGTCTGGTGGGGTTCGAGGTACTCGAGCGGGCCGCCGCTCGCGTGCGCGACGGGCGCAAGACCGGCTGCCATCGCTTCCAGGAGCGCCATGACCAGTGTGTCGTTCTGGGAGGGGTTCAAGAAGACCCGCGAGCGGGCGACGAGCTCCCATTTCGCCGCGTCGTTGAGGTTCGGGAAGAAGCGGACGTTCCCCGCGCGGCTCGCCCGGCGGAGCTCCCCCAGGTAGGTGCTCCCCTGGGACGGAACGTAGCCGACCAGGGCGAACGGCACGTCGGGGATCCGGTTCGCGATCTCGACCACGTCCTCGAGATGCTTCTCGGGGACGATGCGACTGACCACCATGACCCGCCGCTCCCGAGTCCGCGAGCGCATCGCGACCAGCTGCGCGAGCTCGTCGGCGGGAATGGCCGGATAGATCACGCGGGATTCCCGGCCCAGGTCCTCGCGGATCTGCGCCTGGATGGTCGTGCCCGTCGCACAGATCGTGCCGATCCGCTGGAGCGCGTCCATCGCGGCCGCGTCGAAGAGCGGACGCACGAGGGGATTGTAGTACAACCACTCGAGGGGCGGCGGCCAGAACCCGCGCGCCGGTCGGGGCCCGACCCCCATCAACCGTCGAAGGGCCATCGGGCCCCCCGGCGGCGGGGTCGGGGGTCCTATGTAGGTGAGGTCGCCCGGGGTCGGAAAGTAGCCGCACCACTCCGAGAACACGACATCGTACCGAGTCATCAGCCCCTCGGCGAGCGGGCGGGCGAGAGGGTAGAACGGGTAGAACGCCGCGGACAGCGCAGGCGTGCCTCGTGCGAACGCGTACTCCCGCGTGTCGAAGTGGCGCGCGAGGAGGTCATACATCAGCCGATTCATCCGGTGGCCGCCGGTGTTGCCCCGGGGCGGGGTCGCGTGGACGATCGCGAGCGAGCGTACGGCCATGGGGTTACGGTCCGACCGACCCGAAGGCCGGGGCGGTCTGCGCGACGCGGACCGATACGAACCGGACCGGGCCGGTCCAGTGGGTCTCGTACAACGTGAAGGCCATGCCGGGGTAGTACTCCGCCAGCGAAAGGGGGAACGAGATGGAGACGGTCCCGTTGGTCCCCGACCAGGGTGCGCCGAGGATGGACGTGTTGGTGAAGAGGACGCCGCTGTAGTTGTAGCCGATCCCGAAGAAGAGCTGGTCCGACGGTCGCGGATGGTCGACGACCAGCGTGAGCGTGACCGCGTAGTTCCCGGGAGGAAACACGCTGTAGGCCCCATCGATCGGCAGGTAGGGTCCGTCAAAGATCTGGTGGTCGGGGACCCACGGCCCGACCCCGAGGAAGTCGTGCGGGGTGAACGTCTGGACGAGCGGGTCGTAGAACGCGGGGGGCCCGCTCCCGGTCGCACTCAGGAGGACGCACCCCGCGGCGTCCGCTTCAACGTGCCAATCCCCCGTGAGGAAGTAGTTCGCCCAGCTGAGCATCGATTCCGGGACCGGCCCGAAGGCGTTCGTGCTGTAGAAATTGAAGTCGTACGGGTCGGTAATGACGTAGGAGAGGGGCTGGCCGACCGAGTAGTACCCGGGGATCGTCCAATCGGTGCGGTTGAGCAGCTGCGGGATGTTGTTCTGGTCCAAGACCCATCCCGTGGGCGGGACCATATCGACCATCCGGTTGAGGTCGTTCACCGCCGTCTGGTTGAACGAGCGCTCGTACGGGATGTCGTAGTAGCCGGCTCCGAGCACCGGGTCCTGGCGGATCTCGTGGTTGAACGGCCCCCAAGGGGCAAAGATCAGGGCAAAGACCAGCGTCACGACGAGGAGGCTCGACGCCGCCCACATCGGGTTCGCGCGGGGGCGTCCCCACCGACGTCGCCGCGTCGGGACCGCCGCCGCGGGCGGGGGGGTCGGCCAACGGAATCCCCACGGGCGCTCCAACGCGCGCACGGTCGCGACGAACGTGATCGGGAACACGAAGGAGGTGAACTGGTCACCGAAGGGGAAGAGGAACCCCGTGAAGCTCATCGCGAGGAGTCCGGGGACGAGGTAGGGGATCAGCGCCCATCGCTCTTCCCGCCCCCAGAGAGGGAGAGCGAGAAGTGGTGCGAAGAGGAAGAAGATGGTCGCCAGCTTCCGGATGCCGTTCGTGAACGGGTCGAACGGGATCGCGCGAGCCAGGGCCGACCCGGAGGTGAAGCTCTGCCGGGTGGTGAAGAACAGGAACTGCTCGAACCCGTACGAGAAGGCGAGCCCCAAGAAGACGGCGGCTCCGGCGGCGATGAGGAAGACGCCGAACCACCATCGACGGGTGCGGACCCTGAAGGGGGCGGGGCGGGGGCGGCCCCGGATCCGATCCCAGATCCCGCTTCGGGCGATCACCGGCTCGACAACGATGCCGAGCCCGAGGGCGGCGATCAGGAACGTCGCGCCCACGTCCGTGAACAGGGAGGCGACCCAGAACGCGCCGGCGCCCCAGAAGCTCCCTCGGCGGTACAGCCAATATCCGAAGAGGAACAACGTCGGGAAGAGCGCCTCGTAGTGGAAGGGGAACCAGACCGGCCCCGACACCGCGGGGTAGGCGAGGTAGGCGAGGCCCAGGGCGACGCCGATCCAGCGGCGGCCGAGCTGCTCCTTCGCAACCCAGTACAGCGGGAACGCCCCGAGCGCGAGAAAGGCCGGCTGGAAAGCGAGGAGGAACAGGAAGAATCCGGATTGGGAGGGGATCAGCCAGTACGGGATCAGGAAGGTGTAGAGGATGAGGTGGCTCGTGTTCGGTCCGGCCTCGTTGATGGAGTAGCCGTGGGCCGCGGCCCACACGACCTGGTAGTCGACCCCCAGGTCGTACACCGAGAGGTGGTACGCCAGGAACCGGATCCAGTTGAGCTCCGTCCACCAGTAGGTGAAGAGGATCCCCGCGACGGCGAGGATCGCGAGCGCCAGGAACTCCTCGCGCGGCACGCGCCGTAGACTTCCGGTCCAGGACCGGATGCGGGTGACCAGCCCCGTCGGAGGCGGCCCCCCGCTCGCTGCTTCCCTTCGCGCGTCCGTCGGACCGTCCACAGGAGCGCGGCCGCCCCCGGCTTAGTGCGGGGTGGCCAGGTACCGCTCCGACGGGCGGTCGACGAGGACCGGTCCCGACATCGCGAGCAGTTGCAAGGCCGTCCTCTCGATCGTGAAGAGGGTGCGCTGCTTCCGGTACGCTTCGAATCCCATCCGGGCGCACTCCGCCCGGTTGGACAGCATGCCCTTGATCAGCACCGCAAGACGCGGGGCGTCCCGGGGAGGAAAGACGCGGCCATTGACCCCTTCCCGGACGAACTCGGTGATCCCGCCCGAGTTCGCGACGATGGAGGGGACCCGGTGGGTCGCCGCCTCGAGCGGCGCCATGCCGAACGGTTCCGCGATCGCCGGGTGGACCAGGACCGACGCCTGCTCGTACAGGTGGGCCAGCGCCGAATCGGAAACCGCCGGCTCGAACCGGACCCGCTTCAACCCGAGCTGGCGAGCCAGCTCCTCACAGGCCGGCCGGGTGGGGCCATTGCCGACCAGCACGAGCTGGGTGTCGGGGAACTGGACCCCTTCCTCGACCAGCTGCCAGGCGCGGAGGAGAGTCTGCTGATCCTTGTGGGGGATGAACGCGCCGACGCTCAGGACCATGCGCGTGCCGTTCTCGGCTGGGCTCGGCTCGTCCGGGCTGTCGGGGAGACCCTGGTAGACCACGCCGGGAGGTTCCGGGAGCCCGTACACGCGCTGGAGCACTTGGGAGGTGAACGCCGAATTCCCGAGCATGACGCGGGCGCGTCGCATGGACATCCGGTCCCACTGGCGGAGGACCCGGACGATGATCTCCATGAGGCGGGGTCGCTTCAGGACGAAGGCCGCCTTGGGGCCGTAGAACTGCTGAACGGTGCCCTTCATCTCGGGGTAGGAGACCAGCGACCGGTCGCCGCTCACGAACTCCTCCCACAGCGGGCGCAGCGGTTCCCCGAGGTAGACGACACACTTGTCGCCGTAGAGCGCCGTGATCATCCCGAGCAGGATCGGCTCGACGTGGTGGTAGATCAGGATCGATCGGTACGCCTTCAGTTCGGCCAAGACGGTCGCATACGCTCGGGCGGTGCTGAGCGGGTCGCCGGATTCGGGGCCGTGGTAGCGATTTTCCAGGCCCTCGAGCTCCGGAAACGAGGGACCGAAGTAGTACATGTCGACCGGCTCGCCTTGCTCCCGGGCGGCCCGGACGAAGCGCGCGAGCTGGCGCTCTGCCCCGCCGATACGCCCGAAGGACGTGTGGACCACGACCCATGCGGAGCGGTCTTCTGTACCCGGCATCGAATCCCTAGCCCCGCCTCGCGTCCCCATCCCGGGGAATGTCCGCACGGTCGAGACAGTGCCCAACCGGGAGGGCAGCATAAAAACCCTGTGGGTTCTCTCGAAGAGGAAGCCCGAGTCTGCGGACGCCCAACGGGGGGACGGAAGGGGCGACGCTCCGAACGGGGGGTCGGTGCCCTCCCGCTCGCGGAAAGGGCTGCGTCGACCCGGTAAGCCTCACAACTCCAAAACCCCCGTACGGTGGTTATAATCCTGTGTCCAACGCGGAAGGGGGCCGACCCTCGCTACATCATGGTACGGGGGGTCGTTCAATCCCGTTGACGCGGACCGTTTAACCTCCCGGCGGGCTACGAATCCACCATGCCGCCCACGAGGGTCGTCATCATCGGAGCCGCGGGGCGAGACTTCCACAACTTCAACCTCCTGTACCGCGGACATCCCGAGTACTACGTCGTGGCGTTCACCGCCGCCCAGATCCCGAACATCGCGGGCCGGACCTACCCACCCGGGCTCGCCGGACCCGGCTACCCGAAGGGGATCCCCATCGTTCCGGAGTCGGAGCTCCCCGACCTGATCCGCCGGGAGAAGGTCGACCTCGCCGTCCTCTCCTACTCCGACCTCCCCCACGTCGAGGTGATGCACAAGGCGTCGATCTCCCAGGCGGCGGGCGCGAACTTCCTCCTTCCCGGCCCCGCGACACGACGGTCAAGTCGACCCGACCGGTGATCTCGATCTGCGCCGTCCGCACCGGGGCCGGAAAGAGCCCCCTGACGCGGTTCGTGTCCCGGTACCTCCGGTCCCAGGGGCGGCGGGTCGCCATCGTTCGCCACCCGATGCCGTACGGGGACCTTCAGGCCCAGGCCGTCCAGCGGTTCGCCACCATGGCGGACCTCGACCGGGCCGACTGCACGATCGAGGAACGCGAGGAGTACGAGCCGCACATTCGGGACGGTACGGTGGTCTTCGCGGGCGTGGACTACGAGCCGATCCTCCGCGCCGCGGAGAAGGAAGCCGACATCGTGCTCTGGGACGGCGGGAACAACGACCTCCCGTTCTACGCCTCCGACCTCCAGTTCGTCGTCGCCGACCCGCACCGGGCCGGCCACGAATTGAGCTACTATCCGGGGGAGACGAACTTCCGGATGGCCGACGTGATCGTCATCAGCAAGACCGACTCGGCGAAGACCGAGAACATCCGGATCGTCGAAGAGAACGCCGCGCGCGCGAACCCCAAGGCTCAGGTCGTGCGGGGGGCGCTGCGAGTGGGGGTCGTCGACGGCGAGAAGCTCCGCGGACGTCGGGTCCTCGTGGTGGAGGACGGACCGACCCTTACCCACGGGGGCATGGCCTACGGCGCCGGGACCCTCGCGGCGGAGGCCCACGGTGCGACGATCGTCGAGGCGAAGGCGACCGCGGTGGGGAGCCTCGTCAAGGTGTACACGGACTTCCCGCACCTGACCCGGGTCCTGCCGGCGATGGGCTACAGCCCCGACCAGATCCACGAGCTCGAGGAGACCATCCGACGCTCCTCGGCGGAGATCGTCCTGGACGGGAGCCCGGTCGACCTGGGCCGTCTCATCCACGTCCCCCAGCCGATCGTCACGGTCACCTACGACTTCGAGGACGTCGGCCGGGGCGTGACGGACCGTCTGGCGAAGTTCCTCGCCGCCCACCCGAAGTAGCGTCCCCGGTCCCGCGGACCACTCCCCGCGGGGTCCGGAGGAACGGTTATGGCGTTCGCCCGGTCCATCGGGTGAGATGGCCGCGCTCCTCCTGGAGGCTCGGGATCTCTCCCGGAGCTTCGGGGAAGTCGACGCGCTCCAGGGGGTCTCGTTCTCCCTTCCGGAGGGGGCGATCGGCCTCATCGGCCCGAACGGGGCCGGTAAGACGACCCTCCTTCGGGTGCTGATGGGACTCATCCCTCCCACGTCCGGGGGTGCGTCGGTGCTCGGCCAGGACACGTCCCTGAACGGCCTCTCCATCCGGGAGCGGGTGGGGTACATGCCGGAGGACGATTGCCTCTTGCCGGAGATGACCGGCATCGGCTTCGTGGCGTACATGGGACGGGTCAGCGGCCTCCCCAAGGAGCTCGCCTTTCGCCGGGCCCACGAGGTGCTCCAGTTCACGGGCCTCAAGGAGGAGCGATACCGGACGATCTCCGAGTACTCCGTCGGGATGCGCCAGCGGGTCAAGCTCGCGCAAGCGCTCGTCCATGACCCCCCACTCTGCATCCTTGACGAGCCGACGGCGGGCCTCGACCCGGCCGGACGCGAGGGAATGCTCGCGCTCCTCCGCATCCTCGCCGGGCGTCCGGAACGCAGCATGGTGCTCTCCACCCACCTGCTCGGGGATGTGGAGCGGGTCTGCGATCAGGTGTTGATGTTGAACGGAGGCCGGCTGCTCGCTGTCGGTCCCCTCGCCGAACTCGCGAGCACGGGGCGGGACGAGCTGGTCGTGCGCCTCAAGGGCGACCCCTCCCCCTTCGTGGAGGCGCTCCGCCGCCGCGGGATCGTGCCGCGGGTCGGGTTGGCGGAACTCCGCCTGGACCGGCCGGCCGACGGGGAGCGGGTCGTGTTCGAGGCCGCCCGGGAGTCCGGGGTGCAGATCCGGTACCTGGGGCCGGGGGCGCGGACGATGGAGGAGCTCTTCCTTCGCCTCGTACGGGCCGGCCCGCCGGGGAGGGTCGCATGAGCATCATCGCGCCGAACTACTCCTTGCCACCGCCGACGCTCGAGCCCCGGTTCGCGACGGGCCCTCGCCATCTTGGAGCATCAGATCCAGGTGCAGTCGGGCGCGCTCAACATCGTCCTCCTGGTGTTCATCTTCATCGTCGTCGTCCTGCCGCTCGTCGTCACGGTCTACCTCTACCGGCTCCTGCCCGGCGGGATCCTGGGGTCGACGAGCCTATCGACCTTCTACGGACCGATCGGCCAGCAGGTCTGGTTCATCCTGCTCATCCTCCTCGTGAGCTCCACCGGCGCGGCGATCATCGCCCGGGACGTCGCGACGAAGGCGATGACGATGTACCTGGCCCGCCCGATCCGTCCCCTCGACTATCTCGCGGCCAAGTCCGGAGCAGCGGCGTTCTGGGTGTTCCTGGGGGGCGTCCTGCCGGGCTGGGTCGGCTCGATCATCCTCCTCGCCCTGGGCTGGGTCTCGCTCCCCCTCGCCCTCGAGGCGGTCGCCGGCTACTTTGCGGTCGGGGTCTTCTCGATCGTCGCGTTCACCGGGACTCTCGGTCCTCCTCTCGTCCCTGACCTCGCGGAGCACGCTGGCGGGCGCCGGTATCCTGGGGTCCCTCCTGGGTCGTACATCGTGATGCAGGTCCTCTCGGGGATCTCCGGGCAAGGTCGGCTTCCTCTACGCGAGCCCGGTCGAGGACGTCCTGGGAATCGGCGCCGGGGTCTTCGGCGCGTCCGGGAACTCCCTCGACCCGTGGACCGCGGCGGGCGTGTTAATCGGATTCGCCGTCGCGGCCTTCGGCCTCGCCTACCTCCGCCTCCGACGGACGCAGGTGATCTCCGAATGACCGAGATCGTCCGCGCCGAGAACGTCACGAAGCGGTACGGGGAGGTCTTGGGGCTCAACGGGTTCACGGCCGATTTCGGCCCCGGGATCACCGCGCTGATCGGACCCAACGGGGCCGGGAAGTCGACCCTGTTCCGTTTGCTCACCGGCCAGCTCCGGTCGAACTCGGGACGGCTGGTGGTCCTTGGCCGGGACCCATGGACGTTCCGATCCGACTCGGGCGCCGTAGGGTACTGTCCGGAGCATCCCGCGGTCTACGGGTGGATGACCCCCTTCGAATTCGTGACCTACCTCCTTCGGCTCGACGGGTTCGAACGACGGGACGCCGAACAGCGCGCCGTCCGAGCGATCGCCACCGTCGGTCTGACCGACGCGGCCGACCGTCGCCTGCGCGGCTTCAGCAAGGGGATGCGCCAGCGGGTCAAGATCGCCCAGGCCCTCGCCCACGACCCGACCCTCCTCCTGCTGGACGAACCGCTGAACGGGCTCGACCCTTTGGGACGGGTCCAACTCCTGGAGCTCTTCGGCCAGTTGGCGGCGCGCGGCCATCACCTCATCGTCAGCTCCCACGTCCTCTACGAGGTCGAGCGGCTGACCGAGGAGATCGTGATGATCTCCAACGGACGGGTCCTCGCGATCGGGAACGTCCACAAGCTTCGGGACGCGCTGGACGCCCACCCGCACTCCATCGAGCTGAAGACGAAGGAGCCCCGCCGCCTCGCCGAGCGGCTCACCGGGTGGGACCACGTCACCTCCCTCGAGATCGCCGAGCCGGACCGCCTCACCGTACGGACCCGGGCCCCGGACACTTTCTACCGAGACCTTCCGGGTCTCGTCCTGGACGCCGCGATCGAGGTCTCGGAGATGAGCAGCCCTGACGACAACCTGGAAGCGGTCTTCCGCTTCCTCTCGGAGTAGACCGTGGCGACCGGAGCCGGTGACCCGAACCCTCGCCGTGGCCGAGGCGACCATCCTGGGCACGTTCCAGGGACGCGGGGGGATCGGCCTCCTCGGAGCGGCCCTGATCTACCCGCTCTTGGTCGGCGCGATCGCCGCCGAGAGCTTCTCGGGCCTCGACCTCCTGGGTGCGGCGGAGGTCCTCTTCTCCACGCTGTTCCTACCGGTGGTCCTCCTCCTGGTCTGCCTCGTCCAGGGCGTCGCGCTCTTCCGGACCGAGCTCGAAGAGGATACCCTCCTCTACCCGCTGAAGCGGACGGTCCCCCGGGCCTCGCTCGTGGTCGGGAAGTACCTTGGGCTTCCTCGTCACGACCCTGCTTGCCCTCCTCCCCTCGGTCGTGCTCGGGACCGCGGTGGCCGCGACCTTCGGCCACGGCCCGACCGTCTCAACGAACGGACTGTGGGAGGCGGTCCTCCTGCTCTCGGTGCTCGGCGTGGTGGCCTACGGCGCGACCTTCCTACTCCTCGGGCTGCTCACCCGATTTGCGCTCGTGATCGGATTGATCTACGGATTCCTCTGGGAGGCGTTCGTCTCCCTGATCCCCGGACCGATCGGGCAGTGGACCGTGGTCTACTACTTGCGCGACGTCGGAGCCCAGCTGGTCTCCTCCGGATCGCTGGGGAGCAGCACCTCCACGGTATCCGTGGCCGGTGTCCTGGTGGGGTTCGTCGTCTTCGCGGTCGCGAGCCTCACGGTAGCGTCCATCGTGCTTCGGTATACCGAGAGTCGCCCGGCCGCGGCCCCCACCTGACGGGGTTCGCACGCGCGCGAACGATCGCGGATCCCCTTCGTGGGGTCGGATGGGCCCGGACGGATTTGAACCGTCGACCGACCGGTTATGAGCCGGTCGCTCTCGGCCGGGCTAAGCTACGGGCCCAACGGGGATGGTCCGGAGGCGCCGCCGAGCGGAGTTCCGTGACGGTGGGATCGGCCCGCCGTCCCTTTGAACCGCTGACCTTTCGGTTAACAGCCGATCGCTCTGCCGCTGAGCTACGGCGGCACCGAGGCGGTCGAGCCGGCATCGCTCTAATAGCCTTTCCGGCCCGGCGGCGGCGCCGCACGGTGCGCGGCCGCGCGCTCCTTGAGGTGGTCGATCTGCCGGCTCATCTCGTTCAGCGAACCGTCGAGCGATTCCCAGAACGCGCGGGCCGAATCGGTGACGACCGCCCCGTCCGCGCTCGGCTGGATCACGCCCTCCCGTTCCAAGAGATGGAGGGAGTAGCGCACCTTGTGGATCGGGAGGCGGAGCGCCTCGCTGAGCCGTATGATGCCCTTCGGGGTCCGACCGGAGAGCTGCTCCAAGATGTCGACGTTACGGCTCAGGAGCTCGAGCTCGGCGGAGATCCGGTCGGCGAGCTTCGCCGCGTCCGGGGGTACCTCGTCCTCGGGCGGGAGCAGCGGGCGCTCTTTCTCGACGGGCATCGTTGGGGTCGGAAGCGAGTCAGGTTACTTCAACCTTCTCCGAGTCAGGACGTGGGGAAGAGGTGGTCCGGCCCCCGAGGGGGCCGTTTCGAGGATCTCCCTTACGCGGAGATCCGACCGACGCGGGTACCCGCCCTTCCCCGAAGGGCATCGGGGAGGGACCGAAGGTCGGTGATCACGAATGCCCGTCCACCGGACCGCAAGAACCGGATCCCGGCCTCGACCTTCGGGCCCATGCTTCCTTCCCCGAACTCGCCGCGCTTCGAGTAGCCCTCGAGTTCTTCGAGCCCTACCTCGCCGAGCCAACGAGGATGTCGGCTCGCGTAGTCGAGGGCCGCGCCGGGAACATCGGTGACGATCGCGAGCGTGTCGGCGTTCAGGCTTCGGCCCACGAGGGCGGCGGCCCGGTCCTTGTCGATGACGGCGTCGACCCCTTCCCAGCGACCGCGGCGTCGCACGACGGGGATCCCCCCGCCACCGGCGACCACGAAGACACAGTGCGCCCCGAGCCCCGCGTCCAGCATCCTCCGAACTGCGGTCCCCTCGAGCCAGCGCAACGGCTGAGGCGATGGGACCAGCCGGCGCCACCCGCCCCGCGCGACGTCCTCTCGCATCGTCCAACCCAAGGTCCGATGGAGCCGGCGCGCCTCGGCGGCCGGGTAGAACTGACCGACCGGCTTGGTCGGATGCCGGAACGCCGGGTCCCGGGCCGACACTTCCGTTCGGCTGACGATGGGCAGGACCGTCCGGTCGAGATGGGCGCGACGGAGCGCCGCTCCCAGCTCCTGCGCGATCAGGTACCCGAGCTGTCCCTGGGTCTCGGCCCCCAGGACGTGGAGGGGGGGACCGGCACTTCGGCGGCGCCCAACTCCGCCTCGCGGAGCAGGTCCCCGACCTGGGGTCCGTTCCCGTGCGTGACCACGAGCTCGCGCCCGGGCACGGCGACGGCGACGAGCGATTCAACCGTCCGCCGCATCTGGCGGGTCGCCTCCTTCCACGTACCGCGGTCGTGGGCCCGCTGGATCGCGTTCCCGCCCAAGGCGACGAGCAGTCGCGTCGCGCGGGGCGCTTCGCCTCGCCGGGAGCCCGAACGCGCGCTCATGCTCCCCCCGACCGCGACGGGCGCTCCGTCCGCGCCGGGGAGCCTGTCCGCCCTGCGATCACCGGCCTTCCCTCGCGGCAGGATACGGTGGCCGGCGGGATGATGTCATCGTCCCGCGGTTGGCCATCTACTCGAACCCGCATGGTCCTGTTCCTGACCCGGACCCGCCCGGGAAGGTACTTCTTCCGCCCGTGGAACCGGATTGAGCCCGCGGACCCCTGCGGTCCCCCGCAGTGAACTCCGCTCCACCCCGCCCATTAGTAGCGGAAGGAGGATTCGTTTCTTAGGGAGTTTCGGCGGCGAGGTCATCATGCCATCCTGGGGCCAACCGGCCACGGAGGTCGCGCCACCCCCGGTGCGCGCGGGGGTGGGCTCGCGGACCACGGTCTTCGTCGAGGAGATCACCCAGCTCCGGGACGGAACCCTCGTCCGACTTCGCCCGGTGACGAGCGAGGATCGGCCCCGGGTGCTCGAGTTCCTGGAACATCTTTCGCCCTACTCCCTCGAGCTCCGGGTACTCGTCCGCGATGCCCCGGGAGCACGTCGCGGCCGAGATCCTGACCACGGCCGACCGTGCCCACCGGCTCTCGCTCCTCCTCGAGATCATCGAGCCGGGGCGGGAGCGGGTGATCGCGCACGGAGAGCTGGTCCGGCTCGCCGATCATCCGAGCCGGGCGGAGGTCGCGTTCCTCGTCTCGGACGACCGGCGCGGACTGGGCGCCGCTACGCAGCTGCTCTGGGGGCTCGCACGACGGGCGCGCGAGGCGGGCATCCGACGGTTCGAGGCGATGGTCCGAGGCGACAACCGGGCCATGATCGACGTCTTCGTGGGGGCCGGATTCCCCTGCTCGATCTCCTGGCACGAAGGAGAAGGAGCCGTCCTGCTCGACATCGGTCACGAACCGTCGATCGCGATCGCCGTGCGGGAGCCGGCGCCGACCTCCGGGCGGCTCGCCACGGCCTAGGGACGAGCCCCGGTCCCGGGATTCCCATCGGGTCGGGGGCCCAGCCCTTACGAGGGGACCGCGCGTGTGGCCGCCATGAGCTCCCGGATGAGCTCGAGGAAGCGCGAGGGGAGCAGCGGGAGCGAAACAACGTGGACCGCCGGGGTCACCCGTGTCAGGATCGGGTCCCGGGATCCTACGACCACCAGGGCCACGTCCGGTAGTTCGCCCCGGACCCATTCCCGGGCCGTGCTGCACGTGGGGCTGTTGCTGGCGGCCACGACGACGGGGAACCGGCGGGCGAGGCTAGCGAGCGGCGCTTCGGCACGAACGTCCCCCACGAATCGAGCCGGGACGCCCCCCGACACCAACAAGTCCGTGATCGACCGGCCCAGGCTGGGGGTTTCGCCGACCACCAACACCTCAGGATGGTCCATATTGTCGCTCGACCACGAATTGAGCCTATAATCCGCCCGTCAGATTGAGTTGACCCGCGGAGGGTGAGGCCGAGCCCGAGACGGCCGCCTCGTTCCTCGGCGGGCCGGGGCGATCGTCGGAGGCTTCCCGCCACCCGACAGCCACTTGAGCCCGCGGTAGGTCCACGGACCCGAGGGGCGTTCGTGGAACCCGGTCCGGTCGACTCGGCGCTCTCGTGGGAGGTGCTCGAGCTCGCTCCCATCGGGATCGTGGTGATCACCGACCCCGGGAACATCCTGTGGGCCAACCCAGCCTTCTTCAAGATGACCGGCCGCGCCCCGGCGGTCGTCGGAACGAACCTCCGCGAGATCTTCGAGAAGGACGGCACCTGGTCGACGGCGATCCGCACGGCGATCGACGCGGCCTTGCACCGCGCCACGCCCGCGAGCTTCCGTTCGATCCGCACCCTGGATCGGGAGGCGGCCCGTGCGGTCTTCCTCGACATCGAGGTCGAGCCGTTGGGGAGCCGACCGGGGACCCCGGTACGGGCGATGGTCATGCTGCGCGACGTGACGGAGCGGGTCGAGGAGGAGCGCCGGGCCCGTCTCTTCTACGAATCGTTCCACTCCTCCACCAACGCGATGGAGATCACGGACGCCGCGGGCCGGATGGTCGACGTCAACCCCGCCTTCGAGCGGATCTACGGCTACTCCCGGGAGGAGTGCATCGGACGGAAGCCCAACCTGGTCCGGAGCATGCACACTCCCACCGAGGTCTACGAGCAGATGTGGAAGGACCTCGCCGACCCCGAACGGGGCCATTGGTCGGGCGAGATCATGAACCGCGACCGGAAAGGACGCGAGCGCCCCGTCCTGCTCAGCATCACGGCCATCCGAACTCCGTCGGGCGAAGTGACCCATTACCTCGGCGTCGCAGTCGACCTCTCCGAGCAGCGCAGCTGGGAGCTTCGGGCGGCGCACTCCGACCGGCTGGCGTCCGTCGGCCAGCTCGCCGCCGGCGTGGCCCACGAGATCAACACCCCGCTCGCCAACGTCATGCTGGTGGCCGAGAGCCTGCGACGCCGCAGCCAGGACCCTTGGGTGCTCGCCCGCCTCGACACGATGACCGAGCAGGTCGACGCGGCGGCGCGGATCGTGCACGGGCTCCTCGATTTCGCCCGCCGGGACGAACCCCACGTCACCGACTTGGACCTGGTCGCGATCGCCCGGGACTCGGTCGAGTTCCTCCGGGGCAAGCAGTCGGCCGACGTCGACCTGGAGGAGGTGTACCCGTCCGGTCCGGTCCCGATCGCCGGGGATCGTGGCCAGCTGATCCAGGTGATCACGAACATCCTCAACAACGCCTACGATGCAATGGGCGGGAAGGGTGCGGTCCAGATCACCGTCCGTCGCCAGGGCACGCGCGCCGAGCTCGAGGTCGTCGACCAGGGTCCGGGGATCCCCGCCGAGGTCCTGCCGCACATCTTCGAACCGTTCTTCACGACCAAGCCGCAGGGTCAGGGGACCGGCCTCGGCCTCGCTGTCTGCCACGGGATCATCCAGTCGCACCACGGGTGGATCACCGCCCGCAACGTGCAAGGGGGGGGCGCCGGTTTCTTGGTCTCGCTGCCGCTCCACGAACCTCTTCCCCGGCGGTAGAACGTCCGGACGGCGATCCCGGAACGGCTCGGTTCGTCAACTCGAGCGAAGGAGTTCGTCAACTCCAGTTGATGGACCATCCAAGTACTCCGAGCCGGGTCCCGAACCTCAAGTGGCCCATGTCGAACGAGTCCAACACTCGGGACTGCGCCCCCCTGTGCCGACCGCTGCCCAATCGCGCCCGTTCGGAGGAGTGAGCCGATGGCCGTCTTTATCGACGACCTCGCTCTCGTCGAGGTCCTGCTCCTGCTCGGGGCCGCCGTCCTGGCCTACGGAGGCGTGATGGCCTGGTGGGCCATTCGATCGAACGACCCGAAGGGGCTTCGCGGCGCCCTGAAGGGTATGGCGATCCCGCTTGGGATGGTCGGCTTTTCAACGACCACGCTCGCGCTGTGGGGAGAAATGGTGTGGCCCTTCCCGTCGTTCATGGCGGGCTACAACATCTTCTTCTTTGACGCCATGCTCCTGTTCGGGCTGCTCTGCCTCGCCTACGCGGTCGCCTGCTACTTCGGCACGAAGCTGCAGTACGTGGGCCTGTTCGCGATGGTCGCGGGCGGCGCGACGGCGTTCTACGGCTGGACGGGTTACACCGCCAGCACGCCGTTCACCAAGGACCCGTTCGACACGCTGCTCCTCTACGCGGGCTTCTCGCTCGCGGGGATCCTGTCGTTCCCGGCCACGATCATCGTGGACTACTACCTGGACCACGTGGACTCCGTCAAGGCCCCCTTCCGCACGGTGGAACTCCCTGCCGGAGCGCGCCGCGCCCGCGCCATGGGCGCGCGCGGCAGCCAGCCGGTCGTCCCGGGCGGAGCCCCGTCGGCGAGCCCCTCGAAGGACGTCACCGAGACGGAACTGGGCTACCACGTTCCGATCTGGGTCCAGAGCCTCTTGCTGCTGTTCCCCATCTTCATGGCCCTCGCGGGGATCGCGGCGCTCTGGTACTTCGGCGTGACGTTGCCCGGCCACTTGGGCGGAGGCGCGGCCGCGGCCCCGTAAGGACCGGACGGCGCCGGCCCCGAGACCAACCCCTTCCCGCCTCCCGGCGTTCCGGGAGGCTTTTGAGAAAACGCTAATCCCCCTCCGGCCTCGGGACGGCGTGCGCATCCTGGTCGTGGACGACGATACGGTCTTCCGGGAGGAATTGACCGACCTCCTTCGGGAGGACGGCCACGCGGCCTCGGCTGCCCCTTCGGTGCTGAAGGCCATCGAGACGCTCGAACACGACGAATTCGAACTCGTCCTCACCGACCTCAAGATGCCGCGCCAGGGGGGCCTCGAACTGTTGAAGGAGGTCCGGCAGCGCTGGCCGCGCACGCTCGTGGTGGTCGTGACCGGGTTCGCCACGGTCGAGACCGCGATCGACGCGATGAAGTTGGGCGCGTTCGACTACCTTCGGAAGCCGTTCCGGGTCGAACAGGTCCGCGAGACGCTTCGCCTGGTCGCCCAGGAGCACGAGTTCGAGTCGCCGAACGACACGAACCGAGACCCCGTCCGCGAGGCGCGCACGCTCGCGGCCGGCGGGAAGTACGAGGTCCTCCTGTTCGCGCAGACCCCGACCCCCTCGCTGCCGCACCTGACTTTCGAACCGCTCGATCCCGCGAACCCGAACCGGCTCGCGGAACGGACCGAGGCGTTCCTCGCCGACCATCCGAACACCGCCGTGGTCCTCGCCGAGGTCGAGCGGCTCTTAGACCACCACCGGATGGAGGACATCGTCGCCGTCCTCGACCGACTGCGCTCGGACCTCGCCGGGCACGGCCCCCTGCGGGTCGGCTTCAACCCCCGCCGCGTCAGCCCCGAGGTCGCGGTCTCCCTGGGTGCGGCCGTGGCGCCCGAAGAGACCCTCGCCACGCTGGAAGCGCTCGCGAACCCGATCCGTCGGAAGGTGATCCTGCGTCTCGCCCAGGCGCCCGCGTCGTTCGGCGAGACGATGGTGGCCGCGGGCCTGGACGACTCCCCCAAGATCGCGTTCCACCTCCGCAAGCTGGTCGAAACGGGGCTCGTGCTCCACGAGGGGGACAACTACCGCCTCACCGCGCGGGGCCTCGCCGGCGCCCGGCTCGTGACGGAAGCCACCTTCCTTCCCCCCACCGGAGACGACGGAAATCTCGCGTTTCCCGGTGGCAAGGTGACCGACTCCCACCACCGACGCGGCTGAGTCGCCGCACCGATCGGGGGTGCGCCCTCGGTCGATCCGCCGCCTAGGTCGGGTTCCCCGGTTCCCCGGGAGGCCACGACCACGTCGGCGCGTTGAACGAGCCGGTGATGGCCACGGAAGAGTTGGAGGCGGCGAATCCCCAGAAGGTGTACTCGGCGAACGGAACCCCCTCGGCCGTGAACGAGAACGTTCCCGACGTCGCGTTGACCTCGTAGATCGTGGCTCCCGACGTGTCCTGGATCGAGAAGTTGACCGGCCCGCCGGAACTCGACGTCCACGACCCGGTCACGTGCACTCCCCGAGGGAAGCTTTCGAATGCGAACCCACCTCCGCCCCCGGAAGTGCTGAGCTGGGCCGAGAACGACTGGTGGACCGGGACGAGCAGCAGGGCGGCCATGACGAGCACGACGACCGATGCGGCGACCCCGACATACCGGCCCGTTCGGTGCCACCACGCCCGGGACTCGGTCGGGTAGCGCGCACGCCCCACTACAAGGAGGGTGACCCCGATACCGAGCGCTCCGAGAGACCCACCGTCGATCACTTCCGGTACCCAAAGGACCGACGGCGAGATGTACAGCGGCTCCATGGCGTGACTGATCCCAAGATTGGCGTTGGGCAGGAGAAGCCCGAGGGCGAGAAGTTCGATCCCGAGGACGACCCCGAAGATCGCGAGCCGCGCCACATTCCAGGCTCGGGGGAGGGCTCCGGGCGCGGACCGCGAACGCGCGAAGCGCACGTCGTGGCCGTAGGTCGAACCGTACACAGCCACGACCGAGGCACCGAGCGCGATCATCCCGATCACCGCCGTGAGCAACAAGAGCGAGGACAGCGACGGGCCCGAGTTGAAATCGAACGGGGAGGTTTGGACCCCCGCGGCCCCCACCCAGGCCACGATGAGGGCGGCGCCGGCGATCAGGCATCCCACGAACGTGAAGACGAGGCGCTGCTCGATCTGGGAGGGATCGGGCCCCACCGTTCCCGTAACTGAAGCCGTCACGACGACCTGCCGCGTTACCCAAAAGTATCGAGGGGGAGACTCTTCAATGCTTGCGCTCGAACGAACCGGGGCGGGCCCGCCGGGGCCTTATAGGAGAATCTATTAGAACCCATGCTCCCTTACCTCCCTCATGGGACCGAACCGTACCCCCCGCCTCGTACCCTTCCTCGCTGAGTCCGACGACCGACGCCGCTGGCACCGGAACGTAGCCCAAGGAAGCCGCGCCACGGCCGACGTCTACGTCCGGCGCCTCGCAGCCTTCTCTCGCCTCATGAAGGTCACTCCCGAGGCTTTGGCGCGCATGGGCGACAAGCCGCTCCGCGACCTCGTCATGGACTTCGTCGAGGTCGAGTCGAGGGCCAAGCACGCCGGCTCCTACATCCACAGCACCGTCAAAGCCGTCAACTCGTGGCGCAAGCACAACGGACGCCTCGCCGTGACCGGCGTGAACATCAAGGGGCGGGAATCCACTCCCACGTTGGTCGACGAGATCGCTCCGTCGCCCGGGCAGGTGCGGACCGTCTCTGGCCAAGGCTCCCCTGCGGGACCGGGTGACCTGCGCCCTCATGGCCTACAGCGGCGTCCGTCCCGAGGTCGTCGGCAACTACCTCGGCGACGACGGTTTCACTCTCGGGGATTTCCCCGAACTCGACCTCTCGGGCAGCGAGCCCAAGTTCCGGAAGGTCCCGGCTCTGGTGGTCGTCCGCGAGTCGCTCTCCAAGGCCCGGCACACCTACCTCACCTTCGCCCCGCTCCCCACATGCAAGGCGATCGAGGACTACCTCAAGCTCCGGATCGCGCAAGGGGAGAAGCTGACGCGGGCGAGCGACCTCGTGAGTCCGGGACGGGGGCGGAGACCCTTCCTGCGGACGATGAACGTCAGCGGGGCGGTGCGGGCCGCGTTCCGGTCGCTCGACATGAAGGACCGGCCGTACGTCCTGCGGGTCTTCTTCGAGACCCGTCTCGGCGTCGCCGAGGGCCAGGGGAAGGTCGTGCATCGGTTCGTGGTTCACTGGGGCGGCCACACGGGCGACATCACGGCCCGGTACTCGCTCAACAAGAACCGCCTGCCGGGGGACCTCGTCGAGGAGATGCGGGAGGCATACCGACGGTGCGAGCCGATCCTCACAGGAGAAGTCGCCTCGGAGGGTGACGTGCGCCGCGAGGTCGCGCGGGTGCTCTTGGGATCCCTTGGCTACTCCGAGAAGGAGCTGGAAGGGGTCGACCTGTCGAACCTCGAGCAGGTCCGGGCGCTTACCCAGAAGCGTGTTGCCCCGACCCCCAAGAAGCAGGCCCTCGTCCGCGTCGACGAGTTGCCCGGGTATCTGGACGCGGGTTGGACCTTCGCGGGAAACGTCGGTCAAGACCGGATCCTCCTCAACCCGCCCGAAGCAGGAGCAGGACCCACGAGTCCGCCTTCGCCGCCAGTACCGCACGGGGGAGACGGTCCGGTTCCCCCTCGATGAGTAGGCGGACCGGGTCTCCGGACGGGAGGTGCCGGGCCACTCCCTTCAAGGGACGCAGATCCACGAGGTCGTCGAGGGACTCTCTGGCGATCAGCATCCCGTTCGTCCGGCGCCGCGATCACGGCCTCGTCATCGGGATTGCATTCGTCGTGGACCCCGGTCAGGACACCGGGCTGCCCGATCGAACGCGGTTCGGTAGGAGATCGAATGGCAGCGCTCACCCTTTCCACTCCGTCGGAGCTTCCTGCTCTCCGTAGACCCCGGAGAGCTGGAGCGGGAAGGCGGCCCGGAGCGCTCGCTCCTCCGCTGCCTTCCGGAGCATCGTGATAGGCATCTCGACCCACGGCCTCGTGGGTTGGCCGTCCTTGCGCTTCCGGACCGCTTCCTCGAACCAGACCTCCTCCACCAGCGGACGGCTCCAGTCCTTCCGGTGTACTCGGCAAATGGCCTTGACGGGTTTCTCTCGACCGTCGGGCCCCTTCGCGAGCTCGACGTCGATCTCCCGACCGTCGTACTGGCCGCTCCGCTCGGCGACCGCCCGCATTCCATCGATTCCGACGAAGGGGTGGATCTTGTCCGCAGGGTCGAACCGGAGGAACTTCACCTGGCCGAGCCACGGATCGAGCCCGATCAGTCGAGCCACTTCAAGCCCGAACGCGATCTCCTCAGCCGTCGCATCAGAGGGAAACCGTCCCGCCGAGCGAAGGATCGCGACCTTGTCCTCGGTGGTCTGCCCACGGGAGCGGGTGCCGATCGTGGGGGCGTGTCGGATCGGCGTCTCCTTCGCAGGCAAGGGCGAGGCCGCCCTCAGATGGTCGGTCGGAATCGGCGATGGCCATGCCTCCTCCCGCGCGCGTTTGAAGCAGTCGGGCTCCACCCTCCTTGCTCTGAATCCACTCCGCTCATCGAGAACGTAGACCGGTTCGGTCGACGACTCGGGTACCGGGCGGCCACACCCGGCGCATAGATAGTGCCCGTGCCCGCGGTAGACCGACCAGCCAACCTCAGCTTCCGAAGGGCCGGTTGGACCGTCGTCTCCTCCGCTCATGCCGGGTCCCTCCTGCAAGCGCCGAACGGGACGCCCTCGGCGTGACGAACCCGGAAGCACTCCCCCGACTCCGTCGGCTCGTGGCATATGACGAAGGAGATCGTTGGGGTCAGGAGGATCTTGTGAGCCGATTCGGGGTGGCCGCAGGACGGACAGGAGTCGGCCTCACCGTAGGACGCCTCGCAGGCCCACGGTGGCGAGTCGAGGTCCGAGGCGAGGGCCAAGGCCACCGCGCTCACCGACTCCCCTCCCGCAGCTGCGAACCCGGCGAATGTGAATCCCTTCGTTCAGCCAGGATCCGCCGCACGAGCCGGTCGAACGACTCGAACCCGACGAGGTTCCCCTCAGAGTCTAGCAATGGACGACGGAGGGCCGCCAGGAGACTCCATGTCTCGGGCTGTAGACGGATGATCCCTCGCGAGGGTCCCGGCCGAACGCGACCGACGATCCGGCGGTCGACCGAGGCTGACATCTCTCCGAACCCTTTCGCGCGCATACGTAACGAAAGATACGAATGCGCACAATCTATAAGTGCCTTACTGCTTTCACGTTACATCTGTGACGTCGCCGTTACCGAAGCCCAGGAAGAAGATACTCCCGAAGGTCTCCGTCGCCGGTCGGATCGAGCGGGGCTACTACGAGGACCTCGTGCGGGTCATCGACGGGGACGACCACTTCAACCGAATCGGGGACTTCGTCCGCGAGGCGGTGCTGGAGAAGATCGACCGCTGGAAGAAAGAGCATCCATTAGGACCACCTGCGCACAGAGACCGTCCGCGATAGCGAGGTCCTTACGAGGGAAAGTGTCGATGGGCGTGGTATATCCCTCACTTCTGGGGTTCGTCGTCGGGAAGACCATCTCGGTGACCGGCTTCCCACCTACATCCAATATCATCTCCGGGCGGATCCCGCTGTAGGGCGCGAAAGTCAGTCGTTACGAGACCTGTTGGGCTCACAGCTTAGTTTGGGCCCTCTAACAAGGGCCAATAGTCGATTAAGACGAGTCCTGAACACATCACCGGCTGCTGAGGCCCGCGGCTCTTCCGGGCGAGGGCGTCAGCGGTCGGGACCCCGGCCTCTCGCTCGGGGGCGTGAGAAGATCGGGACCACTTGACCTCGAACCCCTCGAGCTGGTCCCGCTCGGCCGCAGATCTGCTCGATCACCGTGCGGAGGGCGGGGTCGTGGGCCTTCCCTCGCCCGTTGACGAGCCCGACCAGGGCGGAGCAATCGGTCCGGGCTCGAAGGACCTTGACCCCGTGTCGCTGCCGTGCCACCCGCATTCCCCGGAGGAGGACCAGTGCCTCGGCGAGCGTTGGCGACGAGAGGAATCCGAGAGAGACAGTGTACTTCCCGACGACCTTCATGGAGGGGGACCGGAGGACGAACCCGCCCCCCGCCCGCTTGAGGGAGACACCCTCGACCACCTTCCGCACGTGGGGATTCAAGCTCGCGTCCGTCTCGAGGTGAAACCGACGCAACGGGTCCGGGTCCGGCACTCAGTCACCCTTACTCAGGACTGTCTCATCGTAGTCCTCGTCCGTTCCAGCCGTCGGAGCTCGAAACATCGAGCGACCAGAGAATCGAACGATGGTCCAGCACGTACCGGCCTGAAACGGGACCCCCCGTCCGTTTCGGTCGCTGATGGCCGGAAGTTGTGGTCGGGTGCCCCGCTTAGGCAGATCGGTGCGGTTCAATGGCGTCTTCGGACCACTCTCGGAGTTGAGTGAGCCCCCCCCAGGAAAGCTTCTCGAGGTCATTGAACCCGGTGGGCCGTGGGGTTACTTATCCCGGTTCGCATCCGGAGGCGATGGCGACCAAATACGCCTACGTTACGCTCGGCGATACCGCCTGGGTCAAATTGGGCTCGAAGGGAATTCAACTTTACATTGCGACCGAGGACGAGACAAAAAAGGGAAAGGAGAGCATGGTTGGGAAGCTCATGGTAGGGAAAGCAGGAATTCGTTGGCTTCCCAAGGGACGAAAGGGCAAGGGGGCCAAGATAGAATGGTGGGAGCTGGACAACGTCGCAAATCGCAAGCTCGACAGGACCTGACCGCTCATGGTGAGGCGCCAAGTCGTAATTGAGAATCCCATCCTGAATTCTCCTTACGAGGCCCCGTCAAGGCACTGGAAGTTTACAGACGACGGAATCACAAATGAAGAGGTTATTGGCAGAAGGCCCAGTTCCTATTTCGTTCCCATTGCCCAACCGAGAAAGAGGGGAGGCGGCACTCAACTTAGCCTGGACGCGGGATGGACCCAAGACCGGGTGAAGGAGAACGAACGGATTAATCAGATTCGTTCCGAGGTACATAAGTGGCTGAGTGACTGGAAGGCCGGCAGCCGATCCGAGGTGACGCCGACAACTCGGCGATTGCTCGAGTACTGGCAGGACGAGGGTCGAGAGCGTCGGCTGTTTTTCTGCCAGCTTGAGGCTATCGAGACTGCGATCTTCATCACCGAGGTCGCTCCCAGGCGGGGAGTGACATGGATCGCGGACGCTCTTCGACGCGAGAGCGACAGCGCAAATCCGGGTCTCTTCCGACAGGCCTTCAAGATGGCCACGGGAAGTGGCAAGACTGTCGTAATGGCCATGCTCATTGCGTGGCAAACTCTCAACAAGCGGGCCAACCCAAAGGACTCACGCTTCTCGGACTCGTTCCTGGTCATCTCCCCCGGCATCACAATCCGCGATCGACTCAGAGTCCTCCTCCCGAGCGACCCGGACAACTACTACGCCGAGTGGGATCTCGTCCCCCCGAACGAGAGAGATATCATCCAGAGGTCCAACATTGTTGTCACGAACTTCCATTCGTTCATTCCGAGAGAGACTGATAACGCGGCCCGGCTCACAAAATCAATCCTTGCTCATGGCTCCGCGAGTGCGTTTACAGAGACACCGGCTCAGGTAGTCAACCGGGTCTGCCGCGAACTCGGCGGAAGGCGGAACATTGTGGTAATCAACGACGAGGCGCACCACTGCTATCACCGAAGAGTGGAGGGCGACTCGGAAAATGTGGAGGCGGACGAACGGAAGGAAGTCGAGTCCCGGGAGAAGGAGGCCCGTGTCTGGAGCTCGGGACTCGACGCCGTCCGTGAGAAGGTTGGGACACGAGTGGTTTACGACCTTTCTGCGACTCCATTCTACCTGAAAGGCTCTGGATGGCCGGAGGGTACGCTCTTTCCATGGGTGGTATCAGACTTCTCGCTGATCGATGCAATCGAGTCTGGTGTAGTCAAAATTCCTCGCGTCCCAGTAGTCGATGACCAGATGCGCGGGTCTATGCCCACGTACCGGGACCTCTGGCCGCGAATCAAGGGGAGTCTGCCAAGGCGAGGCAAGGGGACGGCGAGAATCGTTGGAGAACCTCATCCGCCGAAGGAGCTCGAGGGGGCATTGGACAGTCTTTACGGTCACTACCAGAAGTACTACCGCACATGGTCGACTGATGAAGCAGCGAAAGCAAGAGGCGCGACGCCGCCCGTATTCATCGTCGTGTGCAACAACACGAATGTTTCAAAACTGGTATACGACCACATCGCGGGGTGGGAACGGACGCTAAAGGACGGCAAAACCGTTGTCGTACCGGGGAAGCTTGAACTCTTCAGCAACGAAGCGGGCGGGAAGTGGAACGCCCGCCCTAACACCATTCTCATCGATAGCGCTCAACTTGAAAGCGGGGAACCTCTCAGTTCTGAGTTCAAGAAGATCGTTGCTTCCGCGATTGATGAGTTCAAGGCAGACTACCGAATCCGATTTCCAGGTAGAGATGTGGAGGCGCTGACCGACGCCGACATACTGCGGGAAGTGATGAATACCGTTGGCAAGCCCGGCAAGCTGGGGGAGAATGTCAAGTGCGTGGTGAGCGTATCTATGCTTACGGAAGGTTGGGACGCAAACACTGTCACGCACATCCTGGGTGTCCGCGCTTTTGGGACTCAACTCCTGTGTGAGCAGGTAATCGGACGCGGTCTACGTCGCCGAAGCTATTCCCTCAACGATGGAGGTCGGTTCGACCCCGAGTATGCGGAGGTGTACGGCGTTCCATTTTCATTCATCCCGTGCTCAGGCTCGGTTCCGAACGCACGGCCCGACATCACTCCAACCCACGTAAAAGCTCTCGAAGAGCGTGCCGGTTGCGAGATATCATATCCAAGAATCCTTGGTTACCGCTACGAGTTTCCAACCGAGGAACTGCGCGCAAAGTTCAGCTTGGCATCGCACTACACGCTGTCAACAGCTGATTTGCCGTCTCGCGTGGAGCTCGACCCAATAGTTGGGGAATCGAGCGTTCATGATCTAGGGATGTTGAAGGAGTTTCGTGAGCAACAGGTCGCGTTTGTAGTGGCGCGTCGAACACTAGAGCAGTACTTCCACGACGAGGATGGAAACCCGAAGACTTGGCTATTCCCCCAATTGCTCGGAATAGCGAGGAGGTGGATGCAGGAATGTCTGGAGATGAAGGATGAAACATTCCCTCAGTGGCTCCTGATGGTCGAATTTTGTCAGGCGGCAGCCGACAGGATTTACCAGTCGATCGTGGCGTCAACGATTGGTCAGAAGTCTCTCATAGCGGTACCGCAACCGTACGATTCGACCGGTTCCACGCGGGACGTGGAGTTTGATACGACTCGGCGTGTTTACTCGACCCAGGCGGATCGGTGCCACCTGAACTACGTAGTCGCCGATACAGATTCTTGGGAGCAGCGTCTCGCCCACACGTTAGAGAATCTGGATGAAGTCGAGGCATACGTCAAGAACCAAAACCTAGGCTTCCGAGTCCCGTACACGTTACAATGGTGAAGGCCGGGGATACTATCCGGACTTCATCGCGAGAGTCCGAAGGCCTGGGGCGGCGCCTTTGAATCTAATCTTGGAGGTCACAGGGAGAAAGCTCGATGACAAGGAGGTCAAGGTTTCCACCACACGTGATCTTTGGGTTCCTGCCGTAAACAACCTCGGAACGTTCGGTGAATGGGCCTTTCTTGAGATCACAGACCCATATGATTCAAAGCGAACCATACGGTCGTTTCTAAGGAGCAACGGGGTTCGCCCTCAACGGAGATTGTCCAATGGTGCGTAGGGTGAAGGACTCTACGGCAAGACCGATCGATGCCATTGTTCATCGTTCGGACAAGAGGAAGAACATTCCCACCCGGGAGTTGCGGGGCTTCGTCCGAGAGGATGAGATGGCACCTGGGAAGCTCCTCTACCCGAGAGACCCGAGCCTAGACCCACAACTTCTCTGGAAGGGCAAGGACGAAGCCGACTCCAGTCCCTTTGAGGTTCCGGTCGTCCCGATCTACATCCAGGAGAAAGTGTCCCCACAAGCCTTGATTGAAGATCTCAGGGCAGTCACTCAGAGGGGTCGGCCGCGGCAGACAACCCTGTTCGCTGAATTCAATGGAATCAAATTCGACCAGCTCGTTGACTTCTATCATCACGACCAACATTGGACAAACCGAGTCATTCTGGGCGATTCCCTCCTGGTGATGAGTTCGCTCGCTGAGAAGGAGGGACTGAAGGGGCGAGTCCAGATGATCTACTTCGACCCGCCCTACGGAATCCGGTTCGACTCGAACTGGCAGGTGAGCACTCGAAAGCCGAATGTCAAGGACGGACGGGTAGAAGATGTCAGCCGACAGCCGGAGCAGATTCGGGCATATCGTGATACCTGGGAATTTGGGATTCACTCGTACCTGACCTATCTGCGGGACCGTCTACAAGCTGCCCATAGCCTCCTAACGGAGAGTGGCAGCATATTCGTTCAGATTGGGGAAGAGAACTTCCACTTGGTACGAGCTCTTCTCGATGAAGTATTCGGCTCGGAGTGTTTTGTTAGCAACATTGTCGTGCGAAAGACGAGCGGGCAAGATCAGGACTTCATCGACAACACATGTGACTTCGTCCTTTGGTACGCCCGGGACAAGGGATCACTCAAGTCCCGACGTCTCTTCATCAAGAAGGAGGTTGGAGGTCGAGGGGCGAACCTCCAGCAGTTCCGGTTTGTGGAGCTGGCCGATGGGACTCGGCGCCCCCTGAACGACGAGGAGAAGAAGGACCCGGAACATCTGTCCCCAGGGGCGCGTCTTTTCAGATACACCCTACCCACTTCGAGAGGGAGTGGAGGCGACACGGTGTTTCCGGTTAGGATTGGTGACCACGACTTCTTCCCAGCCAAGGGCCGCCACTGGAGCACACACCTCGCAGGAATGCGCCGATTGATCGACATTGGCCGGATCGAGGTGACCGGCGAGTCGCTAAACTATGTAAAATTCCTGAATGATTTTGCGGCCTTCCCGATTGACAACATCTGGGATGACCTTACCACCACGACCTTCGGAGGCAGGAAGAAGCAGTATGTCGTAGAGACGAACCCAAAGATTGTTGAGCGTTGCATACTGCTCTCCACCGACCCCGGGGATCTGGTCTTGGACCCCACATGCGGGAGCGGAACGACAGCCTACTCCGCGGAACTCTGGGGCCGTCGCTGGATTACTATAGACACGAGTCGAGTCGCGCTGACAATTGCAAGAACGCGGATGATGTCGACAACCTACCCGTACTTCCTGTTGGCCGACTCCCCCGATGGCGTCGCCAAGCAGGCTGAGATTCATGCAAACGTCAGCAGTCTGACTCAGACCGGCGGTGACGTCAGCAAAGGGTTCGTTTACGAGCGGATTCCTCACATCACTCTGAAGTCAATCGCTAACAATTCAGACTTGAAGGAGGGGATGGGGCGCAAGGAAATCAACTCAATCATTGCCCAATCTGCAGACCAAGAAACCCTCGTGGACAGCCCATTCGAGGACTCGAAAAGGGTGAGAGTGAGCGGACCTTTTACTGTCGAAACACTATCGCCGCATCGGGTCATCGCTGCGAGCGGAGATTTGCCACGTCCATCGAAGTCCGAGTCCATCGACATCGGACGAGGAACGCAATTCGTCGAATTGATTCTCGAATACCTCCGAAAGGCTGGCGTCCAAAATACGGTGAGGGCCGAACGCCTAGTCTTCGAGCGTCTCGAGGTCTACCCCGGTCACTACCTCAACGCCGAGGGCGAGTACTCGGAGACGGGACGGAGGAAGCGCGTAGCTGTATGTATTGGCCCGGAATATGGCACCGTCGGCCCGGACCTGATACGAGAAGCTGCCAAGGAAGCAGTCGAAGGTCGAGGATTCGATCTGCTCATTATCTGTGGCTTTGCGTTCGACCCGTATGTCGCTGAGGAGGCCCTGAAGTACGGTCGACTGACGGTTCTAGTCGCCCGCATGAACCCGGACCTATCGATGGGTGACGAACTCCTGAAAAAGACCGGGGCAGGGAACCTGTTCACCGTTTTCGGGGAGCCTGATCTAAATGTTCGCTCGGAGAAGGGGGCTGTCGTGGTCGAGGTACTTGGCGTTGATGTGTACGACCCCACCACGGGCGAGATTAGGAGTCACACGGTAGACGATATCGCGTGTTGGTTCATCGACACCGACTACAATGGCGAGAGCTTCTTCGTCCGTCACGCCTACTTCTGCGGTGCGGACGAACCCTACGAAAAGTTGAGACGTCTACTGCGTGCGGAAATCGATGAATCCGGGTGGAGGGCAATCAACGCGACGGTCAGTCGACCCTTCGAGAAGCCTGCCAGCGGGAAGGTGGCTGTGAAGGTAATCAATCACTACGGTGACGAGGTTCTGAAGGTCTTGAAGATCGAGTGAACCTTCTTGCCGTGCAAACGGGTCCCCTTTCCTCAAGTGGGGGCCGGCGGTTGGTTTGGCATGGCGGACGACCTGGACGCGGATACTCTCGTGATGCTATCGGTGCTCGGGGAGATGGAATTGCAGTGCACCTGGGCACAAGCTCACCTCGAGTCGGCGAAGGCGAACCTGGACGAAATGTTCGCTGTAAAGATTCCCCCGGCCCGAAATGTTTGGAAGCGTCGCCAGTACGAGTCCGCGGTCTTTCGCGAGATTCAGGCCTTCCTGACGTGCGCCGCAATTGCGAATTCGCTGCTCACCGGCAAGGTGGCCCCCCGGCCGAAGGGACTCCAGGGCACGACGCCCGCACAGCGAAACACCATCCGTGCCGAACTCGCGCTGCCTGAAGGCTTTCGAATAGAAGGCGGGCCTCAGCGCAACGCGCTCATCCACATCGAGGAGCGGCTCATTCGTTGGGCGAAGCCGGGGGGCCTCAGGGGTGATTTCTACGTGTCACCCAGGGAGTTTCCTGTAATTCTCGGCGACCAACAGCCCCTTCGCGCGGTTGGCAAGGTGCCATTCGAGTTCGCGGTCCTGGGTGAACGCTGTAGCCTTGCCGAAATGGAGGCGTCGTTGGATTTCCTTCGGCAGGCCGCCGGCGCAACGCACCATAAGATACTCGACTCGATTAACGCGAAGAGTCCGGGCCCTTCTACGGACGACCCCATCTGATCTTGTCCCGTTTGGTCGTGCCGGCGCGCTCCGTCGGGCACTAGCAGCCTTGGTTGGGCGGATATTCCGAGCGGATTCTCTCCGAACGGGGAGCGAGCTCAAGGGGTGCCTTTGGACGAACGGCTTCCCCTGCCGGGCCTCGGACCTCTTGCAAAGTATGGTATTGCCAAAGCTGGGTTGTGGCCGGACGAGATGCTTGACCGGGGTCGTGGCGGTTTCCGCCGCAAGGGCACTTTCTTGCCCACGCCAGCGGGGCACGCCTCGGGAGGCTGCCACCGGGATCACTCGGGCTCGAACTGCCTCGAGCCCACGGTTGATTCAAGCCCCCTGCTTCGAAGAGGGGTCCCTCGAAGCCGTGGCGTGAACGACTCCAATCGCCTCTCGGAAGTCTCGGTTCTTCCGTTCGCCCGTCTCCCGGAGGGCCGTCTCGGCGAGTTTCTTGAGGTCGTCTGGGACGTCTTTCCTCGACTTCATCGAGTCGAAGAACATCAAGGCCATCTCTCTCGCGCCGTCCCAATACTCCCTATCGAACCGATTCATGCCAAACACCACCTGGGACCCGGAGTGTTCGCGGCCACGCACATGAAGCACCCGGTGAGTTCGTGAAACGGTGTTCCCGTGGACTCCTGTCGGTCCGGTCTCCCGGCCACGCGGCGGATCCGGCTCCATTCGAGCCCGCCGTCCACGCGCCCATCCAGGGGCGGAGCGGCAATAAGCAACGACCGTTACTTTCGTACGCGAACGTGTGATATACCTCGACGTAGATGATCACCCTCGGGTGAGGCGGGCGGTGATGCCTCACCCGCGGCGCCGCCCGACCTCGCCCCCGTACCATGAAAGGGAAAGGCGAGACCGGAAGCGCGACCGAGAGCCGAACGTTCAAGCTCCGAGGCTGGAAGACGCCCCGGGTCGCCAGGGACCGTTGGTGGGCCGCGCCAGTCGCTCTCCTCGTGGTCGCCGCGATCCTCGCGACCTCGGTCGTCCTCCTGACGGGAGGCACCAGAGTCGTTCAGGAGGAGTGGTCGGCGATCAACCTCTCCCTCGGGTCGAATCCGCTCTCCCAACAGCTGAACATCACCTTCGCGAGGGTCAGCTACCTCGACCAGCCGACCCAGTGGAACACGACCGGTTTCCTCAACGCCTCCCTGACGAGTAACGGAGCCTGGCTCGACAACACCAGCAGCTACGGGACCCACTACGGGATCGCCCAGGTCAACACGACCTCGACCGGCACCACGGCGCTCGCCAGCTGGCCTCTCGCTTCCTCCCTCGGGGCGAACGTCAGCTACGCCTTCCTCGACCAGCGCGTCGCGCTCAACGGCACCGGGACCACCTGGCAGCTCGTCCTCTCCGAGGCCCAGCCGACCGGGCAGGTCCCGACCTCCGGCAACGTCACGAACGCCGCCGCCGGGTCCGCCCAGAACGAGGTCTGGGTCCAGGCCTTCTACTCCGCGGGCAACTACACCTTCCTCGCCTACGACTGGGAGGAGAAGCCCGGCGGCTTCCAGACCGTCACCACATACACCTTCCCGTCGAACGTCGGGGCGCCTCCGCTCCAGTTCTTCGAGGTCTACGTCTACGCCCAACCCCTCCAGACGGTCGTCAGCATCGTCAACACGACCAACGGAGCCGTGATCGGCTCGACCCCCGCGATGCACCCGGTCCTCGACCAGAACCTGACGAAGATCGGCTACCTCGGCGACACGCTCACCGCGGCCGCGTCGAGCGTCGACTCGGCGATGATCCTCGACTCCGCGTTCTTCGTCGACCACAACACCTACGCGAACGCCCCGGGAGCCTCGACCGCCGCGATCCCGATGGTCGCGGGTTCGGTGTCGATCCCCGACGCCGCCCCCTTCGACCCGGCGGCCGTGACCACTCATTGGCTCAACCCGCCGAACTCCCAGAACAGCTACTCGAGCCTCACGGGGTCCCTCTCCGACTTCCCGAGCGTGGTGAACTCCTCCTCGCCGGCGAGCGAGACGAGCTCGCTGATCAACTCGACGGCGATCCTGAACTCGACGACTACGGCGAGCGAGGCCGACGCCCCCCACACCCTCGCCACGTTCCGCGCCACTCCCGAGGACCAGACGGATGCAGTCTCCTCCACGGCGTACGCGACGACCTGGACTCCCCAGACGATCCAGAGCCAGATCCACTCGTTCCTGACGAACTACATCTCGGCGAACACCGGGGTCCCGGCGGCCGACATCGAGATCCCGGGTATGCTCGTCTCGAACATCGCCGTATGGACGCAGTTCTCGACCCAGGCCGCGAGCACGATCCACGACTACCTCGCGAGCGCCATTCCCGGGTTCCTCCAGTCGAACAACCTCGCACTGGTCAACCGGACCACCGGAGCCATCGACGCCGGAGCCGACATCGGTGAGTTCATGGACCTCTCCACAGGGACGGTCTATGCCGGTCAGACCAACAACGTCGGTGGAGTCTTCGACCCGGTCGACCACCAGTGGTATGCGAGCGCCGAGGCGGCGGGATTCCCGACCGGCTCGGGAGTCGGCGCGTCCGGGGCGATCTTCGTTCCCGGGCAGGCCGCGTTCCTCGGATGGGCCGCGAATGGCGAGCCCGAGTTCGGCGTCGGTGGCTGTTTCATCGTCTGTCTCGGCTCGGCGCTCAGCGGCGCCGCCTCCGCCGTCTCGACCTTCGTCGGTTCCGCCGCGAGCACCGTGAACAACGCCGTTGGTGGCGTCACGAACACGGTCTCCAACGACGTCATCAAGCCGGTCTCGGGAACCCTCGGTAGCGACCTCAGCGGCGTCTCGACCGACGTCTCGAAGGCCGTCGACCAGGTGATGCCGTTCTTCGGCGGAACGATCGCGAACATCGGAGGCGCAGTCCAGGGGACCCTCAGCCACACGCTCAGCGGCATCACGAGCGGGATCGGCTCGGCGGCGAGCGGAGCGGCGGGCGCCATCCTCTCGGGCGTCAATTCGATCTCGAACACGATCTACCACGTCGGCGCCGCGGCGGGGTCCGCCATCGGCAGCCTTCCTGGAGAGATCCAGAGCGGGCTCAACGTCGTCGGCAACACGGTCGGGAAGGTCGTCAGCACCTCCGCGGCCGTCCTGTCGAGCGCCTTCACGACCGCCAAGAACGTCGCGGGAGACGTCGGCAGTGCTATCCTGAACGGCGGGAAGAGCCTCCTCAGCCTCGCCGGGAACGCCGCGGGCGCCGTGGCCGGCGCGCTCGACACGGTCGGGAGCACCATCGTGAATGGGGCTTCGGGCGCCCTGAGCTGGGTCGAGAACGCCTTCGGGACTGCCGGCGCCGACATCATGAACGCCATCAAGACGATCGGCGGAGCGCTGAATCCGTTCAGCTGGTTCTCGGGGTTCTCCTCGCAGGTCGCCCAGATCCTCGAATACGTCGTGATCGGCGTCGTGGCATTCGTCCTGGTCTTCGCGATCGTCTTCTTCCTGCACCGCCGGTCGAAGAAGCACGGCTCTCGGCAGCGGGGCGGAGAGCGCGGGCGACACCGCAGCCGACACGCCCACCGGGCGTGAGGGCGCCCGGAGGGTCGGTGTTCGGAGATGGCCCAGTCGAGCCGCCAGGGGAAGCACGCACGAGGTGGAGGATGGGGCGGTATCCTCGGCCTGTTCTTCCTGATCCTGGTCGTCGAGCTCGTCCTGGACGTCGTGCTCCTCCCCGCGGACGTGGTGATCGTCCCGGCGGAGCTGATCGGGGACGCCCTGTTCCTCGCGGTCGGCGTCGGCGGCGCCTTCGTGGCGGGCCGGGGAACCGGGAGGTCGATCCGGCCGCCTCCCCGCTCCTCCCGGTCCCTGAAAGGCGATCGGAAGGCGATCGCGGACTCGGGAGCGGCGCTGGTCCTGGGGTACTGGACCTTCGTGGTAGCGATCCTCGCCTTCCAGTGGTGGTTCGCCGTCCACCACCCGATCCTGAACATCCTGACCTTCCCCTTCGAGCTCGTCTTCGACGTCCTGCTGTTCATGGCGGGAGTTCTCGTCACGCTCTTCGGCGTCTCCCGGAGGTCGTCGGATTCGCGGGAGGTCGGCTCGTGAAGCCCGCCCTCGCGCTCGTCCTTGTCACCGTTCTGGTGGTCTTGGCGCTGGTACTGCTGGGTCCGTCGGCCCCGGAGGCCGCCGGGTCCTCCCGCGGCGTCGTGACCCCGGCCTCGATCCCTTCCGCGGTGTCCTGGACGGCTTCCGAATACTGCGCGAGCGACGCCCACCCGGGATTCCTTGGATTCGTGGTGCCGTACTGTCCCGTCGGTGCCGGCTACGCCGCACCGCCCGTGACGATGTACAACGTGACGGGATCGGCCACCGGGGTTCCGGTGTGGACGTCCGCGGCGAACAACTCGAGCGGAGAGGTCGTGATCCTCGCCAACAGCGTGCTCACGCAGCCGACCGCCCAGCCCGTCTACGACTTCCCCACGATGTGGGCCTACCTATCGTCTCGCGGGTGGCTCAATCTCACGGCGGCCAGCGCGCTCGGTACGACTCCGGGAACGCTGGGCTACGACCTCGAGGTCTCCGGCGGCTGCATGGCGTGGGACCCCGCCGAGCACTACTTCCTCGCCGTCGCGGGTCAGGACAAGGCCAGCGGCAACGGCTGGACGTTCACCTACACGCCGGGGTCGAGTCCGCTTCCCGGGGGGACGTGGACCAACCGGAGCGGCGAGGTCACCGGCTGGGCGATGACCAGCTGCGAGATGGCCTGGGATCCGCCGACCCAGGAGATGCTCCTCTACGGGCCCGCGCTGGGAGGCGCCGGGGCGGAGTTCTGGTACTGGTCGGGCAACGGTGGTTGGGCGGGGAGCTATCCGACGTCGAGCTACGGAGGCCCGCCCTGTGCCTTCAACGCCACCGTCGCCTACGACCCGGTCTCCCAGAAGGTCGTCTGGTTCGGCGGCAGCACAGCGGGCTGCACGAGCCGTCCGAGCCCGGTGCTCTCCTACACCTACGCGTGGACGGGCTCCGTCAGCTGGAGCAACCTCACGTCGAGCCTGACGGTGACTCCGCCCGGGCGCGAGTGGGCGACGTTCTCGACCACGGCCTTCGGAGCCGTCCTGATGGGCGGCGATGCCTCCCCCACCGACCCGACGGCGGGAGTCCTCAACGACACCTGGCTCTTCAACGGCCAGTGGGTCCCGGAGTCGCTGGCACTCTCGGCAGGGAGCGGGACGTTCTGCCCCCGTTACGCGGCTTCCGCGGGCTCGCTGAACGCCACCTCCTTCCTGCTCTTCGGCGGCGGGACGACCGGCACGGGCAGTTGCGACCCCCAGCCCTTCATGGGCGGTCTCTACGCCCTCAACGACACCTGGACGGTGGCTGGAGTGGCGCTCCCGCCCTCGAACCCCCAGGAGAACCAGACGGGGCTTCCCTGCACCGACGCCCAGTTGAGCTGGACGAACCCGGCCCCTCCCTACGGCCTGTCGATCGTCAACGACACTGTCTACCTCTACGGAGCCTCGGGCACGCTCGTCCAGACGATCAGCACCAACGGCGCCGCCACTTCGGTGGTGGTCACGGGACTCACCTGCGGTGCCTCCTACACGTTCCGGGTCCGCGGCTGGTTCTCCGATGGAGCGCCTTCGCCACTCTCGGCCGCTCTCAGCTTCCTGACCGGCAGCGCGGCCGGGAACGGCCAGGGAGGCGGAGGAAGCTCGGGGAACGGGGCGGACCTCACGCTCATCGTGATCGGAGTGGCCGTGGCGGTCGTCGCGGTCGTGGTCGTCGGCCTGTCGCTCCATCGGCGGCGGCCCGGGGGACGGGAGAGGTAGGAAGATGGGGCTCTTCGATTCCGACCCCGTCGAACGCGAGGCCGTCCGCCTCGGCCGGGTCCACGAGGTGCCCGCGGAGATCCACTACTCGAGTGGCTCCGACCGCTGGTGGTATCACGGCCCGCTCTGGGTCCAGGAGACCCGACCGGTCCACGAATGGGAGTTCAGCCCCGCGCTGCGCGACCCCCGGAACCGGTTCGTTCTACGACTCATCAAGAAGGGCTGGACCGACGAGCGGATCGCCACCGAACTGGTGTCGGAGGTCCAGCGCACGGAACCGCTGACCCCGGAAGAGGAGCGCGCTGCGCTGGCCAGCGCTACCGCTGTCGTGCGCGAGGTCCGCCGGGCCGCGGGGCGCGCCCACGAGCCCCACGTCCTGCGAATCTACGGTCTCAAGAACGCCTCGAAGACCGACGAGCGGATCCTGGTCACCATCGACCAGGACCTGGTCCACGAGGCTCCGATGGTCCCGTTCACTCGGACCGAGAAGGGGAGCCGGCGCCTCCAGTTCGCCATGATGGCGGCGATGGCGATCATCGACGCGATCTTCCTCTACGCGATGGTCTCCTTCGTCAACGCGGGACCCGAGCTCGCCGTCAACGCGGCACAGATCCAGCAGCTTTCCCTCTCCTTCGGACAGCTGATCGCGCTCCCGTCGGTCGTTCTCGTGACCTACGTCCTGATGGCACGGAGAACGCTCGTTCTCGACCTCGAGATCCAGCCGGTCGTCGAGGACTTGCAGGACACCCACAGCGAGGCCGTCTACCTCGTCAACTCGGAGAAGACCCCGGCATCGACCTACCTGTCGCGGACCTTTCGACTCGACCCGGCGACCGTCCGAGGATTCACCGAGGAGATCGCGAGGTTCCAGTCGGACACGATTGCGAACCTGCAGGAACAGTCCCGCTCGCTCCGCACCGAGCTCGACTCGGCGAAGGTGCTCGGGGTCGAGGCCTGGAGCCAGTCGACGGACCTGCGGTCGCTCGGGCACGGCCACGCGCCGTCGATCCAGCGCGACCCCGTCGGGATGTGGGTGCTCGTGGGGGTGGTCGCGGTCGTGGTCGGCGTCGCGGTCTGGGCGGCGATGGTGGCGGGGGTATAACGATGGTCGGGGGTCCGCCGCGGCATTCGTCCTCCTAGCGGTCCTGACCAGCCTCCTGCTGGTCCTTCCCGGGGCCCGGGGAGCGGTCCCCTCCTCGTCCTCGGGCAGCTCCGCGGTCCAGTACCTTCCGTCTCGACCCCGGGACGCCCACCGAGGCGGGGTCAGTCTTCAACGTCCCGGTCTTCGTCCTCGCCGAGCCCGCCGGCCCAATCGCGAACCGCTCGGAGACGCAAGCAGCGTGGCAGGACCTTGAGGTCGTCTACGTCAATGCCATCCCGGTCCCGTTCGTCAACTGGTCGGTCCTCTCCTGGGGGGCGGGCCGGTTCGACCTCCAGCTGTCCCTGACGGACGCGGAGGTCGGTGCCATCGAGGGAGGCCAGGCGCTTCTCGCCCTGAACTCCTCCGTCCTCTTGGGCTCGTCAGTTCTCGGCGCGGCCGGGATCATCGACGGTGCCGTCCTCAGCTCGTCCACCCTTGTGGGGGCTTGGTGGAGCACGGTCTTCGGCATCCAGACCCCGCCTCCCGACCCGTCCTTTTCCTCGCTCCAGGGGATTGTCGAAGACCTCGCCTGGTTCGGCGCCTCGACGGCGGGAAGGGCGGCCTACGCCGCGACCACGATCGTGGCGGTCCTGCTCTACCTCTGGGAAGGCCACAAGCTCGCCCGTGCGAAACTGACCGGGCGGAAACCCGGGGCGCGCCGGGAGGGCGGTTGATGG